>NZ_JQNJ01000001.1:2772500-3972500 GCF_000745185.1 Muricauda sp. MAR_2010_75
ACCATGGAAGAACTCAGTGCTGTTGTTGATGAAGCCCATAAACATGGTTTGAAGGTTGTAGCGCATGGACATCGACCTGAAGAAATCCGCAGAGGACTGGAAGTTGGCGTTGATTGTTTTGAACATACTGGATTGTCATCAGCACCGCGTTATCCAGATGATGTTATCAAAATGATTGAGGAGCGTACAGCCCAAATGAACAAAGGCCCCATGTTTTGGTGTCCTACCGTTGAAGGACTCTACAATTACGAATATTTAAGAGATAATCAAGAAGTATTGGATAATGATTCATGGCATTTGGGATTGCCTGATACGGTCATAGCGGACATTAAAAACAGTTTTAAACATCCAGATAGACTTCCTTACTTTCAATTAACCCCTTCTAGAAGACCAACGTTGCAGACCAAGGTGCAACAGTTATTGGATGCTGGTGTTGTATTGTTGATTGGAACCGATAGTGGGATTCCCATGAAATTTCACAGTCAATCCACCTGGAATGAGCTGGATGTTTGGGTAAACGAATTTGGAATAGACCCCATGTATGCCATTCGCTCTGCTACCTACTGGCCTGCCCTTTGGATGGGTGTTGCCGATGATGTGGGTACGGTTACACCAGGCAAGTATGCCGATATTATTGCTGTTAAAGGGGATGTGTTGCGGTATATTGACTTGCTTCAAGATGTGGATTTGGTGGTTAAACACGGTAAACGGTATAAATAAATTTTCTTGACACCTAAATCAGACCCTGTTCTACTGGAAGAAAAATGGAATGCCTATTCGCATGCCTTTGGGATATTCCTGTCTATAATGGGTAGTAGGGTTTTATTTCAGGAAGATTTGATTGGAACACCTTATTTGTATGGAAGTGTTTTGGTCTATTGTTTGTCCTTGGTTCATTTGTTTACGGCTTCCACGGTTTATCATTCTGTTCAAAATCCGAAGTTGAAAAAGAAATTTCGCATCTGGGACCATATCAGTATTTATTATTTGATAGCCGGTACCTATACGCCCGTTTGTCTTACCATACTTCTACCTTCCAAAGGGTGGCTGTTGTTTTATTTGGTTTGGGGAATTGCTTTGTTCGGGACAATCCTAAAGCTTTTCTTTACGGGTAGATTCGAAGTTTTTTCCCTTGTACTTTATGGAATCATGGGTTGGATCATTGTAATTGATTTACCCTATTTACTTGAAAATTTTTCTAGATCAGAATTAGTGTACTTATCCTTGGGTGGGGCCTTTTATACATTAGGAATCATTTTTTATGCGGTAAAAAAAATACCATACAATCATTTGATATGGCATTTCTTTGTTTTGGGCGGAGCCATTAGTCATTGGATCATGATTCTTAAAATAATATCCCGATAAATTTTCATATAGGCTATGACCTAATCTATATCAAATAAGCAATCCCGATTCCTAGAATAATAACCACTAACTTTCTCAAATTGAAGGCATGTCCTTGCGAGCTTTCAAACAGAATAATGGTTGAAATATGAAGGAACACCCCAATGGCCAAAGAGGTCAAAATGAATCCATAATGGCCCACCCATTCAGATTGTGTGGCCACATAACTTCCTATTGGGGTCATCAATGAAAACAGGGCCACAAAGAGCAGGCTCCATGCAAGCTTCATTTTCGAGTTGATCAAGAAAGTGCTGAGAATGATGGCCACTGGGATTTTATGGATAATGATGCCATACAAAATGGGAGCATTGCCGTGTATGGGCACTCCTTCCACCAAAGCATGTATGCAAAGGCTCAAGAAAAGCAAAAAAGGAAATTTATTTTCTTCCAGATTAAAATGCATATGCCCGTGTTCCGCACCTTTTGAAAAGAACTCCAAGAAAATTTGGAGTAGTATTCCCGCCAGAATGAACAAGGCAATGATTTTTGGGTCATGGCCCTCATATACTTCGGGAAGCAGTTCAAAAAAAGTCAGGGCCAACAAAAATGCACCGCTAAAGGCCAGCAGTAGCTTTATGTTGCTTGTGTTTTTGGGTTTCACCCCCCAAACAAAGAAAAAACTGGCCCAGACAGCCACAATGGGGATTAGGAACACGATTAAAAAAGGAAAATCCATAAGCTGGGTTGAAGGGTTAAAAATAGCCTATTTTTGTGGAAAGATTTAAAGAAAAGATGGTAGGGAATTTTAAGATGTTGGCCAAGACCCTTTATGGATTTGAACCACTTCTGGCAAAAGAGCTACGGAATTTAGGCGCGGGCCATGTAGAGGAGGGTGTTAGAAACGTAACTTTTGAAGGGGACACAGGATTTCTCTATAAGGCCAACCTCTGCTTGCGCACTGCGCTAAAAGTGCTGAAACCGATAGCCACGTTTAAGGTTTACAATGAAAAGGACCTTTACAACAATATCTATACGTTGGATTGGCCCGGTTTATTTCATCAAGACAAGACCTTTGCCATTGACACCACAATGAGTTCGGAGGTTTTCAACAACTCCATGTTCGTCTCCTTGAAGTCCAAAGATGCCCTAGTGGATAAGTTTCGGGAGGTGGTAAGGCAACGGCCCAATGTAAATTCCCAAGATGCCGATGTGCGTATCAACATTCATATCCATAAGAATGATTGTACGGTTTCATTGGACAGTTCGGGTAACTCCCTCCACCAGCGAGGGTATCGGATTTTGACGAATATTGCTCCCATAAATGAAGTTTTGGCCGCAGGCCTGCTTTTAAAAAGCGGTTGGGACGGGCAAACGGATTTTCTTGACCCCATGTGCGGTAGTGGCACAATTTTGATTGAAGCGGGAATGATAGCCTGTAATATTCCGGCAAACATTAATAGGGAATCCTATGCCTTTATGAATTGGGCGGATTATGATGCAGAACTGCATAAAAAAATTGTTGATTCCAGTTTGAACAAAACTCGGGAATTCCATCACAAAATTATTGGTTATGACAAGGCACCTTCTGCGGTGCGAAAGTCGCAGGAGAATGTTGACAATGCCAATCTATCTGAATACATAACCATAGAACGAAAGGATTTTTTTAGGACGGAAAAGCCGGTTGAAGGAAAATTGCACATGGTATTCAATCCGCCTTATGGCGAACGTCTTCCCATTGAAATGGAGGAATTTTACACTAGAATAGGGGATACCCTAAAACAAAACTACCCAGGAACGGACGCTTGGCTGATTACTTCCAATATGGAGGCCTTAAAGTATGTTGGGCTTAAGACGTCTCGTAAAATAAGGGCTTTCAATGGAAAACTGGAGGCCCGATTGGTCCACTATGAAATGTATGAAGGCAGTAAGAAGGCAAAATTTAAGGACAGCTGATGACAGGCATTTCATTAATGAGATCAATGTTAAGTTAAAATTTACTTAAGTTTACCAAAATGTTTACATTTGAACTCTTGAAAAAGCAAGCTAACTAACTCAAGAAAATTTAGATTGCTAACTAACTCAAATTAATTACTGACGAAAAGAGCCTGCAATGCAGGCTCTTTTTTATTTTCAGTCTTTTTTCATTTATCGGACCAGATGGCCAATTCATTGCCCGATGGATCTGTAAAATGAAACCTACGTCCACCTGGAAATGAAAAAATGTCCTTTACGACGGTTCCTCCTGCTTGCACCACTCTTTTTTGAATGTCCTCCAAATTTTCATGATAAAGCACAATAAGCGCGCCATTTACAATATTTTCTTTTGTTTTTTCAAATCCACCCTCAAGGCCACTTTCCGAGAAAGCGGTGTAATCCGGTCCATAATCGGTAAAGGTCCATCCAAAGGCTCCAGTGTAGAACGCTTTTGTTTTCTCAAGGTCCTTAGCCTTAAACTCTACATAGTTGATTAGTATAGTATTGTTCATTTCCATAAGTAATTGTTCCTCAATTTACTTATTTATCTGAATAGTGAATGACTCTAATCTCTATAGCTTTAGGTTTTTGATAGTATTTGTCTTCAAAAACAATGCGTTGTGTCCAGTTTTTCTTTTCATCTAAAAGTATGTATTTGTAGTAAGATGAATCCATGGCATCATGATTGGAAGAAAATATAAGATATGAGTCCATATGTCCCAAATCATTATAGTTATAGCGAATTGTTCCTTGAGTCTTATGTGAGGTTGTTTTTGTATTTTCATTTTGAAAGGTAGTGTGGGTTCTAAGGCCATTCTGAATAGTAGTTTTTTCCGAATAGAAGGTTTGGTCTTGCTTTACTAATGACTTAAGTTCACTTGAATCTGTTCTTATGATCTTTATGGAAACTGCATATGTATCAGAGCCAATGATTTTAATAGCGGTATTGTTATAATAATCCCCATGAAATTCTAGAGTTGTTTTGATGTTCCAACGAAAATTCTCAGATTCATTCTTGGTAATCTCTCCTTTTGAATCAAAAAATAGTTTGTCCACAGAAATGATTTTTCGAGTAACATAACTTCTGTTTCCCAATGGGAAAATATCGTAGGTGTATGTTTCAACGCTGGAAACCTTATCCCTTAGACACAGATAATTCAATGTTTTTTGCGTATTCACTTTTTCAACCAAAGGTTTTACAAGTTGCTGACCTTTTTTATAACGAAAGACACTTTTCAACTCTGCATTTTTAATAGTGAACGTCTTATTGCAAAAGTCTACAAACTCAAAAATGAGCCCATCTTTGAATTCCTTTTGAGCCTCATCGTCCAAAAAGAACATGGCCAAACGTATTATGGGGCCAATTTCCGTCAGCGCATAAATACCATGAGCATCTATCAGTTTTTCACTTCTGATGGCTCTAATGCTTACATTAAATGAACCTGCTTCGATTGGATCATGGGTAAGAGCATTTTCATAAATAAGTAACTCTATGCTTTCTATAAACTTTGTTTCATCATTTTCTTTAAAATTGGACAATTGAGTTTTTATGTCCTGAATCTTGGAAGGGTCTTCTTTAAAAGATAGGCTTTCAAAAAAAATACCACCATCCTCTTCCGAAAAACTGGATGGATAATCAATCTCCCAATCCCCGTTCAGGTGGCCTTTCCCATCGGGCCCATTTTTAATTTCCGCCTTTTGTATTTGGACTGTGGATGAACAATTGCAAAAAAATAGCATGCATAGGATATAGATTAATTTATTGCAATACTGGTTGTACATTCCTTTTGTTTATTGAAAGTCAAGTATACAACTGTTGGTACAAAAACGATCCTATAAATTGGTGGATTGACCAATATAATTGATGGAACTTTCTTTTTTTGGAAAAAAGCTATTGGCAAGGGGATTTCAGATGGGCTTATTGTGATTCTGGGACAGCTTCCTTTTTCTTTTTTGACTTCTTATACAATGGAATAAAGTAGGAGAGGGAATAGTTGTATCCCACGCCAAAATTGCTGCCATCGGTCACCTTATTGAATCCGGGAATCCAAAGGTTGGGAAAACGCTCATCCTCTTTGTTCGTTATCAAAAAACCCAATCGTGCACTCATGCCAATGTAAATATTGGCAAAAAGTTCCACTTTTACACCCATAACAAATTCCAACCAAGAAGCGCTGAGTCCACTAAACTCCACATTGGGATCCGAGCCCGGTAAAAAATCGGGATTAAAGAATTGGTTGCTTTCAAAAATATTGTATTCATTCAGGGTTTGGCTAAAGCTGGCAACGGCATAACGTCCACCAATGGTAATGGCATTGTTCATCCCAAACCAGTTTTCATAGGTGTTAATGTCCACCCCGGCTTTAATGTAGCTGCCAGAAGTTTCATATTCATACAATATGGTGTGGCCCAGAGTTTCATCCTGGAGCTTTGTTTCATTGCCTATTTCGGCGGCCAGATACAATTTTCGGGTGAGTCGGTAGTCGCCCACAAGCTCGAGCCCGGTATAGTCCTCATCAATAAAGGAAAACGTTAACCTACTTAAATCGGCACCAACGCGCAGCCCAAACTCATCTTTATATTCCACCGTATCCTTTTGTTGAAGATCTATAGGCTTGCTTTGTCCCATTGCCAAGAAAGGAAGGGATGCGATAAAGAGACTAATGAAATATTTTGACATGGATATTGTTAGAATTTTCTACAGTTGGTTGCACTATGCGAATGTCTTGAATCCAGTTGTTCTCGCTTTCTTGCAATGTTATGGATAAACCATCATAATTGATTACAAAACCGCAAGCCCTTGAAACGAAAGCTTCACTGGTTGTGTAGGAAATGGTCAAAGGATCAACGTCTCCGGTTTCCATTTCGGTTTCTTCATCATCCGCTGAATCCATAATAAATTCATAAGAGGTATTTGTGGCATTTATCCGCAGGGGAACAAGCAAAGAATCCGGTGAATCGGCCCTATCATTAAAACTATCATTGTCTAAAACGCTGTCATTATCCAAAGCCCTAATTCGTAATGAAGGTACTTCCTTGGCAACGGTGGTATCTTCAATGTCAAAAAAGCCAATGACCAACAGTGGGGTGTCACCATCTATGCAAATGTCATCTTTTTCACAGGATGAAATTTGGATAAGTAGTGCGGTGACAAGTAAGATGGGGAGAATTTTTTTCATTCCAGTATTATGCAGGTTTTAAAATCAAAAATTATACCCGTTTTTCCAAAAGTACAACATTTTCAACGTGGTGGGTCTGTGGGAACATGTCCACGGGCTGCACCTTGGTTACTTGGTACATTTCTTTCATTAGGGCCAGGTCCCGTGCCTGGGTGGCACTATTGCAACTTACGTACACAATTTTTCCTGGGGCTACCTGTATCAGTTGTTCCACCACATCTTTATGCATACCATCCCTCGGTGGGTCGGTAATAATGATGTCGGGTTTTCCGTGCAGGGCAATGAATGATTGGTTAAAGACATTCTTCATATCTCCTACAAAGAATTCCACATTGCCTATATTATTGTGCTCTGCATTGGCAATTGCATCCTCAATAGCTTCCGGAACGGATTCAACCCCAATCACTTTTTTCGCTTTTTTGGCCACAAATTGGGCAATGGTACCAGTTCCTGTGTAAAAGTCATATACCACTTCGTTTCCTGAGAGATTGGCAAAATCACGTGCCACTTTGTACAGCTCGTAGGCTTGTTCCGAATTGGTCTGGTAGAACGATTTTGCATTGATCTTGAACTGCAGCCCTTCCATTTCCTCAACAATATGATCACGGCCCGAAAAACAGATGACCTCTTGATCGTAAATAGTATCGTTTTGTTTGGAATTGATGACATACAGCAAAGCTGTGATTTCCGGGAAACGTTCTTTTAAGTGGTTTAGTAAAAGCTCTCGTTGCTCCAAATTATCCTCGTAAAATTGAATCAAAACCATGATTTCCCCGGTTGAAGCCGTTCTGATCATCAATGTCCGTAAAAGGCCTTCCTGCTTTCTGGGATCGAAAAAGGAAAGCCCATTTTTTTGGGCAAAGTTTTTGGTTTCCAGACGAATGGCATTGGACGGGTCTTGCTGCAAATGGCATTTTTTGATGTCCAATATTTTGTCCCACATTCCGGGAATATGAAAGCCCAGTGCATTTCTGTCTTCAATGTCAGTATCAGAATTGATTTCCTCTTGGGTGAGCCATCTGCTATTGGAAAAGGAAAATTCCATTTTATTTCGGTAGAAATATTGCTTTTTTGAGCCTAAAATGGGGGTGGTTTCCGGTAATTCCAGATGCCCAATACGCCTAAGGTTGTTCTCTACCTCACGTTGTTTAAAAGACAATTGATGTTCATAGGCCATATTCTGCCATTTGCATCCCCCACAAACCCCAAAATGCTCACATTCGGGTGTCGTTCGTTTTGGGGATAAGCTATGAAAATGGGTGGCCATTCCTTCAAAATAGGCCTTTCTTTTTTTGGTGGTCATTACATCCACCACATCGCCCGGCACGGCGTTGGATAGAAATATGACCCGACCATCCGGGGCTTTCCCAACCGACTTGCCCTTGGCTCCCGCATCAATGACCTCTACCTGTTCAAATGTCTGTCTCCTGTTCTTTTTCCGCATGGGGCAAAAGTAAGTTCTTTTTGGTATTTGGCATCGGGCAGCTTCTTAAATTGACCCTAAACTTTATTGACATTCTTACTATTGGAATACGCTTTGGTTTTAATCAATAATTTGTAATTTGCGGGCACTTCAAGGGATGATTTCTCTCCCACGCTGCTTTTTCGAGACTTCGAAAGAATAAAGGTAAGGTAGGAATGGTTATTTTATTGATTTAAAACTATTTAAAATGGCTGTTTTAGAGCATTTAACATCGCAGCAAGCGATTGATTTGGAAAACAAGTATGGAGCCCATAACTATCACCCGCTACCTGTGGTTTTGAGCCGAGGTGAAGGTGTGTATGTTTGGGACGTGGAAGGCAATAGGTATTACGATTTTTTGTCGGCCTATTCCGCAGTGAACCAAGGGCATTGTCACCCCAAGATTGTTGGGGCAATGCTAGATCAGGCCAAAACCTTGACCCTGACCTCAAGAGCATTTTACAATGACATGTTGGGCAGATTTGAGGAATACGCCACCTCCACCTTTGGGTTCGATAAGCTTTTGCCCATGAACACAGGAGCGGAAGCTGTTGAAACTGCATTGAAAGTTTGTAGACGATGGGCCTATCAAAAAAAGGAAATCCCTGAGAACCAAGCTCAAATTATTGTGTGTGAGAACAACTTTCACGGGCGTACCACAACCATTATTTCTTTTTCCAATGACCCCGTGGCAAAGGAAGATTATGGCCCCTATACCCAAGGGTTTATAAAAATAGAATACGACAATTTGGATGCTTTGGAGAGAGCTTTGGAAAGCAACCCACATGCGGCAGGTTTTTTGGTGGAACCCATTCAAGGTGAAGCCGGGGTTTACGTCCCCTCGGAGGGATATTTAAAAAAGGCCAAAGCATTATGTGAAAAGTACAATGTGCTTTTTATTGCTGATGAAGTTCAGACAGGAATAGGTAGGACTGGAAAAATGTTGGCCGTTGATCATGAAAATGTAAAACCCGATATATTGATTTTAGGCAAAGCCCTCTCGGGAGGGGCCTATCCGGTTTCGGCAGTTTTGGCCAATGATGAGATCATGGAAGTTATAACCCCAGGAAGTCATGGAAGTACTTTTGGCGGTAATCCTATTGCTGCAGCTGTTGGCATGGCCGCCCTTGAAGTAATCAAAGAGGAAGGGTTGGCCCAAAACGCTGAAGAATTGGGGAAGGTTTTTAGGGATGAGCTCAACAAATTTATTCCCACTTGCGCTTTGGTGGAGAAGGTACGTGGAAAAGGATTGCTCAATGCCATCGTTATTAACGATTCGGAAGATAGTTCCACTGCGTGGGACATTTGCATGGCGTTAAAGAAGAATGGCCTCTTGGCGAAACCCACCCACGGGAACATCATTCGTTTTGCACCACCTTTGGTAATGAACCATGAGCAATTGCTGGATTGTGTCTCGATTATCATCAAGACCTTGCAGAATTTCTCTAAATAGAATTTATGTGTTTTAAAATAAAAAGGGCCGTGAATTCACGGCCCTTTCTTGGTAGTATCAATACTAGTTTCTTATAAAAACTTGTAACCAACTCCCACGGTCAAATAATTTCCCCTAACCTTGACATCTTCGTCTCCGGTATAGGAATTATTGATTTGGAATGTGTATCTGGCTTCAATGAAAAAGTCTTCATCAATATCATAGCCAACGCCTCCAGCAATATCAAATTCAACGCTGCTAAAATCCTCTGGGGTGTCTTCAAAAGAGAATACCAATTGGGGACCAGCTTGAAAGTTGAATTTCTCAGAAATGGCAAACTTACCTAGAATGGGCAGCATTAAACCATTAGATCCATCTATACTGGCAAAAAGAAGTTCTGGCTGCACATTGAAATTTTCAGCGACGTTAAAATCAGCCACAGCACCTAAGTAAAAACCAGATTCTGATGCAGATATGCTAATACCGTCAGCTTTTACACTTCCCCGGGCATTAAGATATCCTGCTGTTGCACCAAACCTAGCCTCCTGCGCTTGTGAAAAAGAAACACATCCAAATACTACAACGACTACTAAAAAAAGTTTTTTCATGTTTGTCTAAAATTTATGTTTAGCCGGCAAATATAGAAATATAATTGAATGAAGAATTTATTTTTTATCAGTAGAAGAGGCTAAAAAAGAAAGTTTTTTCTTATAGAATTCTACTTTTTGAGTAGCTTTTAGGACACGGCCGGCTCTAGTAAACGGAGCCGTTTTTTATGGGCATCAAAATAGGCGTTTATGCCAATGGGAATCGTTAGATTGTGGGGAACATGCCCAAAGCTCATTCCATACATAGCAGGAATTCCTAAAGGGGCTATCCGATCCATAATTACCTCTTTTAGTGTAAAGTTATCGCTTGTTTTTAGCCTATCGCAACCTTTAAACACACCGAGTATTATTCCTTTGGCTTTGGGTAATGTGGCACTTGCTGCAAATTGTGTGAGCATACGGTCAATTCGATAAGGGGCTTCTTCCACCTCTTCCAAAAAGACCAATTTATCCGTAAAGTCAATTTCGTAAGGAGTTCCCATCATGGCTGTTACCAAAGAAAGATTGCCCCCTACCAGTTCGCCCTCACCGGTGCCACCGTAAATAGTATACCTATGGTATTCGGAGTTCATGTAATCCTCAGGATCAGATAAAATTACATTTTTCATGGGCAGGATTTCCGGTCCTTCCATTACGATGCGCTTAAAATAAGTTTGGCTGTATTCATCATCCAGTGTTGTACCCACCGGACCATGGAAGCCAACAAGTCCTGTTTCTTTGTAAATGGTATTGATCAATGCCGTAATATCACTAAAACCAATGAGGGGTTTAGGGTTTTGCTTGATTGTGTCATAATCCAACAAGTCCAAGATTCTGGTACAGCCATAGCCACCACGGGCACAAAGAATGGCATCTACATTTGGATTGGTGAACATTTCCATGAGATCCTTTGCCCGTTCCTCATCGGTATTGCTAAAATATCCCTCGTAGTCTAAAATGCGATGGGTATGATGGGTCTTGAACCCCATTTTTTCCAACGTTTCCACGGCAAGGTAGAATTTTTCGGGATCTATGGAATACCCAGGAGCCACCAGCCCAATGGTACCACCTTTTTTAAGCTTTTTTGGTTTGATCCTGGTTTGTCTGGATTCAAGTGGAACCTGGCTCCAACCTGTTTTATGTAACAAAGTTGTGGTCCCCAGTGCAGCGAGGGATTTTAAAAAGACTCTTCTTTTAGACATGGAATCGAAGTTGCATTAATATGACCAACGGTAAATTGCCATGGTAAAAATGCAAAAAAATAATGAATTGTTTTGCTGCTATTATTTGCTATTGCGCTGAGAACGTCTCAATTGCCTCTGAATTTTTCGGATAGCGGACTCAATGGACTTTTCAGGTTCGATAATATTGTACTCGCCCCAAAAATCAGGATCGGAGAAGCCAATGGCCTCATCACTCAAAATTATTGATTTTTTAACCCTTTCCCGATTTCTGGGCAGCTGACCACTTTCATTCTTTTCCCAATCGGTCACGGCCATTTCAGCAGTCATGCTGTAAACAGAGTTGAACAGTTTGTCCGCCCAGTCCACCTTGAACTCCATCATTACACTGCTATAGCCATAATACCATTTACCTCCTTTTTCGCGATAATCCACCCGGTAGGCCACTTCGGTGGGCCAAACATCCACACCTGATGGTTTTCTGCGCACAAAGAGTCGGGCGGCCATATCCCTATCTGTAATATTCAAATGATAAATGGCACTGGTCAACGTTTTGTTTTCCACATCAATAAAAAGTTCACCTCCGTAGAGCGGTTCCAAAATAGTTTCCAACTGGTTGAATTTAATGACATAGATCAAACGATTGTTGATTCGTGTAGAACGGTCAAAAGAAAATTTATAATTGTCAACGGAACCATCTGCAAAAATGTATTCGGGATATTTCATGATATCCACATAAAGGGTGTTGAACGGCCCTCCCTGCAGTTTTAATGCAACCGTATCCAGTTTGCTGTAGTCTGTGCTCTTTCGGGCTTTGTACAATTCAACGGCATCATTTCTAGGAGAATTGTAGGGTGTTTTGTAGATACTTACCACGGCTTCGGACAGGGACACATTTCTCCTTCTTTTTTTGATGGTCTCCCTGTAAAATGCAGTCATTAAGGTGTGGTCGTCAAAATAATTATCGCCTTTTCGGGCCAAGGTCTCCTTAACCAGGGCAGTGGCATCCTTGGGGGCGTTGATGTTGATTTCGGAAAGCTGTGTCACCGATACAAGCAAACCAATTGTGTTGTCTTCCGGCTGAAATTGAAGCAAAGGAATGGTTTTGGTCCTGTATCCCAAGAATGATACAATGACATTGCCGTCTGTAATATCTTTGGGAACCTTCAATAGAAAATCACCTTCGGTATTGGTAATGGTGCTGATATTGGTACCTTCCACAGAAATTGTGGCAAATACCAAAGGTTTATTGGTGGATTCATCAACCACTTCACCCCGATATTGGTTGTAGTCATTGTCATCCTGACCTTCTTGAAAAGCCCAAGAATGGGTCGGAAAAAACAACAGACCGACCAACATCAAAAAAAGGAAAGTTATTCTTTTGGAAAAAAGGGTCATCAAGCGCATATCCATATAATTTATACCTAAAGATTCTACTAAAGATACAAAATTTAGGATATCAAAATTCCCTTGGTTTTCTTAAAATTTTGGACTTAAACGGTTTAAAATCAATAATAAGGAAATTTAGTCCACCATAAAAAGTGCATTGGCAAAAAACAGTTTTCCGTTTTCCCAAAAACCACGGAACAAGGGGTTGTCCACCATATATATAACCTGACCGGAGCCAACGTTATCCACTCCAAAAACAAGGGATTCTTTCACCTTTTTCCGGGCTTCACTTCCAGCAAACCCCGAAAACGGTTTGGTGTTTTTCTCCAAATACACCACATTGCCACTATCCAGGTAATTATAACTGGCATTTCCTAGTTTTAGGGTGAAATAATCGTTGTTATACCCATAGGCCAAAGGATGGGTGTTGTCCACTTTGGTCTTGAAGATAGCACCAGTGATGGCATCCTTGATGCGTTCTCTTTCTGAGTTCTTATGGGGACTTAGTGCGTTGGCTGCTGAGTCATTTTCCATTTCTTTTTTGCGAATTCCGAAGCCATCTTCACCATCAAGAGCATCAATGGCGCCACCCATGGCAATGATTTTTCCGCCTTTTTTGACCCACTGTTGCAATTGCTTGAGCTGCTTTTCATTGAAATGGTCACCGTACCGCCCTCCGGGAAGAATCAAAATGTTGTATTCGTCCAAGTCCACTCGGTCGGCATATTCGTCATCTATCACAGTAATGGGATAGTGTAATTGTTGCTCAAAAAAGTGCCATATTTCGCCAAAGCGAAGGGTGGAGGTGGGGCCGCCTGACAATACCGCAATCTTCGGTTCGGTAATCATTTTAATGGAAGATGAACCAAAATCCTTGCCCGAATCCACAAAACCTGTTTTGGAACTGGTTATGGTTTTTCCGTACTTCTCAGAAGTGGTTTTGAGCACATCCAGAAAATCTTCTTTGTATTGGTTGTCACCTTTGGTAATGATCAAGGTGCCTCGATCAAAAGATTGCCCTTCCATGGAAAAAGGATGGTCTGCTTTACGAATGCGAATACCTGATTTAAACAATTCTGCTAGGAATCTGGCATCTTTTAAGCTGTTCCAATCCGTGATATAAGCATAACTATCCGGGACGATGGTACTACTGGAAGCTGTTTGGTTTACTTCCGCATTGGCAGAAACCAATGAAGTGGAAGCAATCGCATCCAATCCATAGGCGTAGGGAAGTGACCATGCTGTGATATCATAGGTGAGGGAATCACTCAACTTGGCATTGGGCTCAAACAAGACCTTTACCAAAGTGCCCTTAGTCTGATTGGTTGAAACGACCAGACTGTTGTTGGTGGTTGACATGCTTCCATTATCTCCAGTGCTGTAGTCAAATCCTTTTACGGTTCCGTTGGAAGGACTGCCGTACTCTATTTTATGCTTGTCAAGCAGCGATTTTAAGGCATCAATTTTATCCTTATCGCCATTGAGCACATAGCTTTTGAATTTAAAATTTTGGTTTTTGTAGAATTTTTTGAATTCCGTATTCAAACGCTCCGCATTTTGGGAAGAAACCTCAACGGTGGACATTCCCGTGGTGAAGTGATGGGCAATTCGGTCCTTTAGGGTAAGTGTATCACCAATTGCTGTGATTACGCCCAATCCACCCTGGCCACCGCCACCTTGCTCATAGGTCATTCCAATGGCGCCATTGTATGTTGGGTAGGTATCTCCATAACTGGGATAAAATAGGTCAAAAACCTCTTTGGTAAAGTAAAACCAACCGTTTGCATCAAAATATTTGGCGTGGTTTTTACCCAAAGTAACCTGAAAATCGCGCTGGAAGCTGGTTATCACTTCGTGATAGGGCTCAGCAGCAGGGGCAAAATAATACGGATTGTTCATGCCTTGCTCATGAAAGTCCACATGCACATGGGGCAGCCATTCATTATAGACCTTGAGTCGTTGTTGGCTCTCTACCTGTGTCAACCAGGCCCAATCACGGTTCAGATCGAACATGTAGTGGTTACTCCGCCCATTCCACCAACCTTCGTGGTGTTCCTTACTGTTGTAATCCACTTGATAAGGCGTGTTTTTGTATTGGTTGTACCAATTGCTGTATCGGTCACGTCCATCAGGGTTGATACAGGGGTCTATAATCACCACTGTATTTTCCAAATACTGACTTTTGGCTGTCAAAAGCTCGTAAATGGTCTTCATGGAAGCCTCGGTGCTCACACTTTCATTCCCGTGTACGTTGTAGCTCAACCAAACAATGGCCTTGGAGGTATTTCCGCCCTCTTGGGTATCTTTTAAATGCTCTTGACGGATGTTTTCCAAATTGGAGATATTCTCAGCAGAAGACACATAGGCCAAAAGTAAAGGCCTACGCTCGTTCGTTTTACCATAAACAGTCAACTTTACCCTATCTGGAGCTTCGTTGGCCAAATATTCATAGTAATCAACCACCTCATGGTGGCGGGTAAATTGGGAACCCAATTCATACCCTAAAAATTCTGAAGGGGACAGTAATTGTGCTGAAGCGGAACCAAAAAAGGTGAAAATTGCAACGAACGAGAGTAAAAATTTTGACATGAATGAGGTGATTAATAGAAACCAAATCTAACAATAAATTGACCTATTGTCATAATTTTTGTTCAAGAAGGGCGATTTGTAATTAACGTATTTTTAGGATGAGAAAAAAAGAAGAGGGTTATCTTTGACCACCTCATTGCAGTGTTAATGGAAGTAGATTGTATACCCTTTAAAGAAACCGGTTATTTTTCCAAGCTTATTTGCGACTATTTGGATCAACGTGAAGATTTGAAACCATTTTATAACCGATTTCCCTCAGCTGAAAATTTTAAGGACCAAATAGATGAAAAGAAGGCCAATTACCCAACGGCTCACCGAAAAATACTGGTCGAAGCTCTAAAGAATCAATATAAAGGATTTGAGGTTTCTGAAGCCACCGAGGCGAACATTGCAGCCCTGGGCAATGAGACAACATTCACCATTGTAACGGGCCATCAGCTGAATTTGTTCACTGGACCGTTGTATTTTCTTTATAAGATAGTATCGACCCTAAATTTGGCCAGGGAACTCAAAAATTCCCATATCGATGCTCATTTTGTTCCGGTGTATTGGATGGCCACGGAGGATCATGATTTTGATGAGATCAATTATTTTAACCTCCACGGGAAAAAAATCCAATGGAACCGTTCGGCATCGGGAGCAGTAGGTGCACTGAGCACCGATGGACTGGATGCTGTGTTCGAAATGTTATCTGCGGAATTGGGAAATACGCGAAATGCTGAGGAACTCAAAAAACTTTTCAAAAAGGCATATTTGGAACATACCAATTTAACAGATGCCACCCGCTATTTGGCCAATACGTTATTTGGTGAAGAAGGCTTGGTGATTATTGATGGTGATGATGCGGCACTGAAAAAAATGCTGATTCCTTATGCAGAGAAGGACATTTTTGAACACGTTCCTTTTCAAAAAATATCTGAGTCCATCGCAGCATTGTCCAAAGTATCTTCGGACTATTCCATTCAGGTGAACCCAAGGGAAATCAATTATTTCTATCTTAAGGATGGTGTTCGGGAACGTATCATAAAGAACCATGGAAAATATCATGTGTTCAACACCGAAATAAATTTTTCTGCCGAAGAACTGCGCGAGGAATTACATCATCATCCCGAAAGATTCTCACCTAATGTGGTGGCACGTCCGTTGTACCAAGAAGTGATTTTACCCAATCTCTGTTACATTGGGGGGGGAGGGGAGCTTGCTTATTGGCTGGAATTAAAATCTTATTTTGGGAAGCTGAATGTAGCCTTTCCAATGCTTTTGTTGCGAAATTCGGCCTTGGTCATTACAGAGAAACAGTCCAGAAAGTTGGAAAAATTGGATTTAAAAGTCTCCCACCTCTTTTTAAAACAACATCGTTTTATCAACAAAAAGATTCGGGAAATCTCCAATATCGATATTGATTTTTCACCTCAAAAAAAGTTGTTGGAGGAACAGTTTCAGCACTTATATGAACTGGCCGAACAAACGGACAAAAGTTTTTTGGGAGCGGTAAAGGCACAAGAGGTAAAACAAAAGAAAGGCTTGGATGCCCTGGAAAAACGTTTGCTAAAAGCCCAGAAAAGAAAGCTCAAAGATCATGTCATCAGGATGACCGACATCCAAAATGAACTTTTTCCCAACAGATCACTTCAGGAACGACAGCTTAATTTTTCGGAACTCTATTTGGAAATGGGTGATACCTTGATTCCAACCCTGCTGGAATCACTAGATCCATTGAGTGGTGATTTTACCATTTTAAAGTACTGATATATAAATAGTTGAGTTGTTTTAATCTATTTTTTTCAAAAAAATTTGAAAATGGGGTAGGGTATTTTTTCTTACAATTGTTCCATTACTGAAAATTGCTATGAAAATTTAAATTTGAGTTGGTTAACTCATATGTTTAGGTTGGTTTTGATTTTATTTAAAAGCCCCGGAGTGGTTCCCGGGGCTTTTGCCTTTTTACTACTTTCGATTAGGTATCAACTTAAGATTATAAACAGGGAATTATCTCCTTTTAGCATTTTCAACTAATTTATTGAGGGCATCATTGGGGTCACACCCATCCAATTCAGCTCTTGAAGCCGCAATCAATTCGTTCTTGCTGAAAATATTAAATGAACCCACTTCTTTTTCTTCCCCATTGATGACGACAAAATGGGTGAATACCTCTGTATCGTGATTATAAACAAATCCTGCACCACCAATTCCGTTGGTCAGTTCCTCAACGCAGGCTTCCACATTATCTTTCAAACTCTCCAATTCTTCCACAGTGGGTAACTGATCTACAATATCCTGTGCTTCAATCCGGATACCATCTGCTTCTTCAATATATTTTACATTATCCGCAGCCTCAAGAAGCTGCGCTTTTTGACTACTTGTCAAAATGGTTTCATTAATGGTCACGCTTCGTGTTGCGGTCATCTTCCATAAGTCACCGCAACCAAAGGTCTTGTGTCCATGGATAATGGTTACCGTAAATGTTCTATTGATGCGATCTAAGCTGGCCAAGTCACGGAGTGCTGCTTCCAATTCAGTTCGTGTAGTGGCATTGTCATTTGTTTCGTTTACCGCATTTTTTAATCGAGTCAGGGCGTTTCTGTGCCCTCGCACAATGGCATCAATCTGTCCAGAAAGATTGTCGCTGCAAAGAATACGGTCGTAATCGCTTAAATAGGAATTGATGGTACTTCTTCCCGTGGCCAAGCCAGCGGCCACTGCATCATCAATGGCGTCTTGGGCTTGATCGATGATTCCGGGCAATGCGGCCCTCAACCCTCTTAGACTGAGTTCCAATTCATACTGATCTTCAGCATCTTGAAGGTCTTGGATTGCTTGTTCCGTAGTTGCAATGGCCGCATCGATTTGTTCGGTTACCGTTTCAGAAATGCCATCGGTAAAATTATCCGGGATTGTGGCGATACACTTGGTTTCACTTTCAGTAAAAACTGCGGATGCTCCCCAAACATCATCACCCGAAACCACCTGACCTTCCATGGTAAAGGCCTCTGGTGTAGCCCGAACTGAACCTTCCATGCCTTGATTACCTGTTGGCATTTGAATTTCAAAGGAGCCCGACATTCCTATGTCAAAATTCCCGGTTTGCTCCACAAAGCCATAAGCGTTGAGGTCTCCATCAGGCATTAAGGGTATAAAATTGGGCCACCATGACAAGTCCGGGTCCACCAAACCATTGATAAAGGCCTTGGCAATTACCCCATCGTTGGTGGAAGCTTCTGCCACCACGGCTGCACTTCCCGACCCAATGGGAAAACCGAAGGAAATAAAGGAGGTTATTTCTAGGGATAAATCCAGCTGCCCGTTGATACCAGAGCGATAGTTCACCCCAAAATCGGATTCCATGGGCTCATCAAAGTTCAAGTCTGCACTAAAACCTCTATTTTGGTAATACATACCCGTAGCTTCCAATACTTTAAAAAAGGAAACGGTTCCGCCAGTCACTTGATTCGCTTGAAATGAAACCACATTGCCATCTACCGGGTTGGTGGGCAAATACATGAAATTGGAACCGAACGATCCACCGAAACTAACACTGGACAGTTTGTTGTGGCTTGAATCCCCATCGCTTCCACCATTGTTATTGTCACCTTCGTCTCCACCTCCGAGTGCATCACCTCCCAGTGAAAAGAAGAACATGGGATCGGTATAATCTGCAATAAAGGTGATGTGTCCGCCCACAGGAGCCTCAATGGAAAGGGGTTTGTGTGCATCTGGATCATCATTGACGCCGAGTTTCAACTCCAAGCCGGCAGAAATGGCAAAGACAAAATAAGAGCGCTCATCTACCAGTTGTATTTCAAAATCCCGATTCTCATTCAAAAATTTGCCAGTAAAAAAACCAATATCGGCTTGGACGGGGGTTTCAAATTCAAAGTAGTTGGAGGGTGCGGGGATTTCCGTAGTGCCGCTCATGCTTTTTAATGTGCCATCATCATTAAATTGCACGTCCAAATCTGCTTCAGCAAAAACAATGGGTTCACCAGAATCGGTATTCATGGTCAATGAACCCTCGACCAGATAGCCGTTCTCCGTTTCGGTGACGTCGCCTTCCGGTTCAAGGTCATCTTCGGTTATTCCAGCAGGGTCAGTTGGATTTTCAATATCGCATTGATTGGGACATTGTTCAGGATTGCCGCATGGGTTTTCTTTACATGGGTCGGTTCCGATAGGCTCAATATTATCTCCTTTACTACAGGAAATAGCCAATACCAGCATTAGTAGTACGGCAATTCCATGGAATGGTTTACACATTGTTTTCATGATTTATAGTTTTGTGGTTAAACTTGATTGTTGTTTTGTGTGACCCGCCCGGTAACGGTCTGCAGCCCTTAGCCGAGCAAGACCACAAAACATTCGTCAAATTCATTACACAACAAACCTAAATCACTGATTACGAGCAATGAAATATTGGAGGTGGACAACAGGTGGACATCCTTAAATTAATTAAGGGACAATCGGCGGACACCTCCATGAGGGCCTATTTTTAAAGGGATAACACCAAATCTTGCAAAGAATCTTCGGTAGTAATATCCAATTTTTTTCGAAGTCGATACCGTGCTTTTTTGATGCCCTCGGGAGAAATATTGAGAATGTTCGCAATTTCTTTGGAGGATAAATTCATCTTTAAAAGTGATAAAAGGCGAAGTTCGTTGGAGGTTACCTGGGGATATTTCGCCTTTACATTACTGTTGAAATCTTTATGGACCTCTTCAAAATACCGTGAAAAATTCTCCCAATTATTATCGTCCTGTAAATCAAAATTAATGGTGCGAATCAATTGTTGGTATCCCTTTTTTGATTCTTCTTTTTGTTTGAGTTCCTCTGCCTTTTGTTTGAGACCTTCCAAAACTTCGTTCTTTTTGGCCAGATGCAGTGCATGGGTGGTCAACTCCTTCTTTTTGAAAGCGAGTTCGGCATCGACCTTTTCTTTTTCCAGTTCATTGCGCTTCAGCTTTTGTCGGATACCATAAAAACCAAACCCAAATACCAGGACTGATAATCCAAGTCCACCCCCTAAAAGCATTTTTTGAAGACGGCTTACTTTGGCTTCTTGCTCCAAGAGTACAATCTGCTGCTCTTTTTTTTCCGTTTCATAAATGGTTCGCAGTTCTTCAATTTGTTGTGACTTTGCCGTATTGAAAATGGAATCGTTAAGCCTTATGAATTGTTTTTGGTCTTCCAAGGCTTTCTGAAACTGCCCACTCTTTTCATAAGCAAGCGACCTTCCTTCATAACCATCCTTTAGTTCGGCCAAACTTTGTATGGAATCAGCCAATTGAATGGCTTTGGTGTGATTTTCTATGGCTTCAGCCGTCTGATTTTTCTCCAGAAACAAACTTCCCAATTCGTTGTAGGAACTCACATTGTTATTGGCCGTTGTCTTGCCCAATGCTATACTTTTGTTGAGGTAATCTTCCGCTACATCTAGATTCCCCTTTTTTCTGTTGGCCAATCCCAAATTGTGGTAGCAGATGGCTTCAAAACCTTTCCTGCCCGAAGAAATAGATATTTCCAGGCTTTTATTGAAATGTTCAATGCCTTTGTCGATGTCATCAAGACCAAGGTAAGCATAGCCGATTTCGGTATGGGTAATACATTGCCAAAGGGGATTTCCTTGTTCCTCAAAAATTTTAAGACCTTCCAGTAGTGGGGGTAGGGCGGCTTCATCGTTTCCTCGAAGGCTTTCTATTCTACCTACTCCAACCAGCATGTCGGCACGTTTTTCTAAGTATGGTTTCTCAAGGGAATCCAATCCACGGAGGCCATTCAACATGTATTTTATGCCAATTTCATAACTCGCTTTGTCCATGTATATAGTGGCGATTTCTCTATTGGTTTCCACAATGCGGATACCACTTTTCATGTTTTTGGCGGTTTCCATGACCTTTTCATACAATTCAAGTGACTTGGTAAAATTGCCCTGTAATTGTTCAATCTTAGCGAGTCCATTAAAGGTTTTAAACTTACCCTCATTGTTATCCAATTCTTCCCAAATGGATGCTGCACGTTCAAAATAGTAGTGGGCCGAATCAAAAGTGTAAATACGGCGGTAGTAATTGCCGTAATTAAAAAGGGCATCCCCTTCTCCTTTTTTGTAATTGAAGGTTTTGGAGAGTTGAAGCTGTTCCTTTACGTAGGGCAGTACATCTTCAGGTTTTCTAAGATGAAATACCCCATAGTAGAGTTGGTCAAGCGTTTCAATTTTTTCAATCCCGTCCGGTTGGTTTTCATAGACTTTGAAAAGGCTATCGAGTCGCTCCTCTTTTTGGGCTTGAAGGGCGAAGCAAAAGAAAAATAAGCAGATTAAAACAAAAAGCCGGGTCTTCATGGAGGCTGAATTACCACCTAAAAATAGACATTTTGCCCCAACTTTATGAAAAAGAGCGGTTTGAGTCGATGAAAGGGAATTGTAAGGTCTGTTAGAACAACTCCTTGAAATGTGACTTTACCTCAAATAGAGTGGCTTCCTTCATGGTGTCGAATCGAATATCGGCATGGCCCACACGTTCCTTTGGACCAATGCCCACACTATGAAAACCTCCTGCTTTGGCAGCATCGATACCTTTTTCGGCATCTTCAAAAACAATACAATTGGCTGGTGGGAGTTGTAATTTTTCCGAAGCATACAGGAAAATATCTGGAGCTGGTTTGCTTTTGGCCACACTGTTCCCATCGCCAATAACATCAAAATAGCCCGTTGCGTTGAGTTGCTGTAGCACTTTTTCTGCATTTTTGCTGGCACTTCCCAAGGCAACGCTGAATCCCTCACTTCTCAGGTGGGTCAACAGTTCGCGTGCTCCTGGCAAATAATCCTCCGGGGTGACCTTATCCAAACTGGCGACATACAAATCGTTCTTTTTGGTGGCCAATTCAACAATGGTACTTTCATCTAAAGAGACCTTATTGTGCTCCATAATTACCTTAATGGAATCCATACGGGAGATACCACGCAGTTTTTCATTGACTTCTCGGTCAAATTCCCAACCCATTTCATCGGCCAATGCCTTCCAAGCTTCGTAGTGTAGTTCGGCAGTGTCCGTAATTACGCCATCCAAATCGAAGATAAACCCCTTGATCATGGTTAAGTATTTAAGAACCGCAAAGAAATAACGAAATGTGTTAAGAAAAAAACTACATAAGGTTATATTCGCTGAAATGAAACCCATTCATTTTGTTAGCAAGTTATTCATCCCTTAGGGTATACAAGTAAAAAATGTTGCAAAAACCTAAGCAAAATAAGTTGTTTACAAAGTTGTCATAAATATCCCTTAAAAGATACTTTTTCAGAAAAACCAAATTGCTATTTTTGCCCATGCAGAACAACGTACTCATCCTGGATTTTGGTTCCCAGTACACTCAGTTGATCGCAAGGCGCGTTAGGGAACTCAACATTTACTCTGAAATAAAACCGTACAACAAGCTACCCGAAGACCTTTCGGAATATAAGGCTGTGATTCTTTCTGGCTCACCTTCTTCTGTGAGGGGAGACAATGCTCCGCATCCTGATTTATCGGAGATAAAGGGGAAAAAGCCACTGCTGGGGATTTGTTATGGGGCCCAATATCTCTCCCATTTCAATGGTGGCAGTGTAGCACCTTCCGCAACGCGTGAATATGGAAGGGCCAATCTATCTTTTGTGAAAGGTGGAGAGGAATTTTTAGAAGGATTGGGTGAAGGCAGCCAAGTTTGGATGAGCCATAGTGATACCATTAAAGAACTGCCCGAAGGAGGAATCCGGTTGGCCAGTACCCACGATGTGGAAAATGCGGCCTACAAAATTGAAGGTGAACCTACCTACGGCATCCAGTTTCATCCTGAGGTGTACCATACCACCGATGGAAAAAAACTGTTGGAAAACTTTTTGGTTAAAATAGCAGGTCTGAAACAAGACTGGACTCCAGATGCCTTTGTGGAGACCACTGTGGAGGAACTCAAAAAGCAGATTGGTGATGATAAAGTAATTTTGGGTCTCTCAGGGGGTGTGGATTCCAGCGTGGCGGCCATGTTGCTGCACAAGGCCATTGGAAAACACCTGCATTGCATTTTTGTGAACAATGGTCTGCTCCGCAAAAATGAGTTTGATAGTGTGCTCGACCAATACAAGCACATGGGGCTCAATGTGAAGGGTGTGGATGCTTCGGCACGTTTTTTGGATGCCTTAAAAGGTGAATCTGATCCAGAAAAGAAACGAAAAATTATTGGAGGCATTTTTATTGATGTTTTTGACGATGAGGCCCATAAAGTGGAAAATGCGAAATGGTTGGCCCAAGGCACCATTTATCCGGACAGGATTGAATCGGTTTCGGCCAGTGGAGGGCCATCGGCAGTGATTAAAAGCCACCATAATGTTGGTGGATTGCCAGATTACATGAAACTAAAAATTGTGGAACCCCTAAAAATGTTGTTCAAGGATGAAGTGCGAAGAGTAGGAGCCAGCATGGGAATGGAAGATTTTATTTTGGGGAGACACCCTTTTCCGGGACCTGGTTTGGGAATCCGTATCTTAGGAGATATTACCGCAGAAAAAGTGGCCATTTTACAAGAAGTGGATGCCATTTTTATTGATGGATTAAAAAAATGGGGACTTTATGACAAGGTCTGGCAGGCCGGAGCCATGCTTTTGCCCGTAGATAGTGTAGGGGTCATGGGAGATGAGCGCACGTATGAAAAGTGCGTGGCACTCCGTGCGGTTGAAAGTACGGATGGAATGACAGCAGATTGGGTAAATCTGCCGTATGAATTTCTACAAAAGACCTCCAATGATATAATAAATAAGGTCAAAGGCGTTAATAGAGTAGTGTATGACATTAGCTCAAAGCCACCAGCAACTATAGAATGGGAATGAAAAAATATTTTTTACAACTGGGTTTTGTGGTCTTTTTGTTGGCCTCAATCTCGGTTTCTGCACAGAACAAGTATGAAACACATGCTGTAAAGGAAGGGGAGACCCTTCAGAGTATTTCACAGCAGTATCGGGTTACACCGTATAGTATCCTTCAGGCCAATAAGGAAATCAAAAGTGCTGCGGATGTAAAGGAAAACACCATTTTGATCATTCCTTTGAGCGGTTCGGTTACGGTTGAAAAAGAAAAACCCAAAGAGGAAGTTCAGCAAGAACCAAAACCCATCGGATTTACAAGGCACCGAGTACGAAGAAAAGAAACGCTCTTTGGACTTACCCAAAAATATGAGATAAACGAAGAACAACTGAAACGTTACAACACGCAGTTGTATTCAGAACCGTTGAAAAAGGGAATGGTATTGCAGGTTCCAAAATATCCAGAGATAGACCCAAATGAGGAGCGAGAATTGGATTTTGAGACGTACATCGTTCAGCCCAAGGAAACCCGATGGAGCATTGCTCACAAGTACGGTATCACAGTGGACAGTCTTCTCGTGCTTAATCCAGATTTGAGCAAAACATCCAATTACCTGGCCGCAGGGCATGAATTAAAATTACCCAGACCCAAAGGCGATAGCCTTAAGGAACAAAAAGTTGAGATTTTCACTTCGTATACCGTACCACCTAAAATGACCTTGTACAGCTTGGGCAGGGAATATGGTATCCCTTCCGATTCCATTGTAAGGTTGAACCCTGAAATTATGGAACAGGGTGGTTTAAAAGAGGGCATGGTCATCCGTCTTCCTAAAAAACAGGATAAAGCGGGAGTTGTAAATACGGACAACTACATTTTTTACGAGGTTAAACCCAAACAAAATATCTTTAGGCTTACCCAAAATCTTAAAATGACCCGTGAAGAACTATTCCGATTGAACCCTGCGTTGGAGAATGGGCTCAAGGCAGGAATGGTACTTAAACTTCCAAAGGAAAAGGCTGAGGTGCTCGAAGTAAAGAATGCCTTGGTGTTGGATAAAATAAACTTGTTGGACAGCATAAATGTGGAGAATAGGCCCAAGGTGGTGTTCATGTTACCTTTTCGGTTAGATCGAGTTAATGTAAATGACAAGGAAAAAACCGAAAGCCAAATCAAGACCAGAAGGGATTTAACCCTTAGTCTTGGGTTTTATTCAGGAGCACTGGTGGCTTTGGATTCCATTAAAAAGTTGGGCGTTTCCGTTGATGTAAAGACCTATGATACGGAGTTGAGCCAGGCCAAGGTGAAGGAAATCCTTTTTAGGGAAAACTTGCAGGGCGTAAAGGCCATTATTGGTCCAGTGGCCTCTGGTGCCTTGAACGAGGTTGCGGTGCAAGCGGCATCAAAAAATATTCCTGTGATCGCTCCCATTTCTTCGGATAGTCAATTCGGCCATTCCAATGTGTTCTTTTCGGTGCCCCGGGAAGAAGTGCTTCGAGATAAAATGCTTTCCTATATGGAAAAAATCTATACGGATGAAAATGTGATCATTATAGCCGATTCTACCCATCAAGTGGCCCATGATTCCATTTTAAGTAAATTTCCTGCGGCTCAAATTGCAAAGGTCATCGATAATAAATCTCTCCATTTGGATGAATTTTTGATTCAACTTTCCGAAGACAAGGAAAATTGGGTGTTCTTGGAAACCGATCAACCCAATATGGTGGCAAGTGTTACTTCAATTTTGAATTCAGCCAACACCGCCAGCCTCACTTCTGAAAAAGAGACCCAAATCAACGTTCGCATGTTCACAACAAGTTATAATAATGCGTTTGAGGATGATGCTGTTTCCAGCACGCATCTATCCAACTTGCGTTTTACCTATCCTTCTTTGAATAGAGAGGCGGGGAATGACTCTTTTGTAAGGGCATATCAGAAAAAATTCAATGGATTAAAGCCTGATCGTTATGCGGTACGAGGGTTTGATGTGACCTTTGATGTCTTGTTGAAACTGGCCCACAAGAACAATCTATTTGAAACCTCCAAAATCATCGGCCTGACCGAATACACCGGAAACAGTTTTGATTACTTCAACAATTGGACCTCTGGCTATTTCAACAGGGCATGCTACATAATGGAGTATGATAATTTGGAAATTAAAGAAGTAAAATTGGATGACCTCAAAAGTAACCTATAACGGGAATTTGCGCACTACCTGTGTGCATATTCGATCAGGAAACGAGTACATTACCGATGCGCCCATCGACAATAATGGCAAGGGTGAGGCCTTTTCGCCTACCGATACCGTGGCCACGGGGCTGGCCAATTGTATGTTGACCACAATGGGCATAAAGGCTGGAAATTTGGAGGTGGACTTAAACGGCTCCACTGCCGAAGTGACCAAGCACATGGCCGCTGATCCAAGACGAATCGCCAAAATTGAGGTGAAGTTGGAACTTCCAAAAGAAGTTTCTGAAAAACACCGAAAGATTTTGGAGAATACGGCAAGAACCTGTCCTGTGGAGTACAGCTTGCATCCAGATATTGAAAGAGTAATCGATTTTCATTGGGTAAAATAATCGCCATAGGATGTTTTGTGTTTCTTGGTTTTTTGGGTGTTGCGCAGGAAATCGAGGAAGGTGTCCCATGGAATCCCAATATTCGGCTCACTTGGGCTGATTTTAAAGGAAAAGTGCCTCCCGCAGCAGAGCCGGCTGCCACAACAGCCAGTGGCATCAGCTATACCTATTCGGCAAATTTATTGCACCATGAAGTTCATTTGGATTATGAGGTTAACGCCTATTTCTATCCCAATGAATCTTGGTATAGACCTACCCTTTGTGATGAGAATACCTTGAGCCATGAGCAGCTTCATTTTGATATTTCGGAACTCTTCGCTCGAAAAATGCGGGACCGATTGGAACGCACTTCTTTTTCTGATGATGTAAAAGCTGAAATCCGAAAAATCTACAAAGAAATATTGCAAGAGCTCCAAGACTATCAAGATCAATACGATTGGGAGACCAATTTCTCGCGAAACCGGGAAAAGCAATTGGAGTGGAACCAAAAAATTGCAAAGGCACTGCAAGAAGGACAAGAGTAGCGAAGTCTTTCGGGCACTAGTGAATGTAGACCGTCTTCTTATTCACAAATTCCTGAATGCCGTCTGCCGATAATTCCCGACCATACCCTGAAATTTTGGTGCCTCCAAAAGGCAATCGAGGGTCACTTTTTACCAGTTCATTTACAAATACAGCGCCATCCTCAAATTGCGGAATCAGTTCTTTTGCCATTTCAATATTTTTTGTAAAAAGGGAGACGCCTAATCCAAAATCACTTTGGTTAACCAAGTTAACGGCTTCTTCTGCTGTTTCAAAAACAGTGATGCCAATCAAGGGACCGAAGGTTTCTTCCTTGAAAATGGTCATACCCGGTGTTACATTGCCCACAACCGTCGGTTCAAAATGGGCATTTTTTCGATTTCCTCCTAACAGGATTTTTGCCCCCTGTTCCACAGATTCTTGCAATTGCTGTTCAAGTTCTTCAGCAAGGTCTACCCGTGCCATGGGACCAATGTAGGTGTCTGAATCCATGGGGTCTCCACTTTTAAGATTATGAACAGCTGACAAGAACTTTTCCATAAATTCTTTAGCAATGGATGTATGCAACAACAATCGCTTGCCCGCAATGCAACTTTGTCCCGTATTCTGAAAACGCGCTTGAACGCAAGTTTTGAGAGTTTCTTCCACATTGCAGTCGGGAAATACCACAAGTGCGTTACTACCACCCAATTCCAAAACCGATTTTTTGATTTTACTTCCAGCAACAGAAGCCACAGCACTTCCAGCGGGCTTACTTCCGGTTAGAGTCACCGCTTTTATTTTTTTGTTCTTTATGATGTCCTCAACCTTTCCACTGCTAATGGGAAGATTGGTAAAACATCCTTCGGGAAAACCGGCCCGCTGAAAAACTTTTTCAATATTGGCAGCACTTTTCATCACATTACTAGCATGCTTCAGCAGACCGACATTCCCGGCCATTAAGGCTGGGGCAGCAAACCGAAATACCTGCCAAAAAGGGTAGTTCCAAGGCATTACCGCCAAAACAGCCCCCAAGGGCTCATAGCTCACATAACTTTCCCGCGCATCAGTTTGTATGGGCTTGTTAGCCAATTGTTGTTCCGCATTTTCGGCATAAAATTCACACGCCCAGGCACATTTTTCAACCTCCGCGATGGACTGGCTTATGGGCTTTCCCATTTCCAAGGTAATATCAGCTGCATACTCGCTTTTGTTTTGTTTGAGCTCCTTTGCGGCGGCCAATAGTAATGTGCTTCTTTCGGCAAAAGAACGTTTTCTCCATGTGGTAAAACAAGAATCAGCCCTGTCAATGGCGTTATTGACCTGTTCCGATGAAAATTCTGCTACGCTGTAAACTTCTTTTAGGGTATATGGATTTATGGAATTGAGCATGCAAATTGTATTCGTATGATTTTAAATTCTACTCAGTGAAACAAAAATGGATTTCGTATTCACTGTTCTCTTTAAAGATACGATATGCATAAACTTTGGTTTGGATAAAACTTGGGTTTTATGGAAAAAGGAGGCTATTTAACCTCCGATTTTCTCCAATAAACCTTCCAAAATCTCATCCTTTTCATCCAGTAAATGGTCTTGAATATACACATCGGGAATTACTCCTTCTTCTTTGGTGCTTCCATTGACCCGTACAATATAGCCTTTGGATACTTTAACAGGAATGCCAGTGTTGGGAAGCGTATATTGAAACTGCGAAGCATATAACGAGGGGTAATCGCCTGTTTCTTCCCCAACAAGGGTACCGAATTTGTAATCTTGGATTTGGGCCGCGGTTACGGCAGCTTGGGAGTGCGATTGTCTATTGATCAACACATATACTTCGCCCTTAAATCGTTTGGGTTGTGGCTGGGGTTGATAGGCATCAAAAGTGTAGGGGTAGACTTCCCCATCTTCATGGGAAAGAATTTTTTGAAAAAATACCGATGTGGTATCATTATGCTGCCGTACATGATTTTTAAGGAACTTGCTTGTCTTCAGGGTAAAACTGGAATTCCATGTAAAAGGTTTATCGGCAAAATAAGAAACCAAATAATCACTGAATGAATTATTCCCACCAAGATTGTTCCTCAGGTCTACGATCAAATTTTTACTTTGTCGTTCCTTGATGACCACAAAAGCCGAATCGATAAATTGTTGGTACTTTTCTTCATCACCACTAAAGTTCCCAGGGTTCAGGTAGACTGAATTTAGCAGGAATTTGAGTTCCATTTTGGCATTTGCCACCTCATTCCGCTTCATTTCATAACCATCGATTACGGTTACCGCTTTAAAAGCATGTTTTGTGATACTTTCATTTGTTTGAATTTCAACCACAAAATCATCCTGTTTTCCAAAAATCTGCCAATAATATCTGGGGAAGGAGTATAATTCGATTTTTACATTTTTAAAATAGGGGCGTTCTGCGGATACCTGCGGATATATTTTCGATAGGATTTCTGCCATGGAGCTTCCATTTATACTTAGAATTTCAGCCCCTATTGGAATACTCTTGTCATCAGAAAAATTCTTTCGCACTAAGGATTTTCCATTTTCAAACGCAATTTCCAAAGGAAAAATAGTTCCTCCTACATAGGCATAAGTTCCATAGGATTGTCCTGGGAAGTCAATCTCGGTATGCCCATTGTTCACTACGGAAATCAGTCGCTGAAAAATACTGGTGGCCTCCAACAAGCTGAAGGAGTCTTTTTGAATGGAGTTTTTTATGTTAGTATAAGTAGCATCAAACTCTTTTTTTGGAGTGTACGCATAAAGATTGTAGTGAGCATCTTCCAAGGATTCTCGTAAGGTTTTTAAATCGTCCAATACGGCTTCTTTAGAGAATTTTGCAGTGAATTGCCCAAAGCAATTGAACGATACTAAACAGAAAAAAAGGATTAAAAATTGTAATCTCATGGGTTTGTATGTTGTTCTCTGCATGCTCAACGAACAAGCTCACTTTTTGTTACAGATTTTTTTGGGAAGTATTTGGTAAAAGGTGGACTTTTTAATTGTTCACGCGTTCTAAAATCAGGGAAGAAAAGTAGTTCACACCAGTTTTAATGCAGCTTTCATCAACTCTAAAATTATTTGAATGCGGCATGGCAATGATTCCTTTTTCAAAATTTGACCCCCCTAGTAAGAAGTAAGTGCCCGGTATTTCCTGTTGAAAATAGGCAAAGTCATCCCCACGACCATCGGGAATGGCACCGTACAATGGAATAGCACTCGATGCGCCATAAATTCCGGAAATGGTTTTTAGGGCTTTGGTTGTCAATGCCCCGTCATTGTTAATGTTTCCTCTTTCGGGCGAGTAGGTAAAAATTTCCGAGGCATAAATAATATCAATCAAATCGTCAACATACTTTGATTTTGCTATTTGTTGCCGAAGCAATTCGGGAATGGATTCCATTCTGTACTTGCTGCTCGCACTTACAAAGGCTCGTATTGTAATGGATTTGTCTTTCTCTTCAACTTTAATTTTGTTGCTTACGGTGGTGTAATCTTTGAAAATGGTGTTGGGATTACCAATGCCAATATTCGGGTCCATCAGGTTTTGGGTGTTCCAAAATTTACCGTCTGGGGCAACATTTTGTAGCTTCAACAATAAATCCTTGGTAAATGCAACGATGGAATCTTGCTCTTGATTTTTTTTAAAGGAAATATTGATTTGCTTATAGTCGGCATACAAATATCCAGGTTTTGAAGCCACCAGTCCGGCAGGCATGGGTGAAATGTGTGCGGCATACATCTCATCGGGTGAGATTAGGCTGAACAATTCATCTGCAATCATGTTCCTAGCACCTTGGTAATTTTCTTCAGAAGGTTGAAAAATAAGATACACCGTTCCGTTCAGCTGTTCTTTCTGATTAGCCAGTACATTGGCCATTCCCAAAGCAATGGTGGTATGCACATCATGACCGCAAATATGCCGTACCCCTTTGTTGACTGATGCAAATTCAGCAGTCTCTGGAGTATCCCATAGCATGGCATCAATATCTGCACGCCAGGCTATTTTTTTACCGTTTGGGTTTCCCTTTAGGATTCCGACTACCCCATAGCCACCAATACCGGATTTCACTTCAAACCCAAGATTTTTTAAATACTTTGTAATGAATGCCGCGGTCCGTTTTTCATGACCACCCGTTTCAGGATGTTTGTGAAAATCCCTTCGGATGGCCACCAAGCTATCAAAAATGGCATTAGTTTGATTTTGAATGACTTTATGCACTGAACTGGCAGGATTCGGAGTTTGGGCGTTGACCAGTGGTCCCATAAAAAGGAACAGGGAAAAACAGGCCCATGTGATGATTTGATGCGGAGTATGTTTTGTTTTTTGATGTATCATGCTGCAAATATGGGCCTATCCCCTCAGTTGGGGCTGTCACCTATGTGACAAAATCAGTTTTCAGCGATTCTTTTCCGGATTCGACTTAAAGATTGCCGCTCAATACCGAGAAATGAAGACAAATGGGTTAAGCTGATGCGGTTCATAAGGTCTGGGTTTTCCGAAATGAAGTTCAGGTACCGTTCTTCGGCAGTTAGGAACAAGAAACTTTCCACACGGTCACTTAAAATAGTGAGTACACTTTCTGCGATAAGACGTCCCTGCATTTCACTGTTCTTGGACTTTTTATAGCTTTCTTGGATGATGTTATACGGTAAATTAATGATGATGCACGGTTCAAGGCATTTCAGAAAATACTTGGTGGGCTTTTGCCGGATAAACGCAGGATAATCCGTAACGTATTCGTTCTCTTTGGTAAATCCTGTGGTTATTTCGTTACCTTTTTCATTAATGTAATACCGCCGCAGGAGCCCAGCACAAACGTAGCCCATCTGGGTCTGTACCTCCCCATTTTTTAAATAAAAATCTCCTTTTTTGATTTCCTTTAGGGTAAGGTGGGGACGAATAAAATCGATTTCGGCAGCATTGGCATGACTAAATTCTTTTAGATAGGTGTTGAAATAGTGTTGGGAATCTAAAGTCATTCAAAAATTATTATCAGTATCGTTTTAAGGTAAAAGCCAATTTAAAGATTTGGATTTCTATTTGGAAATGAAGGGTTAAAATAATTCTTCAGTGTCCGATATATCGGGCTACAGAATCAAACAAAATTGACCAACTTGCTTCAAGACCAAGAAATATCCAACCATGATAAAAGAAAACGAATTACGAGAACTTATAAGAGACCAATACGGCTCAGCCGAAACTTTGGCCAATTGGCTAGATTTGGCCATAGAAATGTTGTTTTATGTGGAAGAGGACACCTTTTCTCGGGTGGAGTTGCAGGAAGTGGCTACGGCGCTGAGAAAATTAACGGTGGTGCTGAGAATAAGAAAAAGTTCAAACTAATTAATCTGAGAGCCAATATGTTCTTTGATATAGTTTTCCACTATTTCTTTGTCTCTCTTGTTTTTTAAAATCAATAGTTCATTATTCTTATGAGTTCTATAATTCAAAAGGTACTTCGTTTTTCCGCTCCGGGATAGCTCAATATATTCAAATCGATTTGGATTGAACTTATCAGTAATCAATTCCACCTTTTGTACCTTATTAAGGAGTTTTTTCAGTTTGGTAATTTTGCCATTCCTTACATCAATTTGAATCTCCAAGTAGTAAATCCAAGCGGCAAATCTGTAAAATACGTAGACGATTGTGGTCAGAATGGCTACATAAATAGCAGCAAACCAACTTAGCCAAAAAATGAGAAACAAAATTGAAGCTGATGAGAAAAGTAAGAGTTCCTTCCATCTGAAGGGAATCCGGTCACTTAAAGTATGTATTTGACCGTTGCGGTGGATTCTAAAATAATCTTCCTTTTCATTCATTTAAATCCCTCAATCTTAATAAATCAAATTCCACTTTTGGGTTCAACCGCCCAGAGGTAAACCAGGGTGGTTATGGGTTGCATACATAAAATCATTAGAATTGTCCATGTCCATTTAGTTGACTTTGTTTTTGATGAATCTTTCCATAATGTCATCAATATGTAGACCAGTGTAATTAAATAGACAACTTGAAGAGCTATCATAAAATTAAAAAGCATTTCATATTCTTCTCCTCCTAGATCAGAAAAGAAATTGTAGAGAACAACAAGGACTGATAAAATTGATGGAACGCTAAGTAGAATTTTAAGTGGTATTTTCATAAAATCACTCCCTCAACTGAAACAGCAAATCCATCACCTCAATTTCAGGCGGCTCTGACATTTCATAGGCGGGGTATGCTTTTGGCCAAATCAGATTCCTTATAGGCCATCAACGCTTCCCCAGATTCCCAAATATAGATGCCACTGTATAATCCCTCACCTCGTTTTACGTAATATTTTTGCACAAGCCCAGGAAAAGCCTTGAACTGGGGTTCACGCTCCTTGGCTCTTCGCAACAGCTCTTCTTCAGATAAGGCGCTCTTTACTTTAACGATCAGTAGTATCATACTGGCTACATTTAAACATCACACCGCATAAACCCATCTTTTAAGGCAGCAATCTTATCATCCCAGGTCACAATAAACTCTTGGGCCACATGTCCGGTAAAGCCCGTGTCTAAAATAGCTTTCATAATGGCAGGATAGTACAGTTCTTGGGTTTCGTCAATCTCATGTCGGCCCGGAACCCCTGCGGTATGGTAATGTCCAAAATAGGGGTGGTAGTTCTGTATACTTCGAATAATGTCCCCTTCCTGAATCTGCATGTGGTAGATATCAAACAACAATTTAAAGTTTTCGCTGCCCAAATGCTTGCAAAGCTCCACGCCCCAAAGCGAGCTGTCGCACATATAATCGGGGTGGTTTTGCTGGTTAAAAAGCTCCATTTGAATGACCACCCCGTGTTTTTCGGCCAAAGGCATGATCTTGGAAAGCCCGTCCACACAGTTTTGCAATCCCACATAATCGTTCATGCCCCTACGGTTGCCACTAAAGCAAATCAGGTTGGTATACCCTGCTTCCGCTACTTTCGGAATGATTTCTGTGTAATTCTTGATAAGTTGCTCATGGAACTTGGGGTTGTTCCATCCATCTTCCAAATTGATTTCTGCCCCATTGCACATGGAGCAATGAATGTCATATTTTTTTAAGATGTGCCATCTATCTGGTCCCACTAGGTCAATGGACTTTACGCCCAATTCGTTCAAGGTCTGCAAAAACTCCTCAAAGGGAATATCGTTAAAACACCATTCGCACACACTGTGGTTGATGTTGTTTTTCAGTTTAAACTCTTTATGTACTTCTTTGTCCTGTGCAAAGCCAGATACCGATGCCAAACCGGCGGAACCCGCAGCAGCCGTGGCAATAAAATTTCTTCGTTTCATTTTGGGAATAGATTGTTCCCCGAAAGATAGTACTTTAGACCTACAAATGGAAATGCAACCCAACTCGAAACAACTTTTGGAACTGGCACATTATAAAATGCCTTTTGGCAAATATAAAGGGCGTTATTTGGTGGATTTGCCCATGCCGTATCTGGTCTGGTTTAGGCAAAAAGGTTTTCCCGAGGGGAAACTCGGCAACTACCTGAACACCATGCTTACCATTAAAGATGAAGGTCTGGAACCGCTTATAAGAAAACTTCAAAAAGAATTTCCAAGAGAATCCTCCTAATTTTTGCGCGGCAATTAGTAACTTTACGCCCCGTAATAGAGAGATCAATATGTCACAGACCAAGTACATTTTCGTTACGGGAGGCGTAACCTCGTCATTGGGGAAAGGAATCATCGCCGCATCCTTGGCTAAACTGCTGCAAGCCAGGGGTTACCGCACCACCATACAAAAATTAGATCCCTACATCAATGTTGATCCCGGAACGCTGAATCCATACGAACATGGCGAGTGTTATGTGACCGATGACGGTGCCGAAACCGATTTGGATTTGGGTCACTATGAGCGTTTTTTAAACGTTCGTACCTCACAGGCCAATAATGTGACCACGGGTAGAATTTACCAAAGTGTTATTGAAAAGGAACGTCGTGGTGAGTTTTTGGGGAAAACCGTTCAGGTGGTGCCCCATATTACCAACGAAATCAAGGAGCGCATCCAAAATTTGGGAAAAAGTGGTGAATATGACATCGTTATCACCGAAATTGGCGGTACTGTGGGTGACATTGAGTCACTACCGTATATTGAATCCGTTCGTCAATTGCTTTGGGAATTGGGCGAACACAACGGTATTGTGATACACCTTACTTTGGTTCCGTTTTTATCCGCTGCAGGCGAGTTGAAGACCAAACCTACCCAGCACTCTGTGAAAACATTGATGGAAAGTGGTATAAAGGCCGATATTTTGGTCTGCCGTACCGAACATGAAATTTCGGATGATATCAAGGAAAAGCTGGCCCTGTTTTGTAATGTGAAGAAAGAGGCCGTCATCCAATCCATTGATGCTTCCACAATATATGATGTGCCGATTTTAATGCAAGAAGAAGGTCTGGACACCGTTGCCTTGGAAAAGTTAGCTCTTCCCAATGATACCGAGCCCAATTTGGACCAATGGAAAGAGTTTTTAAAACAACACAAAAATCCAAAGAACAAAGTCACCATTGGCTTGATTGGAAAATATGTGGAACTTCCAGATTCCTATAAATCCATACAAGAATCCTTTATCCATGCCGGAGCGGCCAATGAAGTTGAAGTAGAGGTACGTTCCATTCATTCGGAGCACCTTACTCCCAAGAATATCGATAAGAAATTGATGGGCTTGGACGGAATTTTGGTGGCCCCGGGTTTTGGGGAACGTGGCATTGAAGGCAAGGTAAAGGCCGTTCAATATGCCCGTGAGAACGATATTCCATTTTTGGGGATTTGTCTGGGAATGCAAATGGCTGTAATTGAATTTGCCCGAAATGTTTTGGGCTTGGAGGGTGCCAATTCCACCGAAATGGACAAAGACACTCCCCATCCTGTGATTAGTTTGATGGAAGAACAAAAATCCATCACCGATATGGGAGGTACCATGCGTTTAGGTGCTTGGGACTGTCATTTAAGTGAAGGCAGTTTGGTGCAAAAAGTTTATGGAGCTACAGATATTGCAGAGCGCCACCGTCACCGTTTTGAATTCAACAATGAATACAAGCAGAAAATGGAAGAAGCTGGGTTGGTTCCCACAGGGTTTAACCCAAAGACTGGATTGGTGGAAGTGATTGAGATTCCATCCCATCCGTGGTTCATTGGTGTGCAATACCACCCAGAATATAGAAGTACCGTGGCCAGTCCACATCCTTTGTTTGTGGGGTTTGTAAAAGCAGTTTTGGTGCAGAAACAGCAACAAAAGAATGCCAGTTTGGCATAAACTGCGGTTTTGGACATATATTTGCCACCTGAAATACCGATAAAAGATTTCTACTAAATAATTTTCATGGAAGAGAAGAAGCTGGATATCAATTCCATTATTGGATTTGTACTGATTTTTGGGATACTCATCTTTATGTTTTACCAAAATCAGCCCACCCCAGAAGAGTTGGAGGCGCAAAAAGCAGAACAAGAACAAGTTGAGGCTGCGGCTAAGGAAGCTGAAAAAGAAGTCGAGACCGCTCCAATAAACCAATCACAACCCATTAACTTACAGGATTCCACAGCAGTGGCCGATTACAAAAGTGCCGTTGGGGCCTTTGGTTTTACCCAAGCTTCCGATGGAACCACCAAATTGGAGAATGAGGTACTGTATTTGGAGGTTTCCAACAAAGGCGGACAAATTGTGGAGGCCAAAATGAAGGATTATGTCACCCATGATTCCGTTCCAGTCTATTTGGTGAAGGATGGCAATGCCAACTTTGCTATAAATTTCTCGACCAATGATAATAGGGTCCTCAGTACAGCTGATCTGTATTTTGAGCCATCATTGACCAAAAATGGTGACAATCAGGTGCTTTCACTGAAGGCCAGAGTGGCCAATAACCAGTTTTTGGAGTACCGCTACGAAATGAAACCGAATGATTATTTGGTGGATTTTACGATTCGCTCCCAAGGATTGAATGGCGTTATCAATAGTACCCGACCTATTGAGTTGACCTGGGACCTCAAGGCCATTCGTCAGGATCAAAGTGTTCAGTATGAAAATAGGTATACCCGTTTGACGTACAACCACGAAGATGATAAAATCAGTAAGCTGTCAGAAGGAAGTGATTTGGATGAAGAGACCGAGGAAGATGTAAAATGGTTGTCGTACCGTCAGCACTTTTTTAGCACTATTCTCGCAACAGATGACCACTTTAAAACAGCTCAATTGAGCTCCAAGAATTTAGTGGAAGAAGAGAGCAAGGATGTCTTGTTCACCAAAGCATATAGCACCAAGGCTCCCTTGGAGCTTCAAGGCGGGGAGCTTTCCCAAAATATGCATTGGTATTATGGCCCAACCGATGTTAAGGTATTGGATGATTACAAAGATTTGGGCATTGTGGAATCCATCCCTTTTGGATGGGGCATCTTCGGATGGATCAACCGTTATGTATTCACTCCGTTCTTTGGATTTTTAAGCTCGTTCCTGCCGTTCGGTATCGCCATTATTGTGATGACCATTATTGTGCGTTTGGTGCTATCTCCGGTGACATACAAGTCGTATCTCTCACAGGCCAAGATGAAGGTATTGAAGCCTGAGATTACAGAAATCAACGAGAAATACAAGGACAATGCCATGAAAAAGCAGCAGGAGACCATGAAGCTGTACAACAAAGCAGGGGTGAGTCCCATGAGCGGTTGTATCCCGGCCTTGTTGCAGTTGCCAATTTTCTATGCGCTTTTCATGTTCTTCCCAACCTCGTTCTCATTACGACAAAAATCCTTTTTGTGGGCGGAAGATCTATCTTCGTACGATACCATTTTTGAACTTCCCTTTACGATTCCTTTTTATGGGGACCATGTGAGTTTGTTCCCAATTTTGGCATCGGTGGCCATCTTCTTTTACATGATGATGACCACGGGACAGAGCATGCAGATGCAACAACAGCCCGGTATGCCCAACATGAAGTTCATCATGTACCTATCGCCCATAATGATGTTGTTCTTCTTTAACAACTATGCGAGTGGTTTGAGTTTGTATTACTTTGTTTCCAACCTCATTACCATCTTCATCATGTTGGCCATAAAGAACTACATTTTGGATGAGGATAAAATTCATGCCCAAATCCAAGAAAACAAGAAAAAACCGAAAAAGGAGAACAAGTTCCAACGTAAGATGCGCGAAATGATGGAACAGGCCGAAGAGCAGAAGAAAATCGGTAAGCGATAACAGAAACTTTTTAAGGTTGCTTAAAACAAAAAACTCCCTCAAGTTTTCTTGGGGGAGTTTTCCAATTGTAGGTATAGTTTGGAAAGATTTGGGACTTCAAAGATGCGGCATTATGGTTGGTAAAAAAATTAATAGTTGTCAAAGCAGGGGTTTTTGTATGGTAAATGAACCTCTTTTGATGTGACATCGATGAACGGTAATTCCTATCGATAAAAGGGCTGCAAAAACTTTTCAAAACACCTTTTTAGATATTTACCCAACGCTGTAAGGCAGAGCCTAAACTATGGACTGCATACCATCACTGAAGACTATTTTGTATTTTTGTGCCCATAATCAGGAACAATGAAAAAGGTTGTTGTAGGACTTTCTGGAGGTGTGGATTCAAGCGTTACCGCCTATCTTTTAAAAGAGCAGGGGTACGAGGTGATTGGCCTTTTCATGAAGAATTGGGTGGATGATTCCGTAATTATTTCCGAAGAATGCCCCTGGGTAGAGGATAGCAATGACGCCCTGATTGTGGCCGAAAAGCTCGGAATTCCCTTCCAAACTGTGGATTTGAGCGCTGAATACAAAGAGCGCATTGTGGACTATATGTTCAGTGAATATGAAAAAGGAAGAACGCCCAACCCCGATGTACTCTGCAATCGTGAGATAAAATTTGATGTGTTCCTAAAAATTGCCCTACAATTAGGTGCAGATTATGTGGCCACCGGTCATTATTGCCGAAAGGGAACCATCAAAAATGCAGATGGTACCGAAACCTACCAACTTTTGGCCGGGGTGGACAAAAACAAGGACCAATCCTATTTTCTGTGTCAATTATCACAAGAGCAGCTTTCAAAAGCGCTGTTTCCTATTGGTGGGTTGACCAAGCCCGAGGTACGAAAGATTGCTGCCGAAAATGATTTGATCACAGCGGATAAAAAGGATTCCCAAGGACTTTGTTTTGTGGGCAAAGTTCACTTGCCTGAATTTTTGCAGCAAAAGTTGAGTCCCAAAAAAGGGGTCATTGTGGAAGTGCCAACGGATGCCTCACAATTTTCGGTTACGGTTCCCGCTTTTCAGAATAAACGGGAAGAATTGGCTTTCAATGCGGAAAAACCGCTGTATTCAGAAGCTGATGGAAAAGTGGTGGGCGAACATCAAGGTGCTCATTATTTTACCATTGGTCAGCGTAAGGGACTCAATGTGGGGGGCACCAAGGAACCTTTGTTCGTTATTGATACCGATGTGGAGAAAAACATTATCTACACCGGACAGGGGAAATTGCATCCCGGATTGTACCGCCATACCCTTTTTGTGAATGAGGATGAGTTGCATTGGGTACGTCCTGATTTGGCCTTACAAGTAGATGGAACCCTTGAAGTTATGGCACGAATTAGATATAGACAACCCTTGCAGCCCGCAACGCTCTATAAAATAGAGAATGGACTTTATGTGGACTTCAAGGAAAAGCAATCCGCCATCACCGAAGGGCAGTTTGTGGCCTGGTACATAGAGGATGAACTGGTGGGGTCTGGGGTAATTTCGTAGTTGTTATGAATTTCTGTCAGTTTTTTGGAATATATGGAGTTGAATCCCAAAAGCGATTTAAAAATAAAATCTATTCTTATTTTAACATTCGTTCAAATGGAAGAATACCTATTAATGTTTTAAGGGATGTTTCAAATTTAATTGCTTACCAACTTTATAACGATTATAAAGGTTCTTGGGCAAAGTATCCAAAATCAAGGAAACGTTACTCTAAACTTAAGATTGAGGATTTGGAACATCTATATTGGCAAAATGAAATATTAAGCCTTATAAAAAGAAAGTTTCCCGAAGAACTTTTTGAACTACAGTACCATTCTGCTGGATAAAAATAAAGATGAGGTAATTGAACTGATAAAGAAACAGGAAGAATTTGAAGCTATGTTTTAGCCTTGTAAAATTTATTACTATTTTCTTTTTGTTACTTTTTCAAGTATATTAAACCATAAAGGAAACTGCCTAACTCAAGTGCACAACAGAATCACGCGACTTTTTGGAATAGAATACCCCATCATTCAAGCTGGAATGGTCTGGGCCAGTGGTTGGCGTTTGGCGTCGGCTGTTTCCAATGCGGGCGGATTGGGATTATTGGGTGCAGGTAGTATGTACCCTGAAGTCCTTGAAGAACACATTGAAAAATGTAAAAAAGCCACGGATAAACCTTTTGGGGTGAACGTTCCCATGCTATATCCAGATATTGACCGGTTGATGCAGATTATTGTCGACCAAAAGGTCAAGATTGTGTTCACGTCGGCAGGAAACCCTAAAACCTGGACCCCTTTTCTTAAAGAAAAGGGCATCACCGTGGTTCATGTAGTGAGCAGTGTAAAGTTTGCGTTGAAAGCCCACGAAGCTGGAGTGGATGCCATTGTGGCTGAAGGTTTTGAAGCGGGTGGGCATAATGGAAGGGATGAGACCACGACTATGGTGCTTATCCCATCAGTAAAAGAGAAAATCAATATTCCATTGATAGCGGCAGGGGGAATTGCCACGGGTAGGGCTATGTTGGCGGCCATGGTGCTTGGTGCCGATGGTGTTCAGGTGGGGAGCCGGTTTGTGGCCAGTCCAGAAGCATCCTCCCATGAGCTCTTTAAACAATGGGTGGTAAATGCAAAGGAAGGAGACACCCATCTCACCCTCAAGGAATTGGCACCGGTACGACTCCTCAAAAACAAATTCTATCAAGATGTGCAAGAGGCGTATGCCAAAGGCGCATCTGTTGAGGAGTTGAAAACCTTGTTGGGTAGGGCACGGGCCAAAAAAGGCATGTTTGAAGGCGATATGGAAGAAGGAGAACTCGAAATTGGACAGGTTTCGGGGTTGATCCATGATATTAAACCAGCTGCGGAGATTGTCCAAAATCTCGTGCAAGAGTTCAATTTGGCCAAAAAAGAGGTGCAGGGCCTTTAAAAATAGGGGAATTACTCAATAAGTTTTCATACATTTAGCCTGCGCAATGAGAACACTAATCCCCACACTACTCTTTTTTGTGCTCGCTCTGCATGGCTACGGTCAGGTAGAACGGGACAAAGCACTCCATTTTTTGGGCGGGAATCTCTTTGGTCTTGCTGGAGCAGGAATTGCCAAGCAAGCCTCGGAAGGTAATAGAGTCTGGACCTTTTTAGGTTCTGTGGCAGGGAGTGCAGTGGCTGGAGTTGCTAAAGAAGCTATCGACTCTGGCCAAGATGGAAACCAATGGGACAACGATGATCTGGCTGCCACTGTTCTTGGAGGTGTTACGGTTGGAGTTACTATTGATATCTTTTCCAAAAAAAAGGATAAAAAAAGACTTCGGGGCAACTATACCAAGAACGGCGAAAATGATTTTAATTTCCAATTGAAAGAGAGCACCGAGGCCTTGGTGTTGGAAACCGTACCCCTGTCGTTGCATTCATTGGGCCTTTCCTATGGCTTTCTTCAAGATTAAATAAGCCCTCTCGCCTTTATTTCCAAATATTTGTTGATGGTATTGATGGTCAAATCCTCAGGTTTGGTCAAGATGGTCTGTATACCATGTTTCCGTAACTCGTTTACAATGAGCCTTTTTTCATAAATGAACTTTTCCGCTATGGTTTGTTCAAAGATTTGGTGTACTGTATTGGCTTTTTGATTCGCAAATTCATTGAGCTCGGTATTTTCAAAAAATATGACCACCAACAAATGCTGCTTGGCCATGGCCACCAAATAGGGGAGCTGCCGATGGAGCGCATCCAAGGTTTCAAAATTGGTGTACAGCAACAACAAACTCCGTTGGTTGAGGTTCCGTTTTACATCAATATAAAGCCTGCTGAAATCACTTTCAATAAAATTGGTGTCCAGATTGTAAAGGGTCTCCAGAATAAGATTCATTTGGGCGCTTCTCCGCTCGGCCACCACCCGATTTTCAATTTTATTGCTAAAGGAGAACATTCCCGCCTTATCCTGTTTTTTGAGGGCGATGTTGCTGATGACCAAAGTGGCATTGATAGCATAATCCAATAGACTCAACCCATTGAAGGGCATTTTCATAACCCGGCCCTTGTCTATTACGGAATAGATTGGTTGGGATTTTTCATCCTGGTACTGGTTCACCATAAGTTGCCCTCGTTTGGCCGTGGCCTTCCAGTTGATGTTTCGGATGTCGTCCCCCAAAACATAATCCTTGATTTGTTCAAACTCCATGGTATGGCCAATCCTCCGGATTTTTTTGAGACCATACTCGTGAAGTCGATTGGTGAAAGCAATCAGGTCGTATTTCTGCAATTGTAGGAAGGATGGGTAAACAGGTACTTCCTGCGCTTGATCGAACAAATATTTTTTGGCCAAAAGGCCAATGGGTGAAACCGCAAAAATATTTAAACTACCAAAAGAATATACTCCCCGTTCGGTTGGGCGTAATTGATAATTATAAACTTTGTTTCCGCCACTGGAAATCTTGCTGGTCAGGCCAAAATCCCGTTTTTGAAATTGAAATGGAATCTCATCAATTAGTTTCACTATGACGGGAAAAAGGTAGGTGTTGGCCACTTTCAATTGAATGGGATTGTCATCACCATTGGAAAGTTTGTCCGGCAATACACGTTTGCCTTCAATTTTTCCCTTGGAAGCAAACAATAGGAGTGCATCAACAGTAAAGAAAAGAACAAAAACAAAGAACAGCACTTTAATAGCTCCATATAGGACCGGTACCATAAACGAGACAACAAAGCCCAAAATTAGGACTGTCAAGGCTATGAAAAACCGTTTTTGCAGATATATGGGTCTAAAAAGTCGCTTCACGGATTATCTGGGAATTTCTATACTGTCTACAATTTGATTGACCACTTGTTGCGAGGTCAATCCTTCCATTTCACGTTCCGGGGTCAGCATAATCCTATGTCCCAAAACCGGGCCCGCCACTTTTTTGATATCGTCTGGGGTAATAAAATCCCGACCTCTTATGGCGGCCAAAGCCTTTGATGCATCCATGATGGCAATGGATGCCCTTGGTGACGCCCCTAAATACAGATTGGCATTGGTTCGGGTGTTGTCCACAATGGAGGCGATGTATTTGAGCAGGTTTTTTTCAACAATGATTTCCTTGATGATCTTTTGATAGTCTGCTATCTGTTGGCCGGAAAGCAAGCTGTTGATCAATTCTTCTTCAATTTTGGTCTTCTGCTCGTGTTTGCTTTCCAAAATCCGTATTTCCTCTTCCAAGGAGGGGTAATTCACATTGATTTTGAACAGAAAACGATCCAATTGGGCTTCGGGCAGGCGGTAGGTGCCTTCTTGCTCAATGGGGTTTTGGGTGGCAAACACCAAAAAGGGTGGTTGCATGGCATACTCCGTCCCATCCATGGTAATTTGCCGCTCCGCCATGGCCTCAAATAGGGCGGCCTGTGTTTTTGCCGGCGCCCGGTTGATCTCATCAATTAAAATGATATTGGAGAACAGGGGGCCTTTTTTAAACTCAAACTCAGAGGTTTTGACATTAAAGACCGATGTTCCCAAAATATCACTGGGCATTAAATCTGGGGTGAACTGGATTCGACTAAAATCCACGTTCATGGTTTTGGCCAATAATTTGGCGGTCACCGTCTTGGCCACTCCAGGAACCCCTTCAATGAGCGAATGCCCGTTGGCCAATATGGATACGATGAGCAATTCGATCATATCTTGCTGACCAATGATTACTTTTCCCAATTCTGATTTAATTTGCGAAACGGCCTCCTGCAGTTGGGTCAGTTCAATCCGGCTGTTGAATTGCAAAGCGTCTTCCTGTTGTTCGTTTTCTTCCATATGTTACTGCTTAAATGCGTTTATTCTTTTATTGAATTCTATACTGTCCTGTTCCGTATGGGTACTTTTGTTCTTTAGGGAAAGGATATATTCAATCAAATTTTTGATTTCTCCCACGTCTTTACCTGCCCTGGAAGCCAAAACTTGAATGGTTTTTTCATCGAGTTGGGAGGTGTCAATATGGTACCGATTCCGTAAATAGGCCAAAAAGTAGTTCAATTTTTTATGGATTAAGTCTGTGTGGTCTTTGTTTTGATGGTACAAAGACCCAACGGCTTGGGCAAACTCCACGGAAGAGTTTTTTAAGGGTTCTATCACTGGTATGATACGTTGTTCCCGCTTCCCTCGGAACAGGACAAACAACAAAATGCCCAAAACACCCAGATAATAGGCCCATTTTAAGGCGTCCTGCGTCAAAACAAAGCGCATGGGTGAATTTATGATAATACGCCCTGCTTTTTTATAATTGTCCCAATACAGGAGCCCATGGTCCTGTAGGTACGAAAAGGTGTGCGCCACGTAGTCCTGATTTCCTTTGAGCATATAAAAATTGGAATAGGCCTGTGGGGTACTACTGATGATAAAATGTCCTTTTCCAAATTGGGTCTTGATGAAATTGGGTTTGGTAACGGTTACTTCAGGCTGCTCTTCCAAAAAGTTTTCCTTGGTATAGGTGATATGACCCAAAATGGTGGTGTTCGTTGAGTCGACACTGGTAAAATGGGAGTTGAACACTCCACGAGAGAGTTTAAATTCCTCGCCATTGAATCTATTATGGGTCAAATTAAGGATGGCGGTGCCTTCTTTTAGGTTGTAGTCCGAAGCCAGGGTAATATTTAAGGTGTCCAACAAAGGCCATCCGAAATTTGTTGCCGAAATAAAAACGGTGTTTCCCTGATCCACATAATTCAAAAGTTGGTTGGTCTCCTGTTCGTCCAGCTCAATATATTCGTTGATAAAAATATAGTTGGAGGCAACAGTACTATCCCGATCCGCCATAAGGTCATACACACTTTTTTCAACGGTTTCAATGGAATTGTTAGGGAATATTGTGGGCAATTCGTTATAAAGCACATAGCAACCAAAGGGAATTTTATCCGTTGCCGTGTAAGAGGGTCTCCAATTAATGGGTTTGGGGCGGGCTATTTCGGTGATGATTATCACCACCACAACCAAGGCAAAAAGCGCAATGACTATTTTAGATCTCCGGTCCATGGTCATTGCCGTATTAAATTGTTCAAACTGGTGAAGCGTAAACTGGTTTTGGCATACCCGTTTTCATCAATGGGTTGCTCACCGTACCATATGTTCTCGTAGAGATAGGATGCCTTTTTGAATTCAGTTTGGAGGCTCCCCTCTTTTATTTCACGTTCATAGTCCACATTGGTTTTTTCGAAATGCCAATCGATGATATTATTTTGGGAAAGCAGTTTCAGGATTTTGAGAAACTGATAACGTACCGCAAGTCGGTAATCTTTGTTCTTTACGGCATCGTTCATCAAGGCATCCAAATCTATGGATTCAATATGCTGTTCTGCTAAATCAATATCTACAATAGACTTCGCTTTTTTGGAAAAAATAGCGTTGAACTTTTCATTGATGAACACCCGCACCAACAAGTAAATGACAAGGGTACCCATGAGAACATAGATGGTATATTCCAGAATGAGCAATGTTTGGGGGGAAATGTCCAAACCAAAAGTCTCTCCGAGGCTGTTCAAAATCCATCGGATGAAACGTGCCAATAGATTGGCAGATTCCCCGGTTTTTACATCATAATTGAATTCCTCACCCGTGTATTTTTGGCTTAGGTCCCCATCGATTTGGCGTTCGGTCAAAGTGGAACCTTCATCAATAGGTATTGAAATGGTATCGTTTTGGGCAGTGGATAATGAAGCCCAAAACAAAAGAAATATGACTGAAATACGTTGGATCACTGCTCGGATTGTCCTATTTGTTCAATTTTACTACGTGTGTTGAGGTTATAGGTTTTCTCATGCAATGTATAGAAAAGGATTCCATTGATGAACTGCGAAAGGCATTGGGCGTACAGGGATAAAATGATCAATAAACAAAATCCCACAGTATAGATAATATTAGGTGTAATTGAAGCACCGATGTCAACATTGTTTGCTACAACATGAAATGTGAAAACTGATAAGATTATAATGGGGATTAGCATGCATAAAAAAAGCAATAGAAAGTTTAAGAAAGAAAGAATGAAGTTAGCCCCAATTGACTTCCAAAAATTTTTACTGACCAAGTTCCAGCCTTCTCCAAGAGCTTCGGTTACTCCTTTATTTTCATCAATCATGCATACGTAAGAAACACCTATCCATGCTGTCATGAATATTTGAATTAAATTACCCAAAAGAGGAATGAAAGAAACAATTACTAGAAATATAACTAGGACTAAGTAAATTGGAATTAAGAGTAGAATGAAAACAACTGTATTTCCAAATTTACTCTTAGTATGGTTCCAAATCTCAGTTTTATCAAGCTTTAATCCCTTGTGTTCTACATATTTTATGATATATGATGTACTGAGACTGAAATTTAATCCCGTGGCCATTAAAAAAATGACAACGAAAAGAATGCCTCCTGCTATTAAAAGGGTTAAATAAGTGTCTTCGCTATTTTCAACTAGGCCGATTCCATAGGAATTAGAACTCTCAGATATTAAACCTATAAAACCCGAAACCAACAAATAACTGGTAATCAAAAGTCCAATCAAGAAAACCCCATTATAACTGAGAAAAACGTTGGTAAATTTTTTGATATTCTGCTTTAAAAAATCAAAGTAAACGGTGAGAATATCGCCAAAATCGCGATTGATCCTAAGTTCTAGGTACTTGTCCTTCATAAGACCGGTTTAGTAAGATTGGATATATGATATAATAGTAAATTATAAGGCAAAGCGACCCACCAATGATTAAAAAGGCCAGCCAATCCGGCATGGTGGCATAGCGGGTAATGAATCCTTCGATAAACCCGGCAATAATGAAAAAGGGAATGGTGCTCACTACTACTTTGAGCCCATCCTTTGCACCTTTCATAAAGGAAACCCTTCTTGAAAATGTTTTGGGAAATAAGATACTGTTGCCCATAATAAGTCCGGCACATCCGGCAATAATGATCACCGAAATTTCGATGGTACCATGCAGCCAAATTTGTCGGTTGGCCTCAAAAAACACCCCTTTGGTATAAAAAAAGGTGATGAACGCGCCCAACATCACTCCATTGCTGAACAGGATATAGGCTGTTCCAATACTGGTAATTACCCCAAAGGCAAAGGCCAGAAACCCCACTCGAATATTATTTATGGTGATCCCCAAAAATGTTCCCACCTCACTGCCACTTTTGTAAATGGCCGTGGGTTCACCCATGGCAATATTGTTCAAGGTTTCATTTACATAGGCATCACCTAGTATTAGACGCACAAAAGATGAGTCGTTAAGGGCGGAGATACATCCAATAGCGGAGGCCACCATAAAAATCAGGAAAGCCACCAACAGTGTCTTGTGGTATTGCTTGAAAAAAAGCGGAAACTCCCGTGCCCAAAACTCAACGATCCGGTTTCCGGATTCTTTTTTGTTCCTATATATTTTTTGATGCGCCTGTGAGGCTAGAGAATTCAGATACAATAAAGTCTTGCTTTCTGCGTAATACGTCTGTGCATAGGCCAAATCGTTTGTGAGCTGGATGTAGCCATCCACAAGGGCATCGGGGTCGGTATGGGAACCCAATGCGATTGCTTTTTCAAATGCAATCCATTTTTCCTTATTTTGTTTCACAAAGGCAGCCTCGCGCATACGTAGAAATTCGTACAGTTAAAATTACGGTTATATGGGTAACCTCCAAATCAATACAACGCAAAATGTCAACTTAGATTATAAGATCGTAAGCATTGGTGAACGTATTGTGGCATTTTTGATTGATGGATTCATTCTTTATATGTATGCCTACTTGGTGAATCTCATAGGTGATGCCATTGGGTATGTGTATGAAGATGCTTGGACCCAGCGTGGACTGGTAGCCCTGATTTTTCTGCCAGCCATGTTCTATTCGCTTTTGATGCACAGCCTTTTCAACGGACAGACCGTGGGCAAGATGTTGATGAAGATGCGTGTGGTACGGTTGGATGGCACACCGGTACATTGGAGCAATTTGTTGGTGCGATGGATGCTTCGGCTGGTGGACATTTGGATTTTTTTGGGCTCCATTGGCATATTGAGCATCCTATTTTCTGAAAAAAGACAACGAGTGGGCGATGCCGCTGCGGGTACGGTGGTCATCAGCACCAAAAAAAAGACCAAGGTTTCGCATACTATTTTGGAAGAAATCAATGAAGAGTATGTGCCGCAGTTTACCAATGTGACCTTGTTGACGGACAAGGATGTACGATTGATCAAGGAAACCTTTTATATCGCCAAAAAGAGTGGGGATTTTAGGACATTGACGGCGCTTCGGGTGAAGGTCGAGAGTATCCTTCAGACCAATTCCAAACTCTATGATGTCCCTTTCATAGATACGGTTTTAAAAGATTATAATTACTATACCCAAAAAATGTAGGTATGCTCTATCAGACCATAGATATTTTGGGGACAGTGGCCTTTGCCATTTCCGGAGTTTTGGTAGCCATGGAAAAGCGGCTGGACTTGTTTGGGGTGCTCATTATTGCTTTTGTGACGGCTATTGGGGGTGGAACGCTGCGGGATCTTCTTATTGGTAATACACCTGTGGCTTGGATGATGGATATCACCTATATGATCACCATTTTCATAGCCGTTGTATTAGCCATCATTTTTGTGAACCAACTCAAATATCTTAGACGCTCATTGTTTTTGTTTGATACCATCGGAATTGGTTTGTATACCATGGTAGGGGTGGAGAAGGGGTTGCAGGCCGAGCTGTTGCCCGTGGTATGTATAGCATTGGGCACCATGACCGCCTGTTTTGGTGGAGTGATTCGGGATATGCTATGCAATGAAATTCCAATTATTTTCCGTAGGAAGGAAATTTACGCAACTACGTGCATTTTGGGTGGAGCAAGTTATTTTCTCTTCACAGGGCTCTCCATGAGGGAAGATTATGCCTACATAGCCGCTATTTTGGTGGTTATTGCCCTGAGAACATTGGCCGTGCTTTTTGGGATACGATTGCCCAACATCTACAAAGAAAAAGCATAATACATTTTAGTTATTTAAGAGAGGATTAGGTGGTGCGTGTGATAGATGAACCGGTTAACCATTTCTTAGCCGTATTAACTTTTCATTAATCTTTTTTACCCTTTTGTTAGCCGCAGCTGTTCGCTAAACATCCTACTTTGGCCTCAAGTTTAGTTTTAAATAATAAGTAGCGCATTCAAGATAGAGGGCCGTCCTTACATTAGGTCGGCTTTTTTTATCGGACAACCAACCAATCAATTAACATGAAAACTCAAAGAACACTTTATCTTTTCCTTTTTATTGCAGCATCTTTTTTGGGAATTAAAACCTCAAACGCACAAGGCTGTGTGGCAATCCGTCATTTTTCATCCTGTGTGGGAAATACCTTGGAAAGTAACCTTTTGGGCCCGGGTGATATTCAAATAGGAAGTAATTATCGGTATTTTAGATCATTCCGTCACTTTAGGGGAACTGAGGAAGAACCGGATAGGGTAGCCAATGGCTCAGAGGTGATCAACCATTCCCATTCTTGGGATTTTTTCCTCACCTATGGCATAACCGATAGGTTGTATACCAGCATTACCATTCCAACCGTTATCAATACACGATCTTCTTTGTACGAACATGGTCGTGAAGAAAGAAATGTTACCTATTCCCGGGGCTTGGCTGATATTCGGGTAGGGGTTGGCTATTGGCTGTTCGACCTTGAAAAGCACCAAAACGGAAACTTGGCAGTGGGATTGGGCCTTAAATTGCCCACGGGTAATTGGAATGCATCCGATATTTTTTACAATGTAGGTCCAGAGGGTGGCCCCCAGGTAAGACCGGTTGATCAGAGCATTCAGCCCGGTGATGGTGGTTTTGGGGTTACGTTGGATTTTCAATTCTACCAAAAGATTGCCGAGAAATTGTTTGCCTATGGAGGTGGATTTTATTTGATCAATCCAAGAGAAACCAATGGTACCCGAACGTTTCGGGAAACCTTGAGTCCAATTCTTCAGAATGAAGCCATTATGGCCGTTCCCGATCAATATTCCATTAGGGCTGGAGTAAGCCAAAGCTTTTCCAATACCATTTCTGGCTCATTGGGAGCTAGATATGAAGGTGTTCCGGTAAAGGATCTTATTGGGGGCAATGAAGGATTTAGAAGACCGGGAAATGTGTTGTCCATTGACCCTGGAATTGCCTTTATGAAGGATAACTTTTCACTCAATTTGAATGTACCTTTTGCAGTGCGACGAGAGCGTCCCCAAAGTGTTACCGATTTACAAACACAGGAAGCAACTGGGAATCCAAGGGCTGGGGATGCGGCTTTTGCAGATTACTTGATCAATGTTGGGGTTTCGTTCCGTTTCCCAAACAAAAAGGTAAAGGTAGACCCAGAACTAATGAACGAATTCAGTAATTAATACGTTTAAATATTTTGAAACAAACCCCAAAAAACAACCTTTTGGCAATTTCCATAGGCTTGGTCTATTTGTGGTTTGGAATGCTAAAGTTTTTTCCAGACCTCAGCCCGGCCGAAGGATTGGCCAAAAGTACCATACATGTCCTTACCTTTGGATTGATTCCTGATAATGTGTCCATTATACTTTTGGCACTCTGGGAAACAGGGATAGGCATCTTTTTGATCTTCAATGTGGCAAGGAAAACAGTCACAATGTTCGCTTTGGTGCATATCGTTTTTACATTTACGCCCCTAATGTTTTTCCCCGATCAAGTATTTAATGAAGGACCGTTGTATTTAACCTTATTGGGGCAGTACATCATAAAGAACCTGATTATTATCGCAGCATTGCTCTCATTGCTTAATGTTGATTCGAGAGCCTTCTCATTCAAAACTAAAATCAGTTTTAAGCAACAATTTCCATTATTTATGCGAACCTTTAAGTTCAGTCCTGCAGATGATGGAACTACTCAAAAACATCCCGATCAAGGATAATGAAGAAAAAAAGATTTCCCCACCTCAAAGTATTGTTCTTATTAACCATTTTATGCAGTTTTTCGGTTTTCTCCCAAACCAAACTCACAGGTAAGGTAATTGGTGCTACCGATCTTCAACCTTTGATTGGAGCACAGATTATAATTCAAGAGGAACAATTGGGAGTTGTAACCGATGATTTTGGACATTTTGAAATCATCCCACGCTCACAAGCAGGGGCAATCACTATAAAGTATTTGGGTTACGAGGAAAAAACATTGGATTTTTCATCGTCCACTACCAATTTAGGAACAATTGAACTTGTTAGGGCCAACACTACATTGGATGAGGTCATCGTTAGTGCCTCGCCCCATAATTATAAGACCGAGTTTAAGGGAAGTAATTTTAGAATCAATCCAGTTACGCTACAAAATATAAATCCGTTGAGCACGGAGGAGGTATTGCGAACCATTCCGGGGGTGAATATTGTGGGTGATATGGGTTTGTCCAACAGGCCCAATATAAGTATAAGGGGATCTTGGGGCAGACGGTCCAAGAAAGTTCTACTAATGGAAGACGGAACGCCATCGGCACCAGCGCCATACATTGCACCTGGGGCATATTACAACCCCGTCAGTGACCGAATCACCTCAATTGAAGTCTACAAAGGAGCAGATTTATTACGATTTGGTCCCAACAATATGTACGGAGCCGTCAATTATATTACGGCCTTGCCACCCCAAAAACCAACTTTACGGTTGAAATTGACTGGAGGGCAGCGCAATTATGCTTCTGGCCTGTTCTCCTATGGTGGTACTTGGAACAATATGGGAGCCTTGGTGGAAGGGGTTTATAAAAAATTTGATGGGTTTACGGATAATTCCTCAGTGGAAGTCTTGAATCTTAATGCCAAGGTATTTGCCCAATTATCCGAAAATCAATCCCTTTATTTTAAGGTGAGTGGCCAATTTGAGGATAACCAAGCCTCTTTGAGTTCGCAAACGCCTTTTACTTTTGAGACCGACCCTACTCAAAATCCCTTGGATGCTGATCAGTTTACCATGCGGCGATATGGACTGGATATCATCCATAAATGGTTGCCCAATGAAAAACTCAGTTTCACATCAAAACTATATGCTTCGGATTTTGAACGGGACTGGTGGAGGCAAGTTACCGCAAAAGTTAGGGCTTCAGACGTACAGGATTATGTGGGGGATGCCATTTACAATGACCGATATAGGTACTTGGACGGTAGAACTTTTAATGATGAAGATTATGTGATTGTTGGTAGAGTGATGAACGGGCTTGAAAGTACAACGGATAGCCGTTGGATTTACAAAGTATCCGGAATAAAAGAAACCATGAGGGCCATGTGGGAAGTTTTTGATGCGCCCAGCGAACTGGAAGCCAGTTTCAATTTGCACCGGGAGACCTTTAAAGATGTCTTTTTGGTGGCGGATAATTCCCGTTGGGCCCGCAGTGGAACAACCACCAAAGACTTATGGTATCGATTATGGTCCGTTAATGGATATATCCGTAATGAATTCAACTTTGGAAATTTGGGTGTGACCCCCATTTTACGGTTTGAGCATGTAGATATGTACCGACAGGACCTTATGGTCCTAGCAGAAGATCCTAATTTGGGAAGTACTTCAGAAGGAAGGGAGCCCAATGTCTACAATCAGTTTTTACCAGGAATCACCATAAATTACAAAAAGAGTAGAGGAGAAATTTTTGGAAGTGTGTACCAAGGTATGATTGCGCCTTCAAAAGTATTTGGGTTTCTGGTGGAGCAAGATGGTGTTGTGACCAATCCGTTGGAAGGACAGAGCATCAACATTGATCCTGAGCTGAGTTGGAACAAAGAATTGGGATGGCGTGGTAGCCTATTGAACAATTGTATCAATGGACAGATGACCTATTTCCATAATGCGAGCAGAAATTTTTATGCCGGAGGCCGTAACGAGGTGTTCCAAGAATTGGGCAAAGTAAATGTGCGAGGTGTGGAATTGGCGTTTGATGCCGAATTGTTCAAAAATGAGGAGCACCAAATTCATCTCTTGGGAAACGCAACGTATATGCATTCCAAGGTAATAGACGGCAGATTGGAGGACAGAGACCTCTTTTCACAAGTAATTCATGGTGCGGCCACTCAAAATGAGTACGTCGCCAAAGTAAATTCCAATAGAAATGCTTATGAAGTTTATGTGGATGATGGGGGAGGAGAAACCTTACTTACCGATGAGACCATCGATGCTGCAGATTTTCCCAATATCACCCGAGGTATCATCACTTTTGGAGATGGGGGGATCAAGGACGCAGAAGCACCCTATACTCCAAAAATAAACATGAGCATAGGCCTCAATTATGATTGGAAGGGGCTTTCCAGTGGTTTTAACGTGCACCATGTTGGCGAGCAATTCACCGAATTCCATAATTTTGAGTCGGAGTCAGCGGATGGCGCTATTGGTCAACTTCCATCGTTCACCACAGTGGATGCCTTTGTCAATTACGATTTTAAAATGGGTAAAAAGATAGACGCCACGGTCTTTGTGAATGGTAAAAACATAACCGACCAAGTGTACCGGGCCTCTAGATTAAACCGAGCCACGTCCGGAGTTTTTGCAGGCGGTTTTCGACAAATCATTTTTGGGGTCAACCTAAAAATGTAGTGACCCCAAAAATGTTCTACTTTTTATTTAAAAACCTCTTCAAAAAAGTGGGTCATCCGTTGCCACGAGCGATCATTGGCCAATGGGTTAAATTGCATTCCTCCATCAGGGTCATTGGCTTTTGGGTTGGTAAAGGCATGGCCTGTATTTCCAAAAACATCCATTTCCCAAACGGCATTGCGTTCGGTAAGCTCATAGCCCAATGAAACAATATCTTTTGGAAACGCCAGTGGGTCTTCCCAACCGTGGAGCACCAGAATTTTGGCCTTAATATCGCCTTCGTGTTCAATGCCTGGCGGGTCAAAAATACCGTGGAAACAGACCGCACCTTTCATGTTGATTCCGGAGCGTGCCAAATCCAGGACACATTTTCCACCAAAACAGAAGCCTATGGCCCCCATTTTTTTGGTATCGGCCATTTCATTTTCTTTTATGGTATCCACTGCCAGAAGTAAGCGGTTCAAGAGTTCTTGTCGGTCTTCCAACATTTCGTTCATCAAGGCTTCGGCCTCATCGGCATTTTTTGCCCGCCGTCCTTGTCCAAAAACGTCAATGGCAAAGGCCAAGTAGCCCAATTTGGCCAATTCCTTGGCTTTGTCTTCTTCAAAATCGGATTGTCCTACCCAAGTGTGGGCAATCAAAACCACGGGACGTTTGCCTTTAATGGTGTCGTCATAGGCAATTACGCCTTCGTAGGATTGTTGTTTGTCTGAGTAAGTGAGTTGAGTTGTTTGTATCATTAGTTTGAGTTATTCCATAGGTTGTCTAAATTATAGTATTTTTTAATTGGTTCACAACACTTCAACTGTTAGAATGTAAACATTTTTTAGGGGCCAATCGCCATCTCCAACGGGAACATTGTTTATGGCATCCACTACGTCCATCCCTTCAATGACACGCCCAAAAGGAGTATAGGAACCATCTAAATGATAGGAACCAGGATTGGTGACCACAATAAAGAACTCATAAGGTGAGGCCAATTTGTGTGGATTGTCCCGCTCACTGCTGGGCATGGATATAGTACCCCTATGATGTTTATAGCCCTTTTTGGCATCGGGTGGTAGCAGGTATCTTCCAATATCACCACGTTTTCTTGCGGTTTTTCTGTCATCTGAATTACCACCTTGGATAATAAAATCCTTCACCACACGGTGAAATTGGGTGCTGTCAAAATACTTCTTTCGTGCCAGATAGATAAAGTTGGCTTTGTGGTACGGCACATCGTCATATAACTGTAAGGTGAAACTGCCCATGGTAGTGGTGATTTTTACCCTATTTTTTTTGAGCTTTTTGGCATAATCAAAAAAGAAATCTATGGCATTTTCCTCGGTCAAAACAAATGTATCCTCTTCCTCCTCCTCTTCGGATGTATCTTCAGGGGCCTTTTGTTGTACAGAATCTATTTTAACAGCTGTTTCTTCTTTGGTAACAGTTTTCTTTTTTGGTGCCTCTCCACAGGAGACGAAAAAAATTAGTAGTATACTTGTAGTTAAAGCTGATGGTCTTAACAACATGAATTTTGATGAATTTTGTGAAATAGCTTTAAAATTAAAAAATCTCCCTCTTCCAGGAGAAGAATCCCACTATAAAATGTCGCCTGCAGAGCGGATACAGTGGTTAAAGCAGAACAATATCAAAAAAATAAACCCTAAAAGAGCAGGGGTAATGGCTCTTTTTTACCCCGATGTATACATGCAGACCCGATTGCTGCTCATTTTACGTAAAACGTATGAGGGAGTGCACTCCAACCAGATTGGTTTTCCCGGAGGGAAGGTTGAAAAACAGGATAAAGATTTAATGCATACGGCGCTTCGTGAGACCCATGAAGAGGTAGGCGTACCGCCCTCATCGGTGCAAGTGATACGGGAATTGAGCGAGGTCTATATACCGCCAAGCAATTTTATGGTTCAACCCTTTATGGGAATTTATCCAAACCCCCAACCTTTTGTACCCCAAGAGGATGAAGTGGAACAGGTAGTGGAGGCCTACGTGAAGGATTTTTTGGACGATGCCAATCTCATTGAAGAATTATTGAGCACATCGTATGCAAAAAGTATAAACGTACCTGCTTATAAATTAAACGGTTATACGGTCTGGGGCGCCACAGCTATGATGTTGAGTGAAATCAGGGAGCTTTTACGGCAAGTGCTTTGACGGCTATTTTGTAAATTTGCCAACAACAGTTACCCCATGGGCCTATTCAAAACAAATCCTTTCGGTCATATTCTGTTCTTAAAACGTTGGTTGATTCGTATTGCCGGTATGATCACCCACCAACGATATAAGGGATTCAATACCCTTGAAATTGAAGGTTCCCAGATTATACGGGATCTGCCCGAAACCAATGTGCTCTTTGTGAGCAACCATCAAACTTATTTTGCCGATGTAGTGGCCATGTTCCATGTATTTAATGCCAGTCTAAAAGGGAGGGATGACAACATCAAGAACTTGGGGTATTTGTGGAAGCCTAAACTCAATATTTATTATGTGGCCGCTAAGGAAACCATGGGGAAAAGTCTGCTCACCAAGATTCTGGCCTACGCGGGTTCCATAAGTATTGAACGGACGTGGCGTGCCGATGGCCAAGAAGTGAACCGGCAAGTGAAGTTCAGTGACATCAGCAATATTGCCAAAGCTTTGGATGATGGTTGGGTGATTACCTTCCCACAAGGGACCACAACTCCATGGAAACCTTTGCGCAAGGGCACGGCCCATATCATAAAAAGATACAAACCTGTAGTTGTGCCAGTGGTAATCGATGGGTTTCGACGCTCTTTTGACAAAAAGGGACTTCGGGTAAAAAAGAAAGGTATTTTACAGTCCATGCAGATCAAGGCTCCTCTGGAAATTGATTACGATAATGAATCCATTGATTCCATTTTGGAAAAATTGGAATACGCCATTGAGCAACATCCATCTTTCTTAAAAGTAATCTCTAAAGAAGAGTTGGCCGCTTATGAGGAGGAGAACCAAAAAAGAAGATATAGCTACAAAGGGAATTAAACCTCCAACTTTTTCAACTCTTTATAATTCTCCCGCAACCGCTTTAAAAGAATTCCGTAGAGCAGTTTGTAGAAAAGCCATATAAGCACCAATAGTACGGCAATAAAAACCATGGAAACCACAATCAGTATTACCCAAAACATGGTGGTGTTACCATCTTGGGAAGCGGCTTCCATAAGCTTTTCGCCTTCAGGACCGTATACAAAGGCTCCATAAATACTAATGAGCATTGAAATAGTGAAGATGCTCAGGTTAAACCAAACGTATTGGGTCACTGTTCTTTTGACGCTCAATATGGTTCCCATCAGTTTTTTGGATGAATCCGTAAAGGAGATTTTCCGGTAATTGATGTAGAATTTATAGATAAAGTATAAAATAATTCCATAATTAATGAAATTCAGAACCATGATGACCCAGTAGATATGCATGGCCTTTAGCTCTTGCATGGATTCGGCATCGCTGAAAATAATGTTCAATCCAGCCCAAAAAATGAATTCAATAATGCTGATGTAAAAAATCCATTTTACGATGGACGATGATTTTTTCCAGATCATCTTATAGATTTGGTCATAGGACAATTTGGGAAGGGTGGCTTCCTTTTTTTGCCAGTCTCTTTTTAAAAGTTCCAGTTCATCCACCATAACCTAAGGATTTAATATGGTTCTTAATTTAGTTTTTACCCTATTCATTTTCACTCGGGCATTCACCTCGGTTATACCGAGTGTCTCAGCGATTTCAGAATAATTTTTGTCTTCCAGATAAAGGAAGACCAAGGCTTTGTCAATATCGCCCAACTCCCGCACTGCATCGTACATCAATTTTAATTGCTTTTCTTCGGTATCATCATAAGGATCGGCCTTAATTTTATGGACGACTGAATCATAATCCTGTGTCTGTACCCTTCTTTTTGATTTTCTGTACAAGGTGATGGCCGTATTCAGGGCCACACGATACATCCAGGTACTGAACTTGGAATCACCCCTGAATTTTGGATAGGCTTTCCACAATTGGATTGTGATTTCTTGAAAGAGGTCATTGTGGGAATCCTTATCATTGGTATAGAGGCTGCACACCTTGTGAACAATATTCTGATTGTTCTCAAGCTCGGTAACAAAACGATGTTCCAGTTCTTTGTTCAACGGTTGGTAAGTAGTTTGCCTTATAAGTAGCTACAAAACTGTTTTTGTTACAAAACCACCTCAGAAACCTCTATTTACGATAGTCCAAGGCTGGTGGTCTGTTGCCCAATAAAGGAATGTATTCAAAATCCGCACCTCTGCGTTCTTCCAGTTCTGTTTTAGCCTTCTTTACGGTTTCCGGATTCTTGAAAACATCAATTGCAGTAAGAGCCAAAGTCTTTGCGGCAACCATCATTCCCTTTGTACCGATGGATGTCCCCCCTGCAGCTACAGCCTGCCAGCTATGGGCGGGAGTGCCGGGAACCCAGGTTGCAGTGCCCAAACCAGCCGTGGGTACGGTGTAGCTTACATCGCCCACATCGGTGGAGCCGTAGGCCCTTGCTTCTTCTTGGTAGGGTTGAATATTTTCTGCGGTCTCCATGTCCAAGGATTTGGCACCCAAGGTCTTGGATATTTTTTCCGCAAACGCCTTCTCTTCTGCTGTATAGGTTACCCCGCCAACTGTGGTCAAGTTATCATACATGATTTTTTGAAGGGTCAGGTTGGGCAACAACTCATGGGTCCCCCCAATCATTTCGAAATCCATGGTAGTTCCTGTACCGAGGGCAGCTCCTTCGGCAGCTTTTACAATACGGTCAAAAATATCGATGACCACATCTCTTTTTCCATGTCGGGCATAATAGTATACTTCGGCAAAATCAGGGACCACGTTGGGCGCTTTTCCTCCATCCGTGATTACATAATGGATTCTGGCATCTTGTGGGATGTGCTCTCGCATCATGTTCACCATCATATCCATGGCCTCAACGCCATCCAAGGCAGAACGACCTCTTTCCGGTGCTCCAGCAGCGTGTGCCGAAACCCCGTGAAATCGGAATTTTGCTGATTTGTTGGCCAAAGCAGCCCCTGCACTGGCCTCATTTTCTGCTCCGGGATGCCAATGTAGCGCTACATCCACATCGTTAAAAACGCCTTCACGAACCATATATACTTTTCCAGAACCACCTTCTTCTGCTGGGCAACCGTAAAAACGAATGGTTCCTTGTATTTTGTTTGAAGTCAACCAGTCCTTCACGGCAACGGCCGCAGCGGTTGAAGCAGTGCCAAAAAGATGGTGTCCACAGGCATGTCCGGCAACCTTATCGGCCGATTTCTTCTCGGGAACAGCTTGCTGGGACAAACCGGGAAGGGCATCATACTCCCCTAAAATAGCGATAACGGGAGAGCCAGAACCATATTCGGCCTTAAATGCTGTGGGAATGCCAGCTATGCCTTTTTCAATGGTAAAGCCGGCATCAGAAAGGGTTTTCTGCAAAAGGGCCGAGCTCTTTTCCTCCAAATAGCCCATCTCGGCAAATTCCCAAATGTTATGGGCAATGTCGCCATATTTTTGGGTTTTGGCATTTAAATCGTCTAGTACTTTTTCTTCATCTTTTTGGGAAAAAACAGCAGTTGCACACAGCATCAGTGCAACACTGATCGGGAGAATTTTTTTCATTCGTATGGAGTTTTTGAGTCAGGTGCTAAATATACTAAAAAACACCCCTTAATATAGCAAAGCCAGCAGGGGAATGCTTAATTTTGTGGGTATGTCTACCATGAATATTCCGCAATCAAGCTACCCACGGGTAGTGATTATTGGAGGTGGTTTTGGAGGAATCGCCCTAGCAAAAAAACTCAGTAAAAAAGAAATGCAGGTAGTGCTGTTGGACAAACACAACTACCACAACTTTCAACCATTGTTGTACCAGGTTTCAACAGGCGGACTGGAACCAGATTCCATAGCTTATCCCATTCGAAAAGTCCTTCAGGGCTATCCCAATTTTTTCTTCAGATTGGCCAAAGTAAAGGGTGTCAACACCAATACCAAGGAAGTAAAGACCAATATCGGCGAGGTCAGATATGATTACTTGGTGGTGGCCGCTGGGTCGGAGACCAATTTCTTCGGAAATAAGAATATTGAGACCAAGGGCATGGCCATGAAGACCATTCCCCAATCCTTGAATTTGCGGAGTCTTATTTTGGAGAATTTTGAGCAGGCATTGCTGACCGATGATCTGCACGAGCGGGATGCTTTAATGAATTTTGTGATTGTGGGCGGTGGACCAACAGGTGTGGAGTTGGCTGGTGCCCTGGCTGAAATCAAAAAAGGCATATTGCCCAAGGATTATCCCGATCTGGATACCCGAAGGGCGCAAATTAATTTGGTGCAAGCAGGAGACCGCATTCTTCCCGCCATGAGTGAAGTGGCTTCGGCCAAGGCCGAACGGTTTTTAGAAGGCTTGGGGGTAAATGTTTGGAAAAACATTAGGGTCTTGGATTATGATGGTATGCGTGTCACCACAGATACCGCTACAATATTTGAGACCGCCACTTTTGTCTGGGCAGCTGGAGTGCAAGCCGTTTCAATTAAGGGGTTGGATGCCAAAGAATTTCTATGCAGGGGCAATCGTTTGCGGGTGAACCGTTTTCATCAAGTGGAAGGGTTTACGGAGATTTTTGCCATTGGCGATGTAGCCCAAATGGAAACTGAAGCTTTTCCCCATGGCCACCCCATGATGGCGCAACCTGCCATTCAACAAGGGAGGAGCCTTGGTGACAATTTGGTTCGTTTAGTGGAAGGAAAACCCATGAAGCCTTTTGTCTACAAAGACAAGGGAAGCATGGCCACCGTTGGCAGGAACAAAGCCGTGGTGGATATGAAAAGGGTTAGATTCCAAGGGGTGTTCGCTTGGTTTGTGTGGATGTTTGTGCACCTGTATTTCTTGATCGGCTTTAGAAATAGGGTAGTGGTCTTCATCAATTGGGTGTACAATTACATTCGTTTTGATCGGGAGGCCCGTTTGATCATTCGACCTTATAAAAAGCAAAATCAAGAGTTGAAAAACCAACTAAAAAAAGGAAGTTGACCCATTTTTGGGAACTCTCCTTGCAAATTCATTTTCTCGGATGATATTCGTTTAAGACTTTTGCTAAATGTCCGCGGTTTACATGCATGTAAACTTCGGTGGTGGTAATACTTTCATGCCCCAGCATTTGTTGGATGGCACGTAAATCTGCCCCATTTTCCAAAAGATGTGTGGCAAAGGAATGCCGAAACGTATGGGGACTGATGCTCTTTTTCAGTCCAATGTGCTCTGCCAATCGTTTGATGATAGTAAAGATCATAGCCCTGGTGAGCTGTTTCCCCCTTCGGTTTAAAAACACAAAATCTTCGTGCTCCTTTTGAATGGGTAAATGTACCCTTACTTCATTGCGATAAATGTTGATGTATTTTTTGTTGATGGTACTGATGGGTACAAACCGTTGCTTGTTCCCTTTGCCAGTGACCTTTATAAAGTCCTCGTCAAAATACAGGTCGGAAAGCTTTAAGTTCACCAGTTCCGATACGCGAAGTCCGCAACCATATAAGGTTTCCAAGATGGCACGGTTGCGCTCCCCTTCGGGTTTGGAAAGATCTATGGCTGCAATGAGATCATTTATTTCATCAACAGACAAAGTGTCTGGCAACTTTCTTCCAATTTTTGGGGTCTCTATCAAGTCCATGGGGTTGTCCGGTCGGTAATCCTCAAAAACCAGATAATTGAAAAAACCTTTCAAGCCCGAAATAATGCGGGCCTGCGATCTGGGATTTACGGTTTTGGCCACATCATAAATGAACTGTTGCACGGTTTCTTGATCAATTTGGATCGGAGATTCAATAATGTTGTGCTCACCGAGATAATTTATCAACTTTTGCAGGTCCAAGCCGTAATTGGAAATGGAATTTGAACTGAGTCCACGTTCAATTTTCAAATAGGTTTTATAATCCTGCAGTGCCTGATTCCAGTTCATGGATCAAAGATAGCTACATAATTATTTAAAATTCATTGACCGATTGGTCAACTGATATGGCTTTTTGGTCAATTTGCAAGAGAAAGGAAAGAAGGGTTTGAATACATTCGTCACTTGTTTGAAAACAGGTTTTTAACATTTGCTCATACTATATCCATTGTTGACCCGTTTAAGTGTTTAGCAAATTTTAACAGATATGAACAAAACACTTTTGTTGGCAACCATTACAATGCTTGCCATTACTTTTTCGGCATCGGCCCAATATGTGGACCGTACCAATTTTAAAGCCGGGTTAAATGCAGGTCTTCCTGTAGGAGATGCCGGAGATGTTTCCAGTTTTAGCCTTGGTTTGGATATAGCCTACCATATAGGGGCTTCCGAACTGTTGGATGTCGGTTTCGCAACCGGGTTCATCCATGCTTTTGGGGATACTACGACCATTTCTGGAGTCGGGGGTAGTTTTGAAACTGAGTTTGAGGACATTCAATTTTTGCCAGCAGCGGCCTCGATTCGGTTATACCCAACCTATGATTTTAAGTTTGGAGCCGATGTTGGTTACGCCGTCGGAATAAATGAAGGCAACGAAGGAGGGTTTTACCTAAGGCCCATAATCGGTTACAACATTACCGGAAACACGGAATTGAACGTCTCCTATGTAAATATCAGCAATGATGGGAGTTTTTCAATCGCAACCTTGGGAATTTTGTTTTTATTCTAATGAAAGGCCCAAAAGAGTAGTAGGTTAAAACAAAGTATAACTGGAATATAAAATTTGAATTATGAATATATAGCATAAACTGTACATAACCCCAAATCCTAAAAGCAGTTTTAGATCATGAATATTAACCAATAAATACTTAGAAATGAAAAAATTACTATTTGTTTTTATGCTTGTTCTTCTGTGTTCCGTGTCCCTTGAGGCCCAAACCAACTACAAGGCCGCACTTGGATTGGGTGTTGAAGCCTTTGATGAGGCTACCTTGGTCGGTGTTACTGGAAAGTACTTTTTTACAGATCACCATGTTGGACAGGCAGATTTGGGTTTTGAAGATGGAGTAACAGCAATTACGGCATTGTATTCCTATCACAAAAAATTTGCACCAGGAAGTGGTTTTCGTTGGTATGCAGGAGCTGGACCCAGTATTTTTTTATTTGATGGAGGTGAAAACATTTTTGCACTTCGTCCCCATTTAGGTCTTGATTTTAAGATAGACGGAGTGCCCATTGTGCTTAATTTTGATTGGCGACCTGCCATTGTCCTTAGTGAGGATGCTGATAATGAAATAGGGGCGTTTGCTTTTGGCCTTCAGTTTGCCTTTAATTAACTGAATCAAATACAATATTTATAGACCGAGTTTATCTCGGTCTTGTTTATTCTTTTCAATAAATTAAATATATAATGAAAAAGACATTGATTGTATTTGTTATTCTTGCATTTTTCTCCTTAGCGGTAAAAGCCCAAACCGATTATGGTGCAGCACTTGGAGTGGGTATCGATGCTATAAGTTATGCTACTTTTATAGAGGCTACAGGTAAGTATTTTTTTAGCAGCAAACATGCAGTACAAGCTGATGCAGGGTTTGATGGTCGTGGTACTATATTAACAGCTCTATACTCTTATCATAACGAATTCTTTGGAACTAAGGGACTTAGATGGTATGTTGGTACAGGCCCAAGTATTGTACTTTGGAATGGAGGCGCAAACACTTTTGCATTAAGGCCCCATTTGGGACTTGATTATAAAATTAAAGATGTTCCCTTCATAATAAATATTGATTGGCGACCAGCCATTGTATTGAGCAATGGGGACAATGAAGTTGGAGCCTTTGGGCTTGGCCTTCAGTTTGCCTTTAATTGATTCTGATTCAAAAGAAATTATGATAGTTGGGGCGGGATATACCGCCCTTTTCTTTTTGTTGTATTTTTAACCCCATGAAACTAATGATCATCAATGGCCCCAATTTAAATCTGTTGGGCAAACGGGAACCCGAAGTATACGGAAACATCACTTTTGAGGACTATTTTAAACAGTTACAGCAGAAATTTTCCCAAGTGGAACTGGAATACTTTCAATCCAACATAGAGGGAGAACTGATTCAAAAGATTCAGGAAGTTGGTTTTGATTATGACGGCATTATTTTGAATGCTGCTGCCTACACCCATACCTCAGTAGGTATTGGCGATGCCATTAAAGCCGTGACCACACCTGTTATTGAAGTGCATATTTCAAATACTCATAAGCGCGAGGAATACAGGCACGTTTCGTACATATCCCCAGTGGCCAAAGGTGTTATTTTGGGCTTTGGGCTACAGAGCTATGATTTGGCCATCCAAAGCTTTTTAGGCTAGGGAACTCAAATATTTCTTATCTGCATAAAATGTTCCAAAGGGTAGAAGTGAAGCCACAAAAAGAATCACAAATCTTTTAATGCTCCATTTGCGTTCCCGACAGAACACAACGGCCACCACTACATAAAGAATGAAAAGAAAACCGTGGGCATAGCCAATAACCTTGTTCGGTTCTGGGATATCCGCCCAATGCTTCAAGGGCATGGTCATGCCAAACAGCAGTAAATAGGAAATTCCTTCAAGAATAGCAGTGGCCCTGAAAAGTTTTAGCATACCTGAATTATAGGTGGATTACTTCATCATAGGCATCAGCAACTGCCTCCATAACCGCTTCACTCATAGTTGGGTGCGGGTGCACCGCTTTTAACACTTCGTGTCCGGTGGTTTCCAATTTGCGGGCCACCACAGCTTCGGCGATCATATCGGTCACGCCTACCCCGATCATGTGGCATCCCAGCCATTCGCCATATTTGGCATCAAAAATGACTTTTACGAAACCATCTGGAGTTCCAGCGGCTTTGGCTTTTCCACTTACTGAGAATGGGAATTTACCCACTTTGAGTTCGTATCCTTTTTCCTTGGCTTGTTTTTCGGTCAATCCAACGGAAGCCACTTCAGGAATACAATAGGTACATCCAGGAATGTTGCCATAATCCAGCGGCTCCACATGCATACCTGCAATTTTTTCGACACAAAGGATACCCTCAGCAGATGCCACATGGGCCAATGCCTGACCCGGTGTAACATCGCCAATGGCATAATACCCAGGAATATTGGTCTGGTAGTAATCGTTCACCAAAATTTTATCGCGGTCTACGGCAATACCTACATCTTCCAATCCAATGTTTTCAATATTGGTCTTAATACCAACAGCGGAAAGTACAATATCGGCTTCCAAAACTTCTTCACCTTTGGAAGTTTTTACGGTAGCCTTTACACCGTCACCTGAGGTATCTACTTTGGTCACCTCTGCGGATGTCATGATTTTTACCCCAGCCTTTTTAAAGCTGCGTTCCAGTTGTTTGGATACATCCTCGTCCTCAACTGGGACAATATTGGGCATAAATTCCACGACGGTAACCTCGGTTCCCATGGAATTGTAGAAATAGGCAAATTCAATACCGATGGCACCACTGCCTACCACAATCATTTTCTTGGGTTGTTTTTCAAGGGACATGGCCTCACGATAGCCAATTACCTTTTTTCCATCTTGGGGAAGGCTTGGCAATTCGCGGCTTCGTGCGCCAGTGGCAATGATGATATGGTCAGCCGTATACTCGGCAGTGTCCCCGTGCTCACCCTTAACCAAAACTTTTTTTCCGGGTTGTACCTTTCCAAAGCCATTGAGGACCTCAATTTTGTTCTTTTTCATCAGGAACTGAACACCTTTGCTCATTCCTTCTGCAACACCTCGACTTCTTTTGACCACGGCGCCAAAGTCATGTTCTACATTTTTGGCACTAAGACCGTAATCTTCGGCATGCTTCAAATATTCAAAAACCTGAGCAGATTTCAACAGGGCCTTGGTAGGGATACATCCCCAGTTAAGACAAACACCACCTAAACTTTCCTTTTCAACAAGGGCTGTTTTAAATCCAAGTTGTGAGGCTCTGATTGCGGTTACATACCCACCGGGACCACTTCCCAAAACGATTACATCGAACTTGCTCATTAGATCTTGATTTTATGTTGTTAGATTTGAAGCCTGCTTTAGTGCGGGCAGGTGCAAAAGTACGGAATTCAATCCCCAAATCCCAAGTACGGGAAAGTCAAAAATGGCTTAGTTTGTGAAATCAGATTTTATCTTTCCCGAACATCCTTTTGTTGAAGGCGTTAGAGCCGCCTTTTGGTATGGAAAGTGATTTCCATTGTGGGCCTTTGATCATCTTCCCGATAAAGGCCAACTGCCCAACATGGCCGGCATAATGGGCCAATTGCCGGTTTACGGCTTCAATAAGGGTATGATTTTCATTCCTGATTTTGATTCTGGTGTCAAAATCTATGGTTTTCATTTGCTCCAAGGCATCAAACAAACAATTCCAGCCCTTTTCCCAGGCCGTAATCATGTCATTTTTATTGGAGTAGGGGGCTTCAAACTCCATTTCCCGTTCACGCCATGGTTTTTCACCATCCTCGGTCAAGAAATTGGTCCACCGGCTCAACATATTCCCCACTAGGTGCTTTACAATAATGGCAATGGAATTATCCGTTTCTGAGAAGGTCCAAAAGATATCTTCATCGGTAAGCTGGGCAAAGGTTTTATCACCCATGGTTTTGTACCGATGAAATTCAAAAATGACGTTGGAAAGATAGTTTTCGTGAAAATTCATTCGTTGTCCGCAGGGTCAAATCCAATACTTACTGAATTAATGCAGTACCGTTGTCCGGTAGTTTCTCGTGGTCCATCATTAAAAACATGCCCCAAATGGCTTCCGCAGTTGGCACATACTGTTTCGGTGCGGATCATCCCATGCGTGGTATCCCTTATGTATTCAATGGCCCCTTCCACAGCTTGGTCGAAAGACGGCCAACCACAACCACTTTCAAATTTGTGTTCGCTTTCAAAAAGTTTGGCGTTGCACGCCTTGCAATGGTAGTTGCCATTTTCAAAATGAAGGTTGTATTGCCCTGTAAAGGGACGCTCGGTACCCTTTTTTCGCAACACATAGTATTCTTCCGGAGAGAGTTCTTTTTGCCACTCTTCCTCCGTCTTTTGGATATCGTATTTCTTGGTCATGCCATGTTAAAAATTAATTCCCGTCTGGGATAAAATCCAATGCAACCCCATTGATGCAATGCCGTTTTCCGGTGGTTTCCCGTGGGCCATCGTTAAAAACATGTCCCAAATGGCCGCCGCATACCGCACAGTGTTCTTCGGTACGGGCCACTCCTATTTTATAATCCACATCATAGGCCACATTCCCCTCAATTTCTCGGTCAAAACTCGGCCACCCGGTACCGGAATCAAATTTATGTTCACTTTTAAAAACGGGCGTTCCACATCCTGCGCAGACATAAGTTCCTTTTTGTTTGTTGTCCAAAAGGTCACTGGTAAATGCATTTTCGGTGGCAGCTTTTCTCAGGACATAATACTCCATGTCAGTAAGCTCCGCTTTCCATTCGGCATCCGTTTTGGTGACTTTGTAGGCCGTTTCTTTTTTAGTTTCCTTTTTCTCTTCCTGTGATGTGCCCTTACAGCCCACAAAGGCCAAAAGAGTGATCAAAAGCAATTTTTTTCCCATTTCTTCTTTCTTTTTATGAAATAGACGTGGTTTTTAGCCTATCCTTTCAAAAATACCAAAAAGAAAAGTCCCAAAGGAAACCAATGGGACTTTAATCATATTCTTTAAGCTTGGATTAATTCAAATCCAATTTTTGTACTTGTCCTTCTTCAATGCCCAAAGCGGACATCACATTCTCAATATTGGAGGTATCCATTTTGGAGGAATTGGCAAAGACACTGGGTACAAACACAATCCGGAAGATTTGATCATCGGTAAAGTCGGTACTTAAGGTTGACAGGTCAAAATTTCCTTCAATGAAGAGTTCCACATCCACAAAGGTGTGTTCAAATACATACTGTATGGTTCCTTCGGGAAGAAAATAGTTTTGTGGAATCTGGCTCCACAAATCGGCGTCGCTACCATCTTGCAAACCTACAGTGCCGGCCCATCGATACACCAAAACGGCATCAGCCTCAAAGACTTCAAAGTCAGTAATATCGCTAAAATTTATCAAGGTGCTGAAGAGATTGGCATCGCCATCATAGCCAAAGTTGGCGTTCACTTCCACCACCTGTCCTTGGATGCCGTCAGCCCCATCTAAACCGTCCAGTCCATCAAAGCCATCTCTTCCGGGAGGTCCAGCAGGACCTTCACAGGAAACGGTGAACAATACAAGAAATGCTCCAATAATAGTATAGAATTTATTCATGATTTTGGATTTTTGATTTGTTTTCATTTTGTCTGTTTATGGGTAAAAATCAAAAAGCATTCCATTTTTCCAAAAGAACTCAATTTTATTTGAAAGGAATGGCTTAAAATCGTATTCTTGGGTAAAGATGTGTTATATTGTAAATGCTAAATATAGTTTATGTCCAACGTAATTGTCCATAGTTTATTTTCAGAATTTGATATCAATCTTTTTAAGGCCGGAAAGCATTTTCGGCTTTATGACAAATTAGGGTCGCACCTCATTGAAGTAGATGGCGTAAAAGGCACCTACTTTGCTGTTTGGGCCCCTTCGGCCAAATCGGTTTCTGTAATTGGGGATTTCAACTACTGGAATGCTGGTGAACATGAACTCAATGTACGATGGGATGCCAGTGGTATTTGGGAAGGCTTTATTCCCGGTGTGGACAAAGGCACCAAGTACAAATACAAGATCCAATCCCATAATAATGGCATTTGGACCGAGAAGGCCGATCCATTCGGGCGATTTTGTGAGCAACCGCCCAATACTGCATCATTGGTTTGGGACGCTCCTTACAACTGGAAGGATAAGAAATGGATGGATACCCGCGAGGAAAAAAATGGGTTGGACAAGCCCTATTCGGTATATGAAGTGCATCTAGCCTCCTGGAAAAAGAAAAACGGATGGGAATCGCTATCCTATCTTGAAATGGCAGATGAGTTGGTAGACTACGTGGACAAAATGGGCTTTACCCATGTGGAATTTATGCCAGTAATGGAATATCCCTATGACCCTTCTTGGGGTTATCAGATAACAGGCTATTTTGCACCAACATCCCGTTTTGGAAAACCTGAGGATTTTAAAGTCTTGGTGGACAAGTTCCACCAAAAAGGAATAGGTGTGATTCTGGACTGGGTACCTTCCCATTTCCCAGAAGATGCCCATGGTCTTGGCTTTTTTGATGGGTCGCACCTCTACGAACACCCAGACCGAAGAAGGGGATATCATCCCGATTGGAAAAGTTTGATCTTCAACTACGGAAGAAACGAGGTTAGGGCCTTTTTGATCAGTAACGCCATTTTTTGGCTGGACCAATATCATGTGGATGGCCTTCGGGTGGATGCTGTGGCCTCCATGCTGTATCTGGACTACTCACGTGAAGAGGGTGAGTGGGAACCTAATATGTATGGGAACAATGAAAATCTAGAGGCCTTGTCTTTTCTTAGGGAAATGAATCAAGAGGTGTATGCCAGCTTTAAAGGGGTGCAGACCATTGCAGAGGAATCAACGGCATTCTCTGGAGTCACCAAACCTGTGCATTTTGGTGGACTGGGTTTTGGCATGAAATGGATGATGGGTTGGATGCACGATACCTTGGAGTTCTTTAAAAAAGAACCTATTTATCGTTCGTATGACTTGAATGACATCACCTTCAGCATGACCTATGCCTTTACCGAAAACTTTGTGTTACCGTTTTCCCATGATGAGGTGGTATATGGAAAACAGTCCCTATTATATCGTATGCCTGGCGACGAATGGCAGCGTTTTGCCAATTTAAGGCTCTTATTTGGATACATGTTTACCCACCCAGGGGGTAATTTACTCTTTATGGGCGGTGAATTTGGACAATCATCGGAATGGAATTTCCAAGAAAGCCTGAATTGGCACCTGACCCAGTACGATTTCCATTCTGGAATTCAGGAAGTTATCAAGGATCTTAATAAGCTTTATAAAACCAATCCGGCCCTGTATGAAAAACAGTTCAGCCAGGAGGGTTTTCAATGGATCGAGTACAACGATAGGGAGAATACGGTTATTACCTATATGAGAAAGGGAAAAGACCCCAAGGATGATTTGATCGTAGCATGCAACTTTACGCCTGCACCCCGCGAAAATTATAGGGTTGGTGTCCCCAAGAACACCCAGCTAAAATTGGTTTTCAATAGTGACGACACCAAATATTCCGGCAGTGGAATGGGCAAAAAAACCTTAAAACCGTCAAAAACGCCATGGAACGGTCATCCACAATCGGTTGTAATGACACTTCCTCCTTTGGCAGTAGTGGTTTACAAATAGCGGGAATACTACAACGTTGTAGTTAGCTTGTTGTTCAAAATATCTTTTTAATTTGTCGAGCTAAAGTATTTCTTTTGTCAGTCTGAATAGCCAGCTATGATTACCAACACGGAAGTTGAAAGAAGAGGGAACCAGCATCCCAATCATATAGTCGATTTCAAACAGGAAAACGACAAACTATATTTTACCACTCAAAACGGAGTTATTTTGCAGGTTACCATATTGAGGGACAGCGCAATACGTTTCAGGTATGCTACCGAATACGTTTTTGAACCCGACTTTTCCTATGCCATTAGTGAAGATGTTAGTTTGGGTTACAATGAACTGGATGTAAAGGAAGAGATTCCGGAATACGTCATTACCACTTCCAAGATTAAAATCTTTATCAACAAAACGGATCTTAAGGTCCAGATTGTGGATTTGGAAGATACCGTAATCTTGGAAGACGAACTGGGCTTTCATTGGGAGGAGAATTACGATTACGGGGGCAATGTGGTAAAAATGAGCAAAACCTGCCATTCCGGGGAAAGCTATTACGGAATGGGGGACAAAGCTTCGCATACCAATTTAAAGGGTAAACGTGTGAACAATTGGGTAACGGACTCTTATGCCTTCGGAAAAGATCAGGAGCCTTTGTATAAGTCCATCCCTTTTTATGTTGGACTCAAGGAAGGTATTGCCTATGGTGTTTTTTTTGATAATTCCTTCAGTACCTACTTTGATTTTGCCAACGAGAAAAGAAATGTGACCAGTTTTTGGGCCGATGGTGGAGAGATGAACTATTACTTTTTCTATGGACCCAAAATGAGCCAGGTGGTTGAAGCCTATACCGATCTGACCGGCGTGCCTGAACTTCCACCGTTGTGGGCTTTGGGGTTCCACCAATCCAAATGGAGTTATTATCCAGAACGAAAGGTGAAAAAAATAGCCTCCACGTTCAGGAAACTCAAAATACCCTGTGATGCCATTTATTTGGATATCGATTATATGGAGGGATTTCGATGTTTTACCTGGAACAACCGGTATTTCCCCAATCCCAAAAAAATGGTTGAAGAAATGGAGGAGGACGGGTTCAAGGTAATTACCATGATCGATCCCGGGATAAAAATAGATCGGGATTATTGGGTATATCAACAAGCCATGGACAACGACTTTTTCTGTAAACGTGCCGATGGACCCCATTTTAAGGGAAAAGTTTGGCCAGGAGAGTGTAAATTTCCAGATTTCACCAATCCTGAAGTACGCGAATGGTGGGCTGGATTGTACAAAGAGATGATTGCTGATATGGGGGTTCGTGGGGTTTGGAACGACATGAACGAACCAGCTGTAATGGAAGTCCCCACCAAAACGGCCAATCTAGATGTTCGCCATGATTATGACGGTCACCCTTGTAGCCATAGGAAGGCACACAATGTATATGGTATGCAAATGGTACGTGCCACGTATGAAGGTATAAAGAAATTCACCTTTCCAAGACGGCCTTTTGTGCTTACCCGAGCTGCCTATTCCGGTACACAGCGCTATTGTGCCACCTGGACGGGAGACAATGTGGCAACCTGGGAGCATTTATGGATTGCCAATGTACAGATGCAGCGCATGTGCATGAGTGGATATTCGTTTGTTGGTTCGGATATTGGAGGTTTTGCAGAGCAGCCCAATGGGGAATTGTTTGCCAGATGGGTGCAATTGGCCATTTTCCACCCATTTTGTAGGGTGCATTCCAGCGGAGATCATGGTGATCAAGAACCGTGGTCTTTTGGAGAGGAGATAACCAATATTGTTCGAAAATATATCGAGTTACGATACCAATTACTGCCTTATTTGTATACCATGTTCTACAAGTATATTAAAGAGGGCATGCCCATGCTGCAATCGCTGGTTTTCTATGATCAAGAGGATACGCAGACGCATTTTAGGACAGATGAGTTCCTTTTCGGTGATAAAATGTTGGTCAGTCCAGTTCAAGAACCCAATGCCCAGGGAAGACGCATGTATTTTCCAAGGGGAAAGTGGTACAGTTACTGGACTGATGAGGTAATTACCGGAGGTATGGAAAAGTGGGTGCCCGCCGAAATCGATAAAATTCCATTGTTCGTAAAGGAAGGGGCCATGATACCCAAATATCCCGTTCAACAATATGTGGGGGAAAAAGAAATCAAGGAATTGCGAATTGATGTCTACTACAAGGAAGGTTTGGAAAATTCTAGCGTATATGAAGATCAACAAGACGGGTATGACTATAAAAAAGGACGTTTCAGTCTACGGAATTTTAGGTTACGGGGTAAAGAAAAAGAATTGATCATACAGCAATTCAAGGATGGTAATTTCATCACCCCGTATGAAAAACTTCAACTTTACTTCCATGGTTTGCCATTTGATATCGGAATGGTGGAATTGGACAATGAAGAGGTAAACCCAGAAGACATTAAATTGAATGGGGGCAACTCTATTGTGGTAAGCAAGGATTTTACAGAGCTCCATATTTTTGGAAAATAATTTTGTAATTTTCCTTCTACTAAACACTATTAAAAATTACGTATGAAAAGGTTGATTTTGACGGTAGCGGTATTCTTGGTTGTGGCCGCATGCAAAACAAATCCGTTTACCGGAAAGAGCACACTCAATTTTTATCCCAACAGTCAAATTTTTCCCATGGCATTTGCCCAATATGACGAGTTTTTGGGAGATAATAAAGTGATTACAGGAACATCAGATGCCCAAATGATCACTAGGGTTGGGCAGCGTATAGCTTCTGCCGCGGAACGATGGTTGAGTGCAAATGGGTATCCTGGCTATTTAAAAGACTATAAGTGGGAATACAATCTGGTAGATGATGAAACGGTGAACGCTTGGTGTATGCCCGGCGGTAAAATTGTGTTTTACACCGGTATATTGCCCATAACCCAAAATGAAACTGGGATAGCCGTGGTCATGGGGCATGAGGTGGCGCATGCTTTGGCCGATCATGGAGCACAACGCATGAGCGCAGGAATGTTGCAACAAATTGGTGCGGTTGCGGGAAACGTGGCCATACAAGATCCTGAAAAAAGAAACATGTTCAACCAAGCCTATGGGTTGGGGTCTACAGTTGGGGTAATGTTGCCTTTCAGCAGAAGCCACGAGACAGAAGCAGACCGAATTGGGTTACAGATTATGGCCATTGCGGGCTATAATCCAGACGAGGCCGCACAACTGTGGCAACGTATGAAGGCCCAATCTGGTGGACAGGCACCACCTGAATTTTTGAGCACCCACCCCTCCAATGATACCCGGATCAGTAATTTAACGGCTTGGGCACCAGCGGCTAAACAAGAAGCCCGTAAATTTGGCGTAACATCATTCAAGTAAATTGGGATTTAACAAAACCAAAAATGTCATTTTGAGCCAGTGGAAAGCTTGTTTCGGTTGAAACAGGTTTCACAAAAAGTTCGGAATGACATTTTCTTTTTAACCAACCACCATGGCACAAGTACTGGCATTAAAAGGGAGTAAAAAACTATTGAATGCTTGGGCATTTTATGATTGGGCCAACTCGGTCTACAGTCTGGTCATTTCCTCTGCGGTCTTTCCCATTTTTTACGGAGCCCTTTTCCGTGTGGCCGGCATTGAAAAAGTTTCCGTTTTTGGTGGGGAAATAGCCCGGGCCCCTCTCATCAGTTATGTTACCTCCTTAGCTTTTGTCTTTATTGCCATTGTGACCCCTTTGGTGTCAGGAATTGCGGACTATATGGGGAACAAGAGGATTTTTCTGAAATTTTTCTGCTATTTGGGAGCACTATCCTGTATTGGTCTTTACTGGTTTTCCTTGGAGAACATCTATTTTGGACTAACATGCTATTTCTTTGGTTTGGTCGGATTTTGGGTCAGTTTCGCCATCAACAATTCCTATTTGCCGGATATTGCCTATCCCGAACAGCAAGACGGCATCAGCGCCAAGGGATTTTCTTTTGGGTATGTTGGCAGTGTCATTTTATTGGTGTTCAACTTGGCCATGGTGATGCAACCCGATGTTTTTGGAATTACGGACAGTGGGGGAGAGGCAGCCGAAATCAAGGCCATGAAGTACTCCTTCATCTCTGTAGGGATATGGTGGGCACTTTTTAGTCAATATACATTTAAGCACTTGCCCAAGGGCTATAAGCGTGAAGGTGAACGGAAAAACATCATCTTGAATGGATTTCGCGAACTCAAAAGTGTTTGGAAACAATTGGAGTCTGAAACCCGATTGAAACAGTATTTGGGCGCTTTTTTTGTCTACAGCATGGCGGTCCAGACCGTAATGTTGATCGCTACCTATTTTGGTGAGGAAGAAATTGCATGGGGTTCTGACAGTGAGCGGACTACTGGACTCATCGTGAGTATTTTGGTCATTCAGATTGTGGCCATCTTGGGAGCTACCCTTACGGCTAAGGCCTCCAGTAGATATGGAAACATCAGAACATTGATTGTCATCAACTGTATTTGGGTGATGTTATGCGTGTATGCTTATTTTTTGCAAACACCGATGGACTTTTATATAGCGGCAAGTTTTGTAGGTCTTGTTATGGGGGGTATTCAGGCCTTGTCACGATCGACCTATTCCAAATTTTTGCCCGAGACCACCGACACCACTTCATTCTTCAGTTTTTATGATGTGGCCGAAAAGATAGGCATCATCATAGGAACGTTCATGTACGGCTTTGTTTCGCAAGTCACGGGAAGCATGCGAAACAGTATCATATTTTTAGGGCTTTTCTTTTTGGCGGGAATATTCTTACTGGCCCGGGTCAACAATAAAAAATAATAAAAAAAGCCCCGTTTTGTAGGGCTTTTTCGTTTTTTGATTGGCCCTTAGCTTCGACTACGCTCAGCATAAATTTGCTCAGGGCAAGAGATAAACTCCTTTTATCCTCGGGAAATGTCTCCAGAGCCTGAGGATTTGCTATTGATTTTCTTTGGATTGCCACGATAATGGATGTCTCCCGATCCAGATACCCGTGCATCTATGGATTGGTTGGCGGTGACTCTTATATCTGCGGACCCGGAGACCGCTGCGGTAACGTGCTCCGCCTCTAGATCATAAGCCTTTATGTCGCCTGACCCTGAAACCTGAACATTGAAATCCATGGTTTTCCCGGATAAATTAATGTCTCCAGATCCAGATAGGGCAGCCTCTATATCTTGGGCCTCAACCATCAGGCTAATATCTCCAGACCCTGCTATCCGGGTACTAAAGCGATTTGATTTTATTGTGGTCTTACCCACAATGTCCCCAGAACCAGAAAGGGAAACCTCGCTGATGGATTCAATGGGAACGGTAATATGGATTCCTTTGCCCCAACTGGATGGTCTTAGATTGACTCCTCTTTCAACTTTTATTACCAAGGTTCCATTTTTTACCTCTGTCTTTACATATTCCAACAGATTGGATTCGCCTTCAAGAGTAATTTCACCTTCGCGGCCATCCACCAAATCCACATCGAACCAACCGGCCAATGCCACACCGTCGTAATTGCCAACGGAGCGTTCAATGGTCACAACATTGCCATCCCCTTTTATTCTTTTGCCCCATTGGGCGTTTGTAATGGCCACAGTGCAAAGTGCCAAGACCAATATGATACCTTTTCTCATGATTCTGTTTTTAATTGTTTTTTGATATGATTTAGTTTTTAGAAAATGTGATTCCACCGTAATCCGTAGTGATATTTATGCGGTTTCCGGAGTTTTCTTTTCCATAATAGCCTTTGTAATATTTTTCGGTGTTTTTTTCCTTGCTGATGCTAATTTCAAAATCGTCTTTGCCACTTACCCCCGCATATTCCGCAACAATTTCAAAATCAAAGTAGTATTCAGGATGGTATCCAATTTTTATTCCGGTATAATCGGTTCTAATGTCCACATTTCCAGCATCCGGGGCCAACTCATCAATCCGTAGTGACCCATAATCGCTGGTAATGCTAACGTTGCCGTGCACTGTTCCCAGTTTTACACCGATATAATCCCCATTCCCATTCACATTTTTCACATTGTGGGCCTCAAGAGATCCATAGTCGCTGGAATATTCCAAATTGTCCATCTCTTCAATTACGGCATTGGTATAATCAGCCTTTATAGTAAGGTTACCAGCTTTTTCAATGGTAAAACCAGAATAATCCGCAACAATTTCACCACTGTTTACATACCCAAAATGAGATCTTGAGGTGTAATCAAATCGGAGTTCATTGTTGCGTCCCCGAAGTTCACCAGCATCAATTTTACCATAATCACAGTTGATCTTGGCATGACCATCAATACGGTCCAAGAAAATACTTCCATAATCGTTGTTGAGGTTAACACTGTTCTTTACAGGTAGTTTAATGGTATAGTTTACCTGTACATTAATGTTTCTGTGCTTGCCCCAGTTCCACCCCCAGCTGTTACCACGATCTCCAAAAAGAGTTCTGGCGGACACCATGCTGGAACTGTTCTCAAAGTCAACATTGATTTCGTTTAAACGCTCCTGTACGCGATCTTCATCATTTCCATTGGCCTTGATGTGCACCTCGATGACTACTCTGTTTTCATTCCAAGAGGTAATGTTAAGGTTGCCGTAGCTATTGTTCACCTTGAACAAGGCATCCGAATTTACATTGAACTCCCGTTTTATGGTTTTCTCCTTGGTGTACTTGCCATTCATACCATCGGTATAAGCGCTCAGTGTTAGGGGAACGAGCGTCAAGGCCAAAAGGAAACTCTTATATAGTAATGTTTTCATCATTGTATGATTTTAAATTTTTAATACTTTCTATTTGGCTCAAAACATCTTTTAAAAGATCAATTCTTGTTTGGAAGTTGAAAATCATGGCGTTTAAGATAATTTTACTGTCACCGCCATTGACGAGGTCTTGCTCCAAGCTTTTATAATCTTTTTCCAACTTTTTCAATTGCAGCAAAGTGTCATCCACCAATTGCGCAGTTTCAGGGGATTTTTCATTTTTCAATAGGACTACCTGTTCTTCAATGAGATTGGCAAAGTAGAACTCGGTTTGGGAAACTTCCGGTGAAATTTCCACTACTTGCTGCTCAAGACTGGGGCCAATCCCCAAAACTTGGAAGGCCAAAATGCCAATAATTGCTATGGATGCCGCAATGGACAGGGGTTTCCACCAGGTTGACCTGTTTTTGTGGATGGAAACTGTACCATTGGCCTGGTTCAGTTTCTCCAAGAAGCGATCTTGGTGCCCACTTTGCGGTTCTTCAAGGTCAAACTGTCCTTGAAGCCTATTAAACAACTGATATAATTTATCTTCCTTCATGGTCAAACATTTAAAGTCAATTTTTTTCTAAGGCTTTCCTTGGCCCTGGAAATGGTAGTTCTGCAATTGGCATAACTAATGTTCATTATTTCACTTATTTCTTCGTAATCGTACCCTTCAATTAAATGTAAGGTCAAAGAAACTCTGTAGTTGTCTTTTAAACTTTTCATGGTTTCCATCACTTTTTGAGCCTTTAGTTCAGCAAAACCATCTGCATTCAAATCAACCGCATCATTATCTTCGACCTTGTACATTATGTCATCCAAGTCAACAGCCCTTCTTTTTTGCTGCTTTTTGTAATGATGGATACTGTTGTTGATCACAATCCGCTTTAACCATGCCCCAAAGGCAACCTCCCCTTTAAATGTGTGCAGTTTCGTAAACGCGTTCAAGAACGATTCCTGCATAACATCCTCTGCTTCGGCGGAATCCTTTACAATCCTAAAAGCAGTGTTGTACATAGCTTTGTAATAGCGATTGTAAACCTCCAATTGTGCACTTTGTTTTCCCTGCATGCACGATTTCAGCAGTGTATCAATATGTTCATTTTGGTGGCTCAAAAAATGATTGATTTGTCTTATAGAGGTGTGAATTTATCAATTGTTACACTTTTTTCTTAAAATTTAATTTTTAATGGCACAGGAATTGCCTATTTAGGGGTGAAGATGAGCCAAATATTCCTTATGTATATTGATTTTAAGGAAGTTGCAATGGCTTTTTGATTTAATAAAAAGGGTCAGATTATGTCGTTTCTGACAAAATGGCCGATATGACGAAATGGAAAAGATGAAAATATCAAACTTTGACAATATAGATTTTCAAGGACTGGACGAGGATGCGGAACTGATACCGTTGCTCACGCCGGAAGATGAAGAACAAATGAACAAGGAGAGCCTGCCACAGGTTCTGCCAATATTACCTTTGCGCAATACCGTGCTTTTTCCAGGGGTGGTGATTCCCATTACTGCTGGTAGGGATAAGTCCATTAACCTGATAAAGGATGCCAATAATGGCACAAAGACCATTGGCGTGGTTTCCCAAAAAGATGAGGAGACCGAAAATCCGGGGGTGGATGACATCAACACCTTGGGTACCGTAGCCCGAATCTTGCGGGTGCTCCAAATGCCAGATGGGAACACTACAGTCATTATTCAAGGGAAAAAACGGTTTCAGATTGAGAGCATCGTATCCGAAAAACCATATTTAACCGCTACCGTAAAGGAGGCAAAAGAAATACGGCCCGACGAAAGTGGTGAAGAATTTGAAGCCATTATTGATTCTATTAAGGAATTGGCCTTTAAAATCATCAAGGACAATCCCAATATTCCAAGCGAAGCCACTTTTGCCATCAAGAACATTCAGAGTAATTCGTTCCTGATCAATTTTGTGTCCTCCAACCTTAATCTAAGTGTTGCCGAAAAGCAACAATTGTTGGAAATACCCAATTTGCAGGAACGCGCCTTGACCACCTTGCGGTACATGAACATGGAACTGCAACGATTGGAGCTGAAAAATGATATCCAGTCCAAGGTGCGTAGTGACATGGACCAACAACAACGCGAATATTTCCTCCACCAGCAAATGAAGACCATCCAAGAAGAGTTGGGGGGAATGTCCTATGAGCAGGAAGTGGATGAAATGCGCGAACGCGCCAAAAAGAAAAAATGGAGCAAAAAGGTTGAGGAACATTTTGAGCGTGAACTGGGTAAAATGCAACGCATGAACCCCCAAGTAGCGGAATACTCCATTCAACGGAATTATTTGGATTTGATTCTGGACTTGCCGTGGAACGAATATTCAAAGGACAAATTCGACCTGAAACGTGCAGAACAAATTTTAGATCGAGATCATTACGGACTTGAGGATGTAAAACGTAGGATTATTGAGTACTTGGCCGTACTGAAACTGCGTAATGATATGAAATCGCCCATACTTTGCTTGTATGGCCCTCCGGGGGTTGGTAAAACCTCCTTGGGGAAATCAGTTGCTGAGGCTTTGGGCCGGGAATATGTGCGTATGTCCTTGGGTGGATTGCGTGATGAGGCCGAAATTCGAGGTCACCGAAAAACCTATATTGGTGCCATGCCCGGACGGATTGTACAGAGCTTGAAAAAAGCAGGGACGTCCAATCCAGTTTTTATCTTGGATGAAATCGATAAATTGTCCAACAGTCACCAAGGTGACCCATCTTCAGCGATGTTGGAGGTGTTGGACCCCGAACAGAACAGCGAGTTCCATGACAACTTCTTGGAAATGGGCTATGATTTGTCCAAAGTGATGTTTATCGCAACGGCCAATAACCTATCCACCATTCAACCTGCGCTTCGGGACCGAATGGAAATTATCAATGTAACCGGTTATACCATCGAGGAAAAAGTGGAGATAGCCAAACGTCATTTGCTTCCAAAGCAATTGAAGGAACACGGTCTTTCAGCCAAAGATTTGAAGATTGGGAAACGCCAATTGGAAAAAATTGTGGAAGGGTATACTCGGGAATCCGGAGTGCGCGGCTTGGAGAAACAAATAGCCAAAGTGGTTCGTTTTGCCGCCAAATCCATTGCTATGGAGGAGGAGTACAACATCAAAATCACTAATGAGGATATTGAAAAAATTCTGGGTCCAGCCCGATTGGAACGAGACAAATACGAGCACAACGAAGTGGCCGGTGTGGTCACCGGATTAGCCTGGACAAGTGTTGGAGGTGATATTCTGTTTATTGAATCCATACTTTCCAAAGGAAAGGGCGCACTGAACGTGACCGGAAACTTGGGCAAGGTGATGAAGGAATCTGCCACCATTGCCATGGAATATATCAAATCCAATGCGGATACCTTTGGTATAAATCCTGAGGTGTTCGATAAATACAATGTGCATATTCACGTGCCCGAGGGTGCTACGCCAAAAGACGGACCCAGTGCAGGTATCACCATGCTAACGTCTTTAGTGTCCCTTTTCACGCAACGAAAGGTGAAGAAGAGTTTGGCCATGACCGGAGAGATTACCCTAAGAGGTAAAGTATTGCCCGTGGGTGGTATCAAAGAGAAAATTCTGGCGGCAAAACGCGCCCGAATCAAGGAAATTATTCTCTGTGCGGACAATAGAAAGGACATTGAGGAAATCAAAGAGGAATACTTGAAAGGGTTAACGTTTCACTACGTGACCGATATGAGCGAAGTGATTGACATCGCCATTACGGACAGAAAGGTGAAAAATGCCAAGACCCTATAAAATTTTTGATAAAATTGCACGAAGAATTGTCCCCTTGAGGGGACTTTAGGGGTGTTATTCCTATTTTTAGCCAATGGGAAAAATTACAATCGCCGTTGACGGCTATTCTTCGACTGGAAAAAGCACCATTGCCAAACGTTTGGCCGCTGCATTGGGCTATATTTATGTGGATACAGGCGCTATGTACCGTGCCGTGACTCTTTTCGCTTTGGATAATGGGTATATCGGGACTCAGGATGATATTCCTGGGTTGGTAAAGCAATTGCCGAAAATCAAGCTCAAGTTTGTGCCGAACAAGGAAACAGGACGTTCCGAAATGTACCTAAACGGTGAAAATGTGGAAGAAGAAATCCGAACCATGAAAGTTTCCCGACAAGTGAGCAAGGTCGCTGCCATTGGCGAGGTGCGCACCAAACTGGTGGAAATGCAGCAACAAATGGGCAAGGATAAGGGTATTGTTATGGATGGCCGAGATATTGGTACGGTGGTTTTCCCAGATGCCAAACTGAAATTGTTTATGACCGCTTCCCCTGAAATTCGCGCTACACGACGCTATAAGGAATTGTTGGAGAAAGGGGAGAAAGTCACTTTTACTGAAGTTCTAAAAAATGTGCAGGAACGTGACCGCATCGACTCCACCAGAAGTATTTCACCCTTAAAAAAAGCCAAGGACGCCATTGAGTTTGACAACGGAGACATGGGCTTGGAAGAGCAATTTGAGCGCATCCACGAATTTGCCAAACGGGTGATAGCGAAGGAGGGGTGAGAGGATAGTGATTTTTGGAATCACATATTGGTCATGGCTATAACACAGCGTTTGAGTACGCAAGCCCTAGCGAACCTGTATTGTTTTTTATGATAGGAAATAAGCACAGACAATGGAGAGTTATGCCCTTTGTTAGCTATAGTTATATATTATTTTTCGTAACCTAGTTCGTAGATTGCGTTACAAACAAAAATTGGAAATCAGACTTCTTTAGCTTAGTATTATCGGTACTCTTCATTGAAAGTAAATCTTGGCGAATTGATAGAATTAGTTTTCCCATAGCCTCTTTTCTTCGCTGTTGACTATATTGCTGTTCCTTTCCTACTTTTTGAGTTTCCAAGAATTGATAAGCATTTATAATTACTTCATCAGATGCATACAACCAACTAAGACTTATTTGTTCAATGAATTTTTGCCTTCGCTCTATTTTGTATTCACTTATCTCATAAAACCCTTCAATAGCTTTAATAAGTTCACGATAATTCTCTTCTTTTTTTTGATATCTCTCCCATTCTATTCTACTTGAACTGTTCAACCACCAAACAAAGATTGCACTTAGCGCAGGAATCACAATTTTCCAAAAATCTACCGAACCAAATATTTTTGAAAATTTTGATTTGGATTTTTTCATTCCTTCAACAGATATTTAAAAGGGTTAATTACAGCTAACGCTCTAAGATATGAATCGTTTTTAATACTTCGGCTGCGCTCAGTACAAAGTGAGTTATATCAACCGATACCTGCCTGTAGACAGACAGGAGTGAAGTTAACATTTTTTATGTAAAATATACATATGCATTTGAAAATGAGGATTTTGTTTTTTTGAAATTCAACACAAACAGAAAATAAGAATAGCCATAACCAAAAAAGACGCCCTTGGGCGCCTTTTGTCATTGAAAAATATCGTTCTACAAATTCGGAATCACCAACACCTGATCGGGATGAATCAAATCCGGATTCTTTAAAATATTGGTATTCGCCTCAAAGATTTGCTTGTACTTCATGGGATCGCCATAATAATGCTTGGCAATCTTGCTCAAGGACTCTCCACTTTTCACGGTATGCCGGGCGTAAACGGATTCATCGGCAACCGTAATGTTCGCTTTGATATCGCTTGGGCTTTGCCCGCCAATTTCCTTGATTTTATCCCACAAGATGTTCTTTTCATATGGGGTGGCGGCTTGTCCCTTTATTTTTAGAACGCCGTTTTCCTCAGTAACGTCTCCGTTTTTAATGGCCAATTTTTCACCTAGATCTAATACGGGTTGATACTTCGCTTTTACACTCATAACACAAATTTTATAGTTAACAATTAGGACTTTCAAGATAACTATTATGGCAACACTCTACTATTAAATTTTTGTAATACTTTCTGGAAAACAAACGTTTTGGGCAGATGCTTTGTGAATCAAGAATTTAATTGTATTTTTGCACTCCTTTTTTAGCAAAGCAGTAAGAGGAAAAAGGAACTGAAAATCAAATGTAAAAACCACTTTCACGGTAATTGCCCAGCTCTTATAAAAACGTGGAATACAAATTTTAGGTCAGCACATGGCTGAAGAAAAAACAAACGTTGCAGAGGTTGAAGAAACTGTTGCAGCACCAGAAGTAAAAAAAGAAACCCAACCCCAACAAGACCCACAGGAGTATCTTGAGAATTTTGATTGGGAAAAGTACGAAGAAGGAATTGAGCGTGTTGATGACAAAAAGCTCAAGGAATTTGAAACACTTGTAGAGGAAAATTTTGTGGACACTGCCGATGAGGAAGTTGTGGAAGGAACAGTGGTTCACATGACCGACCGTGAAGCGATTATTGACATCAACGCAAAGTCTGAAGGTGTTATTTCGCTAAACGAGTTCCGTTACAACCCTGATCTTAAGGTGGGTGACAAAGTTGAGGTGCTTATCGATATCCGTGAAGACAAGACCGGCCAATTGGTATTGTCGCACAGAAAAGCAAGGACCATCAAAGCTTGGGAGCGTGTGAACAACGCCCATGACAAAGAAGAGATCGTTACTGGTTTCGTTAAATGCCGTACCAAAGGTGGTATGATCGTTGACGTTTTTGGAATTGAAGCGTTCTTGCCCGGTTCCCAAATCGATGTGAAACCTATCCGTGACTACGATCAGTATGTAGGGAAGACCATGGAGTTCAAAGTTGTGAAGATCAACCACGAGTTCAAGAACGTAGTGGTATCGCACAAAGCGTTGATCGAGGCCGATATCGAAGAGCAGAAAAAAGAAATCATTGGTCAATTGGAAAAAGGCCAGGTATTGGAAGGTATTGTCAAGAACATTACATCTTACGGTGTATTTATCGACCTTGGCGGTGTGGACGGATTGGTTCACATTACCGACCTTTCTTGGAGCCGAATCAACCACCCCAACGAAGTTGTTGAGTTGGATCAGAAATTGAACGTGGTTATCCTTGACTTTGATGATAACAAATCAAGAATCCAATTGGGTCTTAAGCAGTTGGAGAAACACCCATGGGATGCCCTTGGGGATGAGATCAAAGTAGGTGACAAAGTAAAAGGTAAGGTTGTTGTGATCGCAGATTACGGTGCCTTTATCGAAGTAGCCGAAGGTGTTGAAGGTTTGATCCACGTTTCAGAAATGTCTTGGTCAACCCACTTGCGTTCCGCTCAAGACTTTGTAAATGTGGGTGATGAGGTTGAAGCTGTTGTTTTGACCTTGGACAGGGAAGATCGCAAAATGTCTTTGGGCATCAAGCAATTGACTCCAGACCCATGGACAGACATTACTTCCAAGTATCCTGTTGGATCTAAACACAAAGGAATTGTTAGAAACTTTACCAACTTTGGTGTATTTGTTGAGTTGGAAGAAGGAATCGACGGTTTGATCTATATCTCTGACCTTTCTTGGACCAAGAAAATCAAGCATCCATCTGAGTTTGTTACCGTAGGTGACACTTTGGAAGTTGAAGTATTGGAATTGGACGTTGAAGGCCGCAAGCTTAGCTTGGGTCACAAACAGACCACAGCGAATCCTTGGGACAAGTATTCTGAAGAGTTTGCTGAAGGAACCGTTCACAAAGCGGCTATTGCCGAGATTGTAGACAAAGGTGCTACCATTAACTTCAATGAGGATATTGTTGGATTTGTTCCATCAAGACATTTAGAGAAAGAAGATGGTAAGAAGCTTGTTAAAGGTGAAGAGGCAGAATTCAAGATCATCGAGTTCAATAAAGATTTCAAGCGAGTTGTGGCTAGCCACACTGCAATCTTTAGAGAGCAAGAAGAGAAGAACGTAAAAGCCGCCAAGAAAAGATCATCTGCTTCAGATGAAGCAGCTCCAACCCTTGGTGATGCCAATTCACAACTTCAAGCATTGAAGGATAAAATGGAAGCTGATTCCAAGAAAAAGTAATCAGGTTTTCATAAATATAGGAAAAGCCCCGCTGGTAACAGTCGGGGTTTTTTTATGTCTTTTGCATTCTAAAGAATTGCTTACTTTTGCAATCAACAGAGTCGGTTGCACAGCATATGGGTCAAAGAGTACTGCTTACTTCAAAAGAAATCAACATCATACTGCACCGGTTGGCTTGTCAACTGTTGGAAAACCATTTAGATTTTTCGAATACAGCCCTTATCGGTATTCAGCCGAGAGGTATTTTTTTGGCAGAAAGACTCGCCAAAATTCTCAAAGAAGACTATAAAGTTAAAGATGTCTCCCTCGGTTTTTTGGACATTACCTTTTTTAGGGATGATTTTGGACGAGGGGATAAAATCCTGAAGGCAAACTCCACCAAAATGAACTTTTTGGTCGAGGATAAAAAGGTGGTCTTTATTGATGATGTACTCTATACCGGAAGAAGCATACGGGCTGCCCTAACAGCCATCCAGTCCTTCGGACGGCCTAAAAGCATAGAATTATTGACGCTGATAGACCGACGTTTCAGTAGACATTTGCCCATACAACCCAATTATAGGGGCAGGCAAGTGGATGCCATAAATGAAGAAAAAGTAAAGGTGATGTGGGCAGAGAATGATGGGGAGGACAGTGTATATTTAGTAAGTAAATAAATTGAAATGAGTGAATTGAGTGTAAACCACTTGCTGGGAATAAAGTATCTGAACAAAAAGGATATCGCACTCATTTTTGAAACTGCCGACCATTTTAAAGAGGTTATTAACCGATCTATTAAGAAGGTGCCCACCCTGCGTGATATTACCATCGCCAATATCTTTTTTGAAAACAGTACCCGAACCCGGTTATCCTTTGAACTGGCTGAAAAGCGATTGTCTGCCGATGTAGTGAACTTCTCTGCAGCATCATCTTCGGTGAAAAAAGGGGAGACCCTTATCGATACGGTAAACAATATTCTCTCCATGAAAGTGGATATGGTGGTCATGCGTCACCCTAATCCCGGAGCGGGTATTTTTCTGTCAAAGCACGTAAAGGCATCCATAGTCAATGCCGGTGATGGCGCCCATGAACACCCCACCCAAGCACTATTGGATTCGTATTCCATACGAGAGAAATTTGGGGATGTTGGGGGGAAGAACGTAGTGATTGTGGGTGATATTCTACACTCCAGAGTAGCGCTCTCCAATATTTTCGCCCTAAAATTGCAAGGAGCGAATGTAAAAGTGTGCGGTCCCAAGACACTGATTCCAAAACATATCGAATCACTTGGGGTTGCCGTTGAGACCAACCTTAAAAAAGCATTGGAATGGTGCGATGTGGCCAACATGCTTCGCATCCAGAATGAGCGGATGGATATTAGCTATTTCCCTTCCACTCGCGAGTATACCCAGCAATTTGGGGTGAACAAACAGCTGTTGGACAGCTTGGACAAACAGATTGTGATCATGCACCCCGGTCCGATCAACAGGGGTGTGGAGATTACAAGTGATGTGGCGGATTCTGACCAATCCATAATTTTGCACCAAGTGGAGAATGGGGTCGCCATCCGTATGGCAGTTTTATATTTATTGGCTTCAAAAATCAAATAATATGATTTTCGACAAAGAAGGCACAACTACTATCGTTTTTCAGGAGAAGACTTCGCTTTCCACCTTTATGGAAAATTTGAACAACGCCTATCCCAAAATCAAGCACGATAATATTATTATTAATCTCTTTTCTTTCAAAAAGCTTACGGAGGCCGACATTTTGGAGTTTTTGGACATTTCAAATACCCATAAAGCTTCAGGGCAATCCTTTGTTTTGGTTACTGATAAAGTTTCTTATGATGAAGTTCCAGATGAAATCAGTGTGGTGCCCACCATTCAAGAAGCCAAGGATATTATCGAGATGGAAGAAATAGAACGTGATTTGGGGATATGAAATTGACCATTCTGGGTTGTTACTCGGCAACACCACGAACTTTTACCAATCCCACCTCTCAGGTACTTGAAACCAAAAATCATCTTTTTTTGATTGACTGTGGCGAAGGTACCCAAGTGCAGTTGAGAAAATATAAAATCAAGTTTTCCAGAATAAAGCACATATTTATTTCCCATTTGCACGGCGACCACTTTTTTGGATTGCCCGGACTAGTTTCCACATTCCGACTTTTGGGGAGGGAAACCGAATTGCATATTTATGGTCCAAAGGGCATCAAGGAAGCCATTACGCTTCTTCTAAAACTAGGAGACAGCTGGACCAATTACCCCCTTGTTTTTCATGAATTGGAGTCCAAGGAATCTGAATTGTTGTTCGAGGATGATAAAGTCAGTGTACATACAATTCCCTTAGATCATAGGGTATATGCCAATGGTTTTTTGTTTTTGGAAAAGCCTGCTCCACGGACACTGGATATTGAAATGGCCAGAAAACTTGAAATCGATAGGAGCCAATTCAACAATATCAAAAATGGGGCAGATGGTGTATCCAAAAATGGAACAGTTATTCCCAATAAACAAATCACTTTGCCTCCGCCAAAACCCAAAAGTTATGCTTTTTGCAGTGATACGGTCTATAAAGAGTCCATTGTACCCATCATAAAAAATGTGGATACATTGTATCATGAATCCACTTTTTTGGAGACCGAGAAACATCTTTGTGAAAAAACCAAACATTCTACAGCCAAACAAGCGGCCCAAATTGCACACAAGGCTAATGTGGGCACGTTGATATTAGGTCATTATTCCACACGGTACAAATCTTTGGAGCTTTTCAGGGATGAGGCTCACCAAGTATTTTCCAATGTTGAATTGGCGGACGACGGTAAAATCTTTGAAATCTGATGCAACCATTGGGCAGCTGTTGTATCATAAGTTAAAAGCTGCTACCCATGGAAAAAATCTTCGTTAAAAGTCTGTTTCTGCTACTGTTTTTGGCCACTTCCTGCAATCACAAAGATGATGGTATTGAAGAAACCAATGCTTCTGATTTAATTGGAAGTTGGAGCAAAACACACAACCAAGGTGATGGTTTAACCATCTCAACCTATACATTTAAAAGTGATTTTACCTATGAATTTGAGTTTGAATCATTCGGATACAACGGCAAGCCTATTACGGAGCTTACGGGTTCTTCAGAAATACATGGGACTTTTGAAGTTGAAACGGATAGCGTAATTTTTCGAACATCATCTTCAGGATTTCTAAAAAGTAAATTCTGGATAGAAGACGATGTTCTCCATCTTGAATACATCTCATACCCTGCGGATGCTCCTATCCTCTCCCAATTGGAATATAACAGAGTGGATTGACCATCAACTTTTCTTCATCCCATTTATTACCATAAAAGCACTCTTTTTCCCAAGCTATCTTTTGCTGCCATTTGAATTTTACCGAAATTCACATCATGCAAAAAAACTTGGGCAACTATAGAAAATCCTACGAAAAAAGTAGCTTGACGGAAGATTCCATCAAAGAAAACCCACTTGAGCAATTTCAAAAATGGTTTTATGAGGTAGAAGCAACCGATGGGGTTGATGAAACCAATGCCATGACCATTTCAACCATTGGTCTGGATGGTTTTCCGAAGAATCGGGTGGTCTTGCTTAAAAAGTACACCCACGAAGGGTTTATTTTTTATACCAACTACAATAGTGAAAAGGGAAAGGCCATTGCCCAAAACCCTGCGGTTTGTCTCTCTTTTTTTTGGCCCAACATGGAACGACAGGTGATTATTAAAGGCACCGCCGAGAAAGTTCCGGAGAATCTCTCGGATGGGTACTTTGAATCCCGACCTGTGGGCAGCCAATTGGGTGCTGTGGTTTCCAATCAAAGTGAGGTAATAGGATCGCGGGAAGTTTTGGAGAAAGAACTGGAAGCTTTGGAAAAGCAATATGAAGGCAAATCCATTGAAAGGCCTGAGCATTGGGGCGGCTATCTGGTTCGACCCATTTCTATGGAATTTTGGCAAGGACGCCCCAACAGATTGCATGATCGGATTAGATATACCCTTCAAGAGGATTATGACTGGAAAATAGAACGTTTGGCACCTTAAACTCAACGCAACAAATGAAACAGCTTATATTGATGCGACACGGAAAATCCTCGTGGGATTATGAAGTGTCGGACAAGGATAGACCACTTAAGGAAAGGGGAATTACGGATGCCCATTTGGTGGCAAAATCATTTAGCGATTCCGTTCCCAACATAGATTTTGCATTTTCCAGTCCGGCAAACCGTGCTTTGCACACAAGTATGATTTTTTTAAGGGGTATTGGATTTGACCTTGCCAATTTCAAGGTAGACAAACACCTTTATGACTTTTCTGGGGACAGTGTTTCAGCTTTTGTAAGGCAATTGGACAATGAATGGGATACCGTGGCGATTTTCGGTCATAATTATGCCTTTACATCGCTTGCAAATGCTTGGGGAGATCAGTATATTGAGAACCTTCCCACGGCAGGGCTGGTCCATATCACATTCAGTGTGGATGACTGGTCCAAAATTTCAAAGGGAACCACAAAAAAAACAATCTTTCCTAAAGACTTAAAACAATAAATGGTCAAAACGAAGAACGAGTATATAAACAGGGAAATCAGCTGGTTACATTTCAATGCACGGGTTTTACAGGAGTGTGATGACCCCAATGTTCCACTGATTGATCGCCTGCGGTTTCTGGGAATCTTCAGTAACAACCTGGATGAATTTTTTAAGGTGCGATATGCCACGGTAAAGCGTATTGTGGATGCCGGAAAAACAGGTAAAAGTGTCTTGGGAGGAGAACGGGCCAATGACCTTCTGGAAGAAATCACCAAGATTGTAATTGCACAACAAGCCCGGAGCCTTGAAATTTTTACGGGTATTGAAAAGGAGCTAAGTGCAGAGAACATTTTTATCATCAACGAAAAGCAGGTCAGTGAAAGTCAGGCTGAGTTTATACGGGATTATTTCTTCAGCAAGGTCAACCAAGAGTTGATGACCATCATCTTGAACGATCTTACCGAGTTCCCCTTGTTAAAGGATACGGCGGCCTATCTGGCGGTGAAAATCGTAATGAAGAACGGTTCTGGGAACGGCAAGCACAACCGGTATGCCTTAATAGAAATCCCTAAAGGGATAGATCGTTTTGTGGTGTTGCCCAAAGAAGGGGACAAGAATTACATTATTATTTTGGATGATTTGATTCGTTTTTGTCTGGACAATGTCTTTACCATGTTTGAGTTTGAGTCCATAACTGCACATATGATCAAGATTACCCGAGATGCGGAACTCGACATAGATAACGATCTTAGCAAGAGCTTCATTGAAAAAATATCATCCAGTGTGGAGCACCGAAAAATCAGTGACCCCGTCCGTTTTGTGTACGACAAAAAAATTGACAAGGACACGCTCCAATTCCTCAAAGAGAAAATGGACATTATGGGTACGGATAGCGTTATTCCCGGAGGACGTTATCACAACCGAAGGGATTACATGGGCTTTCCCAGTTTGGGACGATATGACCTTATGTATGAAAAAATAGAGCCCTTGCCCGTAAAGGGGCTCAGCATGAAAGGGAGTCTTTTGGAGATGATTGCCCATAAGGACTATATGATCTATGCGCCTTACCATACATTCAGTTATGTGACCAAATTTTTACGGGAAGCTGCTTTGGACCCCAAGGTACGCACCATACAAATAACAGTGTATCGATTGGCCAGTGACAGTCAGATTGTCTCAGCATTGATCAATGCGGTAAAAAATGGAAAACAGGTTACGGTACAAATTGAGTTACAAGCTCGTTTTGATGAACAGAACAATATTGAATATGCCAACCAGTTGCAAGCAGAGGGCATCCGATTGATTTTTGGTGTTCCGGGATTAAAAGTACACAGTAAAATCTGTATGATCGAACGGGAGGAAGCCGAAGGCATGAAACGCTATGGTTTTATAAGTACAGGAAACTTTAATGAGTCCACGGCCAAAATTTATACGGATTATACCCTGTTTACGGCTCACGAAGGCATTTTAAAGGATATGAGCAAAGTATTTTCCTTTTTTGAGACCAATTACAAAATCAACAAATACAAGCATCTTATTGTATCGCCCCACTACACCAAATCCACCTTTATAAAGTTGATTGACAAAGAGATAGCAAATGCCAAAGCCGGTAGGGAAGCGTATATCAAAATAAAAATGAACAGCCTTACCTCATACAAGATGGTGGACAAATTGTATGAAGCAAGTAGAGCAGGGGTTAAAATTCAGATGATCATTAGGGGTATATGCTGTCTTATCCCTGGAGTTGAAGGCATGAGCGAAAATATTGAGGCCATAAGTGTTGTGGATAAATTCTTGGAGCATCCCCGCTTATTTATTTTTGGAAATGGGGGTGACCCAAAAATCTACATTTCATCGGCAGATTGGATGACCCGGAATCTTGATTTTAGGGTAGAGGTGGGCTGTCCCATATACGACCCCGATATTCGGCAAGAATTATTGGATACCTTTGATATTTCATGGGGGGATAACCTTAAAGCCCGAGTTTTTTCGGACAAACAGGACAATGCCTACAGAAAAAGAGGTGAGGATGAACCCGAGCTACGGTCCCAATTTGAGATGTACTACTATTATCAAAAAAAGCTGGAATCCTAATACCTCCCTAACTTGATCATACGAAAATTTGCCGCTATTGATATTGGATCTAACGCCATTAGGTTGTTGATCAACAACGTTATCGAACACGAAGAAAAACCTACCGTATTCAAAAAAAGTGAACTGGTTCGGGTACCCGTTCGTTTGGGCGAGGATTCGTTTTTGAGAGGGGAAATTTCAGAAAGGAATTTAAAGCGCCTGATCAAGACCATGCAATCCTTTGATTTGTTGATGCAGGTCTATGGTGTGGAAAAATATATGGCCTGTGCCACCTCGGCCCTGCGTGAAGCCAAAAATGGACAAGAAGTCATTGAGAAGGTCCAAAAGGAGTCCGGGGTGCAAATCCAGATAATAGATGGAAAACAAGAAGCTTCCATTATTGCTTCCACGGACTTGAAGGATCTTATTAAGAGTGATCGATTCTATCTCTATGTTGATGTTGGGGGCGGAAGTACGGAATTCACCATTTTCGACAAAGGAAATCCAGTTATGTCCCGCTCATTTGAAATTGGAACCGTTCGCATTCTCAATGATTTGGTGAAGGATACGGTTTGGGATGAAATAAAGCTGTGGATCACTTCCAATATGAACGTGGAGAACAAGGTTGAAATTATTGGGTCAGGCGGAAACATCAACAAACTCCATAAAATGTCCGGAAGAAAAATAGGGCAGCCCTTATCCTACATTTGGCTGAATGCCCAATACCACTTTTTGAACAGTATGGACTATGAAGATCGCATATCAGAATTGGGATTGAACCAAGATAGGGCCGATGTAATTATACCGGCCACCAAAATTTTCCTCAATGCTGCCAAATGGAGTAAGGCTAAGAAAATTCATGTACCCAAAATCGGTTTGGCCGATGGAATGATCAAGACCTTGTACTATCGGTGAATTAACCGTGCATGGTCTCTTTTTTGCCCAAGTCTTTCATTAATTGGGCTTCATATTCCAAGAGGTCTTGCCATTTTTTATCTACCTCTGCGTTATTCCCATATTTACGGGCAAACTTTAAGAACATGGTATAATGGTTGGCCTCGCTGGCCATAAGGTTGCGGTAAAACTCAGAAAGTTCCTCATCCTGAATTTCTTCGGAAAGTAATCGGAATCGCTCGCAACTGCGGGCCTCAATGAGGGCAGCATACAGCAGTTTGTGTACCAAATGGGTTTCACGGCTCCCGCCTTTTGGAAAGAATTTCATCAGCTCCAAAACATATTCATCTTTGCGCTCGCGACCCAAAACCCAACCACGTTTCAAAATTTTGTCGTGGACCATGTTAAAATGCCCCATTTCCTCCCGGGCCAAAGCGGTCATTTCCTTGACCAATTCCGATTTTTCTGGAAAACCTATAATCAAGGATATGGCTGTACTGGCCGCTTTTTGTTCACAATAGGCGTGATCGGTAAGGATTTCTTCAATATTTTTTTCAACAATGTTCACCCATCTGGGGTCTGTTGGTAACTTAAGCCCTAACATGTATGCTTTTTTTGAATTTTCCAGTGCAAAGATAGGAGTATTGCGACAAGCAGTTTAGAAATCTAAATCAAACTCTTTGCGCAAGAGGTCTATGGCCGGATTTTTTTCCTTTAGTTTTTCATATTTCTCCTGAGGGGTAAAGGCAAATTTCTTGGCCACCTCCTCATTTACGGTAATGTGCAGTGTAATGGAATAATTGTTCAGATTTTGTTTGAGATGATCCAATATCAAACTTTGTTCCCGTTCAACTTCTTTTTTCATGGTGCCGTTGGGCAGCTCAATCCAAATGGTGTTCTCGTTTTTTAGTTTGGGCACATCGGTCTGGAGATTACTGGCCAGGATTTTTCGTCCTTTATTTTCAAGAATATGGACAAAATCATCCCAATGTTGTTGCATGTCGGCCTCTGAAAATGGTTCGCTGGGCAGCTCTTCATGGGGAACATCCGGTGTCTTTGTCTGTTCATGCGCCTTTTTGGCCTTGATACTGGAAAGTGATAGCCCAGAAACCCGTTTTTCTGGAGTCTTTATCTGGATCTTTTTGGCAGGTTGATAGCTTTCTTTGGGTTCTTGAACTACAGCTTCTTCTGGTTCAGCGACTTGAACAACCTCTTCCTTGTTATCTTCTTCAAGCTGTTTTGAAGCTGTGCCATTAGTCTTGGGAGCTACAGTTCCATTTTTGGGTGCAGTGGAAGTAAAATAGGAAGCAGGGATTAAGAAACTAGCGTTTTTTTTTTCTCCATCAAAAGTGATGGATGCCAATTTCATTAAGGTGAGTTCCACCAGTAACCGCTGATTTTTGCTCGATTTGTATTGAAGATCGCAATTATTGGCCATATCAATGGATTTCAACAAAAACTCTTTTGATGCTTTTTTGGCCTGCTCTTGATAGTGCTGTTGTACATCTTCACCCACTTCCAAAAGGGGTAGGGTATCTGGATGTTGGCAAACCATTAAATCCCTAAAATGTGATGCCAATCCTGTGATAAAATGGTGTCCATCAAAACCAAGGGACAAGGTTTTGTTGAAAAGTACCAACAATTCAGGAATTTTGTTCTCCAAGATAAGATCTGTTGCTGTAAAGTAGGTGTCGTAATCCAGCACATTGAGGTTGTCCGTTACGGCTTTTCGGGTCAACTGTTTTCCTGAAAAGCTTACGACACGGTCAAAAATGGAAAGCGCATCACGCATGGCACCATCCGCTTTTTGGGCAATGATGTGGAGTGCACTTTCTTCCGCTTCAACCCCCTGTTGCTCGGCAATATATTTAAGATAGTCCGCTGCATCTTTCACTGTAATTCTCTTAAAATCAAAGATTTGACAACGGGATAAAATGGTAGGGATAATCTTGTGCTTTTCCGTGGTGGCCAAAATAAAAATGGCATGTTTTGGAGGTTCTTCCAGGGTCTTTAAAAAGGCATTGAACGCCGATTGGGACAACATGTGAACCTCATCAATGATATAAACCTTGTATTTGCCCACTTGTGGTGGAATCCGGACTTGGTCAATAAGACTTCGGATGTCATCCACAGAGTTGTTGGAAGCAGCATCCAACTCAAAAATGTTGAAGGCAAAATCCTCATCTTCCCGCTCGGTTCCATCTTGGTTGATTTTTTTGGCCAAAATCCGGGCACAAGTGGTCTTGCCAACCCCTCTGGGGCCACAGAACAACAAGGCTTGGGCCAAATGGTTGTTTTCAATGGCATTCAGTAGGGTATTGGTAATGGACTCCTGGCCCACGACATCCTTGAAGGTCTGGGGACGGTACTTCCTCGCTGATACTACAAAAGGTTCCAAAATTGTGGGAAAAGATTGTATTACTACAAATATAAAAATAGGAATGTGTAAAGCCACTTGTCTGCAACCTAGATCACCTTTTTTTATTAACAATTAGGTTACCTTTGCCGCCAGCAGGCCACCTTATCGCTGCAATCCTGAGCAATTGGGGTTGAAGAGGAAAGTCTGGACACCATAGTGCAGCATAGCGGGTAACGCCCGTCCGCCGAAAGGCGAGGACCAGTGCAACAGAAAGGATGTACAGTTCGGCTGTAGTGAAATCATGTAAACTCTATGCGGTGAAACGTCACGTAAACCAGCGCTTTGAGGGCTGCACGCCCAAGCTGGAGGGTAGGCGGTTAGAGCTTTTGGGCAACCAAAAGTCTAGATAAATGATAAGGCTCGACAGAATCCGGCTTATGGCCTGCTTTTTTTATTCAAACTTTAAAGGTGTTGTCTTAATGGTCAATTACTGACCCATCAAAACTGTCCCACATTTCAGGAAATTCCCATTCTTCTACCCCACGTTCATTTTCTACTAAATCATCATCCAATTCAAGCCCAAGACCTGGCCCATCTATGTTTCCTGCTAAGGAAATATGACCATCATCATCCATCACCAATGGTTTTTTAATATAACTTTTCCCAAGAGAACTGCGTTCTACACCATCATTTGGAGCTGCTTGTAGATTAGGTAATTCGTGTGCCAATAGGTTGGGAATACTGGCTACAACATGCAAAGATGCTACAGCTCCAACAATGCCTTCTTTAGCATGGGGCAACATGGCTGCGTAGAAAGCTTCAGCCAAAGATGAAATAGCCTTAAGTTCTGTAATACCCCCACAATGGGTTATATCTGGTTGAAGGATAGAAGCAGCGCCTAATGTCAGTAATTCTCTAAACTGCCATTTTGTAACCATTCGTTCACCCGTTGCAAAAGGAATATGGGTCTTTTTGGCCATTTCTGCCATTAGGGGAAGATTTTGAAACTGTATTGGTTCTTCATAAAACCAAGGTTGAAATTCTTCCAGGGCCTTAATCAAAATCATAGAAGTTTGTGGCGAATGGTCTCCATGTAATTCTATTCCCATATCCACTTTTGGGCCAATGACATCCCTAATAGCAGCAATATTGTCCACAACTCCTTGTACAAAATCAGGATTCTCTACATAACGAGACAGTCTACCACGACTGTATGTAACGCCCACTTTCATGGATGTATATCCCTCGTCAATCACTTTTTGTGCTCCTTCAGGAGAACCGGCCTGCCCATATACCCTTACTCTGTTCCTATTTGGACCTCCAAGCAACTCATATACTGGAACTCCAAGTGCTTTTCCCTTAATGTCCCACATGGCTATGTCAACTGCAGATAAGGCACTGGTAAGAACAATGCCTCCTCGGTAGAATGCATGACGGTATATGGCTTGCCAATGATGTGCCGGTTTTCTTGGGTCTTTTCCAATCAGGTATTTTTCTAATTCTTTAATGGCGGCCATAGTTGTGGGTATACGCCCTTCAACTGTTCCTTCACCAATACCCACAATACCAACATTAGTGTACATTTTCACAAAAATTGTTCGTAAGGTATGTACAGGAATAATTTCCAGTTTGGTAATTTTTATAGGGTCTTTGGGAGATACAAGCGCTTTGTTGACATTGAACGTATTGCCGGCTTCAGAATATTTTATGGGTTGACCAACAAGTTGTTCTGTAACCAAAAGCCCAGCCATACCTGCAGTCATATTTCTAAGCCAATTTCTTCGAGAAAAATCCTTTTTCATTTTTGGTAAGGTTATATCGTTTTTTACTGATTAAACATATAATTATGAGAAAAGTATAACATCTGTATAACCTAAAAGTAAGGAATAAGTCTTAGCTTTCTTATGCAGCAATAGTAAAAAAGCTGAATATACTACCGCCGTATTTTCGGCTCTCTGCAAAATGGGGATGTTCGGATAAATCAGTTTGATCGGAATGCTCAATTACCAAAAGGCCATCTTCTTTTAATAATTCATTTTGAAAAACAAGATTGGCAATGCTTAAAAATTGTGCGATGTCAAAATCGTAGGGGGGGTCTGCAAAAATGAGGTTGAACTTTTCCGTGGTTCGCTTCAAAAATTTGAAGACATCAGATTTAATGGGCGTAATTTGGAAATCGAGTTCTCTAGCTGTTTTGGAAATAAATTGTACACAACCTGCATAGCTATCCACAGCAGTAATTTCTTCAGTGCCCCTCGAAGCAAACTCAAAACTGATGTTGCCCGTCCCGGAAAAAAGATCCAGTACCTTAAGCTCATCCAGATAATAGCGATTGTTGAGAATATTGAATAACCCTTCCTTGGCCATGTCCGTAGTGGGACGTACTGGAAGTTTTTTTGGGGCGGTCAGTCTCTTTCCCTTATATTTTCCCGAAATAATCCGCATTATAAGGCGCTCAGTATAGAGAAATCAATGGCGTCGTTCTCCAATTCATCAAGGGGAAAGGATGAGGTATGGGGAACAAAAACGGAAACCTGTTTTACATATTGGTGACACAAATTGTAGATAGGGTCTCTTTCCTCAATGGTACCGAACAGCTTAAGTTGAATTTTTTCGGGATCCATCTGTAACTGTTCAAAGCTGAAGAGCAGATAGTACAAAAAATCCTCTTTGGTCTTGAACTCAAACTGATTGTAGAAGATGAGTTTTTTCTCTGTCACCACCATCATTTCCATTTCCTTTTCGGAAACCTGGACATAACAAATCGGTTCTGAAGAAATTCTTGCTTGGTTCAGTAATGTATTGATTAAGACGGTACCACTGTGCTTGAACTCAAATTCACCGAAAATATCAAAAATATAGTTGTTGATATTTGTATACGGCACATAGACATTTACAATTTCCTGATTGGGAATTTCATCAAAGGCTATAAGATCCGTTGCCATGATCTTGGCATTGAACTTAAGATAGTTGGGCAGTTCTTCTGTATTGAAAAGCGGTTTTGGCACCAAACTGAACATGTTGTTCTTGTGGATGACCACTACTTCGGAAAAATCACTGCCAATATCATTTTTCAGGTTGATGATTGTTTTCAGCTCCTTGAGCATGAGATAGGGAGTGGACGGTGTTTTAAAGCTCACTTTCTCGAAAGCCAGGATTTTGTTGGAAATGGTGTCCAGTACACAAAAAGAAAGTCCATTCAAGCCGACTTGAATGGACAATTTTCTAAAAGTGTTATTTTCTTTGGACTGTACTATCCTAGTTGTTTTTTCTGTCATAGATGGGAGGCCAGTTACCATTTGTACTTACATCGGTAAGGGAACCTACTTTGATTTCAGTACCGTTGACTTCCTCTACACTTTGATGGGCGTTTTCCCTGGCCAATAAATCTGCGGGTTGATCATATAGAACAACGTTCTTTTTTACTTTGGCCTCAAAAACAGGGGCTTTGTAGCCACTTTTGTCAATGATGTCCGCTTTCATCTCAAACTTTTCATCATTCTGGGCGTAAGGAACGTTCATCATGGTTTTGTAGCTATCATCGGCTCCAAATAGAGAATCCTTCACTTTTACCTGTCCAAGGGTATCTATGATAACGGTGTCTTGTTGAAGCTCAATTTGATATACTCTATCATATCGCATGAAAGAGGAATCCCTTTGTGTTGTAATGGTATAACTTCCGGTATCGATGAACTGTATTAAACTATTGAAGTTGTCAGCATACTTTCCATTAACAGTTTTATAGGCTTCTTGGGCATCCCTAATATCTTTAAGTTTGGCAATTACCTCAGAAAATCTTTCTTGTCTTACCTTATTGAATTCGATGGGGGCATTGATGGATTTGTAAATTTTGTAGCCCAGAAAAATACTCAAAAGTGCAAAAGCGATCACAAGGATGGGCTTTATTTTTTGAGGTAAAAACTTGTCAATCAGGAATACAAGGCCTATGGTCAGAAGGCATATTAATACTACGATAAGGATTAAGTTTAACATATCTGCTATTGTCTTTCTAAGTTAATTTAGTGGTTACAGACAAATCTACAATTTTTTTTTAATCACGAAACTTTTTGCTTTAAAAAACCATGCTATCTTTAGATGCCTATGGACAAGCCCACAGCATTAAATTTCTTATCGATATTAACAGAAAAATTCCCCCACGTTCCAACTATAAAACAGGATGTGGCCTTGGAGAAACTGGCCCATTTTGTGGTCAATGGGAAAAAGGACGATATTTTCCTTTTAAAAGGCTTTGCTGGAACTGGTAAAACCACCATTGTGGCCACTATGGTGAGCAGCCTTTGGAAAATACGGATGAGTTCCGTTCTCATGGCCCCAACGGGAAGGGCCGCCAAGGTAATGTCGGTCTATTCGGGGAACAAGGCCTTTACCATTCATAAGAAAATCTATTTTCCCAAAAAACAGGCCGGAGGAGGCGTCCAGTTTGTTCTGGCGCCCAACAAGCATAGGAATACCATTTTTATAGTCGATGAAGCTTCCATGATTCCCGACACCCCGGCAGATTCCAAACTTTTTGAAAACGGGTCATTGTTGGACGACCTAATGTTTTATGTGCATTCCGGTCATAACTGTAAACTGATTTTGATAGGGGACACGGCACAGTTGCCCCCAGTTAAGCTCGAAATCAGTCCGGCCTTGGAGGAAGATCGGCTTTCCTTGAACTATAATAAGGAGGTAGAATGTTTGGAATTGGATGAGGTGATGCGGCAGAGCGATGATTCCGGGATTCTCTACAATGCCACCAATCTCAGGGAACAATTGCAATCCCAATTTTTTGATGGCTTTAAATTTGAAACAGGACCGTTTAAGGACATTGTTCGACTTATTGATGGTACCGAAATTCAGGAAGCCATTGATTCGTCCTACAGTGAAAATGGCAAAGAAGAAACCGTCATTATAGTTAGGTCCAACAAAAGGGCCAACCTGTACAATCAAAATATCAGGGAACGAATTCTCTTTTTGGACAATGATATTGCCGTTGGGGATTATATGATGGTGGTCAAGAACAACTATTTTTGGTTAAAGCCCAATTCAGAAGCCGGTTTTATTGCCAATGGTGATATTATTGAGGTATTGGAACTGTTCGCTATTAAGGAGCTCTACGGATTTACATTTGCTGAGGTAAAGGTGAAGATGGTGGATTATCCCAACCAAAAACCTTTTGAGACCGTTCTGTTATTGGATACCATAAATGCACAGACTCCATCACTTTCCTATGAAGATGGCAATAAGCTGTATCAAGAAGTAATGAAGGATTATGCCCATGAAAAATCCAAATACAAAAAGTTTCTCGGGGTCAAGAACAACAAATACTTTAACGCGTTGCAAGTAAAATTTTCCTATGCCATTACCTGCCATAAATCGCAAGGAGGGCAATGGGATACGGTCTTTGTGGAACAACCGTATTTGCCCAATGGTGTGGACAAGGATTATTTACGATGGCTGTATACCGCGGTCACCCGGGCCAAACGTCAACTCTTCTTAATAGGTTTTAAAGATGATTTTTTTCTTGACTAGGAATACCCTATTTTAGTCAGGACCATGAATATGACACCAGATACCATTATAAGTATTTTTTTAGGCATTGGTTTGGCCGCTTCGGTAGGGTTTAGGGTCTTTTTGCCCTTGTTCGCCCTTAGTTTGGCCGCATATTTGGGTGCTTGGGAACTCAATGACAATTGGCAATGGATTGGGAGCTTGGCCGCTTTAATAACATTGGGAGTCGCCACCATCATGGAGATTTTTGCCTATTTTATTCCATGGGTGGACAATGCCTTGGACAGTATTGCCATTCCCTTGGCAGGGATTGCAGGTACCGCTGTTATGGTATCAACAGTGGCCGATTTAGACCCTGTGGTCACTTGGTCCTTGGCAATCATAGCCGGTGGGGGAACCGCTACCGCCATTAAAGGGGCAAATGCAACGGGACGATTGACTTCTACGGCAACAACGGGTGGAATCGCCAACCCCATCGTGTCCACTGTTGAAACAGGTGCCGCTGTGGTTGTTTCAACCGCATCAATTTTGGTGCCCCCCATTGCTGCGATTTTGGTCATCATTATTTTGATTTTCATTTTTAGGATTTACCGAAAACTACGCCCCAAAACCAAATAACAACATCCATCAATCTATAGTAAGTGAGAATAATTTCCATGATCCCGGCGCGCTACCAAGCCTCAAGATTCCCTGCAAAACTCATGCAGGATCTTTGTGGGAAACCGGTCATTGTCAGAACCTATGAAGCAGCCATTAACACGGGGCTGTTTGATGCCGTTTACGTAGTAACGGACAGCACAATTATTTCCGATGTCATCTCTAAAATGGGAGGTAATGTCGTCATGAGCAAAAATGAACACCAAAGCGGGAGTGACCGTATAGCGGAAGCCGTGGAGGACATGGATGTGGACATTGTTATAAATGTACAGGGCGATGAACCTTTTATTGATGGTGAAAGTTTGGGGAAAATCATTGAAGTTTTCAAAAAAGACGATAAAAAAGAGATAGATTTGGCCTCATTAATGACCCCTATAACCGATTGGGAGGAAATCTCAAACCCCAATACGGTAAAGGTCATCGTGGACAATCAAAATTGTGCCCTCTATTTTTCCCGTTCCCCCATCCCTTATCCCCGTGATAAGGAAGTTGACGCTACCTATTACAAACACAAAGGAATCTATGCCTTCAGAAAAAGGGCTTTGATGGATTTTCAAAGATTGCCCATGTTGCCCTTGGAAGCCAAAGAAAAAATAGAGGCCATTCGGTTTTTGGAGTATGGGAAGAAAATAAAAATGGTGGAAACCCACGTCACTGGAATTGAAATAGACACCCCGGAAGATTTGGAACGAGCTGTAAAAGCATGGAAGTAGACTTTAGCAACATAAAAGTTATCGGCTTTGATGCCGATGATACCCTTTGGGTAAACGAGACCTATTTTAGGGAGACTGAAGAGCGTTTCGCGGATTTGTTGGAGGGGTATGAAACAAAGAACAAGGTAGATCAGGAATTGTTCAAAAAAGAGATGGACAATCTGGAAATATATGGATATGGCATAAAAGGGTTTATGTTGTCCATGATAGAATCTGCATTGGAGTTGTCCAACAATAAAATCCCTCAAGAAACCATTTCTGAGATATTAAAATTGGGAAAGGATATGATTTCCCATCCCGTGGAGCTGTTGGATGGTGTGGAAGAAGTACTCTCCAAACTGGTGGACAAATACCGATTGATCGTACTCACCAAAGGAGATCTTTTGGACCAAGAACGCAAATTGGAGAAGTCAGGACTTTCTAAATATTTCCATCATGTAGAGGTGCTCAGTGACAAAAAAGAAAGCAATTACAGTAATCTTTTGGAGCATCTAAATATAGAAGTGGATGAGTTTTTAATGATAGGCAATTCTCTTAAGTCAGATGTATTGCCTATCTTGAAAATTGGTGCCAAGGCTGTACATGTTCCCTTTCATACCACATGGGCCCATGAAATGGTTACGGAAACTGAGCAGATGAACGACCACCTAAAACTGAACAGCCTCAAGGACATTTTAAAATATTTAAATAAACATTGAAGACCGAAAGCAACTTGAAAAGAGAAGAAATAAAATCACACCAGAAGACCGTGTACCGTAATTTTCCTATGGTACCCCGTGTAGTTTTTGGGCAGGGAAGTTTTTCACAATTGGGCGAAATTTTGTTGCCCAAACGTAAAAACGCCGATGCGCCTTTTATTTTTTTGATCGATGACTACTTTGAGACTAGGGATTTGGTTGCCCAGATTCCATTAATGTTCAATGATAAAATCATCTTTGTTTCAGCAGATGAAGAACCCAAGACAGCCCAAGTGGATGCTTTAGTGAAGTTGATCAAAGAAGAATACAGTGAGCTGCCTTCCGGAATAATAGGCATTGGTGGGGGAACCCTTTTGGATTTGGCCAAGGCCGTATCCATATTATTGAACAACAATGGCCTGGCAGAAAACTACCAAGGCTGGGATTTAGTGAATAAGCCGGCGTTGTACCATGTGGGAATCCCTACCATAAGTGGAACAGGAGCAGAGGTTTCCCGAACAACCGTTTTATTGGGGCCAGAGAAAAAACTAGGAATCAACTCAGATTTTACCACCTATGATCAAGTATTGTTGGATCCTGACCTGACCAAAACCGTTCCCAAAGAACAGTGGTTCTACACCGGTATGGATTGTTATATTCACTGTATTGAGTCCCTTACAGGAACCTATTTAAATGCTTTCAGCCAAAGTTATGGGGAAAAGGCCCTGGAACTTTGTAAAGATGTATTTCTAAAAGATATTCCGGCTAGCGAGTCCAGGGACAAATTAATGATGGCTTCATGGCACGGCGGCATGAGCATAGCCTATTCCCAAGTGGGGATTGCCCATGCCATGAGCTATGGATTGTCCTATTTATTGGGAATTAAGCATGGTATTGGAAATTGTATTGTTTTTCAACATTTGGAGGAGTTTTATCCAGAAGGGGTCGCTCTTTTTAACAAGATGGTGGAAAAGCATGATATAAAATTGCCAAAAGGGGTTTGTGCCAACCTTACCCAAAACGATTTTGATGTCATGGTCAATGTGGCGTTGGGATTGGATGCCCTTTGGGAAAATGCCCTTGGGAAGGAATGGAAGACCATTATGACCCCAGAGCGACTTCAAACCATTTACCAAAAAATTTAATGGTAATCAATCTTTCCAACTTGGAACGACTTATTTTGAAAAAATGCACACGCTGGCCAAGTTTATTTACTATAGAATTCTGGGCTGGAAACTGAACGGAACTTTTCCCAATTTGGATCAATGTGTGGTCATTGTGGTACCTCATACGCATTGGATTGATTTTTTTCTGGGATTGTTGGTCCGAAAAGTGGTCAACCAAGAAATCAACTACATTGGAAAAAAAAGTCTGTTCAAACCTCCGTTCGGATGGTTTTTTAGATGGACAGGGGGAGCGCCCGTAGATCGTTCCAAAAATTCAAATACTGTGGACAGTGTTGTCCAGATTTTTAAGGAAAGAAAAATATTCCGATTTGCCTTGGCTCCAGAAGGTACCCGAAAAAAAGTTGACCACCTACGAACCGGTTTTTACCATATCGCCAAAAAGGCCAAAGTACCCATTGTCATGGTTGCTTTTGATTTTGGAAAAAAGGAAGTGAAAATTTCCGAACCATTCCACCCTACCGATAATCAGCAAGCGGATTTTAAAAGAATCCACAATTTCTACAAAGGGGTAGTGGGAAAAATTGCAGAGTATAGTTTTTAGATTTTTGTCTATTCTTTCATGGTATGATAAACGTTCTGTATATCGTCTATTTTATATTAAATAACTGATATTGATTTAACTGTATTTAATTATATTTTTATTAGTTCGATATTAGTTCGATTTCGAGAGGTAATTCTAATGAGTGATTACTTTATTCTCACCAATGATAATCAAAATTTCAAAGAGATTGAAGTAATGCGGGGCATTCATTTGCAAATATACACAGGGGAAAACCACAGTTTTTATGTGGATTTCCTGTAATGGGGTCTCAAATAAATTTTCTAAATTGGAAAACTCCCCCATTTTAAAAGCCACTCAAAATGAGGTGTGTGTATTTCTTACCCTAAAATTGGCTTCCCTAATTTTTTGAATATTTAAAAATTACCGAATATGAAAGCCACGTTCCACTCTTATTTCTCATTTTTTGCTTTTTTTCAGTACCAATTTCAGCTCAATATGGACGGTTTACAGAAGAAGAAAGACTTCGCGAACTCAGGAAAAATAGCGAACCATTACGTTTGCTTGTAGAGGATATCCGTAGGGCGGTTTACCCAAGCGAAAAGGACTTGGACGACTGTCTACCTCCTTTTACAAGTGGAACAATAACCCTTGAAGGGGCATCAGAAGGCGAGGCGGGAATTGAATTAAACCTAGTTCTGTTTAAAATAACATCAAAAAAGAACAAAGGGAAAATAAACAAATCTGTAATAACTTTTGTAAGGCACACGATTTGTAGTCCATTGATGGATAAAGTGAGAGATGGAAGCACGGAGAATTTTAATATTATTAGAAATCTTATTGTCTTATTGTTCAGCCTTTTCAGTTTATTAATTTTAGTGACTATTTGAAACCTTACCCTATTTTTGAAGTTCTTTTGTAACCCAGTCGCACGTAATCATTGTTATATTTGCAATTTGAAATTTTTGGCAATCATATTATAAATATATTTCTTGGCACTCAATTTTATGTCTGATATCTTACGATATAATATATATATATGACCTATCCTATGGAAAGCCTATTTCGCCCTCAAAAGATTTATGGATCTGCAGAATAACTAGTTTTTAGTGCTTCATGAAACCTTTTATCCCTGCTTTCAAGTTTTTGCACAACCTGTGCATCGATTAATTCTTACCTTTGTTGAAATTTATGAAAACACTTTTTTCCATATCAATGTCGCTATTATTCTTTTTTCAGGGAATTAGTATTGATATGGACTTTTGTGGACCCATTAAAGAAATTTCAAGCATCCTAATCCATTACCAAGACCATAAAGTTTATGGTGACTCTTTCCTTGAATATGTAGTTGAAGATTACTTTGGTAACGTAGCAAAAGCTGAAAGGCACCATAATGACTCTGGTAAGCAGAAAACACCAATCCATTCCCATCAGCAATGTTGCCACCCTTTAGTATTAATTATTGCGAACAACAATTCGGCTTTAATTAATCTATTAAAGTTTGAAGGGAAAGAACAGTTTAACTTATATAAAGTAAACTTCACTTCCAGATATTTGGAATCGCTTTTCCAACCACCTAAAGTATAATTCAGTTTTTTTAAGGATAGCTATATCCTTACGTGATGCTTTTCAAAATAAGCATCACATTATAAACGCATTGTATCTCATTGCATTGCGATGTTTAAACTGAATTAATACTTTTACTATGATTAACAAAATCATTTCATTTTCCATTAATAACAAGTTTATTATTGGGCTCTTCATAGTGGCACTGGTAGGTACGGGCATTTGGTCTATGGCCACTATAAATCTGGGTTCTGTCCCCGATATTACCAACAACCAAGTACAGGTTATTACAGTAGCCCCAAATTTAGGTACTGAGGATATTGAACAATTTGTTACCTATCCTGTAGAATTGGCAATGGCCAACCTTCCTGACGTTATCGAGCTGCGTTCGGTATCTCGTTTTGGGCTGTCCGTGGTTACCATTGTTTTTAAGGACGAAGCAGGCACCTATCTTCCCCGGCAATTGGTGCAAGAAAAATTGACCGAAGTCGCCGGGGAAATTCCCGAAGGTTTTGGTACGCCTTTTATGGCACCCATTACTACGGGTCTGGGCGAAATATTCCAATACACCTTAAAGGTAAAAGAAGGATACGAAGATAAATACGATGCAATGGAACTTCGTACCATTCAGGATTGGATTGTTAAACGCCAAATGGCATTAGTGCCCGGTGTGGTCGAGGTCAATGCTTTTGGGGGCTATGTGAAGCAGTACGAAGTGGCCATAAACCCTGACAAACTAAAAAGTTTTGGCATTACCATGGGGCAGGTTTTTGAAGCCCTTAAGGTGAACAATGCCAATACAGGCGGTGCCTATATTGAAAAAAACCATCAGGCCAACTTTATCCGTGGCGAAGGTTTGGCCAGTAGCCTTGAAGATTTGGAAAATACGGTGGTTACTACCCAAAATGGAACACCTGTTCTGGTACGTGATATCGCTCAGAAAGTGGGCTATGGGAATCAGGTACGTTATGGGGCGTTTACCCAAGATGGCCACGAATCCGTGGGAGGTCAGATTTTGATGTTAAAGGGAGAAAGCCCAAGTAATGTGATCAATAATGTAGAAAAACGAATTGACGAGATACAAAAATCGCTTCCCGAGGGCGTTTATATTGAACCGTTCTTAAGCCGTGCCGAACTTATAGCCAGGACCACAAGTACGGTAGAGAAGAACTTGATTGAAGGTTCATTGATTGTGATCTTTGTGCTTGTACTGCTCTTGGGGAGTTTACGTGGCGGATTGATTACCGCTTCGGTAATCCCGTTATCATTACTCTTCGCATTTATCCTGATGAAACAGTTCGGCGTATGGGCAAATTTAATGTCCCTTGGTGCCATCGATTTTGGGATTATCGTGGATGGTGCGGTCATTATCGTGGAAGGTATGGTATTGCATATCCATCAACGGATGAAAAAATCAAAAGCAGCGATAGGTCAGGCCGAAATGGACGAAATGGCATACGAATCGGGAAGTACGATGATGAACTCTGCCTTTTTCGGTCAGCTTATCATTCTTATCGTATTTACACCAATCCTTTTCCTTACCGGAGTTGAAGGAAAAATGTTCCGTCCCATGGCATTTACCTTTGGTTTTGCCGTACTTGGGGCGATTATCCTATGCCTTACCTACGTACCTATGGTTTCGGCCTTGTTCCTGAAACCTGCAAAAAACCAGGACCATTGGTTTGCCAAATTTGAAAATAGTATCGATAGGTTCAGTGATAAAATCATGGCAGGGTTGAACAAAGCCTATAAGCCATTGCTGTCGTTTGCATTGCGTTTTAAGGCTGGTATTGTTTTAGGGGCAGTTGCTTTACTGGCAATCGCAGGATTTATATTCAGCACTATGGGTGGTGAATTTATCCCAAAGCTGGATGAAGGCGATATTGCCATGCAGGCCCTGATAAAACCGGGCAGTAGCCTTACCGAATCCATTGAAGCTTCAAAAAAACTTCAGAACTTGATAAATGAATTTCCCGAAGTGAAGACCATGATCTCGAGGATCGGGGTGGCCGAAATCCCTACCGACCCCATGCCCATGGACATTGCCGATAGTTACATCATCCTTGAAAAGGATAAGAGCAAATGGACCAGTGCGGAGAGCAAGGAAGAACTCATAGAAAAAATAAAGGAAAAGATTTCGGTTATCCCGGGGGTGAACTTCGTGTTTACCCAACCCGTAGAGCTCCGTTTCAATGAACTGTTGACGGGTGTCCGGGAAGATGTTGCCATCAAGATCTATGGTGAGGACCTGGATGTTCTGGCCGAAAAGGCACAGGAAATGGCGGCAATCATACAAACCGTAGATGGCGCTGGTGATGTACGGGCGGAAGCGACCAGTGGCCTGCCACAGATGACCGTTGTCTATAACCGGGCAAAGATGGCGCAATACGGGGTTACCATTGACAAGCTCAACGATTATGTGAGTGCCGCCTTCGCAGGGGAATCGGCAAGTGTCATATTCGAGGGCGAAAAGCGCTTTGACGTGGTCATCCGTCTGGCCGAGGACTATCGAAAGGATATCAACAACCTTAAAAATCTGTATATAGACCTGCCCAGTGGTAACCAAGTGCCCCTAAAGGAATTGGCGGACATCAGCTATAAACCCGGGCCCATGCAGATTTCCAGGGACAATACCTACCGGCGAATCTATGTGGGGGTAAACGTTCGGGGCAGGGATGTCAAGTCCATGGTCGAGGAGGTTCAGCAAAAGCTCGATGCCCAGTTGAAACTGCCCCCGGGGTATTATATAACCTATGGCGGTTCTTTTGAGAACCTTCAAAGGGCGACCGACCGATTAATGATCGTAGTGCCTATTGCACTGTTCCTAATTTTCATATTGCTCTACTTTGCTTTGAGCTCGTTCTCACAGTCGGTAATGATTTATATGGCAGTACCCCTGGCAGCCATTGGTGGCGTGTTTGCCCTTTGGATACGGGGAATGCCATTCAGTATTTCCGCAGGAGTCGGATTTATCGTGCTTTTTGGTGTTGCAGTATTGAACGGACTGGTACTGATAAACAAATTCAATGATTTAAAAGAAAGTGGTATGACAAATTTAAAAGACAGGATCTACGAGGCAACCCACGAGCGCTTGCGCCCTATATTGCTTACGGCAACGGCGGCCATTATGGGCTTTATCCCAATGGCGATTTCTACTTCCGGTGGTGCAGAAGTGCAGCGACCATTGGCAACCGTTGTTATTGGTGGCTTGATTACGGCAACCTTTTTAACATTGGTGGTAGTCCCGGTACTTTATAGTTGGTTGGAATCCCGTAAGGAGCGTAGAAATAATGGTGACGATACGGGTTATATCAAAAAAAGCCAAGCCATCATTCCAGTTTTATTGTTGGTTGGAGGATTTTTATCATCTGGTAACCTATCGGCCCAAAACAATCCCATCGCTCAAACCTTGACTTTAGATGAAGCTATAGTAATGGCAAGGGAAAATTATCCCACCCTAAAGGAAGGACAAGCGTTCATAGACAGGGAACAGGCCTTGAAGGGCACCAGTTTTGACCTGGGCAGCACGTTTCTATATGCCGGCAGGGAAGACCAAGGCCTGAATCAGGGAAATCTGCGTACCTTCGGGGTACAACAGGGCAACATTGACCTGCTCTCCGGGTTTTCAAAATCCAGGTTCTATAAGGAACGCACCAAGCTGGGCGAGAAATTCTATGACCTTAGTGAGCAGCAGCTGGTACGGGATGTGATGCAGGCCTATTATGAGATTGCCTACAATAAGGCCCGCCTGAAGCTTGCCGAGCGGCTGGACAGCATTTATGCCGATTTTGAAAGCGCGGCCAAATTAAGGTACGATAGCGGTGAGACCGGAAAACTCGCCTATATTTCGGCTACCTCGGAGTACCAACAAATACAGGTGTTAAAGCAACAGTCCTATGATGATATCGAGATTGCCAAAAGGGCATTGAAGCAATATCTGGGAATCGATGGTTCCATTGATACGATGGATGGGCCTTATGGGATCATAAACCCAATATCGGTTGTGGACACTTTGGATATAAGCAATAACCCGTTGCTGCAATTCGACCTTCAGAACGCTGCAGTGGGCAAAGCGAACGTAAAGGTCGAAAAATCCCAGTTCCTGCCAAAGTTCAGCCTGAGCTATGACAATCTCAAGTATAATGATGTTACGGGGTTCAATGCCTATCAGGCGGGCATCAGCATCCCTTTGTGGTTCCTTCCGCAAAAAAATAGGGTAAGGGCGGCCAAGGCAGATGCCATGGTGGCCGAAAACCAGTATTTGACACAAAAGGCGACCACCGAGAGCCTGGTCTCCCAACTGTACAAAGCCCAGGACAAAACGTTGAAGTCGTTGAGGTACTATGAAGAAGCGGCACTGCCACTGGCAGAGGAACAGTTGACCACTGCCGAACTGGCAAACAAGGAAGGTGAGATAGACTACATTAGCTATATCACCATCCTCAACAGTGCCATCAACATCAAAATAAACCATTTGGATTTCATCAACCAATATAACCAACAGGCCATTGAGATACAATATCAATTGGGCAATCTATAATCTTAAAAAGAAAGAAAAATGAAGAATATACTATTAGTTAGTACCGTATTATTGACACTTATGTTTCTGAGCTGTAACGATGCCCCAAAATCCGAGCTTGGGCATAACGAAACGGAAGGCGTATCAAAAACCGAAGCACCTGGAGAAGATGCGCACGGAGAAGAGGGTCACGACGAAGAAGAAGGTGGCCACGAAGGGGAAGAAGGGGAAGAAGGTGTTGTTGAACTTACAAAACAACAGGCCGAAACCATCGGTCTGGAAACGAAACCTCTGGAGGAACGTAATTTAGGGAACAACATTAAGGTAACAGGAACACTCGAACTCTTCCCACAGGACAGGGCAAACATTAGTCCCTTTATTGGTGGAAATGTTAGCTCGATCAAGGTAGTACCGGGCAACATTGTGCGCAAGGGACAGGTGTTGGCCTATATAGAACACCCGGATATCATCGCCATGCAACAGGAATACCAGGAAAAGAATGACGAACTGGTATTTTTAAAGCAGGATTTTGAGCGCAAAAAGACCCTCTATGACAAAGGGGTTTCCTCTGGCAAGGAATTCCAAATGGCGCAATCCAAATTTCGTTCCACCACTTCCAGTGTAAACGGCCTAAAGTCCAAACTACGCTTGTTGGGACTGGACCCTTCCAAAGTGGCCGAAGGGGAGATCTATTCTGCCATCCCCATTATTACGCCCATTAGTGGCTATGTGGGCGAAGTAATGGTAAGCCTGGGCGATTATGTGGCCCCACAATCCAAAATGTTCTCGATAAGCGATAATTCGAAAATCTATGTCAATTTCAAAGTATATGAAAAGGACATCAAGCAGGTCAAGGAGGGACAACAGATTTATTTTTCAACAGCCTCAAAACCTAATGAATTGTTAAAGGCCACCGTGCGTTCCATAGGGCAGACGTTTGAGAGCGATCCGAAGGCCATAGAGGTATTGGCAGATATCGAGAATAAAGACAAGGACCTTTTGCCCGGAATGTATGTGGAGGGAAGAATTGTACAAGGAGAAAAATCAGGCTTTGCTGTTCCCGAGGAAGCTATTGTCCAGGAAGGTGAACAGTCTTATATCTTCATCATGGATGAGGATGAAGAACCTGTTGAAAATAAAATGAAATATAAACGCATCCCCGTGAGCACGGGGGTCAACGATCTGGGGTTTGTTGAAGTTAACCTGCCTGCAGGAACACCCGAAAATATCAAAATAGTAACAAATGGGGCCTATACTCTTTCTTCAGAAATGGTGAAAGGCGAATTGGAGCACGGACATTAATTCTCTAAAAATCAAGGATTTTGATTCCGAGTTTGTTTATCGACTTAATTTAGTTAGTTAAAAATTAAAGAACAGGCTCGGTTCAAAATCGATTAAAAATTTAAACATTTTAAAAATGAAAGAAATAAAAGCATTTGTTAAACCGAACAGGATACAAAGGGTCATCGAAGCCCTTAGCGATAAAGGTTTTAAAAGTATGACGCTTTCACAGGCGGAGGGTACTGGAGCATTCAAAGCAAAAGGCGCGAAGCCCTCATTGGATTTTCACGTAACCGATAGTCCGGTGGTAAAAGTGGAGCTGGTATGTCAAAATGAAGAAGCACAATCGGCAATCGATATTATTACGGAAAACGGTAAAACGCCCGACCCAGGGGACGGTATCATCTATTTATCGGATATTGAGGATGCCTTCCAGATCAAAACGGGGGAATCCTTAAAACGGTACGACCTCTGACCCATCGCACATGGAAAAAATCGTCAAAAAATTGGAGAGCAAGGGAATACGACCCACCCCGATGCGTCTGTTGACCTATAAAAAGTTACTGGAAAACGAGGTGGCCATCAGTTTGGGCGAATTGGAGAGTTTCTTCGAGAAGTCGGAAAGGAGTACCCTTTTCCGGACGATGAAAACATTTGAGGAAAAAGGCATCGTACATCAAATAGAGGACGGTACGGGCATTATGAAATATGCGCTCTGTGAGGAAGACTGTGAATGTGAGGTGGGCAACGACCTGCACCTGCATTTTCATTGCACCCGGTGCAACGAGACCGTTTGTTTGACCGACCGTAAAATCCCGCAGGTAAACCTGCCCCAAGGATATATGGCAGAGGATATCAATCTGGTCGTAACGGGAGTATGCAATAAATGCAATGGCAATTTGGAGTAACCTTTAAGGACAATAATATCAAAAGAATACGACGATGATAGCAATCTATAAAAAAGACCAAATCTTATATACCATCGCAGATCAAGAGCTGGATGCCGATGATGGGGCGACCTTAGTCAAGGCCCTGAATGAACATTTGAAAAGCAATGAACTGCCCGCTTGGTATATGGAAATGGAGCCTCGCAAAAAAGGAGTGAAGAAAAGCAGCGGTGAGAGGTTGGATATTTCCTTTCCCGAAGAAGCACGGCTTAAGAAAATAGCCTTGGTGGGCGAAAAAACATGGCAAGAACGGTTTACCGAATCGCTATTGCCGTTTAGTGAAGCCCACATAAAATATTTCGGACCTGAAGATGGAAACATGGCCAACAACTGGCTCGAACAAACAAGCAATAGCAATAGTAACTGAAACATGAATCTTTAAATCTAGAAAATTATGATGGACGATTGGTATTTTGGGGGAATGCACTGGATATGGTGGGGGTTATGGATAATCCTCATCTTCTGGATATTCCTGATTCCCTACCCCACACCGGGACAGAAAAACAGAAAGGACAGGGCAATGGAAGCCCTGAGGGAGCGGTACGCCCGCGGCGAAATCGACGAAGAGGAGTTTGAGAAACGCAAGACGTTCCTGTTAAAGGACAAAAAATAACAGTGTTTTGCTTTTGACCGAACGACCATAACACCGTTATCTATGCAAAGAAGAAAAATAGGGATATGGCTTTTGGCAGGCTTTGCCTTTGGGGTCTTTATACTGCAACCCTTGGGCCTATCCCTTTTTCTCTTTGACCGGTCGGGCGATTCCGGTCACTGGCCAAGCTATCTTGGCGAGGCTTTTGAAACCGTATGGGGTTTTACCGATGTTGACCAAGTCCTTAAAAACCTGTTGTTCGGAATATTGGGAAGCAGCCTTGCCTTGATGGTCTTTTTCAGAAAAAAGATTTTTCAACTGAACAGGAAACGGATGGATGGGCAAACCCTGCTGGAACTCATTAAAAAAGGCGAGAATGATTTGGTGGAGTTCAAATCAAGTCTGCGATGGGATTTACGTCAATCCAAAGTGAATAAACAGTTGGAATTTGTAATTATCAAGACCATAGCGGGTTTTATGAACACCAACGGTGGTAATTTGCTTATAGGAGTAGACGATAACGGCAACATCCTCGGTCTAAACCAGGATTTTGACACCTTGAAAAAACCGGGTACAGATGGTTTTGAGCAATACCTGATGCAGTTGATATCTTTAAAATTGGGAACCCATTTATGTACGGCTGTAAATGTATCTTTTTACAGATATGGAGAAAATGACGTGTGCTACATAGAAATAGACCCGGCCAAAACACCAGTCTATCTAAGTCAAGACGGGAGGTCACGGTTTTATATTAGAACGGGCAACGGAACGCGCGAACTCGATTTGCCCGAAGCCATCTTGCACTTAGGAAAAGAGAAGGCGCTTTATAATTAAGAAAAGTAAGTGTAGGCCAATGGATATTTGCACATACAACGCACTAATATTTTAAATAGATTAATATAAAGATATACAAATATGTTACAGATAATAAACTTAGAACAAGAACATCTTATTGCCGCTAAAATCAGCGGGAAACTTACGGAAAAGGATATGGAAAAGATGCATCCGCTTATCCACAACATCATAGAAAAAGGGCATAAAGTGGATTTCTATTTTGAAATGGAAGATTTAAAAGGCTATACCCTTAAAGGCTTTTGGGAAGACCTAAAGATTGATTCGGCTCATTTGGGAGATTATGGCAAGATGGCCTTTGTGGGCAATAAAAAATGGCAGGAATGGGCCGCGAAGGCAACTGATTTTTTCATAAAGTCTGAAGTTAAATTTTTTGATAGTAAAAATAAAGAGCAGGCAATGACCTGGGTCTCAACAAAAGGATGAAAAAGAAAAAACTACAGCTACGGGAGCTAAAAGGGAAACAGTCCACTGTAATTTCAGCAACCGAAAAAAAGCTCAAAACCTATTTACCGGCAATTTTCAGCTTTGTGATGCTCATAGTTGGTATTGCCATTGACTATTTCGATGCCTTTCCTTTCTTTAAGGGATGGGTCAGGATTGTGTGGTACACGGTGGCTTACATCCCTGTTGGCTTTCCCGTCATCAAGGAGGGATGGGAAAGTATTAAAAATGGCGATTTCTTTACAGAATTTTTCCTGATGTCCATCGCAACCTTGGGAGCATTTGCCATAGGCGAATATCCAGAGGGCGTTGCCGTGATGTTGTTCTATGCCGTGGGCGAACTGTTCCAAAATGCTGCCGTAAACCGTGCCAAAGGAAACATTAGGGCACTTCTGGATGCACGACCGGACGAGGCATTGGTCTATCGTAATGGGGACTTCGTTTCCGTCAATCCCGAAACGGTCAATATTGGCGAGAAGATACAGGTACGGGTGGGCGAAAAAATCCCATTGGATGGCAAACTGCTATCAAACAAAGCATCGCTCAATACAGCTGCCATTACTGGCGAAAGCAAACCCGACACCATAACACAGAACGAAAAAGTCTTTGCGGGAAGCATCAATCTCGACGGTGTCATCGAAGTAGAAACCACCAAGAAATTCAAGGACAGTTCCATCGCCCGTATTCTGGAGATGGTACAGAATGCCACGGCCCGGAAATCAAAGACCGAATTATTTATTAGGAAGTTTGCACGGATTTATACGCCCATCGTGGTTTTCCTTGCTATCGGACTCACTTTGTTACCATACTTTTTTGTCGATGAATATGTGTTTAGGGATTGGCTATACCGAGCTTTAATTTTCTTGGTGATTTCCTGCCCTTGTGCCTTGGTCATTTCCATTCCACTGGGCTATTTCGGCGGTCTGGGTGCGGCATCGCGCAACGGAATCCTGTTCAAAGGTGCATCCTTTCTCGATGCAATGACCAAAGTGAATACTGTGGTGATGGACAAAACCGGAACCGTTACCAAAGGGGTCTTTAAGATTAAGGAAGTGATAAATACATCCGCTTTTGCGGAAGTGGAATTTATGAAATACCTGATGGCGATGGAAGAACAATCTACCCACCCCATTGCAAAGGCAATTCTGGAATACAAAGCGGACGGTACTGATTTTAAGGCATCCGAAGTTTCTGAAGTTGCCGGTAAGGGATTAAAGGGCACAGTCAACCATAAGCAGGTCTTGGTCGGCAACAAAGCATTGATGACTTCCAATAGTGTTGATGTTCCACCTGAAACCGATGTGATAGTCGAATCTATAGTGATGGTCGCCATCGATGGAAAATTCGCAGGCTATGTGACCATTGCCGATGAACTTAAGGAAGACGCGCATCACACCATTCAACAGATTCGGGTGGCCGGAATAGCTAAAATCATAATGCTCTCTGGAGACAAGGATTCCATAACCCAACAAGTTGCCAAGGAACTGAATATTGATTGGGCCAAAGGCGGCTTGCTACCCGAAGATAAGCTCAACGAGGTCGAAAAGCTCAAGGAACAACCTGAATCCACGGTAGCATTTATGGGCGACGGCATCAACGATGCACCCGTGCTCGCAGCCAGTGATGTGGGTATTGCAATGGGTGGTTTGGGCAGCGATGTGGCCATAGAGACCGCAGACGTTATCATCCAGACCGACCAGCCGAGCAGGATGGCCCGAGGAATCCAAATTGGACGCTCAACACGCCGTATCGTATGGCAAAATATTGGTCTTACTTTTGGGGTAAAAGGGATTTTTCTCATTTTGGGTGCCATCGGTTTGGCTACGATGTGGGAGGCTGTGTTTGCCGATGTAGGTGTTTCGTTCGTTGCCATTCTCAATGCAATACGTTTGCAAAAAATGAATTGGAAATAGCAAAAATGTTAACCTTTAACAAATTACAAGCCCAAAACTGGATTAAATCTTAATTAACGATAACAAAACCATTAATAATATGAAAGACAAGGAAAAACACAGCAAAGACGATGGCCACAACCACGACCACGGCGGCATCTTCGGCAAAAACACCGAACTCTATTTTGCTATTTTAAGCGGGGTCACACTAATTACGGGTTTCCTATTGGAGAAATTTACCGGGGTTTCAGAAAACATTCCTTTTTGGCTCTATATTGCGGCCTACTTTTTCGGTGGCTATTTTACCTTGAAGGAGGCCATCGTCAAGATTTCCAAGGGCGGATTTGAAATCGATTTCCTGATGCTGGTCGCAGCTGCAGGAGCCGCCTATTTGGGCGAATGGGCAGAAGGTGCCTTGTTGCTGTTCCTGTTTAGTTTGGGTCACGCACTGGAAAACTATGCAATGGGCAAGGCCAAGAAATCCATTGCAGCGTTAACAGACCTTGCGCCTAAAACCGCACTATTAAAGAAGGATGACGATACCGTTGAAGTCGGTATAGAAGAGTTACAGATAGGTGATACTATCGTGGTACGCCCCAACAGTAAAATATCTGCTGATGGTGTTATTGTAAAGGGCAATAGTAGTATAGACCAGTCACCCATTACCGGGGAAAGCGTTCCAGTGGACAAAACACCAATAGAAAATCCCGATAAGGAATATACAGCAAAAAGCGATATTCCCGACGAGAACCGTGTATTTTCAGGAACTATCAATGGCAACAATACCCTCGAAATAAAGGTGATTAAAGAGGCAAAAGATTCTACCCTCAACCGCTTGGTCACTATGGTTCAAGAGGCCCAGGACCAAAAATCGCCCACACAATTATTGACAGACAAGTTTGAGCGGTACTACGTGCCATCGGTAATCTTATTGGTCATAGTATTAAATTTTGCTTTTTTGGTCATCGATGAAACGTGGAATGAAAGCCTGTACCGTTCCCTGGCGGTACTTGTGGCAGCCAGTCCTTGTGCCCTGGCCATTTCTACGCCATCTGCTGTATTGAGTGGTGTGGCAAGAGCAGCACGAGGCGGGGTTTTGATAAAAGGCGGTCGCCCCTTGGAAGACTTAGGGGTACTTACCGCTCTCGCTTTTGACAAAACGGGAACACTTACCGAAGGAAAACCAAAGCTTACCGACGTCGAAAGTTTTGGCAGTATAGATAAAAAGGAACTGTTGGAAATCGCGATTGCGGTTGAGGAACTGAGTGACCATCCCCTGGCAAAGGCTGTTGTAAGGGATGGGATGGAGCGGCTTGGGAAGGACACCAAAATTCCCGATGCCGATGATTTGGAAGCCGTACAGGGCAAGGGCATAAAGGCAAACTATCAAGGGAATTCCATTTACATAGGCAACCTTGAGCTTTTTGAGGATATTGATAAAGGTGTTCCCAGCGATGTATCAGAAAAGGTAAGAGCGCTTGAAGGGGAAGGAAAGACCACGATGCTAATAAAAAGGGGCAATGAATTTATAGGGATGCTGGGGCTAATGGACACGCCACGGGAAAAAGCCAAGGAAACCCTTGCCCAACTAAAGGAAATAGGCATCAAGAAAATGATAATGCTTACCGGCGACAACCAGAAAGTAGCCGACGCTGTAGCCGAGGAAATCGGTTTGACCGAAGCTCGCGGAAGTCTGCTTCCCGAAGAAAAAGTGGAGGCCATCAAAAAACTTGCGGAACAGGAAAATAAACTGGCAATGATAGGTGATGGGGTCAATGATGCCCCTGCTATGGCAAACAGTACCGTTGGTATTGCAATGGGTGCGGCGGGAAGCGACGTGGCTTTAGAGACCGCAGATATAGCACTAATGGCAGACAAACTGGAAACCTTGCCTTTTGCCATCGGTTTGAGCAGAAAAGCGAAGGCGATAATCAAGCAAAACTTATGGGTTAGCTTGGGGGTTGTTGCCCTTTTAATTCCTGCGACCATAATGAGCTGGGCAAGTATCGGCATAGCCGTGGCGGTTCACGAAGGCTCTACGTTGGTAGTGGTGGTCAATGCATTGCGTTTGCTCGCCTATAAAAAATAAATCCAATAAAGGAGATTGCCTTTGAATCAAGATTAAAAAATGAACAAAACGGAAAAAATATTGTCAAGTCACGGTATTCGCCCTACTCAAATGAGGTCCAAGATATACAGGTATCTGAGAAGGAAGCAAAGTGCCGTGTCCTTTTCCGATTTAAAAAAGGTCTTTGCCGAAAAGAGCGAAACCAATAAGACAGCAAACAGAACGACCTTTTATCGCAACCTTAAGATTTTTGAGGAGAAGGGACTTATTCATCAGATTAATGATGGAACCGGAGTGGCAAAATTTGCAATTTCTGATGAAAACGTTAAAGGTAAATATGGTTCGGATTTACATCTGCATTTTCATTGTACCGAATGTAAGAAAACAATCTGTTTGCCAAATAAAATACCGGAAGAAAGTTTACCAAGTGATTATAAAATAAACGATGTCAACTTGGTATTAAAAGGGATATGCGTGAAATGTAAGGAAAAATAACAGGTGGGAGTTCCAGAACTTTGAACCCTTGCGCCCAAGAGGCAAGTTCAAGGTTCTTCCACCTTATTTAACCAAAAAAATACAATTATGGAAAAATATGATATAACAATTATTGGTTCCGGTCCAGGTGGCTACATGTGTGCCATACGTGCTGCACAACTGGGCTTTAAAGTGGCCATAATCGAAAGGTACAGTACCCTTGGCGGCACTTGCCTTAACGTGGGTTGTATCCCTTCAAAAGCCTGGCTGGAAGCATCGGAACATTACCACAAGCTCAAACACCAATTCGAGGATTTCGGCATTGATGTCAAGGAGGCGAATGTAGATATTGTAAAAATGAACCAAAGGGTTCAAGACGTCGTGGGGGAAATCATCAACGGGGTAGCCTACCTGATGAAAAAGAACAAGGTTACCGTTTATGAAGGCCACGGAAACATCAAGGACAAAAACACCATTGAAATTAAGGGCGAGGACAAAACACAAACCATAGAAACCGATAAAATGGTCATCGCCACCGGGTCAAAACCTGCATCCTTGCCCAACATAGAAATAGATAAAAAAAGGATTATTTCCTCTACGGAAGCGCTTGCCCTTAAAGAAATCCCCAAACACTTGATGGTCGTTGGAGGTGGTGTCATTGGGGTCGAGATAGGTTCGGTTTTCGCCAGGTTAGGTTCAAAGGTTTCCATCGTAGAGTATTTTGATGGGCTTATTTATACAATGGACAAATCCGTAGGGCATCAATTGTACAGGTCCCTAAGAAAACAAGATATCGAGTTCTATCTGGAACACAAGGTCACAAAAGCTGTGGCAGCAGATGATAAAGTAACCCTTACGGCACAGAACAGGAAAGACGACAAGGAAATGCAGTTGGAAGGCGACTATTGCCTGATGGCCATTGGGAGAAAACCTTTTACATCAGGCTTGGGCCTTGCAAACGTGGGAGTGGAAACCAACGAAAAAGGACAAATAAAAGTAGACGATAACCTGGAAACCAATGTAAAAGGGGTCTATGCCATTGGAGATGTAGTCCGAGGTGCGATGCTCGCCCATAAGGCCAGTGAAGAAGGTGTTTTTGTGGCCGAACGCATTGCGGGACAAAAGCCGCACATCAATTATTCCCTCATACCAAACATTGTCTATACACAGCCCGAAGTAGCCGGCGTGGGACTTACCGAAGAGGAACTTAAAGAAGCAGGAAGGGCTATAAAAACGGGCACGTTTCCCTTTAAGGCCAATGCACGGGCCAAGATAAGTATGGACACCGATGGCTTTATAAAAGTGATTGCAGACAAGGAAACCGATGAAATTTTGGGCGTTCATATGATAGGTCCGCGCATAGCCGATAGTTATACGGAAGCTGTCGTGGCGATGGAATTCAGGGCAGCGGCAGAGGATATTGCCAGAATGTCCCACGGACACCCCACATTTTCAGAAACCTTTAAGGAAGCCTGCTTGGCTGCTACCGAAGACAGGGCGTTGCATATATAAAATTATAAAAAAAACGAAGATGAAGAAAATTCAAAAACTAACCCAAGAAATCAACGAATTGACCCTAAGGATTGAACACGAATATCCCGAACTCTATCGGTATTTGGATGAGAACCCCATAACGATTCCCGTAGATGATGAAGCAAAACCGACCATTAAATCGTTCGCTGATTATTTGGAGAGCTTAAAATCGATTTTGGAAAAATATATGGAATCCCATAGTAAGTAAAGATTTAAAAGACCAAACGTAGAATTTAATACAGATTATTTAAATGTCCACTATAAACAAAAGCACTTTTAAGGTAAGTCAAATGGATTGCCCTTCAGAAGAACAGATGATACGGATGAAACTGGAGTCAAATCCTCAAATCAAATATCTGGACTTTGACATTCCGAATAGGAAATTAGATGTGTACCATCAAGGGAATGCCCAAGAAATAAACGTGGAATTGGGTGCATTAAAGTTGGGGGAAAAACTTTTGGGAACAGAAAAGGCGGAAGCACCTAATACTGAAGATGAGACCAAACAAAAGAAGATACTCTGGTGGGTCTTGTACATCAATTTTGGTTTTTTTGTTATCGAAATGACTACGGGTTGGATTTCTTCCTCGATGGGTCTAATTGCCGATTCACTGGATATGCTGGCCGATTCCATTGTATATGCATTGAGCCTTTTTGCCGTAGGCGGCGCTATTTCCAGAAAAAAGAAAGTGGCGAAATTCAGTGGCTATTTTCAGATGGCGTTGGCCCTGCTGGGATTTTCGGAAGTCGTGAGAAGGTTTTTGAGTAGTAGCGAAACCCCTTTGTTCCAATGGATGATTATCGTTTCCATTTTCGCCCTTATCGGCAACCTCGTTTCCCTATGGTTGATAAACAAGGCCAAAAGCAAGGAAGCGCATATGCAGGCAAGTGCCATCTTTACCTCAAACGACATTATTGTGAACGGCGGGGTAATACTGGCAGGGGTGCTGGTTTATTTTTTAGACAGTAAATGGCCCGATTTGGTCATAGGCGGTATTGTATTTGCCTTTGTGATGCGTGGGGCCATTAGAATTTTAAAATTGTCCAAATAACGTATTGGGAAGAAAAGAAATAGCAAAAGAAAGATTTTGGAAAGGAATCCAAATGCCATATCCCGAATAGGACTCAAAACTACCCTCGTAGGTATTTTGATCAGTGCATTATTGGCATTGATCAAAGGTTTGGGCGGGGTGTTCGGGCATTCTTATGCCCTTATTGCCGATGCGATCGAATCCGGGGCGGATGTGCTGACATCCGCACTATTATGGGCCGGGTTGAGATGGTCGTCAAGGCCACCGGATGAAAACCATCCCTACGGACACGGTAAGATAGAGGCCCTGGTGGCGGTGGGTATTGCCATAGCCCTAACCATTGCAGGTGGTATAATCATAAGGGACAGCATCGACCATATTCTGGTACCCCACAAAACTCCTGCACCCTTCACACTCTTCATACTGGTATTTGTTGTCCTCACGAAAGAGGCGTTGTATCGCTATGTCATGAAAACAGGTGATGAAATCAATAGTTCGGCCGTCAAGGCCGATGCATTTCACCATAGGAGTGATGCCATTACGTCGATAGCCGCTTTTATAGGGATTTCCATAGCATTGATCGGTGGCGAAGGGTTTGAGATAGCGGATGATTTCGCGGCACTCATTGCAGCGGGCATTATTCTGTTCAATGCCTATAAAATAGCTAGGTCATCGGTAAGGGAGTTGCTGGACGAAGCTGTGGAGCCCGAATTTCGAAATGAGGTTATCCGACTGGCCGAAGCCGTTCCTGAAGTGGTAAGGGTAGAGCGCTGCCATTCCCGAAAGATGGGAACGGCCTTTCATATCGATATGCATATTTGGATCGATGGGGAATTAACTGTGACCGAGGGCCATGATATTGCACACAAAGTAAAGGAGAGATTGTTCAGGTCATATTCCGAGATACTTGACGTGCACATCCATATCGAACCTAGCAAAGAGAGAAATGTTAAAATGACAGAATTATGAACATATGGCCATGGGTACTCGTTTTGGGCCTAGCGGCCTGGGCAGCACACTGGGGTGCGGATCGATTGTTGACTCCTTTAAAGTTGCTCCGCAAGCAATGGGGGCTTACCGCATCCGCTGGAGCCGCTTTTCTTGCCCTTGTAACGGCCAGTCCTGAAGTTGCCATCAATATAACCAGTGCGGCACGGGACGTTTCCGATATTGGCCTGGGCAACTTATTGGGTTCCAATATTATTTCCATTCCCTTGATGGTGACCATAGCTTATTTTGCTTCCAGGAAACAATTCAAGAACAACAAGGAACATCAAGAACATCTTGATAAAAACATTCTGGCGTTGAACAAACGTTCGGTTTCCGTACTGTCCCTTCCTTATCTGGGCATTATCGCCCTTGTGGCCATTTTAACTCTGCCAAAGCCCTGGCGTGGCCTGCAACCTGTGGACGGGTGGATTATGCTGGCGGCCTATGCTGCGTTCTTGACCCACGCAATCATAAAAGGCAAGGAAAAGGGCAAAAAAGTAGAATGGAACAAAAAACAGGTCTGGTTATCGATTGCCGGGGCCTTTGCGATAGCAGTTGGCGCTTTTTTCATAGTGAAGGCGACCGAAAATATTGTTTCTGCCCTAAATATTTCTGAAATCGTGGGAGGCCTTTTCATCACGGGCATAATGACCACGGCACCGGAAATATTCAAGACCTGGAGCGTGGTAAAAGGGGGCGAGGTGACAGCGGGCACCACCAGTGTTATTGCAGACAATGCCGTAACGATGACGGTGGCATTTTTTCCGCTGGCTTTGGTAACCACCCCCATTGAGGACTTTGAACTGTTCTGGGTCAACCTGGCCTTTGTCGGGCTTATGCCACTGCTTTACACACTATTTGTGCATCAAAGCAAGGAACTGCACGGTTTCTCTCGTTGGCAGATTTTTGTATTTGATGCGGCATATATAGTTTATTTACTGGTCATGGTTTTTTACGTGTTGAAACTTTTTTGATAGATGAAAGACGAACTTTTTAAAGATTGCTCGATGAGGCTCAATATGCTGGATGAAAACATCCACAAATTGGCCGTAAAGTATGCTAAAGAATACTATACGACAAACCAATGCTCCAAGGAGGAAGCCCTTGAACGCGGCATTGTAAAAGCAGAGATGGAAGGGCGAAAGCTCTAAAAAAAGTATACAATATGGACTGGACATTTGAAGATTTCAAAACAAAACTTGATGGCCTACAGCCGTCAGTTCGGAAGAAGGCCCTCAAAATTGCACAAGAATTGGTAAAGGAGAATGGGTATTCTCGTGAGAAGGCCATTACGGAGGGAATCAAACGTGCAGAAGAATGGTTTTATGACCTTAGGGGATAGCATTGGTGCGTTGATTTTAGTAAAGCACAGTATAATATGTCACGGGAAAGAAGAAAGCGGAGACTAGAGGAAAAAAAGGGGAATTCAATAAACAGGAAAGTAAGAACCAGAAAGGAGAAAGGGTATTGCTTGTTGGTTTTTGTGGCAATGTTCCTTGCGGTGCTGACAATTGCCTTTTTAGATGCCATTCTATATGGTTTTTACCTGCTTTTCAATTGAATAATTAAACCTAAAAAGAAAGATTAATGAAGTCAAATCAATAAAAACAAAATGATATGAAAGATAAAGGAATTTTAATACCCGTAGATTTCACACAGGTTTCAGAAAATGCGGTGAGCTACGCAATTGGGCTAGCACAAAAATTGAAATCAAAACTGGTTTTTGTCCACGCCTATTCAGTGGCATATCCATCCGGTACGCCCATCGGGATGGCAACTATGGCACACAATGTAACAGATACCACAGCATCACAAGAAAAACTCAATAAAGAAAAATTGGATAAGTTTCTAAGAGGCTTTCCTGAACTGGACAAGTTGGAATTTCAAGCAATTGTCGGTTTCGGGGCAACGGTCGATGTGATTTCTGGCCTGGCTAAGGAAATGAATACCAGTCTTGTCGTTATGGGTACCAAGGGCACGGCTTCGGGATTTGATGAAATTTTTATTGGAACCGTTACCGAAAAGGTGACACAAAAGGCGCCTTGTCCAGTACTGGCCGTACCTGAAGATGCCAGCTATACTGCATATAAGCGTATCGGGGTCGCAGTGGATACGGATAGTATGGATAATAGAATAGATTTTGAAATATTGTCCAGATTATTGCAAAACTATAATGCACAGTTGCACTTTGTACATATAGCGGACAAACAGGAAAGAGTGCCGGAGAAAGCATTTATTCGTGAAAGATTTGGCAAACTTCTTGTACCTAAGCAATGGTTCTTTACAGTTATCGAGGAAGACAAACCCGAAGAGGGTATCGATGAATTTTTGACTGAAACCCCAATAGACCTATTGGTTTTGCTTTACAGGGAACACGGATTTTTTGAGGCACTTTTCAAAAAGGGGCTAAGAAAAAAAATGCTGTATGCCTCCAAGGCCCCACTGCTGATAGTTAAGTAGCTTTTCTACCTATGTGATACTCTAGTAAATATTAGGTATAGCTTACTATGCGAAATTATCGTGCTCATTCTGGGCGCAGGTGGATTGGCTACCATGTGGGAAGCAGTCTTTGCGGATGTGGGCGTGGCGTTATTGGCGATTTTTAATGCGGTGCGGTTGCAGCGGATGAAGTGGGCATAAGCCCATAGTAAATATCGAAATATAAATTTTCATTCTGGCCAACCGACATTTCCCACAGTACGGGATTTTCATAATTAAATCAACAAACCCTTTAAGGTTTAACCACTTCTTTATTGAAGAATTTTACATCTATATTTAGACTTATCTAAAAATATATTTTATTTGGAATAAATATCATTATAGTAATGTCTAAAATCATTCATTTCTTTATTGGCCTGTCTTTAATCGCTCTATTTGGCTGTGAAAATTTGGGTCCGGAAGAACCTATGGAATTTGAGCTGTTGGACGGGCCATTGGACGGATTGTCCTTAAGCGAGCAACAACTGTTTTTAGCAGGGGATATAGCTTTTAACGATGATGTTTTCACGGTTGAAAAAGGTCTTGGCCCCTTGTTTGTTGGCACCAGCTGTGCAAGTTGCCATTCAGGGGATGGCAAGGGTCATCCTTTCAATCAACTAATCAGATTCGGTAACAATGACTTGAACTTACCCTCGATGTTATCCTTCGGTGATGGCAGGAACCAAATTCAAAATAAAGCCATACCGGGTTTTGAACCGGAGACCGTGCCTGAAGGCTTCCCATTTTCCATTTTGGTCGCTCCGGCGGTAACGGGATTGGGTTTGTTGGATGCTGTCCCTGACGCGAATATTTTGGCTCTCGCAGACCCTTCTGATGCAAATCAAGACGGTATTAGTGGAAGACCTCACTACAATATTCCTCCTGAATTCACCAAGATTCGGAATAATAGTGTTCCCCAGGGCAACAATTATATCTTCAGGTTTGGAAAGAAAGCGGGTAGTTATGATTTGTTGCACCAAAGCGTCAGCGCATATAACCAGGACATAGGGATTACATCTCTTTATGACCCCATTGACCCGTTCAGTGGACTTGAAGAGGATCTTGAAATTAGTACCCAAACCTTGAACGATGTCGTTTTCTACCTTAAAACCTTAAAAGCACCAATTCCCAGAAATCAAACAGACCCCGATGTCATTGCTGGAAAAGAACTCTTTGAATCGGTACAATGTGCTGTCTGTCACACACCCACGTTGACCACAGGATTTTCCCCAATTGAATCGTTATCCTTTAAGGAATTTCATCCCTACTCGGATTTGTTGTTACATGATGGAAGGGCTTCGAGTATTGAGGAGGCCATTGAATTGCACGGCGGTGAGGCCGATAATTCAAAAGCCCAGTATTTGTCCCTGACCCCAAAAGAAAAATCACAACTGATAAAATTCATTAATTCCCTATAAGTGCATAGAAAAGATTTTATTAAACAATTTGGATATCTGATAGCAGTCCTGCCAGCTTCCTCCGCTTTACTCGGTAGTTGCGCAGGCCTGTATTATGCATCCTTCGTTGAAGAAGGGGGAGTGCTACGAGTTTCAAAGGGGGAGTTTCAACAGGTGAAAGGGGGAAAGCAGATTGAACGTGATTTTGTGGTCATCCAGAGCGATTCCATGCGATACCCCATCGGAATATTCAAAACACAAAACAGTAATTATCTGGCCAGTTTGATGCAATGTACCCATAGGGGCTGTGAACTCAACATTGGCGGCGGCATATTCAACTGTCCATGTCATGGCAGTGAGTTCGACCGTTCAGGCAGGGTTTTAGAAGGGCCGGCCGAAGAAAACCTAAAATCATTTGAAACAACCGCCGATAATGAAAATATCTATGTGCATGGTTCGTAAAATATATGCAGCCCTTGCTTTAATGAACATTTACGTTTTAACCCTTAGCTCGCAAACTAGCGACAGGGACAGTATTAAGGAATCGATGAATATGGATGCGGTTTATGACCGTCCTTTTCTAACTTTCGATAAATTTCCAGTCAATCTGGGCGGTTATCTAGAGGCGAACTCAATCTACAGTATTGAGGACGGATTGTCCGAGGGGCTTTCTTTTCAGGCCCGAAGATTGACCCTTTTTGTCTCGGCTTCTATTTCAAAGCGCATTAAGTTTTTGACCGAATTGGAATTTGAAAACGGGACAGAGGAAATTGCCATTGAATTCGCCTCCATGGACATTGCTTTGCACCCCTTGTTGAACCTTAGGGGAGGCATCGTACTGAATCCAATAGGTTCCTTTAATCAAAATCACGACGGACCAAAATGGGAGTTTGTCGAGCGGCCAGATGTCAGCACCAATTTGTTGCCCGCCACTTTCTCCAATGCCGGATTTGGGATATATGGAAAGGCATATAAGGAAGCTTGGACCTTGGGCTATGAAGCATACCTCACCAATGGCTTTGATACAAGCATTATAGATAAAGAGGGAGAAAGAACATTTTTGGCTTCGGTCAAGGAGAATTCCTCGCGATTCGAGGAGAATTTTAGCGGAAATGCGCTCCTCAATGGAAAGTTGGCCATTAAGCATAGAAAATTAGGGGAATTGGGCATTTCTTATATGGGTGGGGCCTACAATAGGAAAGAAGTTGACGGGCTTCAGGTTGATACACAATCAGGGAGGGTAGATGTTCTTGCCCTGGATTTAAATACTGCCATTAAAAAAACGGGGACAAGGTTTATCGGTGAAATGGCCTACATATGGGTCGATGTTCCGGACACTTTTACCCAGCAGTTTGGTGATCGGCAAGTTGGTTTTTTTGTGGATATTGTCCAACCGGTACTAAAGACCGAAGTATTGGACTGGGAAAATGCCGTACTCAACCTGTCGCTCAGAACGGATTATGTGGACTACAACATTGGCAGGTTTGCCCAGACCAATACGAATGTTGGGGATGATTTATTCGCAATTACACCTGCAATAAGCTTTAGGCCCGCACCACAGACCGTTCTAAGGATCAACTACAGATACCAGTGGCAACAGGATATTCTCAACAATCCTGCCTCAAGAACGGCCACATGGTATTTTGGATTCAGCACCTATTTTTAATAAAATATTTTACATAGCTACTTTGATTTAATATCGGGTAGAATGTATTTAAGTAAAGTGTAATTTTGGAAGAGCAATGGTGGAGAATATTATTTTAGTATTTGCTTAAATAATTATATTTTTTTCAAAAACAATACTATGGCACTTGAATTAAGTTGAGCACGCGACGAGGCCGACCAAAAGCAGCTAATACGTTGTCGCGAAACCTTGGGAACAAACTCAGAGACAATTGTCGAAATCAGCAAAGTGCTAGCCCTGGCCGGTAACGAAACTCGGTTAAAGATACTTTTCTGGTTGAACGAGGAAGGTGAGCTTTGTCCCTGTGATTTTGCCGATATACTTGAAATGAGCGGTGGAAGCGGATGAACGATCGATCTATTCCCAATCTTCCCATATTCCCGGGAGGGTGGAACGGCTAATGGTCAATTTTACAGGGGAGTACATCAAGCAGGGGCAGATCATCGCCTATATTTATTCCCCTGACCTGGTCACTGCACAAGAGGAACTTTTTGAAGCAAGAAAGGTGGCGGACACCCAACCGCAGTTTTTTAATGCCGCCAAGGAAAAATTAAAAAACTGGAAGCTTTCCGACAACCAAATCGCACAGATACTTCAATCCGGGACCGTTAAGGAGGAATTGCCGATACATGCCGATGTTTCAGGCTACGTTACCGAAAAAATGGTAAACCTTGGCGACTATGTCAACAAGGGCAAGGCATTATATCAAATTGCCAACCTGAACAGCGTTTGGGTATTGTTCGATATTTATGAGTCCGACATGCCCTGGGTAAGGAAAGGCGACGAAGTGGTCTTTACCATACCCTCCCTCCCGGGCGAAAATTTTAAAGGCAGGATTTCCTATATCGACCCGGTGATCAATCCCATGACTAGGGTTGCCAAGGCCAGAATCGAGATCGGGAACGCCGGTTTAAGGTTAAAGCCGGAAATGTTCGCTTCCGGAACCGTGAAAGCAAAACAGCCCATTGCATCAGAAGCGATAACCATTCCTAAGTCGGCAGTGATGTGGACCGGGGAACGTTCTGTGGTATACATCAAGAATACCACGTCCAATGGGGTGAATTTTGTGTTGCGCGATGTCACCTTGGGACCATCGTTGGGAAATGGTTTCATTGTCAAGGAGGGTCTGCAAGAAGGGGATGAGATCGCGGTAAATGGGACCTTTAGTATCGACGCGGCGGCCCAATTGGCCGGGAAACCGAGCATGATGAATCCTGAAGGTGGGCCCGCCATGACGGGACATAACCACGGAGGAATGAAGATGGGGGATGACAAGGGTACAGGCGGTAGCGATCATTCGGATATGGATATGGGCGATGTCAAACAGGAAAGTAAAACGGACCATTCCGACATGGACCAGCGAATAGCGGCGACAGGGATATTTCAGAACCAATTGAAACAGGTGTTGAGCGCCTACTTGGAGTTAAAGGATGCGCTTGTCAATGATAATGCCGCCAAGTCCAATGCCGCTGCAAAAAAAGTGTTGTCGGCCTTGGAACATGTGGATATGAAACAATTGACGGACAAAAAGGCGCACGACCATTGGATGACGATCTCGAAGGAAATCTCCAATTCGGCGAATTCCATTTCAAAGAAATCGGATATCAAGGCGCAACGCGATCATTTTAAACATCTGTCCGCCCATCTATCCAAAGGTGTCAAGCTTTTTGGGGTCGATCAAAAGATATACGAACAATTTTGCCCGATGGCCGATAACAACAAAGGTGCCTATTGGTTGAGTACGACCAAAGAGATCAAAAACCCCTATTTCGGTGAGGCTATGTTGACCTGTGGTGAAATCACCGATGAAATGTAATTGAACAAATGTAAATGAATGAATGATGAAAATATTGAAATCTAAAATCTTGTTTTTTGTCCTAACTGCCTTGACGACCCATGTTTTTGGGCAAGTGGGGACAAATGGTGAGGACAGAAAAGAGGAAGGTAGACCCGTTCGGGAATACAATCTTGTACTGGAACAGAACAAATTGACCCTCGGTGGGGTCACTGCCGATGCAATGACCATCAATGGGAGTATTCCGGGACCGGTCTTGGAATTCAACGAGGGTGACCTCGCCCTGATCAACGTGACCAATAAGATGGATGTGGAAACCTCCGTACACTGGCATGGATTGATCTTGCCCAATTTTTATGACGGGGTTCCCTATTTGACCACACCGCCCATAGAACCTGGCACAACTTTCCAATATCGGATTCCGATCAACCAATCAGGTACCTATTGGTACCATTCCCACACCATGCTGCAAGAGCAAAAGGGGGTGTATGGCTCGATACTGATCCATCCCAAGGAAAAGACGTTGGACTACGATAAGGATTTGGTCGTGGTGCTTTCCGATTGGACGAACGAAAAGGCCATGAACGTGCTCCGAAACCTTAAACGGGGAAACGAGTGGTACCAGGTCAAAAAAGGGACCGCGGTGCCCTTGAGCAGGGTCATCAAGGAAGGTGCACTAGGTGCACAGCTCAAATTTTGGCGAGATCGTATGGAGGGAGCGGATATTGCGGATATCTACTACCCCGCATTTTTGACCAATGGGAAAACATTGGCCGAATACCCTGATTTCAAACCAGGGGAAAAAGTGCGGCTCAGGTTCGTCAATGCCTCTGCCTCCACCTATTATTGGATGGATTTCGGTGGCGGTAACCCCATGGTGGTTTCCGGGGATGGTGTCGATGTGGAGCCTGTTTCCAAAAGTCGTTTTCTTTTTGGCATTGCCGAGACCTATGATGTCATCGTGACCGTTCCTGAAGGCACTTTGGAGGTAACCGCCACGGCACAGGACGGCTCCGGGCATACCTCGTTGCACTTAGGTCAGGGAACGCTTTTTTCCGCAACGACCATCGATAGGCCCGACAAAGTGGCGATGATGAAACAAATGGCCCGAATGGACATGAAAATGGGGGCTCCGGCAATGGCCGGCAACAAAAAAAAGAACACACCCGAATATCTCATGCACAAGTACGGAATGCAGATGGACATGAAGGATGGCAGCATGGATATGGGTATGCACAATGGGATGTCTATGGATAAGACCAAAATGAGCGGTCAAAAGGATAAACCCATTGCGAAGATGGATGATAAAAGGCCTATGAATGCGAATGAAGATCATAGGCACATGGAGATGGATAAAAAGATGGGGGATATGGCAGGAATGGAAAAGGATTCAACGTCAATGAAATCCACCGGACATAAGGACAAGATGGAAAACCCTATGGTTCAGACTATGCCAATGATGCAGAAAGACACTTCAGCTTTTGATTACGATACCCGTAAAACGTATTTCAACTATGATTTCTTAAAAGCAAAGGAAAGTACTACCTATAATGCCGATCTGCCCGTCAATGACATTCTGTTGAACCTGACGGGGAATATGCAACGGTATATCTGGAGTATGAACGGTGTGCCACTTTCAGAAACCGATAAGATCAAGATCAAAGGTGGGGAAGTAACCCGGATCACCCTCAACAACCTGACCATGATGCACCATCCGATGCACCTCCATGGGCATTATTTCAGGGTCATCAATGAGAATGGTGAAAAGTCACCCTTGAAACATACGGTCAATGTGCCGCCCATGCAGAAAGTGGTCATCGAATTTTATAATGAAGAGTACGGGGATTGGTTCTTCCACTGTCATATCCTCTACCACATGATGGGGGGCATGGCCAGGGTTTTCAGTTATGATACCCCAAGGGATGTGAGGATGAAGGATTTTCCTGTTCAAAAGTTGGTAGATGAAACTGACCATTATTATGCTTGGGGTGCTGCCAGATTGGGTTCCAATTTTAATGAACTCTTCCTTGTTTCAAGTAATATCAGGAATGAATTTGGGGTACGGGCAGAATTTGACTACGACCAAAATGCCGAGGTGGAATTCAATTATAACAGGTATCTCAATGACTGGGTAAGGGTCTATGCAGGGGTGAACACGGAAACCTCCATCCCTGATTCCTATGACCGCTTCAATACAGTGGGACTGATAGGGGTCAAGTATTTTACCCCATACCGCTTTAATATGGATGTGAGTATGGACCACCAGCTGCGTCCAAGAATAAGGTTGGATAGGGAACTATTGCTTTTTCCAAGGATTTTCCTCGAGGGGGAATATGAATTTCGGGCCGATTTTGGATGGGTCAACGATTTGGGGAATTCATCCTATGAAAGTGAGACCCAATGGCTGGTAGGGGCCTCCTATATCCTTTCACGTAATTTTTCAATCCAGGCCAACTACAACAACCGATATGGTTGGGGCGGAGGCCTGCTAGCCCGTTTTTAAATGGCAGAATACAAAAAGAATAGCCTGAGTCTGACCAATACCGTTGCTTTGGGAACCGGTGTGATGATCGGTGCGGGAATTTTTGCGCTCTTGGGTCAGGTTGCCGAACTCTCCGGCCAATGGTTTCCCTTTGCTTTTTTAATCGGGGCAGTCATCTCAGGTTTCAGTTCCTACACCTATGTCAAAATGTCCAATACCTACCCCTCTGCCGGGGGCATTGGCAGGTACCTCAAAAAGGTATACGGTAAAACGGCCTGGACCGCTACCGGCGCCCTATTGATGGCCCTTTCCATGGTCATCAATGAGAGTTTGGTGGCCCGGACGTTCGGTACCTACGTATTGGAGCTTTTTGATGTGGAGTCCAAAGCATTCTGGCCCCCGATCCTTGGGGTATTGTTGTTGATCACAGCCTTTATTGTCAATGTGATGGGAAACAAAGCGATCGGGAGGTCGTCCTTGGTCATGGCCATACTAAAAATCGGCGGGATAGCGGTTTTTGCCATTGGTGGCCTTTGGGCAGCTGGATTTACCTTTGATCAGGTCGTTCCTTCCCAGTCCTTGACCGAGCATTCCCTGGTGGATTATTTGGGGGCATTGGCACTGTCGATATTGGCCTATAAGGGTTTTACCACCATTACCAATAGCGGGGATGAGATCGTCGATCCCAAACGTAACGTGGGACGGGCCATTGTCATTTCTTTGGTGATATGTACCCTGGTCTATCTCATGGTGGCATTTGCAGTCTCTTCCAATCTTTCCATCCAGGAAATCATTGCGGCCAAGGACTATTCGCTGGCCGAGGCATCCAGACCCGCTTTTGGAAAATATGGGGTCTGGTTCACCGTTGGTCTGGCGATCATATCCACCGTTTCCGGGGTCGTTGCCAGCATTTTTGCCGTTTCCCGGATGACCACCATGCTCACTGAAAAGGAATTGATACCGCATCGACATTTTGGGATGCCCGGGGACATACAGAAACATATGTTGGTGTATACCGTGGTGATTGCCATAGGGCTCACCGTGTTGTTCGATCTGAGCCGGATCGCTGCATTGGGGGCCATCTTTTATTTGATCATGGATATCGGGATCCATTGGGGGGTCCTAAACAATCTACGAAAGGAAATCGGTGCAAATCCCATTATCCTCATTACGGCCCTTGTGCTGGATGTACTGGTGTTGGGCGCCTTTATTTGGTCAAAGGCCGGTAGTGACCTTTTGGTGGTCATTGTTGCCCTGGTATTGATGGTGCTTATTTTTTTCGGGGAACGATTGTTTTTGGGGAAAAAGCGTACGGTCGAGGAAGAATAAGGGCTAAGTGCCTGCGTGGGAGAAATGGAAAATTAGATGAAAAAATTAAAATAGTAACAATAATGGGGGATAATACAAATATGCCGACCCCGGGCAATCAAAATGAGGAATTAATCTTAAAATCAATTACAATGAAAAGAACAACAGTTACATTAAGTACAATTGCCATTGCGCTTTTGACCGTTACCGTGATTTCCTGTAAGGACGGTAAGAAGGAAACAAATGACAAGGAAGGAGCCCATATGGAGATGGGAACGGAAGAGGGCCATCACCATGAGAGCACTGCAGGGGAAATGGACCACGGAACCATGGACCATGATATGGGTTCGTCCGATGCACAGGGCACATCCGTGATCGACAGCTACCTCCAACTGAAGGATGCCCTGGTGGCGGACAATAAGGATGAAGCGGCCAAATCGGGCCAAGCCTTGGCCAGTGCCTTGGGCAGCTTTGATATCAGCGGATACGATGAACAGCAACAGAAGGAGCTGTCCGATATCATTGAAGTGGCCAAGGAACATGGGGAGCACATCGCCAAAAGTGATATCGGTCACCAACGGGAACACTTTGAAGGACTGGGCAAGGATATGGTCGATTTTATAGCCATAACCGGGACTTCCAAAACCTTGTACCAACAATTCTGCCCCATGTACAACAACAACCAAGGAGGAACTTGGCTCAGCGCAAGCAGCGAAATCCAGAATCCATTTTTTGGAAGTAAGATGTTGACCTGTGGTAAAGTGCAAAAGGAAATCAATTAGATGAAAGTACTGAAAATCATAGTCTTGGTAGTGCTTTTGGGATTTGTGGGCATCCAGTTTGTGCCCACAGAATCCAACCTGAGCGATGTAGTTCCCGATACGGACTTCATTTTGGTGAACGAGGTTGCCAAGGATATCCAACACAATTTGCGGGTCTCTTGCTATGATTGCCACAGTAACAACACCCATTACCCATGGTACAATAAGGTCCAACCCATCGCCTGGTTTCTGGAAGATCACATCAAGGAGGGAAAGGAGGAACTCAATTTCAACGAATGGGGCGACTATTCGAATCGAAGAAAAAGGAGCAAACTAAAATCGATCGCAAGTCAGATCGAAGACGATAAGATGCCCTTATCTTCCTATACCCTGATCCATAAGGATGCAAAATTATCGGTGGAAGAGAAAGAACGGATATTGACCTTGGTAAATGATCTAATGGAAGAATTGGATAATTGAAAATGACATGGAAAATACCCTGAAACCGGGACAAACGATATTGCTATTGTTGTTGGTCATGTCCGGTCACTATGAATGAGGAAATAAAGTCCTGAAAGGGAGGGGAGCACCCAAAGTTGATTGGTTGGTGAGTTAGTTAGTTAATCGTTCCCTTCCCTTGTCAGGCGCTAATGGTAAAAAAAGATGAAAGATTGTTGTCGTACCAATGGACCTATCCAGACGAAAAAGGCCGTTTTAAAAAAATGGTTGGGCTATATCCTGTATGGGATCGTCATTTCGATCGTCCTAGGGGCCTTTTTCGTACAATACATACTAACCTAAACAATTTTAGAACAAACCAATGAAACGTATTACTTTACAGATTTTTCTACTGGCCGTACTTATCACAGGAGCCTGCTTCGGTCAAACAAACCCTACGATGGAAAACCAAAACCAGGACAGGTCCGCCGTACTGCGGATAATGGAAAGCTACAAGGAGGCCCTGGAAAATTTGACCACGGAAGGCACCTTGGAACTTTTTGCGGAAGATTCCGAGGTTTTTGAATCCGGGGGCGTCGAAGGCACCTATCAACATTATCTCGACCATCATATAGGCCCAGAACTTGGCCATTTCAACAGCTTTAGGTTTTCGGATTATACCATTGAACTGAAGGTGGAGCTACCCTTTGCCTTTACTACGGAAAGCTATGTCTATACCATTGGCCTAAAATCGGAAAATGGAGGTGAGGGCAAAACGATCAGCAGAAAAGGGGTTGCCACCTCCATCCTTAAAAAAACGGATGGGGAATGGAAAATTGTGAAGATGCATAATTCCTCACGAAACAACGGGAAGAACTAATGGTCGGAAGAAAAACATCGATGAAGGTCAGAAAGATACATAGGTATCTTGGCCTTTTTATTGGGATCCAGTTCCTTATGTGGACTATCAGCGGACTATATTTTAGTTGGACGGACATTGACGAAATCCATGGAGATCAATTCATCAAGGAGCCTGTGAGCCAGCCCGAGTTTGGCAATTTGATTGCACCCAATGGGGAAATGAACATTAAGATCACATCTTTGGAAATGAGAAATATAGGGGGAAGTCCCTACTATTGGATAAATGATGGGGTTTTGATGGATGCAAAAACGGGGGAGATTAAAAAGGGTATCGATGAACAACAGGCTTTGGCCGTTGCTTCCCAATATATGTTGCCAGACCTTAAGGTCAAAGATGTCGAAAGACTCACCCAAACAGGTGGGCAGCACGAGTATCGGGGACGTCCATTACCGGCCTATGTGATCACCTATGAAACGGATGAAAACCTGAAAGCGTATGTCTCAGAGGCCGATGGGTCGTTCCAACGTGTAAGGCATCGGGCCTGGAGATGGTTCGATTTTTTATGGATGACCCATACCATGGACTATGAAGGACGGGACGATTTTAACACCATGGTTTTACGGATTTTTTCCCTAATGGGATTGATTACCGTTTTGAGCGGATTCTTGTTGTGGTATGTCAGCTCCCCAACGATCAGAAAATTATGGAAAAGACGATAGTTCAACTACTTAGATATCAGAAGTGGCAAAGCACTTATGTTAGGAGCAAATAGTCGTCCATAGGGACAGTTGAGTCAATGTTGGGAAAATGAGCGAACTTAGAAGGCAAAGACGAAAGAAAAAAAGGGGTCCGGTAAAGAGGAAACGGGACCCGGCCAAGGAAAGAAAGGAAAAAAGAATGAAAATCCTTGGCATATTGGCATTAGTGCTGATTGTAATATTGGCAGTGGTCGTCATTTTTTTGAAGGCCCTGTGGAAATTCACTGCATGATATGGAAGTTGGGTCCAGTAAATCGAAAGATGTGTTGTACATCAAAAACATGGTCTGTCCGAGATGCATCATGGCCGTCAAAGGTATTTTGGACGATGAGGGCATTCCCTATATGAATGTGTCGTTGGGTGAAATCACCCTCAATGGGAAAATCACGCCTGAAAAACGGGAAGGTCTCAACGAACGACTTGAGAAAATTGGATTTACGATCATCAACGATCGTAAGGGTCAGTTGATAGAACAGATCAAAAACCTAGTGATTGAGGCGATACATTACACCGGACCCATGGAAAAGGTCAAATGGCCCGAATACCTTTCCGATGGATTGCATCTTGACTATAAGTATCTTAGTTCGCTGTTTTCCGCGGTGGAAAGCATTACCTTGGAGCAATATATCATCAACCAAAAGATTGAAAAGATCAAAGAGTTTCTTGTTTATGACGAATTGGGCTTAAAGGAAATAGCGTTTCAATTGGACTATAGCAGCGTTGCCTATTTAAGCAACCAATTTAAAAAAGTAACTGGAATGACACCTACACAATTTAAGAAAAGTGCCATTCAAAATAGAATATCGCTTGATGATATTTAACCTCAACCATTAAGGGCGCAATACCTTCCCAAGGAACCAGCCTCCTAAACGCTATTTAAAAAACACCTTTCTTCGCAAATGGGTCAAGGTTTGTTTTTTTCAAACAACGCCCCTATACAGAAAATGTTACTTTTCCCATACGTGTTGGAACCAACATTGTTGATTCTAGGTGTAAAATTGTTAAAATAAAAAATGATCACAACATGAAAAGAAGATACCAAATAGAAGGAATGACTTGTGATGGCTGTAGGGGGCACGTTGAAGAAGCTCTTTTCAATGTGGCCGGTGTAGCCGATGTAGCGGTCAATCTAAAAAACGCAGAAGCTACAGTGGAGTCGCAATTTGAGGTCCCCCTTGAAAATCTACAAAAGGCATTGGAAAATAAGGGGGGTCAATATAAAATACAAGCGATGAACAAAGCCAATTAAACCGATATACGATAACTGGGACAGGTAAATTGTCAGGCCTATAATTGGAATGGAACAATACAATACTCGAAAGTCAAGGAATAATCACAATAACCAGATAAAATTTGCACAATGGAAGATAGTCAAAGGAAATCCAATAATTATTTAAAGTTTTTTGCGATGATTGGTACTTCAATGGTCGCCATGTTTTTTTTAATGTACACCCACTCATATCAAATCATTGATCACTTTTGGTATAGTGAGACTAGATTTTTCATGACTTTGATCATGGGGGGATCGATGATCATTATTATGCTGCTATATATGCTACAGATGTATAAAGACCGACGCAAGAACATGTCAATATTAGCCTTGGGTGTTTTGTTGATTGCAGGTGGGATATGGCTGGTCAGGAGTCAGGTTACCGTATCAGGGGTCGACTACATGGAAGGAATGATACCCCATCATTCCATTGCTATTTTGACCAGTGAACGTTCTCAAATAAAAGATGTCAGGGTACGGGAGCTTGCCAATGAAATTATCAAGGCACAACGCAGGGAGATAATGGAAATGCAGTGGTTGATAAACGACATCAAGGAGAATGGAATAGTGGAAACCGAAGCAGGAAAAGAAAAGCGGCCTATTCCTAAATTTGAGGGATCGCTTAGCGAAGAAACAAAGAATCTGGCCGAATGAGAGGCGATTATTTACTACCAATGCTTCGGTTTTGCCCCAAGTTCACTACAATGGTTTGTCCTATCGAATATATTCTAAACTGATCGGGGCAAATTCTCCAAAAAAGATTGACGTGGGCGAACCTGATCTCATAGATGTTGCCGAATTCTAAAAACCACTCACCAATTAAGGTTAAGTACTTGACGAGGAAAGATAAAGGTTGATTTTTCGGAAAATTCTACAACTCTTTCAGTAAATAACGTAACAGTCCATTTTAGGTCTATTCTGAAATTTGTACCATACAAATCGGAGTAGAAAATGGATGCAATCGATATTATTGAGGACACCGAAAGGAAAGCGAAGACGGTGTCCAAAAAATCTTTCCCGGTCACTGGAATGACCTGTGCTGCCTGTGCATCCAGCGTGGAATCCATGCTGGGCCATACCGAAGGGGTCTACAATGCCAGTGTCAACTTTGCCAACAGTACGGTCCTTGTGGAGTATGACAGTGCTATGGACCTAAGCGATCTTCAAAATGCGGTACGTCAAATCGGTTATGATATAATTGTGGATGCCGAGGATCCTACCGAAGTACAGGAAGAGCTTTCGAAAAAGCATTATGTATCCATAAAAAAGCGAACCCTTTGGTCCGCTATTTTGACACTTCCCATTTTCCTTCTGGGGATGTTTTTTATGGATTGGGTCCCGGGTAGGTGGATTTCGTTGGTACTTGCCGTTCCTATCCTGTTCTGGTTTGGCCGAAGCTTTTTCATAAATGCCTTTAAACAGGCCAGATTTGGTAAGGCCAATATGGATACCTTGGTCGCACTCAGTACGGGCATTGCCTTTTTGTTCAGTGCATTCAATACCTTTTTTTCTGAATTTTGGCTCAGTAAAGGCATGGAACCCCATGTATATTATGAGGCGGCCACAGTGATCATCACCTTTATTTCATTGGGGAAATTATTGGAAGAAAAGGCGAAATCAAATACATCCTCCGCCATAAAGAAATTGATAGGGTTGCAGCCCAAGACCTTAAAGGTGATAGCAGATGGGGAGGAAAGGGAAATCCCTATTTCTTCGGTCAAGGTAGGTCAAACGATTTTGGTTAGACCGGGAGAGAAAATCCCTGTGGATGGAACGGTGTCCAAAGGAAGTTCCTATGTTGATGAAAGTATGATCACGGGCGAACCCGTCCCTGTAGAAAAGACAAAGGATGAAAAAGTTTTTGCCGGTACCGTAAACCAAAAAGGAAGCTTTCAGTTTGTAGCTGACCGGGTGGGAGGGGAGACCCTTTTGTCCCAGATCATCAAGATGGTGCAGGAAGCACAGGGGAGCAAGGCGCCCGTACAAAAATTGGTGGACAGGATTGCCGGTATTTTTGTTCCCGTGGTAATGACGATTTCACTGGTGACATTTATCACCTGGATGTTCCTGGGGGGTGAGGACGCTTTTACCCATGCACTGTTGACCGCAGTTGCCGTATTGGTAATAGCTTGTCCCTGTGCGCTGGGTTTGGCAACCCCCACGGCCATCATGGTGGGAATCGGCAAGGGGGCCGAACACAATATCCTCATCAAAGATGCGGAAAGTTTGGAGTTGGGTTACAAAGTAAATGCCATTGTCCTGGATAAAACGGGAACCATAACAGAAGGAAAGCCAATGGTGACCGATATGGTCTTTGCGGACCATGTGACCGATCACAGGGCCCTGGAGCAAATTTTATATGCCATGGAAGGGCAGTCCGAACATCCCTTGGCTGAAGCCGTGGTCTCCTTTTTAAAAAATAGAAAGGTAAATCCGGTCGAAATTTTGAACTTCAATAGTATTACAGGAAAAGGTGTTCGCGCTGAGGCATTGGATGGAACCCTATACCTTGTGGGCAATCATAAGTTGATGGTCGAAAAAGGAATCGCCATGGATGACAACCTGGGGCACATGGTCGAAGGGTTAGAGCAGGAGGCCAAAACGGTCATATACTTTGGCGGTGGAGGCAAGGTAAAGGCGATTTTGGCCATTATGGATAGCATAAAAAACTCCTCAAAGGAAGCCATACGGGAAATGCAGGGGAATGGTATGGAAGTTTACATGATGACCGGTGATAACAAGATGACAGCCGAAGCCGTATCACAACAGGTAGGTATCAAAAGCTATGAAGCCGAAGTGCTCCCATCAGAGAAAGCTGATTTTGTGAAAAGGCTTCAAGAAAGTGGAAAGGTGGTCGCTATGGTGGGCGATGGTATCAATGATTCGCAGGCACTTGCCCAAGCAGATGTCAGCATCGCCATGGGCAAAGGGTCCGACATAGCCATGGATGTCGCGAAAATGACCCTGATCACCTCTGATTTAAATGCGATTCCCAAAGCGCTGAAGCTCTCCCATAAGACCGTTATAGGTATAAGACAAAATCTTTTTTGGGCCTTTATATACAATATCATTGGAATTCCTATAGCTGCAGGGCTGCTGTATCCGATCAATGGATTTTTGTTGGATCCGATGATAGCTGGTGCCGCTATGGCCTTTAGCAGTGTATCGGTCGTATTGAACAGTTTGAGACTTAAAACAATTAAACTTTAATAATTCTCTAATTTAAAATTGATGAACATGAGTACATTACAATTCAAATCAAATATTAAGTGCAGTGGGTGTGCCAATACCGTAAAACCATTTTTGGATAAGGTGGATGGCGTGACCGATTGGTCGGTTGACTTTGCCTCCCAAGACAAATTATTGACCGTTCAGACTACAAGTGCCACGGAAGAGGAAATTACCTCTGCCGTTGAATCGGCTGGATATCATTTGACCAAGAAATAAAGGAATGTCCAGAAGAATATATTAAATGGTTCGAATAGGATTGGGGGTTACCTTAATCCTATTCGGGTTGGATATGTTTTTTGAACTTCTTCCGCACAACCAAGTGATGATCAAAGAATTTGTGTTCGCTTGCCATGGGCTGCTGACCAATGAATTTATAATGTCCATGGTAGGTGTTGTCGAACTTATATCCGGAATATGCTCGATTATTGGAAGATGGATAATCGTTGCACTATCGGTCATGGTCTCCATTGCTTTTGGAATCCTTGGTTTTAACTTTAAGGTTGATATATAGCCTTTTTATTGATATTTTATAACCATTGGGGTTGCCATATCCCAAACCTCTTTAGAAGACACGGCCGTAATTGCTTCGTCCCTATCTCATAACTTGCACACATGACGATATAGGTCGTGTTAAAAATCAAGCTGAACTCCCTTTAGGAAACCGATGTGTGTAAGCCATGATCAATCTTATTCCGGAGTTGTACATCCAAACACAATAGTAGGATTTAGTTCATCTACAATTCCAATGCTTTCGGTATAGGGTTACAGTAAGCTAATTGGTGAAATGGGTAATAGGGGAATCAAAGCTCCTCTTCATATTTTTTTAAAAAACAAATCATTTAAAGATTTTTTTATAATTTGTTAACGTTTTTTGGTATTTATTCTATTGGTCACTTCAGATCAAAGAATTGAAATAAGGAGCTTATACAGCTTCCCTTTATTAAAAATAGCCCAAGATTGTATTGGGGGATTTTTATGTAACGGCACTTTTTCGTTTGAGATAAAGGTAGTTCATGCCACTTTGCTTGAACTACCGCTACGTTAAGAGCGTGAGACAGGTATTGGTGATACAATGGAAGTATTCCCAATGGTCGCGCGCTGAATGACCAAGACGAAAATATATGGACCAAAAAAAATACAGTGATGAACATCTTCTTGTTGAGCAGCTGAAAGAAGGCTGCCAAGAAGCCTATGGATACCTTTTTGGGATATACCATAGAGAACTGTGCAATTACATGACGGTGGTCTCTGGCAGTACAAGGGTCGCCGAAGATATAGCCCAACAAACTTTTATTAGGTTATGGGACAACAGGGAACGGTTGGTTGTCCAAGAAAACAAACTAAAGCATTACATCTTCAAAATAGCCTACCACCTCTTTATAGACTCAAAACGGAAAAAGAAAAAGGAATTTGAGTTGTTGGAGAGTCTCAAACAAGAAGCGTATCTGGAAGTTGCAGATACCGATGCTTCACTTTTTGAGGAACGATTGAAAAGAGTGGAGACCGAAATAGAAAACCTCCCCGAACAGTGTAAGCGGGTCTTTATAATGAGTAAAAAGGAAGGCCTTAAATACCAAGAGATCTCCGAGAGACTTGATATATCCATCAAAACTGTTGAAGTGCATATGGGCAAAGCACTGAAAAGACTTAGGGCCCAACTGACCATTTTCTTCTAAAAACCTCTCTGTAGGTTCATTTTCCCTGAATTGTTCCTTCTAAAGTTTCAGGGCAAAAAAAGCATACTCCATAATTTTTGTGTTAAAAAAATAAATTCAGGTAAGGGTTTTTTGAAAAACTGCGTCTGTTTTATAAAAGAGATAAATTTTCACCGATGACCAAGTTCGATATAAGAAGAACTATTACAAGATACATCAACCAGGAAGCTACCCAAGAAGAATTGTCAATGTTGTATGAGTGGGTAAAAAAGGGGAACAACCAAGAAGTGTTCAAAAAGTATGTTCAGGCAGATTTCCTGATAAATTATCAGAACAGATCTTGGAAGTCTGAGGAAGCCTTCAAAAATTTCTTGGAAACCATAAAAGAGAATGACTCCAAAAAGGTAAGGTCATTGTTGGTACGCGGAGATATGTGGAAATATGCGGCTGCCATAGTGGTAATTGTATCCACATCCTTGTTTGCATTGCTATACAGTACTCCGCAAGAGGATATGACTCCTCGAGTGGACTTAAATATGATAACGTTGCAATTGGAGAATGGTGAAGTGTTGAATCTAGACCCAAGTGCCAATGGAACGATTAAAAGCAAAAAGGGAAATACTGTTTTTTCTTTGGTAGAAGGAGTACTCACCCAAAAGAATGGAACCAAAGGGAAGAAAGTGGAAAAAAACAATGTACTGAAGATCCCTTATGGGAAAAAGCTCTCGGTAACCCTACAAGATGGTACCGTGGTCATGTTGAATTCGGGGTCTACATTGAGCTATCCGGCTAGTTTTTCCGGGAAGGACAAAAGAGAGGTGTATTTGCAGGGAGAAGCCTTTTTTGAAGTGGCCAAGAACCCGGAACAACCGTTTTTTGTCAAAACCAATACAATATATACCCAAGTGTATGGTACAGTGTTCAATGTATCCGCTTATACAGAGGATGGAGTGGCGGAAGTGGTTTTGGTAGAAGGCTCGGTAGGAGTTGGGGAAGTTGATGTAAATACCTCCAAAACCCCACAAATGCTAAAGCCCTCACAAAAAGCTTCAAAGCTACTTGATGTGGAGAGTGGTTTTGTTGTGGAAGATGTGGATGTTTCTTCATATGTGTCGTGGACCAAAGGCATATTGACCTTTGAAAACGAGGCGATGTCCAACATTATAAAAAAGCTGGAGCGTCAGTATAACATACGGATTATAAACCAATTTGAAGAATTGGGTGAGCGAAGATTCACGGGAATGTTCGATGTGGAGGACATAGACCGGGTTTTGAAAACAATTCAGACCCATACCCGCTTCAGCTATCAAAAAGAAGGAAAAACAATAACAATAAAAGAACCTAACAAACAATAGTGCTTATGATTTGAAGAACCAGTAGACCAAAAAACGAATACTTAACTAACTAGACTAAAAGAATTATGAAAAAAACCAAAACTATCCATGCTTTGTCGCCAAAGGTCGGTAGAAGAATATTATGCTGTTTTTTCTTACTGTTTATATTCGGCCATTTGAAAGCGGCATCATGTACGCAAGAGGATATTGTTGCCATAAGCTTTGAGAATACGAAGCTAGGGGATGTATTTGAAATGATTACAGAATCAACCGGATACAAGTTTTTCTATGAAGCTTCCGATGTTGACCTGAACCATAAGGTATCCATATCCCGCAAAGACCTTTGTGTTGAAGATTTCATGAAAGAACTTTTCAAGGATACGGACCTGTACTTTGAGGTGATCGCAAGGCAAATTGTGGTGAAGCACAAAGACAAGGGGCCACTGCCCAATTTAGTTCCCCAGAAAAGAATTGATGCACCAAAGCCGCAGTCCAACCTTTCGGGTACGGTTCTGGACGAAGCAGGTATGCCCTTGCCGGGGGCAAGTATTGTGGCCAAAGGGACCACAGTGGGTACAACTACCGATTTTGACGGGAAATTTACCATTACATTGCCAGCAGGTGTTACCGAAATCCAAGTAACCTATATTGGGTATAGACCCAAAGAAGTGAATGTGGCAGGACAGACCTCCATCACGGTTTCCATGGAACAGGATGCCGCTGCCCTTGAAGAAGTTGTGGTAGTGGGGTATGGAACATTGGCCAAAACCAAGGTGACAGGTTCTGTAGTCTCCATTACCCCAGAAACCATTGTTGAGGTTCCCGCACTGACCCCGGAAGGTGCCCTGATCGGCCAAGTTTCCGGTGTGCAGGTACAGGAAGTCTCCGGTGAACCAGGAGCGGCCCCTAACATTAGGGTGCGTGGTTCAGGTTCTATTTCTGCGGGAAACGACCCATTGTTTGTTGTGGACGGAATCCCTATTTCGCGTAACCTTACCTCATCAAGTCAGTTGGGAGGTGTTGCCAATAGAAGGGCTACGTTCCAACCCCCGACCATTAATCCATTGGCTACGCTAAATCCAAATGATATTGAATCCATTCAAGTACTCAAGGATGCAAGTGCCGCAGCTATTTATGGATCTAGGGGAGGTAATGGGGTTCTTTTGATCACCACCAAGAAAGGGTCCAACTCTGAAGAAGGAGTATTTTCTTTTGATTCTTATGTGAGCATACAGTCCGTTGCCAATAAGTTGGATTTGATGAATGCCCAAGAATTGATAGACTATACTACGGATGCCAGGAACAACAATTATCTGGCCTCTGTTGATGGAGCTTCCATCAATGATCCCATAGGACCCGGAGATAGAGGGAATGCCAACTACGAACTACCGGAATCCTTTGTTAACTGGGATGGTACGGATACTGATTGGCAAGACCTTATCTTTAAGACCGGGATAGTTCAGAGTTACAATTTTTCATACGCATCACCGGTAAGGAACAAGACAAGTTTTTATGTATCCACGGGCTATTTTTCCCAAACCGGGGTTATAGATAAGGCGAAGTTTGAGCGGTACTCCGTACTGCTGAACCTAAATTCCCAACTTGCCAAAAAGTTGAACTTGGATGTAAGATTGGCCCCGACCGTTACCGAAAACCAACGGGTACCGGCATCTTCACCTTATTTTGCCACGCCTCCAGGTATCGTCTATTCAGCCATAGTGCATTCTCCAACAGTGAGTCCATACAATCCTGACGGTACCATAAACCAACTGAACAACCAATCCTATTTGGGAGGTGGGACCACAACGGCAAGTAATCCTTTGGCAATCATCGAAGCCGTGGATGACCAAATATTCCAATTTCAGACAAGGGGAAGCCTTGCATTGACTTACGATATTTTACCGGAGTTGAGTTTTAAGACCTTCGGAGGGGCATACATTAATTTGTACAATCAGGATTTTTACCGTGCCAACACATTGTTGTACAGAAATTCGGCGGATGGTAACCCGTATGGACAGGCATCATCTTCCACAGAGACCAATTGGCTTTGGGAGAATACCCTCAATTGGAAAAAGGAATTTGGAGACCATTACTTGGATGCTGTTTTGGGATATACCGCCCAAAAGGACAATTTGACATTGAAACAGGTATTGGCCAACAACTATCCGGATGATTTGGTTCCCACCATCAGTGGGGGACAGGTGTTTGGTGGCACCTCTGTAAAGGAACAGTGGTCGTTATTGTCCTCTCTATTCAGGGTCAACTACAGTTACAAGGACAAGTATTTGTTTACCGGTACGATTCGTTCCGATAAATCATCCAGATTCGGAAAGAATAACCAAACGGGATATTTTCCTTCTTTCTCGGTTGGATGGCGATTGAACGAAGAATCGTTCTTGGTCGGGTCAGAAACCGTTTCCGAGCTAAAACTTAGATTGAGTTGGGGGCAGACGGGTAACTTTGAGATTCCCAATTATGGGGCCGTTGGCCTATTATCCCCCCAAAACTATAACTTGGGAGGAAATGAAATCAACGGTTTGGTCCAGAGTACCATTCCCAATCCCAATCTGACTTGGGAGAAATCGGAACAGATTGATGCAGGTATTGAACTGGGATTGTTCAACAATCGAGTTTTTCTTTTGGCCGATTACTACGATACAAAAACCAGAGATTTGTTGTTGAATGTTGCCATTTCCTCGGTATCTGGGTTTGAAACTACGTTGAGAAATCTTGGTGAAGTACAAAACAGGGGATTTGAGATTGCGTTGAGCACCAAGAATTTTGTAGGAGATTTTACGTGGAATACGGATATCAATTTTTCAACCAATAAGAATGAAGTGCTTTCGCTCAATGAAGGAAACGAACCCATTTATTCTTCAGGTAGTGCCGGTGTACGCCACGTAACAAGGGTAGGAGACCCGATAGGAAGCTATTACGGATATGTAGTGGACGGTATATACCAATCACAGGCAGAAATAGATAGTGCTCCCCTGGATACCCAGGCTCCTGATCCAGGTGTCGGTGATTTCAAGTTCAAGGACATTGATGGGGACGGAGAGATCACTCCAGATGATAGAACGGTTACCGGGAGTTATTTTCCGGATTTTACCTGGGGGGTAAACAATAGGTTCAAGTACAAGAACATAGATTTGAGCTTCTTGATCCAAGGAGTCGAAGGGAATGAGATCTTGAACCTTACCTCAAGACATATGAAGAACGGGGAGGCCAATTTTAATTCCTATGCCATTTTCAATGAACGATGGAGGTCGCCTTCCGACCCTGGGAACGGGTCGATTCCACGGGCGGACAGAGAATCTGGAAATCATGGAAATAACAACAGACCGTCTTCTTTCCAAGTAGAGGATGGGTCGTATATCCGATTGAGGAATGTGACCTTGGGTTATACATTGCCAACCAATAATCTTTTTGGAAGCAACATCCAGAAACTTAGGTTCTATGTTACGGGAACAAATCTTTTTACGATTACCGATTACCTTGGTTACAACCCAGAGGTGAGTAGTATTACCACGAACAGTTTAACCCCGGGCGAGGATTATGGAGCATTTCCATTGACCAAATCCTTTACCCTAGGAGTAAACTTAAAGTTCTAACCTAAAAAATGGAAAACATGAAACGAGTTCTATATATAATACTATGCACGGTTCTATTCGCCGGATGTAGTGAAGACTTTACCGACCTTGCACCAGTATCCAATAGGAATGAAGCCGATTTCTATAATTCTGCGGATGATTTTGAAGTGGCCATCAATGCAAGTTATTCAGGGCTTCAAAGCACAGGAATTTATGGAAGGGGGTATTGGACCATGTTCGAGATGCGAAGCGATAATACCGATCAAGGTCCGGATGCCACAGGGTTGGCACGTCAATACACCGAAATCAATTCCTTTACCGAAGATGCGTTGAACGAGCAGATTACTTCCGCATGGAGTGAATCGTACAAGGTGATTGCCAATTGCAACGTGATTTTGGAACGGATACCTAATGTGGAAATGGATGCCTCCCTAAAGAACAGGGTCACAGGAGAAGCACTGTTCATTAGATCATTGGTGTACTATCATATGGCCATCGGTTTTGGAAACATCCCTTTACAGCTTACACCATATATCTCTGGGGAAGAGCTGACACAGGTCGACCAAAACACGATTTTGGGACAATTGGTCACGGACCTGACCGCGGCCGAAGATGCCTTACCGGTTTCTTACTCGGGCAGTGAAGTGGGAAAAGCAACAAAGGGAGCGGCTGCTACTCTTTTGGCCAAGGTATTGCTGACCTTGGGTGAAGATTCTGCTGCTGAAACGGTACTTCGGAGAATCATAGCCAATTATGGATATGAACTGCTTCCAGACTATGCCGATTTATGGGGTGTGGCCAATGAGAACAATGCGGAATCCATTTTTGAGGTGCAATACATCAGTGGGGGGATTGGACAAGGAAGCCTTTTTACCAACGATTTTTCACCCAGTACCGATTTGCAAACAGGCTCAGGATTTGGGCGAAACCGACCTACGGTTTCCATGTTGGAGGCATATGAGGACGGTGACCTTCGGTATGATATATCGATGGGGGATTCTTATGTGGATTTGGAAGGAGAGACCATAGAAGCTAGGTACATCAAAAAGTACCGATCTGATTTGGCAATTGAAAACGATTCCGATACCAACTTTGTGGTTTTTAGATATGCAGATGTACTTCTTATGCTGGCCGAAGCATTGGGGGAAACACCCGAAAGCTATGATTTGATCAATGAGATTAGGAATAGGGTAAATCTTCCCGATATTGATGCCTCCACTCCAGGAACCTTCGAAGAAAAACTATTGCAGGAAAGAAGAGTGGAGCTTGCTTTTGAGAACCATAGATGGCCAGATTTAAAACGCTTTGGTATGGTGGATAAAATCCAGGATGCTGAACCCTTCATCACCGGGACAAGGGAGTTTTTCTATATCCCACAACGTGAGATGGACATTAACCCAAATTTTGTACAGAACTAAGCAATGACTTTGATTACGTTATAATGTGTTTTCATTATTTAAGTTAGTTTGATTGGTAGCGCCCCAAAAGACCATGAATCCCTACTTATGATGCTATGGGTGCCATTGTCAAAAAGGACAGGGGTCCGTTTCATAAAGTTGCTTTAAAAGAATCGACCAAAATCACAATTATTAAATTTTTAAGGAACCTAATATAGATTATACGATGAGAAAATTAATGATGGCAATTTGCCTTTGCTTTGCCTTTGCAACCATCCAGGCACAAGAAAAAAAAGTACTCAATATTATAGCCATTGGGGCACACCCTGATGACTGTGACTCAAAATTCGGGGGTACTGCAGCACTCTTTGCAAAAATGGGCCACAATGTGAAATTTTTGGCGTTGACCAACGGAGACGCAGGCCACCAAAGCATGGGAGGAGGGCCATTGGCCAAAAAGCGCAGACAAGAGGCCAAGGATGCGGCCAAAGCTTTGGGTATTGCGGAATACGAAGTTCTGGATAACCATGATGGGGAGCTGTTTCCCACTTTGAACGTTCGACTGGAGGTAATCCGAAGAATACGTGGCTGGAACGCTGATATCGTTTTAGGGTTGAGACCCAATGATTATCATCCCGATCATAGAAATGCAGGTTCCGTTGTACAAGATGCAGCCTACATGAACATTGTGCCCAACGTAGCTCCGGACACACCACCCCTTAAAAAGAATCCAGTTTTTCTATACATGAGCGACCACTTTAAAAAGCCATACCCATTCCAAAAAGACATTGCGGTGATAGTGGATGATGTGATCGATACCAAAGTCAAAGGTTTGGCGGCCCACGATTCACAAATGTTCGAATGGTTGCCATGGACCAATGGAATGGACCTTGCCACCATTCCCAAAGGAGAAAAGGAAAGACTGGCATGGCTGAAGGACAGATGGATGAACAGAAAACCCGATGCCGGCACTTTGGAAGTCGTAAAGAAGTGGTATCCCAACGTGGATGTCTCCAAAGTAAAGCAGGTGGAGTTCTTTGAGATTTGCGAGTATGGAAAACAACCGACCGAAGAAGAAATCAAGGAATTGTTCCCCATGCTGGGTACAGAATAGGAGTGGACCAATATTTGGAACCCCAAGATTAAAATAACCAACCAAAAATGGAGCACAACAAGGCCACAACCAAAAGATATTTTCACATCATTGGGTTGGTAATGATCGTATTCTTTGTAATATCCTTCATCACCAACATACTGAACTCCATAATAGTGGATGTTAAGGGTAGTTTTGATCTAAGTCTGACTTTGACAGGCCTACTGCCATTTACATTCTTTATCGCATATGGGATCATGTCCATACCTGCAGGGTTCCTTTCCGAAAGGTTTAGTGAGAAGACCTTACTGTCCGTATCCTTTCTGGTAATGGCCATTGCCTCTATGGGCTTTGCCCTTACCCCACAGTACAGCGTGTTCAGTATTACACTATTTATACTGGGTTGTTGTATGGCGGTCCTTCAGGTCATTATTAATCCCATGTTACGCGTGGCCGGAGGTGAGGAACATTTTGCCTTCAACTCGGTACTGGCGCAATTGGTGTTTGGGTCAGCGTCTTTTTTAAGTCCTTATCTCTATAAATACTTGGTGAACAAGGAAGAGGTTTCCAACGATATGATTGCAGACATGTTGCGGGGATGGGTGCCTGAGGATTTGCCTTGGGCCTCGCTCTATATTGTGTTTGCCGGAATATCCCTTTTGTTGTTTTTCTATGTTTTTTTTACCAAATATCCAAAGTTTGAAAAGACTGAGGAGGAAAGGGCAGGGGACAAAAGCTCCTATTGGGATTTATTGAAAAACAAATGGACCTTACTGTATTTTATAGGGATGTTTTGTTATGTGGGTACGGAACAAGGTGTTGGAAATTGGATATCCCAATTCTTATCCGAATACCACGGACTTGACCCACAAACCACAGGAGCTGACACTGTATCCTATTTTTGGGCCATGTTGACGGTAGGATGTCTGCTGGGCCTTCTATTGTTGAAGTTTATGGATAGCCGGAAACTGTTGATTTTCGCAACATCCATAACCATAGTCTGTCTTATTTTGGCCTTGACAGGCTCATCCCAAATGGCATTGATAGGTTTTCCAATGGTAGGATTCTTTATTTCGGTAATGTATTCCATTATAGTTTCATTGGCGCTCAACTCGGTAAAGGAACACCATGGTTCGTTGTCCGGAATTTTATGTACCGGTATAGCAGGTGGGGCGGTCATTCCATTTATGGTAGGGGGGCTGGGTGAAATGTTGACCCTGAAATCTGGAATGTTTTTTCTGATACTGCCCTTGGCATTTATTCTTTCCATCGGCTTTTGGGCCAAACCCTTGGTAAATAATAAGACGATAAGCTTAAAGAAGGAACAGTGAAAGGGATTGGAGCAGAGGTTCTTGGGGTTGATATAGGTGGAACTAAGATCAAATCGGGCAGGGTGATGGGAAACAGAATAGTGGATACCCATCTCATTGAAGTAAATCGAGATGATTCAGAGGAAATTGCCCTCAATAAGGTGTTTGGGGCCATTGATGAGCTTATGACTGATTCAATTCGAGCCATAGGTATAGGTGTTCCCGCGGTAGTAGATCCAGATTCAGGAATGGTATATGATGTACAAAACATTCCATCTTGGACAAAAGTTCCTTTGAGAAGAAAAGTTCAAGATCGGTACAATGTGCCTGTCCATATTAACAACGATGCCAACTGTTTCGCGTTGGGCGAGAAGCATTTTGGGAAAGCCATGGGATATTCGAATTGTGTAGCGCTTTCATTGGGAACAGGATTGGGTATGGGCATTTTGGTGGATGGAAAGCTATACAATGGCGTACTGTGCGGAGCGGGGGAAGTAGGTATGATTCCTTATAAGGATGGGATTATGGAGCATTATGCAGGTAGTTTTTTCTTTGATGAAAAATACGGGGAGTCGGCCAAAGCCTTATTCAGGAAGGCCATGGATAAAGATAAGTTAGCTCTACAGGCGTACAAGGAATACGGAGTTCATCTAGGAGAAGCCATCAAGGCCATTCTTTATATGTATGCTCCCCAAGCCATAGTCCTTGGCGGATCCATAAGCAAGGCATATGCGTTTTTTAAAGAATCGATGCATGAAACCTTAATTTCATTTGCTTATCAAAAACAATTGGAACAAACAAAAATTGAAACATCAGACTTAATGGATGCTCCCATATTGGGCGCGGCTGCATTGTGTCTGTAAAATGTATAATCGTATTGCACAAATGAGAATACTAGCTTTAATATTACTTACATGTTTTTTGCTTAAATCCTGTGGGACCCCAGAAAAGGGCAAGCAGGTCAACATTACCATAGAGAACAATAAAGAAGGTGCACCAATAACCCTTGGAATTCCTTTTCCAAAAGGTACACTCCATTCGGTGGACCATCTACGTCTGTTGACATCCCGAGGTACTGAGATTCCTTGTCAAACCACAGAAGTGAGCAATTGGGGGCCAACCGACGAAAGTGTTAAATGGGTATGGGTTTTCTTTTTCTCCGAAAAAGACTCAGAATACATATTGGAATATGGTGATTCTGTAATACCCATACTTCCCAAAGAAAAGATTGTTTCCATGAACAACATGCGGCCCCAAGGTGGGATAGAGGTGAATACAGGGCCTTTGTCCTTCTCCATACATAAAAAAGGGAATGGTTTTTTGGATGAAGTGTTTTTGGATTCCAACAAAGATGGAAAGTTTGATAAGGAGGAGCTCATTGTTTCTTCACCAGGAAAAAATAGGGGTTCTTTTCTCGATCTTTTGGATGATGCCGGAATAGATACTTCGAAAGCGGTGATAAATGAGGTGTTCAGGGAGAAAGGATCTGGCCCGATGCACAGTATATTCCGGATAGAAGGAACCTATACCTATAGCAGATCGGATAACAATCTGTCCCCTTTTACCATTTGGTTGCACGCCTATGCGGGAAAAAGCTACATAAAAGTTTTGCATACCATGACCTATACAGGAATCCCGGACAAACATAAACCACAAGAAGGGGAACATGCCAATATTGCCACACAAAATAAGATAATCGTAACGGAGAACACTGAGAACGATATGGGTTGGACTCAGCCCAATGATCAAATTGCAGCCTGTGGGCTTCAGCTTAAATACCATCTGGATAATGAAGTAAATGTTTCAATGCCTCTATATGAAGGAAGCTGGAAAGAAGACAAAGCCAATACTTTTCTGGAGGAAATCGCTGCCAATGGGGAATCCCCAGTTCAACTTTTACAACAAGGCCCGGCAAGGAGAAAGAGCACCAGTTTAAGAAGTTTGTACCTCAACGGTTTCAAAAAGGAGGACGATGGGAACAATCCCGATACGGCTTTGGAATTTAGGGCCACTGTTTCAGAAGGGGAAGAAAGTAAAGCAATAGTGGAAAGGGCTAAAGGATGGCTCAACGTTACCGACGGAAAACGAGGAGTAGGCGTTGGGATTAAAAACTTTATGAAGGAATATCCCAAAGGGATTGAGGTCGATCCTGCCAATGGAACTCTTTTGGGCAGTGTTTGGCCCAAGGAAAACGGTCCCATGAACTTTGCTAGACATAATACCGAACCGGATGGGGGCATGTTGGGCAATTTTGCCCAAGGGATTACCAAGACCACAGAGTTTGTCTATTACTTCCACAACAACGATGCTATGGATAAAGTAGGGAAAAAGATGGATTATATCATCGAAAACCCAGTGGCGCATGCCACACCTGAGTGGTATACCCAATCCAAGGCATACGGTAATATGGCCCCTTTTTCATCCAAGCATCCGGAATTTGAGAACGCCCTGCAATATAAATACCAATGGTGGGCCTATAACCAAAAGCATGAGCCGTGGTATGGGATTTTCAACTATGGGGATGGGAAAAGTTACTACTTTAATGGAAAATGGGTACAATGGACCAATAATGAACCCACAGTGGACTTCATGCTCTGGACCAACTTTATGCGGACAGGAGACTCCAAATATTATAATTTGGCCCAAGCCATGAGTAGGCATACCATGGATGTGGACAATGTGCATTGGCCCAAAAAAAGAACCTATTATGGGGAGATAAATGATGCCATAGACTTCTGGAACTATGAGGATGAACCCAAGTCCACCCCCTATTTGGGCATAGGAAGAAGGCATGCCAATGAACACTGGTATGCTCTTTTGAGTGCCCATGTATGGATACAAGGTTGGATTGCATCATATTACCTTTCTGCCGACCATAGGGCCCTCGAAGTGGCCAGAATGACTGGGGATACTTATATCAACAGAATATGGGGGGAGCATGATCTAAGGGGAAGAAGGTTATATCTATCCGTTTTAAACCTTGTTGAACTGTACGATGCCACCAAGCTCCAAAAGTATAAGGACGAACTGGACGATAGGGTCAAGTTAATGTTGGAATTCCAGGAACGTCAGGGAGGAAACCTACTCTTGGATAGATATGGGTATAGTCAGACCTATGTTGCCCAAGGACTTTATAAGTACCAACAGATAACCGGTGATGAAACCGTGAGACAAGCTCTTTTGAAACATGCTCGCTGGGTCAGGGATGTGCCTCCCTTGAACCATGAGATGGAATCATATTTGGCGACCATATATCCATTGTTGATAGGATATGAGTTCAGTGGGGAAAAAGTGTATCTGAATGAAGCTCTTGAGAGAGCCAAAGTACTAATGATCGGAGAACTGCCCAAAGAACCAGCGTCCTATGAAAATGCGGAAGCTTTTAGCGAAGATCTGGTCAAGATTTCCTATTTGCCAAAAAGTAAAAAGAGCTTTACCAATTGGGAAACCAATCAAGGACTTCGCGTATTTGGATGGACCCATGCCTATAACATTCCTTACCTGTTGTACTGGATGGACAAGGAACATATGAATTAAATCTTGTAATCTTTGCGAAAAGAGGCGGTTCGATCATAGATCAACGCCTCTTTTTTATATAACCATACCAAATCAATTCAAAAAACATGTCATATAAACGTATGGGCCTTTTACTTGGTCCGATTCTGTTTCTTCTCATTCATTTCTTTTTTAGCGGGGAGGGTCTCTCCTCCCAAGGAAGGGATATCTTGGCCGTTACCTTATGGATAGGTGTTTGGTGGATTTTGGAGGTGCTTCCGATAGCTGCCACGGCGCTGCTTCCCATTGTTTTGTTTCCCATGTTGGGGGCACTGGGCCTAGAGGAAACCACAGCTAACTATGGCCATAAATATGTTTTCTTGTACATGGGTGGGTTTATGTTGGCAATGGCCATAGAAAAATGGAACCTGCACAAGAGAATCGCATTGCATATCATAAGGGCCATTGGTACCAATATGTATACCATTGTATTAGGATTTATGGTGGCTACTGCGTTTCTTTCCATGTGGATATCGAACACGGCCACTGCAGTGATGGTAATGCCGATGGCCATATCCATTGTAAAACAGTTAAAGGACAATCCACGGACCGCCAAGGACGAAAATGCTGTTTTTGGCAAGTTGCTGATGCTTTCCATCGCATATTCGGCATCCATTGGAGGGATAGCAACATTGATAGGTACCCCACCCAATCTGGTTTTCGCCGGTTTTGTACAGAAGGCCTATGGGTTGGATATCAGTTTTTGGCAATGGATGAAGTTTGGACTTCCGATATCGATTCTACTGTTGATTTTGGCATGGCTATACCTTACGCGGATTGCCTACCCGTTGCGGCAAGGAAGATTTCCTGGGGGAAGGGAAGAGATCCATAGGCTTATACAGGAACTGGGACCTATGAAAAGGGAAGAAAAGATTGTTATGGCCGTTTTTGTTCTTACCGCACTCTGTTGGATAACACGGTCGTTCTTATTACAAAAGATTGTTCCTGGGATAGATGATACCATAATAGCCATTGGAGCGGCACTTGTTTTGTTCATTTTGCCTGCTGGAAAGGGTAGGAAGATGATAAAATGGGAAGAAGCTGTTCAGATTCCTTGGGGGATAATTCTGTTGTTTGGTGGAGGAATGGCCATCGCTAGTGGTTTTGAGACTAGTGGGTTGGCAATTTATCTGGGTTCACAAATGACATTCTTTGATGGATTACCCTTGCTTACGTTGATATTATTGGTCATAACCTGCATAAATTTTTTGACGGAAGTCACCTCGAATTTGGCCACTACGGCCATGATGTTGCCTGTTTTGGCACCATTGGCGGTGACCTTGGATGTTGATCCGTTCGTGTTGATGGTTGCCTGTACCACTGCCGCTTCCTGTGCTTTTATGCTTCCAGTGGCAACGCCCCCAAATGCGGTGGTCTTTGGATCGGGCTACCTTAGAATCCCCGATATGGTACGTACTGGTTTTTTAATGAATTTAATTTCCATTCTTGTGTTGGCCATTGCGGTGTATTTCCTATTGCCTCTATTTTTGAAAATATAAGGGATGGTGGAGGAATGTATGTTCACATCAAAGAGAAATTTCTAGTAACATATTGAGTGGTTTGTTAAAAACCTATACCAATAATATCTTGTGACTAATTAATATCAAGGCGGATCATCGAATAATCTTTTTAATCAATATGTCAAGTTTTTTGCGCATAAAACTTGACATGTAATTTATTTGGATATCTTTGCATTGTAATGACAATTGCGAAAAAAATAGCGGATAAAATAGCGGAACTCCCGAAGGACAGTACTTTTGGTTATGCCGATTTACCTATTCGGTCAGAAGAATATGTAACCGCTGCAAAGGCCTTGGAACGACTACAAAAAAAAGGAATTATAAGAAAATTGTCCAAAGGCATTTTTTACAAACCCAATGTAACGGTTTTTGGAGAACTAAAGCCAAGGGAAGAGGATATTCTAAGACCATATTTATACGAAGATGGTAAGCGAATAGCCTATATAACCGGAACCTCTTTGTACAATCAGTTGAACCTGACTACCCAAATACCGTCACTATACAAAATAGCAAGTGCCGAAAAGCGCATATATATTAATAGAGGCGGCATCAAAGCAAAGCCCGTAAAGAGCTACGCACCCGTTACTGATAAAAATTATAGGATGTTGGGTTTTTTGGATGCCATGAAAGACCTTAATAGCATTCCGGATGTTGATAAAAAATCCGCTATTCTTATTTTTTTAAGACGTTTAGGGAAAATGACACCCAAAGAATTGGATGTACTCATCAAGTATGCTCTCTTGTACCCACCACGGGTAAGGGCTTTGTTGGGAGCACTATTAGAACAACTTGATGTGGCAATCGATATAAAAGAATTGAAAAACTCACTTAATCCACTTACTATCTATAGATATAATTTGCGTGATACCACATTGACAACACAACCAAATTGGAATATCGTATGAATCTGCACACTAATAGTGAACTCTTTGCTGAGGCGATAAGGGCAACTGCCCAACGTATGGATATTCTAGAAATTTACGTGGAAAAGGATTATTGGATATGCTATGCCCTAAAGCTCATTTATGAAAGTGCAAACAAAGATGAGGCCATATTTAAGGGGGGTACAGCTTTGTCAAAGTGTTTTAAATACATTGACCGTTTTAGTGAAGATATTGATTTGGTAGTATTGCGCAGGGAAGAAGAGACGGGGAGCCAATTAAAGAACAAGCTTAAAAGAATAACCAAGGAAATAGTAGAACCATTCGAGGAGGTGGATATTGATGGAATCACCAATAAAATGGGAATGATAAGAAAGATTGCCTATAACTATCCCAAAATCTTTGAGGGCGATTTTGGACAAGTAAGGGATACTATCATTGTTGAAGCTACGTGGTTAGGTCACTTTGAACCATATATTAAGAAGGTCGTCAATACGTATATCTATGAAATGATGGTTGACTCAAACCAAACCAAACTAGCAGAGACTTATGGATTATTACCCTTTGAAGTACTTGTGTTGGATGTCAAAAGAACACTTTGCGAAAAAATAATGAGTTTGGTCCGGTTTTCCCATACTAAAAACCCAATTGAGGATTTGAACAACAAAATTAGGCATGTATACGATATTCATCAATTATTAAAGGATGAAACGGTTCTAGGATTTTTCAATTCGGGTGCATTTGATAAAATGCTCCTAAGGGTAGCCCATGATGATACGCAAAGTTTTAAGAACAACAATGATTGGTTAAAGTACCACCCAAAACAAGCATTGATTTTCAAAGAACCTGAAAAAACATGGAACCAACTTAAAGATACCTATCGCAATGAGTTTGAGTATTTGGTTTATGGAAAATTGCCAAAAGAGGAAAGCATTTTGGAAATAATTCTGTCCATATCAAATAGACTCACAAAAATAAAATGGGAGAATGTATAATGTAGATCAAATAGTAGACCAAAACAAGGACACGAAATGCAAATCTTTAATCTACTTATCTCTACCTACCCACTATCCAGCAGAGGAAATCACTTCTGCCGTTGAATCGGTTGGATATCATTTTACCAAGAAATAAAAGGAATGTCCAGAAGAATAGATTAAATGGTTCAAATAGGATTGGGGGTTACCTTGATCCTATTCGGATTGTATAAGTTTTTTGGATTTCTGCCTCACGACCGTGTGATGACCGAGGAGTCCATTGCTGTTTACAAAGGACTATTGGCCAATAAATTTATAATGCCAACAGTGGGTGTGGTGGAACTGTTACCAGTTATACTTTTGGTCGTTGGTAGATGGATAATTGTTGCATTGTTAGCTATGATTCCTATTGCTTTTGGAATCATGGGTTTTCACTTTGCGGTGGATATACAGGGCATTTTTTGGGGAATTTTGATAGCTTTTGGGCTTGTTTACCTTCTTTCAATGCATTTTTCTAACGTTGGATACCTAATCAAGGAAGTGGATACCATTGGTTGAATATCGTGATTTTCCATAAACCGCAACCAATAATTGAATTTATTGGTTTTTGAAAATTCCTTTACTATAATATGTAAAGTTCAATTTTTTGTTTGTAATCGCCCCAAGGTGTCTTTGGCTTTTAAATTAAAGGGATATCAATCAGGAATATAAAGGGTAAGCGATATTTGAGGAAGAACGTTTCAATCTTTCATGGGTAAATTCCCTTACCTTGAAGGTGTATAGGATACGTAAAGTCAATGGTCTCAAAAATCATCAGTATGCGTTTTACCAAGTAGGGTTTGGTTCTCTGGGTGGTCAATATCCCGCAGCGGTATCGTCCCCTCGTTTGTCCGCCCCGCCCTCAAGTCTGCCGTCTTCCAGCACTCGGATGGCGTCTACCTTTCCTATGATCCGGGTCCTGCCCTCATTGATTTGGTAGCCTTTTGCCTTTAGGGTTTCAATGGTTTCCAAAGGAAAGCCTTCGGGTTCGAACACGACTACATCGGGCATCCATTGGTGGTGGAACCGCGGAGCGTTCACGGCATCCTGCATGCTGAGATTGAACTCGTGGACATTGAGTATGGTCTGGGCCACGGCCGTGATGATCGTGGAACCTCCAGGGGTGCCGACGACCATGTAAAGCTCGCCGTCCCTTTCCACTACGGTCGGTGACATACTGCTCAACATTCGTTTCTCGGGTGCAATACTGTTGGCCTCGGAGCCAGGAAGACCGAACATATTGGGAACACCGGGCTTGGTACTGAAATCATCCATTTCATTGTTCAGGAAAAATCCCAAGGCATCAATATAAAGTTTGGAACCGTATCCACCGTTCAGGGTCGTGGTCGCACTGATGGCATTGCCCTCCGCATCGATAATGGAGTAGTGGGTGGTCTCGCTGCTTTCCACAATTTCCACCGTTCCATGGCCTACTTCCGAGGACAAGGTGGCCCTATCAAAAGTAAAATCGGCCATTCTGCACTTTAAGTAGTCAACGTCCATGAGCCCCTTATAGGGAATGTCCACGAAATCGGGATCACCAAGGTAATGGTTCCGATCCGCATAGGCTCTTCTGGAAGCTTCGGTGAACAATTGGATGGCCCTTGTCGAATTGTGGCCATAGCTAGCTATTTCATAGGGTGCTATCATGGTAAAGATCTGATCCATGGTCATACCACCACTGCTGGGGGGACCCATTGAGATGATCTTGATGTCCTTGTAGTCAAATACAATGGGCGATCTCCACTTGGCCTCATACCTAGCGAGATCCTCCTCCGTGATCACACCTCCCTTTGCCTGTACATAGGCCGCTATTTTTTGGGCTACCTCCCCTTTGTAGAACCCATCACGTCCCTCGTTCATGATCTTTTCCAAGGTGGTGGCCAATGCCGGGTATTTGATGGTATCACCAGCTTTGTACACGGTCGCGAACTTGGTGCTGTCACTATTAGCTTCAATGAATCGTTTTCGGGTACCTTCTAATCTTTTGGCCTGTTTTTCGGTCACCACGACCCCTTTTCTCGCCAAGGCAATGATGGGTTCCATGATTTTGTTGAGGGGCAGTTTTCCGAATTTCTTGTGGACTTCCAGAACCCCGGCCACGGTACCTGGGACACCTACGGCGGTTCCCCCAGATGTGCTCAGCCCAGGTATGACATTGCCCAGGGAGTCGAGATACATGTCCCTATGGGCGGCCAATGGAGCCTTTTCCCTACCCATAAAATGGGACTACGACCCCTATCGACCCATGGATGCTGTCATGGGCATGGCACCCTGACGAGTGCTTTTTTTGTGGAAAGGGAGGAAGAAGAAAAGGGTGGATATTTCCTCGGATTACCCTGCCCTGTCCACCCCCTGATCGTATATTTACAATAGTTAATCAATTGTAAAACAGTTAAATACATCGTTTATGAACCAATTTTTTTCATCCCTTGAAAAAACGGGGATACGACAGTTGGGGCTGAGCATCACCTTTTCCGATGGAGAAGTATCGGTGTCCGTACTGCCCAAGAGCCATGCCGATGACAAGGGACTGAAATCCCTAAGACCATTGAGCCTACGGGCAAGCGTTGAGGAAATGGACTGCAAGTTCTTCGAGGCCGTCCAAAGACCATTGGGGCGCACAAAGACCATGTTCGACAGTGTGGAGGCCTATGAGGCATCCTTGAAAGCTTCCGAGGGCAGGACGGCAAAGGCCAAGAAGCAAAAGGAATCTTTGGGCAAGAAGACCACCGCCTTGCACAACCTTATCAAGGAAAAGGACTTCAACCCGATGAAAGACCATGAGAGGGCGATCAAAGCTGCCAAGGAGATCTTGGCCATTGACCCTGATCACAAAGAGGCCAAAAAGGTCTTGGAGCAGATGTCCCAATATGAATCACCAAACCTTTTCCAAGATGAAGATCACTAACATAACAAGAAAGTACCTTTTCCTGAACGGTAACAGGGAGAAGATCGAACTGGAGGACATCGACCCCGAAATGGGACATGAACGGATCATGGAGCATTATTCCGCACTATATCCCGAACTGACCAATGCCAATGTCATGGACAAGGGCATTATCGATGGGTTCCATGAGGTGCACTTCCAATCATTGGCGGGAACCAAAGGTTGATGATATGAACGTGGATGAACTTTTGAACAAGGGAAAATGTACAACACCATCAAAGACCATCACCTCGCGGGAACTCACGGAGTTCCACAACGACCTGTTCAGGGCGTTCCAACAGGAAAGCCACACCATAGGGACAAGGCGGATGAAGGCATTGTCAAAAAGGACAGACTGTTTCCTGACCTGAACGTATGGCCCATTGCCCTTAACGATTTATCGGAAAAGTATTCAGGGGACGGACTTTGCCAATTGGCAAGGTTGATGGTGGAGACCACCCGAAAGTTCACGGGGAGGATCGATACTTGGAGGTTCAATAACGGGGACAGCCTGCAAGACCTTATCCTTAGATGTGCGAACAGGCTCAGGGACAGGGCAAGGGTCGATCTGATCGATGTGTACCGCAATTGTGACGGGGAATTGGAACTTGACCTCAAACGGTACATCGGGAACAAGGGCAATATCTACTGTATCAACCTAATGCCATTGTACGGCATGAAGCGCAAGAACAGAAAATTGTTCGAGATACTCCTATCCTTCATCAAGGGACTTCCCTTTGATTCGATCTTCGATACGTGTGAGGACAGGATCGACTGGATATGGACTTTTTTGATCGAGGAAATGGCATATTGTAGGGAAGCCCCCAATGAGGATTATGGGGAGAGATTGAAAGGTTCAGTTGATTTCCTGAGTCGCTACGAAAGGAAATACAACGACTTTCAAATTATGGACTGGAAATCCCGATTGGAAAGCTACCGACCCCAAAAGGATGTATATAGGAAGCTAAAAGAACTCCTTTTGGCCTCGGAAAAATTGGATTTTCAGGTGGTACAACGGATTTCCGTTCGTGATGGATATGAGAGCATGGTCGATTTTTACCATACGTTCCTGATAACCGATGATGGCGAGAGCGAATTTACCCGATCGTACATCAACATGCTCAATGATTGTTCCAACGAGTACGACCTGCTCTCCACCTATGCCCATGCGACCGTAAGCAACAATGGGATGGAGACTTTTGAGGAAGGACTGGAGGAGAAACTAAAGGTAGTGGAAAACTTTATTTGTGAACTGAACGAACAGATAGAAAGAATTTGATATGGAAAAGATCATGGAATTGGACATGGACGATCATTTGGTGCCAAAATTTGCATTGATAGGCTATGCCAGTACACCGAGTTATTACAATACGGAGCATTATTTTGCCTACCATAGGATAGTGGGGGAATGTCTTACAGCGGGGATGCCCTTGACCAAGGATACCGCGCGTAACCTATTCAGGTGCTTGGAAGGGGAATTGATAAAATTCTCCTTTAAGGGGCTTTTGCCCAAGAATTTGGTACACTTTGATTTTAAGGGAGATTTGCATTTGATGTGGATTGTCCACCCAAAACGGCACACCCTGTATTTTGATGAAAGGATGGGCATCCCGATAGGGCAGTACCCCCTCCCCAAATTGGTCTTTTCGTTAAAAGGGAACACGTTGAACGTATTCGCCCTAAAACGGAGCGATGTCCTTGACGGGGATACTGTATTGTACCATGCCCCTTTGCCCAATGTCAATGCACGGGGCAGGGTCTGCATGGGCAATGTTTCCATGGACTATGACGGATTCGAGCATTATGAGGACATCATGGGATTTATGGAAAAACAGTTCTTTTCCTCGGTGTTCACGGAAACCCACCATAACGACCTGATCAAGGGGAACCTTGTGCAGACGATGAACCGCCTAAATGGGAAACAGCGTTTTGACGATGCCCTTCTCATTGCGAACAACAAGACCATAAAACAACTTTATGAAAGATAGGATACATATCGCCCCCAATTATTTCTTCAATCCCACACACCCGATCACAATCTCGTTAATAGGGGTAGGTGGAAATGGCTCCCTTATGCTCGCAAGGTTGGCAAGGATGGACCATGCCCTTCGCCAAACGGGACATCCCGGACTGCACGTCAGGGCATTTGACGGGGATGTTGTCGAACCCATGAACATCGGGAGACAATTGTTCACCCCCCATGACCTTGGACAGAACAAGGTGGTCAATGCCCTGACCAAGATCAACCGTGCCTTTGGGCTGCAATGGGAAGGAATACCGATGAATGCCATGACCTTTGGGGATGATATCAGATCGAACATCATCGTGACCTGTGTGGACAATGCCAAGTACAGGACGGCACTTTCTTTGGCCTTGCAGCACCCATATAGGGGTTCCGAATATAGGACAATGTTCTACTGGATCGACATCGGCAACGGTAGTGACACGGGGCAGTTCGTTCTTGGTAGCCTGTTCGAGGAAGATAGAAAATTGGACGATGGTTCTTTGGAGTGCGTAAGCGGACTGAAGAAGATAACCGACCTTTTTCCGAATTTGGAAGACCACGATACCGAATCCCAACAGGGAAGGGGATGCGCCTACGCCGATCGGTTGATGGAACAGTCCCTTTATATCAACGATGTCTTGGTGGCCCACGCATCGGACTGCCTGTTCAGGTTGTTGTCGCACAGGCAACTATCCGTCCACGGGGGATTTGTGAACCTCAAAAGTGGAACGGTCAACCCTATAAAAGTCTAGGGAACTATGGAGGACAATAAAAAAGTGTTCATAAAGGCATCCAATTATTGGGCGATCCATGATATTGTCCTGTTGGGAAACTGGAGCAGGGTACAGGGAACAAAACTACAGGCACTTTACCATCTTGTACAGCGCAGGGGTAAGGTCTTGGAGGGCCCTCATGACATTAAATATAAAGGGATAAAGGTACTGGAATATGGAGATGGGTGTTACATCGGCTTTATCCGTATCGCTTACAAAGCGGACACTTTTTTTCCCTGCAAACTTCATGTGGTCAGCTTACAGGAACTGGTGAAAAAATGAACGGAAAAAGATTCGGTATCGAAGTGTCCTATCGGTCATTTATAGGGTTTTTGCGGGCCGATTTTTCATTTAACAGAAATCGAATTTAAAATCAAAGAATATGACATTTTCGGAACTTTACAATGATCTTCCCTTGGTGGGTTTTCTTTGGGTGGCTCTATACACTTATTTGGGCATCCTGCGCATCAAACGATTGTTGAGGTTGCCATTCTTATTGGTGATCATCCTTATCGGGCTTATCCCGGGTATCTGGTTTGTACTTCCCCTATTTGCTGTTTTTGAACTGACCATGCAGATCATGGGGGCGCTTATTTATTTCAGGTTGATCTGAACCTTCCCGCAAAGGTGGTTATTCTTTGCGGTCTTCTCCCTTTCCATATTACCCATAACGGGATTAATGGGAATCACATGAATTTATAATAGATTATGGTTTAGGTTTTTTGCAGAACTCCATTGCGTTCTGTTTGCCTTTTGGGGTCCAGCTTTGTTAAGGAGATTGATTAGACGACAATGATTATTTCTTGTCCAATCTTTTCCAAGTAAGCAACCTTGTATTCGGCTTACACAAGACCCTCGTAGAGTTCAAGTATGATACACATTAGGAGCAGTTTTTATTTTTCAAATCTCATTCTTTTATTTGAATCATAAAATTTACCTGTCCCAATCAATAATTTTTTATTAGGTTTTCTTTTAAAGGGTTATCCCAAGGCCTTGTCCTTGTAGATAAGAAGGTAAACAATCAAAATTTAATTTATGCATAACAAGTCAATTAAAAAATGCCACAAAATTATATTGTCATTTGATGATTTCCTTGAGTGTAAAGAGTATAATTTTTCTACCGAAGGTAAAGAATCTTTCATTATTAACCTTTCTTCACTTCCTGTCCAATCTATTGATTCATCTGTGTTATTTTCAGCCATTTCCTCAATCCAATTATTTACTTTTTTTATCCATTCCAAAGATGTCCGGCTCTGCACGTAGCCAAACATACCACATACTTTGAGATGTGATGAATGATGCCCCCTTTTGAAGCGTTCAATGCCTCCACGGATACCACAAACATACTCTTTGTTATTTGATGTCTCAGAGAATCTTTTTGCTTCAAATTCAAAAATAGGAATAGGCTTTCTATTTCTGGTTCTTACAAAAATTCCAATGTCTGTTTCTTTAGTCGATTCAGTTTGTGTAGGATTCTTACTAAATCGAAAAGGAAAATATCCTTTGGATTCATCTTTGCATATTTCCAGATAATGGACTAGCAAATCACTTATTCTATTTTCTTTTTCCGAATCGTTTAGAGACAAGTAATATCCTGAAAAGTCCGAAATATAATTATCAATGAAGGACAAAATAAGATTGACTTCAACATCTTGTTCTACACTAAAATCACTTGATTTTGGAGATTGGTATGACGGAAGCGAATCTTTAAGCATCTATGTGACGAGATTTGAAGTAGTCTGCAAAAGTTTCGTCTGCATCTCTTAATGCGATAGATGGTGACCAATAGCGTAACTGTTTTGGTTTTGCCAATATTACGGAATCGTGCCCATAGATTTTAATAATCTTTTGAATGTGGTAGCTTTTAGTTTGTTCATTTCTCAATGGAATAACCGTTTCTATATATTCCTCAATATCATAAGCGTTTTCGGTCTGAGGATTTAGTACTTCCGAGGAATACTCAAAATGTAGAGCAAAGAATTTTCCTGCATCTATGATTTTGAATAATTGAAATGTTTTTGAATTTTGATAAACACTATTCAGGGTTTTCACGAAGATATCAGAGTATAAAACAATGTCTGTTATTGAGGTGTCGTTAGATAATCTTTCTTCGGATAAATGGTTGTTAATGATATCCTTAATAATTATGTGATCAACTTCTGAAATGTGCAAATCTCCAAGATAAGGAAGATTGAATACATCTTTTTGCAATAAAGTTGATTTAGATCTGCTAACACCAGCTCGGGAACTGGTTGCAGTTAGATAAAACCTATACATTTCATTGTTTCTTATAACATCTCCAAGAGATATCAAAGAATCTACATCTTCAATAGGTGCGTGAATTCCTATTATTTCATTTTTATAAGTTATGTGTTGATCATAAAACAATACAGGGATGCTGTGCTTGCCAATGTTCTTTTTTATCAATAGAAGAGGGGGTTCAAAGATTTTCTCATTTCTTGGCCATTGATAATATTTGTCCGTATTTATAAATGTTCTATGGATACCTTTTTCGTCAAAATCCTCTGGTTCAAAAGATAAAGCGCCTGTTAAGTGCTCAGCTGTCGTGTAGCCACCTTTTTTCTTTTCAAAATCTGAATCTGTTAATTCACTATCAGGTTTGCCTTTAATAAAGCCATCACCAAAAACCCATCCGCTGTATTTTCTTTTTTCTCTCAAATAACTCCCAAGTGTACTTGCGTTTGATAGCTTTTTAATCAATTGAGATAATCTTCCGCCACCTAGTAAATTTGCTTTCCATACATATGGACTATTAATTGTATCATCCTTTGAAACCAGATGGAAATCATAATAATCAAATTCTAAGAATATCCGATTACTATTCGAGAAGGTACGATTTGCTACCAGATGCAATACATCTTCATTGTCAGGTGAAGACTTTTGAATAAAAACAGCAGCAGTAGCAACATTTTTCCTACCCCATAACTTGTCTGCAAGCTTGGTAAAGTCTATTACTTGCAAAAGGTTATATTGGCTAAATAAATCTTGTTTAAAGCTTAGGTCTTTTTGGTATAGCAATGGGCCTGATGGTTCAATCAAACACAGTAAACCTTCCTGTTTGAGAAGCTTTAATGATTGAACTAAGAAATGTAATGCTGGATTTTCGTCTGGAATTCTTATTTCACATTCATAACCCTTTTTCATTAATTCCTTAAAATGCTTTTTTCTGCTTGGTTCTTTTCCATTCACGGCGGGAAGGTTAAATGGAGGATTACCAATTACCAAATCAAAATTTGCATTTGGCTTTGTCATGATGAATTCAAAGAAATCCTGAGTGATAATGTTTTCACTTAGGTCAGGGAATTTCAATTTACCCCAAGTTGGAGGGTCTAGGTCAACTTCGTCCAGAATAGCTAGAGCCAGGCTAAACACAGATAGCCGAATGGCGTCAGGTTCAATATCAACACCATATATATTATTGAGCAAAAGCTCTTTTAAAACTGGTAAAGAAGGCTTAACGAGCTTACCTGTCTTTTTCCATTCTTCAAATCGCCACCATTGAACAATTCTCTTATAGGTTTTGACGAGAAAAATTCCAGACCCACAACTGACATCAATTATTTTAAAGTCCTTTTGACAAGACTTTATTGGCATGCATTCATCAACCAAAGTGCTGACAATCATTTCAGGTGTATAAACTATATCCTTGCTGTCAGTTAGTAACTCTTCATAAACCGAACTGATTACCTCGACAGGTAAATGAGTAAAAGAATATAGCCGCCAGATTATATATTGACTATCCTTGATATTTCCATCCAGATAATCTGCAAGTTTTCGAACTTCTGTCTGCTGTATAGCTTTTCTTGCTTCAATCTCATTCTCTTGATGCCATTCGAATATTTTACCGTTAAAGTCATTGGCCAATTTATCCAGTAGGTCCAATAATTTTCCTTTTCTGATGGTATCACAAAAATTGGAACATTGGAAATTCTTTTTAAAGTATGTTCCTGCGAAATAACCACTGGCACTTTTCTCATCTCTTTCCTCAAGATACTTAATAAGGAGGCTCTGGACCAAGAGCTTTAAAGCAACGTGTCTGTCTAATTCCGACTCTTCAACAAAGCTTCTAAAAATTTCCTTTAAGCCTCTGATTAAATCTCTTGTAGCAGATTCCTCAAAACGAAAATTTTGTTTTTCATTTTGCTCATCCCAAAATAAGCCAGTATCAAACTCCTTGGCATTATAATTCTTAATAGCTTCGCCTGTTAAAGTCAGTATTTCTTTGGTGTAACTATTCTTGTCTTCTTTTGGTCTTTTTCTAGAATCAAAGATGCTTACCGAAGATTTTTCGATGATTATGTATGCAGGAACCTGATAGCCATTCCACATTTGAATATGAATTCTATTCCTGTCCTCATTTGTTAGGCTTTTGTGGGTATAATCAAATAAATACAGTTGAGGAACAAACGACCTCCCATCATTGAAATATCTAAAGAAAACGGCATCCGCTTGAAATTTCTTCTTAGCTGTTTCTAAAGCAAAAAGAATATTTGGGGATACTAATTCGAAATTTAATTGTTCAAAACTATCGGTCAACAACACACCACTCTTCTTCTTGTCCTTGTCGAACATGGAGAAGTTCAAATCAATGATATGTTCCTCAAATAGTTGTGTAGGCATAATAAAGTATAGAAAACCCTTATAAGCAAAAATACATTTTTATGAACCAGTTTCTTAAGAAATCCATCAGCAATATAGGGTTAATTTCATCTATCTGAGTAGATGATTCAAGCAGAATCAGCATTTCCACAAGCTAAGACGTTACCTAGTGGAGCAAGGACTTTCATGGGAATTATTGTTGTTGTAAGCCGTTATTCTTTTAATTTTCAGTGAAAAATTCAATATCAATTAGATAGATGACACTTTAAATCAAAATTTTTCAAAAGGAAAAATATTTTCTTGAAGCCCTCAACTGAATGGAAATGATTTTTTACGTATTTGGTAAAGTCCACATTATAGATTTGACACGGTAAAAGGCCAATACGGACCTTATCATTTGTTCTATCAAATGTCGTTGCATAAAAAAACCAAATCGAATATTGACTTTTGATTCAACTATTATGTATTTTGAAAACCGTTTGAACAGAATCATGGGGTGACCAATTAGGTGTCAACATTTTTGCCCTATAAGGAACAGGTCAAGATCAAGACCACCATTCAAAAAACTGGAGAATTCCAAACTCAAACTTAACAATGAGGATTTTGTATTGGTGTGATGGATATTGGGTAGGGCCATCGTTGCATGAATGGAACCATAATTAAAGGAATATATGGCAGAAGTTGTTTACGACACATTAAATTTTGAAGGGTCTATTGATGAAAAGACGTTTCGCGGTACATTAAAAGAGCTTGGAGCCAAAGGGTCCAATATCTCTAAAATAGAACTATCAGGGGAACAATTGAACTCGCTCATTGCCGTTCTATTTGTATATGGACTCCATTATGATGAATTGGCGGAGGCCAAACGCCCCCGTTTTCTAAATACGCTAGTGGAGGAAAAGCTCCCGTTGTTCCAGTTGTCCCAACTATTTTCCAGACACCTGTTGAACAATTTGGGTCAAGGAGCAATGCATGAACTCCAACAGCTCCAACAATCGGAAAACAATATTGAGGATGTTCTCTCCAATGAAAGCTTGTTGGACTTTGTGGAAATGGAAATGCTCGATCCCACCACTTCCTTCCGAAAGTGGGAATACGGCCGTTTTGCCATGGCTTTTATGGGCCAAAATTTTTTTGGCCATATCAAATGGGACAAGATCAAAAGTAAAACAGACAGCCTTAAAAGCATCGGAGTGCTATTGGAAGAAAATGGCCATAAATTGGATTCCCAAGAAAAAAGATTCCTGCAATTGATGGCCAAGGGGATGTTGTTGCCCCAAAAAGTCAATATGTCTGAATTTCTGCATGTCGGTTCCTATGTACAGGAAAATATGATGGGGCTTTCGGTACGGATTAAGGAACTGTCCATGGTGTTGGAAAGCATCATTGAAAAGGAAATAGCCAAACAAAAGGGCAAGGAAGGGCCAAGTCTATGATCGGTTCGGATGCATTGCTCAAGCATCTCCAAAAATTGGGGAGGGAGGAGGAACCCTTGATAGGTGGCAATCAGTACACAGTCTCCCAAGTAAGGTTGGCCGAAAGAATCGTCCAAGACCTGCAACATGACTTGGAAAGGGCCACGAGAAAACCCAAACTGTCACGAAGAAGGGCGTTCATCGTCATATTGGAGGAACTCTACTACGATATACCAGAATATCCAAGTGAACTTACCCTGGAGAGTGTACATAGAAGGGCCTCATTGCGGTTCGAGTATATGAACCGTAATGTCAAAGTATTCAGGACACCGACAGAGGTACATCCAAAAGATCCATGCACGTATTATGAGGACAATGCCCATGGAAAGGCAAGGTATAGGGTTGCTTTGGAACATTTGGTGAACGGGTCATCCAAATACTTTCTAGAACCCAATGCCGAGGCTTCACTAAGGATTATATATGGGGAAATAATGCTTTGCTAATGATGGTACGATAGACTCTTAATAATAGGCCATTACTGACCAGAAATTTTTGATTTTAGCCATGTGGCGATTTAAAAATTCATTTGTAAATTATAAATCACTTTATTTTTTAATAAAACCATAAGCTGGATAAATGATAGAATACAATATAGAACCGAATTTGAAAGTAGATGAGTTCAGGGAGGTCTTGATAAATTCCACCTTGGGAAACCGTAGGCCAATAGATAACGATGACATCTTGAAAAAAATGGTTGAAATGGGGAATCTTATCATTACGCAAGGCATAAAGGCAAACTTATAGGCGTTTCCAGATCTCTGACCGATTTTTCGTTTTGTACCTACTTGTCCGATTTGGCCATTGATGTATCCTATCAGAAAAAAGGGATAGGGAAAGAGTTGATTAGACGGACCAAAATGGAAGCACCAGAAGCCAAATTAATTTTATTGGCCGCCCCAGAAGCTATTTCTTATTACCCGAAAATCGGAATGGCCCAATATGAACATTGTTATTTTTTGGACAAGATTGAAAATTTAAATAGATAAAGGTCAAAAAAAAGAATCAATGAAAAACATACTTCCCATTCTATTTCTTTTGTGCTTCTTAACTGGGTGCAACGACCAAAATGTAACCCATAAAGAGACAGTCACTAGATATTATAATGCCAGGGATGCAGTTAACTTTAATAAATTAAGAACACTTATAAACGATAGTATTACGATTGTGGCGGGAGATTATGTCATGCCCTATGACCAAGATGGCTTTTATGAAGTATTTAGATGGGATTCCATTTTTAGCCCATCTTATAAAATAATTGAGTTGGAAGAAAGGAATAATCAAGTCATTGTCTCTGTTATGATGACTTCTGCACGCAATGAGTTTTTAAAGAACAGCCCTATGACGTGCCAATATAAGATCTCTTTTAAATCCGGAAAAATTTCAAAGATTGAAGAAAAGGAATGTAGGGATGCCGATTGGGGTGTTTGGAAAAACAAGGTGGATTCCTTAGTGGGTTGGATCAAAAAAAATCATCCTGAACTTGACGGTTTTATTTATGATATGACCATGAATGGAGCAAAGAACTATTTAAAAGCCATCGAATTATATGAAATCGATAAAAACTCTTTGCCATAGAGTTGAACAAGCAAATTTCAATGTACAATAGAATTGCCCATATCGCTTTGATTGTAAGAGACTATGATGATGCAATCCAATTCTATACGCAAAAACTGGATTTTATTCTTCTTGAGGACACCAAGATCGATGAATCCAAGAGATGGGTGGTCATTGCCCCAACAGGAGCGAAAGAATGTAGCCTTTTGTTGGCCAAGGCCGCAAATGAAGAGCAATTTGCCAGAATTGGGGATCAAACTGGAGGAAGGGTCGGTTTTTTCCTTTTTACCGATGATTTCAGGCGAGATTATGACAAACTGGTGAATCGGGGAATAACCTTTGTAAGACCGCCGAAAAAGGAACCTTACGGAGTTGTGGCCGTATTTCAAGATCTTTATGGTAATTTATGGGACCTACTGGAACCCAATGGGAAAAATAAGGGCGTGATCAGATAAAAGATTTCAAGGTACAAGTAAATGATGACCTACAGAGAGATTCAAGAAAAAGCAAGAAAAGAACTGGGCAGGACAGTTAAGACATGTTGGATTGCAGATGTTAAAAGGGAACTGGGAATGACCAGTAGAGTTGCGTACAATCGAAAGTATAATTCCAAAGTGGTTTATCCATGTCCGGATGGTGCGGTAAAGCAATGGCTTTTGAGGATATTAAAAGACAATTGACAACAATGACCATACAAGAAGTCGAAGAAATTTTCATAACTGAGTTCCAAGCCGTTTTTGATAGGTTCACAATTATAGAAGAGGATGTATTGAGCCTTGCCAGTTCCAATAAAGACTACATTTATCATCCAGGTGTTTACGTTTTCTTTCTAAACGGCAAGGTAATCAAAGTAGGAAGACATCTGACCAATAGCAGGAAAAGGGCTTTGGAGCATATACGGGATAATACTAGAAATGAAGGTTTTGAAATGGGGGACTTGAACAGAAATATTGGGGTCAAAATTTTACTTTTTAACCTTAAAGATGCCAATGATTATCACTGGGCAGCTTCTGTAGAAATGTATCTTGAGACAAAATTAGACCCAGTCATTAAATCAAAGCGTCTAGGCTAGCCAAAATTCAAATAAACGATGGGAATCGATATACCGGATAATTATCCAAAAGGATGTTCCGGTGGCCTGATCAAGGAAGTGGTGGCAAAATGTCAAAACAAGATCTTGAGGCATGATTACGCTTCGAACATAGTTTTGGGAACCTCTTATTATGCCACTGTAGCTGAACAAGGAAACAATGAGATACATCATAGGCTTACTACACGGTTGATCTCTAACCGTGAAAGATCGTCTAAAAGGCAAAGGGAGTTGACATGGGCGATCAATGTAATTGGTGGGTTAAATCTAATAGCGGTACTTTTGAAATTGATCGGTCTATTATAGTCAAAGTTTAAAAAAGGATAAGAAATGAGCAGCGTTTACAAACTTCGTGTCGAATTGGAAGGCAGCCATCCCAAAATTTGGCGTGAATTTTTGGTTGCCCCGGATATTACGTTTTATAAATTGCACCACATCCTTCAGATTATCATGGGATGGGAGAACTATCATCTGTTCGAGTTCGAGTCGGATACCTATCGAATCGGCCAACCTTATGAGGACGATGGATATAATGGCCCCAATGAAGTGATAAGTCCGGAAAACCTTAAAATTGAAGATGTACTCAAAATAACAGGGCAAAAACTCTCCTATCTATATGATTTTGGCGATTATTGGCAACATACAATAACCCTGGAGAGGATAATCGAAGACTTGAGGGTTCCCTTTCCCGTTTGCTGCTTTGGTGAGTTGAACTGCCCTCCAGAGGATGTGGGCGGTTTGCCCGGTTTTTATGATTTTTTAAGGATAATGGACAACGCGAAGCACTCAGAGCATGAACAGCTTAAGAAGTGGGTTCAATCAAAACATGTTGCCTTGGGCAGAAAATATGACCCAAAAAAATTCCCTATTGAAAAGGTCAATTTTTTGCTGTTGCATTTAGATGCTTATATCAGTGATTGGGAAGCAGAAGCAGAACAGTAGCCAAATGTCCAAACAAATGATGACCACATTGGTCATTTACTTGAAATGATATTTTTGGGAGATATCAATAAATCCCCTTGGATTGGTCGGAGGAGTAAGTCGTATTCTAGTTTCCCAATTTTTTTGCTCCTTTTTGATTTCTGGGCTCAATGACCATGTTTTTTACTTTCTTGCAGAGATTGTCATGTAACCGATCATAGGTATTTTGATCTATCAGGCTATAGCCCTCAATTTCAAATGTATCAGTGAGAATCTCTGGCTCCTTGCCCAGATTGGCTTCAAAAACGACCACATCGAAATCTAGGCAGTCCGACATGAACAATGCTTCAGGGGATTCACGGAACAATGTAAGTGCTTCGTCACTACCATATAAAATATGTGTGGTCAAATTGACCGAAGAAATCCGTTTGAGTTCTTTCAAAACTTCCAAAGCTTTTGATGTCAGTGCCAATTTTCAGGTAAGATTTTTGCAACATTGTTTAAAAAATGTAGCTGTTGATTGTCTTTAGGGGGAGATATTTAATAATCCAAAAGCCACATTTTTTTGAAATATGCCAATATTACGATTAATGGTGAGATCTTGCAATGATTGGGGACGACAATGCTAAAAACCAGATAAATAACACTACAATCCTTTATCATTTTAAACCGAAACCTTACCTTGGACTCTATATGCAAGAAGAGAGAGGGCTATATTTTGATTTCGACAATGATCCAGAAGGTATCATATCCCGAACAGTCTCCATAATGGTCGAATCCTTGCACACAATGTCCGATGGATTGCCCGATCATTTATTAAAAGATCTTTTTGACAAGACCAATCCAAGGGATGAGAACTTGGATGAGGTTTTTATGTGCGAACTTTTTGATGCTTTATATACCGCTTATCGCTTTCTAAGGGGATTGCCGGAAAGGGATTTGGATCAAGGGGAATTCAACCAGATTTTCTTGTCATGGCACATTCTGTTATGGGTCGAGACCTTACGCCGAGCAAGCGTTGTCACTGTTACCCCTTTTCCAATTTTTGATTTTGACAATCTTCCCGATTTGCAGATAGATTTAAAACTGGATAAATCGGTACTGCTACCTTTATTGAATTGATTCTTTAGGGTGTTGAGAAAAAACGTGAATGCGGTATTTTAAATTTAGTGGACATGCCGAATAAAATTCAGTATATTGACTAATTGCACTAAATTCTAAAAGGTTATGAGTTATAAAGAGAAATGGAGTTTACTTCTTGAAGAGAAAAGATTCCGGGCTAAATCTAAAACTATTGAAAGTGATGGGCGAAACACTTTCGAGAATGATTACGGGAGACTTATTTCAAGTGCACCAATCCGAAGGTTGCAAGACAAAACCCAAGTATTTCCATTGGAGGAAAGTGATTATATCAGAACAAGGTTAACCCATTCTTTGGAAGTTTCCTATTTAGCAAGCTCAATTGGTCAGAGTATAGAAAATCAACTATTAAAGAAAAAAGAACTTGACTCAGAATTGAAAGGAAATTTAAGTTCTTTATTAAGGGTTGCAGGACTTGTACATGATATAGGGAACCCTCCGTTCGGACATTTTGGGGAGGAGGCAATAAAGACATTTTTCAAAGATTATTTTAAAAACAATGACGGGAGTACACTTAGTGAGATAGAAAAAGCTGATTTCGAAAACTTTGACGGTAATGTGCAAACACTTAGAATACTATCCAAACTTTATTATTTCGGTGATGAACATGGATACAATCTAAATTATTCAAGTCTAGCTTCAATAATTAAATATCCCTCAAATTCTATTGATGGAAATAGAAAATTAATATCATTAGAAGAGTTTAGTAAGTTGCCAAGTAGTGAAAAAAAGAAACACACGTTTGAAATCGCCAAGAAGAAGTTTGGTTATTTTCAAACTGAGGAAGAAACATTTATTGAAATAAACAAGTACCTAAATCTAGGGGATCGAAGACACCCTGTTGTCTATTTACTTGAAGCAGCCGATGATATTGCTTATAGTGCGGCAGATATTGAAGATGGAATTAAACTAGGAAAAGTAGATTTAAATGACATTGAAAGGATTTTCAGAGAAAACTTAGTGGAAAACAAGAAAAATGTACTTGGTAATCTGAAAAAATTAAGGAAAAAATTTGAAAAAGAGAAGAATGTTGATACCTCATTGATAGTTCAAAAATTTAGAATTTTAACTCAACAGATAATGATTGGCAGCATAGTGAAATCATTTGAGGAACATTATGATGAGATAATGGAAGGAAAGTTAGAAAGTGAAATAATTGATATTTCAGCAGCTAAAGATATACGTAAAGCATATAAAAAATTACAGTACATTGTATTTGATGATAAGTCGATCCTTAAAAAAGAAATAGCAGGATGGGAGGCCATATATGGTTTGTTAGAAATTTTTGTTAAAGCCTCCAAAAGTGATTCTTTTATTGCGTCTGGAAACAATTTGGAATCTAGGTTGTATAAAATAATTTCTACCAGCCATAGAAAAGTATTCGAGGACATTGAAAAATATAAAAATGATGAGTATAAAACTTTGCAATTAATCGTCGACTTTATTAGCGGAATGACCGATAGATATGCAATTAGGTTGTTTCAAGAACTCAAAGGCATTAAAATTTAATTTTGGATTATAAGCACCTTAAATTACAATTTAAAAAGCATTTTGGTACGGAGTTAAATAATAACCCGAGACTGAAATTCCTTCTTTATGAAATTTTCGTTTATGGAAGCGCATATATTGTAGGGGGGTATTTGAGAGATTTTTTAAACTCTAAAAAGTCAAGAGATTTAGATATTATTATAGATTTAAATGATGAAAAATTAATTGAGATTATAGATAAATCTAATTGTCAGTATTCAATAAATAGGCACAAAGGGATTAAATTACAATTTGACAATATTGTAGTAGATATGTGGAGTATTGAAAATAATTGGGCTTTTAAGAATGAATTGGTCAAATTGAACGAAAAAGATAAATTAAACAGTATTGCCAAAGGCTGTTTCTACAATTACGATTCTTTGGTCATTAACCTTCATACCTTTAATCTAAACATACAGCATTATAGGTCATATGTGAAAAATAAAAGATTGGATATTTTACTGAAATCCCCTATATATAAAAATTTGAATCCGACCACTGAAGCCAATATCATTAGGGCGTTTTATCTAAAAAAGAAAGAACAAATACAATTTTCTAGTAACACAAAGAAATATTTGATTGATAAAATTGGTCAACTTAAGGACAATGGTTTTAATCCAATTGATATTCTGGAGGAAACAATAACGAAGTACCCCAAATATCAAAATCTACTAAACAAAAATGATTTGGATAAAATGATAAATGACTTGTATTCCGCTAACCAATTTGACAATCAAATTTATATTGATATTTAAGAGTTTGATTAGTTAACAATAACCGGAGAGGCACAGAATTTAATGTTAAAAATTTTAGAAAGCTTCTATTAATCGCCTTGTTGTCCTAGTCTTCTAACTTGTCACTTCATAGGATTGTGGTGTGGTTCCCATAAAACTTTCCTTTGGGTGATTCTATTTTCATCAAAATAAATGTACGAAATGTCAAGGTTTTTGGTTTCCATGGGTTCATGGCAAAGATATTGCTTGACTTGATCCAATAAAAAATGGCAATCCGGTAAAAGGATTAAAAATTTAGCGTGCATGCGTTGGCCATTCTTTTCCCTTTCCATGGAAATCCCCTGCTGTTGTTTCCTCCGTTTTTGGTTTTCCCCTTCTGAAAAGACCCTCCAATGATTTACCGTACATAAGGCCATGTACGGCAAAGCCCTTGTAATCAATCCATAGACTATAGGTTTGTGATATAGTTGATCGGAGGTCACGAAGCAAGTTGTGTTTTTGCTAACAAAAACCCTGCGCACCTTGTTTGCAGTTTGCCTTGTGATCCGTTAAATCATTTGAAATGGGAAGGCCAAAAAAAGAACTTGGGTTATTAAAAACAATACAGGTCAATGTCAGGATGACTGCTGCTGATCATTCCAAAGTTTCCGTTAATGCAGAAACCATCGGGCTGTCCGTTGCCGAATATATCCGAAGAAAATGTACGGGAAAATCCTTGCCGAATAAAAAGATAACCCCATTGGACAGGAAACTCTTTGTCGAGTTGAGCCGGGTGGGAAACAACCTGAACCAACTTGCCAGGGTCTCAAACTCAGGTATCCGTGACCCGTTCAATATCATTAAACAATTGGAGGAGGTAAAAATGCTGTTGCAACAGCTCAAATCAAATATAGCGAACAATGATAGGTAAGATAACAATAGGAAAGGATTTTTACGGTGTTCTTGCCTACAATGAGAAAAAGGTAGGCGAAGGTGTAGGGTATGTGATCGATTCCAATATAGAGTATTCCACAGCGGTAAACATGACACAGGAATTCAATTTGATCAGGCAATTGCGTCCGGGACTTGGGAATGCGGTCCTTCATGTTTCCTTGAACCTGCCGTACTCTGACCAATTGGACGATAATGAATTTGCTTCATTGGGATGCGACTATCTAATGAAGATGGGTTTCGATAACAACCAGTTCATTATGTACCGTCATACGGACACGGAACACGAACACATCCATATAGTGGGCAATAGGGTCAGGTATTCGGGTAGGATAACGAGTGACAGTAACATTAAAAGAAGAAGCCGGGAAGTGCTCAATGATTTGGAGAGGAAATATGGGTTGACTCAAATTTCAACAAAAATTGGTGGAAAAAAATCACTTGATCAAAAGGAAATAGAGAAAACCCTGAGAACAGGCGATGTACCTATCAAACTTGTCCTACAGGAGCGAATTGGTTCGGCAATCTCAAAAGCAATGGACACAACAGAATTTATCAAGTTGCTACAAGAGCAAAATATCTTGCCAAGATTCAACGTAAGCGAAACCACAGGCAGGGTTTCGGGGATATCTTTCAAATATCAAAATGTGGTATATAAAGGCAGTACCCTTGGTAAAATTTTTTCATGGAACAGTATTGTAAAACAAATCGATTATGAGCAAACAAGAGACCGTTCAATTATATTATCGGCTAATGGAAAAGAACGAGGAACTGATCAAGCTGACGAAGGAAACGTTGAAGGAACAGTCAAGGTTGAACCAAGAAATAATGGGACTGCAAAAGGCACTCGAAATTCTGCTCAACAATCAAAAAGTCATGTGGGAGAAATTAAGGAAAATGGAATAGTCGAGTCTTTAATGGATGAATCGGAATGGAATCCTTTTAAGCTGGAACTTACTGACCATGGTGCCAGAAAAAAGTCTAAAAGAAAGAAGAAAAGAAAGGGATTGAACAAATAAATCGAATCAGAGTGTCGTAAAATTCAATGGGCAATCAAGTAAACATACAACCCCTTAATCTGACCGGTAAGGCGTTTTGCGAAAAGCTTGGTGTATCGTACAATGGACAGATCATGCAGGCTTTACGGGATCTAGGATTAGTCAGTTTTTTCAAAGTTGGCAAAAAATACCTGTATGCTTATGAAGACATTTATTCGGTCAATCAAAAACTCAGAAAGGGGGAAATATCCATAAGAGTGGACAAAGGGTATTATATCACTATTAATGAAGTAGTTTAAGTATTGCATGAAAAGCACTTCAACCGAACAATCGATTCATTTCTTCTGCTTCTTCCTTATGGTAAAAATCTTTTAAATAATGCTGTGTGGTGGACAATTTGGTATGCCCCAATAGTTTGGAGATCATTAACAACCCAGTATCTTTTTTTACCGCAAAGTCGGCGAAGGAATGTTTTGCCATATGCATATTTACCCATTTTCCTATTTCTGCTTTTTCACAAGCATTACGCAATGACCGGTTTATAGCATTATTGGCAATATATAATTTGTGTTCTATTTCTTCTGCATTTTTATTGTCCATTCCATAAAGGGGAGGAAAGATAAAAGTATTGTTTCTACCTTTATAATTTTCTAGTATAGCCACAGCCTTAGGAGTCAAAGGCAAAGTTCTTTTTGCACCGGCTCTAGTTCTGGATTTGCCCATAGTATATACGATTTCATTTCCGGCAATATTTTCCCATTTAAGCTTGCATATATCAGAAAATCTCATACCAGCTGTATAGAAGGAAAATAGGAACATGTCCCTGGCTTTGATCATCCCTTTGAATCTTACAGGGATTTCCAATTCTGAAAGTTTGGTGATTTCTTCAAAAGTCAATGAGTCTTTTTCAACATTCTCAGTTACTATTGTATAGCCTCTTATGGGATTTTCCTTTATAACACCCATTTTCATTGCTTTATTTAGAACTGCATACATTGACTTGAAATTCGAGGCGACGGTATTAATTTTATTCCCTTTTTCAAGCATCCATTTTTCATAATCCTTGGCGAATTGTACGGAAAGATCGGAGAATGAAACGTAGCTCGAGAATTTTTTTAGTTTTTGGATGTACTTCTGTTGTGTGTTGGCAGTGCGGATTTTACCTTTTAACCTAGCTTCATCGACTATTTGTTGATAGAAGTCCAAAAAAGAACTAGTATCATACTTCTTGTTATTCTTATAAAGAAGGAGCAAGCGTTTGGCCGAAATCCCTTTATTATTGTAATAGATTTGTTGAACAGAGATCAATAAGGATTGGAGATTGGCGTTCAGTTTTTCTTCAAGTGGATGCCTTTTTATTTTTTTCTTTTTGTCGTCCCACTGGTTTTTTAGTACGGATATTCCAGAGTCAATATACTGGACATCCTTTTTAGAAGTCTCAATTTTAAGTCTGATTAATTGGGTTCCGTTCTTTTTTAAATAAGAGGAAAGATAATAGTTGAAATTCATTAGTTCGGTATTAGTTCGGAATATGCATAAATATAATGAAACATAAACGATTATAAACAATAAAAGCCTCTATTGATATAGAGGCTTTTACGTGTATTTAAAGGGTGTGAGCGTATTTATTCCTGCATGGTGTGGTACACGTTCTGTACGTCATCATCCTCTTCAATTTTCTCCAAAAGTTTTTCCACATCCGCCATCTCCTCTTCGGAAAGTTCCTTGGTCACTTGTGGAATACGATCAAAGCCGGAAGACAGAATTTCAATATCCCGAGACTCCAATTCTTTTTGGATGGCACCAAAACTTTCAAAAGGCGCATAAATATGGATACCTTCTTCATCCACAAAAACCTCTTCGGCACCAAAGTCGATCATCTCCAGTTCCAGTTCTTCCGGGTCGATGCCTTCACCATTTATGGTAAAGTTGCAGGTGTGGTCAAACATGAACTCCACAGAACCAGAAGTGCCCAAGCTACCATTGCATTTGTTGAAATAACTCCGAATATTGGCCACGGTACGGGTGTTATTATCCGTAGCGGTCTCTATCAAGATGGCAATTCCGTGAGGCGCGTAGCCTTCAAAAAGCACCTCCTTATAGTCGCCAAGACTTTTGTCCGAAGCTCTTTTAATGGCCCGTTCAATATTGTCCTTGGGCATGTTCACCGCCTTGGCATTCTGAATTACGGCACGAAGTTTTGAGTTGGCATCCGGGTCAGTGCCACCTTCTTTGACAGCCATTACAATGTCTTTTCCAATTCTGGTGAATGCTTTGGACATGGCCGCCCAACGCTTCAGTTTTCGTGTCTTTCTAAATTCAAATGCTCTTCCCATACAAATTATTGGTTATGGCTGGGGGCAAATTTAGCAAAAAAAGCACCGCTGTCAAGAGCGTAAATAGAAGGGGTAAATTTTACTTATTGACGATGCTTTCAATGGTTTTGGCCAGGTCAATATCCTTTTGGGTAACACCGCCGGCATCATGGGTGTTCAATTTAATGGTGAGGTTATTGTAGACATTTTCCCAATTGGGGTGGTGATTTTGATGCTCACATTCAAAAGCAATCCGGGTCATCACGGAAAAGGCTTCCTTAAAGTTTTTGAATTTGAATGATTTCACAATCATATCATCTTTTAAAGACCACCCCGAAAGGCTTTTAAGGGATTCTCCAATTTGTGCTGTACTCAACTTTTCCATAAAACTTCGTTTTATTGAAAGTTAACCAAATCAATACGAAAAAGCGAAAAAGAAGAGGATTAATCAATCCACGGGAATGTGATGGTCGATAATTTCTTGACAGCTGATCCTCAAGTTTTTTGGCAATTGATTATCCTTGGGAAGTGCCGCTAAATATCGGTCTTCATTGGTGGTAAAAACCCGCTTGAAAATGGGCTTTTGGTTTCCTCCCATGCGTTGGACAATCTCATTTATGAATTCTTCATGATGGATAAGGTCCGTACTTCCCAAATGGAAAATTCCAGCTTTATCCCGGTTGATGAGGTAATGGATTTGTTGGGTGAGCCTGTCGTCATTCGTAACATTGATGATAAGGTTGGGAAACACCTCAATAGGTTCCTTGTTCTCCAATTGTGCTTTGATTTCCTTTACCCTGGGCGATGTATTTCCAAAGACCATAGGCACTCGTAGAATGGTGGTCTTGTCCTTGGGCATACGCATCAACATGTTTTCAATCTTTATTTTGAGTCGCCCGTAGACACTTTCAGATAGCGTTTTGTCAAACTCGTAGGAAGGAAACTTGCTGTATGCATCAAAAACGTTGGCTGATGAGATGAAATACAATTTGGCCTGGCTCTTCATCAAATATTCCATTAAATGATGGTGGGCCTGTATCTGAGCTGGAAAATTTCCTCTCAATGAAGAAATAATGACATCAGGATGCACTTTTTCCAGAATCCGGAAAATATCGTCCTCCTCCAGATCATATCGGAAAAACTGCTTGTTATTGGAAAAACTTCGGTTGGAATAATAGGTGCCGTATGTGTCAAAATAAGAGCAGAGTTCCTTGTATATGGCGTTTCCCACAAATCCACTCGCTCCTAATATCAATATCTTCTTTTTCTCCAAACGCTATTACTGGGTTTTATAAAATGGCAATTTTACTATAGTGGCCGGAACTTTGTTGATACGTATCTGAATATAAATGGTGCTGTCCAAGTTGGCATTTTCTGCAGTAACATAACCCAATCCAATTCCTTTGGATAGGGAAGGGGACATGGTTCCAGAGGTTACCTTGCCGATTTCATTCCCTTTGGCATCCAAAATGGGATAACCATTTCTGGGAATACCACGTTCTTCCATCTGAAAGGCGACCAATTTCCGCTTGGGGCCTTCTTCTTTTTCTTGGGCAAGGGCATCGCTGTTCACAAAATCCTTGGTGAACTTGGTAATCCATCCCAATCCAGCTTCGAAAGGGGAAGTGGTATCATCAATGTCATTCCCATAAAGGCAGTAGCCCATTTCCAAACGTAAGGTATCCCGTGCTGCCAATCCAATGGGCTTGATGCCAAAATCTGCACCCGCTTCCAAAACTTTGTCCCAAACCTGTTTTACTTCTTCGTTTTTGCAATAGATTTCAAAACCGCCGGAACCCGTGTAGCCCGTGGCCGAAATGATCACATGGTCAATCCCTGCAAAATCACCCACCACAAAGTTGTAGAACTTAATGGCCGAAAGGTCCACAGAAGATAACGACTGCATAGCCTCAACTGCTTTTGGTCCCTGAATGGCCAACAATGAATAATTATCTGAAATGTTGCGCATATCGGCCCCAATTTCCTTATTGTATTTGGAAATATGATCCCAATCTTTTTGAATATTGGAGGCATTGACCACCAAAAGGTAGGTTTCCTCCTTAACGCGATATACGATCAAGTCATCTACAATGCCCCCCGTTTCGTTGGGCATACAGCTGTATTGTGCTTTTCCCACGGTCAATTTGGAAGCATCATTGGAACTCACTTTCTGAATAAGGGCCAACGCTTTTTGGCCCTCAATCAAAAACTCGCCCATGTGCGAAACATCAAAGACTCCAACACTTTTTCTAACGGTTTCGTGCTCAATGTTCACCCCTTCGTAGGAAACGGGCATGTTGTAACCCGCAAAGGGAACCATTTTTGCACCCAACGCAACGTGGGTATCGGTCAACGCAGTTGTTTTCATTCCTTTTGGTTTATGGGGTAAATTTATTGATTTCGTACAAGACAAGGCTTTAAACATTCCGATGTTTTGAACAAACCACTGTTAAATTCAAACCAAAAAATGCTAATTGTCCAGTAGATAGGATTTTAGCGCATCGTAAGATGAAATTTTGTTGGATTTTTTCTGTCTACCCATTACTTTTTGAATTTGGGATGGAATTTCTGGGCTTAATCCAAGGGTTTCTTCCACCACATCCAAGAACTTCACGGGGTGTGCCGTTTCCAAGAAAATACCGTAGGTATTTGGATTGTTTTTTTGATATTCCTTCAAACCCAAATAGCCCACAGCGCCATGTGGGTCCATAACATATCCCGTTTGGGTATGAACTTCTTTCATGGCAGCCTTTGTAGCATCGTCCGTAAAAGCATAGGAAGAAAGATTTTCTTTGAGTGTGGACAAATCGTCTTGGTACAAATGTCTGATGCGGACAAAATTACTGGGGTCACCCACGTCCATCGCATTGGAAATGGTAGCAATGGAAGGCACTGGGTTATATATTCCTTCCCGCATGAATTTGGGCACCACATCATTCACATTGGTGGAGGCCACAAAATGCTTAACGGGCATGCCCAATTTCTGGGCTACCATTCCCGCACAAATATTTCCAAAATTTCCAGAGGGAACAGAAAATACCATCTCTTTTCCTTTGGATTTGGCCTGTTTGTAGGCAAACAAAAAGTAGAACAACTGCGGTAACCAACGTGCCACATTTATGCTGTTGGCCGATGTTAATTTTTTGTGTGCTGTGATTTCCTCATCCAAAAATGCGGTTTTTACCATGCGCTGGCAATCGTCAAACGTGCCGTTGACTTCCATGGCCACAATATTTTGACCCAAGGTGGTCAACTGCTTTTCTTGAATATCACTGACCTTGCCACTGGGGTATAGAATCACTACATTCACACCATCAACCCCTAAAAAACCATTGGCCACGGCACCGCCGGTATCCCCTGAAGTGGCTACCAATACGGTGACTTCTTCATTTTCATCCTGTGAAAAATAGCCCAAACAATTCGCCATAAATCTTGCGCCAACGTCCTTAAAGGCCATGGTGGGGCCATGGAAAAGCTCCAAAGTGGCCACATTTTCCTCAATTTCAACCACGGGGAAATCAAAATCCAAGGTGTTCTTCAAGATTTCTTTCAGGACGTTATCAGGAATGTCCTCGCCCACAAATTGTCGTATGACTTGAAATGCGATTTCCAGATTGGATAAATTTTCAATGGTATCGAAAAAATCTGACCGAAGCGGTGTAATGCTTTCAGGAAAATACAAGCCTTTATCAGGTGCGATTCCGGCAATGACGGCTTCCTTGAACGATGTTTCTGGGATGGGATGGTTTAAGCTGTAAAATTTCATGGAATTAAGCGATTTTTTTTACGCCTTGGGTGTTCACTTTGGATATATGGATGTCAAAAGGAACACCAATGTTTTTATAGGTTTCCTGCATGGAAGTTGCCACTTTTTGTGCCATGGTTTCCCCTTTGCTCAACGCAAAAATGGATGGCCCTGACCCGGAAATGCCACAACCCAACGCTCCAGCTTCGATGGCATTGGACTTGATTTGGTCAAAAGCGGGAATCAAAATGGAACGGATGGGCTCCACAATATGATCGTGGAGGGAACGCCCGATGAGGTCATAATCGCTTTGATACAATCCGGCGATAAGCCCCCCCAAATTGCCCCACTGCTGTATACCTTGTGCCAACGAAATGGTGGTCCGAAGAATTTTTCGGGAATCCGAGGTCTTGATTTCTATCTGTGGATGAATCACTGTGGCAAACAGTTCGGAAGGGGTGGGGATGGGTATGATATCCAATGGGTCATAACTCCTTACCAACGTGAAGCCGCCATAAATGGCAGGGGCCACATTATCGGCATGGGCCACATCACTGGCCAGTTTTTCACCTTGCATGGCAAATTGCACCAGTTCCAAATTGGAAAATGGCTTGCCCAACAATTCATTCATGGCCCAAACGGCACCTGCTGAGCTAGCGGCACTACTACCGATTCCGCTTCCAGGTTTTATTCGTTTATCGATTTCGATTTCAAAACCACCTTCATAGTCGCTTTTGGCCAATAAGGCCAATCCAGCTACGCCAGAAACATTTTTTTCCGTTTCCAACGGCAGGTCCTGGCCTAAAATCTTGCTGATACGAATGGTCTTTTCAGAAATCTTTCTGACAATCATTTCATCACCTACGGAGTCCAAGGCCAATCCTAGCACATCAAATCCGCAGGAAACGTTGGCAATGGTAGCGGGGCAAAACACCTTGATTTCTTCCATAATCAGAAATTTCCAATTCGTATGATATCCGCAAAGATACCTGAAGCAGTGACATCTGCACCGGCACCGGCACCTTTTATGATCAATGGTTGCTCAACATAGCGGTCTGTAAAGAACAGCACGATGTTGTCACTTCCTTCCAGGTTGTAAAAATCGTGTCCTTTTGGAATTTTCTGCAATCCAACTTTGGCCTTTCCGTCTTCAAACTGGGCCACGTACTTTAGTTTACTATCTGCATCGGCAGCCTCTTTGTACAATTTTTGGAAGTCGGATTCATATTTCTTCAAGCTTTCAAAAAAGGCATCATTGGAATCGGCCTCCAAACTTTCCTTGGGCAAAAAGGCTTCGTTTTCAATTTCATCTATATTCAAGTGGTAGCCACTTTCCCTCGCCAAAATAAGAATCTTCCGCATCACGTCAATTCCACTCAAATCGATAGTTGGGTCCGGTTCTGTATAGCCTTGTTCCTGGGCTTGCTTTACCACATCGTGGAAGGTGGTGGTATCATTAAAAGTATTGAAGACAAAATTCAAACTACCGGATAGCACCGCTTGTATTTTTCTGACCTTATCACCTGAAGCAATCAAATGCTTTAAGGTGTCGATGATGGGCAAACCAGCTCCTACGTTGGTCTCGAACAAATAGGGAGCGTTGTACTGCTTGGCTAATTGTTTCAATTCCTTATAATAATCATAATCCGAAGATGATGCTATTTTGTTGCAGGTCACCACAGAAATACTGTTTTTGAGATAGCTCGGATAGCTTTCCGAGACTTCAGAGCTTGCGGTGTTGTCCACAAAAATGCTGTTGCGATAGTTGAGTGCTATTATGCGATCAAAAAAGGCTTGTTTATCTGCTTTTTCACCATTGGCCAAAACGGTTTCCCAGTCTTTTAATGGAATACCGTTTTCATCAAAAGCCATGGTTCTGGAATTGCTGATTCCAATGACCCGAATGTTCAATTTTAACTCCTCCTTTAGGTATTTTTTCTGTTGGCGAATCTGGTCTAAGAATTTAGAGCCCACATTTCCAACTCCCATCACAAAAAGGTTGAGTTGTTTGATGTTTTCCTCAAAAAAGGTCTCGTGCAGTGAGTTGAGCGCTTTTTTTACATCATCTTTTTTGATGACCGCAGAAATATTTCGCTCCGAAGCACCTTGCGCAATCGCCCTGATGTTTACATTATTCTTTCCAAGAGTGCTGAACATTTTACCACTCAGCCCTTGGTGACTTTTCATATTGTCTCCAACTAAGGCAACGATGGTAAGGTCTTTTTCAACGATTACCGGTTTGATTTTCTTGGTGGAGATTTCGTATTCAAACGTCTCATTTACTGCTTCGGCCGCAGTGTCCACATCTTCATCAGCAATACCCACACAAATGGAATGCTCGGATGAAGCTTGGGTAATCAGCACAATACTAATATTCTTTAGAGACAATGTTTCAAAGAATCGTTTGGATATTCCTGGGATTCCAATCATCCCCGGACCTTCCAACGACAACAAACTGATATTGCCCACATGACTTATACCACGAACGGTTTTCCCATTTCCGTTGGTGTTCTTGGTAATCAGTGTTCCCGGATTTTCGGGGTCGAATGTATTCTTGATAGCAATCGGGATTCCTTTGCCCAAAACGGGTTGAATGGTAGGGGGAAATAACACCTTTGCGCCAAAATGGGAAAGTTCCATGGCTTCCTCATAGCTTATGTGCGAAACACATTTCGCCTGTTTCACCAATTTGGGATTGGCGGTGTACATACCGCTTACGTCGGTCCATATTTCTAAAATATCAGCTTCAACAGCACCAGCAAGAATGGCGGCGGTGTAATCGGAACCACCTCTGCCCAAGGTGGTGGAATCTCCAGATTTACTGGAAGATACAAACCCTGGCAAAACGGTAATTTGATGCTTATTTTCTTCAAAAAATGCTTTACAGTTCTGATTGGTCAGCTTAAAATCCACATTGGCTTTTCCGTAACTGCTGTCGGTAATAATAAGTTCACGGCTGTCCTTGAAAACGGCATCAAGACCTTCGGTCTTAAAAAATTCACTGATGATAAAAGAGGACAACAGTTCCCCATAGCTAACAATTTTATCGGAAAGTTTTGGGGTCAATTCTCCAATCAAGAATGAACCTTCCAAAAGGGTTTCCAGTACATTCAAATCACTTTTTACCTTGCTTAGGGCAGCGCTTTGATTTTGGACGGGAATCAATTCCCGGATAGCGTTTATATGTTTGTCCTCAATTGTTTTTAAGGATTCCTTGTAGGCTGTATCTTGTTTTGCAGCCAAGGCTGATGTGTTCAGAAGAAGGTCGGTGACCCCACCAAAGGCTGATACCACGACGGCTGCTTTTTCTTTGTCCAGTTGTTGGACTATGGACTTGACTTTATTGATATGCTCTGGATTGGCCACTGAAGTGCCACCAAATTTTAAGACTTTCATGATGAAATAGTATTGTAAGAAATATTGAAAAATAGATTAAAAAACGGACGGAAATATATAGCAGATTTACCCCAAAGGGGTGGTGGTAATCACAGTGAAGATAGATGAAAAAGATTCCATCTGAAGAAGATTACTATCCGTTTGTTTAACTTGCATTGTTCTGTTATGAGGAGATAAAAGTAGTACTTTTGATTACTTCATCAAATCCTACAACGTATTTTTTGCGAAATCCATACAAATAATCAAATTTTTGTGTTGAATGAAAATTTTTTCCGCCCAACAAATCTATGACGCTGACAAATTTACCATAGAAAAACAGCAAATTACCAGTGATGCCTTAATGGAACGGGCCGCTACCAAGTTGTTTGAGTGGATTCATGCGCGATTAAGGGGCACTAGCGTGCATATAAAGTTGTTTTGTGGTATTGGCAACAATGGTGGTGATGGAATGGTTTTGGCCCGACTACTGCATGAACATGGCTACACCATTGAGGTACATGTGGTGAACTACAGCGAAAAACGCTCCAAGGATTTTTTACTGAATTTGGAGCGGCTAAAAGAAAACAAGGTTTGGCCGGATTTTATTAATGCCGATAGTGACTTGCCAGAAATTTCACCGAACGATATTGTGGTGGATGCCATTTTTGGCATTGGACTCAACCGCGCTCCTGATACTTGGGTTGGGAATCTGATACAGCACATCAATGCTTCGCAAGCGTTTGTTCTTGCTGTGGATGTTCCTTCGGGATTGCCCATGGATAGGAGTCCTTGGAATCCATCGCATGTGATTGAAGCCAGTTATGTATTGAGCTTTCAAGTACCCAAATTAGTGTTTTTTCTTCCAGAGACCGGGGTTTTTATCAATCAATGGGAGTTGCTCGACATTGGATTGGATACGGAAATTTTGGAAAAAACCGATGCTGAATATGAATTGATTGGAAGGCAGGAAATACTTCCGCTATACCGACCTCGGCTTAAATTTTCCCATAAGGGAACGTACGGGCACTCCATGATCATTGGAGGGAGTTATGGTAAAATTGGAGCTGTGCAATTGGCAGGCAATGCCTGTTTATCCACGGGTAGTGGGTTGGTAACCGCCTTTGTTCCCCAATGTGGATACCAATCGCTCCAAACAAGCATTCCAGAGGTAATGGTTTTAACTGATGAAGATGAAAAGAATATCACGCATGTAGACCTTCCTTTTGTGCCTGACGTTATTGGAATTGGGATGGGGATCGGTACAGAAGAGAAAACGGCAAAAGCATTTGGTGATCTTCTCAAAGAGATGAAGGCGCCCATGGTCATCGATGCGGATGGACTCAATATTCTGGCTAAAAATCCCAAAATGCTGAAGGACATTCCCAAAAATTCCATTTTAACGCCCCATCCAAAAGAATTGGAGCGACTCATCGGAAAATGGGAAAATGATTTTGATAAATTAAAAAAGGCCAAAACCTTTTCTTTGGAAAATGAGGTGGTGTTGGTTATAAAAGGGGCCCATACGATAGTTCTTCATAACGGTAAAGGTTATGTGAATACCACTGGAAATCCGGGAATGGCCACGGCAGGCAGTGGTGATGTGCTTACCGGAATGATGACAGGATTGAAGGCCCAAGGATATTCACCGGTGCATTCGGCCATCTTTGCTGTTTACCTTCATGGCCTTGCAGGAGATATAGGCGCATCGCAACTCGGTTATGAAGCGGTTAAGGCATCTGAAATCATAAATAGAATAGGACAGGCGTATCTGGAAATCCTAAATCCGCCTGAAGTTGAGGATAGGGAAAAGAGTTAAAGCTATTTTTTGCCTTTACCCGTCTTCACTCTTTTTTTAACCCAGGCCAATGCGTTCTCAAACTCAATAAAGAATTCCATGTTCTTTTTGTAAAACAACTTCTCTATTTTGAAGTTATGCATGTCTATTTCCTTTTTGGAAACAATGGCAAACGCCTTTAGGTTGTCCAAACCACGAAGATAGTTGTAGATGGTGGGATCTACAGCATAGGAATTTTTCCGTAGGCTGATGTAGCCAAAATTCCTGTTCCTAAAATGTATTTCTGATATCCCAATCATTTGATAAGCGCGCTCAAGCGTAACTGTGGCACCTTCATCAAAAGTAGCGACCATGTAATCATCAAAAACCTGTATGGTTCCAATATCCAACTGGTATTCACGTACCACGATGGTCTTCTTCGTAGAAGTAATTCTCATTCCCCAAATAGTTATAGTGTCTCTGGACGAAAGTATGGCGAACAAGGAGCGATCAGAAAAATATTAGATTAAAAGCAATATTATCGTTTGTATTACATTTTGGGGCATAAAAAAAGCTGACATCTGTCAGCTTTTTTTTATTGTGTTTTTATGGATTTATTTTTCGGTCTCGGGTGATTTTTCCGTTTTCTTTATTTTGATGGTGAGTTCTTCTTTTTTCTCATCCAAATCCATAAAGATACTGTCACCTTCTTCGAGTTTGGAGTTTACGATTTCCTCCGCAAGGGCATCCTCAATATATTTTTGGATGGCTCTTTTTAGAGGTCGTGCTCCATATTCTTTGTCGAAACCTTTTTCGGCAATATAATCCTTGGCCTTATCAGAAAGGTTGAGGTCATAACCTATCTCCTTGATACGCTGGTACAATTTGTTCAATTCAATATCAATGATCTTGTGGATGTCCTCTCTCTCCAGAGGGTTAAAGACAATCACATCATCAATACGGTTCAAGAACTCAGGGGCAAACGCTTTTTTAAGGGCGTTTTCAATGACACTTTTCTGGTGTGTATCGGCCTGGGCCTTTTTGGCCGCAGTACCAAACCCTATGCCTTGCCCAAAATCCTTCAACTGACGAGCTCCAATATTGGAGGTCATGATGATAATGGTATTTCTGAAATCAATCTTCCTGCCAAGACTATCGGTAAGGAAACCATCATCCAAAACCTGGAGCAACATGTTGAAGACATCTGGGTGTGCCTTTTCAACCTCGTCCAAAAGGATTACAGAATAAGGCTTACGTCGAACCTTTTCAGTCAACTGACCTCCTTCTTCATAACCCACATATCCTGGAGGTGCTCCCACCAATCTGGAAATGGCGAATTTTTCCATGTATTCGCTCATATCTATTCGGATAAGGGCATCTTCAGAATCAAACAGTTCCTTGGCCAAAATCTTGGCCAACTGTGTTTTTCCGACCCCCGTCTGACCCAAGAAAATGAAAGAACCAATAGGTTTGTTGGGATCCTTTAAACCTGCTCGGTTACGTTGGATGGCCTTGGCCACTTTGGCCACTGCTTCATCTTGACCTATAACAAATCCTTTGATCAAATTTGGCAATTCTGCCAATTTGTTGCTTTCGGTCTGTGCAATTTTATTGACGGGAATACCGCTCATCATGGAAACCACATCGGCAACATTGTCTTCTGTAACGGTTTCACGGTGCAGCCTGCTTTCCTCTTCCCAACGTTCCTGGGCAGATGCCAATTCTTTCTCAAGACGTTTTTCATCGTCCCGAAGCTTGGCGGCCTCCTCGTACTTCTGCTTTTTGACCACGCTGTTTTTCAACTCACGTACATCTTCCAACTGACTCTCCAACTCCAAAATCTGTTTGGGAACGTCCATGTTCACGATGTGAACCCGCGAACCAGCTTCATCCAGGGCATCAATGGCCTTGTCCGGTAAAAAACGGTCTGTCATATAGCGATTGGTCAACTTTACACAGGCCAAAATGGCTTCATCGGTATAGTTAACGTTATGGTGGTCTTCGTACTTGCCTTTGATGTTCATCAAAATTTCGATGGTCTCCTCTACAGTGGTGGGTTCCACCATCACTTTTTGGAAACGACGCTCAAGGGCGCCATCTTTTTCGATGTACTGTCTGTATTCATCAAGCGTAGTGGCACCGATACATTGAATTTCACCTCGGGCCAAAGCAGGTTTGAACATGTTTGAAGCATCCAAGCTGCCTGTGGCACCACCTGCTCCAACAATGGTATGAATCTCATCGATGAAAAGAATAATGTCATCATTCTTTTCCAGCTCGTTCATTACGGCTTTCATTCGTTCCTCAAACTGACCACGGTATTTGGTACCGGCCACCAATGAGGCCAAATCCAAAGTAACCACGCGCTTGTTGTACAATATGCGAGAAACTTTTTTGTTGATGATGCGCAATGCCAAACCTTCGGCGATGGCACTCTTACCCACACCGGGCTCACCAATGAGCAACGGATTGTTTTTCTTTCTCCTGCTCAAAATCTGGGAGACACGCTCAATTTCTTTTTCGCGTCCCACAACAGGATCCAATTTGTTCTCCTCGGCCAATCGGGTAAGATCGCGTCCAAAATTGTCCAAGACCGGGGTCTTGGATTTTTTAGTGCCTTTTTGACCGGAACTTGAACCGAAGGTACTTTCCTTGGCATCACCAGAATCGTCCGGGTCGCTAGGAAAGGATTCCGCTTGTGGTGAATCTATATAATCATCATCGCTTGTGATCATGGATTTGAACTGTTCTTTAACGTTATCATAGTCCACCTTTAATTTGTGCAACAACTTGGTTGTGGGGTCATTCTCATTTCTAAGAATGCACAACAACAGGTGTGCGGTATTGATGGAAGAGCTTTGGAAAAGCTTTGCTTCCAAAAAAGTGGTCTTCAACGCACGCTCGGCCTGCCGAGTGAGGTGAAGGTTTTTCTTGTCTTTTTGCATGGTTCCAGAATTAGGATTTGCCGGACTTAGGATTTCCACTTTTCTGCGTAAGTGTTCCAAATCCACGTCGAGGGCATCCAAAATGTTTATGGCCTTGCCATTTCCATCTCTTAAAAGACCAAGCATAAGGTGTTCCGTACCAATGAAATCATGCCCTAATCTTAGGGCTTCTTCCTTGCTGTATGCTATCACGTCTTTTACTCTGGGGGAAAAATTATCATCCATACCTTTCTTTTTCAGCAATTAAAATTAATAAAAGTATTGTTACAGTGGTCAAATACCGTACCCTTATTCGATAAACTAGTATTAAATGTCGAAATAATGGACACTTTTTAGGTGGTTTAACATAGCTTTATTACAATATGGGGATGTTGGTCGGAAATGTTGATAATTTTTTTAATAAAGTAAGTCCCTATTGTTCTGAAAGGGTCTATTTTCCGTATATTGCCATGATATTTTAACCAGTAAAAACAATAAGATTTTAGCATGGCGGAAGGAGAAAAGTTAATTCCTATCAACATAGAGGATGAGATGAAATCTGCCTACATTGATTATTCAATGTCGGTCATTGTGTCACGTGCCCTGCCAGATGTTCGTGATGGACTAAAACCAGTTCACCGGAGAGTACTTTTTGGAATGCACGAACTTGGGGTGAGATCTAACAGTTCGCACAAAAAATCTGCCCGTATTGTTGGGGAGGTATTGGGTAAGTATCACCCACATGGCGATACGTCTGTATATGATACCATGGTGCGTATGGCCCAGGAATGGAGCCTACGATATATGCTTGTGGACGGTCAAGGAAACTTTGGTTCCGTTGATGGCGATAGCCCTGCGGCCATGCGTTATACCGAGGCCAAGATGCGGAAAATTGCAGAGGAGATGTTGGCCGATATTGATAAAGATACGGTGGACCATCAGCTCAATTTTGATGATTCCCTGCAAGAACCCACGGTTCTGCCCACCCGGGTGCCCAACCTTTTGGTGAATGGAGCTTCGGGTATTGCCGTAGGTATGGCCACCAATATGCCGCCCCATAACCTATCTGAAGTTGTAGATGGTACTGTGGCCTATATTGACAATAGTGATATTGAAATAGATGAGCTGATCACCCACATCAAAGCTCCCGATTTTCCCACAGGGGGAATCATTTATGGATATGAGGGGGTAAAAGAAGCTTTTCATACCGGTCGAGGACGGGTTGTAATGCGCGCCAAAGCTTCGTTTGAAGAAGTCCAGGGAAGAGAGTGTATCGTTGTTACCGAAATTCCGTACCAGGTCAACAAGGCGGATATGATCAAAAAGACCGCCGACCTTGTCAACGAAAAGAAAATAGAGGGGATTGCATCTCTCAGAGATGAGTCTGATAGAAATGGAATGCGTATCGTGTATATCCTTAAACGTGATGCCATACCCAATATCGTACTGAACATGCTGTACAAGTACACAGCACTTCAATCCTCATTCAGCGTCAACAATATTGCCTTGGTAAAAGGTAGGCCGCAGCTGTTGAACCTAAAGGAAATCATTCATCACTTTGTAGAGCACAGGCACGAGGTGGTGGTCCGTAGGACCAAATACGAATTGCAAAAGGCCGAGGACCGGGCCCATATTCTTGAAGGACTGATCATTGCCTCCGATAACATTGATGAGGTAATTGCCATTATTAGGGCATCCTCCAATGTGGAAGAGGCCCGTACCAATTTAATGGAACGCTTTAAGTTGACCGAGGTTCAGGCCAAGGCCATTGTGGAAATGCGTTTGCGCCAACTTACTGGTCTGGAACAGGACAAATTGCGTGATGAACATGCTGAACTTTTGAAGACCATCGAGGATTTGAAAGATATTCTTGCCAAGAAGGAGCGTAGAATGCAGATCATTAAAGATGAGCTTCTTGAGGTTAAGGAGAAATATGGCGACGACAGAAGATCTGAAATCAACTATGCAGGTGGCGATTTGAGCATTGAGGATATGATTCCGGATGAGCAAGTGGTCATCACTATTTCCCACGCAGGCTACATCAAAAGAACACCTTTATCAGAATATAAGACCCAGAACAGGGGAGGTGTGGGCCAAAAGGCATCCTCAACCCGAAACGAGGATTTCTTGGAACACCTTTTTGTGGGCACCAACCACCAATACATGTTGTTCTTTACCCAAAACGGTAAATGTTTCTGGATGCGCGTCTATGAAATTCCCGAGGGCAGCAGAACCTCCAAAGGAAGAGCTATCCAGAACCTGGTCAATATTGAGATGGAGGACAAGGTGAAAGCCTTTATCTGTACCCAAGATCTTAAGGATGAGGACTATGTGAACAGTCACTACGTGATTATGGCCACCAAAAAGGGAACAGTGAAGAAAACATCCTTGGAGCAATATTCCCGTCCACGCCAAAATGGTATCAATGCCATTACCATTAAAGATGGCGATGAGCTTTTGGAAGCCAAGTTGACTACTGGAACCAGCCAGATTTTCCTTGGATTGAAATCTGGAAAAGCCATTCGCTTTGAAGAAAGTAAAACGCGGCCCATGGGTAGGAATGCCTCTGGTGTTCGGGGAATTACCTTGGCGGATGACAAAGACGAAGTAATCGGTATGGTATCCGTTCACAATTTTGAGGATGACATCTTGGTCGTTTCAGAAAATGGGTATGGTAAAAGATCCAACTTGGAGGATTATCGCGTAACTAATAGAGGAGGAAAAGGGGTTAAGACCATTTCCATCACTGAAAAAACAGGTGGACTTGTAGCCATTAAGAATGTAACGGATACCGATGACCTTATGATCATCAATAAATCCGGTATTGCCATTCGCATGAGCGTGGAAGATCTTCGTGTCATGGGTAGGGCTACACAGGGGGTTCGCCTCATCAATTTAAGGGAAGGGGACTCCATAGCTGCCGTGGCCAAAGTCATGAAAGAAGATGATTCCCTTGACGATACCAATGTCCTTGATATAGAGGTCAATGACTAAGATGGCATGGCAATTGATAAGTACAATGAAAATAATTAATAATCGATAAACACTAAATAATTACGTTTTAACATGAAGACTAAAGTTTTAATACTGCTAGCCATAGGGATTTCAACGATGGGCTTTTCACAGAAGAGTGAAATCAGAGATGCAGAAAAAGCACTAAAAGATGGTGATGCGGCAGCTGCAAAAACGGCTTTGGAGGCAGCATCATCCACTATTGATGCTGCAGATGAAAGATTGCAGGCCCAATATTATGCTGTTTTGGGCAATGTGTATTCAGACTTGGCATCCAAGGGAGATGCTACTGCTTTCCAACCTGCTATTGATGCCTACAAAAAAGTTATTTCCATTGAAGAAGCAAGCGGAAAGGAAAAATATACTACCGTGGCACAACAAAAACTGTCGGAAATGACAGCCGATTTGGTAAATGCCGCTGTTGAGGACAACAACAATCAGAAATTTTCGGAAGCTGCTGAAAAACTTTACTTGAGCTACAAGTTGAGCCCTGCGGATACCGTTTATCTATATTATGCGGCAAGTAGCGCCGTAAACGGTCAGGACTATGAGAAGGCATTGCAGTACTATAATGAACTCAAAGACCTTGGCTATGATGGAAGTGGAGTAACCTATACTGCAGTAAATGTAGAGACCGGTGAGGTTGAAACCATGGACAAGAATACCAGGGACTTGTATGTGAAAGCAGGTACCCACAAGGACCCCAAAGAAGAAAGAAGCCCTTCCAAAAAGCCAGAAATAGTTAAAAATGTTGCCTTGATTTACCAACAATTGGGTGATTCGGATAAGGCTCTTGAAGCTTACGCTGAAGCAAGAGAGGCCAATCCAGAGGATGTAAATCTCGTCTTGGGAGAAGCAAATTTGTACTATTCCCTTGGTGATAAAGACAAGTTTAAGGAATTGATGGCCCAGGCTTCTGAAATGGCTCCTGACAATGCCGATTTATTGTACAACATTGGAGTTATCAACATGGAGCAAGGAAATTTGGAAGATGCTAGGGATGCTTACAAAAAGACCCTTGCCATTGACCCAGGTTACATTAATGCTCTTTTGAATCTATCCACAACTTACGTAAACGAAGGTAATGGACTTATCGATGAAATGAACGCCCTTGGCAGTTCCAAGGCCGATATTGCCAAATACGATGAGTTAAAAGCAAAAAAAGACAGTTTGTTCAGAGAAGGTGCTAAAGTGTTGGAAGATGCTGTTAAAACCAATCCTGACAATCAAAGTATCTTGACCCAGTTGAAAAACATCTACGGTGCTTTAGGTGATACCGAAAACTTTATGAGGGTTAAAAAACTTTTGGGAGAATAATTTCCTTTCTACCATTAGAAAATAAAAAGGGCCGCAAAATGCGGCCCTTTTCTTTTAGAGTATTTTTTTGATGACCCTGAGCTTATGGGTATATAACTTCTCCTGTGCATTGAAGATACCTGTGTGGTCCAAGCGGTCAATACGCACATGGCCGTGAACGTGGATAATGTAATTATCCTTCAATATAATGCCCACATGATCGATGATACCTTCATTGTTGTCGAAAAAAGCTAAATCACCTGGTTCACTTTCCTCAATAAAGCTCAGCGCCTCCCCTTGTTTGGATTGCCCTTCCGCATCTCGCTGTAGACTATATCCATTGACCTTGTATACCATTTGGGTGAACCCTGGACAATCTATGCCAAAAGGGGTCTTTCCACCCTTTAAATAGGGTGCGTTCAAATACAGGAAAGCCGTATCAATCAAGCTTGACTTAGGATTTTCACCAGCTACTACAGTTCCTTCAAAAGAATGATTCAATAAAGGTGATGCAGAAATTAGGGAACCCAATAATATGGGAAGCAACATACCATTATTGGCGCAGATATGGGAAATTACATCAGAAGAAATCTTTTGAGGTCCCGAAGCTAAACCCTCATATTCATCCTCAGTGATAAAAATAAATTGCGAGTTGGAAACCCACCCCTCGCATTGGTCATGGGCCACACGAATCCTGCTCCATTTTTTTCTACTCTCCAAGACTTTAAAATGCTCCCCGTACAAAAGTTGGGAAACCATTTCAGTACAATCGTCAGGCTGAACCCTAATGGGAACAATGCTCAAATGGCAGATTCCATATTGCATTTATTGGCTGAATTGGATAACTAAATTCTTTCAAGAACAATTGCGGAAGCGCCACCACCACCATTGCAGATAGCTGCCGCTCCTAATTTGGCATTGTTCTGTATCAATATATTGAGCAGGGTAATGGTTATTCTTGCCCCGGAACAGCCCAATGGATGACCTAGAGAAACAGCTCCACCGTTCACATTTACATTGGCATCTGTAAGCCCCAAAAGTTTTGTATTGGCCAATCCCACTACCGAAAAGGCCTCGTTGAACTCAAAATAATCCACATCTGATAGTGAAACGCCTGCTCTTTCCAAAGCCTTTGGCAGTGCTTTGGCCGGAGCTGTGGTGAACCATTCCGGTTCTTGAGCCGCATCAGCATATCCTTTTATGTAGGCTAATGGTTCCAATCCCAGTTCTTTGGCTTTTTCTTCACTCATCAGTACCACAGCCGCAGCACCATCATTTATCGTTGAAGCATTCGCAGCGGTAACCGTACCCTCTTTGGTGAATGCCGGGCGCAAAGCCGGAATTTTATCCAACTTCACGTTCTTGTATTCCTCATCCTCATTTACAACGATGGGCTCTTCCCTGCGTTGGGGTACTTCAACAGGAACCACTTCATCTTTAAACTTTCCAGCTTTCCATGCTTCTGCAGACCTTTTGTAGGATTGTATGGCATAGGCATCTTGGTCCTCACGGCTAAATTTATGTTCAGTGGCACATGCATCGGCACAAACCCCCATGGCGTTTTGGTCGTATGCATCCACAAGTCCATCTTTTTGCATTCCATCAATCATTGTGGCTGGACCAAATTTAACACCATTTCGCATGTGCACATAATGTGGAATCAGACTCATATTTTCCATACCTCCGGCCACTACGATGGAATTTTCACCTAAAGCAATGGATTGGGCCCCTAGCGTAATGGCTTTCATTCCCGAAGCACAAACCTTGTTCACTGTTGTACAGGGTACTGTATTTGGAATTCCGGCATAAATGGCCGCTTGGCGTGCAGGAGCTTGTCCCGTGCCGGCCTGTACCACATTCCCCATCAAAACTTCTTCTACCAATTCAGGCTTTAGCCCTATTTTTTCCAATGCTCCTTTAATGGCAATGGAACCCAATTTTGGGGCAGGTATGGTGGACAAAGCGCCCATAAAACTCCCTATTGGGGTTCTTGCTGCCGATACAATAACAACTTTGTTCATATGTGCATTTTTACTGATGCGAAAATACTAAAATTAAATGCAAAAGGTCCAGATTGGCCAAGAGGCCCACTTCTTATTTATATTTTCTATTTTTGATGTTAACAGCGCACAGAATGGGAAAGACTTTGGACAATGTATATAAGCATCAATCACTTGCCTACAAGTATTTTCTATATCTGATTTCTGTAGGGCTCATTGTATTCTTTTTTCCGAAGGGAGGAAAGTTCAAGTACGAATTTCAAAAGGGAAAACCCTGGCAGTATGAAAATCTATATGCTCCCATTGATTTCTCCATCAAAAAGACACAAGATGAAATAGCCCAAGAACAGCTTTCCCTGCGCAATAAAAAAACGGATTATTACACTTTTGATGTATCTGTGGTAACTACCATCAAAAATGAAGTGGAACGGGAACTGAACAACCTGTTTGGATCAAATTCATTCTCAAACCAAGAACAAAGAAGGCTGTTGAACAATGCGGATGAGGTAATAGACAGTATCTACGAGCTTGGTGTATTTCAGGACCTGCCATCCTCAAACGCTATCGTATTGGTAAAGAACAACGAAGCCATTCCGTTGGATCCCAACGATTTTATGGATGTTGAAGAAGCCAAGGAACGGGTTGGAGGAATTTTGTCCAACAGGAGTGTTAAAGGAATTTCAAGACTCGGAAATATCATCCAACGAAATATTAGGCCCAATCTTTCTTTTGATGTTGCCCTTACGGAAAGAGCACTGGAAGAAGAGCTTTCCAAAATTTCATTTACCCGGGGCGAAGTTTCCGAAGGAAAATTGATCATCACCAAGGGAGAGGTAGTAGAGGCCGAAAACTTCAAAATCCTCAACTCCCTCAAGGATGAGTATGAATCCGAATTGTGGCATGGCAATAACTACTACTTTATTATGTTGGGCTATACCATTTTGGTGGCATTGGTATTGATCATGCTGTTCTTGTTCTTAAAACGATATAGGAACGAAATATTTAAGAACAACAACAAGGTCACCTTTATCTTTTTCAACATCCTTCTCATGGTTTTGGCTACCACATTGACCGTGAAGCATTATGAAAATTATGTGTACGTGGTTCCCCTTTGTATTCTCCCCTTGGTATTAAAAAACTTTTTTGATGCCCGATTGGGGCTGTTTGTGCATGTACTGACTGTGTTGATCCTGGGATTTGTTGTACCCAATAGTTTTGAGTACATCTTTCTACAGATCATAGCAGGTATTGTGACCATTTTGACAGCATCGGAACTTTATAAAAGAGCTAACCTCTTTATATCGGTAGGCCAAATTACCCTGATTTACATCGTAGGTTATTTTGCCTTTCATGCCATCCATGAAGGAAATCTTGAAAATATAGAATGGATACTTTTTGGGGTTTTTGTGATAAATGGATTGTTGACCCTTTTTGCCCAGCCTTTGATCTATATGTTTGAAAAGATTTTCGGTTTGGTTTCTGATGTTTCCCTGCTGGAACTTTCTGATACCAATTCCAGATTATTAAAAGAACTTTCCGATAAGGCTCCAGGAACCTTTCACCATTCCTTACAAGTGGCCAATCTGGCCGAAGCGGCAGCCAATGAGATTGGGGCAAATGCCATGTTGGTCAGGGTGGGAGCGTTGTACCACGATGTTGGTAAAATGGAAAAACCGACCTATTTCACTGAAAATCAAATTACCAATGTAAATCCGCATGATGACCTTCCACCGCGGGAAAGCGCAAAAATCATTGTAGATCACGTAATAAAGGGTATTGAAATTGCCCGTAAAAACAACATTCCGGACCGGGTGATTGATTTTATACGGACCCACCACGGCACGACTTTGGTATATTATTTTTTCAAAAAGCAACAAGAGCTGGAAACCGATGTTGACCCAGCAGATTTTAAATATCCAGGGCCGATTCCATTTTCCAAGGAGACAGCCATTTTAATGATGTCCGATGCTGTTGAAGCCGCATCCAAAAGTTTAAAGAACCCCAGTTTTACCATTATTGATGAATTTGTGGATAAAATTGTGAAGGGCCAGATGCAGGCCGATCAGTTTTTGAATGCCAACATCACCTTGAAGGAAATTGAGATGGTGAAAAAGGTTTTGAAGCAAAAACTCACCAATATTTACCATTTGCGTGTAGAGTATCCGGAGTAGGGGATGCTGGAAATCAAATGGTTTTAAAAAAAATGAAAAATAGTTGCGATCTTTCGGATGAAAAGGTACATTTGCATCCGCATTTTTGAATGCACGTTCATAAAATAATACTAGGAGAGGTGCCGGAGTGGTAACGGAGCAGATTGCTAATCTGTCAGCGCGTAAGTGCTGCCTGGGTTCGAGTCCCAGTCTCTCCGCTATTTCCTTTTAAGATTTGGAATATTTTCGGGGTGTAGCGTAGCCCGGTTATCGCGCCTGCTTTGGGAGCAGGAGGTCGCAGGTTCGAATCCTGCCACCCCGACTTGAAAATCAAAGGGTTACATCTTTTTTAAGTTGTAACCCTTTTTTATTTGCATACAATTTGCATACGTTTTCTTAACTTTCAATTTCAATAATATCCCATTTCTCTATGTCGATATTAGAAAGGTATCGTTCAAATCTATCTTTATGAATAGCAATGCATAATAAATGCGTTGGTCGCGAAAATCCAACATAAGCCATTCTTGCAGATTGCTTTACTCTTTTTCCAACGGTAATCGGTATTTGATTACCCAATAATTGCTCAGCTAACCTCTGAGATTCATAAGATTTAGCATTAGCACCTTTACCGTCTTTTTGAAAGTATGTTTCTAAATAGAGAGTAGCAGCATGAGTTTGTCCTTTAACAGAATGAACGGTACCAATCTCAATGCTTATTCCATCAGTTTCAAAGATATTTCTTCTAGGCTCTTCCTCAACCTCTATTTCATTAATTTCAGACGCTCCATTTATGAAGTTTGCTGAAGTTGTAATGCCTTTGCGGAAAGCAGAAAGAAAGGAGGGTATATACGTCCTAATCGAATCAATTGTTTCTAGGCTTTTTCCTTTTATGCTATCAATTGACCATTTATAAAGGTTTAATTTTAAAAGTTCATATTCATCATTTTTAAGAGTTCTAAAGAAGTTAATTAATTTTCTTTTGGTGTAATCTCTCTCATATTCATCTGTAACGTTTTCCAAGCGCAGTATCTTCAAAAGGGCGTTTAAAATGTTCTTTCTTACAGACTCTAGAGTTTTTTTCTCTTTGTCAAAGAACAAAACATAATCTTCAAGTACTTTGAAATCAATTTGCTGACCAGAATTGGCGCTAACAAAATGAGGCCAATAATCACCTAAAGCTATTTTATCAGTATCCTCATGTTCTTTTCTCCAAGCAACAGCCATAAATTTGTGAGAAGGATTAATTGGGATAAAACTAGAGTTTTGCAGTTCTTTTATTTTATCTGCAAAAGCTGGAATTACCAATTCTATTGAGTTATCCTGATATAAAAAGATTGTTGGTTTTATGTCTATTGCAGAACCATTAGGGTTTTGATTTTTTCCATCAATGCGGTTTGGAGTAAGGGCAAGGTTTTGTACCAAAAAAGCAACTCTAGGACTTAGTCTATGACTGCCATTGATATATAGTACGTTATCTCTGACAGACCAAATACTTTCTAGATGTACAGAGCCACCGTTATAAATTGCTTGGTTTTGATCACCTATTCTTTGAATAACTGAAAGAGTGTTTATATCTGGATGAAATACTTTTTCAATCAGATCATGTTGGTGAATATCCATGTCTTGCATCTCATCAACAAACACATACGAAAATCTTTTCTGTAAAATTGTTGGATAATATTTTACTCTGTCCAATTGAATTTCTGCTAAAGAATATGCATCGTCAAAATGAAGGTATCCCTTTTTTAATAAGTTAATCTTGAATCGGAGTAGCGATTTATATGTCGGTGATTCTGGATTTTTTAATTTAAAAGTTTCAGGTGTACCATTTAAGTATGAAATTAATTTACCCTGAGTTGTTATTCGAATTGACTTTAATAAAGCCAAACCATCTATTTGTCTATCGAGATAATTTTTTAGCCCTGTATTCCTCGTGTTAAGGAAAAATCTTTCAACCTGTTCGTCATAGATTTCATTATCGATGCGAAAGGGCTTTTGTTTGAATTGATTGGTGTAGAATGGAATCGCTAAAAATGTATCCACAAAACTTTGAATTGTTCCAACAAAATTCGGATATGAAAAAAGTTTGGGACAGTGCTTCCCAATGCGTTCATTTATTTCATCAACAGCAGCATTAGTGTGAGAGATAACCAGTACACCACATCCATTTTTTAGAGGCATATACTTTTCCAGAATGACTAGTTTCGCCAATAATGCTGTCGTTTTGCCGCTTCCTGGAACAGCTTGAAGGTCAAGTGTGCTTAAGTCACGAATAAACAATCTTCTTTCTTCGTCGAATACTTTTCCTTCTGGTAAGAGGATTCTTTCTGCGTATTCAATATCCGCATTAGTAATGTTAATTTCCTGCGGCATATCTAATGGCTTCTATTAGATAATTGATACTGTCATCTTCATTAATTGGATTAATGTTTATGGTTCTCTCTGGTTGAGTATTTAGCAAGTCTTCATCTATGGCATTGGCTAACCCATAGGCAATTTCAGTTTTCTTTAACTTCTTATTTTTATCAATCAATTTAATTGCGAGTTTCTTTTCAAAATCTTCTTCCCATTCTGTTCCTGAATGAATCGTTTTGCAAACATTTTGAAAGGTAGTTGATATACTAATTGATTTGAACAAAGCATATTCTAAAGTCCAGTTTGATGCGGTAAAGAATTTAACAGATTGTTCGGATTTTGAATTGTTCAAATCAATAACAGCTTGCCTTTCTTGTTGAATTATATTTTCCTCTCTTTTTACAAAATCATTGTAGCCTTACCCCTTTTAGGACATCGCTAAATTCATAAAATTATCATTAATGTTGTCTGTTTCGGGGAAGAATTCTTCCCCGAAACGTTTCTTGTATTCCCTGGGCGGCATATCCCCGATGGATGAATGGGGATGCCTTGTATTGTAATCCCCCATCCATTTTTGGGTCAGTGCCCTTACTTGGTGGAGGTCGTTGAACCAATAGGCATCGAGCACATCCTCCCTGTAAAACCTGTTCAGGCGTTCCATATATCCGTTCTGCATGGGCTTGCCGGGCTGGATGAACTGCAGCTCGACACGTTTGGCCTTGCACCATTGTGATAGGGCCTTGGATATGAACTCCGGACCGTTGTCGCAGCGTATGGTCTTTGGCAGGCCTATTTCCTCCTCCAGTTGTGATAAGGTCTCCACTACCCTTATCGCCGGATAGTTCAGCCCCACGTCCATGGCCAGTGCCTCCCGGTTGCAGTCGTCCATCACATTGAACACCCTTATCTTCCTTCCATCGGACAGCACATCGGCCATAAAGTCCATGCTCCAGACCTCGTTGAGCTCCATCGGGGCCCCCAGTGGGTTCTTTGTCCTTGCAGGAAGCCTCTTCTTGTGCTTCCTCCTGAGTTTTAGGTTCATGGACCTGTAGACCCTCAACACCCGTTTCCTGTTCCAGTTGCGGCCTTCGCGACGCAAACGCTTGTAATACACCTCGAATCCCCTTGTCGGCAGCTCTTCGGCCAGCCTGGAAAGGGCATCGACGACCTCGGTGTCGTCCCTCCTGCTATGGTAGTACCACATCGACCGGGCAAGGTCCAGTACCCCACAGGAACGCGATACACATACAGAATAGGCCTCCTGGAGATATTTGGCGCGCTGCTTCTTGTCGGAAGGCCCTAGAACTTTTTTGACAGTACGTCCTTGAGCATACGGATGTCAAGACTGGCATCGGCGTACATCTGCTTGAGTTTGCGGTTCTCCTCCTCGAGTTCCTTCAAGCGCTTCATATGCGCAACTTCCATGCCCCCGTACTTCTTCCTCCAATAATAAAAAGTGCTGGTGTCAATCCCCATCTCACGGGATATGTCACCCACCTTGCGGCCCTGTTCGTTCTCTTTCAGTGCCTTGATGATCTGGCTCTCGGTAAACTTGCTTTTTTTCATGTGACAGTTAAAATTTAAAGTTAGAAAATCTGAATTTTAAACTGTCCTACATTTTTAGGGAAGGCTACATTTTTAGGGAAGGCTACATTTTTAGGGAAGGCTACAACTTAAATGATAATATTAAGCAAGAGGGAACTATAAAAAAGTAAGAACCGCATATTTACTCAATTCTTTGATTCAGATGGACAGCGAATTTAAGATTAAGGCCATTATTATTGATGATGAAGCACGGCATCATGAAACATTGAGTAAAATGTTAACCAATTTCTGTCCCGAAATTCAATTATTGGGAGATGCCTTCAATGTAGAAGAGGCAATTGATCTTATCAATGAAAAGAATCCACAACTCATTTTTTTGGATATTGAGATGCCTGGCGGAAACGGTTTCACACTTTTTGACCATTTTGATGATCCTCCTTTTGAATCTCGTATTTTGATGAGCGTTTAGATAAGGATGTGGACTACGTAAGCCACACCTTGCAAGTTGATTTTTCCAATGAAGGTCGCTTGCACCGAAACGGATATCGTAATCATCACTTGAACAATAAGTTTTAATAGGGTAGACTATCTAATCCTACCGAAAATATGTATGGGCAACAATTAAATAAACTGTGCCAGTTCCCTGCAAAGAACAAGAACTGAAATGCACAGCACCACATAACCAAACCCTTTTTTTAAACTCTTTTCAGCAATAAAATGCGAACAGTGTATGCCTATGGCCATTCCCGTTAAGGAAATGGCGGAGAAACTGAGCAACAATATCCAATCTATCTCAATACTGCCCATATCTCCAATAAATCCAATGAAAGACTTTAGGGCTATGATTGTAAGTGATGTGGTAATAGCTCTTTTTATGGGAAGTCTTAAAAAAAGGATAAGCACGGGAACAATCAAAAAACCACCTCCGGTACCTGTTATTCCGGTTATGATACCGATTCCTGTACCAAACAAGAAAATGGGAAGGTAATGTTGCTTGGGTTTGGACGATGTTGGTGATTTTTTCTTCGCATCTTTTATGGTCTGTATGGCAGCTATGGCCATTAATGCACTAAAGAATACCATTATTGCCAAGTCCCGTGTAATGGTAAGGTCATTATTTATCTGATAGAGTACAGAGGGGATTGAGGGCAATAGGAACTTGCGTACCAGAAAGACCGTTATAACCATAGGAATGGAAAAAAGTAGGGCCAATTGCCAATCCATGTGCTGTTTTCTTGCATTGAGCAATACACCTGCGGAAGCTGACATGCCTACAACAAATAAAGAATGGGCTGTAGCAGAGTGCATATCCATTAAGAACAGATAATTGAATATGGGAACGGCCATTGCAGATCCGCCACTCCCGGTAGATCCCATGATCAATCCTATGGCAAATGCACCCACATATCCTATAAGTTGGAAAGTTTCCATTGATGAGTGATGTTCTCTTGAAGTTGAAAATAGCGCACATAAAAACCCAAGGGGCCATCCATTATAGCCCCTTTAAAGTTTATGCTATTGCCCGAAGAAATAATTATCCTCCAGCGTAGATGTAGGAACAGCCGTGCTCTTGGGCGCGGCCTAGGGCCCAAACCCCAGAGGGAACCAATTGGATTCCTGGAAGGATGGCATCTACCCATTCGTCATACACCTCTTTTGGATCCAACCCCATTTTTTGAGCCGCCACGCTTGAGTATACTGTTATGGCAAGGTTGCACACGCAGAACATGGCCCCACGTTCTTGCAGGCGCTTAATGCCATCAATGATTGGCAAGGGCAAATCGCCTTCCTGGGGTTCAAAATAGGGGTTCCGAAGTGAAGGTTTCTGGGTGGCATTGTCATTTATTTTAAAGACTTCACCGAGCTTGTATTTTTTCCAAATATCGGAATGCAGAGCAAAAGGAATGGCATCGTGCCTAAGAACGGTCATGGCCGTAATGTCACTGTCAGGAGATCCTGTTTCATTATTGCTCAGATAAAAGGCCCAATTCCAGATAACGGGAAAACCGTTATGTGGCATGGAACCATCAAACACCGTGCGGTGTGTTCCCTTGATTTTTTTGAACCAAGCTTCGGCATCACTAACTTCTAGAGCTTCATTTTCCGCTTCTGAAAGTTTTGGATACCACGGGCTCAATGGGTTTGTTACTGCGGCCATTGTACTGGCTGTTGTTCCCAAAGCCAGTGTTCCGATAAACATTCGTCTCGATTGATGATCTTTCATTACTACTTATTTTTGATTAAATTAAATTCCTTTTTGTAATACTCCATAATGGGTTGAAAAGGCCCCAATTGATGTTGAACCAATGAAAAACTGTCCACATAGGGGCCATAAGGGGTGGACACTGGTTTCTTTTTTAGATTAGGGAAGTCTTCTTCCAAATTCTTTTTTTTAGGTCTTTCTTGTTGATTGATAAACCCTGCTACATCATAAGCCTCCGCATCTGTGAGAATGGGATTTTTATAAGTAGTGCCATAGGGCATATTGCCTTTAATAAAGCTTGCAGCCGTTATCACTCGCGTCATTCCAGCTCCATTATTATAGGAATCCTCGCCCCAGAGTGGAGGATATTGGTAAATCTGTCCATCCAATGCCAATTTTCCTTGGCCGTCATTGCCATGGCATTCCGCACATTGCTTGGCAAAAATATTTTTCCCATTTTCAAGGTTCACTGGGCGGTTTGGAATCTGTATGCTCACAAACCCTTGTCCTTCTATTTTTCCATCAGAGGGAGCATAGCGACCCAACCATTCCAAATAGGCTACAAATGCTTTCATTTCATTACTGTCCTCCGGAAGTGCGGTACCGTTCATGCTACGTTGCATACAGCCATTGATGCGTTCCTCAAGAGATCCCATTTTGTTTTCCCGGTTCCGGAACTGAGGGAAACGTTTTGTTATACCGATCAACGGGGCCGCATACGGTTTGGTTCCCGATAAAAGGTGACAATTGTTGCAGGAAAGGTGATTTCCAGCATACGGATTTTTGCTATCTGGACCTAGATATTTTGGTGTATGTTGAAATAATTCGAAACCATACTTGATGGTCTTGCTCTTTTCGGAATCCCCCAAAAGGGAAATACTATAGTTTTGATAGTAGACATCCCCGTTGTCCTGACCATCAAAGAGAACATTGTCCATACCAAAGACGCACGCCATTAATCCCAAGGAAAGGGCAATGATGCCCAAAATAGGGTAGAGGAGCATTTTGTGGAGTCGTTCCATGCCCAACAGCATTCTATTTTGCCCAGGTACGGCCATATTGTCTTTAATAGTTTAGTTTACAGTTTTTCAAAAAATCGTTTAATTGACTAAAGTGTCATGTGATTTTTTTTTTGAAGTGTGCAAACGTATCAAGTCAATGGGGAAAACTATATAAAGAACACGTGCATGTTGTGTGTACCAAGGGGTTATGTTAAGTGGACAGATAGACTTAAATTCTTAAAAATTGGTAAACAATGGGTAGACAGAAATTTGTATTTCATTGAAACCCAATGCTCAAAATTCTGTTAAATAATAAGTGCTTGGAACGGAAAATTATATCAACTTCCTTGGTCCCATTGGGAGAGAAAAGAAAAAAGATCGTCTTCTTGTGTCATTTTCAGCTTTTTCCTTAGCCGATATCGCGCCGTTTTGGCACTCTCGGGAGAGATCCCCAAAATATTGGAGGTTTCCTTAATGTTCAAATTCAAACGGGCAAGGGCAGCAACTTTTAGGTCGTTGCTGCTGAGTTCGGGAAAACTTTCTTTTAGTGCAGTGAGGAAGTTGGAATGCACCTGTTCAAAATGTACTTTAAAATCTTCCCAGTCTTTTTCCCGGGACCTGTGCTGTCTTATAACCTGTTCTATTTGGTTAAAGTATTTGACCTTATCCTTTTGTGAAGCATTCTTAAGGGCCTTTAATTGGGAATGAAGGTTTTCGAACAACTCGTTTTTTTGAACAAAATTAAGAGCGTAGGAAGCCAACTCCTTATTTTTGAAATGCAGTTGGTTTTCCAGTTCAATCTGCTTCAATCTTTGATTTTCAATTATTGTTGCATTGAGCTTTTCTTGGGAAACCAAAAGTTCCCTTTGTTTTTTATTCCTCAGCTTTAGGCTCCATATCAAGGAGATTGAAAGAAGGGTGATCATAAAAACACCAATTCCCAAGATCCATTTTATTTTTGAATCTGTCCGTTTTGTTTGGTTAAGATACGCCAGTTGATTGTCCTTTTCCCTTAACTCATTTTCAAATTCCATAGCGGCAATTTGTTTGGATTTGTCCGTGTTGTAAATAGAGTCCTTCAAGGCAATGTATTGGTCATAGTACTCAAGTGATTCTTCGAGTTTTCCTTCCTGTTTCTTCAAGAGCTTTAATTCCCGAAACGCATTCAGTTTGTATTTTTTTAAGTTCTTTTTATCCGCTCCTGTAAGTGCCAACTTCAGTTGGGCCTCAGATGCCTCAAATTCATTGCGCAACCGCAACAGATGCCCATATAAAACAAGATTGCTGATTTTCCCGTCTTCATCGCCCACTTCTTTCCCCAAAACCATGGATTGTCTGATGTGGTATTCTGCCTGCTCCAGTTCCCCTTCCTCCATAAAAAGTTGTCCCAACCGGTTATGCGCTTCGGCCATGCCGTACGTAAAATTGTTTGCTGAATGTATGGCCAGGGCATTGTCCAAAAAGTTTTTGGCATCAAGTAGATTATCTTGTGCAAGAAAGACATCGGCCATTTTGGTGTATGTGGTCGCTATTCTATCCTTTAGGTCATGGGCCGTGAATTTTTCCATTGCCTTTTCATAGAGATCCTTGGCTTTTGGAAATTCATCGATATCCGCATAGACCATACCAATGTTCAGAAAACAATTGGCAAGGCCCACATCATCCCCAATTTCTTCAAACATGGTTTTGGACTCCACAAGGTTTTCCAGGGCAGACTTGGGGTTGCCTTGGGCCCAATACGAAACACCAATAATTCTTCTGGCCTTGGCCATTCCGGGAATATACCCCAGATCTTTTGCCATTTGTAGCGCTTGGGTTCCATAGGTAACGGATTTTTTGGTGTCCACAATCCAATATTCATAACCTAGATCGTTCAGGATATCCACTCTTTCAATCTGTGATAGCGCATCCTGGGCCAACAAATACTCCAAGCTGTCCAAACTTTTTTGTCCTTGGATCATGGTCAATACAAAAAAGAAGAAAATAGTTGTTGAGGTCTTCATTTTACAAGTGGATACGTTATATGCTGAAAACTACAAAGTTAAATCATTCGCAACTTCCATGACAATAGGGAATCATTATTGGCCAAATGTTGAATTTATAGTGTTGGAATTTATTGGTAGAAATTGTATTGGGATATAGTTTTTTACGACTCTTAGTATGTATCGGGAAATGATGGAAAGGACCTCGAGTTTGTTTTATCTGATGGAGATAATGGAATTTCGGCTCCGTGTTGGGTGAACTATCATGAAAAAGTACAACATAAAAACATGATGATCAGAAAAGCTAGAATAGAAGATTCAAAAGACATTGCAGCACTGCTTATGTTGGCAATGGACCAAATAGTTTTTGATTTTATAGGAGATAATTCAGTTGAAAAGGCCATTCGTTTTTTAGAAAGCTTGGTATGTATGGAAGCTAATCAATATTCGTATGAGAATTGTTGGGTCGCAGAAATAGGAGATGAGATTATAGCTATGGCAAATGTCTATGATGGTTCAGAATTGCATCGCTTAAGAGCACCTGTTACGGAAAAGATAGCGGCAATGTTCAAAAAGGGGTTTAATCCAGAAGATGAGACGCAAAGTGGAGAAATTTACATAGATAGTCTAGGGGTACGTACCTATTGGCAAGGCAAAGGAATTGGTTCAACAATGCTTAATTTCTTGATCGACCAATATGTGAACAAATTGAATAGGACGATTGGTTTACTTGTGGACATGGATAATGGTAATGCTAAAAGATTATATGCACGGCTCGGTTTTGCAAAAGTTGGAGAAAAGCAGTTGTCCGGAAAAAAGATGGAGCATCTTCAAATTAATATGGCAATGCGCTTGAACAATGTATAATGCTCGTTTTCTAAAACAGGCTTACCAAAGTAAAACACACTATAACAATTGATATATGTGTTTAATTGTAAGACATTCATTTTGGATTTTTAAAATTCATTGAGCTATCTTTTTAACAGGTAGGAAATAGACTTGTAGCCTTCCCTAAAAATAGGACAGTTTAAAATTCAGATTTTCTAACTTTAAATTTTAACTGTCACATGAAAAAAAGCAAGTTTACCGAGAGCCAGATCATCAAGGCACTGAAAGAGAACGAACAGGGCCGCAAGGTGGGTGACATATCCCGTGAGATGGGGATTGACACCAGCACTTTTTATTATTGGAGGAAGAAGTACGGGGGCATGGAAGTTGCGCATATGAAGCGCTTGAAGGAACTCGAGGAGGAGAACCGCAAACTCAAGCAGATGTACGCCGATGCCAGTCTTGACATCCGTATGCTCAAGGACGTACTGTCAAAAAAGTTCTAGGGCCTTCCGACAAGAAGCAGCGCGCCAAATATCTCCAGGAGGCCTATTCTGTATGTGTATCGCGTTCCTGTGGGGTACTGGACCTTGCCCGGTCGATGTGGTACTACCATAGCAGGAGGGACGACACCGAGGTCGTCGATGCCCTTTCCAGGCTGGCCGAAGAGCTGCCGACAAGGGGATTCGAGGTGTATTACAAGCGTTTGCGTCGCGAAGGCCGCAACTGGAACAGGAAACGGGTGTTGAGGGTCTACAGGTCCATGAACCTAAAACTCAGGAGGAAGCACAAGAAGAGGCTTCCTGCAAGGACAAAGAACCCACTGGGGGCCCCGATGGAGCTCAACGAGGTCTGGAGCATGGACTTTATGGCCGATGTGCTGTCCGATGGAAGGAAGATAAGGGTGTTCAATGTGATGGACGACTGCAACCGGGAGGCACTGGCCATGGACGTGGGGCTGAACTATCCGGCGATAAGGGTAGTGGAGACCTTATCACAACTGGAGGAGGAAATAGGCCTGCCAAAGACCATACGCTGCGACAACGGTCCGGAGTTCATATCCAAGGCCCTATCACAATGGTGCAAGGCCAAACGTGTCGAGCTGCAGTTCATCCAGCCCGGCAAGCCCATGCAGAACGGATATATGGAACGCCTGAACAGGTTTTACAGGGAGGATGTGCTCGATGCCTATTGGTTCAACGACCTCCACCAAGTAAGGGCACTGACCCAAAAATGGATGGAGGATTACAATACAAGGCATCCCCATTCATCCATCGGGGATATGCCGCCCAGGGAATACAAGAAACGTTTCGGGGAAGAATTCTTCCCCGAAACAGACAACATTAATGATAATTTTATGAATTTAGCGATGTCCTAAAAGGGGTAAGGCTACAGACTTAAGGAAAAAACTGAAAATCAAAATATTTTGAATGATATGGGCAAGAAGAAATTATTGGAATATATTGCTGGATATGTTCAATTGACCGGGGAAGAAGAAGAACTTCTGTTGTCACATGCCATGGAGCGTAACTATTTAAAAGGTCAATACATAGTTCAGCAGGGTGATGTATGTGATAAAGAAAGTTTTGTGCTCAACGGGTGTACCAGGACCTTTTATCTTGATGGGGAAGGAAATGAGCATGTTGTAATGTTTGCCATAGAAAATTGGTGGGTCGCAGATATGGGGAGTTTCACTTCAAAAACCCCTGCCACCTACAATGTCCAGTGTTTGGACCATACCGAAGTCATTCAGTTTACATATGACGCCATGGAGTTTTTGTATCGGAAAATCCCTAAACTTGAACGTTTTTTTAGATTGATAATTCAAAAAGCCTTTATTGCTTCAGAGAAGCGAATCGTGTCAAACTTCTCCTTGACCGCTAAAGAAAGGTATTCCAATTTTCTGGAGAAGTATCCCAAAATAGAACAGAAAGTCCCACAGTACATGGTCGCCTCATATTTAGGGATTACCAAAGAATTTCTCAGTAAGATCAGAAGTGAAATGCGGAACACACAAGTGGAAAATGTTAATCTAGTTTAACCGTTTTTTTTAATCTATCTTATTTTTCTTCCAGTTGATTTGATACAATTTTGCTTTGATTAAACATTAAAAATTGTTGGAATTGATGAAAGAAAAATTGCAAAAGAGTGTATCACTGTTGATGTTCTTGAATGTGGTTGGCCTTGGGTTTGGTCAAAGTACAGTTTGGAAGATAGATCCCTCACATTCAACATTGGGGTTTTCCATTGATCATTTGGTTATTTCGGAAACGGTAGGGGAGTTCAAAGACTATTCGGTTACTGTAAAAGCGGATGAGAAAGACTTTTCCGATGCCAAGATAAGTGTTATGATCCAATCAAACAGTATAGATACCGAAGATGAAAAACGGGACGAACATCTAAGGAGTCCTGAATTTTTTGATGTTGACAAATACCCTCAAATTGTATTCAAATCAGATGGATTCCGTAAATCCAGTAATGGCGATTATAAATTGTCCGGAACCATACAAATGCACGGAGTCACAAAAAAGATAGTGCTGAATGCAAAGTTTGGCGGCATAGTCAAAGATCCTTGGGGAGGTACCCGTGCTGGGCTAAAAATATGGGGCGTTTTGGATAGATATGACTTTGGTCTTAAATATAATTCTGTTATGGAAGCCGGTGGACTTTCCATTGGGCGAGAAGTTAGGGTTGACTGCCGTGTTGAGTTGGTAAAAGAATAAGTGGCCTAGCTAAAGAATGGGGCTTTTGGATTAAACGTATTGTGTAACCCCTGTTTCTAAGCTATTACGCTGTACATTTTATGATGTTCACTTATTTAATTACTAAACTTTGATTGGTTGTAGAAGTAAAGGCGGTTTGTTGGGCTAACAGCTCCAAGCCGCTTTTACGGATACAAACCGTATTGTTTTTTCAGGCCATTTTTCAAATCACCTTGTGATGAAACTTCTTTGTTCTATCCAATTCTCCAAAAAAAATTATCTTATCTTCCATGGATTACCATGGTTCATTTGTGTTTAATTTAGATCGTGAATCTAAAATATGCAGTTAATGGATGCGGATTATTATGCCCCCGTACTTAAAGTACTGACAGACCACACAAGTTTTACAATAGGTCAGCTCTCTAAAATAAAGGAATCATTCAAAATAGTGCGGCTTCATAAAAAGGAGTACCTCCTTCAGCCCGGTTCAAAGGCTGATTCGCTTTATTTTGTCGCTTCTGGCTGTGTACGGGTTTTTAAGATTGAGTCCGATCGTGAGGTAATCATTCAGTTTGGGGTAAAGGGATCATGTGTGAGCGATCTTCAAGGCTATTTGGGCAAAAGGCCATCGGAACAGTTCATACAAGCCATTGAACCTTCGGTGGTATTGCAAATCCACAGACATCGATTGGAAAGATTGTTTGATGAAATACCTCCTTTGGAACGATTTTTCAGAATTAAGTTTGAAAATGCCCATAGCGAACTACAGGAACGCCATCTTGTAAACCTAAGCAGGAATGCTCGGGAGCGCTATGAACAGTTCAGGAACAAGTACAAAGACTTGGAACAGCGAATCCCACAATATATGATCGCTTCCTATTTGGGCATTACCAAAGAGTTTTTGAGTTATATAAGAAGGTCGCACTAGTTTTTTAAGATATCTTCTTTTTTTTCGGTCTCCTCTGGGCAAAATTTGCCGGATAAATCAAAAAAATAATATCATGAGAAAAACTTTGATTATCACGGCAGTTTCAATGCTATCGGTTTGTGCAGCGGTTGGCCAAGAAAAAGTGGGGAAGAGCCCATGGGGCAGTCAAGACCAAATAGGTAGGTTGAACATGATGACAGATGGATCTAAACTGCAGGTCTTAAAGTCCATAGGGTCGGGAAAGACTTACGATTTGGGCGTAGAATATTTTGTAGGGATGCCCGGTTTTAATTTTTTGGGCGACCCAGAGTATCAATATTGGCTTACCCATACCCCTCATGGCACCGTTGTGGACAATCCAAACTATCAAGGAGAGACCATGAACAAAAAAGTGAGTTATACATCGGATGCCATCTCCATGCTTACCCATACGGGCACACATATAGATGCCTTGAACCACTTTGGTCTTAACGGTGAAATCTGGAATGGCTTCTCAGCCAATGAATTTTTAGGGGACAAAGGTTGGAAAAGGGCCGGTGCCGAAAATATTCCTCCCATTATTGCACGAGGCGTATTGATTGATGTTGCCGGCTACAAGAACCAATCGGTATTGGATAGAGATTATAGAATAAGCAAGGAAGACCTTGAAGGAACACTTGAAAAGCAAAAAGTTGAACTGAAAAAGGGAGATGTTGTCCTAATTCGGACGGGCCAAGCCACCTACTATAATGATGCAGCGAAATATTTAGATCAATATCCCGGGGTTGGCCTGGATGCCGTAAAATGGTTGGTAGAGGAAAAAAATATAATGATTCTTGGTGCAGATAATCTCGGTCTTGAAGCCTTTCCTTCCAACACTAAGGAAAATTGGGTGCCGGTTCATAGCTATTTGTTGGCTGAAAAAGGGATTATGTTCATGGAGCAATTGAATCTAGAAGGTATTGCATCCGATAAAATTTATGAGTTTGCATTCGTAGCTTCTTCATTAAAATTGAGGGGAGCCAGTGGATCGCCCATGAGGCCAATGGCCATTCCTTTGGCCACAGCACATTTCAAAAACTGAAAATGGAGCTATTTATAACGGATTTTGGGGCTTTGGACATCTCTTCTTGGCCCCAAATCCATTTCCCACATTGTAAGTGATGGGATAAAAATCGACCAATACAATGAAAAATTAACTGCCTAGACTTTAACTGTTCCATATATGCACCGATACTGTCTTGGAGTTTATATGATTTTCATATTGCTCATTGGTATGGCAAACTACAACCTCCACTCCCAAACAAATGTTGAATCGGAAACCGTAATTGTTAACGGAAAGCACCTGTATTTTGAAAAGTATGGAATAGGGGACCCCCTTATTTTTTTGCATGGTTATGGCTTGTCGTCCAAATCTTGGAAATCCTATGTGAAGGATTTTAGCCGGGATTATACAGTCTACCTCATTGACTTACCGGGGCATGGTAAGTCGGATTATTTGCATGGGGATTTGTCCGTAAAGGCCGTAGCTGGGGAGTTGAACCAAATGCTGGACCAAATGGGGCTGGATAAAATCAAAGCAGTTGGGTTTAGTTTTGGTGGCGATATACTCTATCAACTGGCACTGATCAATCCAACTTTGATTACGGCAATGATAAGCATTGGCTCCGTTGGTTCATGGACCATTGCGGATTTTCCTCAACTAAAGCAGAGTTTCACATTTGAGAATAGGGTGCAATACAAGTGGCTTATAGAAGCACAAACCAGTGAAGAGCAGGTCAGGATATTGATGGAACAATTTCAGAATTATACCATTTATCTTACAAATGAAGAACTGCAACAAATTAAATGTGATGTGTTTATCATCTCTGGCGATGATGACCCGGGCGTTGGACTACATGAAATAGCCAGGGCCAAAAAACACCTGGCCCATGTGGATATTTGGATATTACCAAATGTAGCGCATGGTGCCCATACCGGCTCCAACAAAGAAACCTTCATTACAAGGGCCAAATTGTTTTTATCCAACACAAAATAACATAACAAAAAGTTCCATTTTTCCGAGGCAAATTGACCGTGTCTCTTTGAATCATAAATTATTAATATTAAGTTAAAATATATATACAGACTTGTCTGAATAAACTTATGATGATTACATTTGACCTGGATTAAAAATTCAAATCAAACAAAACAAATACTTGGAATATGAAAGCTCAAAAAGTAATGGCTGCACTACTGTTTTTTATTTGTGCACAGGCAAGCCCCAAGGATGGCCTTAATGACATATGTAACAAAAATTATAACGATATGATAGGTACACAAGTACGGTTTAAAAGGAAGAAAATAAGTGATATCAATATTTTTTACAGGGAAGCAGGGAATCCCGAACATCCAACAATTGTTTTATTGCATGGATTTCCAACGTCTTCGCACATGTACAGAAAGGTACTTCGTGAACTCTCAAATGAGTATCACTTGATTGCTCCAGATTATCCAGGATTTGGTGAAAGCGATTTTCCATCGTCGGATAAATTCAATTATACCTTTGATACTATTGCCAAATTGATGGATGATTTTATCGCGAGCTTCAATCTGGAAAATTATGCCTTGATGATACAGGATTATGGAGCGCCAATTGGTTTTAGGATCGCTACGGCGCATCCCGAAAAGGTAACCGCCATCATTAATCAGAATGGGAATGCCTATGAAGCTGGATTGGGAGATGCTTGGGAAGGTATTCGAAGACTATGGAAAGAAAACAACTTGGAAAATAGGAATGCGTTGTTGCAGGCATTCTCTTTGGAAGGCCTTAAATGGCAGTATACCCACGGAACCAGAAACCCTGAAAACATCAATCCGGATGCTTGGCAGTTGGACTATCTGCGCTTGTCCCGGCCAGGTTCGCACGAAATCAATCTGGACCTTTTCTACGACTACCAAAACAACGTAAAACTTTATCCCAAATGGCAGGAATATCTTAGGAAATACCAACCTCCCATGCTCATTGTTTGGGGTAAGAACGATGAATTTTTTCCTGAATCCGGAGCCAAAGCCTATAAAAATGATTTAAAAACAGTGGATTACAATGTCTACGATACGGGACATTTTGCTTTGGAAGAAGATGGTGGGGCCATCATTGAAAAAATACGTTCCTTTATGGGGAAATTGTAGTATATCATGGTTCACCACAATCAAGATGTAAAAGATAGAATTCTAATTACGGCTGATAGATTGTTCCAGGAGCAAGGGTTCAATGAGACCGGGATCAATCAAATTATCAGTGAGGCCAATATTGCAAAGGCCAGTCTTTACTATCATTTTAAGTCCAAGGAAGATTTATGTGTGGCTTACTTGCAACGTCGCAATGAAATCTGGAACACGGCTTTTTATGAGTTTCTTAAGGACAAGAAGGATAAGGTCCTGGCGGCATTTGACTTTTTGGTTGAACGAAATAGCACGGACGATTTTAGAGGGTGTAGTTTTTTAAACATGCTTTCCGAAACCAGCCCAGAAAAGGAATTGGTATATGCCGAGATTCAAAACCATAAAAACGGCCTGCTTCTTTTTTTTGAACACGAATTGGAGGATAAGGAGTTGGCCTATATTGTTTATTCCCTGTTTGAGAATGCCATAATTGAAAGTAAACTGCAACGAAATCAAGAACCGGTGTATCGGTTAAAAAAATTGGCGGAAGATTTAATTCAAGCCAAGAAGTCTTCCCATTGAATTGTGGGAATCAATCCAACCCCATTTCGTAGGCAGTGTTTTTACGAACCGTAAAACCAAGTTTTTCATATAATTTTTTGGCTCTTGAGTTTCCGGGAGTGACTTCGAGCTGAAGCTCCACGGCATTTGCGAATTTGGATTTGGCCAATTGATAGATCAACTGGGAACCTATTCCTTTTGAGCGATAGTCCGGTTTCAGGTAGAGCTCATCAATATGCAAAATGTTTCCTCCATATTCATTGCTCCAATAATTGATGAGAATACAGTATCCTATGATTTCTGCTTTATTTTCAATGACCAGGACAGCACCTAGGTCACTTTTCTTTGAAAGCAGGTCAAGGGTATTGAATGCCTTTTCCTTGGTCATTTGTATAAGCCCCGGGTCCTCCTCGTATAAATTGATGATCAAATCGGCGATAACATCAAAATCCGAAGCGTTGCAAGTTCTGAAACTAATTTTCATTTTGAACTTATGGAATGGTTTAGTCTTGGTGCATTAGTAGAAATTCAATTGAAGAAATTACAATTGGTATTGCGGTGCACTATCATTTTAGAATGAACAACAAGAAAGAACTAATGGGATATGTGGAAATAAAAAGACCCACGGGAAACACAGTTCCAATGGGTCTTTTTCAATGTTACTTGCTTAACTTCTTCCAATTGGCATCTGCCTTTTTCTTCACTTGCTGGTGATTCTCGGCCAACCAAAGTTGTTGGGCATCGACTTCTACATCGTATAGAAATAAATAGTACTTCCCATCCTTTACCACAAATTTTGTGGGGTCAACCCTAAACTTAGCTCCAACGGACACCCCAAAAGCACAATAACCGCCGTATTGGGGCAAATATTTCTCAGGCGAAGCTTCAAAAGTCTTCTTTTGGGACTCACTGGTAAAATAGTACGATATCCCGTTGTGGGTGGCTTTGTATTCTTTGAGCCCTCTTTGTGCGATACCTAAATCCAAGTAAGAAACTGGGCTGTAACCTTGTAGTGCAATTTTACTGTCATCTATGTTATTGCTTTTTTTCAAATCTTGTGAATAACCTAGTGATGCGATTAGTAGCGTTGCCGCCAATAGTAATGATTTCATAGTTTTTAATTTTTTGCTTTTTGTAAATTATTTTCTGGTTTATGTAAACTGACCACCGTTAAAACGGCGATGCCATTGATCCAATAGTAGTAGGCGTCCAAGCCTTCAAAACTCAATATAAAAGGTGCTAGGACGAATAAGGCTCCTACCAAGCCATCAACAATGAGGTGACCCTTGTATGGGATAATTCTGTATACCCCAAACTGGTGATCAGTCAAAAGAGTCAGGACCAATGCAGCAATTCCCACAATTAGGGAAAGTTTCCAGGCCATTGAGTTAGTAGAACCCAATCCCAATATAAAGGGTAGGGCCATCAACGCTGCCGCTACCGGATAATCCAAGTACGCATGTATTTTTTTTGTTACAAATCCCATGGTGCCCTTTTTATCCTTTAAAATATTGCTCTTCCACAATCTGTCCGTTATGCCAGACGGTTCGCAGGATCTCGTGCCATAAGATTTTACTGCCGTCTTTCATGTCAAAATCAAAGGTGAACTCTGCATAAGAGACATCCCCGGACAACGATGCATGATGTAGGGTGATACCGTTGACCTTGGCAATAGCTCCAGCAAACCCTTGCATTTTGGAGAGCATCTCGGTTTTGTTGTTGGTAACCGTACCGTCAAAATCATACGTTTTGGCATCCGAAGAAAAATACTTTTCGGTGGCCTCCACAATTTGTCCATTTTTGACCATTTCATTTTTGGCCGAAAGGACTTCATTTAATGATTGTTCCATTTTTACTGTTTTAATTCTGTGTCAATATCGACAAGACAAAAGTCCTCCGATTGGAAGCCAATAAAAATGAAGTACGTCAAGAAAAAAGGTTGAACTAGTTCAACTTTTCTTGACTCTTTTGTTTCGGATTCTGGAAAGAAATTCTGTGGTCATGCCTAAATAGGAAGCTAAGGCATACTGCGGTACCCGATTCACAAAATTGGGAAAATTCAGTAAAAAATTCTCATACCGGGCCTCTGCAGAATTGGTGAGGTTAAAAAGAATTCTGCGGTGTTCAAAGGCAAGTCCTTTTTCGGCCATGATCCTAAAAAAGGTCTCAAACTTGTGGTTGGATTTTTTCAGGTCCTGTTCCTGATTATATTCTATTTGCAAGATAGTGCTGTCTTCCAAGGCGACAATAAAAAGGGTTGCAGGATGCTGGTAGATATAGCTGTTGAAATCTGAAACCCACCAATTCTCAATAGCGAATTGAAGGGTGTGATCTTGCCCATCATTGGTGATGACATAGGCTCTAAATGCACCTTTTACCACAAAAGCCCTATGCATATTGGTAAACCCTGGCTGAACAATGAACTGCCTCTTTTTTACATGTACTTCTTCAAAACTTGATTCCAGTTGATGGGTTTCCTCATCGGACAATTCAACAAAGTTGTTAACGTAACGTATCAATGATTTTTTACTGGACACTGGATGGTGCATTGCAAGTTTCAGTATTAAATGTATGAATATAATTTGACCAACCTGCCTTTAATTCTTTAAAATAGAAAACCTTACTTCCAAATAAAAAACAAATGAAAGTAAGGTTACTTTTGTTATGGATAAGGTCTTAGTACTCTATGGAGATACCTAACGAGAAGGTTCCTCCGTCATAAATATTTTTACGTTCCACCAAGAAACCCGCATAATCTGAATATGCAGCAACCAAGCTCAGATGCTCCCCTAATTTATAGATGGCATTTAATCCATAAGAAGTAAATGTTGTGCCCTCCCCATAAAGAAAGGAACCACCTTGAAATCCGTCACTGGAAGACAATTTTTCCAATATGCGCAGCTTGCCTATCAAATAGAGTTTGTCAAAGAATAGGTGTCCAACCTCTGCACCTGCCTGAAATTGATTGCTAAAGGATTCAGTTCTAAAATTTACCCCGGTATATAAACTTCCATAGGTCTTTCCATTCCCAAAGGAATGGGATCCAATAAGATTGGTCCATACATTGAACTCCCCATCGGAAGTGGGCAGGTTGATTTCATCAAAAGTGCCCAGGGCATTCGGTTGCTTTGACCTTGCAAAGTTTGTCCCATCGTCTGTGGGAATTTCAAAATCGGCCTGAACGGCTATGGGAATATTATTGAACACCCTATATTTTAGTCCAACCCTTACACTGCCCACGCCTGCAACGGTTTCCGTAGAACTAAAACTGTTCAGCATCACCACAGGTACATCCACAATGGCTGTAATGCGGTCCGTTACGCCATATTCACCATATAGGATGAGCGCGCTGCTGTTGAACCTACTTCCAGTATCAAATAAAATACCTTCGGTGGTATAGTAATCTTTTGAAGAATAATAAGATGCTGTAGTTTGTACATAAAAACTTTTGGCTTTCCTTGTCCATCCGCTTTGGGCTTGGACTTGTGATGCCATTACCACAAAGACCACAAAGGCATACCAGTACTTTTTCATAAGACTTATTTTTTTGAATTAAAAATACCTTCGGAAAGAAATGGAAACCATCTGTTGCCATAATCTACTTTCCGAAGGCAATTGTTTAAGTATGTGGTTATCTACTGAAGTTCGGCGTTTCCGAAGGGAATGCTTGCGGTGGCACACCATAGAATGATATGGGTGAATTTAGCTTCCGGGGCACCGTCCAGTTTAATGAACATTTCCCCATTACTGGCCACATTGCCAATTAAGCGTAAATCTGGATTCCCATTGGCAGGGTCTGCAGTGTACGTAGCAGATGTGGACAAGAATATGGCCACGGTTCCTGTGCCAAGTTCTGTGGTAAAATCGTCGGAGAAACGCAAAAAGTCAGTTCCTTCTGAGTCAGTTCCCAGTTGAACCGTACCTTGGGTGGGAGTTCCGCTTTCAGCAACCAAGTCTCCTTGCCTGTCAACTTCAAAATTACCGACGGGCAGTGCGGTGTCAATGGTAATTGTTTCAGAATCGTCATCGGAACAACCGATCAATACAAAGGCAAATACCGAAAAAATACTCGTTAATGCTACAAATTTTCTTTTCATCAATTTAGGTTTAATTATTTTTAGTTTGTTGTTTGAAATTGACAGTAGATCTGTTGTGGTCCCTGTGAATTTCGACTCCAAACCTATGGGTAACCTATCACAGAAAAATCACGGTTATATAACAAAAGAATTCAGGTGGATTTTTAAATGTTGGCCAGTTGAAATGGAGTATTATTCCATTTTGTTCAAAGACCAATCGTAGGGGTAAAAAACAACTTCCAAGGCAGGGTCTAATTTTTTGGTTCTATACATGTTCACGAAGTCGATGAAACTTTTTCCATCTTTAGTGAAATCGCCCGCATACCATTCAAAAATTTGGGATAAACCGACCTGTTTGCCATCAATACGGACAAAATGCGGATTGTTCAACGAAAGTTCTGTCTGCTTTTGCAGTTGCCTCTCCAGTGTTTGCGGTAAATACGCTTTATCAATAATTGGTGGACACCCCAGACCAGCGCATACCAGGGCAAAATGAAATCGGGGCTCATTGGGAAAGTTGGCCCGAAGCAAATTGTTCTCTATTTCATTCAAAGTTCTGGCCGCATTGCCAATGAAATAGGTTTTCGTATCAAAAAAACCGGGGACATCCAAGGGGGAGTCAATTGGGTAGCTGTCCATCACTCCCTTAATAACGCATAGGTTGTAAGCGTTTATCCAAAAAGCTTGGTAGGTTTTTGGATTGGTCTTTGCCACCGTTACATTTTTGGCCAATTCCAACAGACTGTTCAGTTTTTCAGGGTTTGCATGAATTTGGCGGTAATCCACTTTACCATCTTTCACATATTGGCCAAAGAATGAATCGGCTCTTTCAAAAAAAATGGAAGTACCTTGACCAAAACCGTACGAAAATACCATTGTCAAAGCGCAGATAATCAAAAAGTTTCTTGTTTTCATAGTTACATTGAATCTATTTCAAAACTGTTTTATTACTAGGTCAAAGTAATTATGAACATATCCCAGAGATATCACAAAATCATCAAATCTTCATTGCCCAGATACAGAAAGTAGTTTACGGATTATGGCAAGTTGAATTAGGGCCAAATAAACTTCTTCTATGATTTGGTGATTTTTTCGTGATGTTTTTAGCGTTACTTCGCTTCAAATTGTCTGTTGCCAATTCGGGCAATAGCAAAAAAATAAATTTTGAAAATTACGCATCTCCTGTTTTATTTTCTTTTTAGCCTTATTGGCGTGAGCGATAATGTTTCCGAGCGATACGTCAAGGAATTTTACCCATCGGGTATACTTAAATACGAGGGTTGGGTAAAGGAAAATGATAAAGTACGATACTGGAAATATTATTATTCCAACGGGACCCTTATGAAAAAAGGTCACTATAAAAACAATAGTAAGACGGGATATTGGTATTTCTATGGCAGTAATGGGGCTCTGGAAATGGAGGGGCATTTTATTAAAGGGAAAATGGAGCATTGGTGGCTGTTTTATGATGCGCGAGGTACCATTGATCACAAATGCCAACTGACCAAAGGTGTAAAGGACGGCTATTGTTTGCGCTATGAGAATGAAAAATTAATTTCAGCGGAAAAGTATAATAAAGGGGAGAAGGTTAATGAGTGGTACGATCTCTACAGTTTTAAGAAGGATAATGATCTTTCCAAATTAAGATAAATCAACTTTGATTTCGCCAAGAAATCGCTTTAAACAGCACCGTAAATTGGTAGTTCAAAGCTGAATTCTGTTCCTTCATTTGGGTTGCTCAGTACAGTGATCTCACTATCATGAATATCCATGATTTTTTTTACGATGGCCAGCCCCAATCCAGAACCTTCCTTTTCTTTTCCAATTTTGGTTTGCCTGTACCGTTCAAAGATCAATGCCTGACTTTCTTTATCAATGCCTGGTCCTGAATCTTGGATGACTATTTCCACATGGGTTTCCAGGGGGATTATCTTCATCACGATCTCACCGTTTTCGGGGGTAAATTTTAGAGCGTTGTCCATCAGGTTTTGAATGGCCCGTTCCACTAATGAAATATCTGCAAAAACCAACGGAATGTCATCTGACATGGATAGTCTCAGAGTGATGTTCTTATTTTTGGCCAGCATGGAATAGTTCCCATGGATGTCATTGGCCAGTTCACCGATCAGGAACGGTTCTTTCTGCGGCTGAATTTGGTTTGATTCCAGTTTGGAATATTCAAACAATTGCGAAATTAATTTGGAGAGTCGTTCGCTGCCCGAAGAAATTATTTTTAAATATCCTTTCTGCTCTTCAACGGATAGCTGGTCATTTTTCATGTGCAAGGTTTCAATATAGCCTTGAACAACAGAAAGAGGCGTTCTAAGATCATGCGAGATATTTGCGATCAACTCCTGTCTTAGTTGGTCTATGGATTTTATTTTTTCAATATCCGAAAGAATGGTATCGGCCATGCTATTAAAAGTGGTGGCCACATTGGCCAAATCCGTGTTATCTGCATTTTCAATTCGATATTTTAAATCCCCTTCCTGAAAGCGCTTGGCCGCGTAAATGATTTTTCTAAGGCTTCGTGTGAGGTGCCAAATGGCTAGTATGCCCAGAAAAGTTGAAAAAAAGAGGGTGAGTAAAGAACCTCCAAGACCTATATGCATCAAATACCCATTGAACAAATCGCTTCGCGCCGCTAAGAAATCTTCTCCCGCCAGAATGATGTATACATATCCTTTGTGCCCATTTTGGTTGAACTCTGCTGCAGAAAAAATGGTTTGGTGGGTTAAATCTTTGGGGTCTTGACCCAATATATAGTTGCGTCCATCGTCTTTTATGAATTTGTGTATGGGAGCGAGATCAATTTTTTTTTGATTGGTCTCAGGGATATTATGATCTAAAACCACAGAGTATTGCACATACCCTTGATCATCCAATAGATATACTTCAATGGCCCTGTTTACCGCCATCATATTGTGCATAATATCCCCAAAAAGCACTTTGTTTACCGTTCCGTTGGAATCGAAAGGTTTGGTGTTGCTGAATTTTTCGGCAACAAGATCTTTAGCTAGACTTGCATTTAACCGTTGTGTGGTTTCGTAGAAATATTGATTTGAGAAGTAAATTGAGGTGACGGTGTATCCAATCCCTGCCATTAGGATGATGGTAAAAAAGGTAAGTATCAACTTAACAACAAACTTGGTGGTAAGTACTTTACGGGTTCCCATTTTGTAGCAATTAGGCTTTAACAAGCTCTTCATTAAACTTATAGCCAACACCCCATGTGGTTAAAATATACCTGGGCTTGCCCATATCGGGTTCTATCTTGGATCTAAGCCTATTGATGTGTGAATTCACTGTGTGCTCATAGCCACGAAAATCATACCCCCATATCATGTTCAATAATTTAGAACGGTCGTAACTTTTGCCGGGGTTGGATGACAGTAGTACCAGCAATTCAAATTCCTTGGGGGAAAGTTCCACTTTTTCACCCTTTAAAAGCACCTTTCGCATTTCAATATCAATGAGCAGGGTCTCAAACTGTAGTATTTTATTGTTATGCAAGGTCTGTTCAAGGTTATCCAATTTCTGGCGTCTAAAAATGGCCTTGACCCTGGCAATGAATTCCCGAACACTAAAGGGTTTGGTAAGGTAATCATCTGCTCCAACCTCAAGGCCCAGGACCTTGTCTATTTCTTCAGATCTTGAAGTAAGCATCATAACGGGGGTAGTGATGTTGTTTGCCCTTAATTTTTGACATATTTCAATGCCATCCATTTCTGGGAGCATAACATCCAAGATGATGAGGTCGGGATTTTTTTTCAATGCTCTGCTGAGACCTGCAATTCCATTGGTCTCGTTTATAACATCGCACCCTAAGTCCTTTAGATGTATTTGTAGTAAACGAACAATTTCAAGATCATCCTCAACTATAAGTACATTTTTCATGGCTTAACCTACTTTTTAATGGTGGAATGGATGTTTTAAACATCGTAAAAAATCATTGCTTACCATTAAACAGTCATGCTTTGGCTTAAAACTTTACAAGATTCCCAAAATTTAACATCCCTAAAAACTTCAGAGAAAGTGGCCTTTTATTAAGGATGATTCTAGCTAATAGTAACTAGGAGTTAAGCCAACTCTTAAATTCGGCGGCTTTGTTTTTGCTGATCAAAATATCAACATTGGTTTCTGGGTTGACCAATATCTTAAGTTGGCTATTGCCATACTTTACAATCTTATCGATGCTGGAAATGGCGATGATAAATTGCCGATTTGCCCTAAAAAATATGGTTTCATCCAGATGGGAAATCAACTCATCCAAACTGGAATTGGTAGTCGATTTTTTTCCGTCAATACCAACTACATACGTTATGGAATTCTCGGTATAGATATGGGCAATTTCTTCTATGGGAACGGAGAGAAGCTCATTTTTCAGTTGAGTTAGAATTCTTTTTTTGGTGGCGTTGGAATTCGGATTTCCTGTGACCTTTTGCTGGTAATCACCAACAGCCCTGTTCAGTTTTGAAAGGTTCAATACTTCATCTTCCAATTGCTGTTTTTGCAGTTCCAGGCGTTTTTCATAAATACCCCCAATATAGCGTGTGGTCATCACAAAAGTTGGGATGATCACCAGTCCGATAATGAAAAAAATTGTATAAAAGCGGTACTTGAGCCGCTCTATTTTGGCATTGAGTTTTTTAAGATTGATGTGGGATACAACGATCCAATCGGAATTTTCAATAGGAAACATAAAAATTACCTCTGAATCATCTTCCGACCTATCCGCTTCCTTATAGATTTTATAGAATTCATCCGCGGTCAAATTATCGGCCACAGAAGAGACAAATGACTCCTCCGAACGGGCACTTTGTCCCACATTTTGTATTTCAGGATGGCTAACAATTCTGCCAGACCAATCAATAACACTTAAAAACACGTTATTCTGATGGGTATCCTGCAAGGCATCCTGAACCTGTTCCACAACAGTATCCTTCGGCGTGCCGTTCAACAATTCATTGCCCACCAATGTGGCAAAAGTTTTGGTTTCCTTCCGGCCAGACTCCAGCTGTGAATCAATCAGCTCATACGTGGTGTCTTCCAAAAAGTAGGACGTGGCCACCATAATTACGACTAGGTAAATAACGGCCACAGACAAAAATGTGAGCAAGTATAGCCTGTCTTTCCTCATTGTGCTTTAGCAATTTCTGTACAAGATAGCAATTAGTTCTTATGGGGATGTTGTTCAAAGATGCATAACACGCAGCATCATGTTTCAGAGAGAATTTTCAAGAATCTTTAATCCCGATTTTTCCTTTTCACCCCTCATAATTCCGCTTCACCAAAGTTTAATTGCAGGCCTTCCTTTCAATTGATTGTTTTGGAATATAAAAATCAGTCATGAAACATTTAGTTCCAGCTCTAGTTTTTGCCCTTTTGTTTTGGGGTTGTTCCAATGACAGTGAGAGCGATTTGATGGATCCTCCAAATAATGAAAATGAATTGGTCACCTACAACGACAACATCAAGTCCATTATAAGTAATAACTGCCTCAGTTGTCATTCCAACCCCCCGGTAAATGGAGCTCCCTTCCCATTGACCACCTACAACGAAGTAAAAACTAGGGCAGAAAGCGGTTTGTTGCTCACAGCAATCAGCAGGCAGACCAGCGAGGCACGGGCGATGCCTCCTTCAGGTCGGTTGCCCCAAGCCACTATTGATTTGGTGGAGCAATGGATAACCGATGGTCTTTTGGAAGATTAAAAACAAACGTATGGGAAGTATTTGGATAAAAATAAGGGTGCTAGGACTTTTGATTGGAATATTGAATCTCGGGATTTCCTATGGTCAGGAACGGTACGTGGATCGTAAGGGCATAGTGGTTTTTGAAGCTTCCGAAAAACTGTTTGAACCCGTCAAGGCAAAGAACGAATCCGTTTCGGTTTTGTTTGATGCCTCCAACAACAAGATAGCTGCATTGGCCCTTATAAGGGGCTTCCAGTTTAAGAATCCCCTGATGCAGGAGCACTTTAACGAGAACTATATGGAATCAGACCAATACCCCAAGGCCCTTTTCAAGGGAGAAATTATGGGCTTTAATATTGACAAAGCCAATAGCACCACCCAGGAGTATGTGATTAAGGGGACGCTGGAAATTCGGGGGATTGCAAAGACAATTGAACCCACCGTACAAATTCAAAAGATTGATAATGTCATGGCCATTGGGGGAAGTTTCACCGTCGTTCCAGGGGATTTCAATATTGAGATTCCAAAAATAGTTGAGAACAAAATAGCCAAAACAGTAATGGTGAAACTTGATTTTAAACTAACCGGCGATCATGAGGAATAAAAGAACAATACTGATGGCGATAGGTTTGGTACTGGGCATTGTAATAGTTGTTGTTTACAAAACGCTGTTCCCCGAGCCAAGAAACATTGCAACCCAAAGGGTTGACTTTACGCTATCGGCCAAAGCCTTGGTAAATGAAATGTCCAGTGAAGAAAACGCTAAAAAATATGGGGATAAGGTGGTCCAAACCTTTGGAAGAATAATAGCCATCGATGGGAGTACCATTACGTTGGGGGATGGTGTGGTGGTAAACCTTATGGATTCAAACCCTGAACTTGAAAAAGGGGACAGTATTACCGTAAAGGGACGATGCATTGGTTATGATGACCTACTGGGCGAAGTAAAGTTGGACCAAGCGACAATAATTCAAGAATAGATAACCAAAAAAACCAGAACCTTTGAACATGAAAAAAATAATTTTCGCATTGCTTCTAGCACCTTTGTGGGTTGCAGCACAAGATGATCTATTGGATGAAATAGATACACTTTCTGTCCAGGATGATTATGAGATTGCTGCCTTTAAGGGGTTAAAGATTGTCAACTTTGAAACCACTAAAATGGTGCCCAAAAGAAGGTTGTATTTTGTGGTGTCACATAGATTTGGAAGCATTAAACCGGGAATTGAAGAATTTTTTGGGCTGGATCAGGCCGTAACCCGATTGAATTTCATTTATGGTATTACAGATGGCATCAACTTGGGTATATCCCGAAGTTCCTTTGAAAAAACCTATGAGAGTTCCTTAAAGCTCAGATTGGTACGGCAAAGCCAAAATGGGTCACCTTTCAGCATTGTTTCGTTCAACACCATTCTATTGAATGGCGCTTTGGAGAAGGAAAATCTACCGGGACTTACATTTGAACATAGGTTGTCCTATGCAATGCAAATTCTCATTTCACGAAAAATGACCCCAAAGTTATCCCTCGAAGCCATTCCCACTTTTTTTCATGACAATCTGGTGTCTTTGGACGAGCAGGATAATTCGCAATACGCCATTGGATTGGGAGGAAGGTATAAAATTTCAAACAGGGTTTCCTTGAACGCGGATTACGGGGTTCACTTGAACAGGGCTTCCAATTCGCCGTTCAAAAACCCATTATCTGTTGGGGTGGATATTGAAACAGGGGGGCACGTTTTCCAATTGCACTTTACCAATGCCCAACCCATGAACATCAATACATTTTTAAACCAAGCAACAGGGGACTGGGGCAAGGCCGATATTTATTTTGGGTTTAATCTCCTTCGGATTTTTTAAACCCGTCAAATTTCAAGCTCCAAAATTCCTTTTTATAAGCCATAATTCGCCTTCACCAAGGTTTTTTGTGACAGGATTGTAATTAATACTTCATTTGAATAAAACACAACTAAAAAAAACGAAAATGAAAAATCAAATCACTTTTTTTCTGGTAATGTTATTTGTTTTGGGATGCTCTTCCAGTTCTGATAATGAAGGGATGAACGATGATGGTCCCGTTGGTGGAGATCCAACAGATGATTATTCCCCACCAGATGATGATATGCCACCAATGGATGACCCCGATAGTGTGAGGTTGGTCAGCAATGGAACATTTGGAAGCATTTTGACAGATACTGATGGAAGAACCTTGTATTTTTTCTCCTTAGACAGTAAGGGTGAATCCAATTGTATTGATGGTTGTTTGAGTGTTTGGCCCGTATTCCACGCTTCGGATTTAACCTTGGATGAAGGTTTGGACAGCAGTGACTTTGGTACAATTACAAGAACTGATGGTGCCATGCAAACCACCTACAAAGGGTGGCCTTTATACTACTATGCCGATGATAGTGTGGAAGGTGATGTGAACGGTGATGGTTTCAACGATGTATGGTACGTTGCCAAACCTGATTATTCGGTGATGAAGGTAAGGGCCCAATTGGTTGGTAGGGATTCTGGCGGAGTCGAAACCAATTTAACCAGCAATTATGAACCGGGGGATGAGCAGACCTTTTATATGACCGATGCGTATGGCAACACCCTGTATCTTTTTTCCAACGATGAAAATGGAGTAAACAACTTTACTGCCGATGATTTTTCCAACAATGGGGTATGGCCCATTTTTGAGGAAACTTTAATGGAGGTGCCCAGTACATTCTCATCCGGGGATTTTGGTTCAATAGATGTATTTGGAAGACAACAATTAACCTATAAAGGATGGCCATTGTATTACTTTGGCCAAGATGAAGAACGCGGAGACAATTACGGGGTAGGTTTCCCTTCTGCAGGAATATGGCCCATTGCTAATTCTGATACTGAAACCGCACCAGAACCGCCGTCAACTACAATTTCTTATGATGTAGCCAATCAGGAAGCATCCGCTTATGTCTTGGATGGTGATGGTCTCAGCGGTGCCGTGAATCCAGATTTAACTTTACAAAGAGGCAACACCTATGAATTCAATGTGAGTGCACCCGGTCATCCCTTTTGGATAAAAACGGTTCAAAGCATTGGTACAGGAGATACCTATAATGATGGAGTGACAAATAATGGTACAGCATCGGGTACGGTGACCTTTGCGGTTCCCAATGATGCTCCAGATACCTTATTTTATGTTTGCGAGTTCCATATTCCCATGACAGGAACCCTCAACATAGTAGATTGAAAAAGGGAATTTTTATTAAAGAAACCAAGATCCAGACCGGGTCTTGGTTTTTTAATTAATGTCTAGCCTTATCTTTATCATTGGTGTAGAACTTTCCAAAATGTCCATAAAAGTAAAATCCATGGTTTTTTCAACCCTTCTTGCGGCGGTGTTGTTATTTGGGCTATGGAAACTATTGGATACCAAAAAGACAGATATACGTAAGGCCACTCCTGAAGTGGAGATTTCGGCACAAAATCTATTGTCTGTTTTAAATGACGGAAACCTAGCATGGAAAGACAGCTTAAATACCGAACGAATTATTGAGGTGACAGGTCATGTTAAAGAAACCAATTTCATTAACGGACGAATAACCGTATTGTTAAAAGGAAGCAATGACAGTCCTCCTTATATTATATGCGATATGGTGTCACATCAAAGAAAGGTGGTATCTCAGCTTAAACCCAACGATTCTGTCAAAATAAAGGGTATTTTCAAGGGGTATCTCAAAGACGCCGTATTTTTGGATTGTGTTGTCACCTTCAGTCAAGCAAATGATTAAGTATATATTACTTTGTTTTAACATGTTCTGGGTAAGCCAGCAATTGGTGGCGCAAAAGGTAATTGCCCGCCAGGGACATGTGGCCTTTTTCTCGTATACTTCAGTGGAAAACATAAAAGCCGAAAATAACCAGGCATTGTGTATCGTTGATCTTGAGAGCGGTAAGATTGCGGTAAGCATGCTGATGAACGCTTTTATTTTTGAAAAAGCATTGATGCGGGAACATTTCAACGAAAGTTACGTGGAATCTGACATTTACCCCAAAGCCACTTTTGAAGGAGAAATGCTTGATTTTGATCCTGATTCGGGTAATGATCAGACTAAAATTGTAAAGGGAAACTTTTCCATGCATGGGGTGACAAAGGAACTGGAAATCAAAACCAGGATAGAGCAAGTGGATAAGAATTATGTGCTATCAGGTACTTTTGAAGCTGTGGTACAGGATTACGAGATAAAAATACCGCCTCTTTTGGCCGGGAATATAGCAAAAACAGTATCTGTTGATTTTAGATTTGAATGTTTGCCCTATGAAGATTAAGAGGATTTTGTTTTTATTCATTTTGGTACTTGTAGCCAATGACCTCATGGCCCAAAAAGGCCTATTGGAGATATTGGATGAGGAACAGCAGGACCTTCCGCAATATACCTTGGCAACCTTTAAGGCCACAAGGATCTCCTATGGGCATTCCATTGAAACGCGAAAAAAGGGAATTTTGGAGGTTTCAGTGGCCAACCGGTTTTGGAATACCCCGAGCCTATATTCCCAAAGTTTTGGGGCGGATAAAATGAATGCACGCATTGCATTGGAATATGGTATTTCCGATAGATTTTCTATCGGTTTTGGAGGAAGTACATGGGACGGACTCTTTGACGGATATCTAAAATACAGACTTGTTAGGCAACGGAATGATACAGAAGGCTCCCCGTTCAGTATCACGCTTTTTCAGAATGCCAGTTATTATAGTGAAGGCATAACGGCACCAAATATGGAAGATAGTTTTTCCGGCAGATTGTCTTTTACCTCACAAGCACTTGTTGCAAGAAAGTTTACCCCAGATTTTTCATTTCAAATAGCCCCCACATTTGTACACAAAGGGATGCGATATTCTGAAGAAGACCCAATGAATCATTTTGCAATCGGTTTTGGAGGAAGGTATAAATTGGGAGGGCATCTTTCTTTGGTTTCGGAATACTATACAGTGTTTAATCCAAAAAAATCCTATGATACTTACGGCCCTTTCAGTATAGGGCTAAATTGGGAGCTTGGGGATGTAATGCTCCAATTTATGCTTACAAATGCCTCACATATTGTTGAAGATGCCTTTATCACAGGAACAAATTATAATTTCAACTTTAAGAACCCTAACCTTAATTTTGGGTTCAATGCGACATACGTTATCCATTTTAACCGAAAGTTAAAAGGCTTGAAGCAAGTAAATAAGTAAGGATGTAAATGGGATTTCAGTCATCGTTGCTTTAAAAGCACAATAATTTTAGGCTGGCTTATAATTCTTATAAAACATTCCCATATTCTGCCACCTCCACTTTAGACTGAATACATTTAACTCAGGGCTTTCCTTGCATGTATTCGGTAGGGGTCATTTCAAATTGCTTCTGAAAATTCCGTCCAAAACTGGTAGCCGAATTGTATCCTACGATTTCAGCTACTTCAAAAATGCGATACTTCCCTGTTTTTAACAGTTCGGCAGACCTCTTTAGCCGGGTAATATTGATCAGCTCATTGGGACTTAGGTTGGATATGTCCTTGATTTTGCGATATAAGGTTGATCGACTCATGTTCATGATCTCTGCCAAAACTTCAACGTTAAGTTCATGGTCTGCCATATTCTCGTATATGACCTCATCCAACTTCTTGATGAAATTTTCATCGGTTTTTGTATTGGCTATACTTCTGATATGTGCCAGGGGTGAACTTGTATAATGCTCCAAAATATGTTTGCGGTTTTCCAACAGATTGGCAATGTGCACCTTTAGATGCCGCATGGAGAAAGGCTTTTCCATATAGGCATCGGCGCCAGATTCAAGCCCCTCCATCTTTGCGGCCATCGCACTTTTTGATGTGAGTAAGATTACGGGAATATGGCTTGTTTCCAGATTCGTCTTTAAGTTCTTGCAAAGCGTAAAACCGTCCATGCCGGGCATCATTACATCGCTGATGATAAGATGAATGTTTTCCACTTCCAAGATTTGAAGGGCAATGGCACCATTTGAAGCTTTGAATACGGTATATTCCTCTTTCAGTTCCTTGGCTATGAAATCCAGTAATTCTTCACTGTCTTCCACCAGTAAAATACTTGTTTTCCCAAACACTTTCAGACTTTCTTCCGGTTCCTCATTTTGAAACCTTTGGTCAATTCTTTTGGGCCAAAGCACAAATTCCTTTTCTTGACGGATAGGCAATACCAACACAAAGCAGTTTTCAGTTCCATTACTGGTATCCAGCGTTAAGCTTCCTTGGTGCATTTCTGTAAGTGATCTGGCCAATGCAAGCCCAATTCCAGTTCCTGACTGATTCTCGACTCCGGATACCCTGTAGAAAGGTTCAAAAATAGTTTCTTTTAAATGCGTGGGAATCAAATTTCCATCATTGGCAATGGTCAATACCAACCCCTCTGTACTTGTTTTTAGGTGTACTGTGACATTTTCGTCAGCATATTTAATGGCATTTCCAAATAGGTTGCTCAGTATTTTCCGAAGGGCCTCAGCATCCACATAGGCATAGATGTCATGGTCGCTTGTGTTCAATTTAAAATCGATTTCCCGCTCTTCAATGGCTTCACTAAAGCGTTCCAAAGTCTTTTTTACCAACTCTGTAATATTGGTCTCCACAAACGTAAGGTTTACCCGTTCGGTTTCGGTTTTTCTAAAATCCAACAACTGGTTCACGAGGTCCAACAAGCGGTTGGTGTTCTTTTCAATGATGTTCAGATTTTCGGATACGCCCGGCAATTCCTTCACTTTGTTGAGCACTTTTTCCAACGGACTTTTTATTAATGTCAGCGGGGTACGTATTTCGTGTGAAATATTGGTGAAGAACTCAATTTTGGCCTCGTACAGTTCTTTTTCCTTTTTATAGTTTAATTGACGGATTCGCTGGATATTTTTAATTTTATTCCGTTGGTGATATAGTCTAAACCCTAGTATGGCCAAGGTTGCAATCAAAAAAGTATATAGGGCGTAGGCCAAGTTGCTTTTCCAGAATATGGGAAAAACTTTTACTTGCAAAGCCTTGGATTCTTTACTCCAAGTACCATCATAGTTCATGGATTTAACCTTGAACACATAATTTCCTGCTGGAATTTCGGTAAAAGACACATTATGGCTCTTTTTAAGGCTAATCCAATCGTCGTTCAAACCATCCATCCGATACCAGTACTCCGTGGTCTCTGGAGCAGCATAGCCCAAGGCTGCAAAACCAATACTAAAGGATGCCTGATTGGGCTTTAAATTAATTTTATCGGCCCAAATCAATGATTCTTGCAAAGGAGAATCCTCATCGGATACATTGACTTCCGTATTATTTATTTGCAAGCTCGTTAGATAAATTGGAGACTGTTCGGAATTCTCTTTAAAACTTGAAGGATTGAAGCTTACCAAGCCCGCAACACTTCCAAAGTAAAGCGTTCCATTATCATCTTTATAGGCGGAATTGTAGTTGAACTGATCGCTCAGCAAACCATTGGCCTTTGAATAAATTCGTTTTTCCTCGGTTTCTGGGTTGAATTCAACCAAACCTTTAGAGGTACTGATCCATAACCATTCCCCAACCTCAATTATGGAGTAGAACACATTACTGGGAAAACCATCACCAACCGTATAGGTTTTAAAATCATTTGTTTCTTCTCGATACAGGTTAAGTCCATATTCTGTGGTAATCCAAATACGGTTGCTGCTATCTTGAAATATTCCATTGACATTGTTCCCGCTAATACTGTTCCGATCATTTATGTCGTGTCTATAAATCCGTTTCTTTTTGGTTTTGGGGTTAAAAGTAAACAGACCGTCCCAATAGGTACCCGCCCAAAGTACCCCATCATCATCTCTTAGTACGGCAGTAAAATGTGTGTCTTCGGAAAAGGCATCAATGGTGGAGAACATGTCGGTTTCGTAGTCGTAGGTTTGAATCCCGGAATCTGTTACCACAAACAGGTTCCCAAAATCGTCCTCATACAAGCTGAAAATGAAATCACTGGAAAGTCCATGGCCATCACCCTTTCCGTAATGCTTTACTACCTTTCCGGTGGTAATGTCCATGATGTCGAGCCCATGCTGGAAAGTACCCACCCATAAACGGTTTTCATTGGGAAAAAGAGCATGGATGTTATAATAGGAAAGTGTTTGGTCCGATTCTGATGGGGCATAATTTGTAAAAAGCCCTGTTCTTGGGTCATATTTATTGAGCCCGGCATCTTCGGTTCCAATCCAAAGATTCCCAAAGCGGTCTTTGATGATTTCCCGAACCGCATTTCCGCTGATAGAGTTTTCTCCGGGTATCGGGAAAAACTTATTGAACTGCGTGTATTGTTTGGGATAATAATTGATCCCGCCAAAATAGCTGCCTATCCATACACCATCTTCATTGTCAACGGTAACACAGTAAAGAGCGTTATCAGAAAGGGCGTAAGGATCGTTGATGCTTTTTTTTAGGTTGATGAATGTCCCATTTTCTATATTGTAGATAAAAAGCCCTGATTCCGTTGCCACCCAAAGCTCATCCTCTTTTTTTACAGAGATGCCCCTTACATACAACTGATCTTCATCATCATACAAAAGCTTGGTCACGTTTTGGTTTGAAGTGTCAAAAGAAAGTAAGCCGTGACTTTGGGTCCCCACTAATAAAGTAGAGCTATCAAGTGCTTCTATTTTACTTATCCGTAATGATGGGGCATTTGATTCATTTAGGGTAATATTGAAATTTTTGAAACTCTTTGAATCGCTATCATACCAATGTAGGGAATTATCATGGGCAGCCCAGATATTTCCATCAGCACCTCTGGTGATATCCTCTACATGGAAATGCTTTTCGGCATCATAACGGGTGGATTTCTGGGTCTCTACTTCATACTTGACCAAAGATTGCCCGGATACAAACCAAAGATTCCCCTGATCGTCATGGTCTATATCAAGAATGGGAAGACCCATTGAGGCATCAATGGCCTCAAAGCTTTCATAACGCTCATCGTAACTGAACAGTCCACTATCTGTGCCTACCCATAATTTGCCCTTGTATTCATGTAGGCATTCAATAAAATTACTGCCCAAACTTTTTGGATTGTTGGCATCATATTGAAAAACCTTGAAAGAATATCCATCGAAACGGTTAAGACCATCCTTGGTCCCAAACCATAAAAAGCCACGCTCATCTTGTAAAGAGCTGAGAACGGTATTGTGGGAAAGACCATCCTCTGCTTTGTAATTCTTGAAATAAAATTCTTGTCCGGTTACCCAATAAAATGAGCAAAGGAACATCCAAAAACCAAACCAAATACCCTTCATCATAGACCTCATTGCTGTTTTACAATATTATGGATTTAGAGAACAACAAAGCGTGTCATTTTGCTTCAAATTGTTGCATAATTCCAATCAAGATTCAGGAAAATGCACTTTTTGAACGGATTGTGATATATTTTGAAACAAATTATCGCGCCCATCACCACAGAAATATGGTACTTGGAATGCTTTATGGATTCCGTTGAGTTTTATAATCAATTCAATGGAGCAACGACACTATTTCCAACACAAAGTAAAAATGACCCTAATAGCATTAAACATGAGAAACACAATTACGATACTCTTTACTGTTTTGTTGAGTTTTCAGCTCTCGGCACAATGGAAACCTGCGGGTAACAAAATCAAAACAGAATGGGCAGAAAAAATCAACCCTAACAATGTATTGTCAGAATACCCTCGCCCGATTATGGAGCGGGCCGATTGGAAAAATCTGAATGGGCTTTGGGATTATGCCATTCAGCCTAAAGGAGCATCTCAACCAACCCGATATGATGGAAAGATTTTAGTGCCTTTTGCAGTGGAGAGCAGCCTATCTGGGGTCATGAAGGAAGTAGGGGCATCCAAGGAGGTATGGTACAGCACCTCTTTCACTGTACCCGAAGGGTGGAACGGTAAAAACGTTCTACTGCATTTTGGTGCAGTGGATTGGAGAACTGATATATGGCTTAATGACGTAAAAATTGGTTCCCACGAAGGAGGATACACACCTTTCTCCCTTGACATTACCCCGTTTTTGGGCAACAATGAACAAAATTTAGTGGTCAAAGTTTGGGATCCCACCAACGATGGTCCACAACCCAGGGGCAAACAGGTGAAGGAACCCGAAGGCATTTGGTATACCCCAGTTACAGGCATTTGGCAAACCGTATGGTTGGAACCAGTGGCCCAAAAAAGTATTGACGGTATTAAAAGTGTACCTGATATAGATAATGGTACGGTAAAAATAGAGACAGATATTGTTGGTGGTACTTATGGTGATATCATTGAAGTGAGCGTTTTAGATGGTGATAATGGCATAGCTACTGCAAAATCTTCTGTGGGGGAATCCTTGATGCTCAATGTGCCAAATGCTAAACTTTGGTCCCCAGAATCTCCCTTTTTATATGATTTCACCGCAAAACTGATCAGTAATGGAAAGGTGGTGGATGAGGTGAGAAGTTATTTCGGGATGCGGAAGATTTCCATGCAGAAAGACCAGTATGGCGTTGTCCGAATGCAACTCAACAATAAAGATTACTTTCAGTTTGGTCCGTTGGACCAAGGTTGGTGGCCCGATGGGCTTTATACCGCTCCAACCGATGAAGCCCTGAAATATGATATCGTAAAGACAAAGGAATTAGGATTCAACATGATCCGAAAGCATGTGAAGGTGGAACCTGCACGCTGGTACACCCACTGTGATCGTTTGGGAATATTGGTATGGCAAGACATGCCGAATGGTGATAAAAGCCCAAGATGGCAGAACCGAAACTATTTTGATGGTACGGAGCTTAAAAGAAGCAGCCAATCGGAAGCGATTTACAGAAAAGAATGGAAGGATATCATGGATTACCTGTATTCCAACCCCAGCATTGTCGTATGGGTTCCTTTCAATGAAGCTTGGGGTCAGTTTAAAACAGAAGAAATCACCGAGTGGACAAAGGCTCATGATCCAAGTCGACTTGTAAATTCCGCCAGTGGAGGGAACTTCTATCGTACTGGTGATATTGTGGACCTCCATCACTATCCCGGACCAAAAATGTATCTTTATGATGCTGAACGAACCAATGTCTTGGGAGAATATGGCGGAATCGGGCTTCCTTTGGAAGGACATCTTTGGAAACCTGATAATAACTGGGGCTATATAAAGTTTAAAAACTCCAAGGAGACCACCAATGAATATATCAAATATGCAAAGGAATTGAAAAACATGGTAATAAGAGGTTTCTCAGCGGCCGTTTATACCCAAACCACAGACGTAGAGGGAGAGGTCAACGGGTTCATGACATATGATCGTAAGGTAGATAAGATGGATTTTTCAGCAGTAAAGAAAATCAATCTGGAAATAATCAATGCCATTCATGAATAAAGAAGTTAGAGAATGCATAATTGGAATAATGCTGTTGACAACAACGGTGATTGGTGCACAATCATCAAATTCGCAAGGGAAAGAAAACCATAACCCTTTGTTCGATGGTTGGTACGCAGATCCTGAAGGTGTGGTTTTTGGAGATACCTACTGGGTTTTTCCAACGTTTTCCGATGATTTTGAAAAACAGCTCCATTTCGATGCTTTCTCTTCCAAAGACTTGGTGAACTGGGAAAAGCATGAACGTATTTTGGATACGACCCAAATTAAGTGGCTGAGGCAAGCCTTGTGGGCTCCTTCCATTATTGAAAAAAACGATGAATACTATCTTTTTTTTGGTGCCAATGACATTCAGCGACCAGGTAGGGATTCCTATGACCCCGATAATGATATCAACCATTATGGTGGCATAGGGGTCGCTGTGGCTCAAAGTCCTGCAGGACCCTATAAAGACTATTTGGGTAAGCCATTGATATCCGATTTTTATAATGACGCCCAACCCATAGATCAATTTGTTTTTAAAGACACCGATGGTACGTACTATTTTTTCTATGGTGGATGGAGCCATTGTAATCTAGGAAAACTGAACGATGATTTTACTGGATTCACTCCTTGGGAAGATGGAACCCTCTTTAAAGAAGTCACACCTGAAAGCTATGTAGAGGGACCATTTATGTTTCTGAGAAACGGGATATACTATTTTATGTGGTCCGAGGGCAGTTGGGGGGACGGGAGTTATAAAGTTGCCTACTCCATGTCCGACAAGGCTACCGGGCCCTACAAACGCATAGGAACAGTCTTGGAGACCCAAGAAGGTGATATTGCCACAGGGGCCGGACATCATTCGGTCATTAAAAAGCCAGGTCTTGATGAATACATCATGGTTTATCATAGAAGGCCCATTCCCAATAAGGACCGTGATCATCGTGTGGTTTGTATGGATAAAATGGAGTTCAATGCCGACGGAACCATAAAACCGGTCAAAATTACACATGAAGGGGTAAAGGAGCATTCCATAAAAACGCGTTGAAAGGCCTTTCTTGAGCATTCATTTTACAATACCTCAAGATGCTGGGTTGGCCATCCCAAATTGTTTATCTTTTACAATATGAAAATACGACAGGAAATTATGACAGCAATTCTGAAAAAGAAACTGAAGTGGTCTGTGGCATTTTTGCTATTTATATGTATTTCCTGCCAGAATAGCCTACAGGATACGCCAACTGTAGAAGTCAAAATTGTTCAAGTTCCCGATTCAACAGCAACCAACACCCTTTATCCAGGCAATCGTACACCTTTGGTACCGAGTCGTTTGATCAAACTGCCCTTGGGAGCCATTAAGCCCCACAATTGGCTAGAAGAATGTCTAAGACGTCAGGCTGATGGCCTAATGGGTCATTTAGGTGAAATTAGTGCCTGGCTGCAAAAAGATGATAATGCTTGGCTTTCCAAGGACGGACATGGATCATGGGGATGGGAAGAAGTTCCCTATTGGTTAAAGGGGTATTTGAACACTGCCTATATTCTTGAAGATGAAGAAATGATCAAGGAAAGCCAGATTTGGGTTGAGGCGGTCATTGCAGGTCAGCGTCCCGATGGAAATTTTGGGCCCATTATGGTTTCTGAAAAGGATGGCACACAGGATTTTTGGAGCAATATGATCATGCTCTATTGCCTGCAATCCTACTATGAATATACCCAAGATAAAAGGGTAATCGACTTGATGACCAAATATTTCAGATACCAATTAAACCTTCCTGACAAAGAATTGCTTTCCAAGACCCAATATTGGCAGCGTATTCGCGGAGGGGATAATCTGCACAGCGTTATTTGGTTGTATAACAGAACGGGGGATGAATGGCTTTTAGAGCTTGCAGAGAAAATCCACAGAAATACCGCACCTTGGTCAAAAAGGGATAATACTTTGGAGGAAATTGGGAATTGGAAAGAAGTCCGTGAAGGGATGGAATGGCCAGATTGGTATGGCAAACTGGTTGATTGGCACAATGTCAACATTGCTCAAGCCTTTAGGGAACCTGCCCAGTATTATTTGGTCAGCAAGAACACGAAAGATTTGCAGGCTACGTATGAGAATTTTGGGATAGCTAGGAAATATTTTGGTCAAGTACCCGGGGGCATGTTCGGGGCCGATGAGAATGCAAGGCCAGGTTATGATGATCCAAGACAAGGCATTGAGACCTGTGGCATGGTAGAGCAGATGAATTCAGATGAACACTTACTTCGGATAACGGGCGATATTTTTTGGGCGGACCATGCCGAGGAGGTTGCCTTTAATTTGCTTCCGGCAGCTTTAATGCCCGATTTTAAAAGTCTGCGGTACATCACAAGTCCCAATATGGTATTGAACGACGACAAGAACCACCGACCAGGTATACAAAATGATGGACCCTTTTTAATGATGAATCCGTTTAGTTCGCGTTGTTGCCAACATAACCATGGTCAGGGTTGGCCCTATTTAACGGAAAACCTTTGGATGGCAACCCCCGATAATGGTCTCGCTGCCGTCATCTATGCCTCGAACACGGTAACTGCAAAAGTAGGTAAGGGAGAAGAAGTCAGTATCACAATGCAATCCAATTATCCGTTTGAGGAGGACCTCACTTTTATCATCGACTCTAAAAATGAAACCTCATTTCCGTTATATTTTCGCATACCCGCTTGGTGTAAGTCTCCAAGCATAGCACTGAATAATACAATTATGGATGTACAGGCAGAACAGGGTAAATACATCCGTTTAGATAGAAATTGGAAGAAAGGAGATACTTTGGTGCTTTCACTTCCGAAGGAATTGAAACTCCGTACTTGGGAAAATAATCACAACAGTGTAAGTGTAGATTATGGCCCTTTGACGTTCTCTTTGAAGATAGGCGAGGAATATGTAAAGGGTGAAAGTGATAAGACAGCGGTTTGGGACTCAAAATGGCAAAAAGATGCCGATGTTGGTAAATGGCCTTCCTTTTCAATTTATCCGACCACAGCCTGGAACTATGGATTGGTTTTGGATGACCAGAATCCTGAAGCTTCTTTTTCCATGACAAAAAGACAATGGCCAAAAGACAATTTTCCCTTCACTCCCGAGACCACTCCATTTGTACTGAAGGCTAAGGGCAAGGTAATCCCAAATTGGACCATAGACGAGTACGGTTTGGCGAGTGAATTACAGGATAGTCCTGTAAAATCTGATGAAGCTGTTGAACAAATTGAATTGATTCCCATGGGTGCGGCCAGATTACGCATAAGTGCGTTCCCTGTTATTGGCGAGAATGGCACGGAATGGGATTAACCTATTGATTTACATTTTTTTGCCTATGGTTAGGCTAAAACTTGGTGTAAAGAAATACCAAAGATAGAGCACTCACTCCAACAAGGTAATCTTTTGGGTAAATTCATCCAATCCACTCCCAGCCTGACCTATAAAACCTGTCCCCTTTGCTAAACAGTAGGCCAGACTTTCCTTTTAATTATTTTCGATGCATACCATGTGACACTATCTGAAAAAGAGGTGAGACTCCGTAGTAAAATAGGGCTAGAAATACAGAAATCGTGTAAAAAACCAGTCAAACCAACTTTTCTCCAGTCGGTCCATTCTTGTGTACTATACACACACCCAAGGTTTAAAAAATAGATGCTTTGTTGGTTGTAAAATGCTAAAAAACAAAGAGTTAAATTATAATTTATGTTGCTTTTTTTGTTTTGGTCAGGCACAACAATTTGTCTCAACATGCAATAATTTATTTCAAAAAGGCCAAATCCTTAACGGTTTCTTAAAGTATGAACGATTTGTATGATAGATTGGAACAGATCCATAGGTGTTATCAATATGTAAATTATTTGATTTGTTTATTCAAATTATATCAATTAACAGTATGTGTGATTGATAAATTGACAACGAACCAATGCTTTTTTGGAATACCAACTTTAAATTAAAATTAAGGACAAATGAAAAAACAGCTAACTAGACTAACTAAAATGGCGTTACTGCCAATCCTTTTGTTGTGCGCACACAGCTATGTTCATGCACAAGAACAACTGACGGTTACGGGCAGCGTTACGGATACCCAGGGTGCTCCATTACCTGGGGCCAGTATTGTTATCCAAGGTACCCAGCAAGGGACTACTTCGGATTTTGATGGAAACTTTCAACTAGATGGCGTGCCAGCGGATGGGCAGCTCACGGTGAGTTATATTGGCTTTGTACAATTGCTTGTAGATGTTAATAATAGAAGGTCGATTGACATTGTGCTTTCAGAAGACAATAACCTTTTGGATGAGGTAGTGGTAATTGGCTACCAAAGTGTTAAACGAAGTGAAATTGTGGGATCTGTATCTGTTGTGGATACGGACGAAATGTTGAAAGCTCCCGCTGGTAATGTCGGTCAGATGTTGCAGGGTAGGGCAGCTGGGGTAACCGTTACCTCAACTGGTGCGCCCGGTACCTCTTCTTCCGTAAAAATCAGGGGATTGAATTCATTTTCGGGTCAAGATTCTCCGCTTTATGTAGTGGATGGTATGTTGATTTCTGCCCTAGGGTCTGACTTCAACCCAAACGATATTGAGTCGATACAAGTGCTTAAGGATGCTGCGGCAACAGCGTTGTATGGATCAAGGGGAATGAACGGGGTCATTGTTGTAACAACCAAAAAAGGAAGACCGGGTCCATTAAAAGTGGATTATGATTTTTATTATGGCTTCCAGACCATAAACAAAAGATTAAAGTTGACCAATGCCGAGCAGTTCAGGGAAATTAACAATCTTGCCTATACCAATAATGGCGATGCGCCCCTAAATCTTAGGGAAGGAGTGGATACCGATTGGCAAGAAGAATTGTTCAAGACCGGAACTATTTCTGAGCATAATCTAAACCTTTCAGGGGGTTCCGAAAATTCAAACTATTTTATTTCATTGAACTACTTCGATCAAGAAGGTGCTATCATCGGCCCTGAGTTTGAGCGTTATCAGATTAGGGTCAATACCCAAACCAAGAAGGGGAAATTCACCTTTGGTGAAAATATTGCCATGAGCCGAAGCACTCAAACCAGGGTAAACGGCAACCCGTTTATTGATGTGGTCTGGATGTTACCCACGATACCAGTGTACGACCCCAATAATGAAAGTGGCTATGGCTATGGGGACGATAACAATTCAACTTTCGCGACCAATCCAATCGGATTACAAGAACATTACAGCAATACTGCGGTTACCAGTAAAGTACTTGGTAGCGCATTTGCTGAATTTGAGATTTTCCCATTTTTAAAGTATAAACTGAATCTTGGTCTGGATTATGCACAAATCAGAGAAAAATACTATCAAAGAGCTGGGGCGTTGAGACAGAATACTCCCGGAGCAGCCTTTTTGGATGATCGCCACACAGAGTTTTTCAATATTCTAGCGGAAAACACCTTGAATTTCAACAAGACATTTGGAAAACATAGCATTTCTGCATTGGTGGGTTACACTACCCAAAAAGACAATTTTACCTATAATTTTGCCCATACCGAAGGGTTGAGTGGAGAGTTCTGGGTACAGGATAATGGTACTACCAGCCCACGTACTGAAGGTAGGGAGGAAGTTGCCGGACTACGGTCTTTTCTTGGTAGTTTCAACTACTCTTTTGATGATAAATACACCCTATTGTTCAATTTTAGACGAGATGGTTCTTCTAAGTTTGGTAAAAACAACCAGTATGCCAATTTCCCTTCAGTATCCGCTTCTTGGAGAATTAGTGAAGAAGGATTTATGGAAAACAACGGTGTATTCAGTAACCTAAAACTTCGAGGAAGTTGGGGTATTGTAGGTAATCAGGCCATCAACAATTACGCGACCCAAAGCGTACTTCGATACAACCAAAACTATGTACTCAACAACCAAGTGGTTCCTGGTGCCACCAACCTTCAGTTGGTAAATCCAAATCTAAGGTGGGAAAGCAAAACCACCACCAATATTGGTGTGGATATGGGCTTTTTTCAAAATAGATTGAGCCTTACTGCGGATTATTATATAGCTGATGTTGAAGATCTACTATTGGCTGTGCCAATACCTTTGTCTTCCGGTAACACAGGTGGCGACCCATTGGCCAACGTAGGTCAGGTACAGAACAGGGGCTTGGAGCTTAGTCTAGGTTACCAGAATGTCATCAATGATTTTAGTTTTGGGATTTTGGCCAATGGTACTTTCTTGAAGAACGAGGTAAAGGCTTTGGTTGAAGAAGCTGGGAACTTGCCCATTTTTGGACAAGGACAGATTTTGCGTACTGCAGTTGGTGAACCAGTGGCATCTTTCTACGTGTTGGAAACTGCAGGTATATTTCAAAACCAAGCTGAGATTGATGCATGGGGTGTACAGCCCGGTGCTCGCCCTGGTGATGTAAAGTATGTGGATAATGATGGCAACGGAGTCATCAATTTTGATGACCGAACCGTGGTTGGAAAGGCCCTACCGGATTTTGAATACGGCTTAAACTTGAATTTTGGTTATAAAGGGTTTGATATGACGGCGTTTTTCGCTGGAGTTACTGGAAACAGCATCTTTAATGAGCAAAAATGGTGGTCTCAGCGCTATGATGACAACGCCAACTATTTGGTCGGAGATGTCTTCTGGACGGGTGAGGGCACTTCAAATCTTATTCCTAGACCACAACACTTGGATTCTTCACTTAACCCTACCCAGAATTCTGACCGTTATGTGGAGAAGGGGGATTACTTTAGGTTAAAGAACCTACAAATAGGATACTCCTTTCCAGAAGCAGTCATCAGCAAACTCAGCTTAAATAAGCTTAGATTGTATATGACAGGACAAAACCTTTTCACCATTACCGATTATTCCGGTTATGACCCAGAAGTAGTTGGAGCCAATGGAAACGGTGATTTCTTGAACAGAGGATTTGACAACGGGAATTTCCCTTCATTGAGAACAGGAATATTGGGGATTCAAATAGGATTTTAATCAACTAAAAACTTAAACTTCAAAGAATGGAAAAAATAAGAAAAATAATAGTATTGATGGTATTCTTTGGGATGACCGTCTCATGCGAAAAAGACCTTTTGGACCAAGTGAATCCAAATGCTCCTACGCCAGATACGTTCTGGCAGACGGAGGAGGATGCCATACTTGGTATAAATGCAGTATACTCTGGAATCCAGAACCGCGAACTCAGTCTGTGGGAAATATTTGACTATGACATGCGCTCGGATGAGGGCTATAGCCAGAGTCCATGGACAGACCTCGCCAATGTGGGTAGACACGTGAACATAAATTACGACTTCCCATGGCTACTTGAGGTTTGGCGAGAATTATATAGAACCATCTATAAAGCAAACCAGGTGCTTGAAAATGTGCCAAACATAGAAATGGATGAATCGCTACGGGCCAGAATTGTGGCCGAAGCCCATTTTTTAAGAGGGCATTGTTACTACAAATTGGCTACACTTTGGGGTCGTGTTCCATTGGTTACTGGCATTGAGGATGCCAATACGCGTTATCCACAAGGAACCATCGAGGAAGTTTGGGCTTTAGTTGAAGAAGACTTCATTGCTGCCGCTGCAGGACTACCTGAAAGTTATACGGGGGCTGATACTGGACGTGCAACGTATGGTGGAGCTATAGGTTATTTAGGAAGGTCTTATTTGCAACAGAAAAAATGGAGTGAAGCAGCAGCTGAATTTGAGAAAATCATTGCCATGGTACCAGGAACTTATGACTTAATGGAAGATTTCAAGGATAATTTTACAGAGGAGTTCGAAAACAACAAAGAGTCCCTTTTTGAAATACAGTTTGTCAATAACAACGGGAAGACCGGTGGTTTTCCTACGTATAACAATGCTTCTGGAGATGAAACCAGTGAGCGTGCACAGTTTTTTGGAGTTCGTCCTTTGGGTTGGACCGATGGTCAACCTACCAAATGGCTCTTAAACCAATTCTTGAGTGAAACCGATAGTGATGGCAATGAAGACCCACGTCTGCAGTACACCATGACTTATGATCATCCAGGTGAACTTTTATATGGGCAAACCTATGCTGAAAGAGGTGCTGGACCCAATGACCGTTTTTGGAGAAAGTACACCAACTACTGGCAAGATTATGAAAGCTACTTTTCAGGAATCAATACCAGGGTGCTTAGATTGGCCGATGTGTATTTAATGTATGCCGAAGCCTTGAACGAGCTGGGCAGAACACCAGAGGCCATTCCATATGCAAACTTGGTCCGTCAACGATCCAACATGAATGATTTGCCCATGACCTTGAATCAGGAGGATTTTAGGCTACAGTTACGCCACGATCGTGTGGTTGAATTGGCTGGGGAAAGTGTAAGATTTGTTGACATGGTACGCTATGGTATCGCTGGACCGGAACTTGCGGGTCCTGATCCAAGCCTTTCGGCTGCAGAATCAGATTTTGATACCGAGTTCCAAAACTTTGTCAAGGGAAAATCAGAGTACTTGCCAATTCCTTTGCGGGAAATTGATGCCTACGGAGGTTCGTTGGAACAGAATCCAGGCTGGTAAGCGATAAATAAATTTAATAAAGAGAAGGCAAGTGCCATTGCAAGCGTAATCAAGCAATGGTGCTTGTCTCCAATTAAAACTTCAAGGATAATTAAGATATCGTTTCATCGATGGGGAGGTGCAGTTTAATACGGACATTTTTAACAAGGCAAAGGAGCATGCTTTTGAGCGCTACTGCCCTTTGTTTATGTTTTGCAGCTTGTTCTGAAAATGATGCTCAACCAAAGATGTTCAAACGGATATCCAGTACACACTCAGGAATTGATTTTAATAATCAAATTCAACCTTTTGAAAGTGATACCCTCAATGCTTTGGAATATGATGTGCTTTTCAACGGCGCTGGTGTGGGAATAGGGGATTTCAATGCAGATGGACTTCAAGATATTTTCTTTGCGGGAAATCTGGTGTCCTCGCAATTGTATATCAATCAGGGTGACTTTACCTTTCTTGAAGTTACTGAAAAAGCTGGTGTTGCCACCACTAAATGGTGCACCGGGGTTTCAGTGGCAGATGTCAACCAGGATGGCTTGTTGGATATGTATGTGGCCGTCGCCCATGCAACGGGATCTAAAGAAGAAAGGTCCAACCTGTTGTTCATCAACCAAGGGAACAACGCTGAAGGAATTCCCATTTTTGAAGAGTTGAGCAATGCGTATGGCCTTGCTGATGATGGATTTTCCATACAATCGGTTTTCTTCGATTATGACAAAGATGGCGATCTGGATTGCTACATTCTTAGCAACGCCATGGAAAAAACAGGTCGAAACCAACTACATAAAAAGCGAAATAATGGTGAGAGCCCATCAAATGATCGGTTGTACCGGAACAATGGATTTGTAGATGGTCATCCAAGCTTTGAAAATGTGACTCTTGGTGCAGGTATCCTAAAAGAGGGCCATGGATTGGGGGTTTGCGTAACAGACTTAAACCAAGACGGATGGCTTGATGTGTACTGTGCCAACGATTTTGTCTCCAACGACAATATCTGGATCAACAACCATGATGGAACATTCGTGGACAAATCTGCTGAGTATTTAAAGCACACTTCATACAACAGTATGGGAGTGGACATACAGGATGTGAACAATGATGGACTTCCAGACATCTGTGTCGTGGATATGTTGCCTGAAGAGGAGCAGCGAAGAAAAATGATGGTCATGAAGACCAACAGGGACTTTTTTAGCATGGCTAAAGGTCTTGGCTATCAAGAGGAGTATGTTAGAAATGTCCTGCAAATCAATCAAGGGAACAACCAAGAAGGTAGTCTTCGGTTTAGCGAAATAGGCCAGCTAGCCGGCATTCATGCCACAGATTGGAGCTGGGCTCCTTTGCTGGCCGATTTTGACAATGACGGATTAAAAGACTTGGTGGTCACCAATGGCTATCGCCGTGATATTACCAATTTGGATTATGCAGTGTATCTAAACCAAGAAGCAGCTTTTCAAGGCAAGAACCAAGAGGAAGCACGTCAGAATCGAATCAAAAAACTGTATGAGCTTCCAGAAATACAACTGCAGAACTTTATATTCAAGAATAATGGAGATTTAACCTTTAAAAATGCTTCGGAAACCTGGGGACTTCAAGAAAGCACCTATTCCAATGGTGCGGCCTATGCAGACTTTGACAATGATGGCGACCTTGATTTGGTGTTCAACAATATCGATTCCGAAGCAAGTTTGTACCGAAACGAGCTTATTTCATCCTCCACTTCTGAAGTTACTGAAATCAAAAACGAATCCCATTTTGTGCGACTTCAATTAAAATCCGATACAGGTCAAAGTAAAGAAGTTGGTGCAAAGGTGAGGGTCTTGCTTCCTTCCGGGGAATTAAAATATCAGGAAAACCTACCGGTAAGAGGGTATATGTCCTCTGTGGATCCCATACTCTCATTTGGGTTGGGGAACAACACCAGTTTTAGGGTGGAAGTGGTTTGGACCGATGGCACAATTCAACAGTTACATGATTTAGCTCCGGATACCCTTCATACCATAAAGTATGCATCGCAAGAAGAACAGCATTTGGTTGCCCAACCTTCAGAGCAACAAGTTTTTCAACTGTTGAAAGCAGATAGTTTGGGATTGACCTACGAACATGAGGAGTACGCTTTTGATGAGTTCAAACGCACCTTCTCCCTACATCAGCAATACAACCAACTTTCTCCGGGCATGGCCATAGCCGATGTGGACAACAATGGCCTCGATGATATTTTTATAGGAGCGGATTCCAAACGATTGCGAACCATCTACCTTCAAAAAACACCGGGAAAATTTGAAGCCTTGCCCCAAGGGGAGAACAATATGGAAGATATGGGTGCGCTTCTTTTTGATGCCGATAATGATGGGGATAATGATTTGTATGTGGTAAGTGGCGGCAGTGTTAACCTAAAGGAAGATGACTATATCTACAACGATCGGTTGTATTTAAATGATGGCAAAGGTAATATGTCCCGGTCCCAAAACCTGATTCCCAAAACACGCTTTAGCGGCAGTGTTGTGGTAGCCGCCGATTATGACCGCGATGGAGACTTGGATATTTTTAGGGGAAGCAGGGTTGCTGTCGGCGAATTTCCAAAATCACCGGACAGTTATTTGTTGCAAAATGATGATGGGATTTTCAATGATGTGGCCCATATGGTGGATGGGTTACAAAATGTGGGCATGGTAAGCGCGGCCTTGTGGACTGATTATAATTTGGACGGATGGTATGATTTAGTGGTGGCGGGTGAATTTATGCCCATAACCTTCTTTAAGAATCATGAAGGAACACTAAAATGGGATGAACAAGCCACAATTCCCAATTCAAGTGGATGGTGGAACAGCATAACCGCCGGCGATTTTGATCAAGATGGGGACATGGATTATATCGCAGGGAATCTTGGGTTAAACAGTCAGTATAAAGCCTATCCAGATAGGCCTTTAAAAGTATATGGCTCAGATTTTGACCATAATGGCACCAACGATCCCATTGTGAGCTACTCTAAAAACGGCGAGGATGTTCCTGTGGCTGTTCGGGATGTAATGCAAGAACAATTGAGCCTCACCCACAAGCGGTTTGGAACATATGATGCTTATTCAAAAGCTTCCATAAATGATATTTTCAGCAAAAAAGAACTGGAAAGCGCTATTGTACTTTCTGCCACTGAAATGCGCAGTTGCTACATAGAAAACAAAGGAAATTCAAAGTTTGTTCTAAAACCGTTGCCTAACGAAGTGCAGTTCTCTCCTGTTTTTGGAACGCTGGCCAATGACTTTAATGCAGATGGGTTTTTAGATGTGCTACTTGTGGGTAATTCAGAATCTTTTGAAACCTACACAGGACCATACAATGCTTCTTTGGGCACTTTGTTGTTCGGAAATGGAAATGGGGATTTCACCTATGTTCCGCAATCCAACTCTGGGCTGTACTTGGATTATGACCAAAAAGCGCTGGGGATGATAAATGCGGGTAATGAAAATCTTTTCGTTGTCACCAATAACGATGCTCTTGTACAATTACTAAAGACTTCAGTAGCATCAAAGGGCGAATTTATATCGCTTCAAACCGATGAAACATCGCTCGAAATGATATTGGATAATGGGAAGAATGAACGAAGGGAAATAGGGTATGGTAGTGGATATTTAACCCAGTCCTCAAGGGGCATTTTTGTCCCCACAAAAAGTGTAAAACAAATCAATGTGTATGATTTTGTGGGAAATCAGACGCGTACCATAAAAACCAATCAACATGAACCAAACTGAAAGAAGACAGAATTTGAAGATGAACTTGGTGTGTCGCATATTATTTTTAGTTGCTCTAATGGGGTCTGCGGACTTAATTGCCCAGCAACCCGATATACCGGGGCAGGTTTCCCAAAATGAGTCGCCAAAAAATGAGGCCTATCTTTTTGCCCACATGACCCATGAGGATTATGGGCGATTATATTACTCCGTTAGCTTGGACGGTCTGCATTGGCAACGTTTGAACAATGGGGAACGAGTTTTTGATGAATATCAAGGCCATCCAGATATCTGCAAAGGGCCAGACGGAAAGTACTATATTTTGGGCAATACCAGTGATTCTTCACCTGATATCAATATTTGGGTTTCTGATGACTTGATCAGCTGGAAGAAACACGGGGTATATACGCCCAACCTTAAACAAACTCCGGATTATTCAGAGGCGTTACAGCGTATTGGGGCACCTAAACTTTTTTATGATGAAGCTTCGGCGCAATTTGTCATGACCTGGCATACACCGCACAAAGAAGGCACCAAAACGGACCCAGAACGGTATTGGGCAAGTCAAAGGACTTTGTATGTGCTTTCAAAGGATTTGAAGACATTTTCCGACACCCCCAAAAAACTTTTTGATTGGAACATTGGCACCATTGACGTTATCATCAGAAAGGTAGAGGACACCTATTTTGCAATCATAAAGGATGAAACCTATCCAACCTTGTACTGGCCAACTGGAAAGACCATACGAATTGCAAGGTCAGATTCCTTGTTGGGACCGTATTCCTTTCCAGCAGATCCCATAAGCCCAAATTTTAGGGAGGCACCAACTCTAATTCCCTCCCCAAACAATAAAGTTTGGTACCTGTATTATGAGCAATATCCAGGGGTTTCCTACGGGCTATCCGTGGCCGATAATTTGAATGGCCCGTGGTATCAAGCATCAGGATATACATTTTATAGTGATTGGGATAAATATGCATTGCCCAAAGAGGTTAGGCACGGTTGCATGATCGCTATTTCAAAAAAAGAATATAACCAACTAGTTGAGAAATTTGAGATTGTTAAAGAAGAATTCAATGAAAAATAGGAGAAAATCAATAGTTTATGGACCCCTTATTGCGGTATTGGGCTTTTGTTTGATTTCATGTCAGGAGCGGACAGAAAAAAAAGAAGCAGCAGAAAGTGAACAACCCCAGAAAGAGACGTTCACCAACCCATTGTTGCCATCTGGCCCGGACCCGTTCAACATTTACCATAACGGATACTATTATTACACCAGTACAGAGGGCAATAAACTGGTCTTGAGAAAAGTGAAAAACTTGGCAAATCTTAGTGAAGCAGAAACCAAGACAATTTGGACCCCACCAGAGGGCACATTGTACTCCCATGATATTTGGGCGCCAGAAGTGCATTTTATTGATGGAAAGTGGTACGTGTATTTTGCTGCAGATGATGGGAACAATGAGACCCACAGAATGTATGCTGTGGAAAACTCGAACGAAAACCCGTTTCAAGGCACTTTTGAGTTTAAGGGAAAGATAGCCGCAGCTACGGACAAATGGGCCATTGATGGTAATGTTTTTAAACATAATGGGCAATTGTATATGATTTGGTCCGGCTGGGAAGGCGATGCCAACGGGCAGCAAGATATTTTCATCGCCAAAATGAAAAACCCTTTGGAGATTGAAGGAGACCGTGTAAAAATTTCGTCACCAACCCATGAATGGGAAAGGCATTGGAATGAAGGCACTTCCGATAGTAACCCTCCACAGGTATATGTGAACGAAGGACCACAATTTTTGTCCCATGATGACAACATATTTATTGTGTTCTCTGCAAGTGGATGTTGGACCGATTATTACTCGTTGGGATTGTTGACGTTTACCGGAACGGACAATTTATTGGACCCAGACGCTTGGGTTAAGTCTGATGAACCCATATTCACACAGTCCCCGGAGAATGGAGTGTATGGTCCCGGGCACAACTCCTTTTTTAAGTCACCTAACGGAAAAGAGGATTGGATTCTGTACCACGCGAATTCAGAACCAGGCCAAGGATGCGGTTCGCATCGTTCACCTAGGATGCAAATGATTCAATGGAGTGGGGAAGGCTATCCCGTCATCGGAACACCTAGATCTGTGGAAGATGTCATTGAAATTCCCTCCGAATAGGATGCAATAATTCAACCAATACAAGAGAGTTTGAAAAGTTTAAAAAACATACTGGTCTATATGATTTCCATTTTCTTCTTTCAGATGGGAATAGGTCAGGATAAAAACACATTCACCAATCCCATTCTTGAGGACGGAGCCGACCCCTATACCATGCTGCATGACAATGGATATTACTATTTCATGGTAACAAGGGGAAACCGCTTGGAACTTTGGTCCACTAAAGACCTTACCCAAGTGAAGACCGTTGGTTCAAAAACAGTATGGAAAGCTCCCAGTGAGGGGGAAAACAGTTGTTGCATTTGGGCGCCAGAGATTCATCATGTGGATGGAAAGTGGTACATCTATTACACCGCTGCTGATGCATCCAATGAAGGAGATCACTCCAGATATGTCTTTGTTCTGGAGAACAGCCATCAAGATCCAATGCAAGGGGAGTGGATTGATAGGGGGAAAATCAACACAAAATACTGCGGAATAGACGGGTCTATTTTCAAATATGGCGATAAAAGGTATTTCATGTATTCACCCTACGTAGATGACCACAGCGATATAGCCATCGCCACCATGTCCAACCCTTGGACCTTAAATGACGATGAAACCATTTTGGCTGCACCCAAATATGACTGGGAGAAAACCGGAGAAAGAAGTATTCTGGAAGGACCTTCATTTTTGGAGGGGCCAGGGGATGAGGTCTTTATTGTGTATTCGGCTGGAGCCTGTTGGGACGATAATTATTCCTTGGGAATGCTGGCGGCCAAGAAGGATTCAGATTTTACCAAAGCTTCTTCTTGGAAGCGGTTTTCTAAAGCGGTCTTTGAATTTTCCACAGAAAACAATGTGTATGGTCCAGGCCACCATAGTATAACGACCTCCAATGATCCCAGTGAACATTGGTTGGTGTATCATGCAAAGGACAAACCCAAATTGGGATGTTCCCAGCGGAGTACACGGATACAACGATTTGGTTGGGATAAAGAGGGCAGACCGGATTTTGGTGAGCCATGGCCGTTGGAAAAAGTCATAAAAAAACCAAAATAAAACCAAGAATTAATTGAGTACGAGTGTTAGTTAGTTTGAATTAGATTGTTTGAGTTTAGTTGATGGAAATTATCGGGCTTTGAAAAAGGCCCGGTAATTCTATTGTTCAACTTCCCCACACAGAATAGCCTATTCCAATTTCAAGGTCGATGCTAATTCCAAAACCTAAGCTCTCAAAAATATTTAAGTGTGAATCAAAAAATAACAAGATTATTATGAAGCGAATATTGATTACTGGGCTGTTTTTATGTGCAATCCTTGTGGCAAATGCCCAAGAAAATGTTCTGGAAAAGAATAAATGGTCAAAAGAAAAAGCGAGTGAATGGTACGCCAAACAAAAATGGATTACCGGTGCCAATTTTGTTCCCAGTACAGCAATTAACCAATTGGAAATGTGGCAATCCAGCACATTTGACCCAGAGACTATTGATCGTGAGTTGGGCTATGCCGAAGGTATAGGGTTCAACACCATGAGAGTATACCTGCACAGTTTGGCCTATAAAGCAAATCCAAAGGACTTCAAGAAAAATATGGAAACCTATTTGGAAATTGCAGACAAGCACGGTATCAAAACCATGTTTGTGTTCTTTGATGACGTTTGGGGGAAAGAGCCAAAAATTGGCAAGCAACCTGAACCCGTTACAGGAACCCATAATTCGGGATGGGTGCAAGATCCGGGAGACCCGGCATCCAAGAATGAAGAAAATTTTGCAGCCTTGGAAATCTATGTAAAGGATATCCTGAACACTTTCGCCAATGATGATCGTGTACTTCTGTGGGATCTTTACAATGAACCCGGGAACACGGACAAACTCACAAGTTCCATGCCCCTGTTAAAAGCGATTTTCACTTGGGCACGAGAAGTCAATCCGAGCCAACCATTGAGTGCAGGCCTTTGGCGCTGGGATTTTCAGGAACTCAATGAGTTCCAGGCAGCCAATTCAGACATTCTTACCTATCACCATTATGATGATGAGAAAAAACACCAGCATGTAATCAATTTGCTAAAGACACATGGGCGCCCCATGATCTGTACCGAATATATGGCACGGACCAACAACAGCAGATTCTCCAATGTTTTGCCTGTTCTCAAAAAGGAGAATATCGGAGCTATTAACTGGGGGTTGGTCAATGGAAAATCCAACACCATATATGCATGGAACACTCCCATTGAAGATGGAGCTGAGCCTGTTGAATGGTTTCACGACATATTTAGAAAGGACGGTACTCCCTATAGACAAGATGAAGTTGATTTAATTAAAAAATTAAACGATGAGGGGAAATGATCATTCGGTCAAAAATTAAAATTCTCAGACGGGCAATAGCTTTGTTTATAGTTCTATTGTGTATATCGTGCAAAACAAAACAGGAAAACAAAAGCGATACCCTAGCAGCCGCAATATTCAGTACCATAAAAGATGAAGATTTTGATACAACAATTGATGGTAAATCCGTAAAACTGTACTGGTTGCAGCGGAAGGATTTAAAAATGGCGATGACCAACTATGGGGGACGCATCATAAGCCTTTTTGTGCAAGACAAAAATGGGAATGCAATTGACGTAAACATAGGTCGCGGTAGTATTAAGGAATACATGGAATCACCCGAAGCCTATTTTGGGGCAACCATTGGTAGGGTAGGTAACCGTATTGCAAATGGTAGGTTTGCCATAAACGGAAATGAATATACCCTGCCTACCAACGACAATAAAAATACCCTACATGGGGGCTACAAAGGATTTCAAGATGTGGTGTGGGATGCCGAACAACCCAATGGGTATACATTGATTTTAACGTACCCCTCTCCTGATATGGAAGAAGGTTTCCCCGGGAATTTACAAGCGAAGGTAATCTACTCGCTCACTGAAAAAAATGCGGTTAAGATTGAATATGAAGCGACTACGGATAAACCTACGGTGGTAAATTTAACCAACCATGCCTATTTTAACCTCAATGGGGAAGGAAGCGGTTCAATCTTGGACCATAAGCTGCAAATCAATGCGGACCGATTCACCCCAGTTGATGCAGGACTCATTCCCACTGGAGAGTTGAGTGATGTAGCCTCAACCCCCTTCGATTTTAGGAAGCCTCATACGATTGGTGAGCGTATTAAAGCAATCAATGAACAACTGGAATTTGGCAAGGGGTATGACCACAACTATGTTTTAAATAGCGATGAAAATGGCTTACATCAAGCAGCAAAGGTTGTGGGGGATAAATCGGGAGTTGTCATGGAGGTGTTTACCGAAGAACCGGGAATCCAATTTTACAGCGGAAACTTTATGGCTTCAAAGAATACTTTGAAATCTGGTGCCAAGGACGACTTCCGAACAGCGTTTTGTCTGGAGACCCAGCATTTTCCGGACACACCGAACCAACCAGGATTTCCATCCATACAACTCAATCCGGGTGAGATCTACCACACGGTTACAGAATACAAGTTTTCAGTGGAATAAATATGAATTCAATTTGATTTTTAGAGATAGATGAAAAATGATAGTGGTTTAATGGAGAAAAAAATAAATGGCGACCTGGATGTCGCAGAATTAGCATACGACCTGGAGGTCTCCTCGCCCGGGAGGGTCAACTTAATTGGGGAGCACACAGACTACAATGATGGGTTTGTGCTGCCGGCCGCCATTGATAAGTCCATTACCATGAGGTTTAGGGTCAATGGCAGTAATACCAGGTGCACCATAAAGAGCAAGGGCTTTGACAGTGTTTTGATCGTTGATTTTGCCAAATTAGACAAGGGCACTGAAGGTTGGCACAATTATGTGCTGGGCGTTTTAAATGAGATGCAGTTGCTCACAAAGGACCTAAAGGGATTTGACTGTGAAATGGAGACGGATATACCCGTGGGATCGGGGGTGAGCTCCTCCGCAGCACTGGAATGTGGGCTAGCCTTTGGATTGAATGAGCTTTTCGACTTAGGACTTGATCGCTGGCAAATAATCAAACTTGGTCAAAGGGCTGAACATAACTTTGTGGGCACCCAATGCGGTATCATGGATCAGTTTGCTTCCGTTATGGGGCGAAAAAATCATTCTATGCTACTAGATTGCCAATCACTGGATTTTGAGTACATTCCCACCAAGATGGACCCCTATGTAATCTTGATGCTCAACACCAATGTCAAACATAATCTTTCCACAAGTGGTTATAATGATAGGAAGGAGGAAAGCTCTTCCGGTCTTAAGATTATTGCCGAACGTTATGGAGTACCCAATTCATTTAGGGATATAACCATCGACATGATCAACAGCTGCAGGGAGGAACTGGGCGATGTAAGGTACCGAAGGTGCAGTTATGTACTTGAAGAGAACCAAAGGGTCCTGAAAGCTGTGGAGCACCTGAAGAACAATGATTTAACCAACTTGGGAAAACTTTTATATGAGTCCCACCAGGGGCAGAGCAAAAAATATGAGGTCAGTTGCCCAGAGCTTGATTTTTTGGTGGATTTCTCAAGGGATTGGAAAGAAGTACTTGGCGCCCGGATGGTAGGAGGCGGTTTTGGCGGATGCACCTTGAACATTATCCATAAGGAAGCCGTTGACAGTTTTGTGAGCGCGGTAAGCGAGGCCTACAAAAAGAAATTTTCAATTGAACTTTCACCGTTCCAAACCGTTCCCAGTGAAGGGACAGCAATCATAAAAAAGCATGGCTGATAACCAATTGAACCAAATACCGCACCGTAGGTATAATATTCTTACTGGAGAGTGGGTACTGGTTTCGCCACACCGCACCAAACGGCCATGGCAGGGCAAACAGGAAAAACTGTCCACCTTGGACAAACCATCCTACGATAAGGAATGTTATCTGTGCCCTGGAAATGTCAGGGCAGGCGGGCAGGCCAATCCCAATTATGGGGATGTATTCAGTTTTGTCAATGATTTTTCAGCTTTGCTTCCCGATACATCGATGGAGGTATATAACAAGGGACTTTTAATGGGAAAAAGCGAGGCCGGTATTTGCAAGGTGGTCTGCTTTTCACCCGACCATTCCTTGACACTCCCCCAAATGGAAGTTTCCGCAATTGAAAAAGTGGTCTCCCTTTGGCAAAGTGAATATTCAGAATTGGGAAAAGCCCCGGGCATTAATCATATTCAGATCTTTGAGAACAAGGGGGCCATCATGGGCTGCAGCAACCCCCATCCCCATGGACAGATCTGGGCACAGGGTTCCGTTCCGCGGGAAGTGGAGAAGAAGACCATCCATCAAAAAGAGCATTGGGAAAAGAACCAAAGGAGCCTTTTGGGGGATTATCTGGAACAAGAACTGGAACTGGGGGAGCGGATAGTCGCGGAGAATGATTATTTTGTGGCACTGGTGCCCTATTGGGCGGTATGGCCCTATGAGATGATGATCATTCCCAGAAAACACCATCAGAATATTTCACAAATGAATGGAAAGGAAAAGAGGGATTTTGCAGAGATGATAAAAATAGTAACTACCAAGTACGACAATCTCTTTGAGACTTTGTTCCCCTATTCATCGGGGATTCACCAGCGGCCTACAGACGGGGAGGAGCATCCCGAATGGCATTTTCACATGTCGTTCTACCCACCTTTGTTGCGTTCGGCCACGGTAAAAAAATTCATGGTTGGCTACGAAATGTTCGCCGACCCACAGCGGGACATCACCGCTGAACAGGCAGCCATGGCCTTGGCCCAGCTCCCAACGGAACACTATACCAAAATGGAGGGCCATTGAAATGGGCGTCGACCAACAAATAAAAATGAACCGATAACGAACAACCAATAATTATGGAAAGCAGTTTTGAATTTTGGGACTATCTGGTCTTCGTGCTATACGCACTGGTGATATTGACAGTGGGACTTTGGGTCTCACGGACCAAGAAGGGGGGTGAGAAGAGCACTGAGGACTATTTTTTGGCAAGCAAGGCGTTGCCGTGGTGGGCCATTGGAGCTTCACTGATAGCGGCGAACATTTCAGCGGAACAGTTCATCGGTATGTCGGGTTCAGGTTTTGCCCTTGGGCTGGGGATTGCATCTTATGAATGGATGGGCGCTCTGACGCTTCTCATTGTGGGAAAGTATTTCTTGCCCGTATTCATTGAAAAAGAACTGTACACCATCCCGGAATTCATTGAGAAACGCTTTTCTAGCAATCTAAAATCTATTTTGGCCGTGTTTTGGGTCTGTCTTTACATTTTTGTGAACCTTACCTCGGTACTGTATCTGGGAGGGCTTGCGCTGGAGACCATTTTGGGTATTGATATGATCTATGCCATTATTGGTTTGGGCCTTTTCGCAGCAGCTTACTCCCTTTACGGTGGATTGGCTGCAGTTGCTTGGACAGATATTATCCAAGTTGTGTTCTTGGTTTTAGGCGGCTTGGTCACGACCTATTTGGCATTGGATACCGTCTCGGGCGGACATGGGGTTATGGCCGGCCTCCAAACGGTCTTTGATACAGTGCCGGGTCATTTTGATATGATATTGGACAAAACCAATCCTGAATACATCAACCTGCCCGGCATAGGTGTGCTCGTTGGTGGTCTCTGGGTGGCGAATCTCTACTACTGGGGGTTCAACCAGTACATCATCCAACGAACGCTTGCTGCCAAATCCCTGAAGGAATCGCAAAAGGGGATATTATTTGCAGCTTTCTTGAAATTGATCATCCCCTTGATTGTTGTAATCCCTGGAATCGCGGCCTACGTCATCGTCAATGATCCAGGTCTATTATCGGGCCTCGGGGAACAGGGATTGGCCAACATCCCCTCTTCGGGGGCTTCGGACAAGGCCTACCCATGGTTGATGCAGTTCCTGCCCACAGGACTCAAGGGTGTTGCCATTGCGGCCCTTGCAGCGGCCATCGTGTCATCATTGGCCTCCATGTTGAATTCCACCTCAACCATCTTCACCATGGACATCTACAAACAACACATAAACTATGGCGCAAGCAATAGGAAGCTTGTCGGGGTAGGACGGCTCTCAGCAGCGGGTGCACTGATTATTGCCATGGTCGTGGCTCCACTTTTGGGAGGATTGGACCAAGCCTTTCAATTTATACAGGAATATACTGGAGTGGTGAGCCCCGGTATCCTGGCTGTGTTCTTATTGGGACTTTTTTGGAAAAAGACGACCAACAGAGGTGCCATTATTGGGGTTTTGATCTCCATACCCATCGCCATGTTCTTCAAGGTTGGCCCAAAGGGCTGGGCCGGGGGAAGTGCGCTTGAACCCCTTTTTCCATCTTTGCCATGGATGGACCAAATGGGCCTAACCTGTCTTATCACCATGGCGGTCATCATGCTGGCCAGTTATGTACAAACCAATGGCAAGGATGACCCCAAGGGGATAGAACTAAAAAAGGAAACCTTCAGGACCGGACCGTTGTTCAACATTGTGGCCTTTTGCATCATGATAGTCCTGACGGTCATTTATGCCCTGTTGTGGTAATCAAGGTTCCATAATCTAGATTAACTAATCTATCTCGGAGTGATGCATATTTCATTATTTTTAAATAAATTTGTATGATGTATGACAAATATTCTTAATGAATTTGTTTCAACCCATAGAAAATCGTGGACCCCTTAGCAAACAGGTTGAAGAAGAACTGACCAGAGCAATCAGAAAAGGTCAATATCAGCCCTTGCAGAAGTTACCGACTGAGAATGAACTCTGTTCCATTTTTAATGTAAGCAGAACTGTGGTTCGAGAGGCTATCAAAGGATTAAATGCAAAGGGAATTGTAGAAGTGAAAAAGGGGAGTGGGGCTTATGTTTCTGAGATGAGTATTAAAAATGCCTCCGAAACATTGAACATGTTCTTTAAGTTGTCATCCGATCAAGATGTAATGTTGAGTACCATTGATTCGAGGGCTATGATCGAACCGATGATAGCCGCAAAATCAGCCCTCGTTAGAACAGAAGATCATTTGGCTCAATTGCAAGAGAATATTCAAAAGATGAAGCAATGCCCTTTGGAAAATAAAAGGAAAGAGGCTGAGCTCGACAACCAATTCCACCGTATCCTACTTGATTGTGTTGACAATCCTGTGTTGCATTTGTTAGTGGATCCCATATTTAATCTTATGCCAAAATTTAAACTTGGGGTTTTTGCAAAATCCGTTGAGGGGAATCTTGAAAAGGATAAGGAGGAGATGATGCATTATCATCAATTGATAGCGGATGCAATAATTTCCCAAGATGCGAAAAAAGCTGAGAATTTTATGAGGGAACACTTAAGGATAACCCGTGAGAATTATATAAAGGCATTAAAACAATGATGGAATTTGTCACCTTTGGGGAAATCATGTTAAGACTAACACCCTCGCAAAAGGGGGGTAAATTGTTACTTGCTCAAGAGTTTGCCTTGGGATACGCAGGAGCAGAATCCAATGTGGCGGTTTCCCTATCCTTTTTGGGAAATAAGGTTTCCTTTGCGAGCAAAGTGCCCAATAATCCCATGGGTAAGGCCGCTTTATTGGGACTTAATCAATTTGGGGTTTCCACCGATAATGTTTTGCTTGGAGGCCATAGAATGGGAACCTACTTTATAGAGTTGGGTGCATCAATCCGGCCATCGCGGGTGGTGTATGATAGAGAGGGTTCCGCAATAAGTCAAATGGAATCTGGAGAATTGGATTGGGATGCTATTTTACAAAATACGAAATGGCTTCATCTTTCCGGAATTACGCCAGCCTTGTCCGATCAATGTGCCAAAGAGTCAATTTTGGCTGCGGAAACCGCTAAAAAATATGGTGTTAAGGTCAGTTTTGATTTAAACTTTAGAAGGACATTATGGCCTAATGGGAAAACGGCTCGGGACATATTTGATGCCATAATAGCAAACTCAGATGTGATTTTTGGCAACTTGGGTGCCTTGGATGATGTATATGATTTAAAATTTTCAGGAAAGGATGGAATGGAGCGAACAGAAAGGGCAATGTTAAAGGCAAGTAACCTTTTCGGGGTAAAAAATCTGGCTTTTACCATACGGGAACATCGCTCCGCTTCGCAAAATAAGCTTCAAGGTGCAGCACTTAAGGACAATGAAACCTTCTTTTCAAAGCCTTATGAGATTCAAGTAGAAGATCGCTTTGGTACAGGGGATGCCTTTGCGGCGGCCTATCTTCACTCTTTGAACAAGGGATGGGAAGTAGAGAAGGCAGTAGAATTTGCTACAGCTGCCTTTGCGCTCAAGCATACCATAAACGGGGATTTGCATACCAGCACGGAGGAAGAAATTCTTTCGGTGGTGGATGGAAATCTATCAGGACATGTGATACGATGAAGAAAGAAAAAATACTATATAGACTCTTGGAGGAAAAAATCATTTCAATTGTTCGCCTTAAAAATGGCGAAATGACAGCTAGTGTCATTGACCACCTCATACAAGGGGGAATCAAGACACTTGAAGTTACCTCCAATACACCAAATTTTGATGTTGAAATTAGAAAAGCACGGAAGAAATACCCAGATATCTTAATTGGGGCCGGTACAATCACCAACCAAAGCCAAGCATTTAAAGCAATTGAAGCCGGGTCTCAATTTTTGGTTACGCCCAATACCAATAAAGCCGTAGTGGATGTGGCAAAAAAGGCTGATATACCAGTGGTCATGGGAGCTTTGACCCCAACCGAGATAGCCAATGCTATTGATTTTGGGGCCGATATCATCAAACTTTTCCCGGCAAATCAGTTTGGTACGGGCTATTTTAAATCTTTGAAAGGTCCCTTTTCCAGTACTAATTTTTTTGCTGTTGGTGGTATAGGGATTGCCAATATCGGCGATTGGTTTGAATCAGGGATTGATGGTGTTGGCATTGGAAGTACGTTGGTTCCATCAGAAGTTGCAACGAAAGAAGATTTGAATGCGATCAAAATTAGTGCATCAAAGTTTGTGGAACGTCTAAAAAGCTAAAATGGGTCAGTTACAGATTGAAAATATTGAACTGTTCAAGGTGCCACCAAGATGGTTGTTCCTTAAAATAACCACCAAGGAAGGCATAATTGGATGGGGTGAACCAGTTGTGGAAGGAAAAGCGGATACGGTTGCTGCATGTGTGCAGGAACTTTCTAAACATTTCATTGGTAGATCAGCAAATGACATTGAAGATATATGGCAAATCATATACCGCGGAGGCTTTTATAGAGGAGGTCCCATATTGATGAGCGCTTTGGCTGGAATTGATCAAGCACTTTGGGATATCAAGGGAAAATCTTTGGGTGTTCCAGTCCATGAATTGCTGGGCGGAGCGGTCAGAAAGAAAATGAAAATGTACTGCTGGATCGGTGGTGATACCCCAGATGTGGTCATTGAACAAGCCCAGTCCAAGGTAAAAGAGGGGTATACGGCGGTAAAAATGAACGCCACAGGTGCAATGGAGTGGATTGATTCCACAAAAAAAATAAAAAGCGTGACCAAGAACATCCAATTGCTCAGAGAGGAATTTGGGGATGACTTGGATATTGGACTTGATTTCCATGGGAGGGTGCACAAAGGGATGATGAAGAGACTCATCTCAGAATTGGAACCCTATAGCCCCATGTTTATTGAAGAGCCCATACTGGGAGAAAACAACGGTGTTCTTGAGCATGTGTATTCCTTTACATCCATTCCCATTGCCACGGGAGAACGTATGTTCTCCAGATGGGATTTTAAGGAACTACTGCACAGGGGTGTTGTTGATATCGTACAGCCCGATCTTAGTCATGCAGGTGGTATATCTGAAGTACGAAGGATTGCGGCCATGGCTGAAGCGTATGATGTGGCTTTGGCGCCGCATTGCCCATTGGGTCCGATTTCATTGGCGTCGGCTTTACAAATTGATTTTACATGCATAAATGCCTTTATTCAAGAAAGCAGCCTGGGCATTCATTATAATGAGGGATATGACCTATTGGACTATATGGAGAACCCAGAAGTTTTTGACATGGAGGATGGCTACATTTCACTTTTAAAAGAACCGGGACTGGGTGTGCGCATTGATGAAGAAAAACTTAGGAGCGCCGTGAACGAGGGCCATCAATGGAGCAACCCAATTTGGAGGAACCAAGATGGTAGTCTTGCTGAATGGTAGAACCTGGACTCTACCAACATTAAGGGCATTAAAATGTATTTCCACAATGGGACAACCGCTATATTTTGAGTGGTCTCCTTGTTCTTAATTAGGTGACAGTACAGTTCTAAACCCCAAATGTTCCATTCCCGAATCTGGACTGGTGGCCATTCTTGCTGAGATTCGATAACTGGCACAATATGAAGCACTGCATAGGAAAGACCCTCCCTTGATGATTTTTTCTTCTGCATACGGATTGGAGGGATTAAATGCCTTGGCAGCTCCTTTTGGATTTTGCACAACCTCATTTTTATCAGCGAGTTCATTATAATAATTGGTGTTGTACCAATCATTAGTCCATTCCCATACATTGCCGGCCATATCATAGAGTCCAAAGTTGTTTTTGGAGTAGCTCATCACGGGAGCCCTACGTTCAAAACCGTCTTCCATAGTATTTTCCACAGGAAACTCACCTTCCCACGAATTGGCATGGGAACTTAACTCACCAATATCATTTCCCCAGAAGAACAGGTCGTCTTTTCTCCCGGCCCGTGCCGCATATTCCCATTCAGCCTCGGTAGGTAGTCTCTTTCCAGCCCATTTACAATAGGCAAGTGCATCTTCGAGTGCAATATGTACCACAGGTTGGTTTTCTTTATCTTTTATAGTGCTCTCCGGTCCATTTGGATGCTTCCAGTTGGCACCGATTTTCCATTCCCACCATTGCGAATAATCATATAGGTTGGGAACGCTGGATTTGGTCTTTTTGAAAACCAATGAACCCGGTTGCAAAATGGAATCATGGGGTTTGGGTGTACCTTTGGGCAACTGCTTTTTCATTTCCTCCCAATCAATCTCCCTTTCCGCTACGGTGATATATCCCGTTTCTTCCACAAATTGGGCAAATTGGGCATTGGTCACTTCATGGATGTCCATAAAAAATCCATCGACATGGACCTTATGGGCAGGTCTTTCATGCATCATGGCCATTTTATCCTGTGACACAGCCCCTTGCATAAATTCCCCGCCAGAAATCCAGATCATTCCTTCTGGAGTTTCCATTGGAGGTTCTTCCACATTATTGGTATGGTCCTTAAGCTGAACTTCAGTATCATCCACATTGTCTTGCGAAGTATTTTTGGCTTTGTTTCTACAGCTTGCCAATACAATCACGGCCAATAAAAAGAAAAGGGTTCTTTTCATAAGTGTTCAATAGTATGAGAGGAATCAATTGGCTATCATTTTAGTGTTCGAATAGCATGCTCGCCAATCAGTTTTCCCTGTTCAACTCCATTTTGTATCGCAGGCATATAGTGGATTCCTCCATACAATCTACTTATGGCTGCTTCATCGGCAGCATGCCTAAATGATTTGAAAGGACGAGGGGGGAGTCCATAGCTTACTTCCGTTGAGTCAATAAAACTGTAATTCTCTCCAAGAAGATGGGTAAGCATTGTGGCGGCGGAGCTTGAGGCCACACTATGTCCGCTAGTGTATTCTGGAAAAGCGGGAGTTTGAAGAATTGGTTTCCAATCAGGATCTATATATCGGTTGATATAGGTCTCGGGTCTAATGAGCCCAGTATTGTATTTGGCAGCCCAACAACTGATAAAGGCATCAGCAATGGTAACGGCGGTTTTGGCCAATACTTCTGAAGCCTTCATGGGATTCAATTTTTCCGCTTTGGCCGCTTGGCATGCGATCATGATCCAATGTCCACCAGGAGAAATTTGCTGATGATAGAACATCACATGCCCTTTGGTATAGGAAATATTTGGGTTACAGTCCCAGAATTTGGCCTTGGCCAAATTTTCTTCGGTTAAATTGTTGACCGATTCATAAACATGCATGGTCTCTTGATAAAACTGTGAAGAGGGGATGGAGTCAAATTGCGTTGGCGGAGCAGGTTCAAATTGATTGGATGTTTTCAGGGTAAAAGGACGTAAAGTGCTCCAATTGGGCTCTATGGCTTCCATATAATTGGGTGGAGTGGGTTGCCATGTGCCAGGATCGTTATGGTCAATTTGATAGCGAGACATGGCGCTGCGTTCTTTATAGCCATCTTTTTTGACCCAAGCCATGATGTGACCCGCCATCTCATTGCCAAAAGTTATAGAATTCTCAAGTGTGGCTTCGTCGAGGTTTGTAGCTTTGATTTCATCGAGGTAATCGTTTTGTAATTTTTCCATGGCCTCGCTATTAAAGACCAAATTTTTACCCACCGATGAGAAAGCAACCATGGCAGCAACTGGAAAATTATATTCTTTATCTTCTTGTGGATTTGGGGTGGCTTCCAACCCATTCAATTTACCGGCAAAACTGTGGAAGTTTGGGTCTGATTTGGACAATACCTCGTAAGCGGCAACATTGCAATAGGCATAGATCCTGCTGGAAACAGGGGGTGTAAAAATGTCCGCTACGATTACATCGGTCAATTTGGAGTTCCAGTCCATTACCGCCGTATCGGTCAATTGATGCAATTTTACTTCATCCACTTGTTGATTGCACCCAACAAGCATAATTGCACAAAACCACCCGATAAAAAATCTTTTTTTAAGGACCTGATCTATTCTATTCATGATGCTATTCCTATTGCTACTGAAAGTTTATGATTGTATTTCTATTTTTCTTTTATTTCCTTGATAATCGAAAATCTCAATATAATCTATTACTGTTTTGTCAATCGCTAAACTACGGGAAGGATGGCTTAGGTACGAACCTCCATAGTGGAATTCCGTTTTATAAGTCCCCCCATTTTTTAGATGAACTATCGCATGGGAATCCATAGTACTAGCGTTTACCTGACTTAATTTCCCCCCATAACTGTAGGATTGCAACTTACCGGAATTTTGCCCTACCAAGATGTTATGTCCACCAGTGGCTGATTGAATCGAAACCATTCCCTTGGCATCACCACTAATGTCCAGCCCACTTTTGTTTGTGGGCACGGTTTTAAAATTGCCTTGTCCGTCCCCTAACAAGCATAATCCAACAAAAGCGTCATACCTTCCCATAAAAGGTTCAACTGCAAATTGATTTCCAGCTACAAGAACATCCATATATCCATCGGTATTGAAGTCTTGTACCTGCATACCATATATAGGTGAGAATTGGGCCTGTAGCGGTAATGGTTTTGATTTAAACTTACCGTTGCCCAGGTTTTCAATATAGGTACTAGCCAGATTGGTTGCTTTAAAAATTTGGGCTCCTTCCAAGTCTTTTGAGGAAAGGGTTTGGCTCATATCGGCATTGGCATAGGTTTCATAGTCCAAAAACCGGTTTCTCATTCCATTGATTTGATCTATGAGTACATCCCTGGGGTGAATGAGATGCTCGCTACCGTTTCGATAGCAACTTACCAAAGGGTCTATATTGCCATTTTCATCAAAATCTTTGGCATAGAGGGTCAGCGGTTCATCTGGGCTTACTTTAAAATCATTGTTGAGACCTAGGTTACCCATAACATAATCGGTATCCCCATCAGCATCAAAGTCTCCTGAAACAATGCTGTTCCACAGCCCATTATGGTTGGTAAGTCCGGTTTGTGATGTTATGTTCACTAACTTTCCATTTTCATTTTTTAAAAATTGGATTTCCATAAATTCACCCACCATGATCATGTCTGTCCAGCCATCATCGTCAAAGTCGGTCCAAAGCGCATCTGAAATCATACCTAGTTGCCCCTCAGAACCAAAAACAGTTTCTGTAGCATCTTCAAATGTGCCGTTGTTGTTTTTGAGTAGGTAGCTTTTAGGACTTGAGGGGTAGGAACCATGGATTACCCGACCTCCAATAAAAATGTCCAAATCTCCATCACGGTCTACATCCGCGAGTCGGACCACCGAACCTCTGGAATCCCTTTCCAGTAAGGTTTTGATCGCGAAGTTTCCTTTTCCGTCATTCACGTAGATTACATCTTTATAGTCTTTTCGAGCCATCTCCCAAACACCACCCCCATGAACGGATAGTAGATCCAAGTCCCCATCTGAATCAATGTCGGCAAATGCGAGTCCCATGTCCTCACGAGGTTCTTCTTCGCCAAACTCCTTGGGTGTAAAGGTTCCGTCTTTTTGTTGGATAAATAATCCTCCCTTTTTTTTCTTACTTCCCCCTACATAAAAGTCTTCCAGGCCGTCGCCATTTACGTCGCCAACCGCCAAACCTGGTCCTAAACGGTTATACATGCGTAATAAAGTGGGTTGCCATTTGAATTCTATAAAATCGTCCTCTGTATGTTGATAGTCAATTTTTAATGTTTCGTTTGTTTTGGTGAACAAAGTGGGAACATCTTTATTTTCCTTCACCATTGGTTTAGCATCTGTCTGATTTAACACCACGGTTTTATCAGATTGGATATTTTTAAGGGATTGTTCAAATCCATTGGGCCAAATCACGTTTAACGAATCTACCTGGGTGGCCTTGCCCAAACCAAAATGAAATGCCTGTTCCACATTGGACAGGTAGCCACGGACAGGAGAAAACGATTGATGTTGGGAAAGTCCGTCTTTGTACACGGATACCTTGGTGCCGGTTGCATCGTTTGTTCCGGTTAATTTGACTCTTAGAAAGTGTTTGTCACTTTGTACCGAGTCCTGCTGCTCTATGGCATTGTTCCTATAAATACTGGCCTTGTCATCAATATTATTTATAATTAGCTCGAGGTCACCATCATTGTCCAAATCGGCATAGGCCGCACCATTTGAATAGCTGGGAAGTTCCAGTCCCCATTCTTTCACCATATCGGTGAAGGTGAGGTCGCCGTTGTTTTTGTAGATGTAGTTGTGCAGTTTAACTTCTGGGAGGGATGTCAGCTTGTTCAGCTGGTCTTTTTCGTCTATTTTTTTTTCGCCAAAGACACTGTTTTGCTCACTGTACACCACATAGTCCAGATTGGTAATGTCCCTACGATAACCGTTGGTGATAAAAACATCTTTCCAACCGTCATTATCAAAGTCGGCAATAAGTGGAGCCCAACTCCAATCCGTATTGTGAAGGCCTGTTAATTGCCCTACCTCACTGAAGGTTCCGTTGCCGTTGTTCAATTGGAGAGTGTTTCGAACAAATTGGGGTGAATACCCATAATTAATATTTCTCGTATAGGTGTCATAGCTGGGCTTCATCATGGTCTGTTTGATACGTTGGTTGTCCTGCGGAAACATATCCAGTACCATGATGTCAGACTTGCCATCATTGTCAATATCGGCTACATCATTGCCCATGCCGTTATAGCTTTGGTGTTTGATGTATTCCTTTACTTTATTTGTAAAAGTACCATCTTGATTGTTGAGATAGAGAATATCATTGGTCAAAAAATCATTTGAAATGTAGAGGTCTGGCCAAAGGTCTTCATTGATATCGCAAACAGTTACCCCCAAACCAAAACCTTCAATAGTTACTCCTGCCTGTTGACTCACATTGGTAAAAGTGCCATCTCCGTTGTTGCGGTACAATTTGTCTGTACTGATGGATGTACCGTTTTTTTCTATGGGTTTGGTGTTGTTTCGATTGTAATCGACCAAAGCGTTTGTGAGCACGTATAAATCTTTGTGGCCATCCTTGTCATAATCAAAGAAAAGAGCCTGAATACTATATCCGGTGTCGGCGATACCCATTTCTTGGGCCACCTCCTTAAAAGTGCCATTTCCTTGATTTAAAAAGAAAAGGTTGCCTTTATCTTCTTCCTTTGTTCCCCTTGGACCGCCCCTGCAGACATAAATATCAATGAGTCCATCATTGTTAACATCGTTCATGGAAACCCCATTGCTCCAGCCTGTGGTTGCTACACCGGCTTTATCGGTAATGTCTTCAAACGTTAGGTTTCCTCTGTTCAGGTAGAGTTTGCCAGAGACTTGGTTACCGCTGAAGTAGATGTCACTCAATCCATCATTGTTGATGTCGCCAATAGCTACCCCGGCTCCATTGTACATGTACTCAAAATCCAGAACATTTAAGGAATCCGTTGAAGTTAATGCATTGTTGAAGTCTACATGACTCTCCTCTGGAGACACTAGTTGAAATAGCGTTTTTTCTTGGTTTTTTTGGGTACAATTGACCAAAACCGCCAACAAGCAGGTCAAGAATATTTTAAACTTTGTTCTTTTTAAGTAATCGTACATATTTTAGGTTAAAAGCTTATCAATCCAATGTTTTGGCAACTCCTTTAGGGTAGCTGAATATTCAATTAAAAAAGATATTATAAATGGTTGGAATATACTCTTCTTGATGCATTGCTTAATTAAAATTTTGTTTATTTAACCTTATATTAATCATTGTTAAAATTATCTGGTTAAAGCTGGGTCATTTATGGTGCAACACCCTTAAAAAGAAGAATTCTCGGAGCCTCTTATATTTGAATTAAGATGAAAAGATAAGATTTTAAGGGCTAACCGTCAGCCTGTATCACACTGATAAGTTTATAAATCTATAAGGTTAACACCAGATTGAAGTGCTGTTTGTTTTCCTTTCCATTCAAAAACACCATTTAATCCATTGGGCAGGGTCACGGTGCCCGTAATATTAGATTCAGACCTTTTTTCAAGCTTTATCCCTATCATTCCCAAATGGTGGGGCATGGAAGATTCAATTTCAGGTAAATCACCAAGGTTTGGTGCAATTCTAACTGATTCAAACCCGGGTTTCATGGGTTCTATCCCTGCAATGAGTGAAAGAAAATAATAATTGGGTGAAGCACTCCAAGCATGACAATCCGAACGTGTAGGGTCTGGTTTTTCGGCAAAGGTGGTGAGCCCATTATCCAACATTTCTTCCCATGGTTCAAGGGTGGAAAGGTACTTATCGGCCATTCCTGCTTTTTTCAAGGCTTCCACCAGATAGAACGTAAAATAATAAGTGCATTGGGCCATTTTCTCTTCAGCCAGAACCTTTTCCATCAGGTTTTTTGCATTTTCGGGTGAAATGGCTTCGGTTAAAATTGCCAAGATATTGGCATGTTGACTAAAAAGTTTTTTATCCGGAGTATCAGCAATCAAACCTTTTTCCTCAGTCCAACATTGCCGTATTACGGCTGTTTTAATCTTTTCACCGAGCGCTTCCAATCTTTGAGACTCATCAGGTCGGTTGTAGTATTTTAACAGAGCTGCCGCTTTTTGTAACGTGTACACCAATTGAAGACTGATAATGGCAGAATTATCATGATACACCCCCGGAGGGACCCCATGTTCCCAACCATCATAATTAACCCAATCCACAAATTGCCAATACTCCAAATGCCCCAACATGCCATTGTTATCCAATCGATTTTGGAACCATTGGACAATGTCCAGGATATCAGGCATCATTTGTTCCAGAAAATCATTATTTGGGCTTAGCATCCAATAGTCGTGTAACATGGTGATCCAAACCAAAGAAAAAGTGGGGATGATCTGCGTATCAAAACTGGGATACCTACTTTGGGTGAGGCCAAATGGCATCTTGGAATGGTTATAGGACTCCAATGCATTTTTAAAGAGCTTAAAATCCCCAGAAACATAAGAGGATATCAAACATTGGATTCGAGTGTCCCCGGCATATTGCAATTGTTCGTAATATGGACAGTCAAAATAGTTCTCCCCAGAGCACAATAACTGGGTTCGCCATCCCACATCCCAAATGTTGGAAAGCACAGGTTCCGAACTTTTGAACGAGGCAATTTCTTCAAAGGGATAGCCTGTGGAGATGCTATGAAAATCGTCTATTTTCAACGCTTCATCTTTGGTTTCAATGTCCAACTTCACATACCGGAAGGTACGCCACCAAAGTGTTTGGAAGGTTCTATCAGCTTCACCATCCGCGATAATCGCATCGGAGTTTCCTTTTATGAACTTGTTCTCAATCGCATCACGATTTCCTTTTTGTCCATTTTCATTGAAGAGGCTTTCCGCATAGGTTATTTTAATGGATGACCCTTTACCGCCTGCATAGGTCAATACCGGATAGGCATTGGTCAAATAACCTTGGTCTATCAAAATACTGGTTTGTGTGTTTTTGGGGATGCTCAGGGACCCTTCGCCCAAAAGAAGTTTTGATTTTATGCCGATTGTATTTGAAGAACGCCGTATGGACTCAAAACGCTGAAGATGCTCCTCCATCAAAGGAATGGTTCGGGGTGTAAGTACAAGGGCGGGTATATTGCCCCAATACCTCAGGCTTTTTTGGGTTTGGGCAGGCTCAAAGGCCTTGGCCTTGACAAAATCAGTCTCATAACCAGCATTCATCCAAGACCATGGGTGTAGAGACCCATTAAAATGTTCACCAGGTCCGACCACATAGAATTCGTTCATGGAGACAGGGAGGGGACTATACGCCTTATCTTTGACAACGGACCAAGTTTCATCAGTGTTCAAAATTTTCTCCATATCTGAATTTCCTTGGAGCAAAAAGCCGGTTTTAGCGGAGTGCTGAGCCAAGGGTCTGTATTGTGCAAAGTTCCATACCACAGCACTTACCACATTTGTTCCCGATTTGAGGTAGGATGCGATATCCAAGCTTTCAAATCGCCAGTTTTGTTCATCTCCCCTTGCTGGACCATTGGTGATATAATCGCCATTGATATAGAGTTTGTATCGGTTGTCCGCAGAAACGTGAACCACAAATTTCTCAGGTACAGCGACCAGATTAAATTCCTTTTTGAACAAATACACCCCATATTCGGTTCTGGATTCGGTGGGATGGGCAATCCAGTTTGCATCCCATGATGACTCCAATAATTTTGGATTGATTTCATTGGAAAGCTGTCCTAAAAGAAGAACAGGAATTAAAAAAGTAAAAAGTTGAAAGAGATTGGTTATTCGAAAGCGAAGCTTCATAAAGGGTCAATTAAGAGGTGTAATATACAGGAGCTACCCTGCTGTTTCCGTACTGTTTTTCCCTTACATTTGAATCTTTACAGGTCAAATTGGGTTAAAACCAACATAAGTTAATCAAAAAAACATTCTATGCTTAGCTCGAGATTTTCAATCAGCCGATCGCACCTCCCGTATTTTATCCTGCATAAATCTATGATTGTCTTTCTTTGAGACCAGTTTTGTATATTGAGTACTACAAACAATTTTTTGGGCAACAAACAAAAAAATATCTTTTTTATGCTGTTTAGGGTTATTGTTTTCCTCATCCCTCTATTGCTAAGCGGCCAAAACCTGCTTCCCCCCATTTATAATTACCGGTTACTGGAATATAAAGGAGCCAGTAAAAATTGGGATTTGTCCGTAAATGCCAATGGAGAGCTGTTTGTGGCCAATAACAAGGGATTGCTGCACTTTAATGGAGAGCAGTGGAACCTCAACAAACTCCCCAACAATACCATCATTAGATCGGTTGAGTCGATTGGTGATAGAATCTATACAGGTTCCTATGAAGAATTCGGGTACTGGCAAAAGAATCGATTGGGAGAACTTGAGTACACTTCCTTGACACAACTTATAAAAGACCACGAATTTACCAGTGAGGAGTTTTGGGAAATTCTTCCTGTAAAAAATAAAGTTTTTTTTCGCTCATTTTCATCTATTTACAGTTATGATGGCAACAAGATAGAAGTTGTAGATCCCGAACCCGTCATATCGGATATTATAGAATTTAATAGCAAAATCATTGTAGCTGGGGGGTTGCGAGGTCTATTTGAGCTTACGGACGAAGGACTTGTCCCGTTGCCCAATCAAGAATTATTACAGGGAAAGACGGTGACGGATATGATTTTGCTGAAGGATAAACTTTTGGTAGGAACCAAATTAAGTGGATGCTACCTTTTTGATGGTCAGCGCTTACAACCCTGGAACGCCAAGGTAAATGATGAGCTTAAACTTCATCAGTTGAACAAAATGGTGCTTATGGCAGAAAATGAGATTGGTTTTGGAACCATTAAAAATGGGATGTACCTATTCAATACCAATACAGATTCGTATCAAATAGTAAACCGTGAATCTGGCCTTCAGAATAATACAGTGCTTTCCATGTTGCTTTTCAATGATCAGTTGTGGTTGGGATTGGATAATGGAATAGCAAGGGCAAAACTCAACAATTCAATCATGTATTACACAGATTATTCTGGAACATTGGGAATGGTCTATGACATGGTAAATCATAATGATAGATTATATCTGGGCAGTAATACAGGCGTATTTTATTTTGAAGGGAATACATTGAAGTTTGTTAATGGCTCACAAGGACATGTTTGGAATTTGATTGAGGTTGAGGGCGACCTATTGTGCGGACACAATACCGGAACGTATAAGGTTGAAGAGAATGGGTTCAAATTGTTGACCTCACAATCGGGGGGGTACCAAATTATAAAAGTACCCGATCAGAATGCAACGTATATACAGGGCACCTACAACGGACTCACAAAGTTTATAAAACAACCCAATGGAGAATGGGAGGTCACCAAGATTAGGGGAATAGATTTTCCCGTAAAACAATTGTCTTTTGAAACTCCTAGCATTTTATGGGCGGCCCACCCCTACAAGGGATTTTATAGGATACATTTGGATGATGACTACGCGCAGGTTGTGCAAACCCAAAGATTTCATGAAGAAAGTGCCCCGAGTGAATATAACGTAAAGGTGTACAACATTAAAAATCAAATGGTCTTCTCCAGCGAAGGCAAATGGTTCAAGTATAATCCCATTGGCGAGAACATTGTTTCTTTTGAGGAATTTTCCAATTATTCCAACAAGGAACTATTATTTTTTGATGATACTCATTTTTGGTTTGTTGATGGTGAAGGAAGAAAATCGATTATCTATACCGATTTAAAAAGGGATAGTTTGATGATTACGGACTTGCCGCTACGGGAACGGTTGATTCCAGATTCCCAGCGGTTGATTAAAATGAACGATTCCATTTCATTTATTACGTTGAGTGATGGTTTTGCAAAAGTCAACGATTACAAATTAAAAAGTCAGTCCAATCAACATGCCCTTCCCGTTCCTGATATTACCGTTTTAAATGACCAGAAAAACAAGTACTCAGTGGAGGGAAAAATTGAGATACCTTTTAAAAATTCACAGTCAATAATCATAGAAGCATCCTGCCCGGAAATTATACAGTCCCGATATTATTATGAGCTTGAAGGCCCAAAAGAATATTCTGAGTATGCCGAGGATGGATTCATAAATTTTCAGAACCTACCCCATGGCGAATATACATTTAAAGTGTCCACTGCCGGGATGGATAATAAGGTTTCGGCTCCCAATATCATCAATTTTGAAATTACACCACCTTGGTACCTTTCCACCATCAGTATGATATTTTATGGCATTGGCGCGGTGTTGGTCGTGATTGCGATAAGGCTCTACAATCGTAGAAAATTTATGCGAAAGCAAAGGGAATTGGAGAAACAGATGGAAAAAGAACAGCAGGAGCGATTGGCCAAGCTGGAAAAGGAAAAATTGGCAAAGGAAATACGGCTGAAGCAAAACGAATTGGCGAGTACGACCCTCAACATCGCCAAAAAGAATGAAATGATATTGGAGCTAAAAAACATGCTCCTGATGAACAAGGATAAATTCTCCAATTCACAACGATATAGGTCGTTCATCAAAAAATTAAATAGGTCTATTCAAGATACCGAAGATTGGAAACGCTTTGAAGTGAACTTCAAGGAATTGCACGAAGACTTTTTTGAAAGACTTTTAGCAGAATACCCAGCATTGACGCCAAAGGATTTAAAATTATGTGCCTACCTAAAAATGAATCTTTCCACAAAGGAGATAGCACCATTGATGGCGATATCCATCAGGGGCGTTGAAATACATCGATACCGACTGCGAAAAAAACTGGATATGGACAGTTCTGACAACCTTTCCAATTTTCTGATAACTTTTTAATAGCGGTGTTGCCCATTAAAAAGGGATAAATTCCGTGCTTTATCCACTACATCATCACTACATCACTATGTTAAATTTTTTTACATCAAATTAGGGTGGTGCTACTGCAAATCAAGTGAAATAAGGCATTCTGAGGTATATTTTAATGATGTATTTATTATGTAATGGTACATCGGACAACGGGAACGACACTTTATTAATTTAGTAAAAATCTAACTCAATTTTTGCACAATTATGAAAATTAAAAGCAAACTATTAACAATCTCGTTTTTATTGTTTCAAGCGGTGCTTTTGGCCCAAAGCAATATAACGGTTTCGGGTACAGTTACTGATGATCAAGGTACGCCATTGCCAGGAGCGAGTATTATCTTAATGGGTACTACAACCGGAACCCAAACCGATTTCGATGGAAATTACAGTTTGGACAATGTTTCAAGTACCGGAACACTCTCATTCAGTTACATTGGTTTTGCCACCCAAGAAGTATCTATTAATGGTCAAACCATTATTAATATCTCCCTTCAGGAAGATACAGAGAGCTTGGATGAAGTGGTAGTAGTAGGTTATGGTACCCAAAAGAAGGCTGATTTAACAGGTTCCATAGCCACGATTAAATCAGAGGATATCACCAGGACTCCTTCTGGAGCCGCTATGCAGGCCCTACAGGGTAAAGTAGCGGGTTTGCAGGTTGTGAGTAGTGGTGCTCCGGGAACAGGCCCTACCATTAGGGTAAGGGGTATTGGTTCTTATGTTGGTGGGGCTTCGAATCCTTTATATGTGGTCGACGGAACATTTTTCGATGACATTGACTTTCTGAATACGGAGGACATTGAAAGTATTTCAGTCTTGAAAGATGCTTCGGCAGCTGCCATTTATGGTGTTCGAGCTGCAAATGGTGTGGTGTTGATAGAGACCAAGTCCGGAAGAAAAAATCAAAAACCACAGATTACTTACAATGGGTATCAAGGCGTACAAATAGCCCAAAATTTAGTGAAGCTTTCCAATTCGGAACAGTTTGCCACTTTGGCCAGGGAGTCAGGGTCTGCAGCTGAAGCGCAGTTTATTGAAAATGCCATGCAACGCTATGGTAGAAGCAGGGTAAACCCTAACGTGCCAAATGTCAATACAGACTGGTACGATTTAATTCTAAGACATGCCCTTCAACAAAATCACAGTTTTGGGGTGACAGGAGGTTCCGATAACATCGCTTATTCAGTAGGGCTGAATTATTTTGAGCAAGAAGGGATTCTTAAAATGAAGAACGATTTTGAGCGTCTCAATATCCGAAGCAAATTGAGCTTTGATATTAGTGATCGACTCAATGTAGGCGTATCCACACTTTTTAGTAATGCTACAAGATATAGACCAGAAGATACTGCTTTTGCGCTAGCCTATTTTGCAGTACCCGTAATGCCAGTTCTGGACCCTTCCAAAACTGATGCTTACCCAAAACCGTATGCTAATGCACAGGATTTAGGGTATAGGGGCACACAAAACCCTTTCCCAATAATGGACAATACGGAAAATAGGAACAAAATACGGAATACGCTGATGACCATTGATTTGAGCTATCAACTGGTTCCCGATAAATTGACATTCAAAACTGCTTATTACCACAATTTTGAAACCTTGGAAGTAAGGGAAGTAAGATTGCCTTTCTTTTTTGGAAACGGAAATGCCTTCAGGGAGAATGCAGAGTTGATCAAAAGAACGGAAACCTTTTCTGAACAGACTTGGGACAATACCCTGACCTTTAATGACAGTTTTGGCAAACATAACTTAACAGTTTTGGCAGGTACGGCATTTCGGGATAGATCTTTTGAACTTTTGGAAGCCAAAGGATTGAATTTCCCTAATGGACCAGGGATTGGCGATGAATCCTATTTCTTGGATTTGTCCAAAACAATTGATGTTGATGGTGTTGGGGATGATGGAAGTAGGCAATACTTTTTCTCTTACTTTGGAAGAGTTGCCTACAATTTCGATGATCGATACCTTTTGTATGGTACATTCAGGGCGGATGGAACAAGCAAGTACCAAGAAAAATGGGGCTATTTTCCAACCATTGGTGCTGGATGGGTCATTTCAGAAGAATCGTTTTTTCCAGACACCGATGCCATCAATTTTTTAAAGTTTAGAGGTAGCTGGGGTGAATTGGGGAATGCCAATGTTGCTTCAAGTACCGGGGGCATAACCTCAGAAGAAGTTGTTGCGGCTTTTGGAGATACCAGATTTTCAGGATTGGTCACTAGCAGTGACTTTGAGGCCTTGAAATGGGAAGTTACGGCAGAGACCAATGTGGGTATAACAGCAAGATTGTTCAATAACCAATTGTCTTTGGATGCGGATTACTTTAAAAGGGATACCAGGGACGCGGTAATTCCCGTGTCTAGATTGTTGGTGCCAGGGACAACAAGACAGAATGTTGGAAAAATCAGAAACACTGGGTTTGAGGTGGTGTTGAATTGGAACAAACGGGTTTCTGAGGATTTCAGTTACAATATTGGGGCTAACTTTTCTACCCTCAATAATGAAGTGTTGGATTTGAAGGGACAAGAAAACCTGACCAGTGGTGGTGACCTTGCCCAAAGAACCGTGGTTGGGGGTACCATAAACCCTTTCTTTGGTCTCGAAGTGGCGGGAGTGTATCAAACACCTGAAGAAATCCAAGCGGACCCTGCTGCACAGACAGCTATTGGAAATGGTCTAACGGTAGAACCCGGTGATTTTAGATTTGTGGACCACAATGGCGATATGATGATTGATGCCCAAGACAGGGTCGATTTAGGGTCTTACTTGCCCACATATACCTTTGGTTTCAATGTTGGGCTCAACTATAAAGCGTGGGATTTTACATTGAATGTCATTGGACAAGGCGGGAATGTCATTGCCAATCAAAAACGATTTGCAATTCGTCAAACTCCCGATCCCAATATAGACCGAGACTTTGCGATAAATCGATGGAACGGGCCTGGTTCTACCAATTCCTACCCATCAGCCAGGGGAATTAGAAACCCATGGAGCAATCAATTTCTCAACAGCTTTTTTGTTGAAAAAGGAGATTTTGTCAGACTACAAAATGTGACTTTGGGGTACACTTTGCCGGAATTACCCGGAAAATTTAACCCCGAAATACGGTTTTATATAACCGCGGAGCGGCCTTTGACCTTATTTGATTATAACGGTTTCACCCCAGAGGTGCCAGATGGACGTGACAATCAAACGTATCCTATTCCAGGAATATATACAGTGGGAGTTAATGTTAAAATCTAAAAAGACAGCTATGAAATTTATAAAAACAAACAAATTTTTTGCACTCTTGGCATTCTTGGGCATCTTGATTTCAAGCTGCTCCAGTGAACTTGAGCAACCAGAACTCAATAACAATTTTGCGGGTGGTACCGACTTCTCTAAGACCGATGATATGATATTCTCACTCATTGGGGTCTATCAGGCCGTAAATTCCAGAGGTTGGGAACAACCTTTGGTTGTGGCAACCAGAGGAGATGATGTTAATGCGGCTGGAGATCAGCAAGGTTTAAAGAATCAGGACAGATATGTGTATGATAACTCCTTTTTTGGTTCCAGAACCCTTTGGGAGACCTACTACGGTGATATCATAGCGGCACATACTGGTATGGAACAGATTGGCAGGTATATGGAATTAGCCGATGAGGAAGGAATTGCCCTTGGTAATCAATATATAGCCGAGGCAAAGGTCTTGCGAGCCATATTGCTTTTTCAATTGTCACAGGTATATGGTGCGGTCTTTATTCCTGAATCATCAGACCTCAGTGCCTTTGAAAATGTAACCTCGGTTCCCACTAAGGAAGAGGTGATGCAACACATTTCCGATCAAATGGATGAGGCCCTGCCATTTCTGCTGAACATGCGCCCCAATGAACGTACAGATTTGCCTGGAGGTGTAACTCGATATACGGCACTAATGCTAAAGGCATTGGCGAACCAAGAACTGGAAAATTACCAAGTTGTAGCAGATGCCGCAGGAGCAATAATCAGCTCAGGTAAATTTAGCTTGATGTCTGACTACTATGAATTATTCAAAACACCGGGAAAGCTCAGTGATGAAAACCTATTTGAATTCCAATATTCTGATTTTAATACAGGTTCTGGAGATCGCGTAGGCCATCTTTATGCGCCTTATGGACCCAATGGTTGGACCCCTGCAGTGGCTGGAGCCGCAGGTGGCTGGGGCTTCTTTGAGCCAAGTATGAAGTATGTGACCTTTATGTTGGACCGCGGCGAAACGGAACGTCTGGAAACAACAGTGTTGTTCACCCAGAACGGAATTGACAGTATTATCAACGCAACAGCTTACACCGCGGAAACCTTACCTGATTTTGTTTCTCCTGAAACACGATATGGAGATGTCCTTCTAGACAACGAAAGGGCCATATTCTGCAGTGGTAAGCACTACCTGCCCAGCAGCCAACTCATTTCTGGTCGGACAGAATATGGAAGCAACAAGCACTATATAGTATATAGATATGCAGAAACCCTATTGATTTATGCCGAAGCTTTGTTACATGGAGCATCAGGCTCTGCAATGAGTGCTGACCAAGCGGTGAATATGGTAAGAAGCAGGGCAGGACTTCCACCCATTAGTGGTGTTACTATGGACCAACTTGTAGATGAAAAATATGCCGAATTGGCCATGGAATGGGGCAAACGGTTTTTGGACATGGTTCGCTTAGGTAGATATGAGGAACTCAGTTTCGAAGGAAGGACGTTCACGGCAGACAAAGCCTTCGTTACATATCATCAAGACCAAATTGATGAATTCCCCATTTTGGGAGATATAATTAACAACTAACACAGCACAAAAATGAAAACCATAAGATTAATACTGGTCAATTGCCTGGTTATCCTGTTCTTTTATGGATGTGACCAAGGAATTGACTCTATCACAGAAGTAGCTCCGGGAACAGATGAGACAGCTCCTCAGATAAGCATAAACTATCCCACTGAGGGAACCCAGATTCAGGTTTTTGAAGAAGTAACAAGCTTGGATATTGATATTGAAGTTACCGATGATATAGAGGTAGAGGATATTAAAGTGATGTTGAACGGTACCCAAATTGCCAATTTCAATTCGTTTTTGGATTATCGTGTGGTACTCAAAGAGTTCTCATATGATAATTTAGGCGATGGAGATCACAAGCTTACCGTAACTGCTACCGACCTAGAGGGAAAAACGTCCACAGAGGAAGTCAACTTCTCCAAATCGCCTCCATATGAGGCTATGTTTGATGGGGAGGTAATGTACATGCCTTTTGATGGCCAATTTATGGACCTCATCAGCTTTCAACAGCCCGAGGAAGTAGGCTCACCAGGATTCAATGGAGATGGATACGTGGGCTCTGATGCCTACGTTGGAGCACAAGATTCCTACCTCAATTTTCCCATGGATGGGCTAAAAAACCCAGAATTTAGTGCGGCATTTTGGTATAAGGTAAATGCTGTACCGGACAGAGCCGGAATATTAGTAGTTGGCGATGATGCCGAAGACCGTTTCCAAGGCTTTAGATTGTTCAGGGAAGGAGATGGTGATGAACAGCGGATAAAATTGAACGTAGGTACTGGAGCCGGTGAGAGCTGGAATGATGGTGGCGTCATAGATGTGGCCGCAGGTGAATGGGTCCACGTGACCATGTCCATCTCGCAAACCAAGACCACTATCTACTTTAATGGGATTGAGATGTTGTCTTCAGATTTAATAGCACCCATTGATTGGACAGGCTGTGAAGTTTTGACCATTGGTTCAGGTGGTCCTACTTTTGATTACTGGGACCATTTATCGGATTATAGTGAAATAGATGAACTCCGAATCTTCAATAAGGCGTTGACTGATGTAGACATACAAATTATGTTGAATTCATTAAACCCATATATGCCACAGTATCCCGGAGAGTCATTCTATATGCCTTTTGATGGTGATTATATTGATTTAGTGGGAAGTAGGGCAGCCAGCGAAGTAGGTGCACCTGGATTTACAGATGAAAGTCAAGTAGGTGACCAAGCCTATGCTGGGGCAACGGATTCTTATATTGAATATCCAGCTAACGCATCACTGCTTACCCCCGAATTCAGCGGAGCCTTCTGGTATAAGGTGGATGCAGAGCCTACACGGGCTGGAATTATAGTAATTGGCGATGATGAAGTGGACCGTTTCCAAGGGTTCAGGCTCTTCAGGGAAGGTGATGCCAATGAACAACGAATCAAACTCAACGTAGGAACGGGAGCAGGTGAAAGCTGGAACGATGGTGATGTCATTGATGTTACCGCCGGAGAATGGGTACATATTGCCTTTACCATTGCCAGTGATAAAAACACCATTTACTTTAATGGTACTGAAGTGCTTTCCTCTGCCATGTCTGCACCTATCGACTGGACAGGTTGCGAAACCTTTACCATTGGATCGGGAGGCCCAACTTTCAGTTATTGGGATCACCTATCGGACAATAGTACCATAGATGACCTTCGTTTCTTCAATAAGGCACTTACGCCTGAAGAAGTGGCAGCGGTTGCAGGCGGTACGGTAACCGTACCAAACTATGGGTCAACCTTGTATATGCCATTCGATGGTACCTACACGGAGGCCAATAGCAACTCAGAACCCACTGTGGAAGGAACTCCAGGATTTGCTGGAGAAAGTAGTGTGGGAAGCGACGCTTACGCGGGCGTAGCAGATTCCTATCTCACATTCCCTATCGATGGATTGTTCAACAATCAGTTCAGTGCTGCTTTCTGGTATAAAGTGGATGGAAACCCTGATAGGGCAGGACTACTTACAGTTAGCCCACCCATGAATGGGAGCGATAATGATTTAAGTGCAGGGTTTAGGTTGTTTAGAGAAGGAGATGCCGCATCACAGCGTATTAAACTTCATGTGGGAAGTGATGCCGGAGATGTGTGGAATGATGGGGAGGTCATCGACGTTACCGCAGGAGAATGGGTACATGTAGCCTTTACAGTGACCGAAACTGCAACACTGATCTATTTCAATGGAGAGCCTGTGGCCAACATGGGAGATATGACTGGTAAGACCATTAGTTGGGAAAACTGTTCCATACTCTCCATTGGCTCTGGAGCACCCAATTTTATTGGATGGGGACACCTGTCGGATACAAGCTTTATTGATGAGCTTTACATATTCGATAAGGCATTGACCCAAGAGGAAATACAAGAAATAATGAATGATTAATAAAAATCAAAAAGTTAAGTTTTTTGAGTTAGTTGATTTATATGCGGTTAATTTTAATTTCAATTGCTTTGGCCGTTGCATCCTTGGTTATGGGATGCAATGGCCAAAAAACTAAAAAGGACAAAAGTGTAGCGGATAATACTCCAGCTAAGAAAACATATTCCGATGAAGCATTGTTGGATTCGGTTCAGTACCAAACCTTCAACTATTTTTGGGAGGGAGCGGAGCCCATTTCTGGTTTGGCGCGGGAACGTTTTCATATGGACAATGTGTATCCCAATCACGATAAAGATATCATTACCACAGGTGGATCTGGATTTGGACTCATGGCTATCTTGGTTGGTGTGGAACGGAAGTTCATCACACGTCAACAAGCGTTGGAGCGCTATGAGAAAATTGTGGATTATTTGGAAAAAGCAGACCGTTTTCATGGTGCATGGCCCCATTGGCTGTTGCCATCAGGAAAAGTGACTCCCTTCAGTAAAAAGGATAATGGAGGTGATTTGGTGGAGACTGCATTTCTCGTACAGGGACTTTTGGCTGTAAAGGAGTACTTCAAAGATGGCAATGAACGTGAACAAAAGCTAGCGGATAAAATCCAGCAGCTCTGGGAAGGTGTTGAGTGGGACTGGTATACCAAGAATGGGGAAGATGTGCTGTATTGGCACTGGAGCCCAGAATACAAATGGGAAATGAATTTCCCTGTGGGAGGGTATAACGAATGCCTGATTATGTACGTCCTTGCAGCTGCATCGCCAACCCATTCCATCAAAAAAAGTGTGTATGAAAAGGGCTGGGCCTTGGATGGCAAAATAGCACAAGACACCACCTATTATGGTTTGGAAACCGAATTGAATCATTATGAGCATGATAATGCACCTGTTGGTCCCTTGTTTTGGGCGCATTATTCCTATTTGGGGCTCAATCCAAAAAACCTTAAAGACCAATACGCGGATTATTGGAAATTGAACACCAATCACGCTATGATTCAGTATAAATACGCCGTGGACAATCCAAAAGGCTATAAAGGATATGGGGAAGATTGCTGGGGACTAACATCGAGCTATTCCATAAAAGGATATGCCGGTCACCGTCCAGGGATGGATTTAGGAGTGATTTCACCCACTGCAGCCTTGTCATCCATGCCGTATACACCTAAAGAAAGTATGCAGTTTTTACGGTTTATGTACACCGAGCAGGATAGTTTGGTTGGGGAATACGGTCCGTATGATGCATTTAGTTTGGAAGACAACTGGTATTTGCCTAGATATTTGGCCATAGATCAAGGTCCAATTCCTGTAATGATTGAAAATTACAGGAGTGGTTTGTTGTGGAAATTGTTCATGGCTAATATAGATGTACAAAAAGGATTGGAAAAGCTAGGCTTTAAAACCCAAGAATAACATGGTAAAAAACATAGTTGGATATTTTTTGCTTTGCACACTTTTCTTGCTTTCATGCTCTGATGATGGCAAGGGACCTACAGGGCTATCAGAATTACCTACGGACGATGAGGTTCCCGTTGAGGAGGAGGAAGAACCAACCATTACCAATGAAGAACTCATGGACCTGACCCAGGAGGAAACCTTTAAATATTTTTGGGATTACGCCGAAGAAAATTCAGGCGGGGCCAGGGAACGATACCATCCAAATGACCCAGGTAGGGATGCCAACGTGGTTACTGCAGGAGGTACGGGCTTTGGTCTTATGGCGTTGCTAGTGGGAATGGAAAGAGGTTTTATCAGTAGGGAACAAGGTGTAGAACGATTGACTACACTTTTGGATTTTCTAGAGAACGCAGACCGGTTTCATGGGGCATGGTCGCACTGGATTAATGGCGCCAATGGGTCTGTGATTCCATTCAGCGCTATGGATAATGGAGGTGATCTGGTCGAGACGGCGTTTTTGGCTCAAGGCCTTATTTGTGTAAAAGAATATTTTAAGAATGGAAGTGCATCAGAACAAACACTGGCACAACAGGCAGATGACCTCTGGAAAGGTGTTGAATGGGATTGGTACACCCAAGGCCAAAACGTGCTGTATTGGCATTGGAGTCCAAACTTTGGATTCGATATCAATTTTCAACTAAGGGGATATAACGAAGTATTAATCACCTACATTATGGCCGCAGCTTCTCCTGATTATGGTATATCAAAGGAAGTTTATACTAGCGGTTGGGCTTCAGATGGTAGTATAGTCTCGGCCAATACCCAATACGGATATCCACTTTGGGTTAAGCATAATGGATCAGAACAGTTTGGTGGCCCCTTGTTTTGGGCACACTATTCCTATTTGGGATTAAATCCAAGAAACCTGTCCGATGATTATGTGGATTATTGGGATGTAAACATCAACCACTCCATGATCAACTATACGTACTGTGTAGACAATCCCAACAATTATTTAGATTATGGAGAAGACTGTTGGGGCTTAACGGCGAGCTACTCTAGAAATAATGATGGCAGTATAGGATATAATGCCCATAGTCCATCAAATGATACCGGGGTTATATCACCTACGGCTGCCATAAGCTCAATTCCGTACACTCCTGACGAATCGTTGGCCGCAATGCATTATTTTTATAAAAATAAAGAGGAATTATTGGGCCCAGCCGGATTTTATGATGCCTTTAGTCCGCAAAATAATTATTGGGTGGCCGAAGCGTACTTGGCCATAGACCAAGGTCCTCAGATTATTATGATTGAAAACTACCGAACTGGGTTGCTTTGGAATCTGTTTATGGCAAACGAAGATGTACAGGCCGGTTTGACCAAACTTGGATTTTAATATGACAAAACAATTATCATTTTTTCTTTTGCTCCTCACTTGTAATTTGGTCGCTGCACAATGGCAATCAAAATATGAAGCCAAAATGTTGATCGAAGGGAACGATACTTTAAGATATCGGATAATGTATCCCAATAATTTTCAGGAAGATGGGAATTATCCTGTTGTACTTTTTCTACATGGAGCTGGAGAACGTGGAAACGATAATGAAAAACAATTGGTACATGGCGGTAAGTTATTCGCTACGGATTATCTGCAAGAGCGATATCCGGCAATCGTTATTTTTCCACAGTGTCCAACCAATAGCTATTGGTCCAACGTGGATGTGGACCGAAGCACCTATCCCATAAAATTGAACTTTAATTACAAGGGAGGTCCTACCAAACCCTTAGAAATGGTGATGGATTTGCTCCAAACCACCATTGAACAACCCTATGCCAATGACAATCAAGTGTACCTGATGGGATTGTCCATGGGGGGCATGGGCACTTTTGAATTGTTAAGTAGAAAACCGGATACGTTTGCAGCCGCAATTCCAATTTGCGGAGGAGGAGACCCTAATTCCGTAGCAACCTATGCCAAAAAAATACCGCTGTGGGTGTTTCACGGGGCACAAGACAACGTGGTGAATCCGTTGCAATCCATGGAAATGGTATCCGCACTTTTAAGCGCTGGGGCTTATCCAAGGTTTACGGTATACGATTTTGCCAATCATAACAGCTGGGACCCTGCCTTTGCAGAACCCGATTTGTTGCCTTGGCTGTTTTCACACAAAAAAGAAAGTCCATAATGACGAGAGCCAAAACATTATTTTGTTCATTCTCTTTTGTGCTTTTTATGTCATTTCAAGTAATTCACGCACAACAAAAAACCTATTGCAATCCCATTAACATTGATTACGGATACACTCCTATTCCCAACTTGGCCAAGCATGGCAAACACAGAGCCACGGCAGACCCGGTAATTGTAACCTTCAAGGGCAACTATTTTTTATTTTCCACAAACCAATGGGGGTATTGGTGGAGTGATGATATGGTTGATTGGAAGTTTGTCCCAAGAAAATTTTTGAGAGAACGCAATGAGACTTACGACGAACTTTGTGCACCCGCAGCATTTGTCATGAAGGATGAACTCTATCTCATTGGTTCCACCCATGGACCAGCTTTTTCTATGTGGAAGAGTAAAGATCCAACCGGGGATAATTGGGAAATTGCTGTGGACTCGTTAAAGGCCGGTGCATGGGATCCTGGTTTTTTGTATGAAGAAGAGACCGATAAACTGTACATGTATTGGGGTTCCAGCAACGTGTTTCCCATTTTGGGCACTGAGATCAATACAGAAACATTGCAGTCTGAAGGCTATGTAAAACCCTTAATCAGTCTGGTTCCTGAGGACCATGGTTGGGAGCGCTTTGGAGAGTACAACGACAATACTTTTCTTCAACCTTTTATGGAAGGGGCATGGATGACCAAGTACAATGGTAAATATTATTTACAGTACGGTGGTCCAGGAACTGAATTTAGTGGCTATGCTGATGGTGTGTATGTAAGTGAAAAACCTTTGGACTTATTTTCCTACCAGAAGCACAATCCATTTTCCTATAAGCCTGGAGGTTTTGCCCGAGGGGCCGGACATGGAGCCACGTACCAAGATACTTTTGGCAATTGGTGGCATGTTTCGACAATTATTTTGAACCAAAAAAACAATTTTGAGCGCCGGATTGGGATTTGGCCAGCAGGTTTTGATCAAGACGATGTACTATATTCCAATACGGCCTATGGGGATTACCCGACCTATCTGCCCAAAGAAAATGCCAATCACATCAGAGGACTTTTTGCAGGCTGGATGCTGTTGAATTACAACAAGCCTGTTCAAGTTTCCTCTACACTTGGAGGGTACAAACCCAATTTTGCCGTGGATGAGGATATGCGTACCTATTGGACTGCCAAAACAGGCGATAAAGGGGAGTGGTTCCAGACCGATTTGGGTGAAGTTTCCACCATTAATGCCATTCAAATCAATTATGCTGACCAAGATGCCGAGTTTTTGGGAAAATCATCAGGAGTATACCACCAATACAAAATTTATGGCTCCAATGATGGTAAAAAGTGGACTGTTTTGGTGGACAAAAGCAATAACAAAACGGATGTACCACACGATTACATTGAATTGGAAAAACCGGCAAGCGCACGGTTTTTAAAACTGGAAAACATCAAAATGCCGACAGGAAAATTTGCCTTGAGCGGTTTTCGCGTGTTTGGAAAGGGAGCAGGAGAAAAACCAGAACCTGTGGAAGATTTCATAGTGCTCAGGAACAGGCCCGAAAAGTTTGGAGAGCGTCGAAATTCATGGCTTCGCTGGAAGCAGAACGATTTGGCTGATGGGTATGTTGTCTATTTTGGAAAATCAGAAGATAAACTGTACGGCAGCATCATGGTATACGGCACCAACGAATACTATTTTTCCGGAATGGACCGCGCAGATGCCTACTATTTTCAGATTGAAGCCTTCAATGCCAATGGTATTTCCGAGCGGACGGCCATTGTAAAATCAGAATAAAACAAATAGCTTATCATGAAGTTAAAAAACATTTTTTACAGCTTTATAGCTCTTTCCCTTTTTGGAGCCAATGCCCAGCAGAGCATTCCCAAAGTGGAGGAATTACTTGATAAAATGACCTTGGAAGAAAAAATAGGTCAGTTGAATTTACTGACCCCGGGTGGGGGAGTGGCCACAGGATCTGTGGTCAGTGAAAATGTAGAAGCCAAGATCAAGGCTGGACAGGTTGGCGGTCTCTTTGGTGTAACTGGGCCAGACAAAGTTAGAGTGGCTCAAGAAATGGCCGTAGAACAAAGCCGCCTAGGTATTCCATTGTTGATTGGTTCTGATGTCATACATGGCTATAAGACCACCTATCCAATCCCTTTGGGACTATCTTCCAGTTGGGATATGGATTTGATAAAACAAGCCGCTCAAATGGCTGCAAAAGAAGCCACTGCAGATGGAATTAATTGGAATTTTTCCCCAATGGTGGATATCGCCCGGGACCCTCGTTGGGGGCGTATTTCTGAAGGAGCAGGAGAGGATCCCTATTTAGGTTCCAAAATTGCGGAGGCCATGGTAAAAGGCTATCAAGGTGATAATTTGGCTGCTAACCACACCATGTTGGCTTGCGTAAAGCACTTTGCATTGTATGGAGCGGCTGAAGCAGGTCGTGATTATCACTCAGTGGATATGAGCAAGATTAAAATGTTCAACCAATATGTTCAACCATATAAAGCAGCCATTGATGCAGGTGCTGCCAGTGTGATGACTTCCTTTAATGATGTGGATGGCGTACCGGCAACCGGGAACAAATGGTTGCTTACGGATTTGCTCCGTACACAATGGGGTTTTGATGGTTTTGTGGTTTCGGATTATACATCCCTCAATGAAATGATCGCCCACGGATTGGGAGACCTTCAAGCGGTATCGGTACTGGCCTTAAAAGCTGGTTTGGATATGGATATGGTGGGCGAGGGTTTTTTGACTACTTTAAAAAAATCATTGGATGAAGGCAAAATCACTGAAGCGGAAATTACCAATGCTTGTCGACATGTCTTGGAAGCCAAATATATCTCTGGACTTTTTGATGATCCCTACAAATATCTGGATTCTAAACGTCCAGAAAAGGATATTTTGACCAAGGAAAATAGGACTTTAGCCCGGAAATTGGCAGCCCACTCCTTTGTGCTGCTCAAAAATCACAATAACACACTTCCTTTGAAAAAGCAGGGAAAGATTGCTTTAATTGGTCCCTTGGCCGATAGCAGGGAAAACATGTTGGGAACCTGGGCACCCACGGGCGATTTTAACTTGGCAGTGACCATCAAAGAAGGCTTCAAAAATGTAGCGCCAAATGCTTCCATAAAATATGCGAAAGGAGCCAATATTTCAGATGATACCGAATTTGCCAAGCATGTTAACGTATTTGGTCCTCGAATTGAAATTGATGAACGTTCTCCAGCGGTTATGCTGAACGAAGCCGTGGAATTGGCCAAGACTTCTGATGTGGTCGTCGTCGTTGTGGGGGAAGCCACCGAAATGAGTGGGGAAGCAGCAAGTAGAACTGATATTTCAATTCCTGAGAGCCAAAAGAAATTGGTCAGAGCATTGGTGGATACCGGAAAGCCGGTTGCACTAGTTTTGATGAGCGGCAGACCGCTGACCACCCCTGAGGAATTTGATTTGCCGATATCCATTCTACAGGTATGGCACCCCGGTGTGGAAGCCGGTAACGCCATTGCCGATGTTGTTTTTGGGGATTATAATCCATCTGGTAAATTAACCGCTACTTGGCCAATAAATGTAGGGCAAATACCCATTTACCATAGTGCTAAAATTACGGGTAGACCTGCTCCTGGGAACGGCGAATTTCAAAAGTTTAGATCTAATTATTTGGATGCACCCAACACCCCTTTATTGCCTTTTGGTTATGGGTTGAGTTATACCACCTTTGACTATTCCAATCTTAGATTGGATAAGAAATCTATTGGTCAAGGGGAGGCTGTTTCTGCTACTGTTACTGTTACTAATACAGGTGATTATGATGGAGAAGAAGTGGTGCAATTGTACTTAAGGGATGTGGTAAGAAGCATTACGCCGCCAAAACGTCAATTAAAAGGATTTCAAAAAATCATGCTCAAGAAAGGGGAGCGTAAAGAAGTGACCATCACCCTATCTCCAGACGATTTAAAATTCTACAATACCCAGCTGGAATTTGTTTCAGAACCAGGGGAGTTTGAAATTTTTGTTGGAACCAATTCCGATGCTGATCTATCAGAAACATTTACCCTAAAATAGAATATCATGCGCATAGGATTAACACTTCTTGGATTATTGTTTATTGTTTCGTGCAAACAGGAAGAGAAACCCAAGGAAGAAGTGACCCAAAGTCCTCCGAACATCATTTTTATTATGTCGGACGACCATGCTTTTCAAGCTATTAGTGCTTACGGCCATGAATTGGGAAAACTGGCACCAACGCCAAATATTGATCGAATTGCCCAAAATGGAGCCATTTTTCAGAACAACTTTTGCACCAACTCCATTTGTGGCCCCAGTAGGGCGGTCATCCTTACAGGAAAACACAGTCACATTAACGGGTTTCGGATGAATGGGGAACGATTTGATAATAGTCAGCCGACCTTACCAAAACATTTAAAAAAGTTGGGCTACGAAACGGCCATTGTTGGGAAATGGCACTTGCACGGAAAACCTGCAGGGTTCGATTATTGGGATATTCTCAACGATCAAGGGAACTATTATAATCCCGAATTTATCCAAGGAGAGGATACCACCGTGGTAGAGGGATATGCCACAGACTTGATAACGGACAAGAGTTTGAAATGGTTAAAACAAAGGGATAGTGACCAAAAACCTTTTTACATGATGGTACATCATAAAGCCCCCCATCGAAATTGGATGCCCGCTTTACGCCATCTGAACGTTTACGATTCCATCACTTTTCCCTTGCCGGACACTTATTTTCCAGAATTTGAGAACCAGAGGGCTTCAGTGGAACAACAGCAGACCATTTATAAGGATATGTATGAAGGGCATGACCTGAAAATGAGTGACGGTTACGGAAGCACAGATTTGGCACACAATCCGTGGACCACGGATTTTGATCGCATGACCCCTGAACAACGAAAAATTTGGAATGAGGCCTATTTACCAAAGAACAATGCCTTTTACGAAGCCAATTTACATGGAAAAGAATTGGCGGAATGGAAAGGACAGCGGTATTTGCATGAATATTTGGCCACAGTAAAGGCTGTGGATGAGAGCGTGGGTAAGATTTTGGACTATTTGGAGGAAACGGGACTGGATGAAAACACCTTGGTGGTCTATACTTCCGATCAGGGATTTTATTTGGGCGAACACGGCTGGTTCGATAAGCGTTTTATGTACGAGGAATCTATGAAAATGCCCTTGTTGATGCAATTGCCTGGTGTAATTGAGCCCAATAGCACTATTGATGCAATGGTTCAAAATCTGGATTTTGCCCCCACCTTTTTGGATTTAGCTGGAGGACAAGAGTATGCCGCTGATATGCAAGGGGCATCCTTCAAAGGACTTTTGGATGGCACACAGGAAGATTTCAAGGATGCTGTGTATTACCATTATTATGATTTTCCAGCTTTTCACATGGTCAAAAGACAATATGGTGTTAGAACAGATAGATATAAACTCATCCATTTTTATGATGATATAGACGAGTGGGAGTTTTATGATTTGGAGAAAGATCCACGGGAACTCTATAATGCCATCAATGATGAAGCGTATAAAGATGTCGTAACCTCAATGCACAAAAAATTGGATAGTTTACAATCCTATTACAAAGTAACTGAAAAAGAGTTTGAAACCACTCCAAAGGAAAAAGTGGATAAAACCTACGATACTTTTAAAAGACTACGAGGCACACCAATCCAGTAAACAAGGGTACTGGAATTATACAAAGGGAAGCGTGAATTGGATAGTGTCCGTTTCAATGTTGTATTCGATGGGTTGTAAGGTAGCTTTGAGGTGATTTCTAATATCCGATTGGGATAATCCGAGTTTGTAATTGAGGTTTATATCCCCATTAAAAGCATAGCACAAGTTGTTTTCTGTACTTGTTTCTTCCAAATGGAGCAACTTTAGACTTTTCGCCAAACCTTCTACAAATTCCGTTTTGATTTCCAACTGCAACAAGGTTTCTTTGGAATACCTCTTTTTGCTGGAATTCGGTGTAAAAATGTCTGACAGCTTTATCAACATAGAAAGCGATTAATTTCTTTTTTGATTTTGAAAATAGTCAATTTTCAGTTGAAACATTTCTGCCATTTTAGTGGCCCTGAATTTGGCCTCTTCCGCTTTATCACCTGAGAAATTTTCATTTACAGTGTCAAAAAACAATTGTTTCCAACGATCAAAGTGCTTGCCTTGCACTGGAAGTTTAACATGCGGCGCAAAGGGGCTTCCATTGTATGTATGCTCCTCCAATAAAACTGTTTGCCAAAACCGATACATTTTTTCCAAATGAGCAGGCCAATTGTCCTGTATCACTTCATTAAAAATACCGCCAAGTAAATCATCTTTTCGGACTTTGCCATAAAAAAGGTTTACCATTCGCTTGATGTCTTCCAGACTTAAAATTTCACTTTTTTCTACCATTTCTGTTTTGCCTTAAAGCGTTTTCCAGAGAAAGACACTGCCCCATAAAATTAGATAAGATGCCCGAAAATGACCAAAGTATTGAAAATAACACTTAAAATAAGTAGATTAAAAGTGGTCAAAGGTTTTAGTTGCGCCAGTACAGCTCCGTTAAAGGCCATGCAGAAGATGGTGACAAAAAAGAGGAGTATCATTTTTAAGATGATGTCCATTGTTCCCATCAAAAGCACCATAGCTGCAGCAGAGCCGAGGCAACTCTGCCCAATTATTGCTATGGTTGAATAGCCAAGTTGACTTTTTTTAAATTCTTTGAACAACCGTTTGTACATGTTTTTTAATACACTTGATTTGTGCTCTACTCCAGAATGGGTCATTGGTATTGTCGTTGAATGTTTCATTGTTGTTACGTTTTTATAATGTTTATGGCTTATCCCCTAAAGGGGCTGCCTCCCATATTAAAATAAGTTGTCTAATACTTTCTTTTCCAAAATCTCAGCTTTTGGGAACAGAATGTTGTTCTCCAAGTGGATGTGCCTGTGGAGGTCTTCTTCAAACTCTTGGAGGAGGGAGAAAGCAACGCGATACGTATTGCAAGCATCTGGCGGCGGTGTGTAGTCACTGCTAAGAGCAGCAATTTTCCGGAACCGTTCCCCTTCATTGTCGTGCTCTTCCATCATCATTTGAATGGGATTCTTAACGGTACCAAATTTGGAGTCTCCCAAAGTCGTATCATCTTTTGTTGCATTGACCATTTTACGGATCCAGGGAAATAGCACCAACTCTTCCTTTTTCATGTGCTTGGCCAACTCTCCGGCAGAAGCACTGAAATGTTCAAAAATTCCGTACAGTTCGGGATGTTTGTTACCATGTACATGGCATAACTTGTTGAGATACTGTTTTAAAATGGGAATTTGCTGTTCCACATAACGGTGGTGTTTTTTTTCGATATAATCGATCAACAAATCCAGAGGCCAGGTTTTAAAATCGGGTTGATCCCCTATAGTGTTGTTTTGGATGGCACCAAGCTCTTGGACCAAGGTTTCCAAATCCAGCCCTTTTTTCTCTGCAACTTCTTGAAGTGTACGGTTGCCTTTGCAACAAAAATCTATTTTGTGTGCTTTAAAGACTTGGGCAGTTCGGTAGTCTTCTGTTACCATTTGCCCGACTGTTTTTTCCATGGTATCGTTCATGATAAATGATTTTATAATTCGGACAAAATTGTCCTTTATTGATTCAAATTTTTTTTACCGCTTCAAATAGGTCAACCCTACTTCCAAGCCTGTGGCAAGTTCATATAAGCTTGTACTTTTCAACATTTTGCTTAAATCGGTACGGATGTCGACAAATTTATCGTGAAGGGGACAGGGCTTATCCGCATTACATTCCTTGAGTCCCAATCCACAGCCCACATAAATCTTATCTCCATCAATAGCTTTGACAATTTTGCTCAATTTTACGGCATCCATATCTTCTCTTTGAATTTCAAAACCTCCTGTAGGCCCTTTCACTGAATTAATTATGCCATTTCTTGTAAGCTGTTGCAATATTTTTGCCGTGAAGGCAATGGGGGAGTCTATTTCCTCAGCAATTTCTGTTACGCTCACCCGTCTTCCGTCCAAAGATTGCAACGCAACATATACCGCTGAACGTATGCCATACTCACAGGCTTTTGAAAACATCATAAATGATTAATATCAGGACAAAGATAAGGTTAAAATAAATAAGATAAAAATGTCCTTTATTATTTTTTTAATTAATTGTACAGTGGCGTTATATTGATTGATTCTTGAATTTTAGTTTTTGCCTAAATTTTGAATCAAAAAGAGGAGTAAACCAAACAAAATCAAAAAGGAAAAAGTGGCCAAAAATGACGTATACCCACTAAAAATGCCCCATTCCTGCCAAGCCGCAAAGCCTTTATAAAAAATAAGGCATTCGGTAAGTATGAAACCCAAAAAATACAATAGGCAGGATTTCTTTGACATCAAAAGCAAACCAAAATAGTCCGTAAAAAAGAATAGCCCAAAACTGATGACGCCCAAGAAAGTTAAATGCAGATAACCAATGGTAAAATCAAGATACACGGCAGCCATTTGGGCAAAATAAGGGAGGGTGGTCATCAGTTGCAACAGCATTTTTATGCTGATAAGGATAACAACTATCCGTAGTAACCGGTTTTGTAAATTTGAAAGATTTAATGTGATAACCTTCTTCTTGGTGAGTGTCCACAAATATACCAAGGAATAAAACTGTATGGTTACTCCAATCCCCCCTAGAATGTACAACCCCAATGGCGGTTCTGTCCACAGTGTGGATAGGAAAAAAGTAAGAATAATGCCGATGTTGATCGTTTGGAAAAAGCGAACAAAGCTTTTTTGGGGAATGATAAGGTTCCGTTGTTCCAAAACATACAGAAACAGACCAAGCAAGGCCAATAGCATCCAACCGTTATACTGAAAGTGCAAATAAAAGTAGATGGACAAACGGTACCAAATAGATTGGGCTCCCAAAGTACTCATAATAACTCCCAACGCCCAAGGCCCCAAACTGGAGAGTACCATATAAACAAGAGCTGTTTTCACACATTTCAGACCTTTACTTTCTCTATGTTCAGACTCAATGTTTTTCCAGAAATGATAAGTGTAGATATAGGATGCAATCAAAAACAAGGTGGAAAAGATAATGGAAAACAGCGCATATCCTTGAAATGGAAAGGTGAGCAACATTCCAACCAAAGTGCCTTGGGTACCCCAAAAGATGTGCCTGTATCTTTTGCTGGATGTCTTCTTATCCAGAAAGCAATAATGGAGCAGCGTGGTTAACGCCACATACACCCAACCCAAAAGGGCGATATGCGAATGGGCGTGGACTATATACCTATAGTTGAAATCGAAAGTGAAAATGGGATAGAAGCGAAGCAATAGGCCCAGGAGGGCAGCAATACTAAAATAGATTACCGCAATTCTAAGATGTTGTCGGTGCAGGTTGGCCGTCATATGGTTGCTTTGGCAAATTACGCTACGTCTCGATTAGAAATCTTTTCTTTTTGCTTTGTATTGCAATCCTAGAATGGGCAAAATAGTCCAAAGTAATAGAATGGCCATAGAAATAACGAAGCCTAAATCCGTACCAAAGAATTTTTTGAATATGGCACCGGTATACCCCAATAGGGCAGAGATGTCCAGTTTGAGTAGAATCAATATACGGGAAAGATCTATAGGGTTTAGCGCAGTGGCCACCAAGGAAAAGGTGTCCAACGGATACTCCTCAAACACAATCAGGGACATTAGGAACAGGCCATCATAGACTACGGCCAAAAAGAGCCATAACAGCACCGCGTAACCAAATCCTTTGATCTTGTTTTCGTTGGATATGGCAATGACGAAGGACAGTCCCACAAAGATGAAAGTCAGGAAAGCCCCAGTAACCAGCAATAGGGAAAAATCAAAAATGGCATTGCTCCGTAACAGCCCGTATAACACAAATGGAATTCCTAATCCCAATACCAAACTTAACGTAAGAGAACCTGCTACGCCAAAATACTGGCCCATAAATATGGAACTGCGTTTAATGGGCTGAGCCAATAATAGCTCGGTAAATTCCCGGGAATTGTAGTAGTACATCACGCCAAATATAGTTCCAATCAACGGAATCAACACAATGATCACATTCATTAAAGTAATCACAGCTTTGGAAACATCATTGTTCAGGAACAACAAAACAAACCCAAGAGCCAGATAAAAGAAAAAATAAACGTAGCTCCAACGGCTGCGTATCAGATCGTAAAAACTGTATTTCAATATTTTAAGCATGGCTACCCGTTGTTATGGCCGCAATGGCGTGTTCAAAATTGGTCTGTTCGGTCTGTTCCAATAATTTGGCGATACTGCCCTTGAAATAAATTTCCCCTTCCAAAAGATATACAATTTCATCGGCCGTTTCTTCCACAAACTGCATAATGTGCGAGGTGATCAAAATAGTCTTGCCTTGTGCTTTTTCTTTTTGGATCAGCTCTTTTAATCGGATAAGTGCCTTTGGGTCCAAACCTGTTGTGGGCTCATCAAGAATGATTAAGGGACTGTCGAACATAAAGGTCAATACAATGTTCACTTTTTGTTTGGTACCTCCGGATAGCGTGGATAATTTCTTGTTCAGAAAAGGTTCCAACCCGAATAGCTTGATCAGTTCTTCCTCTTCGCTGGGACTGTTCCTGAGGTCTTTGATCATGTGGATCAATTCCTTGACTTTAATGTTGGGCGGAAAGTTGGCGATTTGGGGAAGATAATCGATTTTTTTGCGGTATTTCCACCCTTTTTTTATGGGTTCCCCCAACACCGAAATCTGACCCTTATTTGGAATCACCATGCCCAGAATGCTCTTGATCAAGGTGGTCTTTCCTGAACCGTTGGGACCAAGTATGGCATAAATATGGCCTTCATCAATGGTAAGGTCTACCCCTTTCAGCACTTGATTTTTTCCAAATTGTTTATAAAGATTGTTGATTTCAATAATCATGATCGTATTTTCATTAAAGGTTGGGCATCTTTTAAATTATCGGGTGTGAACACGGGGGAAACCCGTTCCGAGAAATCGATGATATCCATGAACAGGCTTCGCAACAGCACAATAGTTTCTGGCGTACGATTCACCACGTAGGAAAATAATTTCACAGGTCGATAGGGTACATCGCCGATGCCATCCTTATCCAGATCGTAACCTGTATAGCTGCTCCAAAAATTACCTTCAAATACATTGTCGTTCAATTTGCTGTTATAGGAAATGTCAAAGGAATTGTACAAGAAATTATTGCCTTTAAAACTGTTCGTATAACAGGCTCCGATTACTCGAATGGCCCAGCCGTTGCCAATAAAGTCATTATTTATATATTCAATCCGGTTGGAGCCCTCAATGTTGATGCCGATGGTATTTTCCTCAAAGGTGTTCCCACTGATTTCCGCATCGTTGATTTCCTTTAACAACATACCATAGGCAGCAGTTCCCCAATTCTTTCGAAACGTATTATTTTTCATGGTGATGAACTTAGAAAACATGACCGCAACCCCGGCCCCATTATTTTCAAAGGTATTGTTGGAATAGACATCATTATTCGAAAACATAAAGTGGAGTCCATAACGAAGATTGTCCATGCTCACATTATCGGTAATGGTGATTTGGTCTGAAAATTCCAAATAGATTCCATCACGGGTACCTTGCACATGGTTTTTGGCCACTTCCACATCAGAAGAATACCAAAGTTGGATGCCATTTCCAGAATTGTATTCGTCCACGGCCTCTCCAATAATGCGATTGTGATATACTTTGCCATGGGATGATTTTTCCAAGTAGATACCAAAGAACAATTGTTCCAACACCATATTTTGAATGCGAAAGTTTTTACTCTGTACAATTCTGATTGCCGCATTGTCCTTGGTATAGCTTACCCCTACATTGATGACGAACAGCCCGTCCAAGGTAACATTGTCCGCGGTTACCCTGAAAATTTCCCCTTTCTTTTCACCATCCACAATGGGGTAACCGATTCCCTTGATGACCAAAGGTTTGTCCACCAAAATTTCAAATTCTTTGTAGGTGCCTTTTTCGATCAAAAGGGTGTCGTGGGGAGCGGCACGTAAAATGGTTTCCTTGATGGAACTGTTCTCGCAGGTGCTACAAACGGTCCAAGTGTTTGCCAAACCTATTTGAAAGCCCATCAAAAGAGCAAATCCCAGAATACGTTTTATATGTTGTACATCCAATTTCATAATCTACCTCTACTTCAAGCACAGAATCCTATGCCAAGAGCCAAAATTTCTTTTTAATTTATGTGAAATCCTCTACGGACTTTCCTATTATTTTGGTCACTGCAATACGATATACCACTGGCATTTCCGCTTCTTGCAACTTACCGGAAAAATGACTTAAAAAATGGGGGCGTTCAGCATTTTTATGGTCTATGGTTCGCTGTACGCCGTCTGCAAAGCGTTTTAAACATTGTTTAGCGAAATCTCCAGTAAGTTCTTCAAAAGTACCATGTACCTGAACTGATTGCCAATGGCGAAACGACTCGATACTATCGACTTGAAAAGAAACTTTATTGCTTTTTCTGAGAGCGTTTATCCGATGTCCATTGGATGCGAAACACAGAATACACTTCCGGTCTTCATCAAAAAAATAGGTCGACGGTACCACATGCGGTTCATTGTCCGCAATGTAGGCTAAGTGCCCCACATAATTGTCTACTAAAAGTCCGGTGCATTTCACCGGTTCCAAATCTGCGATCATGCTCATGTTTAAGGTTTAAATCGGTTATTAATTTCTGCCCATGTAAAAAGTTCGCCACCATGCTTGCTCATCGTTTTTTCAGCAGCATCTTTAGTTGCAAAAGCACTTAGATATTCACCCATGGGACTTGGGATGTTTTCGCTTATCAAGTAGGTGACCTTTGTGGCATCCGCCAAGGCACCGGGTTGGTTAAAATCATTGACCAAGAACAGGGCTATAGTGGATTCGTCCTCATCTTTCAAATGGTTCATCATGCACTCAATGGCGTCAAAATTAAAGACCTTGCCCTTTTGGGTGACCAATTGTGCGGCATGTTGTTTGTCCACAATGGTCATGCTGCAAAAGTGACAGCCCACATGGCCATAATCAATGGGTTTGGGACCTACGGTGCATCCGATGGTTAAACATAAGCTGGCAAACAGTAGGAGAAAAGGAAGTTTCATAAGGCGATGTTTTTTTGTTTTTTAGCATTTTTCCAACCCAAAAAGCCAGCGGTCAAGGTGAGCATCATCCCCACAAACATGAGCCAAGCTCCAGATGCCGGTAAAGAGGTAACATCAAAGTTCAGCATTTTTACATGGCCCAATAATGGAGGTTTATAGGTCATTGGTGTTCCATCGGCGTTGGTCAATTTCATAATGGCATTTGGATCTAGATTGGTACCATAGTCCATCAACCATTGATTGAAATCGTACATACCCAATATGCCCATAAAGGACATAAGTGCAAACCAACCTATAAACCACTTATAGCTTACTTTGTTAAAGTACCCCAATACTCCAATGCATACGCCAATGGTCACCATAATTCCAATGATCATGGGGAATGTGCCAAACTCCCACATGTCTTCAACTTTTGGAAGCGTTTGCATCCCAATGTAGTGGTTTAGGCCGTCAATGTTTTGAATGTCAAACTCGCTGACACCTTTAAGACCACTGATATGGATGTTCAAACCCAAAGGATCAGGATATTGTGGTGCTCCCAACATGATCTTCCAAAGCGGAAAGATGTACAATCCCATTAAGAAGAGGGGGCCAACGATCATTAAAATACTAGCCTTTTTCATTTTTTTAGATTTAAAGGTTACAAACTGAAAGCGGTTTTTTAGAAGGGTTGATATACTTCAATTTGTAAAAGAAAAGCGGGCAGGTCATGAAGACGGCCCGCTTTGGTAATGGTGGTTCAATCCGAATTACTCACCAAGTGACCAACTAAGCTCTATATTGGAATTGGCAGGGGAGACCCTCACATATCCCTGCATTTCTTGGTGCAGTGCAGAACAGAAATCAGTACAATAGAATGGCCATACACCCACTTGCTTGGGTTCCCAAACCGAGGTCTTGGTCTGTCCAGGCATGATTAAAAGCTCGGAGGTATTCTGTCCTATCATTGCAAAACCGTGTGGTACATCAAAATCCTGTTCATGGTTGGTGATATGGAAATACACCTTGTCGCCGACTTTAATACCCTCAATGTTATCTGGGGTAAAGTGGCTTCGGATGGTGGACATATACACATGCACCTCGTTTCCTTCGCGTACCACTTTGGAGCCAGTAGGTGAGGTTACGGCATAGGGGTGCTTGTTCTCGTCCAACCGATAGATTTTCTGTGATTTTGGTGCCAACAGTTCGGCAGGGCAACCTGCGGCATAGTGTGGTTCACCATGGGTTGGGAAATCATAGATCAGTTCCATTTTGTCCCCAGAGATGTCATAGATCTGTGCGGAGTGCTCCATTTCGGGTCCGGTGGGCAAATAACGGTCCTTGGTGATCTTGTTCATGGCCACCACATACTTACCGAATGGTTTTCTGGAGTTTCCTCCAGGAATCATCAAGTGTCCTACGGAATAGTAGGTGGGCTTTCTATCGATAACTTCCCATGTGCCCAACTCCCATTTTACAACCTCCGAAGAGATAAAGAAAGTAGTGTAGGCATTTCCTTTACCGTCAAACTCGGTATGAAGGGGGCCTAGGCCTCCACTTTTAACCTGTCCGGCCAGAACATCTTCAAATTTAAGAATGGGAATGCCGTAGGCTTCGCCGTCAAATTTTTCACCTTCGATGGCCGCAATCATTTTATCAAAGGAATGTACGGTCAAGTCAGCGGAAAGTTTACCATTTCCAATAATATACTGCCCAGTGGGGTCCACATCACAACCGTGTGGTGATTTTGGCGTTGGTAAAAAATATACAGCACCGGGAACCTTTAAAGGATCTACGGTCAATACTTCTTTTTTCATAGTGGTGGTTGCAGTATGTGTCCCTTCATCATACACATTGTGTGCATAATTGGCGGGCATTTTGGTGCCTCCACCATTATTTACATACTCCTCAATTTTCTTCCAATTTACCGCAGCAATAAAATCCTTGTCGTTTTGTGATGCGTTCACTTCTTGTAAGGTGTGCGCTTCCTCTGTGTTATAGGTGGTAAAGAAGAACCAACCATGGGATTTACCCCTTCCCGGGTGTGAAAGATCATAGTTAAATCCGGGCATCAACAGTTGGAATTTCAAATCCATGTGCCCGTGTTCAGGATCTACACTAATGAATGACAATGATCCCTTAAAGTTGCTCTTGTATTCATTTATGGGCATGTCCCTTTGCGGGATGGGAACGGAGAATCGGGTACCCGCCACCACATACTCAGTATTTTCCGTAATGAAAGAGGAACTGTGGTTACCGGCACTGTTGGGCACTTCGATGATTTCTTCGGTTTCAAAAGTGCTTAGATTGATACGGGCAATCCTTGGCGTGTTGTTACCATTTATAAATATCCACCGTCCATCCAATTCTCCATTGGTCTGTGAAATATCGGGGTGGTGGGCATCGTCCCAGGGCACAAATCCGTGGGAGGTGTTCAACATGGGCTTGGTTTCTTCGGAATAGCCATACCCAGAGGTAGGGAATTGGGAAAATACAGGTATTTCCTTGAACATTCTTCCTGATGGTAATCCGTAAACGGTAAGGTTTCCGCTATAACCTCCGGATAAGAAGGCATAGTATTCGTCTTGTTCCCCTGGGGCAACATACACTTTTTCGGCGGCACTGGACGACAGCGCCCCGTTCGAACTTTGGTTTTGCTGGCCACAGGAAACCAGCATCAGCGCTGCTCCTACGGACATCATAAAATGGTTATAGATTTTCATTGTTTTAGGATTTATTCGTTTTTAGTATTAGTTATTGCGTAGGGGGTAGGATGACTTTATCCACCACATGGACAATGCCGTTCCCAGCTGGTACACTGGCAATTATTTTAGCGCCGCCCACGAAGACATCATCACCCTTCACTTCCACGGGTACGCTTTGATCATTGGCCTGTCCCAGCTTTTTGAAGTTTTTCAAAAACTCCTTGGTATACTTTCCAGGGGTTACGTGGTATTTAAGGATGTTTGCCAAGGCATCCTTATTTTCGGGTTTCAACAAATCTTCCACGGTACCTTCAGGTAAGGCATCAAAAGCTTCATTGGTAGGAGCGAATACCATTAATGGACCAGCGTTGACCAACACATTTTCCAATTTTGCGGCTTGTACGGCAGTGACCAACGTACTGTGGTCGGGCGATCCAATGGCTATCTGCAATACATTGGGCGTGGATTCATCGTCCTCTATAAAGGCTTGTCCCTTGCTATACTCCGAGGAAATTGAAGATTCGCTCGGACTTGTGTCATTTGTTTCATTTTGAGGCCCTTTTTTACAGCTGCTTAGAATCATAAGCAGTGCAAACAGCCCTGTCATACTGAGTTTAATGGTTGATCTCATAACGGTTATTTTAAGGTTCTGAAATATTCGAGAATAGCTCGTGCTTGATCTTCGGTCAACCCTTGATTGGACATGGGCGACCCGTTGAACTCTTGGAGCAGGTCTTTGGCCAATGGATCCTGTTGTACCATTTCCTGTGGGTTCAAGATCATGTTCATGACCCATTCCGGGGTTCTTCTTTCTAAAATTCCATTGGGAGGTGGGCCGATGAATTTTTTACCAATTCTATGGCAGGCCAAGCACATTTGGTCATAAACCCCTTTTCCGCTTGCCGCCAAAGTTTGGTCAATTTCAGGGGCCAATTCAACGGACTTGATGGGGCCGACTCCCTTAGTGGTCATATCAACACGTTCGGAAGCCTTTACTTCATTGGAGGTGTTTGTCTCCACAGGCTGTTCGGTTTCGGCTTTTTTCCGTTGTACACTAAAGCCTTCCTCTTTTTTTTCCTCTTTCTTTCCTCCGCAACCCATAATAATGAGGGCAAAGAGAAGGGCTATTCCTTTTATTATTGTTTTCATGACATAATTGGTTAAAAATTATGCCTCAAAAGTATGCAGTGGTCTAAACCTATAACATGATATAAGTCATAAAAAGGATAAAAATGTCTTTTAATCTTTGTTATGATAAAACTGTCATGCTTTCCAATTCATCCAAATATGCCATAAAAGGAGTCCTCTATTTAGCATTGAACTCCGATAGCGACCATAAGATCATGGTCAGGGATATTTTTGAGGTAGTGCATGTCCCGGAAGCCTATCTGGCCAAATTGCTACAAGAACTTTCCCGGCATGGTATTATTTCCTCCACTAGGGGACCTCGGGGAGGGTTTTATTTGAGTGAGGATGATCGAAAACGGACCTTAATGGATATTGTAAAGGTCATTGATGGGGAAAAGCGCGTGAATTCATGTGTCATGGGTATCAAGGATTGTGATATGAGCAATCCATGCGTGCTTCACAAACTTGTGGGCTCCAACAAATCCAAGTTTATTACCGTGCTTGAAAGCACGACCATTTTGGATTTGATCGAGGGAAAACAGGATATCGAGGAGTTTTTCCCATTGTAGTGCCTTTCCTCAATATTCATTTCCCTTAAAAAAACTTGATGGTTGTTTTAGACTTAAAGGATTAGCATGCGTTGGTGCCAGTTCTGGGGTTTGGATAATTGTCCGATTGGTCCTCAATGGTCTCATCGAGGCATACAAAATCTTTTTCCAGCAGCAGTGACAGTTGCTTTCCATTGGGTAGGTCCATGGTGCCACTAAAACCAACCCTATCCGATGTAGCCCAATCAGACCGTTCCACATCAGAAAGGAATAAGGTTATGGTATTTTCCTCAAAAGAAGCCTCCAAAGCATCAATACCTTTTTTTGCTTTTAGCATGTAGGTGAACACGGAATTGCCAAAATCCGTGGTTTCCTTGTAAGACCCTGTTTTGCAAAAGGTTTCTACTTCGGTCTTGGTCAATCTATATCGGATTGAATTTCCTTTTATCCTAATTTTCATACCCTTTTTATTTACTGTTCCACTTCTTGTAGTGTTTCACCGAGATGGTAATTTATGGTAACTCGGGTTCCCTCTCCTGGTGTTGAATTGATGAAAAGCCTTCCGTTAATATAACTGATTCGTTCCCTCATAAAAAACACGCCCATACCACCCTCACTACTGTTTTTTGGTGGTTTGTCCAGAATGGTTGGATCAAACCCCTTTCCATCATCATCAATCACCACGCTCAACAAGTTGCCCGTAAGGTTAATGGTCACCAAAATGTAATTGGCATCCGCATATTTTATGGCATTGTTCACCGCCTCTTGGGTAACTCTATAAATATTGGTCTCGGCCAATGAATCAAAACGGATATTCTCCTCTGCCTTGTTTTCAAATAAAATGTTTTTTCCCGTTAATTTACTCAGTTCTGAGGTCATTTTTTGCAAAGCGGGAAAGATTCCGTGATCGCCCAGTTCAGGTGGTGTAAGGTTAAAAGTAGCGGTTCGTACCCCTTTGATGAGGTCTGATGTGAGACTTTTTAGGTAATCAATTTTCTCCTTGGTCTTTTCCTTGTTCTTTAGGTTTATGGATTCTATGTTGAACCGCAAGGCCGTAAGCATCTGTCCAATGCCATCGTGAATGTCCTTGGCAATTCGCTTACGCTCTTCTTCTTGGCCTTCAACGATAAGACTGGCCTGCAATTGCTTTTGTCGCATTCGGTCCTCATAATTCTGAAGCGTGAGTTGTTCCACTTTTTTCTGGTTGTTCATACGCTCGGTGATGTCCGAGCACAACAACAATACGCTTTGTTTTAAACTGGATGGGTGCATGGGAATTATGGACATGTCCAACCAAAGTTTTTTCCCAGCTTTGGTATTTATCTCAATTTCCTCGGTCCGAATACTTTTACGAGGCTTGGTCAAAATTTCATTTAGGTACTGTCGTTGCCCCTCATCCACCGTTAAAATCTCGGATAAGTGTGCATTTGGCTGAATGTTGGTTTCTTCCAGAAGCGTCAGGAACTTTTTGCTGATGAAAACAACGGAACCATCGCTACGGGCACTGGCAAAAAGAGCGGCATTGTCAATCACAAAGTTGAGTTCCTTTAACTCTTGAAGGGATTTTTCCTTTTCTTCGAATATTTTCTTGATTTCCTTGGCATCTTGATCTGATCGTAATTTACTTTTTACCAAATCCCGGATAGTTTCCCTAATTTGGATGGAAAGCGGCCTAAAGATAAAGAGCACTTCCAAGACCAAAATCAGTAGTGAAAAGGCCAACAACAAATACTCCTTCACCTTCAAATTCTGTAGCTGTTCCTTGCTGATGGCGTCATATTCGTTCACAATGGCATCCATTTTTTCAAGAAAGGGCGCCTCGTTGGCCAATAAAATGCTCAACTGAGCCTGATTTTCTAATGAGTCCTGCTCCGATAGCATAAGCTCCACGGCAGTGACCATGGCACTGTGGTGTATGGAGAGCTCCTTAAAATGCTGAAGTATGGCTTCATTTTTCTCTTTGGGAAGTCCAATACTGTCATTTCCCATTTGAAGCCCTTCATGGGATGTCTTCCATACATAAAGGGTGTTTTTTAGCTTATCCAGAAGCTCCTGTTGCTCGTCTTTTCCAAGATTCCCCTGATTGAGCAGCAAGGCTTCCTTGACCAATTTTTGACTATAGGCCCGTTGGCGACCTGCCACATTGATCACACGTGAATCACTTAATTGGGAATTAAGGTGTTGTTGTATCAGGATTTGGGCAATGATAACAGTAAAGGCAATGGCGGAAAGGGCCAATACGTACCATTTTCGGATTCTCAAAAATGTTGAGACATCCAATGCTTGCTGCTGATTGCTCCTTTTCATTGTTTTATATCCAAATTAGGTAGTGCACTAATCTGACAGCGCTTTTGAGACCAAGGCGGAGCCTCTATCGGAAAAAGACAGTGCCAAGGCAGCTGCATGGCCCTTTGGCGACATTTTTTTCCATGTTTTCTGTATGATGGAGATTATTTTATCATCATCGTGTTTTGCGAGAAAGGGCTCGTAGTAATATTTTAAAAAAACCAAGCATATCACATCTTCCAAGGTTTGGGTTTCTTCATCTTTCTTCAATTGCTTTTTTAGGAGCAAAAAACTGACCCGATCTATAATTTCTTGGTCGTAGCCTACTTTTTGTAATAGGGCAGTGGCCTTTTCGGCATGGAACTTTTTCAGGTCTTGTCGCCATTTGAGGTACCCCACCCGGTTCATTTCATAGGATTCCCTCGGTATTTCCCATCTGCATATGTGCTGGCAACGGGCGGTAAGCCGCAGTGCTTCAGAGGCATTGGGCTCAAACTCGTTCAGAATATCCGTCATTCGCACAGCGTACAAAAGCTCTTTGGGATACTCTTTCCCTTCAAAAACTTCCTTGTTGGGGTCTTGTGCATTGGCCCCATCAAACAACTTGAACGCTTCTGAAAGTTTTTTGGACATGCCCATATATATTGGTTTTTTAAAGCTATTCAGAAAAACCAAGATAAACAAAGCCATTTTCAACTTTTACGGGAAAAGTGGCAATTGAGGGCAGGTTCCCGTTGAGATTTTCGCCTGTTTCCAAAGAGAACGTTTTTTTGTGCATGGGGCAGGCTACTTTTGCTATCCCGTCCGCGTCACCGATCATGCCACGGCTCAAGACCATTTCCATTTTGTGCGGACATAAGTTTTGACAAGCATACCATTTTTGCTTTCGTTTAAAATGATACACGGCAATTTGTTTGTCCTTGTATTTGACGCAGGCTCCGCCATTTTCTGGTATGTCCCGTTCATGGCAGGCTTTGAACCAAACGGTTACCTTTTCCAAAGCAACGGGAGCGTACTGTTGAAACAGTGTTTCCATTTTATTTGTGTTTAGTTGGTCCATGGTTCCGGCATTTTTTGTTCTCGCATGGGTACAAAAACTATATTGTCGTCCCTTTCATCAGTATTTACAAAGTGAGAGAAGCGTTTTTTGATTTCTTCATTTTCCACGGCTTGTTTCCATTCACATTCGTACTTATCTACCAAGGATTGCATTTCCACTTCCAACTCTTCGGCAATGTTCAAGCTGTCATCCACCACAATTTTTTTGAGCTGCTCAATTCCCCCCTCCAGTTTCTCCAACCAGGCGGCGGTACGCATCAGGGGTGCTGCGGTACGGATATAGTACATCAAGAAACGATCTAGATATTTTATGACGGTTTCGTTATCTATTTGCTCGGCCAGTAAGAGTGCGTGCTTGGGGGTGGCACCTCCATTTCCGCAGACATAAAGGTTCCAACCGCCTTCCACTGCAATCACACCAAAGTCCTTACCACGGGCTTCAGCACATTCGCGGATACATCCGGAGACGCCCCCTTTTAGTTTATGGGGTGATCGTAGTCCTTTGTAGCGATCTTCAAGCTCAATGGCAAAGCTTACACTTTCATCCATTCCATAGCGGCACCAAGTGGAACCCACGCAGCTTTTTACGGTGCGTAGTGATTTCCCATAAGCGTGGCCACTTTCAAAACCGGCATCGATCAATTTTTTCCAGATGGCCGGAAGGTCGTTCAGTTCGGCTCCAAAAAGGTCTATGCGCTGACCACCTGTAATCTTGGTATACAGATTGTATTCTTTGGCCACTTCTCCAATGACAATCAATTTTTCGGGTGTGATTTCTCCGCCAGGTATTCGCGGAACCACCGAATAAGACCCATTTCTTTGGATGTTGGCCAAAAACCTATCGTTGGAATCCTGAATTACATCTTCCTTGTTGGCGGTATCGTTGTATATGGTGGCAAATATGGACGCCAATGCTGGTTTGCAGACCTCACAACCATCTCCTTTTCCACATTTATCAAGCGCTTCGTCGTAAGTCGTTATCTTTTTGACCTTAACAATGCCATACAATTCTTGTCGGGTATATTCGAAATGCTCGCAAATAATATCTTTTACCTCTTTCCCCATGGATTTAAGGGTCTCGTTGACGAGTTCCACCACCATGGGTTTGCATCCGCCACAACCCGTAGTGGCTTTGGTGCAGCTTATAATATCTTTAAGTGAATCAGACTCCCCGTTTAGGAGGGATGAGCAAATGTTTCCTTTGGAAACACTTTCGCAGGAACATATTTGGGCTGTATCGGGCAGGTCCATTGCACTGCCAAAGGCAGAACCTCCCTCGCCTCGGGCACCTACGATCAATTCTTCTGCATTATCGGGCAAGGCCATCCCATTCAAATACATTTGGTGCAGAATATTATAGTCTGAAGCGTCTCCAACGAGAATGCCACCCAAGAGCGTTTTCCCGTCATGGCTTACGTTGATTCGTTTGTAAAGATATTTTGTCTTGTTTTCAAAAATGATGGACAATCCTTTGTCTGCTGGCATATAGGGCGTTCCAAAACTGGCCACATCCACACCCATTAATTTTAGTTTGGTGGACATGTCTATTTCGTCCGGCATAATGGTTTCAGAGTTTCCCAGAATCTGGTTTACGGCCACATCGGCCATTTCGTAACCTGGGGCCACCAAGCCATATATCATGTGATTGTAAAGTGCTACCTCTCCAATGGCATATATATCTTTTACAGAGGTTTCCATTTTGTTGTCCACTACAATTCCGCCGCGAGTTCCCATTTCCAATCCGCAGGTTTTACCAAGTTCATCCCTTGGGCGGATTCCTGCGGAAATAATGAGCATATCCACATCCAATTGGTCGTCCTCGCCAAAATCCATCCCTTCAATGACCTTATCTCCCAGAATTTGGTTTGTGGCTTTGCCCAAGTGAACCTGTATACCCATGGATTCCAGTTTTAAGCGCAATACATTACTACTGCGCGTATCCAATTGTCTCGGCATGAGTTTTGGGGCAAATTCCACTACGTGTGGTTCAAGTCCCATATCCAAAACGGCTTTTCCTGCTTCGAGCCCTAAGAGCCCACCTCCCAATATGGCAGCCTTGCCGTCTGGTTTGATGGCTTTTATCTGGGCCGCATAGGCCAGCATGCCTTCAAGGTCTTCAATGGTTCTGTAAACAAAAACCCCTTCCTTTTCCACCCCTTTTATGGGAGGTACAAAAGGAACGGAACCCGTAGCCAGCACCAAATGGTCATATGAATAGGAACCACCGGATATGGTGTGTATTTCTTTGGAGTCACTTTTAATGTCCGTAACCCTTTGATTTGTAATGAGCTCAATGTTATTTTCCTTATACCAAGAAGCGGGAGCCAATTCCAATGCCTTCGCATCTTGATTTCCAAAAAACTCGCTTAGATGCACGCGGTCGTATGCAGGTCTGGGTTCTTCACCAAAGACAAGAAGCTTATATGAAGAATTTGCAGGATGAGCCCTGAATTTCTCACAGAACTTGTACCCTACCATACCATTACCTATTACAATTACAGTTTTCATACACAGGAAATTTAAAATACATTCCAAAACTAAGTATAATTACGTAATTAAATACTGATTATTTAAAAATAATTACGTATTCTTGTTGTCAGATTCATAAAAATTTTTATTGAAAAACAATAAAACACGATAGGATGGAAACTAAAGTAAGTTTGGTAGGTGCTGGGCCAGGTAGTGCGGACCTTATAACTGTAAGGGGTTTGAGGGTGTTGAAGTCAGCAGATGTTGTTTTGTATGATGCCTTGACAAATAAAGACCTTCTTAACGAGGTAAATGACGGGGTGCCGAAAATATACGTAGGTAAAAGATGTTCAAAGCATAGTTATACCCAGGATGAAATTAATCGGTTGATTGTGGAAAATGCATTTAGGTATGGCCATGCCGTTAGGTTAAAAGGAGGGGACCCTTTTGTATTTGGAAGAGCATCCGAGGAAATACATTATGTTGAATCTTTTGGAATACCCATTGATGTGATTCCTGGGGTGAGCAGTGCTATTTCGGTACCCGCAAGCCAGGGCATTCCCGTAACCAAAAGAGGGGTGAGCCATAGTTTTTGGGTGGTAACAGCCACCAGAAAAGACGGTGGATTTTCAGAAGACCTAAGCTTGGCCTCACAATCTTCAGCAACGCTCATTATACTGATGGGCATACGTAAACTTGCTGAAATTGCTGGAGAAATACGGAAGTACCGAAACGGAATGACTCCAATAGCAGTGATTCAAAATGGAACTATGACCACCGAATCATGTAGTACTGGCACATTAAATAATGCAGAAACTATACTTGAATCAATAGATGCAACGCAACCCGGAATTATTGTGGTTGGAGATGTGGTTGCAGACCATCCTTCCTTTTTTGAAGATGAGGTCATGAGAGTTTTGCACTCTTCCTATTAGTTATATACCCCACTCATTCATATTTCTATATTCTGAATATAAGTGGAGATTTATTTTCATTTTCATTGTTTTTTCAGCCAAGATTGGAAACTTCTCAAAAATTAGCTTTTATCTAAATTTTGACTATTAAAAATACGTATAAATACTTAGTAATACTTATTTTTACGTCAAAGAAAGCTAAGTATCATGTCAATTACTTCACAAAAAGCCACTGCTTTAAACTTATTGAACTTTAAAAGTATTCCAACAAGAACCTTTTGGATTACCTCAATTGCATTCTTTACCTGCTTCTTTGCATGGTTCGGGATTGTTCCGTTTATGCCGGATGTAGTAAAGGATTTGGGGTTGACACCTAACCAAAAATGGAATTCGGTCATTTTAGCGGTAACGGGTACCGTTTTTGCCAGGCTTCTTATAGGGAAACTATGTGATAAATATGGTCCAAGATTGTGCTATACTTTTTTGTTGACCATCGGGGCGCTGCCGGTTATTCTAATTGGATTTGTGCAAACTCCCCTGCAATTTTTGGTATGTCGCCTTTTTATTGGATTTATTGGGGCTTCCTTTGTGATCACCCAATTTCATACCTCAATTATGTTCGCCCCAAATATCGTGGGTACGGCCAATGCTACTTCAGCGGGCTGGGGAAACCTTGGTGGTGGTGCCAACCGCTTGGGAATGCCTTTGATTGCAGCGGCAGTGGTGAGCTTTGGTGTGGCCGATGAAATAGCTTGGCGTTATTCCATGATCATAGCAGGTATTATTTGTTTTGGAATGGGGCTAGTTTACTATTTCTTCACTCAAGATACACCAGAAGGAAACTTTTCCGAATTAAAGGAAAAGGGAGAGTTGAACATAAAAAAGAAAGATGAAATCCCATTTTTAAAAACCCTTACCGATTACAGGGTATGGATTTTGTTCATAGTCTACGCGGCTTCATTTGGTATGGAACTTACTGTTTATGGAACCATGGATGATTATCTTCAAAACACATTTCACTTAAATAGAACAACCGCTGGTAACTTGGTTCTGTCATTTGCCTTGATGAACATTTTTGCCAGAACCTTGGGCGGTTTTTTTGGTGATCGTTTTGGAAAACTTAAAGGACTGAGAGGCCGTGTACTTTTTTTGGCCCTAATTTTAGGTCTGGAAGGTATTATGCTGTCCATTTTTTCCACAACCACCAGTATAGTATTGGGAATAGTATTTTTGGTTGCCTTCAGTTTAACCGTGCAAATGGCGGAAGGAGCTACTTTTTCAGTAGTTCCGTTTATCAATAAAAAGGCTATCGGATCTATATCGGGCATTGTGGGGGCCGGAGGCAATGTTGGGGCTTTCCTGGCCGCCCTATTGTTAAAATCAAAATCAGCCATGGCTGAAACAGCTGCCATAAAAACCTCTGCTTCTTTAGGAGAGGAAGCTGTGAAAATGGCCCAAGCTACAGCGGCTTCCTCAGCTGTTTCCAGTGGATACTTTATTATAGGAGTATTTGTTGTGGCGACAGCGTTTTTGTCATTGGCCATTAAATTCTCAACGGCAGATGAAAAAGAAGGAAAAATTCAAAAAGCTGGTCAACCCAAACCTGTTTATGTTGAGTCAAAATAAATAAACCACAACAAATGCAATTGTACCGAACATACGAGCATCAAATTAAAGAAAGACGTAGAAACCCAGTAGTTTCAGATACCTCGTGCGTTCGCTGCAACAATGAAAATTGCTTGCTGAAAAAAAACATCGATTCTCCCGTTGTTGCCAAGTTTACTGAACGGAAAAATGATATCCGATGTAAAAAAGGGCAGCAGTTTATTATTGAAGGGGCCCCGGTAAACGGACTTTTCTTTATCCTAAAGGGTAAGGTGAAGGTTTTTAGAACCGGTATAAATGGAAGGGAGCAAATTGTTCGCTTTGCAAAAGCAGGTGAAATCATTGGCCATCGTGGGTTCGGTACTGAAGAGTTCTATCCCATTGGGGCAATCGCCTTGGAAGAATCAACCCTATGTTATTTCTCAAAGGACTTGCTTCAAGAAGTACTGAAAAGCGATGCATCATTTGCATACGATTTAATGCTCTTCTATGCCAACGAACTGAACAAGAGTGAGGCAAAAGTAAAATCTCTTTCCCAAATGACAGTTAGGGAGCGAATCATTGATACTCTTTTGTACATCAACCGAAAATTTGGCCAATCCAATGGTTTTCTTGATTTGCCCTTGAGTCGAAGGGATTATGCCGATTATGCCGGAACGACTGAGGAGCAGGTTATTAGAATTTTTTCTGCACTCAAAAGGGAGAACCTCATCAACGCAAAAGGCAAGCGAATAGGTATTGTTGATGTAGATTACTTAAAAAGGGAAATCCTGGAGCACAATTTCTACCTGGCCGGATAGCATATCGAATTATCCCATTTTCACAGCAATTTTTATCCAACAACTACATTATCAATTTGGATATTCCGAGCCTTTCTGGACGGTTCAGACCATAATCATTCTACACCCCACTATTCTTAGTAAGCTCAAATGATGGTGCTCTTAACTAAATGGGGGTGATGTTAGAAGAGCTTCTCAGTACTACGTACCCCTGATTCAGCTTACTGCAATAATATATATGTAACTACAAACCAGATAGTTAAAGTAACAATATGTTTTTTGACAGGTTTTGACATGGCTTTAAACATGACGGCTCATGTATTAAAAAGATGTGTGGCCATGTTCTTTCTCATAAAATGGTTCCATAATTCAGCATACATTTGTTAAAAATAAGTACTAATACGTAGAAAACTTACTATTATGAAAAACATCACTTTAAAATCAATCGCATGTTTACTCTCTGCATTTCTTATGGCATGTGGAGGAAAAACCGAGAAGAAAGCATCAGAAACCGCTCAGGCCAGCATACCTGAAACTACCCTGGAAATCGAGAAGCCCCAGTTGACTTTCGGCTTTATCAAACTTACCGATATGGCCCCTCTGGCCATTGCTAAGGAAAAAGGCTTTTTTGAAGACGAAGGACTTTTTGTGTCAGTTGAAGCACAATCCAATTGGAAAAATGTATTGGACCGTGTCATAGATGGACAATTGGACGGTTCACACATGCTGGCTGGGCAACCTATTGCTGCCGGAGCTGGATTTGGCCGACAGGCACAATTGGTCACCCCATTCTCAATGGATTTAAATGGGAATGGAATCACCGTGTCTAATGATGTATGGTCCAAAATGAAACCAAATGTTCCGAAAGATGAGGAAGGCAAACCTGTTCATCCGATAAAAGCAGATGCCCTAAAACCTGTCATCTCTTCCTATAAAAATAGCGGAAAACCTTTTAAAATGGGGATGGTGTTCCCAGTGTCCACCCACAACTACGAAATTAGATACTGGTTGGCCGCAGCCGGAATCCATCCAGGGATGTACACAGCCGATAATGTTCAGGGACAAATTGATGCCGAAGTTTTGCTATCGGTCACACCTCCGCCACAAATGCCAGCCACTTTGGAGGCCGGGACCATTTATGGCTATTGTGTTGGAGAACCTTGGAACCAACAGGCTGTATTCAAAGGAATAGGAGTTCCCGTAACCACCAATTACGACATCTGGAAAAACAATCCTGAAAAGGTCTTTGTGATGACCAAAAAGTTTGTTGAGGAAAACCCCAACACAGCCGTTGCTGTGACCAAGGCACTAATTCGTGCTGGAAAATGGTTGGATGAGCCAGGCAATAGGGCAGAGGCCGTTAAAATTTTGTCCATGCCCCAATATGTGGGTGCAGACGAGGTTGTTTTGGCCAACTCCATGACCGGAACCTTTGAATTTGAAAAAGGTGACAAACGGTCTATGCCCGACTTTAATGTGTTCTATAAGTACAATGCCACCTATCCTTTTTATTCTGATGGTATTTGGTTCTTGACCCAAATGAGAAGATGGGGACAAATTCCCGAACCAAAACCGGCAACGTGGTATGAAGAAACCATTAAGGACATCTACCGCCCTGATATCTGGAAAAAAGCGGCCAAGCTTTTGGTAGCTGAAGGACATATTCCCGCTGCGGATATTCCTGAAACTGATGGTTATAAACCAACTACCACAGATTTTATCGATGGAAACGCATACGACGCCAAAGATCCCATCGGCTATATCAACAGCTTTGAAATTGGGAACAAAGACAATTCTGCACTTTAAAAAACAGTAAAAATCATGAAGCAAAGCATAACTGCAACTAAAGTGAATGACATCAAATGGATGGGAGTGGCAAAATCACTCCTGTCCAAAGTAAAGGTCAAGACCCCAAAACTGGAATTCAAGACAGTATTTAAAAAGTTCATTATCCCTATAATTTCCATTCTACTTTTTATTGGATTATGGCACATGGGCGCCAAGGCACTGTATAACATTGAGGCGGATTATAAAATCCAGAAAGCCTTGACTGATCAAGGTCAGGCCGCAGCCGATCAAATGGAGGCTTGCATTCTGTCTGGCGATATTAGTTGCCAGCCCAATACGCTGCCATCTCCCGGTCAAGTGTGGGATTCTTTCAATACGTTGATTGCGGACCATAAGAAAATCAGCGCCGATAAGTTGGCGTTCAAGGCAAAAACGGCGACCATTAACAAAAAGCGTGAGGCTGAAGGCAAAGACCCGATTACCTATACTGGAAGACCTTCCTTTGTGGACCAAATTTTCACCAGTTTGGAGACGGTATTTGCCGGGTTTCTGTTGGCCTTGGTCATTGCGGTTCCCATTGGTATCATCATTGGTCTGAGTGAAACATTACGGAATTCATTCAATTGGTTGATTCAGGTCTTTAAGCCGGTGTCTCCGGTGGTTTGGTTGTTGTTGGTCTTTATGATCGTAAAGACCATGACCAAGGATTCCAACCAAGACAGTGCCTTTATCATTTCGTTCATCAGTGTAGGGCTTTGCTCCATGTGGGCAACCTTGGTAAATACGGCCATGGGGGTTTCTTCCGTGGACAAGGACTATCTCAATGTTGCCAAGGTGTTAAAGCTTGGACCATTTCAAAAGGTCTTTAAAGTGATTTTGCCATCATCCCTCCCCCTGATTTTTACGGGACTTCGGATTACACTTTCCGTGGCATGGATGGTATTAATCGCCATTGAACTCTTGGCACAAAGTCCTGGTTTGGGCTCCTTTGTATGGGAAGAATTTCAAAACGGGGCCAATGATTCAAACTCAAAGATTATCGTGGCCATGTTCATTATAGGAATCATAGGATTCTTATTGGATAGAATCATGTTGGTGATTCAGAACATGGTATCATTCAATAAAAATGCAACCGCTTAACATAGACATCATGGCATATTTAGAATTGAACAACGTTTGTAAGACCTATGGCGAAGGCAGCAACAGTACCGAGGTGTTGAGCAATATCAACCTTAAAATTGAAGAAGGTGAGTTTGTAGCCATTGTCGGTTTCACCGGAAGCGGAAAAACAACCTTGGTGAACCTCATAAATGGACTGTTGCAACCCACCAGTGGCGAAGTACTTTTTAAAGGAAACCCCGTTGTGGATACCAGCCATGAGAGAGGAGTCATCTTTCAGAATTACTCCCTGCTCCCTTGGTTGAGCGTATGGCAAAATGTGGCCATGGCGGTAAAGGAAGCCTTTCCAAAAAAGAATAAAAAAGCCATAAAAAAGCGTGTGGCGGAATATATAGAAATGGTCAACCTTACACCCGCCAGTAACAAAAGGCCGAAGGAACTGTCAGGTGGAATGCGACAGCGTGTTGCCGTGGCAAGAGCTCTGGCCATGAATCCGGAAATGATCATTATGGACGAACCTTTGGGAGCTCTTGATGCCCTCACGCGGGGAAACCTTCAAGACGAAATACTAAACATTTGGAGTAAAGATAAACGTACGGCATTGCTTATCACCAACGATGTGGATGAGGGTATCTATATGGCGGACAGAATCATACCGTTACGACCAGGCCCCAAGGCCACTTTAGGGCCTGAGTTCAAAATAGATATTGAACGCCCAAGGGACAAAACAGCATTGAACGATGACCCGGAGTACAAAAAGACCAGAAATGCCATCATTGAGTACCTGATGGGTATTGGTGAAGAGCGCAGGGCGGTATCGCAAAAAACGTACGAGCTGCCCGATTTGAGCCCCAAAAGCTTTGTGGCATAGTATAATTTAAAAGAATAGCCATTATGGAAATACAACTAGAAAACAAGACCGGTGCTATATCCCATGAGAATGGAATCATTTATCCATCGGACAGGATTATGTTGGATTTGAGAGACCTTAAAAAGGTCTATCCCACTCCAAAGGGCGATTATGTGGTCCTTGAACATTTGAACCTACAGATTCTAAAGGAAGAATTTGTCACCATCATCGGACATTCAGGCTGTGGCAAGACCACAATGCTCTCCATGATCGCGGGTCTCAACTCCATCTCAGGAGGGAACATTGCAATATTGGGCAACGCCATAAAAGGACCAGGACCCGATCGCGGGGTCATATTTCAATCTCCAAGTTTAATGCCTTGGATGACGGCCTTGCAAAATGTGTTGTTGGGGGTGAACCGTGTGTTTCCACATGCCAGTAAATCCCAACAAAAGGACATCGCCAAATATTACCTGCATAAAGTGGGCCTTGACGGGGCATTCAACAAAAAAGCCAACGAGCTGTCCCAAGGCATGCAACAACGCGTGGGTATAGCAAGGGCCTTTGCCATCAAGCCCAAGGTCTTGCTCTTGGATGAACCCTTTGGGATGTTGGATTCCCTAACACGGGGTGAATTACAGGACATTCTAATAGAAATCTGGAACAAAGAAAAAATCACAGCGGTTATGATCACGCACGATGTGGATGAGGCCATTTTCTTGGCAGATCGTGTAGTGATGATGACCAGTGGTCCCCGTGCCAAAATTGGTGATGTTCTAGATATAGATTTTGAACGTCCCAGAACAAGAAAGGCAGTGTTGGAGCACAGCCATTACTACAAGTATCGCAAACACCTTATCGACTTTTTGGAACATTGACGAACAACTAATAAGAATTTAAACCAATAAACTCAAAACAATCATGAAAAAACAATATGTATTACTCACCTTGGCTATCTTGATGGCCCAATTCACTTTTTCCCAATTTACGTTGGATGGGGAGTTTAGGCCAAGAACCGAATACAGAAACGGATTCGGCAGCTTAATCCCAGAGGACGACGATCCAGGTTTGGCTACCTCCACCAGGGCACGATTAAATGCCGCATACCAAACAGAAAAATACAAATTTTACCTTAGCCTTCAGGATGTAATGGTCTGGGGCGAAAATCGACAGTTACGACCTGATGACGAGAACGACACCTTTGCCGTGTTTGAAGCATGGGCCCAACTCGATCTAGGCTCTGGCTGGTCCACAAAACTGGGAAGACAAGTACTTTCTTATGACGACCAGAGAATCTTGGGCGGAGTGGACTGGACGCAGCAAGCCCGTAACCATGATGCTGCCATGATCAAATATTCCAAAGGTAATTTTTTGCTCGATTTTGCCTTTGCCTTTAATCAGGATTTTGATAATCCAAGTGGTTTTCAATCCGTTGGCAATGCATATAATACCACTGGTTTTTTCAGCTACAAGACCATGCAAATGCTTTATCTAAAACAAAAATGGGAAAGTTTTGCGGCCAGCTTGGTATTGCTCAACAATGGCTTTCAAAACTTTGATGACAATGACAATGCCGATGGGTTGAGTAGCTTACAGACCTTGGGCACACATCTAACCTTTAAAAAAGGAAGTTTTGGACTTGCGGCCAATGCATTTCTTCAGACTGGGGAACGGCAAGGCGAACTGGACGTAAAGGGAGCTTATTTGTTGAGTCTCGATCTAAGCTATAAGGCATCCAGTACAGTAGGTCTTGGTGCTGGAATTGAAATTATAAGTGGAAATGATGGACAAACTGCTGGGGAGACCGGTGCCTTCTTCCCACTATACGGTACCAATCACAAGTTCAACGGCCTTATGGATTATTTCTATGTTGGCAATCATGCCAACTCTGTTGGGATATTTGATATTCATGCCAGTGCCAATTTCAAATTGGGCGAAAACTCAGATTTATTGGCGAAGGTCTGGAACTTTAAGGGCGAGGAAGACCTGCCCAGCGGAGAAAATGCTTTAGGTACCGAGGTTGATTTGGTATTCACCCAAAAGTTCAAAGGCTACGCCTTAAAGGTGGGTTACTCGCACCTATTCCCCGCAGATGGTATGTATGAGCTTAAGGGTGTAGCCGAGGCAGATGCCGCCAGCTCTCAAAACTGGGCATGGGCCATGTTGATCATTAAACCCAAACTTTTTACCACGGCCAAGGCGGAATAGTTTAAGTGATTAGCTTTGCTTTGATGGGGCTGTTCCTTTTTATATTGGAGCGGCCCTTCATTTGTTCTTAGGGTATTTCAATAATTCGATTATTTTTGTGTAATGCAAGATTCGGTACTTCAACAGATCATTACCATTGTGTTGGCCGATGACCATTCGCTTGTAAGGGATGGCATTGGTGCCCTGTTAGAGGAAGAGCCAGATTTGGATGTTATTGGCGAAGTTTCCAACGGATTGGAAGCCATTCAAATGGTTGAAGACTTGGCACCTGATATTTTGATCATCGATATCAGAATGCCTGAATTGGGAGGTATTGAAACCGTGGAACGGTTGAATGAGAATCCCAATTTAAAGACCAAGTGCATCATACTTTCCATGCATGATTCAGAGGAATACATCCTAAAATCCGTGCAGGCCGGGGCCAGTGGGTATCTTCTAAAGGATACGGGCAAAACTGAATTTGTAAAGGCCATACACATGGTGCAGGAAGGCGGAAAATATTTCAGTGGGGATATATCCAATGTTTTGGTGAACAATCTGTTCAGCTCGGGAAAGAATATCAATGACAAATCTACTTCAAAAGAGCGTAAAAGCAATCCTTTTGACCTCACCAATAAGGAACTGAAGGTATTGGAGCTTGTTCTGGCCGGGTACACCAACAAAGAAATTTCCGAGAAATTAAAGAACAGTAAGCGCACCATTGAGACGCATCGTTTCAACTTGATGAAGAAGATGAAAGTCAAGAACCTGATCGATCTTTCCAAAAAAGCGAGCGAGTATAATTTAGTGTAGGTTTCATTTTTTCAACCTTTTACTGGAATTTTTATCATTCTCTCGATTTAGAGCATCACTTTTAGCATATTCTTACTACGTATTTGTACGTAAATTTATAATTTTCGACATCGAAAAAACACGGTGTGAATACGATGCAGGAAAAAGAAAAACATAATACCATTTGTTCGTATTGTGGAGTGGGTTGTGGAATTACGGTAACCAAAGATGCCAAAGGTGTACTGTCCGTAAAAGGAGATGAGGACTACCCTGTCAACAAGGGCATGTTGTGTACAAAAGGAAAGACCTTGAACTATGTTGCCCAAGATACAACAGACCGGATTTTACACCCAGAAATGAGATGGAGCCGAAACCACCCCATGCAGCGGGTCAGTTGGGATACTGCGCTAAAACGTGCCGCAGCGGTTTTTAAGAGCATTATGGATAGGCATGGTCCCGATAGTGTTGGCCTTTATGTTTCTGGACAGTGCCTTACCGAGGAATACTATCTGGCGAACAAGCTTACCAAAGGTTTTTTGGGGACCAATAACATTGATACCAACTCCCGACTCTGTATGAGCTCCGCTGTGGTCGGGTATAAAAAGACGGTGGGAAATGATGCTGTTCCCATTTCCTATGAAGACATCGAGTTGGCAGACTGCTTTTTGATAGCCGGGGCCAATCCCGCTTGGTGCCATCCCATTTTGTTTAGAAGAATAGAAAAGCATAAAGAAGCGAATCCCAAGGTAAAAATCATCGTAGTGGACCCGAGGAAGACTCAAACCTGTGCCTTGGCAGACCTCCATTTACAAATATTGCCGGGAACCGATGTCATTCTGTTCAATGCCATGGCGAGATGGCTCATTGAAAAGAAGAAAATCGACAAATCATTCATACAAAAACATACCTCCAATTTTGAAGCCTGTAAGCAGGTGGCCTTTGAACTCAGCATTCGCCAAGCAGCGGAAAAATGTGGCATAACAGCCGATGAAATCCGAAAGGCGGCCAAAATGATAGCAGATGCAAAAGGGTTTATCAGCATGTGGACCATGGGATTGAACCAAAGTGTGATTGGAGTGGACAAGAATGTTTCCCTGTTGAACCTTTCGCTTTTAACGGGACATATTGGAAAGCCCGGTTCAGGCCCTTTTTCATTGACCGGTCAGCCCAACGCCATGGGTGGACGGGAAGTTGGTGGAATGGCCAGCCTACTGGCTGCACACAGGGATTTGGGAAACCCAGTGCATAGAAAGGAAGTGCAGGAATTTTGGGGTGGAAAAGAAATACATGGAGACCCTGGTTACACGGCAACCGAAATGTTTGATGCGTTGGAATCCGGAAAAATGAAGGCCATTTGGATTATTTGCACCAATCCCATAGTAAGCATGCCCAATGCCAATAAAATTGAGAAAGCACTCCAAAATGCCAACTTTGTTATTGTCCAGGATATTTCCCATCATTCCGAGACCACTAAATATGCCGATTTGTTGTTGCCGGCTGCTGGATGGTTGGAGAAGGAGGGCACCATGACCAATTCTGAACGGCGAATCAGCTATTTGCCCAAGGTTATCAATGCTCCAGGAGAGGCTTTGCCCGATGCGGAAATCCTATGGCGGTTTGCACAGGAAATGGGGTATGGTGGATTTGATTACGAGAACACTGCCGAGGTCTATGACGAATATTGCTTGATGACCAAGGGCACCAATATCGATATTTCGGGATTGTCCCATAATCGACTCAAAAAAGAGGGGAGTTTTCAATGGCCGGTACCATCCCCTGACCACAAGGGTACGCCCCGTCTCTTTCAAGATCACAGCTATTTTACAGCAAACGGGAAGGCCCATTTTAATGCCCCGAGAAATCTGTACAACAAATCAGAGGAAACCACCCCGGAATTTCCTTTGGTGCTGAATACGGGAAGAGTTCGGGATCAATGGCATACCCGTACAAAGACGGGGAAAGTAAAGCGCCTTCTGACCCATATCCCATCACCTTACCTTGAAATGAACAGGGTGGATGCCTATTTGCGTAATCTCAAAGAAGGTGACATCGCTTTGGTGAAAAGTAGACGGGGCAGTGTTAGGGTCAAGGTCAAGATAAATTATGACATTCGGGAGCGGGTGGTTTTTTTGCCCATGCACTGGGGAAAAATTTTAAATGATGATTTTAGTAGGGCCAATAACCTTACCAACGATATTGTTGATCCCATTTCAAAAGAACCTGATTTTAAATATTGCGCGGTTCAGGTAGAAAAATACAAGAAACCGAAGCAAAAAATAATTATCGTTGGGGCTGGAGCCGCGGCTTACCGTTTTATCCAAACCTATCGGGAAAAGAACAGGGTGGATGAACTCCATGTGTTTTCAAAGGAAGAACATCCGTTCTACAATCGTGTGTTGTTGCCAGAATACGTGAATGAAGAGTTACCGTGGGAATCCCTTCAAAAACTAAAGCAAGGGGAATTGGAAAAGCTCAAGGTCGATCTATATCCCAAAAATGGCATCCAAAACATCAACCCTCAGAAAAAGACGGTCACCGATGATTTAGGAAATGAGCATTCCTATGATCTATTGGTCATGGCCACAGGAAGTAGTGCATTTGTGCCCGGGGATGTTCGGATAGATCTTCCGGGCAGATTTACTATGCGGGAACGCGGCGATGCGGACCGACTCAAAAGATATTTGGCAGAGACCGGACTCCCGCCCGTTGAACAGCATGTGGTTATTGTGGGAGGTGGTCTCTTGGGTCTGGAGTTGGCGGCTGCATTAAAAAAGATTGATACCAACATCAGCATTATTCAACGGGCCCCAAGATTGATGGAGCGGCAATTGGACCCCATCTCCAGTAGGTTATTGGCCGAAGATGTTTCCGAAAGGGGGATCCAATTGTTTTTTGATAATGAGGTGAGCACCATCTTTGAAGAAAAGGAATCCCAATATACCCTTATGGTCAACCTTAAAACCGGACGTACTTTGCGTAGCAATGCCGTGGTGTATGCCATTGGAACTCGACCCAATATTGATTTGGCCAGAAATGCAGGTCTGGAGACAAGAAGGGGTGTTTTGGTAGATCCCTATTTAAAAACCAGTGACCCCTCCATTTTTGCTTTGGGTGAAATTGCTGAGTTTGAAAACGCGTTGTATGGCATAACATCTGCCGCAGAGCAACAAGCAGATGTAGCGGCAAATTATATCCTTGGCGATTTGGGAAGCATTTACCGGGGTTCTGTGTTGATGAACATCCTAAAATTTGAAAATCTGGATCTTTGCAGTATTGGAATGGTGAATGCTCCTAAGAACGATTCAAGCTACGAGGAGATTCTCTTGATGGATGTCAGCAAAAGGTTCTACAAGAAATGCATCGTAAAGGATGATACCTTAAAAGGAGCCATTTTGATGGGGGACAAAAATGAATTCGCAGAATTTAAACGACTTATTGAAGATGAGATAGAACTTTCCGAAAAACGGAATGAACTGTTGCGGGGTGCATCCAATTCAGAACCTCTTAAAGGAAGTCTGATTTGTTCCTGTAGCCAAGTAGGGGATGGGAACATTAAAGATGCCATAGCAGGAGGCTGCGCCGATTTCGCCCAATTGTGCTCCCAAACCGGGGCAGGACTGGGATGCGGAAGCTGCAAACCCGAGGTCAAAGCCATCCTAAATAGACAATTAAAAACCGTTCCAGTGTAGCTTATGAACGACGATTTGCACAGAATATTGATCAAAGGAGGGATTACGTCACCCGGGGAACTCAAGGACAGTATAGCCATGCTGGAAGCCGCTGGATTGTCCGAAGTTTATTTTGGATCGCGCCAAGATCTACTTTTCCCTTTAAATGATGTAAAAAAGGATCATCTGGAAAAAATATCCAAGTACAATACGGATATCATAGCCAATCGATCCTATCAAAACATTGTGTGTTCCTATGTTTCGGTGGATATTTTTGACACAACATATTGGTTGAAGGGATCAACCTATTTGTATTTATTGGAACAGTTTGATTTTCTTCCCAAACTAAAAATAAACATCACCGACCCCAAGCAACGACTGGTGCCCATTTTTAGCGGTAACCTGAACTTTGTGGCATCGGAACAGGAAGATTATTGGTACCTGAACATACAATTGCCCCATTGGAAGAAAAGTGCCTACTATCCAGTTTTGATCTATAGTTGGGATATGGTTTCTTTATGCCGGGCCATTGAAGAGGTGTACCATACCATGGATAATGTAGATCAACTGTTCACTGTATTGAACCAACGGATGCAGACCCACAACAATAAGGCAATCAACAAGGAACTTCACATCCCCTTTTTGACCTTTCCTTATTATGAGGGGATGAACCGTATGGGACTGGATCAATTTTGGTTGGGACTGTATTGGAGAAACAATCGGTATGACCTGAAATTCTTGAAGGAGTTTTGTGGGTTTTGTCTGGACAACAGTATTGGGAAAATATGCATTACCCCTTGGAAATCATTCATTATCAAAGGGATTCCCAAGGAAAGTCGCCCCGAATTGGAACGTTTTTTAGGGCAAAGGGGAATCAATGTACGGCATTCGCAATTGGAAATGAATTGGCACTTGCCCGTTGATGACCAAGAGGCGTTGGAGCTTAAAAAATATTTGGTGAACAGCTTTGACCAAAACGACATTAGTACCTATGGCCTTACCTTTGGCATCAGTAAAGATGTGGGCAAACAATCCCATTTTTCCTCTATTGTGATTGAAATAAACCCATTGTCCCAATTGGTGGAAAAGTTCAACGTGAAGCCAACCTATAATGTGTGCCATTTTAAGAATTTCGACCCCAATACCAGACAGTATTTGGTCTATGCCCAAGATGTGGATCAAAAGGAACTGCCCAATTTATTGATCGAGTTGAGCAAGCAGTATTTTTTACAACTCGGAAACGAAGGATCGGCAAAGGGGAAAAAGACAGAGAAGAATGAGCAGACCATGCACCTTGTTCACCAATGCCAAAATTGTTTAACAGTATATGATGAGGCAATTGGGGAGCCCCAGTCCAATATCGATCCAAGCACCAAGTTTGAAGATTTACCGAAAGAGTACACCTGTTTGGTTTGCGGAGCGGAAAAATCAAAATTCCAGAAAGTTGAAATTGCCATGGTTTAGGGTTGAATTCAACTTGCCCTCTTCAATCTCAAAATCTCTTTTGATGAGCAACAACTTCAAACACTTTATATAAAACCCAAAGATTCCATAATCCATTGCCTTATAGTCCAAATTTTTGGTGGTACTAGTTAAGCGAATGTTGTTTTTTCTACAATTTCAACACTCTATGTTGTCTTCATGGAGGCAAAACCAGAATAGAAAAATTTAGCTTAAAAATTTTCCAAAGCAACAATTGTTAAATATCATAAGTGTTAAAAGTACATTTTTTTAACGAAATGTTTGCAAATCACAATTTATTTCGCTTCCTTGCATGTGTAAAACGCACACTTATTTAACATAAACTAAACAAAATGCTGAAAAACACACAACTATCATTTGTGAAGTTGCGGGTTCCTAAAAGTCTTTGGGTGCTGGCAATTTTCTCATTTTTTCTTGGGATGCAGGTGCAAGCCCAAGATGAAAAAACAGTTTCCGGCACCGTAACAGATGCGGCCACGGGGACACCCATTCCAGGGGCCAATGTCATTGTTCGGGGAACTACTTCGGGAACAGTTACAGATTTTGATGGTCTTTATCAAATTGAGGTCAGTGACCAAGATGTTCTTGTTTTCTCCTATGTAGGTTTCAGAACACAGGAAGTTCAGGTTGGGGCACAGACCACAATTGACGTCTCTCTTACAGAAGATTTCACGCAATTGGATGAAGTTACCATTACAGGAATTGGTTATGGAACTGTAGAACGAAGGGAGGTAACCAGTGCCGTAGCCAGTGTGGACTCCGATGAGTTCAACACAGGGAACATCAACGATCCCGCACAACTATTACAAGGTAAAGTAGCCGGTCTTTCCATAGCAAGACCTGGTGGAGACCCAAACGGAGGGTATAATATCCGGTTGAGGGGGCTATCAACATTTGGAGCCAATGCCCAACCTTTGGTGGTTATTGATGGAGTATTAGGGGGATCGCTTCAAAGTATAGACCCCAATGACATTAAATCCATTGAGGTTTTAAAGGATGCTTCTGCAGCCGCCATTTATGGTACTCGGGGTTCCTCAGGGGTAATATTGGTAACGACCAAAAGAGCTACAGGGGTTGACAATGCCAGGGTAGAGTACAATACGTACTTTGCCATGGAAAGTGTGGCCCAGTTTGTAGAAAACTCCACTCCACAAGAATTCATTGAAGCAGGAGGTCAGGATCAAGGTTATGAGACCAATTGGCTGGATTTGGTAACCCGAACAGGGGTGACCAATGTACACAACTTAGCGTTGTCCAATAGCATAAAAAGTGGACATTACCGAGCTTCGGTCAACTACAGAGATGTGGAAGGGGTGGCCGTTGGTAGTGGTTTTGATCAATTCAATGCACGTTTTAATTTAGTGCAACGTGCCATCAACGATAAACTAACCCTTACTATCAATGGGGCCATTACCAAGCGTAAAGCTTCTTTTATTCCATACGAGGCACAACGTTTTGCTATCATTGCAGATCCTACCGCGCCTATTTATATCGATGGAGATCCTGCCAATGGATATTGGGAGCCAACCACTCCAGAATATCACAACCCGTATGCAATTTCACAAGAAACTACCGATGACGGGATATTTTCCACGCTTTTGGGTACCATTAAGGCTGACTATAAGTTGACGGATAATCTGAGTGTAGCCGGATTTTATTCATTGCAGCATGAAAGCGACCAACGGTCACAATATTATAGCTCCAAAATGCGATTTTCTTCAGCAGCTGGACAAGGGGGTAGAGCTGAAAAAGAGGCAGAAGATCGGGAAAATGAACTTTTTGAGTTGACCGCCAACTATGAAAAATATTTTGGCGATGTAAAATTCTCATTGCTGGGAGGGTATTCTTGGCAAGAATTTACCTTCACCAACTTTGATGCGTTCAATACCAATTTCATTACGGATGATTTATTGTATAACGCCCTAGAACTTGGATTGGGATCTGCTACGGGTAATGATGCCTTGGTAGGACTCAACAGCCAAAAAGAGGAGTCACGATTGATTTCTTACTTTGGAAGGGCCATGCTCAACTGGAAGGACAAATTCTTTATGAGCGCCTCTTACCGACGTGAAGGTTCGTCTAAATTTGGTGAAAATGAGAAATGGGGTAATTTTTACGCTGTGAGTGGAGGTTTGGATTTTGCCCAGTTGTTTGATATTCCTTTCAGTTCCTTAAAATTGAGGGCAGGATATGGGGTTACAGGTAACCTACCTGAAGAGAACTATGAGTATCGAGTTCGGTTGTCCAGGGGAAGCAGATCTCAATTTAACAATCAATGGATACAAGGTGTGAATTTTGCTTCCAATCCAAATCCCGATCTAAAATGGGAAGAAAAAGCCGAGACCAACATTGGTTTGGATTTTGGAATGCTCAATTCAAGATTGTATGGATCTATAGATGTCTATAGTAGAAATTCTACCGACATTCTTAGTGTTTTATCAGTTCCACAACCGCCCAATTTCTATGATGAAACATTGGTCAATGTGGGTGAATTGGAATCTACAGGGGTAGAGGTGACCCTAAATGGAGCTTTGGTTCAATCCCGTAAGGTAAACTATACCACAGGGATTACTTTTTCAACCTTTAACACCAAATTGGTAAGGTTCAATGGAGAAACACAAAGGACATTTAGAGGAAATTTAGGCCCTCCCGGATTAAATGGTATCCAGCCCATATTATTGGAGGAAGGAAGAGTTATCGGTGATATTGTGGCTCCTATTTTTGAAGGGCTTGCCGAGGATGGTTCCAGAATCATTACCGATCAAAATGGCGATGGTACTATTTCCCAAGAGGATGATGCCGTGGTTGTGGGTAATGGTCTTCCCGATTTTGAGTTGTCTTGGAACAATAGTTTAACGGTTGGAAAGTTTGATTTGAGTGCAACATTCCGAGGAGCTTTTGGACATAGTTTGGTAAACATCAATAGAGCCTATTACGAATCTCCCTTAGCTTCCCAGAACTACAACCCGGTACGTACAAAATACTATTTGCCAGAGTTGACCCAGGGAGAAAGTTGGAACAGCTATTATGTAGAAAAAGCAGATTTCTTTAAATTGGATAACGTGACCGTAGGCTACAATATTGATTTAAAGAGCGATGTCATTAAAAACTTTAGGGTGTATGCCTCAGGGCAGAACCTCTTTGTGATTACGGGATATACTGGAGTGGATCCAGAGGTACACTATGATTGGTTTGGTGACCCACTCGCTCCTGGTATTGATGATCGAACCTCTTACTTCAGGTCGCGTACCGTGAGTTTAGGTCTTAACGTAACATTCTAAAAAACAATTGTAATGAAAAGGACAGAAATAATAATTAAATCGACTTTGATGGTCATCTTGCTGGGATGTATCAATTCCTGCACAGATTTGGAGACCACCTTATATAGTGAACTTTCTCCGGATACGGAGTTCACCACAGAAAATACGCAGATAGCCGCTATTCTTACAGCTTATGCTCCTATGGCCGAATTTTATGGAAACAATGGATATTTTGAGGTTCAGGAATTGTCAACCGAAACCAGTGCCGCTCCTGCCAAATTTGGTCCATGGGACGATGGTGGTATCTGGGCGCGTCTCCACAGACATGAGTGGGAAAACAACGCATGGTTCATCAATAATGCCTGGAATATGTGTTTCAGTGGTATAGCAACCTGTAACCGGTTGATGGAGGAATTTGAGGCTACATTGGATGATCCAACTGAGGCTATAAATGAATTAAGAGCTCTACGAGCGTTTTACTATTTTACGGCCATGGATCTTTGGGGGGATGTGCCATTGGTTACCCAATTTTTAGGAGCCGAGACAAGCCCTTCAAGAACACCCAAAGTAGAGGTGTATAATTTTATAACTAGCGAATTGGAAGACTTGATTACCCAGTTGCCTGCTGATGTTGGAGGACAATATTATGGTAGATGGAATCGATGGGCTGCCATGGGTATTTTGGCTAGGATATATCTTAATGCGGAGGTGTACACAGGAACCCCCCAATACCAAAAGGTGCTGGACTTGACCCAACAGATCATTGATGGCGGACAGTATTCATTGGTGCCCAATTATTTGGATAATTTCACCATTGATAATACCGGTAGTAGTGAAAACATTATGGTGGTTGTTCAATCCAAAACCAGTGGAGGTGCATTTAACATGCACATGAGGACCTTGCATCCATTGAACCGTGCTACCTATAATTTCACGGATGGTCCCTGGAACGGATATACTGCCTTGGAAGAATTCTATAATTCTTTTGATGATGCGGATACCAGAAAGGAAATGTTTATAACAGGGCAACAGTACACATCATCAGGTGAACCTATTAATGACCCTAATGGAGCCATTGAGATTGATTCCCAAGGAAATCCAGACCCAGACGGTACACCTCTGATTTTTACACCTTATATCAACGAACTGTTTCCTTTCGCATTTAGCCAATCCGGAGCTCGGATAGGAAAATATGAATTTGAAAATGGTATCGCTTTAGCCATGGACAATGATTTCCCGATCATTCGTTTCTCAGAAATATTGTTGATGCGTGCCGAAGCACTTTGGCGTTCTGGCGGAAACATGACCGAGGCTGAGGAATTGGTTCGTCAGGTAAGGGAAAGAGCAGGTTTAGAGGCAATTTCGCCATTGACCGAAGATGCCCTCTATGATGAAATCCAAAGAGAATTGGCTTTTGAAGCACAGGCTCGTACCATTATGATCCGTTTTGATCGATTCAACAACACATGGTGGGAAAAAACAATTACAGATCCCAACAAGAATGTATTTCCTATTCCAACCGCTCAGTTGAATGGTAACCCCAACCTGACCCAGAATCCAGGTTATTAGAGGTTTATGTTTTCAACATAGAATTAGTTTGTTTTAGTTAGTTTTATAGAAAGGACACAAGTAGTTTTTGTGTCTTTTCTTGTTTTTTTAAAATTGAAGATGGATAGTATGATAAAAAGGGGGCTCATTTGTTTGGCAATTCTATTGACTGGATGTCAAGAACATTCAGAGCCTTTGGATTGTGGCTCGGCAGATGACACCCTTTTTTCCTTATTATCTGCTGAAGAAACCGGAATTGATTTTAGAAATGACCTAAAATACACCGAAGAATTCAATACCTATACCTATCGCAATTTTTACAACGGTGGAGGTGTGGCTATTGGCGACCTGAACAAAGATGGACTTCCCGATATTTTTTTCACGGGGAACATGGTCAGTAATAGGTTGTATTTGAATCAAGGCAGTCTTACCTTCAAGGATGTCACGGACGATGCCGGGTTAAATTCAGAAGGAATATGGTCCACTGGAGTAAGTCTTGCTGATGTAAATGGAGATGGTTGGTTGGATATTTATATCTGTAAATCTGGTAAACCCGAAGGTGAAAACAGGCATAATGAACTCTTCATCAATAAAGGAATAGATAAAGACGGTAATCTAAGGTTTGAAGAAAAAGCCAAGGAATATGGTATTGCAGATTACGGCCTTTCCACCCATGCCGCATTTTTTGATTACGATAAAGATGGTGACCTGGACATGTACTTGCTCAACAATTCAATCCGTTCCGTAGGAGGCTATACCCTTAAAAAAGGACAACGATTGATTCGGGATCCCAATGGAGGGAATAAATTGTATAGAAATGATGGTAAGTCGTTCACTGACGTAAGTGAACCAGCCGGAATCTACGGAAGCGCCATCGGATTTGGTCTAGGGGTTACCATTGGGGATATCAATCGTGACGGTTGGCAAGATATTTTTGTCTCCAATGATTTTTTTGAAAAAGACTACCTCTATGTCAATAATGGTGATGGTACTTTTACCGAATCTTTGGAAAAGGTCATAGGAGAGATCAGTTTGGGATCCATGGGGGCTGATATGGCAGACATCAATAATGATGGATGGCCCGAGATATTTGTTACTGAAATGCTTCCCAAGGAAGAATCCCGATTAAAAACCAAGGCTATTTTTGAGGATTGGAACAAGTATAAGGCCAATGTGAATGCAGGTTATCACCGGCAATTTCCAAGAAATGTGCTACAGCTCAACCAAGGCGCTCCCAGCAGTGAGGGGCATATTAGCATGTCTGAGATTTCACGATTTGCAGGTGTGGAAGCTACAGATTGGAGTTGGGGAGCTCTAATTGCGGATTACGACAATGATGGGAACAAGGATATGTTTGTAGCGAATGGGATTTTTAAGGATCTTATTGATTTGGATTACCTAAATTTTTATGCAGATCCCATTACCACAGCAAGGCTGTTTCGGGAAAAGGGAAGCTATTTAAAACAACTCATAGACAGCATTCCCTCAAACCCCATGCCCAATTTTGCCTTTATGAACAACGGGGATCTAACGTTTTCAAACACCTCCGCAGAATGGGGATTAAATTGCCCTAGCTTTTCCAACGGTTCGGCCTATGGGGATTTGGACAATGACGGAGATTTGGATTTGGTGCTGAGCAATGTGAACATGCCCGCCTTTATTTATCGGAACAATGCAGAATCAAAAAAGTCGGATAACCACTTTATCAATCTCAAATTTGTTGGTCTTACCAACAAAATCAATACTGCTGGTTTGGGAACACAGGCCACGGTCTATTCCAACGAAAAAACGTATTATCAGGAGTTGGCCCCCATGCGAGGGTATCAATCTACTGTGGATGACCGACTTCATTTTGGTCTGGGCAATACAGACCAAATAGATTCCATTCGAGTGCAATGGTCTGACGGGAGTATCAATACCTTGAATAATGTTGAAGTAGATCAATTTCTTACGGTTTCGTATTCCCAAAATAAGGGTATGGTTGAAAAAAATAGGCATTGGGTGGAAGCCAAGAGCCAAACTTGGTTTAAAGATGTATCCAATTCCATGGGTATACCCTATCTCCATAAAAAATCCTCCTTCAATGATTTTGATAGGGATTTGTTACTTTTTGATATGATTTCAGCAGGTTCTGCCCACATCAATACAGCGGATATTAATGGGGATGGCAGGGTAGATTTATATTTAGGGGGTAACAAAGGTGAAGCTGCGGTTTGCTATCTGCAAGATAGAAACGGACAGTTCAACAAAATGGATCAGCTTGCTTTTGAGGATGATAAATCCAGTCTGGATACCAATTCTGCTTTTTTTGATGCCGATAATGATGGGGATTTAGACCTTTATGTCTGCAGTGGTGGAAATGAATTTCCCAATAGCTCATCTTCACTCAAGGACCGTCTGTACATCAACAACGGAAAAGGGCAATTTTCAATGTCCATACAATGGCTGCCCATCAATCGTTACGAAAACAGTTCCTGTGTGAGTCCAGCGGACTATGACGGTGATGGGGATATTGACCTTTTTGTGGGTATTAGATCCCAACCGTTCAATTATGGGGAAGCCTGTAACGGATATCTATTGCAAAATGATGGTACGGGTAACTTCAATGAAATTGGTGAGGATGTTGCACCAGGATTACGCAATTTGGGGATGATTACTGATGCAAAATGGCTCGATTACGATCAAGATGGTGATCAAGATTTAGCTCTGGTAGGCGATTGGATGCCCCTCACCTTATTTGAAAACACAGGCGGAAAATTGGTGAACAGAACAACAGACTTGGGATTGGCCAAGACCAATGGGTTTTGGAACACCTTGGAAGTTTCGGACTTAAATCAGGATGGGTTGCCCGATCTTATTGCAGGAAATTTAGGGGAAAACACCCGTTTGGGTGCTACAGTGGACAAGCCTGTAAAAATGTACGTTCAGGATTTTGACAAAAATGGAAAACCAGAACATATCATTACAGTGTATAATGGCGAAGAAGACTATCCTTTGGTGGGGCGTTCAGAACTGGTGGAGCAATTGCCCTATCTAAAGAAAAAATACTTAAAATATCATGCCTATAAAGAACAGACTGTTGAGGATATTTTTGGAAAAGCCATCATCGATGAATCCCAAAAGCTGGAAGTGTTTACCACGGCCTCTTCTGTTTTTTTGAATAAAAAGGAATCCTTCAAAAAAATAGACCTTCCTCCAGAAGCGCAGTTATCCAGGATTTTTGGATTACGGATAGAAGATTTTGACCATGATGGAATACCCGATATATTGGCCGGAGGAAATTTCTATTGGTCCAAGCCAGAAGTGGGCATCAATGATGGCTCCCGTGGCGTATTGTTGAAAGGTTTGGGTAAAGGCAATTTTAAAGTAATGTCAATGGCACAATCGGGATTACAGATTGAAGGCGAAATCCGGGAAATTCGTCCACTACAAGTGGGCACTGGGGAGTTTTTGGTGCTTTCTCGCCTCAATGATAGTTTGGTAGTGTTAAAAAAGAATACTGTAGAATGAGATTTAGGAAGATACTTGCATTGGTGATTTTGATTGGTATGGTCTGTTTGGCTTCCTGCAAGAAAAGTGATGCCGAACGTTATGTGGCCTATGAAAAGGAGCAGCTCCAAAAGGGTGTGGTGCAGGATTCCCTTTTCTTGGGACTGTATTTTGGAATGTCAAAAAAAGAATTCAGGGACTATTGTTTCGAGAAAAATATCGAAAAGAAATTTTGGCAGGGCGGACGCAAAAACACGGGTTGGGTAGAGTCTAAAATCAAAGGCATGGAATATCCGGCCGCCATAAATTTTTATCCGTCTTTCACCAATGACACCATCACGGAAATGAACGCATCAATCTATTACGATGGAGCTAGGTACAAAGATGGTATTTTTGAAAGCGACAGTCTTCTTTTGGACGTATTGCAACTTATGGACCATTGGTACGGGGGAGAAACCTTTAAGGTAAAAAGCCCCGTTTTTTATAAAAACGATGTTCACGTTCACCTCAAAGGCAACTGTAGAATAACAATTTCTCCCGACTTGGGCGGACAATTGGTAAACCTTTGGTATTATGACCTAAAAAGAGCGGAAAAGCATAAAAGTTAGCATGGAAAAGAATATCCTATACATATTGACTCTTTTACTTTTTGGGGTTTCTTGCCAGAAACCAAAAGAAGTAGCTCCCCCATTGTTTGAAAAGATGACGCCAGAGCAAACGGGAATCGATTTTGCCAACACCCTTTCGTATGACCGAGAATTCAATGTATTTACCTATAGGAACTATTACAATGGTGGTGGTGTTGCCATTGGGGACATTGATAAGGATGGACTTCCCGACGTATACATGACCTCCAATCTAGGGCAGAACAAATTATATAGGAATACAGGTAATTTTACCTTTGAGGATATAACAGAAAAAGCTGGAGTTGGAGGTGAAAAATCATGGTCAACCGGAGTCACCATGGTTGATGTGGATGGTGATGGTTGGTTGGACATTTACGTATGCAATTCCGGGGACATAGAGGGCGATAACAAACAAAACGAACTCTTTATCAATCAAAAGGATGGTACTTTTTTGGAGAAAGCCGAATCTATGGGTTTGGCGGATCAGGGCTTGTCCACTCACGCCGCTTTTTTTGACTATGACCACGATGGTGATTTAGACGCTTATGTGTTGAACAATTCCTTCAGGGCCATAGGTTCTTTTAATTTACAGGTGAATGAACGTGATCAAAGGGATTCAATAAATGGTGACCGCTTTTACGTGAATGACAATGGTGTATTCCGAGATGCAAGCGAAGAAACGGGGATTTTTGGCAGTGTTATTGGATTTGGCCTTGGAGTCATGGTTTCAGATTTGGACTTGGATGGTTGGGAAGACCTCTATATCTGCAATGATTTTTTTGAACGGGATTATATCTATATGAACAATGGGGATGGGACTTTTCGGGAGACCCTTACCCAACAGATGAATTCCATTGGAATGGCGTCCATGGGTGTGGATGCTACCGATCTCAACAACGATGGCTATCCCGATATGTTCGTTACCGAAATGCTTCCAAAGGAAGAATCACGGCTCAAAACCTCCATGTCCTTTGAAAATTGGGACAAGTACCAGCACAATCGTAGGTATGGCTACTTTAACCAATTTACCCGTAACATGCTACAAATGAACAACGGGCAAATAAAGGAAGGTGAAATCAGCTTTACCGAAAACGGGCGCCTAAAGGGGGTGGAGGCCACGGATTGGAGCTGGGCGGTATTAATGTCAGACTTTGACTTGGATGGCTATAAGGACATTTATATTACCAATGGCGTCTATCAAGATATTTTAAACCAGGATTATCTTAACTACATTTCCAACGAGGTGGTGATGCGGAGCGTAATCACGGAAGATGGGGTCAATTTCAAAAAACTTATAGACATTATTCCCTCTGTCCCCATTTCCAATGTTGCCTACAAAGGAGGAGCCCAAACTACTTTTAAAGATAAAACCAAGGAATGGGGACTTTTTGAGCCCGGTTTTTCAAATGGGGTTGCTTATGGGGATTTGGACAATGATGGGGATTTGGATTTGGTGGTCAGCAATGTAAATATGGATGCCTTTGTGTATCAGAATAAATCTGAAACTGTGAATCCCAACCGCAATTATCTCAAAATAAATTTGGAAGGCGAAGGAAAGAACACCCATGGCATTGGGGCAAAAGTCAGTCTGGTGCAAGATGGCCTTTTGCAAGTTCATGAACAAATCCCAACTCGGGGATTTCAATCTTCTATGGACTATGTCCTAAATTTTGGATTGCGCAGCAGTAATCCACTGGACACATTGTTGGTACAGTGGCCGTCAGGTAAAAAATCAATTTTGAAGAATGTAGTTCCCAACCAAAAATTAACAATTAGGGAACAAGAGGCTGACACGGTTACATTGTCTGGCATAAGATGGTTCAAAAATAATGAGTATGACTTTGATTTTGAGACAAAAGAAGAGTTACTGCCCCAATATATGGCCCACAAGGAAAACGCATTCAGTGATTTTAATAAGGATGCCCTTCTGTTTCACATGAATTCCACCGAAGGCCCTAAAATTGCTGTTGGGGATACCAATGGAGATGGATTGGACGACATTTACCTCTGTGGTGCGGCTGGCAGCCCAGGAAAATTATTCGTACAACAAACCAATGGAGAGTTGACAATGGTGGGCATGCCCGATTTTGGTCTGGACCAAGGTTCTGAAGATGTGGACGCCTTGTTCTTTGATGCCGATATGGATGGCGACCAAGATCTTTACGTGGTGAGTGGGGGCAATGAACATCAGTATAACTCGCCTATGCTAAGAGATCGATTGTATTTTAATAATGGCAAAGGATATTTTAGCAAATCATTCGACCCTCTTCCCACTAAAATTGGTGAAAGTACCTCTTGTGTAACTGCCTCTGACTTTGATGCTGATGGCGATTTAGATCTTTTTGTGGGGGTTAGACTTAAAGACCGCTCTTACGGGATTCCACAGAATGGATACATTTTGGTGAACAATGGAAAAGGCCGATTTACCAATCAAACACCCTCTTTGGCAAAAGGATTGGAAAAAATAGGAATGATAAAAGATGCCATTTGGACCGATTTTAATTCAGATGGGGCGATGGATTTGATCGTAGTTGGGGAATGGATGCCCATTCAAATGTTTAAGAATGATGATGGAAGATTTAGCAACGTTACGGAAGATTATGATTTGGAAAACCAATCAGGTTGGTGGAACTCCATAGCGGCTGCAGATTTGGATAATGACGGCGATATGGATTATGTTTTGGGCAATCATGGATTGAATAGTCGCTTTAAAGCAAGTGCAGAACAACCCATAAGTTGTTATATCAAGGATTTCGATAATAATGGACTCCAGGACCAGATTATTTGCACCTATAATGGTGATACATCCTATCCGTTGGCCCTTCGCCATGATTTGACCAAGCAAATGCCTTCTCTGAACAAACGCTTTTTGAAGTATGAAGATTACCAACTCAAGACCGTAGAAGATATTTTCACTCCAGAGCAACTAAAGGATGCCCTGCATCAACAAGTAACCTATTTGGAAAGTGCTGTTCTTTGGAATACCGAAGACGGATTTGAATTGGAGGCACTTCCTGTGGAGGCACAAGTAGCTCCCATGTATGCTATACATCTCATGGATTTCAACAATGATGGCTTTATAGATATACTTATGGGAGGAAACCTATTTGAAGTAAAACCTGAGGTAGGACGTTATGATGCAAGCTATGGGGTTTGTCTTCTTAACCAAGAGGGCAAAGGCTTCAAAACAGTGCCCAATCGGGAAATCAGTTTAAAGTTGGAAGGACAGGTCAGGGATATAGAGCAAATCAACCTAAACGGACAAAATGTACTTCTAATCGCCAAGAACAATGAAAAGGTAGAGGCATTGTCCGTGAATCAAAAGTAATTTCTTCAGCATGCGTACAATGGGTGTTCGGACTTGTTTTTTTCTTTTACTACTGATTATAGGCTGTGGTAAGAAGAACAGCACCTTGTTCAGTGAAATTCCAAGCGCCACATCAACCATTACGTTTGCAAATCAAATAAAAGAAACCGACTCCATCAACATCAACGAATATTTGTACGCCTACAATGGTGGTGGAATAGGTGTTGGGGATTTCAATAATGATGGACTGCCTGACCTCTATTTTACCGGGAACCAAGTAAGTAACAAACTCTACATCAATCAAGGGAATTTTGTTTTTGCGGATGAGACCGAAAAAGCGGGGGTTGCTGGATTGATGGGTGCAAAAAATTGGACAACGGGGGTTACCGTTGTGGATATCAATAATGATGGTTGGCACGATATTTATGTGTCACAGGTTTCGGATGGAAAACGTTTTGAAGGACATAACTTGCTCTTTGTCAACAATAAAAATGGCACCTTTTCCGAAAAAGCATCTGAATTCGGATTAGATTTAAAAGGGTACTGTCAGCAAGGTGTCTTTTTTGATTACGATGGGGATGGCGATCTGGATTTATTTCAGTTAAATCATTCTGTTCACGAACAGGATGTGTATGTCAAAGCAGAGAAACGAGCGGTCCGGGACAGCTTGTCCGGTGACAGGATGTTAAGGAATGACCAAGGTTCTTTTGTAGATGTTAGCGAGGTAGCCGGAATCTACGGCGGAGCTACCGGATACGGTTTATCTGTGATGGTGACCGATGTGGATAACAATGGATGCCCGGACATCTATGTATCAAACGATTTTCATGATAACGATTACCTATACTATAACCAATGCAATGGAACATTCAGGGAAGGGATTGAGGCCAGTATGGACTTGAGTAGTAATTTTTCAATGGGAAGTGATGCGGCGGATATTAACAATGATGGTCTCATAGATATTATAACTTTGGACATGAAGCCGGAGGATGAAATCGTACGCAAGAGTAGTGCAGGGGAAGACCCTTACTACATCTATGAGTACAAGAAAAGTTTTGGCTTTGAAGAACAAGGACCAAGAAACATGCTGCAGCTAAATCAAGGAGGGAAATTTTCTGAAGGGGTCACATTCAGTGAATTGGCTCGCTATTCAGGCATAGAGGCAACAGATTGGAGTTGGTCCGTATTGTTGGCAGATTATGACAACGACGGCAACAAGGATATTTTTGTTACTAATGGCATATTGCGAAGACCCAATGATTTGGACTATATCAATTACGATTACCCCATAGGAATTGGAAGGGTGCCCAGCATGCAACTCACCCAAAAAATGCCGGAAGGCAAAGTGCACAACTATGCGTATAAGAATGCGGGAGACCTTCAGTTTAGCAATGTTTCGAAAGCATGGGGATTGGACTTGGAGGGATGTTCTATGGGGGCGGTGTATGCAGATTTTGATAACGATGGTGATTTGGATTTGGCCGTCAACAATCTCAATGCGCCAGCCACCTTATACAGAAATAATGCGGAGATTACAGGACAGAATTATCTAAAGATAAGACTGAACGGTGATGTTTCCAATCCGTTTGGGATAGGTGCAAAAGTGAAGGTTGAACTAGGTGATAAAATATTGGTTCAGGAATTATTCCCGGTACGGGGATGGTTATCGTCCTCGGACTACAACCTGAACTTTGGTTTGGGAAATAATACCCAAGTAGAATCGGTGCAAGTGCATTGGCCGGATGGAAAAGTTCAAGAGTTACATGACGTTAAGGGTAATGAAACACTTCAGCTGAACCATAAAGATGCCGTTCGTACAAGTCCCATTGATACAGAGAAACCAACATTTTTTACTTCCTTGGATAGTATTGGACTTGATTTTCAGCATCAGGAAAACATGTTCATCGACTTTAATGTCGAAACTTTGATTCCCCATAAACTTTCTACTGTGGGGCCAGCCTTGTGCGTTGGTGATGTGAATCAAGATGGTTTGGACGATATTTTTGTGGGTGGGGCCAGTGGACAAGCTTCGCAACTCTACTTGCAGCAAACGGAGGGAGACCAAATCCATTTTGAAAAGATGGAGGTTCCGGTTTTCGAGCAAGATAAAATGGCAGAAGATGTTGATGCCCACTTTTTTGATGTGGACAATGATGGAGATTTGGACCTATATGTTGTGGCTGGAAGTGGCGAAGCTGGAGTTGAGGAAAAAAATCAGGACAGATTATACCGTTATTCTGACGGCACCTTTCAAAGAGATGCAACCTTTCCGAAAATTTCGGATAATGGTTCGGTGGTAATTGCCAAAGACTTTGATGAAAACGGATTTGTGGACCTTTTTGTGGGTTCTCGCTCTGTTCCCAGAAGTTATGGCCTGTCACCCAAAAGTAATGTTGTATGGAATCTGGGAGCAAGGGGATTCCAATTGGAAGAAGGGGAGGAACTTTTAGAATTGGGAATGGTCACAGATGCGGCATGGGACGAGCAAGAACAAATCTTGTGGGTAGTCGGGGAGTGGATGCCCGTTGTAAAAATCCAATTTTCCAAAGGAAAGGTGAAAAAAAGTGAGCTTCCTGAGTCCAGTGGTTGGTGGAACACGATAACCTTGGCGGATATTAATGCGGATGGAAAAAATGATTTGTTACTGGGTAATGTCGGTGAAAATTTAGGCTTGGACGCTTCACCGGAAAATCCCTTGAAACTTTGGGTTAAGGATTGGGATGATAATGGACAAATAGACCCAATTTTGGTACAGTATAAAGATGGAAAAGATAGAGTATTCGCCAGTTTGGATGAATTAAAAAAGCAAATGCCCTTCATGTCTCGGATTTTTCGGAGATACTCCAACTTTGCCAACAAAAGTGCGTATGAAATCTTTCCTGAAGAAGTGTTTGAAAATGCGGTGATCAAAAAGGCCGAAACACTTAAGTCACAAATTGCATACAGCAACCAGAAAGGCGGGTTTACCATGAAGCCCCTGCCCAGTTTTGCTCAAATTGCGCCAATTAATGATTTTTCATTGTATGATTATGACCAGAATGGTACGGAAGACATCGTTTATGTAGGAAACATTTCCGGTTTTGCCCCATCCATAGGTCGAATCAATGCCTCTTTGGGAGGATTGTTGTTGGGTGATGGGAACGGAGCATTTATCTCAAGCACTACAAAGCAATCAGGCTTGCACAGTATAGGTGATGCCAATGCCGCTAGACACATTGGTTTGGGTTCCAAGACAGGATTATTGGTGGCGATCAGCAATGGAAAGCTTCAGTTGTACGCAGTAACCCCATAGTTTTATCAATTTCAAATAAGATTAAAACCAATAGTTCTGGTTTTTAGAAAATCTTTCCCTATTTTTATAAATGTAAAAACAACACGTTTAAAATAATGAGATACGGTATTTTAATTGGGGCAGTGGTTTTGTTAATAGCTTGCAATCAAAAGAAAAAATCATTGAAGCAAGAGGAACAGGCGCAAAGCGTCACAAATGAGCCAATGGAAATAAATAATCCAATCATAACTGATGTTTTTACGGCCGATCCTGCTGCCATTGTTCATAATGACACGGTATACCTCTATGCTGGGCATGATGAAGCTCCCAATAATTTCCACTTTTATAGAATGAACGAATGGCTGGTCTTTTCCTCCACCAACATGGTTGACTGGGAATCACACCCTGTGCCTTTAAAAGTATCCGATTTTGAATGGGCCAAAGCCGATGCATGGGCTGCACAAGTGTTAGAAAAAGACGGTAAATTTTACTGGTATGTCACCGTAGAGCATGGAACAATACCCGGAAAGTCAATCGGTGTTGCGGTATCTGATAGCCCGGTTAGTCCTTTTAAAGATGTTTTAGGTAAAGCATTGATAACCAATGATATGACTAAGGAAACTGATATTTCTTGGGATGATATTGACCCCACTGTTTTTGTGGACGATGATGGCCAGGCCTATCTATTTTGGGGAAACACGGCTTGTTATTACGCAAAATTAAAGGACAATATGGTGGAATAGGATGGGGATATCAAGACCATTGATTTACCCAATTTCACGGAGGCACCCTACATACACAAAAAAGGAGATTGGTACTATTTGTCCTATGCATATCAATTTCCCGAAAAAACAGCCTATGCCATGAGCAAATCTTTGGAAGGCCCTTGGGAATACAAAGGTATATTGAACGAATTGGCAGGAAACACCAATACCAATCATCAGGCCATCCTGGAATATAAAGGAAAGGATTATTTTATCTATCATACCGGAGGCATTCAGCCCAATGGAGGCAGTTTTAGACGTTCGGTTTGCATTGATGAACTACATTATAATGAAGATGGGACATTAAAAAGGGTGGTAATGACCTCCGAAGGAATTCAAAAGTAAATTATAATGAAGGTAAAGAAACTGGTTCTCATACTGGCGTTTGGTTTAATGACCCTCTCTTGGGCACAGCAAATGCCCGTTGTTCATGATCCTGTGGTCATCAAAGAAGATAATACCTACCATCTCTTCTGTACGGGAAGGGGGATTTCTCATTTGGTTTCCCAAGATTTGAAAAATTGGGAGAAGCTAGTGCCCGTTTTCCAAGAGAAACCTGTTTGGACCGATGAAGTTGTTCCAGATTTTAAGAATCATATCTGGGCTCCGGATATCATCCATAAGAATGGGATGTACTATCTCTACTATTCGGTTTCTGCTTTTGGAAAAAACACCTCAGCCATTGGGCTGGTCATCAATACAACTTTGGACCCCAAAAGCGAAGACTATAAATGGGAAGATCAAGGTATTATTGTTCAATCCGTACCCAATAGAGACATGTGGAATGCCATTGACCCCAACATTGTTTTTGATGAAAACGGTATCCCTTGGATGTCATTTGGCTCTTTTTGGAATGGTTTAAAAATGGTAAAGTTGAGTACGGATTTAAAGTCTGTATCTCACCCTGAAGAATGGAGAACCATCGCAAAAAGACCGCGGAGTTTTAATTTGGAGGATAATAACCCAGGGGATGCCGCACTGGAGGCCCCTTTTATTTTCAAAAAGGGAGACTATTACTACCTGTTCTTATCTTGGGATTTTTGTTGCCGTGGAGAGAATAGTACCTATAAAGCAGTGGTTGGCCGTTCAAAATCTGCAACAGGCCCTTTTGTCGATTCCGAAGGAAAAGCCCTAAACCAGGGTGGTGGAACTTTATTGATTGAAGGCAATAAGAACTGGTCCGGCGTAGGACATAACAGTGTCTATACTTTTGATGGGAAAGATTACTATTTCAGTCATGCTTATGATGCAAATGATAATGGTGCCCCCAAATTGGTGGTAAAGGAAATCACTTGGGTCAATGATTGGCCCACAGTGCAACCCATGAATTAAACTTGAAAAGATTAAAGAATTGGCCCCAAAATATCCCATACATTTTGAGCAACTATTTTTTGCCCTTCAACGGTTGGGTGTATGCCATCACTTTGGTTCAGCTCCGGTATACCTCCCACATTTTCAAGAAGAAATGGAATAAGGTATACATTTTCCTCTTCTGCCAGTTCGGGAAAAATACCCTCAAAGGTAGCCGTGTATTCTGGACCCATATTCGGCGGAATCTTCATACCGGCCAAAATAATTTCGGAATTGGGTAACTTTTCCTGAACCATATCCACCATGGATTTTAAGTTGGACTCGGTTTCTTTGAGCGGAACACCCCTAAGTCCATCATTCGCACCCAATTCAATAATGACAATGGAAATATTATCCTCCAACACCCATTCCAACCTGTTTTTACCACTCGCAGTGGTTTCACCGCTCAGACCAGCATTGATGACTTGGTAATCCAATCCCAATGAATCTATCTTTTGCTGAATGATAGATGGGTAGGCCTCTCCCAACTCAAGCCCATACCCTGCCGTTAGGCTATCGCCAAAAAAAAGAATCTTCTTTTTGGAGTCACTGGTGACTGTAGCGGTTTCCTCCTCCGTTACCGATTCTTCCGTTGCTTTTTTTTCTGAGGTCTTGCCACCACACCCTAATAGTAGGAAGGTTAAAAAATAACAAAACATTAACTGCTTGGAAAGGCGAGGATTTTTTTTGGTGAGGGTCAATTTTAGTATTTTGAGAGTTTTAACCAAAAGCATTTATGTCAAAGATATTAAAAGTTCAACATCTTCATAAAACCTATCGAAGCGGAGAACATGACCTCACCGTATTAAATGATGTTTCTTTTGAAGTGGACCGTGGAGAAACCTTTGCCATTGTTGGGCCATCGGGAAGTGGAAAGACAACATTGTTGGGATTATGTGCTGGTTTAGACATTACCAATGAAGGCGATATTTGGTTGTGCGGTCAAAATTTGGCAAGTCTGGATGAGGATGGAAGGGCTAGGTTAAGAAATGAAAAAGTAGGATTTGTGTTTCAGGACTTTCAGTTATTGCCAACGCTCACGGCTTTGGAAAATGTAATTGTTCCCTTGGAACTCCGGGGAATCAAAAAAGCCGCCGAACAAGGAAAAGAGCTGTTGGCAAAAGTTGGATTGGAGGACAGGGCCGGACATTACCCTTCCCAACTATCCGGTGGAGAACAACAACGTGTGGCATTGGCCCGGGCCTTTGCCAATAAACCCTCTGTATTATTTGCCGATGAGCCTACAGGAAATTTAGATGATGAAACCGGAGCAAAAATTGAAAAATTGCTCTTTGAACTCAATAAAGAACAGGGTACCGCTTTGGTGATAGTTACCCACGATTTGGAATTGGCCCAAAAGACGAATAAAAGTATCCGGTTGAGGTCGGGTAAAATAGAGGAAAGCTATAGTTGATGGACGGAGAGCTGAAAAAGAGAACAGGTATAGGGTGGTTGTTCAAAATGGCATGGCGTGATGGAAAAGCGAGCTATGGCAAATTACTGTTATTTATTTTCTCGATTACCCTTGGAGTAGCGGCGGTTGTTAGTGTTCACTCGTTCAGTGGACTCCTCAAAGAGAACATTGCACTGCAGTCCAAAGAACTTTTGGGCGCCGATTTTGTAATTGAAAGTGACAAACCGGTCAATGATCGGGTAATGGGCATCATGGACTCCCTGGGCGGAGCTGATGCAAGGGAGATTAATTTTCTTTCCATGGGTGCTTTTCCGGGAAATGAGGGCACAAAGCTTGTGGAAGTGCGCGGCGTTGAAGGCAATTTTCCTTTTTATGGAGGCCTAGAGACAGACCCCAAAACGGCCATTGATGATTTTCGGAAGGATGGCGCATTGGTCGATGCCACTACGATGCTCCAATTCAATCTTAAAGTGGGGGATAGCATTAAGTTGGGGGCGGTTACGCTTCCCATTGCAGGCGGTTTAAAAACCGTGCCCGGTAGTAATTCGGTTTTTGGGGCCATTGCACCCCCGGTACTCATTCCCTTCAATTATATCGATGCTACGGGCCTCGTGCAAACCGGAAGCCGTATTGACTATAAATATTATTTCAAGGCCCAGGAAGGTCAGGATATGGAAGTACTCAATGATGCGCTTGATCCAATCCTTGATAATGAAGATGCAGATATTGATACCCATGTATCCGAGGCACGGCGAATGGGCAGACGGTACGAAAACTTCGGAAAATTCTTGAATTTGGTTGGTTTCATTTCCCTCCTATTGGGCTGTGTGGGTATCGCAAGCGGTATGAGTATCTACATCAGAATGAAACTCAAGTCCATTGCTGTGCTCAAATGTTTGGGAGCAACAAAATACCAGAGTTACCTCATTTTCTTTGTTCAGATAGCCTTTATGGGTATAATCGGCGGTCTCTTGGGCACTTTGTTCGGATATTTTATCCAGCAACTGTTCCCAATACTTCTTGGGGATCTATTGCCCATTGATGTTGGAATATCCCTTTCCTTTCAAGATGTCGCTTTGGGACTCGCCTTAGGGATTACCATGTCCGTATTATTTGCACTATATCCTTTGATCAGGACTTTGTATGTTTCTCCTTTGCAAGCTTTGCGCGTAGTTGAAGAAGGAAAGCCTCGCTCATCCAAAGTAACCGTAGCAGTAGGGGCGGGCATTGTCCTTTTTGTGTTAGGTTTTTCATTTTGGCTTCTAGGAGATTTTGAACGATCTCTCTATTTTGTGATTGGCTTAAGTACTGTGTTCTTGATTCTTACCGGGGTGGCTAAATTCTTTATGGCATTGTTGAAACGATTTTTTCCCTACTCGTGGAGTTTTACTGCCAGACACGGATTACAGAATTTGTTCAGACCGCAAAACCAGACCCTTATTCTGGTCCTGTCCATAGGAATTGGAACCTTTTTGATCAGCACACTGTATTTTACAAAGGATATGCTCCTGCAGAAGGCCTCCATTGAGGACAATGCCAATAGTGCCAATATGATTTTAATGGACATTCAAAATGGGCAGGCCGATGCAGTATCCAATACCATCAAAGCTTCGGGAATGCCGGTGATAGATTTGATTCCCATTGTGACCATGCGGGTCGAAAGCTTAAAAGGAAGGCCTGTGGAGGAAATTCGAAAAGATACCACATCGCAGGTAAGCCGTTGGATATTGAACCATGAGTTCAGGGTAACCTATCGCGACAGTCTTATCAATTCTGAACAAACTATAAATGGTGAATGGCCAGCTTCAAGGCGATACTCTTCTATTCCAATTTCGGTAAGTGAAGATTTTGCGAACAGGTCTCAGGTAACATTGGGGGACGAGGTCACGTTCAATGTGCAAGGAAGGATTATGCAGACTATTGTGGTAAGTATCAGGGCAGTGGATTGGAGCAGGCTGCAACCCAACTTTTCCATTGTTTTTCCATCCCGTTTTCTAGAGAATGCCCCTCAATTTAAAGTTATGACAACCAGAACGGGGGACGATGAAAGTTCAGCACAGCTGCAACAGAAACTGGTGAAAGCATTTCCCAACGTTTCTATTTTGGACCTGAAGCGTATGTTGACGCTTTTGGAGGATATTTTGGGCAAAATCAGTTGGGTGATAAACTTTATGGCCTTTTTTAGCATTTTTGTTGGCGTAGCTGTTCTTATGGGAGCCATTTATAGCAGTAAGCACCAACGTGTAAAACAGGGAGCTTTGTTAAGGACCTTGGGTGCTAAAGGGTCACAGATTTTGAGCATAATTGCTATTGAGTATGCCGTTTTGGGATTTCTAGGGGCTTTTATGGGAGTGATACTGGCCGTTTTGGCTAACTTTTTATTGGCCTGGACACTGTTTGATATGACATTTGCCCCTTCGTTGGTACCTTTCCTTGTGATTATGCCATTTATAATCTTGCTGGTATTTCTTCTGGGTATTGGGAACAGTTTGGCAATCGTTAGAAACTCTCCTCTTGTTGTATTGAGAAAAGAAAAGGAATAAAACAGGAAAAAACCAAATTCTATCATTTTTACAGATGTCCCGGTTATGTTCATGATATGTGTGTGGAAAGGCATGAATTACAGGAGTAGTACGGCCATAAATGTGATTTCCATAATCCTCATTATAAAATCCAAGGATATACAGATTTCGACTATTTCAGAATAATGACTAAATTGAATAACTAAAATTAATTAACGTTAACTAAAAACAAACTCACATGAAACTCCATTTTTCAAGGCTGGCATTATTTCCTTCATGCTATCCCACTGGCATTACATAATATGGGCGGTAAAGAAATTAACCCATCAACCTATTAGCTATTAAGAACTTAGGAATTTTTAGGTATGGTGATCTATCCAAATTTTGTTATCCTAACTGTATTCAAAATCAGATTTAATTTACAAGAAAAACTGTAAATATTGATGTAACGAATACAGGCAAAAGTTACATTTAAAAACCTAGATTGTGATGCCCTGAAAGCGTCAATATCAAAAAGTAAAAGTGTTAGGCACCATTTTTTGTGAATTTTATCTGTAAATTTTGTACCAATTGAAACTAAAATTTATTTTTCGTTAACCTCGTGAAAACAACTAAACTATTAAAGATTACACTTGTGTTTGTATTCTTGAAATGTGCCGGTTTAAGCGCACAGGTTTCAGACAATGAATACAATTTTGTGAACATTGATCAAAGAAGTTCACAGCGTGCCGTCTCCACCATTGTGCAAGATAGTCTGGGCCTCATTTGGATGGGGACCAATGGGGTTGGTCTTCAAAAATACAATGGTTTCGATTTTGTTTCCTATAAGCAGGATTTTACGGATTGTACATCACTTAACAGCTCCCTAATTTATAAAGCATTTGTCGATCAACGCAATCGATTGTGGGTGGGCACAGAAGCAGGCCTAAATGTGTATGACCGTGATTACGATACATTTAAACAAGTAACATTATATCGGGATTCGGTTGCCTTGGAAAATGTCCCTATCCGTGCCATACATGAATGTGTAACAGGAAAACTAATGGTAGGCTCCCATTATAATGGACTTTTTTTGGTTGATCCAGAAACCTTGGTCGGGCACAATGTTTCCATGGGTGAGACCACCATTTCTTCCCTGGAGATAAACAGTATTATAAAGAATAAGGAAAAGGAGCTATTGATTGGTACCAATAAAGGCCTTTTTTCTTACGAAGAAGGAAAAGTGACCCAAGTTCCTTTACATCTTCACAAGCCTAGAGGTAATGACAATGCTCCCTATGATATTGAATCAATGATCAAAGATGATGAGGGATCAATATGGATAGGAACATTTCAGAATGGATTGGTAAAAGTTGAACTAAACCCTTTTAATTCCTTTAAAGCACATAACTACAGAATAAGCAGTGAGCGTATCCTGTCCATTGCACAAGCACCGGACGGAAACATATTGTGCGGTACCGAAAACGATGGCCTTTTTGCATTGAAAAAGAATGGAGATCTGGTGAAGCACTATCGGTACAATAAATTTGATGTAAACAGTATAAAGGCCAATTCAATATGGTCCATATTTGTAGATAGCCAAGACCGTATTTGGATTGGCTACTACAATAATGGGGTAGGGGTCTATGATAAACTTTATGACAAGTTCAAGGACATACGTAGCCTTGCCAACGTGAACAATTCTTTACAGTCTCCATCAGTGAGTGCCATTGCAGGTGACAAAAATGGGAACATGTGGATTGGGCTGGATGGAGGCGGTGTAGACGTGTACAATCCCAAAACAGGGAATATAGTGCACCTGACCAATCCAAGAAATTCCCTTGGGGCCTATTTAAATGCAGAGGATGTTACTGCCCTTTTTATTGATAATGACAATAATGTATGGGTAGGTACTTGGAATTCGGGAATTTATTATCTGCCCAACGGTTCCAAAACCTTTGTCAATTACACGTCTTCAAATTCTGATGGAGGTCTAAAGTCCGATCGGATTATGAACTTTACAGAAGATTCGCAAGGAATTATTTGGATTGCATCTTATGAGCAGGGGCTGCACTCTTATGACCCAAAGTGGAAAAAGTTTGTTCACCATAATGAGCTGATATTTGATGACCCAAGTCCAGGGGAGGGGGCCATGCGCATAGTATTGGTTGATAGAAACAAAACCATTTGGATGGGAACCACGGCAGGGCTCTATAAACTTGAAGGCAATGATGCGCCCATCCAAGAACAAAAAGCAATTCCACTTAGAGGCCCCATGTATAAAAGCTTGGGCAACCCCCTAGTGGTTGATGCCGTAGTGTCTTTGTACGAAGATGGCCGGGGCAACATCTGGATAGGCACGGACGGTGCAGGTCTTTGTAAGTACGATCCCTATAGTGACAGTTTTTCGTGGTATGGACAAAATGAAGGTCTAAAACAAGAAACCATTGCCTCAATCTTGGAAGACGACAATGGAGATCTTTGGATTGGTGGGAACAATGGATTGTCACACTTGGATTTTGAAAATCAGTCATTTAAAAATTTCGATACCAATGATGGACTATTGGCAAACGACTTTAATTTTAATTCGGCGTTCAAAGACCATAATGGATTGCTTTATTTTGGAAACTACGGAGGAATCAATTATATCGATCCAGATCATGTAAAGACCAACACCAATAAGCCTGAAATATACTTTACTGGCTTAAGACTTTTCAACAAACGAGTGGTACCAAATGATGAAGAATCCCCTCTGGACAAAGTAGTTGGTCAGACCGATAAACTTACATTGAAACACAATCAATCTGTGTTTACCATAGAGTATGCCGCCATCAATTTTACGCGACCCAAAAAAAACCAGTACGCTTATATTTTAGAAGGTTTTGATGATTCATGGAACTATGTTGGTCAAACCCGTAGTGCCACCTATACCAACCTCTCGCCGGGAAACTACACGTTTAAGGTAAAGGCCGCGAATAATGATGGGGTATGGAACGAATCACCAAAAACCTTGGGAATAACCATTCTTAGTCCATGGTGGGCAACCAATCTGGCTTTGATGTCTTATATATTGGCTATACTCCTTATTTCGTATTTCTTGGCCAAGTTCATATCGCAGCGAATTCGTGAAAAAAGAGCAGTGGAAGCAGAAAGGGAAAGAAGAATTCAAGAAGAGGCACTGAACGATAAAAAGATACAGTTCTTCACGAATATATCACATGAGTTTAGGACCCCATTGACGCTCATTTTAAATCCGCTGGAAGATGTACTTTCAGATACAAGGCACAAATTGTCTAGAATGACACATCAAAAACTGCGTACCATTCATAAAAATACCTCAAGGTTAAAGCGCCTTATTGATGAGCTGATGGATTTTAGAAAACTGGAAATCAATAAATTTTCAGCCAAAGCCTCAGAACTTGAGGCCATATCTTTTGTTACCGAGATTGCTGGGCATTTTGAGGAAGAAGCCGCATTGCGGAACATTATCCTTATGGTAGAATCAGATGATGACCAAATAACGCTATGGAGCGACCCCTCACTTTTGGAAAAAGTAATATTCAACATTCTCTCCAATGCGTTTAAGATTACCCCGGATAACGGATTTATTACGATTGGTGTCTTTAGATGTGGGCAGGACATCGTTTTTCCATTGATAGGTGATCAAGAGCACGTACAGGCTTTGGAAATTTATATTGAAGATACAGGGCATGGAATTAAAAAAGAGGAGCTTGAAAAAATATTTGAGCGATTCTATCAAGTAAAGGAAATGAACAGTCAATATTATGGTGGCACAGGTATTGGCTTGGAAATGGTCAAGAGCTTTGTGGATCTATTAAAGGGCAAAGTCATTGTGGAGAGTGAAGAAGGCGTTGGCACCAAGTTTAGGATTTTCCTCCCCTTGGGCAACCATCATTTTAAGGATAATGAACTTTTGTTGTCTCCAGAAACTGAAAACAATTTACCCGTTCTACCAGTGCCAGAATATACGGTTGAGGTTGGGTATACCAGTGCTGGTTCCAACCGGGCGCTGCTCATTGTAGAGGACAACGCTGAGTTGCGGACTTATCTTAAAAATGAACTGGAAAGCGAGTATGCCATATTTGAGGCGGTCAACGGGGTGCAAGGGCTGGAAATAGCCTTTAAAAGACCTCCGGATTTGATTCTTACCGATGTGGTAATGTCTGAAATGGATGGGTTTGAATTCTGTAGGCGTATTAGACAGGATTTAAAAACCAGCCATATCCCGGTACTGATGTTGACGGCAAAGGCAATGACGGACGATTGGGTCAAGGGGATTGATTCTGGGGCCGATGTCTACTTACAAAAACCGTTTGAGATGAAAGTTCTTCGAGCACAGCTCCGGCAAATAATCCAGAGTAGGCAGGTTTTGTTCAATAAATATCTAAGTAATTCTGATAATTTTAAAATTCCCGATAACACCTCGTCCTTGGACAAGAACTTCATGACCCAGGTGTTGCATTATATTACAAAAAACATTGCCGATGAAAACCTCAATGTTGAATCCTTGGCGGAAGAGTTACATCTAAGCCGAAGCCAGTTATATCGTAAGATTAAGGCCATGACTGGCCTGACCGTAACCGAGTTTTTGCGGAAAATACGATTGGAACACGCCAAACGATTTATCGAAAATGGAACGGAGTCGATAAGTGAGGTGTGTTACAAAGTCGGGTTTTCATCACCATCTTACTTCACCAAATGTTTTAAGGCACAATTTGGAATGTTGCCCACAGAATTAAAATAGCGTTCGGGCTTAATTTATATGTAGGTGTTGCATAGCATCGTTATTCTTGGCCACAAGGAGGTATTTTTTGTCTTTGACCTCAATTGCGGCCATATTTTTGACATCCCCCTTAACAAAGAAGCCACTTTCTGAAGTCTTGACCGCTTCAAACCCTCCTTTTCCATTGCCTTTTAATAAGAGTCCATGACTGGCATCATTACGAGGGGTTTCCACCTCGGAAACATATAAATTTCCGGCAATCAGAAAATCCAGAAAACCGTCCTTGTCATAGTCCTCCACCAAGATTTGGTTGATGCTGGAAAGTTGTGCCTCTCTAGGCAACTGGTGCATGACAAACTTGCCATCTTTGTTTTCCAAGTAAATGCTCGCAAACGACTTTACTTGATAATGTAGTGAAGATTCCAATTGCTTTTCACCATACACATCCACCAAAGTTGCCTGAGAAAAGCTTTCATAATTTTCAAATTTCTTTTTTATTCCGGGTATTTGCTGCGAAGAACACTCTCTTCCTCTGAGGGGAAATTGTTTCCCTTCGTTATAGTAACTGAGTACAATATCCACACTCTCATCCTTATCAAAATCGTTCACGAAAATATCAAAGGTCTCGTCTTCGGTGGCCTTGTATTTATAGTTAAGACCATTGTTGCCCACTACATAATCCATATCGCCATCATTGTCAAAATCGCCCTGTTCAATGCTCCACCACCAACCTGTGGTATCCATTGTCAGTCCCATTTCTTCGGAAGTCTCCACAAAACCAGAGCCTGTGTTCTTGAAAGCTCTGATGGGCATCCATTCCCCAACTACGATAATATCCAACCAGTCATCATTGTTAAAATCGGTCAGAACCGCACTGGTTGCCATGCCCAATGCTTCAAAACCCTTGGGTTGCATATTCTGCACAGGTTCAAAAGCAATTTGTTCAGGTGTGCTTTTGTTTATCAAAATATAGCTTTGGGCTGGGGAAGGGTAATTTCCAGGCACTTGTCGGCCCAAAACCAACAAATCCTCTTTTCCATCTTTGTTAAAATCACCATGGTAGGCTTTTGACCCGCTTACATTTAAAGAAGGCATTGCCGTTGCTTCGGCTTTGGTAAAATTTCCAGCTCCATCATTTATATAAAGTCGGTCTGCCAATTGATTTGAATTTGGCTCAAACTCATAACCGCCACTGACCACGTACAAATCGTTGTCACCGTCATTGTCAGCATCAAAAAATAAGGCACCATTGTCTTCACTGATTTTATCCTGTTCCAAAAACTGCGAATCACCCATTACAAATCCAGTTGAAGTTTGTATAAAAAGCGCACCTGAACTGCCTTTGGATGCCCCTACAAAATAATCACTCAAGCCGTCACCATTTATATCGCCTACGGCGAGGGCAGGACCAAAAGATGACATTTTATGGGGCAGTAACACCTGTTGGGCAAAATCATCATTATTATTTTCCTTGTGTACATGCTCAGGGAAAAATTGAGTGGAATCTTCTTGGAACAAATTTGAAACAATCGCTGTGTTTTCTTTGAAAGTAATGGATTCCGAATGATTGAAGACTAATTTTTGATTAGTGTCAACACTGCTGATTTGCTGTATTTTGCCATCGGGCCAAATTACTTTGACCTCATCTATTTTCTGAAAAGTACCCAATCCAAAATGAAGCTCTGGTGCCACCGAAGATTGGAATCCACGTGTTGTGGTAAGTTCCTGCATTTGGGTGTGCCCATCGGTGGTCACATAGACTCGTGTACCCAGGCCAAAACCATTTCCTTTTTGACCGTTAAAGGCCACTTTTAAATAGTTATTGCGTTCTGCACTTTTGTTTTCAAAGATGGAAGCAAAATCATCAAGGTTATTGGTAATGATTTCCAAATCTCCGTCGTTGTCCAAATCAGCATAGGCAGAACCATTGGAAAATCCTTCGTACTGGATGCCCCATTTATCATTGGATCGTTCAAATTTTAGGTTTCCTTTATTTTGGAAGATGAAATTGTCTATTTTTTCAGAAGGGATGTGCAGACTCAGTTGGAGTAGACTATCTGCCTTGTTATCCATTTCTTCGAGCTTGTTGAAGTAGTCGTTGTTATTGATTTCCCTTCGGGTGCCATTGGAAACAAAAAGATCTTTTAGCCCATCATTATCAAAATCGGCAAACAGAGGACCCCAGCTCCAATCTGTGGAAGAAGTTCCGGTAATCCTTGAAATATTGGAAAAATGGGGTACACCATTTTCATAAAATCCAGAATTCATCTGGAAACAGTTGTGCATATACTGGTAGTGAAAGCCTGCATTGACCACATCCCAAAACAATTTTGGATTCATGCTGGCCATATTGGCCTTTTTTCGCCTATTGGTCTGAGCGTCCATATCCACCTGAAAAATATCCAGATTGCCATCATCGTTAAAATCGGCAATATCAACCCCCATTCCGTAGAAGGCGGTTTGGGAGGTTGCTTCTTTGACCACTTCCCTAAATGTACCATCTTGATTGTTCAAGTACATAAGGTCTGGAGAATTGAAATCGCTTGAAACATACACATCGGGCCACGAATCGTTGTTGAGGTCACCAACAGTGGCACTTAAAGAAAGACCAAAGGCCCTAAGACCGGATTCTGTGGTAACATCAGTAAAGGTTGAGCCGTCATTTCTGTAAAGATGATCGGATTCCATATCCTTTACATTGTTCATTCTATAGGTATACACAAAGGTAGGCGAACTGAACGGCGTGGGAGGGTAGTTGGCCACATACAAATCAAGGTCACCGTCTTTGTCGTAATCAAAGAAGGTTGCTTGAACGCTGTTTCCAGGATCATCCAAACCGTATTCAGCTGCTTTTTCCGAGAAGGTACCATCACCATTGTTGAGGAACAATTGGTTATTCTTGGGGTTGAACTTACCGCTTACGGAACAGTAGATGTCCAAATATCCGTCTCCATTCACATCGGCCATGGTTACACCGGTGTACCATCGGTCATCACCGGCAACACCAGCGTTTTGGGTGATATCCTCAAACTGAAGGTTCCCCTTGTTTAAAAATAGCTTATTTGAAACTTGATTGCCTGTAAAATAGAGGTCTATTAAACCGTCATTGTTAATGTCGCCAGTAGCCACACCGCCACCCATATAAAGATAGGAGTAGGTAAAATAGTTCAATGAATCATTTTCGGTCAAGCGATTGGCAAAATCCACTCCGGTGTCTGTATTGCTAAGGGATGAAAAAATCTTTGAATCGGGGTCTGCCACCGATGCTTTTTTCTCACTGCAGTTGTGCAATACGATTAAACTAATTAAACCAAAAACTATGAGATATGGACTTTTAAAAACCTTTCTAAAATACATTTCAAACAATAGGCAAATTCATAGAGATAAAAACAGCGTGTATTCCTACACGCTGTTTCACTAAAATTAATTCAAAAAAACTAACTCAAAATTAAAATCTTAATATCCTGGATTCTGATCTGCAGAACTTAGGTTTATGTTGGCATCAATTTCGGGTTGGGGAATGGGCAAGAGCTCATGTTTTCCCGTTTGGAAATTGGTTCCGGCCAATTCTGTATCTGCAATGCCCCAACGAATAATGTCATTGAACCTGCACTGTTCACCTGCCAATTCAACTTTACGCTCGTGGACCAAAGCATCAAAAACCTCTGCTGGAGACAATCCTGTGGGCAGAGGAGCCAACTCAGCTCTTTCACGAACTTGGTTGATATAGCCTACGGCCACATCTTGGTCTCCCCCAGGTCTCATGCTTTCGCACTCGGCCATCATAAGAAGGACATCAGCATATCGTAAATACTTGAAGTTAATACCAGAAGTCTGGTCTTCATTAGCATCTTTATAATAGTTTTGATATTTACGCCAACCAGCATTACCACCGCCATTACTTGGGAAGTGGTCAACTGTTAAGCTGCCATCGGGTCCAAAAGTGTCTCCGTTTACATAGAAGGTTTGTTCAAAGCGGATGTCACCATCTTCATATTCATTCAACAAATCATCGGACGGGAAAACATTGAACCAGTCGTTGAAACCATATTCTTGACCTCTAAAGGTTGCCTCGTTGGGTCCCTCACCACTTCTATCTGAATTCCACTGGGCACTAAAGCCGAGGTCATCATCATATTGGATTTCAAAAATGGACTCAACCCCAAATTCGGTCTCTTCCATGAAATTGTCGAAATAATTGTCTTCCAAAGCATACCCTTGAAGTGCATTGAACATACCCAAAGCATCATCATAACGCTCTAAGAAAAGGTATACTTTACCTAAAAGAGCTTGGGCTGCACCTCTTGTGGCCCTACCATTTTCTTCTTGCCCTTTGGGAAGCAAATCAGGTATGGCATCCTGTAAGTCCTGAATAATCTGAGCATAAATCTCTTCTTTTGGACTCTTCCCAAAACCTGCACCATCATCTGGTGGTAGGGTGGTAATCAATGGTGCATCGCCATATCGGGTAACAATGAAAAAGTAAAACAGGGCTCTTAAGAATTTAGCTTCGGCAATAGCTTTTGCCTTGGAAGCATTACTCATTACCGATGGAATAATTTCATCAATGGCCGCTTTGTTTTCTATAACATAGTTTGCTTTGTTGATACCTCTGTAACAGCTTTCCCAATAGGCTCCAATAGCTCCGTGGCTAGAGTCAAAGGAAAAGTCAAGATATTGACGTTTATCAGCTTCCAACTGATTGTTCCCACCATTTTCATGGGCCATATTATCCATCATAAAGAACATGTGACGGCTAAAAAGACCTCTAGTCTGCAAGTTGGAATACACAGCAATCACCGCAGATTCCACTTGGGTTGCATTTGTTAAGAAGGTATCTGGTGATAGTTCATTGGGATTGCTCAACTCCAACGAATCTTCATTACAGGATAACACGAGGCCTATAGTGGCCAGAATCGCTAATATTAATCTATTTTTTTTCATAACTTTTTTTTAGAATGATAATTGAACTCCTAATAAAATCGATTTTGGTTGCGGATAATTTCCTCTATCAATTCCTAATTCGTACTGACTTCCTCCACCATTATTGGTCAAAGGGTTACCAATCTCTGGATCCAAACCGGAATAATCTGAGATGGTAATCAGGTTTTGACCACTCACATATACTCTACATTTGGTAAGGTACTTATCTAAAGATGGGCTCTGGAAAGTATAACCAAAAGTGATGTTTTTTAATCGGGTGTAGGAACCATCTTCTACAAAGCGATCTGAAATGGAGTTAAAATTCTGTGGAGAACCATCTGCCCTTGGAACTGAGTTTGAAGTACCAGGACCTGTCCATCGATTTAGAACATTGGTACCCGCATTGAACAATCGTGGCATCCCCTCCAAGTCGTAGATATTGGTATTATACACATCTACACCAGCAACACCGGAAATAAACATATTAACATCAAACTTCTTATAGTTTGCGTTTAAGTTTAAACCATAAGTAAGGTCTGGATAAGGGTTTCCTATTTTTACTCGGTCATCCGCATTGATTGCTCCGTCACCATTTTGATCTACAAATCGTATATCACCCGGTAATTTATCTGAATCTGCTCCAAGGTGTGCGGTTACCTCTTCTTGGGTTTGGTAAAGACCATCGGTTTCTAGACCAAAGAAAAAGAACAAGGGTTCACCAACTTCTATTCTAGAAATTTGCTGGGCCTCAAAAGTACCCCCTGACAGGGACTCATTTACACCCAATGATTTAACCTCGTTGGTTGTAGTGCCCAAGTTAAGATTGGCAGACCAGGTGAAGTCACCCTCAAAGTCATTATAACCCAAACTGATTTCAAAACCGTTTGTCTCAACACTTCCCACATTTTCGGTTACGGCACCGGAATGAATTCCCAAAGAACCAGGCAATGGACGGCTCATTAGAAGGTCGTCACTGGTATTGTTGTAATATTCCACCGCACCGGTAAATTGACCATCAAAAAGACCAAAATCAAGACCGACATTAACCATGGTGGTTTCCTCCCATTTCAAATTAGGGTTGGCAAGTCCACCAGGAGTGGTACCTGTGCCCAATCCACCTCCTATGGGGTAGAAGAAGTTGGCCAAAAGTGTGGCACTATATTGGTAATCACCAATTCTATCGTTACCTGTAACACCCCAACTACCTCTCAACTTTAAGGTATTAATAGAGGAATCTGACAAGAAATCTTCCTTGGCAATATTCCAGCCCAACGCAAGGGAAGGGAATGTACCCCATCTATTATTGGAACCAAACCGAGACGAAGCATCGCGACGTATGGAGGCAGCAAAGATATATTTTTGGTCAAAGTTATAGTTCAAACGGGCCAAGTATCCAATTCTATTGTATTCAAATGATGTTGATTGCAAAAATGACTGCTCATTTGATACCTGATTGATATCATCCGTAATTGGATTTTGACTGTTTGAGTTTAAAATATCATCAGTTCTTTCCTGTTTTTCAGCCACCAACAGCACTTCCAAATTGTGAACGTCATTGAACGTTTTGGTATAGTTTAGGCTATTGGTAAGTATAATCGATTTCCGTATGCTTGAGTTTTTTGTGATGGCCGCAAAGTCAGAGGCATGTGTGGCACCCTCACTATCATCATTGTATGAAGGGCGGAAAATATCGGTATTGGAATTTCGGTATTCCAAACCTACTTGGCTCTTAAAGTTTAGGCCATCCAAGATTTCAAATTCACCGAAAATACTGCCTATGATGGCAGAAGATTTGTTAATATGCTCGCCAAGGGTCTGTACCCGTATTGGGTTTTCCGCATCCTGCCCGTCCAAACCGCTACTGGGGCCTTGAAAGCCTCCTAGGTTGTCCGGGTTGTATATAGGTAGATATGGAGGTATTTTAATAGCGTGCTCCAATAGAGAGCGAGCTCCCAAATTTCTTTCGGGATTTTGCTTGTTAAAGGCTACCGTCATGGTTTCCCCGAATTTGAATTTCCCAACGGTAAAGTTACTATTGGCACGGAAAGAGAAACGTTCAAAAGAGGTCTCAATAATGGCGCCCTCTTGATCCTGGTATCCTGCGGAAAACCTGAAATCACTATTTTCAGAACCACCAGAAATGCCCAAATCAACTTTGTTCATTACACCCGTTCTAAAAAGAGCATCTTGAAAATCTGTATTTAGGCCTGATGAAGAAAGGGGAGAAGTCGGAGTAAATCCAAAAGCTTGCTGTGCAAACTGGAGATATTGTTGTGTGTTCAGTATATCATAACGTTGGTTGGTATACTGAATACCAGTGTATGAATCTACATTAACTACTGTTTTACCTGTTCTTCTACCTTTTTTAGTGGTTACCATTACAACACCATTAGATCCCAATGAACCATAAATAGCGGTTGTAGAGGCATCTTTTAAAACGTTGATGGACTCAATGTCATTTGGGTTAAGATCGCCCAAACCTCCGGCAATGACCCCATCTATTACATACAAAGGATCATTGTTGTTCATGGTACCTAGACCCCGTATACGCACTACTGGGGCCGTACCTGGCGAACCTGTATTTAATACGGTAACACCGGCAGCCCTACCTTGAAGTGCTTGATCGGCAGTTGCTACAGGTAATGCAGATATTTCTTCTGCGCCCACCGTTGTGATGGCCCCTGTTACTTCTGCCCTGGATTGGGTACCATAACCTACTACCACAACCTCATCCAACGTTTCAAGATCTTCAGATAAGCTCACATTGATGGAAGTTCTACCATTTACAGGAATTTGTTGATTCAAATAACCTATGTAACTAAACACCAATGTGGCATTGGAAGATACATCGGAAATGGTGTAATTCCCATCAAAATCTGTTTGGGTTCCATTGGTGGTTCCAGATACCACTATTGAAGCACCTGGAAGTGGAGACCCCGTTTCATCGGTAACGGTTCCCGATACGGTCAATGATTGCGAATATGCCAAAGGCCCAATCATTATTAATAGGGTTATGACCGCATGTTTAAGTTTAATCATAATCTACAAGTTTAAGTTAGTCAATGTATTATATGCATTGTTGAACAAAGATATTGGAGGTGTTCTGCGGACACTAAAAGAAATGAAGCATATCATGTAAAATATGATGCATAAGCACCCTTAAAATTGGAATATCTCATATATACACCTTTGATATTGCTATTTTGTTGAATTTTTATATTAAAAAATGGCAATGTCTAACTTTAGGCATAGATGTTATGTTCATAACATTCATTGCATTTACAGTTAAAATTTGGATTGTTGATAAGTAGAAAATGAAGCGAGGACATGGTTGGATTTTCCATTTTCTGGTTAGGTCATCCCCGAGCTAGGGGAATGATAAACGATATCAAGTTCAATTTGTCCTATCATCAGCGTCAATTTCTGTTTTTTTTGCGTCAAGGGTTGGGGGATAGATTTAGTAAGTTAAAGTAAATCCAGAATGGATAGCGTTGCACAGTTGTGCAGCGGATAATGAAATTTGAAAAATAAAAGATTATGAGCAGGACAGTAGACAAAAGAAAATTTAAGAGAAAAGTAAAACAGAGTGATCCCACTAACCCAACAGGGAATACCAATATCGATACTAACACCTATGATATTGACGAAAAAACCATTAAAGACCAACAAAACAAAAAATAACCGTTTAAAGGTCTAAAGCAAAAAGCCCCAATGCAACACATTGGGGCTTTTTTATGGAAAAAAATCCCACAGTATTGATGACCTTCAGCAAAACATTATGGTTTTAATTCTCTGAGACTTGATATAATATTAACGGACTATGAACCTATATTCTCGAGTTTGCGGTTCATCTGATGGTTATTTGGGTTAATCTTCTATATTTAATACATCCGACACAAAAAAATAACAACTATGTTCAAGAATTTTTTGGCCAATCAAAATGGGAAATTTGCTCTTGTACCGTGCATTATTCTTTGCATGATTTTTGGGTCATGTACCCAGCCTCAACCCATTACCACAATGGGGCAACCTGCCCAACTTCAGATTGGGGCAGCCGGAAATCATGCACTTCGAGTAACCCTGAAACCACAGGAGTATGATATGGAATCTTATGGGCATATTGTTTTTGAGGATAAAAAACAGACGAAATACGCCATTGATGTCACTGAGTTCAAGGGTACATTGACTAAAAGCATAAATGGATTGGAGGTCAACGTTTCTGGAAATCCATTGACAGTCACTGTTAAAAATAATATGGGTGATTTGGTGCAAGAGCTGGTTTTTGAGGCTGAAGGAAATGTATCGTTTGCCATAGATGAATCTCCCATTCTTGGTTTGGGTGAAGGTGGTCCAAGACCCGAAAAAGACACCAACTGGAGGGAGGATTCCGTAGAATATGACCGAAAAGGAAGATTACACAAAATGCTTCCCCGTTGGCAGGCCAATGCCTATGGCTCCCGAAACCCAGTGTCCATGTTGGTCGGAACAAGAGGTTGGGGGCTGTGGATGGTCACCCCTTGGGGGCAGATTGATTTGACCAATGACACTAAAGGAATTTATTCCCCATTTACGCCAGAAGAAGGCTATTATGTGCAACAGAACCAAAAAAATCAGCATGATAATACCGGAAAAGGCATTCCTCCCAACTATGTGAAGGGACTTTATGATGTGTATGTCTTTGATGCCCACGATCCAAAGGCATTGATGAAAGATATGAGTACTCTTAGTGGTCCAGCTGTAATGCCTCCAAAATGGACCATGGGTTATATGCAATCCCATAGAACATTGGATACAGATAAAGAAATGGTTGCAGTTGTGAACACATTCCGTGAGAAGGAAATCCCCATGGATGCCGTAATCTATCTGGGTACCGGTTTCACTCCTGTGGGATGGAACAAGGAACAGCCTTCATTTGAATTTAACCCCGAAGTTTTTAAAAGATCACCCCAAACGGTAATTGATGAAATTCACAATGAAAATGCCAAAATGATATTGCATGTGGTACCGTGGGATAGGGACAAACTACCAACATTACATGGTTCAATACCACCCAAAGTAGGTGAGAAAGTAGATAGTTCCCATATCTTGACCCATTGGAAAGAGCATGTACCCTTGATGAACATGGGAATTGATGCATTTTGGCCCGATGAAGGGGATTGGTTTAATCTGTTTGAGCGGCTGGAACGGCACAAAATGTACTACCAAAGACCATTGCACACCAAGCCAAATGTGAGACCGTGGAGTTTGCATAGAAATGGGTATTTGGGGATTGCACAATGGGGTGGTTGGATTTGGTCCGGGGACACCGATTCTTCATGGAAGACCTTGGAAGCCCAAATTGCTGTGGGCATCAACTCTTCCATGAGCTTGTCACCTTTTTGGGGTTCAGATATTGGAGGATTCTATCCCAATGAGGAATATACTGCAGAATTGTACACCAGATGGTTTCAATTTGGTGCTTTTTGTCCCTCATTCAGGTCGCATGGCAGAACATGGTGGACACATCTTCCATGGGGATGGGGACTAAGTGAATTGGGACCGTTGGAGACGAAAACACCACCTTTGGCTTCAGAACTTAGCAATGACAGTATAGAACCCATAACCAAGGCGTATTCCGAACTTCGATACCAATTGTTGCCCTACAATTACACCCTGGCTTGGGAGGCACGGCAAAAAGGGCTGCCCATGATGAGATCGCTCTGGCTACATTATCCAAATGACAGCAAGGCAAAGAGTGTTGGGAATGAATATCTATGGGGTGAAAAAATGCTTATAGCCCCCATTTTTGAAAAAGGGGCGACGTCAAGGGAGGTTTACCTTCCAGAAGGGCATTGGTACGATTGGTGGACCGGAAAATTGGTAGAAGGTGAAAAAACCGTCCAAAGAGAAGTAGACTTGGCCACAATGCCAATTTACGTCAGTGCTGGAGCCATTATACCAATGGATCCCATCAGGCAATATACTGAGGAGGAAGTAGATGCACCCACAACCTTAAAAATATGGACAGGAGCCGATGGAACATTTGAACTATATAGCGACGATGGTAAAAGTCTGGATTATCTTGAGGGTGAATATGCGATCACCAAGTTTCAGTGGAACGATGCAGATAGAATTTTGACCATTGAAGATGGTAAAGAAGACAAGCAGAACAATAGTCCAAAAAGAGAATTTATGGTGGAATTGATGCCCAGTGGTGAAAAAAAGCCCGTCAGTTATTCTGGCGATGCAGTAGAGGTTAAATTCCAATAAATTTAATAGGAAATAAGGTCTTTGTTGTATTTGTTCCTGTATTCAACAGGGGTGAGGCCGGTTATTTTTTTAAACACGTTTCTAAAAGCTTTGGAATCGGTATAGCCCACATCGAACATAACCTCTGAAATGTTCTTTCGAGTCGACTCAAAACTTCGTTTGGCCGCTTCAACCTTTACCCGTTGCAGGTATTCGATCACCGTATTGTCCGTTGCTTGTTTAAACCGGCGTTCAAAACTTCTTCGGCTCACGGCAACTCGTTGTGCAAGGTCATCCACAGTTATTTTTTCCTGATAGTTTTTTTCAATGTATTCCTGCGCCTGTTTTACGGCCTCGTCGTTATGGTCCTTTTGCCCACGGAACATCATAAAAGCAGCCTGACTGTTCCTGTCAATATCAATGGCAAAATATTTGGAAGCCAAGATGGCAGTATCACGGTCCGTGTATTTTTCCAATAGGTAAAGTAGTAGATTCCATAGTGAGTGGGCCCCGCCACTGGAGTAGATTCCATTTTCTTCTGTTATAACCCCACCATCTACCACTTCAACATCGGGAAATTGCGCTTTGAATTCAGAATAAAAAGCCCAATGTGTTGAGCATTTTTTACCATTTAGAAGTCCTGTTGAAGCCAATAAAAAGGCACCTACACATAGGGAGGCGACTTCGGCACCCTTGGCATGTTGTTCTATGATCCAGGGAATCGTTGCCTTATTCAGGGAAAGAGCTGTATCCATACTCCCAAATAAAGGGGGAACAATTACCAAGTCCGCTTGTTGGGCATCTTTTAGGAGGACATCCGCAGTAATGGAATAGGCCCCATCCTGAATGCGGACTTCTTTGGTTTGCCCTACCATTTGCACTTTAAACAGCGGGTCTTTTCCGGCGGCCTGTAAAAATTGATTGGCTGTTGTGAATAGATAGCGAGGACCAGTGACCCCTGAGGCCACAGCAGTTTCGGGAACTAAGATGGATATTGTTTTCACAATCCAAATGTAACAAAATACAGTGGCGGAATCAACCCGTGAAATCGCCGTTTTTACACCCTATAATTCTGTATTGGGATTACCAAATTTGTAAAGCATGAAACTAAAAGGATGAATCAGATCATTACATATCTTACATTTAATGGTAATTGTAAAGAAGCGATGGAATTTTACAAGGAATGCTTGGGAGGGGATTTAAAAATTGAAACGCTTGAAGATACTCCAGAAGCAAAAAAGCTTCCCAAGGATTTTAAAAAGTACGTAGTGCAGGCCTTGCTCAAAAAAGACAACATGCTTTTGATGGGTACCGATATGGCCAATGATGAATTGATCAGGGGAAATTCCATTTCAATTCTTGTAGATGTCCCCAATGCAGCCCAGATCCAAGAATATTATAATAATCTGAAGGAAGGTGGAATAAGCACGTATCCTTTGGATAAAACCCACTGGGGAGATTTTTTTGGCGGCTTGGTCGATAAATATGGAAATCAGTGGTTGTTTCACTGCAAACAATAACAACTAAAACTCATGATATGGACAAAGTGAAATATAAAGCGGTGGATGCTTATTTTCAAAATGTACCACCACATGCATTGGAACGGATGAACACTATTCGCCAAGCATTGAAAACTATTGCTCCCTTGGCCCAAGAGGTCATCAGCTACAACATGCCAGCGCTTAAATATCATGGAATCTTGGTGTATTATGCCGCTTATGAAAAACATATCGGATTCTACGCCATTCCATCAGCACATAAAGCTTTCAGCAAAGAACTTTCCAACTACAAAACGGGAAAAGGCTCAGTACAATTTCCAAATGACCAACCGCTTCCGTTGGATTTGATCAAGCGGATGACAGCATATCGATACAAGGAAAAACAAGACGAATTAGCCTCCTGAGGTTGACCAGCAACACAAATCATTAAATTAACAAACATGAAAACAATCAAAAAACAACAGAAAATCACGCCATTTTTATGGTTTGATGATCAAGCGGAGAAAGCGATAAACTTTTACGTGTCCCTATTTCCCAATTCCAAGATCAATTCAATGAAGAGATGGCCCAAAGGCGGTCCGTTTCCATCAAACACAATCCAAACCGGAAGTTTTGATCTTAATGGGGTAACCTTTCATGCTTTTGATGCCGGACCACAATTTCAGCTTAACCCATCCATTTCATTTTTTGCGCTTTTTGAAACAAAAGAAGAAGTTGATACCATATGGGAAGGATTAAGTGATGGCGGAAGGGTGTTGATGCCTTTGGATTCGTATCCTTGGAGTGAACATTATGGATGGGTCACTGATCGCTTTGGAGTTTCTTGGCAAATAATGCAGGGAAATCCCAACGACGTAAATCATTCCGTTGTTCCCTTGCTCATGTTTTCGGGTGACCAACAGGGCAATGCCGAAAAAGCAATTGAGCAATACATTTCCATTTTTTTAGATTCCAGTTTGGAAGGAATATCACGATATGAAGCCACTGAACCAGGCCCGGAAGGGATGGTAAAGCACGCCCAATTTACCTTGGCAGGACAAACCTTTATGACCATGGACAACGGGACCGATACGGATGTTCCTTTCAACGAGGCCATTTCATTATTTGTAAACTGTAAAGATCAAAAAGAAGTGGACCATCTTTGGAACGAACTCATCAAAGATGGCGGAAGCGAGTCCCAATGTGGTTGGCTAAAGGACAAATATGGGGTGTCTTGGCAAATAGTTCCAGAATTCCTTTTGGAAAAAGTGGCCCATGGTGACCCGTCTAGGGTACAAAACATGATGGCTGCCCTGTACACTATGCAAAAGCTGGACGTACAACAGCTTGAAGAAGCATACAACAAATAAATAACCATTAAAATCATCACAATGAAAAAAAAGATTTTATTCGTTCTTGCCCTACTTTTTGGGCTTATGTTCACCAACGCAGGTTTGGACAAGTTTTTCCACTATATGCCCATGCCTGAGGAAATGCCAGAAGAGTTGGTCAGTGATTTTCAGGCATTCATGGAGATAGCTTGGTTACTGCCCTTGGTCGCTCTTGCAGAATTGGTGGGTGGCATCCTTATAATTATACCCAAGACCAGAGCTTTGGGAGCCCTTATTATTTTGCCGGTCATGGTGGGGATTTTACTGGTAAACACAGTGGTAAATACCAGTGGATTGATCATTGCCTTGGTGCTGGCCGCCATTTTGGGCTGGATCATGTACGAGAATAGAGATAAGTATAGACCAATTTTTGGATAAATTATGATACTATGGCACACAGTAAGATTAAAATCGACGCCACAATAAATGCGAACCTTGAAAAGGTTTGGGAATGCTGGACTCAGCCGGAACACATTACCCAATGGAACTTTGCCTCGGAAGATTGGTGCTGTCCGCAGGCTAAAAATGATCTAAGGGTGGGCGGGAAGTATGTTGCCCGAATGGAAGCCAAAGACGGCAGTTTTGGATTTGACTTTGAAGCAGTCTATGATAAAATCATCCCTTTGGAAAAAATATCATACACCATGACGGATGGGCGACAGGCAATCACCATTTTTGATGAAATGGGAGATACCACCCAAGTCACCACAACGTTTGATCCCGAAGACCAAAACCCATTGGACATGCAAAGAGAGGGTTGGCAGGCCATTTTAAACAACTTTAAAAAGTATGTGGAACATCTGTGATCGTAGATCCCGCTTTTTTGGGAGACAACTAAATTAAGATAGGTAATGGTTGAAGTTTTCCAAACGAGTGTAGCAAAAAGAAAGGTGGCCAAAAAGCTTTTGGAACAGCTCCATATTATGTTTCCTGATTTTACCTTTAATTTTGATTTGGAAGATTGTGATAATATCTTACGGGTGGAATCCGCAAAGGGTGGTATTGATTCGGAACCCATTATAGAGGTGGTTCAAGGCCACGGCCACCATATTAAGGTTTTGCCTGATTGATTCTGGATAAGTTCAACCCCTAAACGGTAGATTTGAAAAAAAATCCGAAGATTTGATGCAACCTTCTGGGGTTTGTTACATCAAACTAGAAACCTTAAAATTTTGATTTTTACTATGAAGCGAATAATTTTCAGTATCGGTACATTGCTTATGATGGGTGGATTTATGACATCGTGCAGTACAGATGATGGTTCTTCTGATTGCCCCGAAGATTTTACCGGAGCGTTGGAGGCCAATGAACAGAAACTGGTTGGGGAATGGGTGCTTACAGCTATTTTTGCAGATGAAGCTGTGGATATTACCGATGATGACCAAGATAATCCAAGTACCGATCTTTTTGCACAATACGGAGAATGCCAAAAAGATGGAGTTTATACTTTTAATACCAACAGGACATACACGTTTGAACAAGGACTAAATGGAACAAATTGCCAAAATTCAGGTACTTTTGATGGTACTTGGCAATTGTCATCAAACACCTTGAGTTTTGTGGATGCATGCATTCAACAAAATTTGACCCTAACTTTTAATGGGAGCGAAACCAGCTTTTCGTTTTCCGATGATTTTAATATTACGGATATCAGCGGAAATACCATCCAAGTAAACATCACTTTCACCTATAGTTTGACTCCTTAACCTAAGAAAGAATAGTAATAGTATACTGATGCTCCACCCAAAAGTGGAGCATTTTTTTTATCAAAATCCCCCACCTTTTAAATTGTCCAATAAGTAGGTTCCAATATTTATCCTTATGCCGTTGCCTCAGTAATTTGAAGTCAAAATCAAAAAGTTGATAATTATTGCCCAAAAAAAATAGGAATGTCGGTATCATTTTAACGATTTCCCCCTTATATATAATGAAGGCGGTTGAGGCTATAATGTGACTTGCCAAAACAGAAACGCTTTAGAAACACGAGTTAGAATCGATACCAAATAATATTAATCTAAAATGAAAGCAAAAATGTACCTATATGTTTTAATGCTGCTACTAGGCGTTGTGTTGGCAGTTCACCTAGCGATGAACTCACAAGTAGGATTAACCTTGAACAACCCACAGATGGGAAATGCCATCTTTTGGTGTATTGGCGCGGTTACCGCTGTAATTATTGGCCTTACCCAATGGGAGCCAGAAGTATTTTCCCGATTAAAGGATGTTCCCCTATGGCTATTGACTGCAGGAGCCATTGGCGCAGCATTGGTTTTTGGAATTGCATGGATCATTCCGCAGATAGGTGCAGCCCCGGCATTTTTGTTGATGATTGCAGGGCAGGTCATTGCCGGTATGGTGATGTCGCACTATGGTTTTTTGGGTGCTCCGGTTGAACCCATCTCGATTACCAAAATTTTGGGGGCACTCATGTTGATAGGAGGTGCTGGATTGGTTACTTTCTCCAAATAGAAGAAATATCAAATAAAAAATGTTATGCGTAAATCGAATGAATTTTCCAGACGGGATTTTATAAAAAAGAGCAGTGCGGTAGGTCTTGCTGCGGTGACATTGCCCAATATGGACTTCATCAATAGCTTGGAAATCAATGAGCGATTCCAGATAGGGGCCACCTTTATTCTTTGGGGATATGGTCTGGATAATTTGGAACCTGCTTTACAAGAAATGAACCAATTGGGCTTCCATTGTTTTGAGACTTTCGGTTGGACCATTCAAGAAATGGAAGATAAGGGCATCCGGTTGGAAGATGTAATTGCCAAAAACAATATTCCCATCCGTTCTGCTTTTTGTATGACTGATGTGCTTGACCCATCCCCATCAAAACGGAAGGAAGAGTTGGCAAAATTGACCAGTTGGGCCAAGCTGTTGAAAAGGGCAGGCGGTACCTTGGTGGAATACTGCCCATCATCCATAGACCGAAAAGGTTATGATTATAAGGAGCACAAGAAAACCATGGTGGAGGCGATGAACGATTATGCCAAGGCGGTGACAGACCTTGGTCTTACGTGCGCATTGCATCCACATACAGGAACACCCATTGAAACCGAAGAGGAAGTGTACTTCATAATGGAAAATGTGGATACCACCTATATGAAATTCGGCCCTGATGCCGGGCAATTGGAAAAAGGGGGCGCGGACCCGGTTAAAATCTTCCGGGATTTTATGCCGTTGATAGAACATGTACACCTTAAGGACTATGAAGGTGGAGATAATGGCTATTTGGGATATGCTCCTCTGGGTGAAGGCCAGGTTAAAATCAAGAAACTCTTGAAAATGCTTGAAAGGGGCAGGGATAAGATGGTAGGGGATATCATGTTTGAGTTGGATTATGACAACAAAATAAAGCCGGCATATTCCACCTTTGAAGCCGCAAAAATATCCCGGGATTATTTGGTGGACCTTGGATATAAATTCAGTTGAAATAGATAGGTTATCATAGACCGAAAAAATAAGTATAGACGAAAAACCAAAATCAAAATCAATAGAAAATATAAGGTTTCTAGATATGCATTTAGAAACCTTATTAATTAATGCTTTATGGAAATACTAAAGAATTATGTAGGCGGAGCTTGGGTGGCAAGTGCGGAGAAAAACACCACGGATGTAATTAACCCAGCATCACAGGAGGTTCTTGGAAAGGTGCCCTACGGGGCATCTACGGCCAAGGATGTGAACACCGCTGTGGAAATTGCTGAAAAAGCGTATAAAGAGTGGCGTGAGGTTCCGGTGATGACAAGAGTACAGCCCCTTTATAAGCTTAAGGCCTTGTTGGAGGAGCACCGAGAAGAATTGGCACAGACCATTACCAAGGAATGTGGTAAAACCATTGGCGAGTCCAGGGGAGAATTGCAACGCGCCATTGAAAATGTTGAGGTGGCCTGTGGTATCCCTACCCTTGGCCAGAGTGAGTTTTCCGAAAATATTGCGAGGGGTATCGATGAGTTTATGATTCGTCAGCCATTAGGGGTCTGTGCCTGTATTTCCCCATTTAATTTTCCAGGAATGATTCCGTTTTGGTTTCTTCCGTATGCCATTGCTTGTGGAAATACCTTCATCCTAAAACCTTCCGAGAAAGTGCCATTGACCATGATGAAGGTTTTTGAACTTATAGATCAATTGGACCTTCCCGAAGGTGTGGTCAATCTGGTACATGGTGGCAAGGAAACCGTGGATGGACTCTTGGAGCATTCAAAGGTAAAGGCCATCAGTTTTGTGGGGTCTACCCATATTGCTAAATATATTTACTCTAAAGGGGCCGCGAACGGAAAACGGGTTCAGGCCCAGGGTGGTGCCAAGAATCCTGTAATTATTCTCCCGGATGCTGATTTGGACATGTCTGTTAAGATTATTGCGGATAGCGTCTACGGATGTGCAGGGCAACGTTGTTTGGCTGCCTCCAACATCATCACCGTAGGGGATAACGGTAAAGTAAAAGAAGCCCTTTATGAAGCAGCAAAGTCCCGTTCAACAGGGTATGGTTTGGATGAAAGCGTGGAAATGGGTCCGGTGATCACCGCCGAAAGTAAGGCCCGTATTTCTGGATTGATCGATCAAGGTGTAAAAGAAGGTGCCAAGCTCTTATTGGATGGTCGTGATGCCAAAATTTCAGGTTTTGAAAAAGGTAACTTCATAAAACCCACTATCTTAGAGAATGTTCCTTTAGGGGGAGAGGTCATCAAGACCGAAATCTTCGGGCCGGTAATGAGTTTGGTGGAGTTGGACACCGTGGATGCCGCGCTCGACTTTATCAATAGTGGAAGATACGGCAACATGGCCTGTATGTTCACGAGCAGTGGGGCCAATGCACGTAAGTTTAGGAATCAGGCCAACGCAGGGAATATTGGAATCAATATAGGGGTAGCTGCACCTATGGCGCCTTTCCCTTTCAGTGGATGGAATGAAAGTTTCTTCGGGGATCTTCATGGACAAGGTAGGCATGCCATTGAGTTTTTCACACAGACCAAGATCGTCATCGAGAGATGGCCCAAAGAATGGTCCAGAAAATTTTAAAATCAACTACATGGCTAAATTCAAGGAAAACCCCATTCATGATTTTGAATTACTGAAATCAGATATAAAAACCATAGGAACCGATTTACAACGACCCGAATGCATTTTGGCAGAGCCCGATGGATTCTTATGGTCTGCTGATGCGAGAGGGGGAGTGATGAAAATTGCATCTGATGGAACCCAAGAATTGATTACCCAAACAGGGTCTGATTTTTTTGAGGCAGCAGATAGTGAAGCGACCAGATATCTGGAAGGGACCCTGCCCAACGGCTTGGCATTCGCTGATAACGGAGACATCCTGATTTCAAATTTCGGAACTGACCGTTTGGAGCGTATGACGCGAACAGGAGAAACAATAGTTCTGGCTGACACTATTGAAGGTGAGGAAATTGGAAAGGTGAATTTTGTGTTACGCGATTCAAAAAACCGGATTTGGATAACTATTTCCACAAAAACAAAGAATTGGATGCATGCCCTAAAGCATGACCTAAAAGATGGGTATGTGGCCCGATATGAGGATGGCGCTTTCCGAATTATGGCCGATGGGTTTGGTTTTACCAATGAAATCCGGTTCGATAAGAATGAGGAATTCCTATACATCGTTGAAACCACTGGAGGCTGTATTACCAGAATGCGGCTTACCGAAAATGGAGATTTGGTGGATAGAGAAGTTTTTGGACCCTCCAAATTGGGAAAAGGTGCTTGGCCCGATGGTATCGCATTTGACGCCTATGGAAATTTGTGGGGAACTACGGTGTATTCAGACAAGTTATTTGTGCTGACCCCGGAGGGCGATATGAAAACCCTATTGGATGAGGGAGATCCCACAAAAGTTGATGCATTGGAGAAGGCATTTTATAACAATAATGTTACCGAAGATGTGCTGTTTGCCACAGGTCAAGGGATTGCACCTTGGATGGCCAGTGTTACCTTCGGGGGACCAGATTTGAGCACGGTTTATATTGGTTCCCTGAAAGGCAAGAACATTCCCTATTTCAAATCTCCGGTACCAGGGTTGCCCATGGTTCACTGGAAAAAATAAAAAACAAAAGAAAATTTATGCAACTACCAAAAGAAATGAACGCTCTTGTCCTAAAGGGAGTAAGAGATTTTTCAATAGAAACTGTTCCCGTACCCGTACCAGATGCGGATGAGGTCATTTGTAAAGTGGATACCACTTTTATTTGTGGAACCGACCCTCACATTATCAATGGGGATTTCCCCGGATTTTGGCCTACCGGATTTCCATTTATCCCCGGCCATGAATGGTCAGGAACGATTGTACAAACGGGTAAAAAATCCGCTGAACTGGGTTGGAAAGAAGGGGATAGGGTCTGCGGGATATCGCACTGCGGATGTGGTTATTGTGAAATGTGTCAAAAAGGGCGATATAACATCTGCCTTAATTATGGGCATGAAGAAAAGGGCCATCGGCAGTACGGTCACTACACCCCAGGAGCCTATGCACAATTCATGCGGACTTCGGTAAAGAGCATCTTCAAAGTACCTGATGGTATGGACTTGGAATATGCCGCCTGTGTGGATCCATTGAGTATTGCACTCTATACGGTTGAAAGGTCGAGGCTGAAACCTGGTGACGACATCCTGATATTGGGAACGGGACCTCAAGGACTCATGGCCATTCTTTGTGCCAAAGCTTTGGGTGCTGGAAGAATTATTGCAGCCGGAAGCGGTGAACGACTCAAAAAAGCTGAGGAGTTGGGAGCCATTCCCATCGATTACCGAACCGATGATGTAGTTTCTGTTGTAAAAGATATGACCAACGGAAGAGGCGTCCCAGCCGTTCTGGAATGTGCAGGAACTGCAAAGTCCATCAATACGGCCTGTTTGGCTGCTGGTAAGGGTGGTGTGGTTTCCATGATTGGAATTCCGCATTCCGATCCTTCCCTCCCCATAAAACGGATGGTGTTGGATGAAGTGGAACTGGTGGGAAATAGGGCCAACCCAAATACGGCGCAACCTACCATAGAAATGTTGCTGAACAATAGAATTGATTTGAAGTCTTTGATGACGCATCGATTCGACCTAAAAGACTTTGCAACGGCACTGGACACTTTCGAAAACCGAAAAGATGGAGCCATTAAGATTGCCACAAAACCAAACGGATAAATACGAACATTAAAAAACAATACCCATGGATAGTAAAGTAATGATTGTAAGTGGTGGTGCATCCGGACTAGGATTGGCCGCCGCTGAAAAATTTGCCGAAAACGGATACAATATTGTGATTGTTGATATTGATCAAGAAAAAGGGAAGATAGCGGTCGAGAAAATAGCGGCTTTGGGTAAAGAAGCCATTTTTTGCTACTGTGACATTTCCAACAAGGAACAAGTGCAGGATGCCGCCAAAAAGACCAAAGAAAAATTTGGCAGGGCAGATGTATTGATCAACAATGCTGGGTTGGAAGTTCGCGGAAGTATTCTGCAATGCACCGAAGAAGATTGGGTGAAATTGTACAACATCAACCTTAAAGGAATTTATTACATGTCCAATGCCTTTGTTCCCATGATGGTAGAGCAGGGTGGAGGAGCCATTGTGAATACGGGTTCTATTCTCGGGTATAGGGCCGTTGGGGAACGTGCTGCCTATTCATCTTCCAAAGGAGCGATTGATACCCTAACCAGAAGCATGGCCTTAGACTTGGCCGAAAATAATATTAGAGTCAATTGTGTGGCCCCGGGAGCTATTGATACGCCTTTGTTGAGAGGCTCCATCAACGATTCACCAGATCCGGAAGAAACCGAAAAAGTATTGGGCGCTAAGAGTGTGTTCCACAGATTGGGTACTTCGCGGGAGGTGGCCAATGTGATGTATTTCTTGGCATCGGATGAAGCCTCCTTTGTAACGGGATCGACCTATTTTGTGGATGGTGGATGGTCCATGCTCTAAAAATTGACCAAATCCAAAGAAGGATAAACTAAAGATCTAAAGAAGAAGAAACGCGTGGTGTATTTAGAAGATAAAGATTCCCTTGTTAGAAAGGGCATTACACAATTACTGGAAATCAAAGATGCCGATATTCGGATGCTCAGTCTGTATCAATGTAGGCATGCCATAGACAATGCCATTCATATCGGAGGGGCTTTTTCGGCCACCATTCCCATGGTGGGCCTTTTTTATGGCGGAATCATAGATATTGATGTGGAGAACCCGACCTCAATTCAACAAGATCAATTTGTGTTGAGCAAAGGGCATGCAGTGGCCACATTGGCTTCCATCTATTCCGATTTGGGGTATTTCGACAAAAAGATATTGGAGAATTCCCGTTCTATTGAAAGTATTTTAAATGGGCATCCTGGTCCTTTATTGCCTGGAGTGCATTTAGCGACAGGTCCTATGGGTCAAGGCATGGGAGTTGCCCAAGGAATGGCCATCGCTGGGCAGCATTTGCAAAAGTTTGATGTGTTTGCCCTTACTGGTGACGGCGAACTGCAGGAAGGGCCTATTTGGGAAGCGGTCATGTATGCTGGTGCACAAAAGTTGGAGAATCTTTGTGTGATGGTTGATAACAATGGTGGACAATTGGATTCTGTTTCTCGATTACATTACCCTTACCACGGTTTAGGAGCAAGTTTTGCAAGTTTTGGTTGGAGGGTCATTGAGGTGGATGCAACACGCTATCATGCCGTGTACGATGCCTTGCATTTGTTCAAATACGGTGCAAGGGATGGTCGCCCCACGGCAATTATCTGTAAATCGACCAAAGGACATGGTGGTTTTTCGGACCAGATGAACAACCACAAGGCCAAAATCGACAATGTTATCCTTGATCAGGAAACAACCCAGCATGAAAAGGTCCGAAAAGAGCGGGTAGCCTATTTCTGCAATTTTTTTAATGCATTGGGAACCGAGGAAGGTCTAAGTGGAATTCAAGCCGTCATAAAAAAACATGCTGCCTCCATGGGATTGGAGTTGGTTGGAGGCAAGGAAATCAAAGCGGTGAAATCCAATCCTTCCAAAGTCAAAACCAAAAAGGCACCTATACGAGATAAGAAAATAAGCTACGATTCCAGTGCGCTTCCTACTTTGGAAAAAGGAAGTTCCCACGCCGCCCATAAGGTCATTGAGAGTGCCATGAAGGTTTTTGCCAAGGACTCACGGATTTTTTCCGTGGATTCAGATTTGGCGTCCACCAGTGGACTTCAGGCGGGGATTGGATTTGTGGATAAGGCAAGGGCGCATAATGCCGGAGTTGCCGAAGCCAATATGATGTTGATAGGGGAGGCCTTGGGTATATTGGGTTCCAATGTTTGGGTAAGCACCTTTTGTCCCTTCTTTGATTGGAAGGTATTGCGGAGAATAGCCGTTGGCCACCAAGAACGATTGGAAATCATTGCTGAAAAGGGCTGGCTCTCCGAAGGGCACGGTATTGACTATACCATGTTGGCCACCGCAGCGGATTTGGAAACACAATCCAATGGAGCTACCCACATGGGCAACGACGACGTGTTGGTCATGAATGAAACAGCGCATGTGAAAATCATCAATGTGTCCTGTCCACAGCAATTGTTGGGCATCATGAAATGGATCATGGAAGGAAATAAGGGAATCATCTACCTGCGAATCCTTCGAGCTCCTTCGAATGTATTATATGATAAGGATTTTACCTTCGAGTTTGGAAAGTCATACACCATAGCACCTAAGAAAAAAATTGATGCCTACATAGTGAGTAGTGGGAGAGGAGTATCAGAAGCTCTGGAAGCCAGTAAACTTTTGGAAAAAGACGGTTTGAGCGTTGAGGTCATCGATATGCCCTCTATTGATGCAGATACCATCCATACGTTGTATGAATCCGGAAAACCTGTTTTTATTGCAGAACAGAACAATGGTTTTATTTGGACACATTTCAGAAGGGTACTTTTTTCAACCAAGACAACTATTGATACGGCTAATTTGTATCCCATCAATTTGTCCAAAAATGGAGAAACAAACTATGTCCATTCCGGAACATATCCACAATTGGCAGCACATTTTGGTTTGGATGCGGCCAGTCTCAGTGAAACGATATCAAAAACATTAAAATAAGAAATCATGACCATATTGCATGAAAGTGAAGTAGAAGAGGTAAAACACCCAGGACGGTTTATGCGTTGGTTGGCCAATGAAGACTCCTTGCAAGCCAATAATCTTTCGGTGTGTGTCATTCGGGTAATGCCCGGAGAAGCGGTTAGACCGGCCCATTCCCATCCCAAAAGTGAGGAATTGATATACATTATCACCGGTTCAGGAAAAGTAATGATTGAAAACGAAGTGGGTGATGTAAGAGCGGGTTCCGCCATTCTTTTTGAACAGGGAAAGGTGCACATGCTCAAAAATACAGGCGATGTTGAAATGAAAGTCATTTGCTTTTTTGCGCCTGCCACATCCATTGATAACTACAAGATGTTCGAAGAGATTGATTTTCCTGAATAAAGAAAAGTTCAAATAATCAAAACAAAAAGAGAGGTTTTCACCTCTCTTTTTTACTTGAACTAAAAAAACTACTAACTCAACTAACTCCTACTGGGTTAATTTTACTTTTCTATTTCTTATTCCAAAATATATAGGTTCCGGTATTGGTGGACGTAAGAATATCCACAGTTCCGTTATTGTCCAAATCAACGGCATCCACCTCCGAACCCACTCCAGAACGATTGTGAATCAATTCTGGAACAAATCTTGCCCCTCCAGGAGCATTGGCATCCCGTACCGTCTTGTACCAATAGAGAACGGGTGCACCGTAGGTATCTGGATCATAATAATTGTCTAAATGTGTAAACAACCGCTTTCCTACAATAAAATCCAAAAGTCCATCATTGTCCACATCGGCCGAGGTGGCCCCATGAAGTTGGGAAAAGGTGACACCTCCTGCATTATCAAAGCCATAATCGTCGGCTATCATATGGCGGACAAAGCTAATTTCTCCATTGGTTCTTTTTTGCTCATACCATGCAAGCCCAAATCCATGGGAATTTAAATTGGCAACCACATCGAGTAATCCATTTCCATTTACATCGTAAACGGCCATGTGGCTACTTCCAATGTTGGTACTTCGCTTGCCATATCTTCCAAAAGCTACAGGGTGATATTTCCACGTCTTGGTGCTGTCCAATATTTCAGGTTGTTCCCACCAGCCCAATGCGTTTAGAATGTCCACTCGACCATCTCCATTAATGTCTCCAGTACCAATGCCATGTGCAAGAGCATGTCCTGCCTCCGATACATTGTACACGGTCCACGGTTTGGTTGGGTCATTTTTATCAGGTTTGGCATAGCGCACAAAGCCTTTGGCGCCATAAACCAATTCGGGTTTACCATCTTTATCAATGTCGGTGAACTCTGTAATCTCACTTTGGCCACCATCTGGAAGGACATTATAACTTTCCCATCGCTTGTGGGCTCCTTTTGGATTGATGTAGAGGGTAGTGGCAAATGCACTGGAAGCCACATCGGGCCAGCCATCATTGTTGAAATCGTATGCATCCTGAACACGATTGTAGGCAAACTCCTTGGAAGGGCCTGCGGCAATAGCTGGAAAGATTTCAATACGGTCAGTAAAGTCAGGTCCAAAATAAATATATGGGCCAGCTACAATATCTACTTCGCCATCTTTGTTGAAATCGGCGGTATCCGTTCCCCATGAATAGTACATATCACTAATAGGTTGAATTTTAAATCGGTCTGAAACCTTTTCCAACGGCGTGTTTTTGACGTATGCATCCTTGAGCATGATGTTCTTGAACTGCACTTTACCCTTGCCACCAATATAAAGTGCAACAGGGCCATAACCATCATTGTTGGTTTCTTCTCCCGTGGTTCCGCCCACTTCACCACCATCATTTAAAAAGGAACGGATGACATTCACGTCCATATATGCTTCCAACTGGTTCCATTCTCCTTCAACAAAGTCTGTGTTGGGTCGGGTCACCGGAAGGTCTTTAGGGGGTTCAGGTCTTGTATAACCTGAAAAGGAGTTCCCCTCTTCTTCTTTGATGGGAGGGGCTACGCGGTACCAAATTCCTCCTGCTCTTGCCAGTTTGGTACGACTTGTTTCACTCCCTTGGGTGTCAAAACTGATGTTATAAGGAGTTACCGACCCATCAGCTGAAATGCTAACCAAGACGGCATCAATTTTATCTCCTTTCTTCTCAAAACGAAATAGAAAACCAGTTTCCACAGTGCTTTCCCGTTTAATGGATGCCTGAAAAGAAACATCCTGAAAAGATTGGTCAAACAATAAAATTCCGGGTTTTGTGCCATTGACATTACCGGTAATTACACCATTGCTGGCCGACCATTGATTTTCTCCATAAGACTTCCATCGATCCAGTGTTGAACCCGAAAACAAGTAGTCTGGGAGAAAGGTAATAGCTTTTACGTCTTGTAGTTTACTCAAATCCTGTGCATGTACAATCGCTATCAGGAAAAAGAACCATCCAAGGATACTGTATTTTTTCATCTTCATTGTTTTAACTGCTTCTTAAAGTTAGTCAGGCAAAGCATACACTACATAACCACCCTGTGCATTTGGGTCTTCACCTTCCTCGGGTACACCTTCTCGACCAAATTTGATGGGAGTTGCTGCCGTTACCGCCAAATATTGTTTTCCATCCACTTCATACATGGCCGGTAAGCCTTCACTTCCTTTAGGAAGCTTGGATTTCCATAATTCCTCACCATTTTCTGCATCAAAAGCATAGACTCTGCCATCTTTTGAGGTTGAGAAAACCAAACCTGTTGAGGTAATGATCATCCCATTTCTTTGAGCTCTTAGCACACCTGTATTATCAAAGCCTTTTTTTAAGGCTTCAAGGTCTTGACCCAAGGGACGTTTCCATTTTACGGTACCGTCATTGAGGTCATACGCCATTATCTGGGACCAGGGCGGGCTAATAATATAAGGAAATTCCAAACCCCACTGGTATAGATATAGGCGTTCATGCTCCACTTCAACACCTTCAGGATATGGTCCGCCATATCTTCCAGGATTACCTTCAAGCACCCTGTCTTCAAGACCTCCCGGAGCCCCACCTGAAGCAACCACCGGGCCTTCTGTTGGACTCTCTTCACTGCTTCCAAACTGTGAGCTATATCTACTTGCACCATCTTCGGCTAAAAATTCATACAGATCCTCTATTTGTTTACTCGTTAAATCTGTAAAAGCAGGCATATCCCCTTGACCTGTCACGATAATATCCGTAAAGTCTTTTAAATTCATTCGTTCTTGTATATTGCTCAATGCTGGACCTACGAGTCCTTCACCTTCTTGTCCATGGCACGCTGCACAATTTTGAATGTAGGATCGGGCATTTCCAAAAAAGCTACCGATGTTGGCTGTTTTCGCCTCGATTTGTTCCAAGGTTAACAGCTTGTCATAGACCGATGGATAATCCAGCGCTATGATATATAATATGCCTTTATTGGGGTCTGCGGCTGTATTTCCCCAATTTACTCCGCCCACAGCACCTGGCATGGCCAAGGTTTCAAATTTATTGGATAGAGGCGTGAACAATCCTGTTTGAATACTGTCGCGTAATTTTCGGGCCCAGTCGGCACGTTCTTCTTTGGTAAGGAAAACTTCGCTGAGGTCATCTTCAGTAACCGCTAACCGCGTTGTAGGAGGCAGAACCGTAGGGATAGGCTGTGTGGGCCAAGCTTCTTCCCCTTCCACATGACTTGGAGGTACAGGTTTTTCTTCTATGGGAAATAAAGGATCACCGGTATGTCTGTTGAAAACATAGACCAATCCATTTTTGCCGACTACGGCAACAGCTTCAATTTCTTGACCGTCATGATTTACCGTAAGTAATTGTGGAGCAGAAGTCAGATCATAATCCCAAATATCGTGGTGAACCGTTTGAAAATGCCAGAGACGCTCACCGGTCCTGGCATCCAGTGCCAATAGCGAATTACCATAGAGGTTGCTACCAATTCGGTCTGCTCCATAATAATCAAAGGTGGGAGAACCCAATGGATAGAATGCGATTCCATTTTTTGCATCCACCGTAATTTCTCCCCAAACATTTACACCACCTACATACTTGTAAGCATCTTTTGGCCAAGTATCATACCCAAACTCCCCCGGTCTTGGAATGGTATGAAAGGTCCAAGCCAGTTCACCGGTTCTAACATTGTAGGCGCGCAAAAAGCCGGGAGTGGAAAGATAGGATTCCCCGGTTCCTGTTCCCAATAATATCAAATCTTCAAAGATTTGACCTGGTGTACCCGATTGTGCCCTGTTGAGGGTTTTTGCGTCCCTGTCCAGACCTTGTCTTAAATCCACCAAACCATTATCCCCAAAGGTGAGAATGGATTTTCCGGTGGTTGCATCGATGGCCTGCAGGTAATTATTGATTTGAAAAAGCAACCGTTTATCTTTTCCATCCTCGCTTTCCCAATAGTTGATACCTCTTCGGGCAATTCGGGATAAATTGGCGTGGATCCATATTTCTTCTCCAGTTTTGGCATTGAGGGCCACCAAAGAATTGTTTTTGGCAAGTACGTACATCACCGTGTCAACCACAATAGGGTTGAACTGGTAAATTTTGTTATCCCCACTGGGATAGAACCAAGCCACTTCCAAATCCTTTACATTAGATTTGTTTATTTGGCTCAACTCAGTATATTTTGATTGGTCATTTCCACCACCGTAATTTCTCCATGTTTTGTGTTGATTAATTGTAGCTGTACCTTTTTCGTAATCGGTGCATGCTGTGAAAAGACTTACGAGGGCTAAAAGAACGAGTGGTCCTATGGAAGCGAAGGAGATTTGCCAATCCCCAACTGTAGATGGAATAAAGATGATTTTTTTCTTCATGGTTTTTGTCCGGTCAAGGAATGACACTATGTTTTATGCTTTACTTTACTGTATTGGTTTAAAGGGTCGTAGATAAAATTACATCTATATAGCTCAGAAACATAGGGGTTGAAAGTTAATCTTCGATCGTACTAGTTTTTGGTTGTAAAAAAGGGTATGAAAGGTGAACCTCCATACCCTTTATTAATTTTAGTATCCCGGATTTTGGGTTATTTTTCCATCACTCAAATTTATTTCAGTCTGAGGTACGGGATAAATCTCATTGACACCATCACGGAAACCGGCTCCTTTGGCCGTATCATATGTTTCGGCGTAGTTTCGCATTACTTGTCCTGCTCTTCCTTGGCGTACAAGCTCCCAGAATCGTTCAAACTCCTGTCCGAATTCAACCCGTTGCTCATGCCAAATAATCTGTCTGAGAGCATCTTTATTAGTTTCGGTAATTTCTGGAAGCACGGCTTCACCGCCTCTTGCACGGGCTCGAATTTCTTCCAGTGCCCATAGTGCTTCGTCTGTTTTGTTGTTTTCATTTGCAGCCTCAGCATACCAAAGCAATACTTTCCCAAGGCGCATATAGATATCGTCCCTTCCAATTTGAATGGAACCACCCACACGTTCATATCCTGGCACATAGTATTTTTTGTTCATATACCCCGTTGTGCTGTTTCCTACATTGGCTATTTCACCATCGGGCATTACATCACCATTTTGATACACGGTATGTCCCAACCTTGGATCACCATCTTCAAAAGCATCCACAAAATCTTGGGTAGGCAGGTTAAAGCCCCAGCCGTTTCTGGCCCTACTTCCAAAGACAGTGGTTAAAATGTTCCTAACCGGTGTTGCTCCTTGGTCATGCAAGAACTGGACCTGAAAAATATGCTCCGGACTATTCTCGCCATCTCTAAGGAACATGCCCAAATAGTCAGGGTCCAATGAATATTCTCCCGAGTCTATGACTTGTTTAAAATAGTTTTCAGCATTTACAAAGTCATCCAAATACAGGTATACTTTACCCAGATATGCCAACGCGGCACCTCTTGTGGCTCTTCCTCTATCCGCATCGCTATATGCGCTTTTATTGGGGAGTGCTTGGCTGGCTTCTTCCAAATCTTGAATGATCTGTGCATAGACCTCTGCTTTTGGAGTTCTTGCCATGTCATACGTTTCTAGATCATCACTAAGTATTAATGGCACATCTCCAAATGTCTTCACAAGGTTGAAGTAATACCAGGCTCTTAGGAATTTAGCTTCGGCCATGTATCTACTTTTTAATCCTTCATCCATTTCAATGTCGCCAATGTTATCCAAAACTAGATTGGCCCTGTGCACTCCTATGTATTGATTCTCCCATGCAAAACGTGTTGCATCGTTATCTGATGGAATGTTAAATAGGGATACTTGTTGCGCATATAGTTGGTCTGATCCTGACTCACCTCCTTTTTCGGTATCATCAGAAGCTACATTTCCCAGAACCCAGTGCATATACCCACCATTTCCATAATTACCGCAGCACCAGTTGTTTCCGGTCAAGGGGTGATAAGCGGCCGTAACTGCTTTTTCTGCATCTTCAGCTGTTACATAGGCGCTGCTTGTACTAATTGCTGCCAGTGGTTCCTTTTCAAGGATGTCTGAGCAGCCCATCGTTAACAGACTTAACAAAACTGTTATTATTGACAATATATTTTTCATGATTTACTTTTAATAATTGATTTGTTATAAACCTACTTTTAAACCTATGGTGTAAATTCTTGGAACAGGATAATTGGTCTCATCAATACCAATGTACAGTGGGTTATTGGCATTATTGGTACCAATTTCAGGGTCAAATCCAGGATAGTTTGTAATGGTAAAGGCATTTTGTACCGAACCGTAAATGCTCACATTCACATCCTTGAACACATTTTCTGGGAAGCGATAGGCCAATTGAATGTTTCTGACCCTCAAATAATCGCCACTCTCAACGTAATATTCAGATGACCTCATGTTATTGTTGGGGTCATTTGTATTAACTCTTGGAACTGTGTTGCTGGTTCCAGGCCCAGTCCATCTATTGTCCCAGACATTTTTGGTGTAGTTGAAGAAGTTAGATCCCTCGGTCCTGAACTTCAATCCCATAAAGATGTCGTTTCCGGCCACCCCTTGAACTTGAACACTGAAATCTAAGTTCTTATAGGACAAAGACCCATTGAAACCATAGGTGAACTTTGGCCAAGGGTTTCCTATAATGGTCTGGTCTTCTGCATCAACAACGCCATCTTCATTAAGGTCTACGAACCTAATGTCACCAGGAGCTGTTCCAGAACTTTGGAATGCGTGGTTATCCACTTCTTCCTGGGTTTGGAAAAGTCCATCAGTCTTCCATCCCCAAAAAGAAGCTATAGGTGCCCCAACTTGGGTTGTATTTACCAGACCTACAAAAGAAATAAACTGATTCAACGCAGAGCCTGCATTGCTTAAATCCAAAACCTCATTGGTGTTACGGGCCAAATTCCCTGAGAAACTATAGGTAAGCCCACTTGGTGTAGTGTTCTTGTAGCCAAGCATCACCTCAAAACCTTTATTAAGCACACTCCCCCCGTTTACAAAAGGTGATTCCTGAATTCCGGAATACCCTGCCAAAGGTACTTGCAACAGCATGTCTGAAGTTTCTTTTCGATACCAATCAAAGGAAGCCGTTATCTTACTGTCAAAACCGGTGAAATCAAACCCAAAGTTTATTTCTTCCGTGGATTCCCATTTCAAATCGGGGTTACCCTTACCAGTAGGGGCCTGACCGTTGTATACCACCTGAGTGTCGCCAAAAACATAGTTGATGTTTGGCGTAACCAGGTTGGCAAAGGCATAGTTGGGCAAAGATCCTTGGTTACCCAAAGAACCCCAACCTCCTCTAAGCATTAAGTTGTTGATCCAATCTTTGTCCACCAAAAAGTTCTCTTCGGATAGTTTCCATCCCAAGGAGAATGAAGGGAAATACCCCCACTTGTTGTTTTCACCAAATCTTGATGAACCATCAACCCTAAAATTGACGGTAGTAAAATATTTACCGGCATAATTGTAGTTGATACGCCCTAAATAAGATAAAATTCCAAAGGAACCAGCATTACCAGACGCATTATCTGATTGGGTAGCGAGGTCCAAATACCTCAGATCCTCATTGTCCGTGGCATTGGCAGGAAGACCTGCTGCGTATGCCGACACAAATTTGGTGTTTGATTCTTGTGTTGTGAAACCAGCAAGTGCATCCACACTGTGTTTGCCAAAGGTCTTGGCATACGTTAATGTATTGGCAAAACTGTTATCGTTAAAACGTGTGGAGTTCTCGGTCAAATCTGCCACATCCCTAAAGTTTCTTGAGGAAATAAAGAATTCAGGTAAAAAAACAACATTTTCGGAATAGCCCAAATTGAAATTATATTGTGAACGAAACACAAAATCCTTCAAGAACTTGATTTCGGCATACACATTTCCATTCACCACAGACCTTTTTGTGTCGTTGTTGGTGAAATGAATATTTGCCGCAGGGTTGGTAGAGTTCAACGAAGTTTCAGAATAGCCCCAAGAACCATCTGGAAACTTTACTGGAATTTCTGGGTTGGCCGTTAGGGTACTGCCCAATATGGATCCAAAGTTATACTCCGATATGTTATCGTATGTGGATACGCTGGCAGATAGGTTCTGACCTACTTTTATAGCAGGAGTGATATCATGTGACGAGTTGATCCTTAAATTGACCCTATCAAAAGAAGAACCTTTTACAATCCCTTCCTGATCTACATAACCTCCTGAGAAAAAATAACGACTTGATTCGCTTCCGCCACTGGCAGAAACTGAAATGTTGGTCATGGGAGCCATTCTAAATACAGCTTTCTGCCAATCAGTACCTTCACCCAAAGATTCGGGATTGGGATAGATGGGATCATCCCCGGCATTGATCAACCCCTCATTGTACAAGGTGGCGTACTGTGTGGCATTGGTCATGGGAATATTTCGTTGAAGCTGTTGGAATCCTTGCGAAAAGTTGATGTTCAACGTAGACTTGCCCGCTCTACCTTGTTTGGTAGTGATCAAGATAACACCATTGGCACCCTGTGCACCATAAATGGCAGCCGCACTTGCACTTTTCAGTACCTGGATACTTTCAATCTGTTCGGGAATCAAATCTATGGGATCCACATTTGGATTTCCGTCAACCACATACAATGGTTCCGAATTATTGACGGTACCTGTTCCCCGTACCCTAATCAAAAGGCCGGACCCAGGAGCACCGGAATTTTGGGATACTTGTAGACCGGCAACCTTACCTTGAAGCGCCTGACCCACTTGTAAAACAGGTTCATCTTCAAATTCCTCTGCAGAAACCACCCCGATGGCACCTGTGATATCACTTCTTTTTTGGCTACCATAACCCACAACCACAACTTCATTAAGTGCAGCAACATCTTCTTCCATGACCACATTGATTACCGTCCTGTTTCCAATGGGAATATTTTGGGAGCTCATCCCAATAAAGGAAAATACCAAAACGGAACCTTCGGGAACGGTTAGGGTATAATTTCCATCAAAATCGGTAACCGTACCCGTATCGCCTCCTTGCACCACAACAGAAACGCCCAATAATGGCACACCGTCTGTTCCGGTTACTTGTCCCGAGACAACTACATCTGCTTGGGCCTCATCCGGGGAAGATTGTGGTTGTGATGAAGTAGGTTCGGCCAGTCTAACATTAATGTTGTTATTGACTTTTTTGAACCGTAATCTGGATTGTTGGGAAACTTTGTTCAACAGGGCATCAAAAGAAATACCCTTTTCTTTTAGGGTAAACCGTTTTTTGTAATCAAGAATTGATTTGTCAAAAACGAACTTGTAGCCCGAAATGGCTTCCAATTTTTCTAAAAGTTCTTTGGTGTCGATGTTTTTCTGACTGATATTCAGTCGTTCATCATCATTCTGGATGGTCGCTTCCGTTTCATTGAAAGCAGTAAAATCGTCTTGCCCTGAGGCCATTTGCGTTACGGACACAAATGCCATGAGCAAAAGTAACCACCTACGCATGTTGGATTGGCGCAGTACTGATTTTTTTTTCATAATTTTGAGTTGATTTTGATTAATACTAAATCTGGATATTGACCGTCACATCACATATTCAGAAATTTGGTTTTGATTTAACTACAGCGGCTGGCAATTTATATTGCTGGCCGTTTTTCTTTGATCAAAAGCTTATTGTTATGTTTTTGCCTTCATGATCGTAATTGTATTTCATTCCATATATAAATTTTACACCTCTTAAAATATCTTCTATTTTTTCATTCTGATAGGTACCGTTAAGAGACCAGTCTTTTGGAGGGGTTCCTTCAATGTAAAAGTTTACGCCGTACCAGCGCTCCAACTTACTTATAAAGTCCTCAAACCCTACCTCCTCAAAGATTAAGGTCCCATTTTTCCAAGCAATTGCACTTTCTACATCAAATTGATTCTTGACCATTTCTTGGGAAACTTTATTGAACTGGACCTGTTCTCCCGGATTAAGAAAAATACTGTCCGTAGCATGTGCATCCTCAATGGTCTTTCTCACCTTTACTTTACCAGTGACCAATGAAATATCGAGTTCATCCAAATACGAGAAGGAGTTTATGTTAAAGGAGGTTCCGTAAACCTCTGTTTCCAGCATTCCGGTCTTTACCACAAAGGGATGATCATCTATGTGGACCACATCAAAAAATGCCTCTCCATGAAGTTCCACCAATCTGGTTTTTGCATCAAATTTTTTCGGATACTTTAATGTACTTTCATAGTTGAGGTCTACCAAGGTGCCATCGGGCAGGGTCACTTTAGACCTTTTTCCCTTTGGATTGGAGATGATTTCCCACTCAACCACTTCAGCAACTTCAGTTGCAGTTTCTTTTGTTAGGGTATCGTATAATAAAACTGTGGTGATCACAATGGCAAAAACAGCTGCGTAATTGGCAAACTTTTTTAGAGCAGGGGTTACATGGGCGCTAAAAATTTTTCGCGAGTTACTTCTTTTTAAGTTCGATGTGGCCTCTTGTTGTATTATTTTGCCCAACAAATCGTCCAATTCCGTATCGGTGAGTTTATCATCTTCATGCCACATTTTTTCAACAAAGGCTTTAGCCCTGTAAAATTCCTGAGTGTGGGCCGGTTTTTCCCTTAGCCACTTTTCCCAAAAGAAATCGCTGGCCTCATTGGGATTTCTTACCCATTCAATGAAGCCCTTATTGAGAATTAGATGGTTGAAAATGTTCTGATCTTGTTCTGCCACGTAAAGCCTTTTATATATAAATAGGGGAAAATGTCGCAAATGATACCGACAATGTTATTTTTTAACAGAAAAAATTATCAATATCTCAAAAAGGCGTTTTTTAAGTGCTCTTTGAACCATAAGAAACCGTTCTATGGATTTGAATTCTATGGGATGTCGACTTAAAGGAAAAATAAAAGTGATCCAAGAATAGGAGGGAGGATTCTCTCCTTATCTTAAAAAATGGTGAGTGTTATTGGGCTTGAAACTTACAGGATGGCCTTCATTTTTTTCAGCGACCTATAAATAAGTCTACGTGCAGAAGAAATATAGGAAAAATCCAAAATCTCAGCGATTTGTTCATAGGATAGATTCTGGTAATAGAAATAATAGATGGCTTCCCTTTCTTTGGCATTTAAGGATTTAAGCGCTTTTTCAAGATTGAGCAGTTTGGTTTCATCCTGTTGTTGGATAAACACTGTTTCATGCATTCTATTGCTGTAGAAACCATCCTTGATTACTTCTTGGCTCTTCTCTTTTTCTTTTTTGCCCTTGCGCAAATAATCCACGACTCGTCTTTTGAACGCTTTTAGCAGGTAAAATTTAACGGATGCCGGATTTCCCAAACCTTCTCTCTTTTCACGCAGGTAGACAAAAAAATCTTGGAGGCAGTCTTTTACAAGCTCATTGTCCGAGGTAAATCTGCAACCATATCCGTAGAGCAAATTGGCGTACTGCTCATATAAAAGCATGAAGGCTTTTTCGTCACCAGCTTTGAAGTCTTTCCAGATAATCTGGTTGTCTTCTTTTGAAAGACTTCCCAAAGCATCACTGCCTAGGATTTCGGACTGATTCTTGTTTTGGAATTTTAACTGCACAAATATTACGGGGTTTTTTTAGCAAATCTTCATCAATTATACAATATTTTATCAATAACGCAATGCAGGTCTATTTGGTTGAATTTTTTTCAAATACCGTCAACAAGACGAATTAAAGGGAACAATTTTGTCCGTTTTCAACTACATTCCAAACTTATTTTGACCCATAAAATAGCCTTAAAAGTTGCAAGAAAATGTACCATCACTCCAGTAAATCAAAAACTTGATTCCTGAGTAAGTTGCTGTTAGTCAAAGCATTTATTCCGTGTTTGTGGAATAAGACAATACCATTAAAGTAGCTGTGTCAAATCGGAAAAATAGCATTCCTTAAATAGATGGACTTTATAAACAAAAGACTTTACTATAACGTTTGAGTGAGGTGGAATACATCAAAAAATATCACAAAATGAATGATTTTTGTTGTAATAGTAAAATGGCCAAACAGTGGTTTTGTCGTTTCTGTTATAAACAAAATCAGAGATCCAGATTACCGGCCAACTGTTTTAAGATGATTTCGGAGAGTTTGGCCTGAAATTTTGCATTGCTGTGCCGTACCCTGGCATTGATGTAGTTCAACTGTGCCGTTCTAAACTCGATAGTGGGAATAATTCCAATCCTATATTTTTCAACCGTAATGTCCAAGTTTTCCTTAGCTATGGCTTCGTTTCTTTCCTCAAGTTCCATTAGGCTGATATTGGTCAGATAGGTCTGATAAGTGGTGTTTACCAACGAATTCAAGGCCTGTTCCTGTTGGGCAATGGCTATTTCTGCATTTTCCAAGGCTACTTTTCCCATTTTCTCCCTCCTGTTCTGGTTAAAACCATCAAATAGGTTGAGCGTGGCACCAAATCCATAATTGAAACCTTTTGATTCAGAACTTATGGCAAACCCCAACTCGGATTTGGAACTACCTATATTGTACCCCGAGGACACAAATACGGAAGGGTAACGAGCGGCCTTTATTTGTTTGAGTTCCAGTTCACTGATACGCTTGTTGATTTTTTCGGCCTGTAACTGGGGATTTTCCGAAGCTACCATGTTTTCAAGTTCGTCCAATGTCAGTTCATGGTCCACAAAGATGTCAGGAATCACACTAAAATCAACCTTCAGGTCTCGCGCCAATTGTTCGTTCAACTGGATTTTGGTGTTCTTATACAGTTCTTGCTGCCGTTGCATCAGAGTTTGGTCGGTGTTCAAGTCCACTTGCGCATTCAATACCTCCAGTTTGGACGCTTTTCCAATCGTAAATCTGTTCTGTGCAAGTTCCACCCGCTGTTCCGAAATGATGAGGGTACTGTCCAAGGCCGATAATTGTTGTTGCTGTTGAACTAGGTCGTAGTAGGTAATCATGATTTCACCCACGGTGGTCAATATGGCCTGTTTCAGTTCAGCTTCTCCCAATTTTTTGGTTTCCTTCAACTGCTCAAAATTGGCAAACATGCGAAGACCATCAAACACTGTCCATTCAAGTGCTACACCATAATTTAAGCTACTGTTCTTTACATTGTCGCGTTCCTGAAGGGTGCCATCGTTTCGTAGTTGGGATAAATTCTGAATGCTGTTATTGTCCGATAGATTGGCACCTAGTCTTGGGAGAACCCCTGCTTGCCCTGGGCTAACTCCCAACTCATCTATTTTCAGTTCGTTTTGCGCCGTTTTTATCTGATAATTGTTTTCCAAAGCTATTTTAACAGCTTCTTCAACCGTTAAAAGTTTCTGTGCACCACCAGAGATGATACCTGCCAAACTGAACAATAGGATGAGGATACGTTGGTATTTGCCCATACTATGAAACTTCGAGGATTTTGAATTCGGGTCGTTGTACTTTTTTCCTTGACCACATAAAATACAATGCCGGGATAACAAATAGGGTAAGCACTAATGAAAACAGTGTTCCGCCAATGATCACAACTCCCATTCCAGTTCTACTTGCCGATGCGGCTCCAAGTGAAAGTGCGATGGGCAATGCACCCAGTGCAACGGTAAGACTGGTCATGAGGATGGGTCGCAACCTTGATACGGATGCCTTCATAATGGCATCCATTTTTGAGATGCTTTCATCTTCTTCTTGCAACTGATTGGCAAACTCAACAATCAAAATTCCATTTTTGGTCACCAGTCCAATCAACATAATGGTTCCGATCTGACTGAAAATATTCCATGTTTCTCCAAAGAGCCAAAGCGAGAACATAGCTCCTGCTACGGCCATTGGCACCGTTAATATAATAATGAATGGGTCGATGAAACTTTCAAATTGAGCGGCCAGAATGAGGAAAATCAACAAAAAGGCCAGTGCAAAAGCAAAAGCGGTGTTGGAACTACTTTCCACAAAATCACGGGATTCACCCCCAAGATCAGTGGTAAAGGTATCGTCGAGAACTCTATCTTTTATGGCATTCATGGCATCTATTCCATCCCCAATGCTCATACCGGGGGCCAAATTGGCCGAAACTGTGGCAGACATATATCGATTGTTATGGAACAGTTGCGGGGGACTGCTGTGCTCGCTGGTCGTCACCAAATTATCCAACTGAATAAGACGTCCCTCCTTGTTTTTAACAAATATGGAGGTAAGGTCCATAGGCTCGTTACGGTCTTGCTTGTCGAATTGACCAATAACCTGATATTGTTTTCCGTTCATCAAGAAATAGCCAAAGCGCTGGCCACTTAAAGACAGTTGAAGCGTTTGGGCCACATCCCGTACAGAAACGCCCAAGCTTTCCGCTTTTTCGCGATCAATGGTGACATAAATTTCCGGTTTGTTGAATTTTAGATTGACATCTGTAAAGGAAAAAGTAGGGTCTTTTTCGGCCTCGGCCATGAACTCAGGTACTTTTTCTTCTAGTTTTTGAAAATTTTTGGCCTGTATGATAAATTGAATCGGAGGTCCGCCACGACGGTTCACCGAGATGGTGGGGCGTTCCGATACATTGGTTTTTCCACCCACAAAGGCTTTGGCCCATCTTCCAAGGTCATCGGCAATTTCGCGTTGGGAACGGTCCCTTTCACCAGGTTCTACCAATGCAATATTGGCCCGACCACTGTTCACGGAGGAGGAGCCAAATCCTGGAGAGGTCAAGACCAAACTCACCTTTTTTTCTGGAATGGAGTCATTGATGAGTTCTGTGATTCCGGTCATCAAACGATCCATATATTCATAGGATGATCCCTCTGGGGCGGTAACGTTCAGTCTAACAAAACTTCTATCATCGTAGGGGGCTGTTTCTTTCTGAAGCAGGGTATAGAATAAAACTATTAGACCAATACAGCCAAAAAGTATGGGCAAACTCAGCCATTTCTTCTGCATGAACTTTTCCAAGGCACTGGCGTAGGATTGGTTCATGGCAACAAAATATTTTTCGGTAACCTGATAAAAACGCGATCTGCTTTGCTTGCCAGGTTTGGTCAAATAAGCATTGAGCATGGGTGTAAGCGTTAGCGATACAAAGGCGGAAACCATTACTGCAGCTCCCAGAACAACCCCGAATTCCCTGAAAAGGCGACCTACAAATCCTTCCAAAAAGATAACGGGCAAGAACACAGCCGCGAGTGTAACGGATATGGAGATGACCGCAAAAAAGATTTCCTTGGAACCTTTTATGGCCGCTTCAATAGGACTCATCCCTTCTTCTATCTTTTTGTAGATGTTCTCCGTGACCACAATTCCATCATCCACCACAAGCCCGGTGGCCAAAACGATGGCCAAAAGGGTCAATACGTTGATGGAAAAACCGAACAACCACATAAAAAAGAAGGTGGCAATTAAAGAGACGGGAATATCCAAAAGTGGACGAAGGGCCAATGACCAATTCCTGAAGAAGAGATAAATAACCAGAATAACCAAGATGATGGAAATTAATATGGTCTCGGCCACTTCGGTGACGGCTCTTTTTACAAAAACGGTATCGTCAATGACCACATTTAATTTAAAATCTTCGGGAAGGTCTTTTTGAAGCTTTTCATATTCCTCATAAAAGGCATCTGCAATTTCAAGATAATTGGTACCGGGTTGTGGAACTACGGCCACTGCAATCATGGGTTGACCTGAGTCACTCATTTTGGTCTCCATGTTCTCTCCCTCCAAAGTAGCTTGTCCTATATCACGGAGTTGAACGAGTTTTTCGCCATCGGCCAGAATAATAATATTGTTGAATTCTTCCTCGGTATTCAGGTTTCCAATCGTCTTTACGGTCAATTCGGTATTATCACCTGTTAATTTTCCAGACGGAAGTTCTACATTCTGGGCCAAAAGGGCCGCACGCACATCGGCAACAGTAAGTCCATAAGAGGCGAGTTTTATAGGATCTATCCATAATCGCATCGCATACCTGCGTTGTCCCCATATTTGAACCCCACTTACGCCCGGAATGGTTTCAATACGCTGCGCAATGACATTTTCGGCATAGTCGGAGAGTTCCAAAATGTTTTTATTATCGCTTTGAACGGTCATGGAAATGATTCGCTGGGCATCTGCATCTGCCTTGGATACTACGGGAGGAGCATCCAAATCATCGGGTAGACTCCGCACCGCTTGGGAAACCTTGTCACGTACATCGTTCGCGGCGTCCTCCAAATTTTTGTCCAGATTAAACTCAATGTTTATGGAACTTGACCCTTGAACACTGTTGGAGGTAATATTGCGAATGCCATCAATGGAGTTTATGGCCTTTTCCAGAGGTTCGGTAATCTGGGATTCAATAATATCCGCATTGGCACCCGAATAGCTGGTACGGACAGAAACTATGGCGGGATCAATGGAGGGAAATTCCCTGACACCCAAAAACGTATATCCAATGATTCCGAATAGGATAATGGTGATGTTCATTACTATGGTAAGAACGGGCCGCTTAATACATATCGCTGAGAGATTCATTGTACTGCCGTCAAGGGTTCAAGCTCTTCTAGTATTACATCAACAGGTGCACCGTCCTTCAATGCCATTACACCATAGGTCAATACGGTATCACCAGAATGAAGGTTGGTCAACACCCGGACAACACTGCCGGTGCGGGCACCAATTTCAACATCGATTTCTTTGGCAAGCCCATTCCGGTATACGAAAATTTTCTTCCCATTCTGTACGGGAATCAAGGATTCGGTGGGTACCAATAGAGCATCATCCACAGTTTCCAAGGGTAACTGTACACTAGCATAAGCCCCCGGATAAAGCCCCTTGCTTCTGTTATCCATTACGGCCCTCATTCTTAGGGTTCGGGTGGCAATGTCCACCTCGGGGTCAATGGCATAAATGGTGGCTTCATATTCTTCGTTCGAATCTGAGGTGGTAAAGGTCAGGACAGTACCCACACGAATTTGCGAAGCATATTTTTCGGGAACGGAAAAGGTGATTTTCAATTCATCAGTGTTCACCAATTTGGCAATGGTAGTGGAGGGGGTAACATAGGTTCCTTTTGAAATGGAACGCAATCCTATGGTACCGGAAAAGGGCGCACGAACCGTTGCTTTGGACAGTTGGGCATTAATCAGTTCTGATTCTGCGGAAGCGGATTGAAAGTCTGCACTGGCAATATCGTATTCTTCTTGGCTTATGGCCTGTTTTTCCAAAAGCAATTTGGCTCTTCGTTCATTTTCAGAAGCTAACTTTTTTGCGGTCAACGCCTTGGAAAGCTGTGCTTGCAGTTCAATGTCATTTACCTTCAGAAGCACTTGTCCCTGCGATACCTTGGCACCTTCCTTAAAGTTGATGCTTTCAATCACACCGGAAACCTCGCTGCGGATATCTATTTGTTCATCTGCTTCCAAAGTACCCGAAAGCGATATGTTATCCTTAAATATTTGAGGTTCTAGGACAATCCCAGAGACCGTGGGTATTACAGGACCAGTATTCGCTACTTTACCAATTTCAGCATTGGATTTTATCCTGTAGGCGATAAGGGCCAAAATTCCAATACCCATTAGGGTGTAAACGATATGTTTTGTTTTCATGCGGTTGAAAAAAAGCAAACACCATTGGGGCCAAAAACGGGTTTCAGCAAATATAATCCGAACGCATTATTTTCTTAAAAAACGAAGTGTTATTAAACTCCCAAAATTTGGCGAACGGCCAAATGTTTGGGGCCAACGACAAAAAGGAAGCCTTTAACCGCAGCTATTTTGGTGTGACATGACCACAAGGTCAAATTCCCTGGAAATAGCATGCTTCTGCAGAAAATTTTCTTCTTTTTACAGGTATTTGGAAAGGAAACGGAAGAATTGTTTTTTCAGGTCATGGTAAATACCCCTTTCTGTTTCTATGCCCTCCCTGATTTTTTTATGGTGCTCAAAATGCAATCGATTTATGACATCCTCATGGGCTTCCAAATGTCTGGAGATATTGAGTTCATGGGCCTGAATTTTTTCCTTGAATTCTTCAATCTTGGATTTATGGATGAAAAATTGGTTTTGGAACTCACTTAATTCCGCCAAGACCTTTTCATCTGTCCAGCGGTTTACCAATTCATCAAGTCTATTTTGAAAAGATCTAAGCTCATCTTCCCAAAATTCAAGCTCTTTTTCCCATTGCTGGTGCTCAAAGTGTAAATCAGAGTTATACATTGCTTTTGTTTCCATCTTGCTCGTTTTTATAGGATTCTTAAAGTTAGTTTCTAAAGCTTTTTGCCAAAATGATATCGGTCAGTATTATGATTTCAATCATTCCCATAACCTATCTCAAGTTTTACATTTGAAAATGATTAGCTTCAAATGGTGAAATCATGCATGCGTCACAGGTTACTTTTCGAATACGAAAGTTCTTCATGGAAATTGGGGAGCTGTCTTATTTTGCCGGACGTTTCTTTAAAGTTGGTTTTAGGCCACCCTTTGAGTTCAAGGAGTTTTTACGGCAGTGCTATAATATGGGGAACCGGTCCTTGATTTTGGTGTTGGTCACGGGATTTATCATTGGCTTGGTACTCACCCTGCAATCGCGCCCCACCCTTATTGAATTTGGAGCGGTTTCGTGGATGCCCAATATGGTTGGCATTTCCATTGTAAGGGAACTTGGACCTGTGATTACGGCCTTGGTCTGCGCGGGACGTATTGCATCGGGTATTGGAGCTGAATTAGGGTCAATGCGGGTAACGGAACAGATTGATGCCATGGAGGTCTCAGGGACCAATCCTTTCAAATTTTTGGTCGTTACAAGAATCATGGCCACTACATTGATGCTTCCCCTTCTTGTTATTTTGGGTGATGCCGTCGCACTGTACGGTTCGGCACTTGTGGAGAATTTTAAGGGCAATGTCTCCTTTCAACTGTATTTTAATGCCGTTTTCAGTGCCCTTTCCTATGGAGATTTGATTCCTGCTACCATAAAGTCGTTCTTTTTTGGTTTTGCCATTGGTCTTGTAGGATGTTACAAAGGATATTACAGCAAAAAGGGAACTGCAGGGGTAGGTATGGCAGCAAATACCGCCGTGGTCTTTACTTCCATGTTGTTGTTTGTGATTGACTTTATTGCCGTGTTTATATCCGATATTTTTTATGAACTATGATGTCAAGCGAAAAGAAAATAGCAACAACAACTGAATCGGGGCAACCTCTTAAAGAAGTCATTCATATTGAGGGATTGTACAAAAGCTTTGGCGACAACCATGTACTCAATGGTTTTAACATGAAGCTGCATGAAGGGGAAAATTTGGTGGTCATGGGCAAATCGGGCTCAGGCAAATCTGTAATGATTAAATGTCTTGTTGGTCTGGTAAAGCCTGATGCTGGTAAAATCATTGTCATGGGGCAGGATATCAGCGCACTCAACCAAGAAGCACTTGATGTTCTAAGGGCGGATATCGGATTTTTGTTTCAGGGAAGCGCGCTATACGATTCCATGACTGTTAGGGAAAACCTGGAATTCCCCATGAGAAGGCACCAAAAGAAAATGGGTGTGGTTACGGATACTACACCCTTTGTTCTGGAGGCTCTTAAAAGTGTTGGGTTGGAACATACCATGGATTTAATGCCCGAAGAACTTTCAGGCGGTATGAAAAGGAGAGTAGCCTTGGCCCGGGCCATCATATTGCGGCCTAAAATCATCTTATATGATGAGCCCACAAGTGGCTTGGACCCCATCACCTCAAAGGAAATCATTGAACTCATGCGCAACATCCAAAAGGAATACGGCACGTCTTCATTGATCATCACGCACGATGTGGACTGTGCCCGGGTGATTTCTGAACGGATGATTTTATTGGTTGATGGCGTTAATTATGCTGAGGGCACTTTCCGGGATCTTACCAATTCCAATGACCCAAAAGTGCAGGCATTCTTTAAAAAATAATGAAATGGATAAAACAACAACAGAAAAAATAAGGCTAGGGGTTTTTGTCACCTTGGGAACCATTTTGCTGGTTCTTGCAGCCTACTTTATTGGGAATAGGCAAAATCTGTTTGGTAATACCTTTACCATCAATGCAGTTTTTAAGAATGTAAACGGCCTTCAAAAAGGCAATAATGTAAGATATTCTGGTATTGATATTGGCACGGTAAATTCCATAGAAATGTTTAATGACACCACCATTGTAGTTACAATGGTCATTCAAGAGAAAATGTTGCAGCATATTAGAAAGAATGCCATAGCCAGTATTGGTTCAGATGGTTTGGTGGGGAGTATGATAGTGAACATTGTACCAGGACGTGGAGCAGGGGAGCCCATTGCATCCGGAGATCAAATTGTTTCATATAGCAAGATAGGGGCGGATGATATGTTGAGCACCCTGAACGTTACCAACGAAAATGCGGCACTTTTAACAGCTGATTTATTGGAAATAACAGAGAAGTTAAAACATAATAAGGGAACCTTGGGAAGGTTGCTCAATGACTCGGTGATGTCCAACAACCTTTTGCAAACTTCCATCAATTTAAAAAAGATAAGTGCCGAAGCAAACATTACCCTTGAAAAACTCAATGGCATCATAACCGACATTAATTTTGAAAATAGCGTGGCCGACGTATTGCTGAGTGACTCCATTTCTGGTCAGCAGATGAAAAGTATCCTATTAAACTTGGAGACTTCGAGCCAAAAAATGGCATCAATTTCCCATACGCTCGACAGTCTCTCCACAACGATTTCCAAGGGAAAAGGAACCATAAACTACTTGGCTACAGATACCGTTCTGGTGGACCAATTGGAACGAACCATGCAAAGCATTGAGGAAGGAACAGCACGTTTTAATGAAAATATGGAAGCTCTAAAGCATAATTTTTTGACCCGGAGGTATTTTAGAAAGCAGGAAAAAGCGGCAAGCAAGGAAAACAAAGATTAGACCATTGTGGATTGCCATGCTGTTGAAACCATATTGGAATTGATGCTATTTTAGAGGAATGAAAGAAAAGGAATTTGATATTATAAAATCCACAGGGGAGAAGACCCGATTTTCTGTTGAAAAACTGCGGAACTCCCTAAAGTCAAGTGGCGCCACCCATAACGTAGTCAACGATATTGTGGACCAAGTAATGGACGAATTATATCCAGAGATTACCACGCGCGAAATCTATAATAGGGCATTTGCCTTATTAAAAAAGGCCAAATCGGTCTATGCATCCAAATACAAACTAAAAAAGGCTATCTACGAGTTAGGCCCCACAGGTTTTCCATTTGAACGTTTTGTCGCTGGAATTTTGCATTATTCTGGGTACCGGACCAAGGTTGGCGAAGTGCTCCAAGGAGATTGCGTCTCCCATGAAATTGATGTGCTGGCCATTAAAAATGGAACCCTGAACATCATTGAATGCAAATTCCATGGAGAAGAAAGCCTCAACTGTAATATTAAAGTGCCTTTGTACATCAATTCTCGATACAATGATGTAAAAGGACCCCTGCATGCCCAAAAGAAAAAGGATTTTGAAGATACCTTGGGATGGGTGGTTACCAATACACGATTCACTGCTGATGCCTTACAATATGGTCAATGTGTTGGCCTTTACCTATTGAGTTGGGACTATCCAGAAGAAGATGGGCTAAAGGACCGGATTGACCGACTGGGGCTCTATCCAATAACCGTTTCCACGTTGCTGACCAATAGGGAAAAGCAATTTCTTTTGGATAGAAATGTGGTGCTTTGTCGTCAATTATGGGAAGATATGTTCTATCTGGATCATTTAGGCGTTTCCAATGGAAGAAAGGAAAAAATTATAAAAGAAATGAAATCATTGTGCATTGCTTAAACGCGCTTTATGAAAAAACTTAAAGTCCATTTTTTAGGGGGGTCGGAAACCGTAACGGGATCCAAGTTCTATTTAGAAACAGAAGGCATTAACATATTGGTGGATTGCGGGGTGTTTCAAGGAGCAAAGGAGCTTCGGCAACAAAATTGGCAGCCCCTTCCCATAGATGTTCCCAAAATTGATGCGGTATTATTGACCCACGGGCATTTGGATCATTGCGGGTATCTACCCCTTTTGGTAAAACAAGGTTTTAAGGGAAATATTCTTGGTACGGCACCTACTTTGGCCATTGCAGAAATTATATTGAAGGACAGCGCCAAAATACATGAGGAAGAAGCTGAACGGGCCAATGAGGAAGGATATAGTAAACATAATCCTGCATTGCCGCTATACGATCAAGAGGATGTAAAGCGGACTTTGGGATATTTCAAGAGTATAGAAGAAGGGGAGAACATTGAACTTGCTCCAGATTGTAGTGCATGTTTTAAATACAATGGACACATTATTGGGTCTACTTTTATTGAAATGAACATGCACGGGAAAGTATTTGTCTTTTCTGGTGATGTGGGCCGATTGAAAGATGACTTGTTGGATGCCCCTTTACAACCGGAATGGGCCGATTATCTTTTTGTGGAAAGCACCTACGGGGACAAAGATCATCCTGTGGAAGATTTGGAGGGTATTTTTAAGAATCTTGTTGAGCGGACGCTGCAAAACCGTGGTACTTTGATCATCCCATCCTTTGCGGTGGAGCGACTACAATCCTTAATGTATATGCTCTGGAAACTGTATGACAAAAACAAGATTCCCAACATTCCAATTTTTGTGGACAGTCCCATGGGCACCAATGTTTTGGAAGTATTTGGACGTTTTCCAGAGTGGCACAAGCTTTCCATGAGCGAATATCACAATATGTGCAATCATGTAAACTTGGTGAGTTCCTACCGTGAAACATGGGAAACCATTGATGACCCAAGGCCCAAGGTTGTGATTGCTGGAAGTGGTATGGTCACAGGGGGCAGGGTGCTTACCTATTTAAAGCAATTGATGGATTTAAAATCCACTACCGTTTTGCTTGTGGGGTATCAGGCTGAAGAGACCCGCGGCAGAAAGTTATTGGAAGGTGCCCAAGAATTGAAGATGTTTGGAAAATATATACCTGTGAACGCAAAAATTGAACACTTGGAAAGTTTGTCCGCGCATGCAGACCAAAGTGAACTACTACATTGGATGGGGCAAATCAAGAATATTCCCGAAAAGGTGTTTTTGGTACATGGGGAAACGGATGCATTGCATGCCTTCAAAGACAAAATACACGAAACGTATGGCTGGCGTTGCCATATTCCCTCACTTCACGAAATGGTTGAAATCCTGTTATAGTTTCTCTCCGTACGAAAGGTCTCCGGCATCACCAAGACCTGGTATGATGTAGCCCTTCCTGGTGAGCTCTTCATCAACCGACGCTATCCATAATTCTGTTTCATCCGGAAAAATTTCTTGCACATGCGCCACTCCTGCCTTTGAGCCGATTACGGAAATAATATGGATTTTTTTTGGGGTTCCGTGGCCGCTAAGTGCTTTAAGGACGTTTTCCAAGGTTTTTCCCGTTGCCAACATGGGATCAGTTAAAATCAAGGTTTTGCCTTCCAGAGAAGGAGCGGCTAAATATTTAACAATGACCTCAAATGCATCACCATCATCAGGATGGTGTCTATACGCGGAGATGAATGCATTTTCAGCTCCATCAAAATAATTCAAAAGTCCATGGTGCAGCGGCAGTCCCGCCCGAAGTACAGAGCAGAGTACCAAGGAATCTGTGGTTTTGGCACTTTTTTTTGAACCAAAAGGGGTATCAACCACAACAGCTTCATAATCCAAGGTTTTGCTCAGTTCATATCCCAATACCTCACCAATACGCTCAATGTTTCTTCGGAACCGCATTCCATCTTTTTGAACGGTTTTGTCCCGGATTTCAGCTATAAAGGTGTTTAATATGGAATTTTTAAGATCAAATCGATGGATTATCATGCAATGGTGTTTTAAGCAAGTTCAAAAAATTGAACAATGCCCCTAAAAGTAATCAGAAAATGGAAACCATCTTTATTTTGCAAAATCCAAGACAAAAGACCGTACCGCATCCCAATCGGTGTACTCATGGTCTTTGGACGTATCTGTGGACCCACCTTCTTTTTTGGCAATCATACGCATGATAAGCTTTTTAAAGTAGTCGTATTGGGTGTATTTAAGTGCACCCGCAATATGATGGGTTTCATTGGGTTTCCATCCGGTTTGGTCCAAAAAGTGCTGAGCTATTTTCTCCACTTCCTTATGTTCTTCTTCGATATCTGATGCTATGGCCATGGAAACCGAAAAGAAAGCGGAATGCTTAATATTGAGTTCATCCAGATTTTTCATGATGTAATCCTTGATGGAGGAATGGTACTTCTGGATGTGGATGGAACTCCCAATTAGCACAGCATCAAATTTTTCTGGAGATGGTGGGTCTTCGGTGGCATCGGCAATCACTACGCTATGGTTCTTTGCTTGTAGGACCTCTTCCATAAAACGGGAAATTTTTCGGGTCTGTCCTTCACTTGTGGCGTAAACGATAAGAATTTTCATTGGGTTAAGATTTTAATTGAATGATAGTAAATGTAAGAGCTGTTGTTTGTTGCTGAAATGATAATCGTCAATTGAATAATTAAAGCATTGTACTGATGCAGGTCATTTCATTAACAGCTCATTATCAGGAACTTTAAGGTGAATTCTAAAGAATAAACTCATGAAAACACAACTAGTCTATTTGGCAGTTTTTGCACCATTGTTCTTATGGGGGCAATTCAAGGCAGATGAAACCATTACCATTGTAGAAAATCAGGATGATGATTTCTATGCAGCAGGCGAAATCATTAACATGGAATCCAAAATCAATGGTGATTTTGTGGTGGCCGGAAGTGAAATCAGGGTTCGTGATAGCTTACAACAAGACCTTTTGGTGGCTGGGGGCGATGTATTCATTATGGGACCCATTGGGGATGATGTCAGGGCCATGGCCGGAAAATTGACCATTTCAAATGACGTGGCTGACGATGTCATTGTTTTTGGTGGAGAGGTATTTGTTACGGACAATGCCAAAATACATGGAAATCTGGTGAATTTCTCAGGAAAAATTACTGTGGAAGGTGATGTAGACGGTATGATAAAAGCCTATGGCGGGGACTTGGATTTTAATGGTTCGGTTGGTCAGGGTTTGGAAGTCTACGGAGGAGATATCAGTATTGATGGGCTAATACATGGAAAATCCAAAATTGTGGCCGATGAGGTTACGATAGGGGACAGAGCCCAATTTTATGGAGATGTGGACTACTGGACAGAGTCTGGGGAAATCGATTTTGGCAATGCATTGATCGGGTCTACTGCAAATTTCAATGAGGACTTAATGAAAGAACGCGAAGAATTTTCTTGGAAAGCACTTGGAATTGCATCATTGGGTTTCTGGATTTTTTATGTGCTATCTGCATTCTTGGTATTGTTGGTATTGCACTTGGCCTTTAGAAAATATTTTAAAAGAGCTGCTGACAGCTTGGAAGGTAATTTTTGGAAAGGATTTGGGTATGGACTGATTTACATTATTGGGTTTCCATTAGTGATAGGGCTTACATTTGCCTTAATTATTGGTATTCCCATTGGATTGTTTTTATTGTCATTCTACTTGTTCAGCATCTTTTTTGGACATTTGGTTGCCGCATCCATTGCTTCGCATTATTGGAATTTGGTGAACAAAGGTTCCATGGGTTTTTGGGGCGTTTTATTCCTTTCTCTTGCCATTGCAATGGTTCTACGATTGTTGACATTGGTGCCTTTCCTCGGGTTTTTGCTTTCCGTTGTGGTATTGGCCATTGCTTATGGAGGAATTATGTTACTCTTTGTACAGAAGAAAGGTAATGGAAAAGCAGTTGTAGCATGATGTCGCTAACTACAGAAAAATATTCCGTGACAATCAGGTTGGATGGATTGGTGCTGCAAGATAATCTCAGCATTTCAGAAGGTGCCACAGATATTGTTATTTTTTCATACGGTAGCGGAAGTGGTAGGTTCAGTTCCAGAAACAACTTTGTCGTAGGGATATTACAAAGAGAGGGCCTTGCCACACTTTGATTTATTAATGGATGAAGTGTTTATACGGTGTTTTTAGGAATCGCGAAATCTCAATTAGAAATAATAGGGCTTATTCACAGAAAAAAAATCGGGGCGCATTCCAAACTAAAAAGAATGCGCCCAAAATGGTTAATTATCCATCTCCTCAGAGATAGCGAAGGAGACCTTCGCATTTACACGATATTGGGAAATTTTATTCTTATCCACAGTTACTTGCATGTCTTTGATATAGACAGATTTGATCTCTCTCACGGTTTTTGATGCTTCCGTGATAATGTTCTGGACGGCATCCTCAAAACTCACCGTTGAGTTTCCCAGGATTTCAATTACTTTTAATACTGACATTGTTTGCGCCTTTTAGGTTATTGTTTTGCAAAGACTACAGGAAGTTTCCTCCAGCATCCAATTTTACCCGTAATACTTTGTCACCGTTGACCAACTTAAGTTTGTACTTTTTGTTGATGCCCTTGTCTTCATGGTAGGTTACCAAATAAATATCTTTGGTAATGGTCCATTCAGGAAATCTTTCCAATATGGCTTCCTTAACGGTAACAGGGAGGTTGATATCCTTGAATTTTTCGGCAGTTCTAATAATCTTGCCGTCTTTGTCATAAGCAGCCAAAATTTTCCCTTCGGGGATGTAGAAGGCCACTTCATAATAATCATACTCATCCATGTAGATGTCGGAGTTCTTGATGTCATACGCCGCAACTTTTCGTTCCAATGCAGTAACTGGAATTGACGTAACCTCTTGCGAGTTTGCATTGCTGAGATACTTGTAGTTGGTAGCGTAGACAATTACCTCTGAAAGCTCTTCAGTTTTAATGATTTGGGAATACGACGGAATGGTCAGTCCCATCAAAAATAGACCAAGGAATACTTTTTTCATGGCACAAATTTTTAATTATTAATTCAGTGAATCCGTGGACAATACCATTTTGCCCAAGACGATTCAATGTATTGTGTATTATATTCATTTACAATGATTTATGTCAATTTTGCTTTTAACTGAAGGGTTAAAAAAATCTTGTAAAACTGATTTAAATCATTATTTGTTTGCCCAAAGCATATTAACTTGCACTATTATCAGTTCCTTGAAAGCATACGATTGACATTTTGGAAACCTTCGGCTACCAAAATTCAGTCTTAGAGAAGGTTGTGAAAAGCTTTTTTCGCATTGCGATTTTGAGTCGTATCCGATACAGGATAAGTATTGAAAATTGCATTTGAAGATAAGATGCTGATCAAAGACCTTCTTAAAAAACTGGGGCATTCAGTTGCCCCAGTTTTCATAACGAATTGGTCCAAATATCCAATGAAGGTTTGGACCATAGTGAAATGTTCTGGACTTTCATATAGAGTGTCCCTAGACTATTTTATAACTGAAGTGGAATATGGATAAGATTATATAAAGAATACTTTTCGGAACATCACGGAAACAGGAAGTCTCAAGACTTCCTGTTTTTTTATTTTCTGCTTGCAAGTATCATGACCTCAATACTGATGTAAGTCATTACCCTTCCTATCATGGAGTTGTATTTTTAAGGTTGGCACAAAACCTTAGTAGTATGGACTTACTGGAAAAAGGTGAAGCAAGCGAAAAAGGAATGGGTAAATCTTTTCACAGCGGATTGAAACTTACCGCCAATGCCCAACAATTACTCAGTGCGAGATATTTTTTAAAAGATGCTCAAGGAAAGGTTTTGGAAAACCCACAACAATTGTTCAAGCGGGTGGCCAAAAATGTGGCAGGTGCTGAGGCACGACAGAATGGCGAATGGGAAGATAAGTTTTACAGGGTAATGGCCAATCTGCTCTTTTTGCCCAATTCACCCACTTTAATGAACGCAGGATTGCCCAATGGACAACTGAGTGCATGCTTTGTTTTGCCCGTAGAGGACAGCTTGGTTAGCATCTTTACAACATTGAAGGACACTGCCATGATTCACCAGAGTGGGGGTGGTACAGGATATAATTTTTCCAAGCTTCGGCCTCATGGGGATAGAATTGCATCATCTGGAGGAGTTTCTTCGGGACCTATGGCATTCATCAAGATTTATGATACAGCAACGGAACATGTAAGGCAAGGAGGAAAAAGAAGAGGTGCCAATATGGGAATCTTGAATGCGAACCATCCGGATATTGAAGAATTTATTCTTGCTAAGTCCGAAGGAACTAAACTTCAAAACTTTAATCTATCTGTTGGGATAACGGATGATTTTATGGAGGCTGTACAGGTTAATGGTAGTTGGCCTTTAATCAATCCTAGGACCAAAACGATTGCCAAGACCATCAAGGCAAAAAATATATGGAACCTAATCGTTTCACAAACATGGAAAACCGGTGATCCCGGGCTCATCTTCCTAAATACCATCAATAAACATAATCCAATTCCAAAAAGGAAGATACAGAGTACAAATCCCTGTGGAGAGGTACCCCTCTTTGAATATGAAAGCTGCAACCTGGGGTCTCTTAATCTATCCAAAATGTTGATTTCCGAAAACGACGTATGGAAGGTGGACTGGGATTTGCTGGAAGAGACCATTGAGGTGGCCATCCGTTTTTTGGACAATGTAATTTCTGTTAACCATTACTTGCTCCCCAAAGTAGAAACAGAAACAAAAAGGAACAGGAAAATAGGGCTGGGGGTTATGGGCTGGGCCGAAATGTTGGCTTTGTTAAATATCCCTTATGCTTCTGATGAGGCTATTGAACTAGGTGAAAGGTTGATGCAGTTTATTAAGTCTAAAAGCTATCAAACTTCACAACATCTTGCGGAGGAAAGAGGGGTGTTTCCCAGTTGGACGGAGAGCATCCACTATCCTGATAGACTCATGAGGAATGCCACATGCAACAGTATTGCACCAACAGGTAGCATTTCGGTCATTGCCAATACGTCATATTCCATTGAGCCCCTATATGCACTGGCCTACAAACGAGTGGGAATCTTGGAGAACCAGACACAGTTGGAGATTAACCCTGTTTTTGTTTATAAAATGAAAATGCTGGGGTTGTGGAACGATGAACTGAAGGATGAAGTGCTCAGAACGGGTACGATTCAACAGTTGGAAATTATTCCAAAAGAAGTGAAAAGAGTATTTGAAACCAGTTTGCAGATTCCTTGGAAATACCATTTGAAGCACCAAAGGGCATTTCAGAAGTATACGGACAATGCAGTCTCAAAAACGGTCAATTTACGAGAGGATACTGACGAGGAAACTATCTCGGAAATCTATAGAACGGCATGGGAGTATGGACTCAAAGGCATTACCATCTACAGAGATGGTAGCAAGGCCAATCAGGTATTGCAGGCCTGCCACTTGAACAGGAGCTCCAATTGTTGAAATTTTAAAATGATTTGGATGTTATTTGCTGAAAGTTTACGTGGTTAACATCAATTCAGATAGTGACTATATTTTTGTAGCCCTTCATTCATCATCCTTAATACCGCCTGACTGGTTACAGTGGCACCGGAAATCCCATCAATCGTTGTGTTGCCCTTAATGAGTGTTTTACCACTTTGATCAAGGCCAAAAGTATTTTCCGTCCAATTTATCTTGGTCCCAATGAATTGGCCTTCAAAAGAGGGCAGGGTGATTCCATCAGCACCGTACTCATCAGATTCGGCTTTATGGCCAAATTCAACCTTTGTTATTTCAGTAGTTGACCTGTCTACCAATACTTTTCCCCAAATTTTTCCACCAAACCCCTTTTCAGAAACAATGAGCAAACTGTTTTGTGTGCCTTTAGATTCAAAAATGGGCAGTGCAACGTCCTTGTTGGATTCAATGGTTGTTTTGTAGAGCAAAAGTGCTTCCTCCATAGAAATTTCGGCCAAAATCCCAACTGAATCTATTGCTTTAAAATTTAATACAGTGTCTACATCAGTTGAATCCGTCAAGCTTAGATCCGCAAATTGGGCAATTTCTTTCATTTCCTTTGGCAATGAATAGGTAGGTGTAGGCTCTTGATTCACCTGATTGGATTTTGGTTTTTCTGTTTTTTGCTTGCAGCTTCCCAGAATGGCAGCAACAGCTAAAAGGATAAGTTTCATTTTCATGGCATATTGATTTTAAACTATTATTGATGATGTCCATTATTCCAATGGTCATAATTCTAACTAAGATATGCGAGAAGCAATTCCCCTAAAATGATGCCGATCAGATAAACCCACTTTCCTAGAATGATGAAGGTCATTTCCTATACAGGGATTGTACAATACATTGTATCGAAATAGTTAAGTAACCCGTGTGTATTTCATTAAAAGAAGTTGTTATGAAAAAAATAGTTGTCGTATTGGCTGCATGGCTGTTGGCTTCCTGCTCCAGTACCCGATTTGTGGATAGTTGGAAAAATAAAGAGATTACTTCCTTCAACCCCGAAAAGCTTTTAGTGGTTGGAATGACCAGTAATTTGACGGCCCGCAAGATTTTTGAAGATGAGCTTCGTTTGGCATTTATTCAAAATGGCATAAATGCGTATGTTAGTAATGGTGTCATCGATCAAGAATTTACCGATACCCAAAGAAATATGGAAGAAATTGAGGGAATGACCCATAAGTTGGTTGATGAAGGGTTTGATGCGGTGGTGATATCCGCGGTCAAGGGAGTGGATAATGAGATGGATTACCGTTCCAGTTATTATGATGTGGGATACAGAAGATATCACTTTGGTCGATATTGGTACACCTATCAAGGTATTTATTATACCCCTGAATATTATTCAAACTACAAAGTGTACCATGTTGAGACCGCAATTTATAATTTGGTTGGGGGAGAGGACCGGTCTTTGGTCTGGGTAGGCTCTTTTGATATTGTGGATCCCCAACAGATCACTACAACAGTGGATGATTATGTGGCCAGAATAGTTGAGCAGTTAAAACGGGAAAATATAATAGGCCAGCGATGAAGCGCTTCAAATAATTTTCACTGGGGTAGGGACGCCGCCAATGCAATTTCCACCATATTGGTAAAGGAAGTTTCCCGTTCGTGGGCGGAAAGCCGCTCTCCGGTGACCAAGGAATCCGAGATGGTCAAAATAGTAAGGGCACGCACATTATATTTAGATGCAATGGTGTACAATCCGGCAGTTTCCATTTCCACGCATAAAATACCGTATTGGGCCCAGAGCTTATATTCTTCGGGATCATCCACATAAAATTCATCGGAGGAGAGTATATTGCCGGCTTTTATGGGAATGTTTTGTTGTTGCGCATAATCCACTGCTTTCTGGAAGAGTTCAAAATTGGCCGTAGGTGAATAATCGGAATTGATGAATCTTGAATTGTTCATTCCAGAAGTTGTGGATGCGGCCATGGCCAACACCACATCGTTTAATTTTACATCTTCTTGATAGGATCCCGCGGATCCCACCCGGATGATGTTCTGAACGCCATAATCTTTGATGAGTTCATGAAAATAGATCATGGAAGAGGGCATGCCCATACCACTTCCTTGAACGGAAATCCTCATTCCTTTGTAGGTTCCTGTATAGCCCAACATGCCACGAATTTTGTTATAGCAGAAGGGATTTTCCAAAAAAGTTTCTGCAATCCATTTGGCCCGCAAAGGGTCTCCTGGCATCAAGACCGTTTCAGCAATTTCTCCTTTTTTGGCTTCAATGTGTATGCTCATGGGTATGACTTAGTTCAACAATGATGGACCGGATGAGGTACCTATTCTAGATACGCCCAGTTCAATGTATTTTAGGGCAGTCTCTTTGTCTTTTATTCCTCCTGAGGCTTTGATTTTTGCTTTGTCCCCAACAACTCTTTTCATTAAAATCACATCCTCAAAAGCGGCCCCGGCACTTCCAAAGCCTGTTGAGGTTTTTACAAAATCGGCACCAGCTTCAACGGCCAAGGCACAGGCTTTTTCTTTTTCTTTGGTGGTAAGGTAACAGGTTTCCAGAATCACTTTTAAAATGGTATCTCCGATATCCTGTTTTATGGACTTGATTTCGCTGCGAACCCAATCATCGTGATTGGATTTTAACCATCCCAAATTAATGACCATGTCTATTTCGTCCGCCCCGTTTTCCATGCAGTTTTTGGCCTCGAACACCTTTGCATTGGTGGACATGGCCCCCAAAGGAAAACCTATCACGGCTGCAACTTTTACCTTCGTATTCTCAAGTTCTTTTTTCGCCAACGATACATGGCACCCATTGACACAAACGGCATAAAAACCATGGGTTATGGCCTCTTCACAGAGCGTTTTAATATCCGATGGAAGTGCGGTGGGCTTTAGGTTGGTGTGGTCGATAAAATCCGGTAAAAACATATCAATGGTTAAAGAGCTGTTTCAATCTAAAGATAATCAACATCTCCGACTTGTTTTTTCCAGCAAAGGAATAAGCGATGCTCTCTGCGGTTTCTAAGATCAAGGCCTTCACTTTTGGTGAGAACTTTTCAGGATGGTCTTTATAAAATTCCTTAAATTCATTAAAATATTCTTCTCCGTCTTTCTCTTCACCTTCCAACCAATCAAAGACAATTTCTATCTGATAGGCCGCATCGGTATGAAACTCGTCCTCAAACCCATCCAGATCCAACCAATATTGCCGAACATACTTCCGCAGTCGTTCAACTTCGGCAGGTCTCACATAGTTGTCAACCATGGCCACTGCATAAAAAAGCATGCCAAGGTTTTGATAGAATTCGTTTCCTATTTTTTCAGAATTAAGCATCACAAAAGGGTTTTACTTTCAATTAAAGGTAGCACCAATCCCCATTGTTTTTTATGACAATGATCATTGTCTTCCCCCTCGATTGATGGTCTAGTTGTTCCTTCGTTGTACAGTTCTGTTGCTACGGCCTCTATTTATATTGTTCTGCTGGTGATAACGTTGAATGTCATCGTCATAATAATTCCGGATGCGTTCATAACGCGAACGATTCAAATTGTAGGAGCGATAATGCGAAGGAAGGGCATTTCGCCGTACCCAAACACCACTATCCAAATACAAATAGGTTCTTGTGGATAGATCATAATAAATGGTCAACTCAGGAAAGAAAATATAGCGTACCGTTTCAACTCGGTGAGGGTAAAACCATGGTGGCGGAGGGTCTGCCAATCTGTGGGATACGATTACAGGGCCACAGGCCTGAAACCCCAATAAGGCAAGAAACAAAACGGGATAAAAAACAAACTTTTTCATGACACACTATTTAATACAACAAGGTAGTTTACAGGCAGTTCCCAATAAATGATTTGCGTCATTACACAACACAATGCTTAACGATAGCTTTGATAAGAAAACGTAACCTAAAAACAATTTGCCATGTTAAAGGATCATCCAAAAAAATATCACGAGCTCATCGGGTTGATGGAGCAATTGGGAAGTAAAATTCCCAATACAATGGGAGCTTTTGAACAACTTCATATATCTGGTATTGCAGATGGAATGCTCAATAAGAAAACCAAGGAACTGATTGCTTTGGGCATAGCCATTACCGTGAGATGTGATGGATGCATTGCTTTCCATGTGCATGATGCCCTTGAGTCAGGCGCAACCTCCAATGAAATTGTAGAGACCATTGGGGTGGCCGTTCTTATGGGTGGTGGACCGGCAGTGGTCTATGGTTGTGAGGCCTTGGAAGCCCTTGAGCAGTTTTCAATACTTTCTGATTAGAGATCCAGTTTCTTGATTTCCCAGTTTTTGTCCTTTTTTACAGCTATCAATTTATCATTGAGCATTTTGGATAAAATAAGGGGCATTGTATAACGCCTTTTGGTCATTTGAATGTTGTATCGGCGGTTCAAAAATTCAAGAATGTTTCCATCTATATCCATCAATACTTCATGGAACTTATATTCATAAATATCAAGATTGAATTCGTTTTTACCCCTGAGGACTTTTTCAAAAATGATGCCTGTTGTCATCCCATTTTCAAAGGGACGTACATTTAAGAATTGATGGTCAATGACCAAACTTCCGTCAGTGTTGATGAATCCAAAAACGGGGATTTCGTCGACCATTTTTTGAACAATGCAAAGACCATTGGAGAATTTGGGATAGTGGACCGATCTAACATCATCATAGGTCTCGGCGGTATCTTTGTTCCAATAGAGGTCATCCCTAAAATCAATGACGATATGGCCCATATCATTTATAAATGCCCACTCATTTCCTTTTTGTACAGCAGCTAACCCTTCATTGAAGGGAGATACAAAATCCAAATCTTTTGGAAGTTGGGCATAAATCCCTAAAGAGAAAAAGGCTATTAGTACTGCGAACAGTGTTTTCATGACTTAAAATTTTAGATTCCTATATAAAGGTCGTTCCTACAAAAGGGTTTTGAAATGATTTACGTCATGGAAAAAGTTGTTTGCAGCTTCTACATTTGGTGTAAAATCCTAAACAAAACAATCATGGCTTCTGGAGTCAAAACTTTGGAGTCCACTTTTTCATTTCCTTGGAAAAGTCAAGTTCATTTAACAGCAGATATGAGCATCATGAAAAACATATTGGTACCAGTCGATTTTTCTGAACATTCAGCCTATGCCTTGGAAGTTGCCTCACAGATTGCGAAGAAACACGGAGCGGGAATCATTATTTTGCACATGTTGGGATTGTCGGAATCCGTCCTGGCCAAATCTGAAGAAGAGGAATTGAAAGAAGCAAAATATTATATGAACTTGGCCAGGGAGAGAATAAAAGAGTTTACAAAGAAAGAATTTCTTGAAAACATTTCTGTGGACGCCATCATCCAGAATTATAAAATATTCAGTGAAGTGGATCATGTGGCCCAAGAGCATAATTGTGACCTCATTGTAATGGGTTCCCACGGAGCCAGTGGTTTGAGCAAGCTTTTTGTCGGTTCCAATACAGAAAAGGTAATCCGAACCTCAAAAGTCCCGGTTTTGGTGATCAAACAACCGCATAAGGATTTCAACATCAAAAAAATGGCTTTTGCCTGTGATCTAGACGTGGAGAATATTCCAGCATATACCAAAGCTGTTGCATTTGCCCAACTGTTTTCGGCCAAATTGGAAACTTTTTATGTGAATACCCTGGGAGCCAATTATATGGGGTATTCCGATATTGAAAAGAAAATTAAATACTTCACCCATAAACTGGGAGAGGAGATTCCCATTCGGGTTTATAACCACTATAGTGTTGAAAAGGGCATTTTTAATTTTTGTGTTGAGCACAACATAGACCTGTTGGTCATTCCAACCCATGGGAGAAAAGGGATTGCCCATTTCTTGGCAGGCAGTACGGCCGAAAATGTTTCCAACCATGCCAAGTTGCCCGTGCTTACCCTAAAACTTTGATCAGATCCGGAACAATAGCTCAATTCTACCCAATAGTATAAGCTCGGATTTATTGCTGCCGGCGAAGGCTGAGGTTATGGCCCTTGATGTGGACATGATGAGTTGTTTCACATGGTCTGGGAACAGGATTTTATGTTCGGTATAAAATGCTGCAAACTCCTCGAAGATTTCCTCACCGTCCTTTCCATATTCCAAAAACCAATCAAAAACGCTCTCTATCTGAAAAGCGGCATCGGTCCCATATTCATCCTCAATGTCGTCTACCTTTAACCAATGATCGCGCACCACTTCTTTTAATCGGTCTATTTCTTTTACGTGGATACTGTGGTCTGCCATGGCCACGGCATAGAAAAGTTTCCCCAAATTTTGATAAAACTCATTCCCAAGCTTCTTTTTTGAATCCATGATCTTGATGTTTTTAGGATTTGAATAAATATAAATATGTATGGCACTTTCTCCCATGATCTAAATCAGTTTTTTTAACTTTAGTCTGTGAAACTTTTAGAAAAAAACGAAGTACTCAGAATCTTAACGGAAGTCATTTCCGAAGGAATTCTTATTGTTGATGATCAACAGTTTATTGTGGCCAGCAATGCGGTGGCCAACCGAATGTTTGGTTACCCGGAAGGGGAGCTAAGTGGCAAGCCCTTGGAAATTTTGATTCCCAAAAATATAAGGGGTCAGCATAAGGGAGACGCAGGGGCATTCATACAAAAAGGACGCAGAAGGAAGATGGGACAGGGCTTGGATCTTGTTGGCCTTCAGAGAGATGGTGGAGAGTTTCCCCTTGAAATAAGCCTTAATCCGTTTACACTGCTGCAAAGGAGGTATGTAATGGCCATTATTGTGGATATTTCGGAGCGAAAAAAATCTGAGCAGACTATAGACCATTGGTTTCAGGTCTTTAACGAGTCCCTTAACGAGATCTATATTTTTGAGGCGGAATCCCTTGTGTTCATTAATGTAAACCGTGGTGCACAGCTTAATTTGGGGTATACCATGAAGGAATTGAACCAGATGTCCATTCTCGACATTAAAACCGATCTTACCCAAAAAAGCTTTCAAAAATTAATATCCCCACTGGTCAATAAAACGAGGGAAAAGGTTGATTTTGAGACCATACACCAGCGAAAAGACGGCACTACATATCCCGTGGAAGTGCACTTGCAATTGTCTTCAATAGGCAAAAAGGAAGTATTTCTTGCCATAGTGTTAGACATTACGGAGCGGAAAAATTATACCCAGCATTTGGAGAACACGGTGGAAGAACGCACCGAACAGCTCAGGGAAGCTCTAAAAGCAGAAAAGCAGTTGAATGAACTAAAAACAAAGTTCCTGTCCTTGGTCTCACACGAGTTTAAAACACCCTTGTCCAGTATTTTGACCTCCAATTCCTTGCTCTCTAAATATACCAAGACCGATCAACAGGAAAAACGGGATAAGCACATCAATACCATTAAGGAAAAAGTAAAGTATTTAGACAACATTCTTACCGACTTCCTGTCCATAGAACGGTTGGATACGGGCAAGGTAAAATACAATATCAGCACTTTTCCCCTGAGCAAAATCATCAATGAAGTGGTCTATAACTCCAACACGCTTTTAAAGGAAGGTCAGCGAATTCAGTACCCAAAAGATATTGATGGCATAACGGTATCCTTTGATGAAAAGATCATGGAACTGGCACTTTCCAATTTGTTGCACAACGCCATAAAGTATTCCAAAGAAGATACCAATATAGAGCTTCGGGTTACAGAAGAGGATGAAAAACTGTATATTGATATCATTGATCAGGGGCTTGGCATTCCGGAGGAAGATCAACCGTTTATTTTTGAGCGCTATTTTAGGGCAAGCAATGTGCTTACCGACCAAGGCACGGGAATTGGGCTTAATATTGTAAAGCAGCACATGCAAAATCTAGAAGCCGACATTAGTTTTAAAAGTGAATCGGGTGTTGGCTCAACATTTACATTGACCATACCCAAAAACAAAAGTGAAGATGAAAAAAATTCTATTGGTTGAGGACGATACCTCTTTACGGGAAAATGTAGAGGAACTCCTAGATCTATCTGGTTTCCAGGTTTTTTCAACCCCAAATGGGCGACTGGCCCACGAAATTGCCAAAAAAGAAGGGCCCGATATTGTGCTATGTGATATTATGATGCCCGAGGTTGATGGTTACGAGGTACTTGAGCAGTTTTCCTCTTGCGAGAGTACCAGACACATCCCCTTTATTTTCGTTTCGGCAAAAACAGAACGCAATGACGTAAGAAGAGGGATGGACCTTGGAGCCGACGATTATTTGACCAAGCCTTTTGAAGAGGACGAACTGCTGAGGGCCATTCACACCCGTTTGGAAAAAGCAACACAGTTGGAAAGCGTTTTTTCAAAACGCAATGAGCACAACAAACAGCACGATATACGATCGTTGAATGAGCTGAAGAATTTTTTTGATGACCATGGACAACTGTTTTCCTTTAAGAAAGATGAGACCATCTTTACAATGGGAGAACACTCCAATATGGTGTACCTTGTTCTAAAAGGAGTGGCAAAGTGTTGTGGATTGGATGAGGAGGGCAAGGAACTTATCACTTCTGTGTATTCAGAGGACGACTTTTTGGGATTCACCTCCCTGACAGAAAATCTTCCGTACCGCGAATATGCCATAGCCATTGAAGATGTGGAACTTGCGGGAATCTCCAAAACCCATGTCAAGTCCATTCTAGAAGAAAATCAAAGTGTTTCTTTGGAATTGCTCAATGTTATGGCCGAAGATTTGGTTCACATAAAAAAACAGTTGTTGCAAATGGCCTATAGTTCTGTCCGAAAAAAAACGGCCCAGACCCTGTTGCTGTATGCCCAGGCAATGCATAAAGGCAAGGAAGGCCCATTAAAAATTGCAAGAAGCGATTTGGCAGGGGTGGCCGGTATTGCTACGGAAAGCTTGATCAGAACCTTGTCCGATTTCAAGAATGAAGGTCTTATTGCCATTGAAAACCGTAATATTAGGGTCTTGGACAAAGAGGCCCTCGCCCAAGTCCACTAGACGGAAATGATATTTATCATTCCATCTTTTTTTTGGAATGATAAACTTGCACCGTCATTTAGTGGAATATGAAAAACATTTTGATCCCCATAGATTTTTCAGAAAACTCCAAGAGAGCTTTGCAGTATGCCCAAATATTGTACAGTTCCATGGAGTGCAATTTCTATGTGCTTAATGTTGGGACCCTCCTGGATACTAAGGCAGACGCTCTCAGCACATCCCAAAAAATAGGTCAGGACACGCCTACCGAAAACACCAAGGAAAAATTACAGGACTTGGTAGACGAATGCAAAAGGCAGAGCACGGACGCCGGCCATTATTTCTATGCCGTGCACAAATATGGATTTTTTATACAAAGCCTTAAAAAGAGTCTGGAAGAACATCAGATCAACTTAATTGTTATGGGGACCAAAGGCGCTTCCGGGCTTATGGAAAAAGTTGTGGGGAGCAATGCCGGAGACGTTATCACCAAAGTGCAGTGCAATACGTTGGTAATCCCCGAAGAGGTCGTTTTTTCCAAACCTAAGGAGATAGCTTTCCCCACGGACTTCAATATTTTTTATTCACATGGTATTTTAAGTACAATGGCCGAAGTATTGAAATTGGGGACAGGTAAGCTTCGAATAATGAATGTTACAAAAAATGAAGACGAGCTCCATCTAGAACAAAAAAAGAACAGGGATTACCTGTTTGATTATTTGGAGGAGACATTTCCAGATAGGTACAGTTTTCATACCATCACCAACAAAAGTGTAAAATCTGCCATTCAATGTTTTGTGGAGAGCAGGGATATTGAAATGATCATAATGGTGGCCAAAAACCTGAATTTTATCCAACAAATATTATTTGATTCCATTGTGGAAAAAATCAGCTTTCATACCAAAATTCCATTTTATGTGATTCACGAATAGGTATTGACGGCCGTTCCGTATTGACCAAAATCATTTCTTACTGTTTTCAGCACCGCTATCTTTGGAAAAAGAGGTCACTATGAGAACCGTACTTATTCCCACAGATTTTTCAAAGAACGCATTACATGCATTACAGTACGCGCAGGAACTCTATAAATGTGAGCGCACCTGTTTTTTTATTCTACATACCTATATGGATGAGGTGTACGGAGACTTTAAATCCTCTTCTGCAGAAAATAGGGAGGCACAAAAGGAGGCAAAGGGGAAGGAATCGGAAAAAAAACTGGACAATCTGCTACAGTCTGTAGTGGGGAACCCTCCAAACCCATTGCACAACTTTGAGATGGTGGCTTCTTTTGATAGCCTTGTGGATGGAATCAATGATTTTGTCAATGAAATGAACATTGACTTGGTCATTATGGGGACAAAAGGGGGCACCAGTGACCATAAAACTACTTTTGGCAGTTATACCATAGAAGTTTTTAAATATGTAAAATGTCCTGTGTTGGCCATTCCAGAGGACTTTGAATACAAACAACCCAAGGCCATTCTTTTCCCAACAGATTATATGTTGCCCTATAAACGCAGGGAGTTAAAACTCTTGGGTGATTTGGCCGGCAAGTTCAAATCTGAGGTGCACTGCCTTTATTTTACAGATTTTGATGAGCTGAGCACCAGACAGGAAGACAACAAAAGGTTTTTGGAAGAGGCACTTTCAAAGGCTTACCTTTTTTTTGAAACCACCTCGGTAAAAAATAAGGCGAATGCCATTCTGGAGTACATAGAAAAAAAGGAAGTGGGCATGTTGGTCATGGTAAATTCAAGGCACTCTTTTTTTGAGGACATGCTCTACCGTTCCACTGTTGATTTGCTTGGATTGAAAGTGAAGATTCCATTTTTGGTCATGCAAAATCTCAATCGATGAACATTTAAAAAATCACAAAGATGAAAAAGATATTGTTGCCCACCGATTTTTCCAAGAACGCTTGGAATGCCATTGATTATGCACTCAACTTTTTCAAAAATGAAAAATGCAAATTTTATTTGTTGAATGCCTATACTCCATCCTTTTATAGAGTAGATTATATGTTTGGAGGGCCGGCACAAAGTGCCATTCCGGATATTGGTGTCGATCTTTCGCTCGAAGGGTTGGAACATGCCATGGAACGCATCAAAAAAGAATATAAAAACCCCAACCACCAATTTAAGGCCTTGTCAGCTTTTAATACATTAACAGATGAAGTTCGGGAAGTCTGTGAGGACAAAAAAATAGATATGGTGGTTATGGGAACCCAGGGAGCATCTGGTGCCAAAGAATTTTTCTTAGGTTCCAATACCATTCATGTCATTAGAAAGGCCAGTGTTCCTGTCCTGGCGGTTCCTACAAAATATGCTTTCAAGGAAATAAAAAAAGTTCTTTTGCCTACGGGATATTGGTCCAAGTACAAATCGAAGGAGATAGCACCTTTGCTAGATCTTGTTAAGACATTCGGAGCCACCTTACATGTTGTGCATGTGGTTGAAGAACATGACTTGACTAAGGTACAGATGGAAAATAAAAAACATTTGGAGCGATTATTGGAAGGGGTTCCAACAGTTTTTAAGGACATTACCGATGATTACATGCCCAATGGCCTACATACCTATATTGAAAAGAATGCTATTGGACTCATTGCCATGATGAACCGAAAACATTCTTTTTTGGAGCGGCTTGTGCTCAAACAAAATGTAGATGCTATAGGGTACCATAGTGCAGTGCCCTTTTTGGTGTTGCCCGACACAGCTGAAATATCAAAAATTGGAAATAATGAAAAATATACTCTTGCCCACTGATTTTTCCAAAGATGCTTGGAATGCCATTTTCATGGCGGTTAAACTTTATGCCGATTTGGAATGCAAATTTTATGTATTGCATGCCTATGAGCCCAAAAAAGAAAACATTGCAGGGTTTAAGAGCAGCACTAGGGCAGGAGTGGTATATCAATCCCTTTCGGAAGCCTCATCGGGTCAACTTGGAGAGGTCATGGACTACCTGGAGGAAAACCACAAGAACCCAAAGCATACTTTTGAAATGCTGTCCATGGCCGGAGGGCTGGTAGAGGCCATTCGGGACCTCATTCCAAAGTACGATATAGATACGATTGTCATGGGAACCAAAGGTTCAACCGGTGCCAAGGAAATTTTTATGGGCAGTAATGCCGTAAAAGTTTTAAAGCATATTAAAAACTGTACCACTGTAGTGGTTCCTGAATTGTATGATTTCCAAAAACTGGAATCGCTGGTTTTCCCAACAGAGTATGCCCATTTTTTTCCGAAAAATGTGCTCCGTCCTTTATTGCAATTGGTTAAACTGTGGGGCTCCAAGGTTAAAATACTCCATGTGGCACAAACCTTCAGTCTATTGGATAGACAAAAAGCAAATAAGGAAATCTTGAAAAAACGGTTTGAAGCCCATCCCACCTCGTTCCACAAAGTGGTGATAAAGACCACAGTGGCCGAGGCCATTCGGCAATTTGCGCAAGAGGAGAGGGCCGACTTGATTGTGCTCACCAACTATTCCCATGATTTTTTTGATAAACTAACGCAGGAACCCGTGGTAAAAAATGTAACTTTTAGAACCGAAATCCCTTTGATGGTACTACCGGACTTTCAGGGATAGCACAGAAACCATAAAGACATGAAACGAATTGTATTGCCCACCGATTTTTCCAAAAATGCATGGAATGCCATTGCCTATGCACTTTCCATCTTCAAAGGTGTGGAGTGCGAATTTTTCATTGTCAACGCCTACCAAGTGGGGTCTTCCGGCTTGGCAACCAAAATGGGCAGGGCCAATGATACCCGTTTGTACCGATTGATGAAGGAGCAATCTGAACGGGAACTCAACAGAGTCCTGGAAAAAGTCAAAGAAACCGACAACAATCCCAAGCATAGCTTCAATACGTTGTCCATTGTGGATAACCTTGTCAATGCCGTTGGGAAAACGGTCTACAATAAAGAGATCGATTACATTGTTATGGGAACCAAAGGGGCATCTGGACTAAAAGAAGTATTTATGGGCAGCAATACGTACAAAATCATCAATGAAATTGATTTCTGTCCCATTATAGCCGTACCAGACGAATTTCAGGTCAAGGATTCTATCGACACTATTGTATTGGCCACGGGCTACGAGCATCTTTTTGAGACCTACGAACTGAATCCTCTTTTTAAATTGGCAAAGCTTTTTGATTCTGAAATATGGGTGACCTATGCCGGAGATCCAACTGAGTTGACACCTCAACAGCTTGCATCTAAAAAAGTCATGGAAAAGAAGTTGAAAAGCATAAAGCACAAATTTGTTGAAGTGGAAAAGGGTAGCTCAATATACAGTGCCATTCAAAAGACCATAGTCGAAAACGAGGAAGTGGACATGGTGGCCATGATAAATTATGGGCACGGTTTTTTTGAAAAGCTCACCCATGAGGCCGTGATTAAAAAAATCTCCTTCAATACCCAAGTGCCTTTTTTAGTGATGCATCTGTTTGAGTAAACGGAGAGGTGGTACGGAATAGGTTACATGAAGGATCTTACCACTTGAACAATCTCGGATTTTTGCAATACACCAGATTGACGCCATAGCTGTTGTCCCTTTCTAAAGAGCAGCATGGTGGGCACTCCCCGCACTTGGTATTGGTTGGCCAAAGACTGATTTTTATCCACATCAATTTTCACGATTTTTACTGAATTCCCCAACTCATCCTTCACTTCTTTTAGAATGGGAGCCAACATTTTGCATGGTCCGCACCATTCTGCGGAAAAATCGATCAATACCAGTTGGTCGGCGTCTATCAGTGCGCTAAAATTTCCTTTCATCAGTACAATATTTATATACAATGCAATTTATGAAATCCCATCTTTTTGGGAATTGATGAAAATCATGGTATAAGATTGGAGCCAGATGTAGCTTTGTTAAAATTAACACGCCATGATTAGGATAGTAGTGCCCACTGATTTTTCGGAGAACGCATTCAATGCCATTGAGTATGCGGCCATATTGTTTAAGGATACCACTTGTATCTTTTACCTGTTACATGCCTATACACCGCCCATTTATCGTGTTGACTATGCGTTGGGCAGTCCTGGCCAGCTAGGGCTTCCTGATGGCCATAAATACAGCGCGGAGGCTGCTTTGGACAAAACCCGAAAACGAATTAAGGCAAAATATGATAATCCCATACATGAATATGTGACCCATGCGGCATTCAATACCTTGGGAGATGAAATGAAGACCATGATCAATAAAGAGAATATAGATTTGGTCATCATGGGGACCCAAGGCGCAACAGGGGCCAAAGAGATATTGTTCGGCTCAAATACGGTCCAGGTACTTAACAAAGCCATTGTTCCGGTTTTGGCCGTTCCATCCGATTATGGTTTCAACCCACCAAAAAGAATATTGTTTCCCACAGATTATGAAGTGGACTATGCAAAAACCGATTTCGGGTTTTTGTTGGAGCTGTCAAAATCATGGGGCTCTAGACTTCATGTGATGCATGTTTCCCCTCCCGATGGACTTACACCACAACAGAAAAAGAACAAAGCCAATCTTGAGAAACTGATGTTGGAAAGTGACCATCTGATGCACGATCTTCCCGATCAGGAGCTTATTGAGGCCATAAATCTATTTCAGGAAGAGTTGCCCGTTGATATGTTGGCCATGATTAAAAACAAGCACTCCTTTTTGGAACGCCTATTTGTGGAACCAGTGATCAGAAATATAGGACTGCATAGCAAAATCCCATTTTTGGTGCTTCCGTACAACCTTTAACCAATAAGCCATGTTACAGATTCTAGTGCCCACCGATTTTTCCAACAATTCATACAATGCACTGTTTTATGCCGCCCAACTGTTTAAAGAGGAGAAATGTAATTTTCATATTGTGAATGTTTGCGGCAACGAAGGCGATTCAAAAATTGAGGAAGCCAAGATAGAGTCCGCCCAAGGTCTTGACTCCATCTGCCATAGGCTAATCCGGGATGTTGGGAATAACAAAAAACACCAACTGAAAAAAGTCTCGTTATGCTCAAGTGTAACCAAAGGTATTTGCGATTATGCCGAAAAGCATAAGGTAGGCCTCATGGTAATCGGAAATAAAGCAAAAGAGGAGGTAAAACATATTTTGTTCGGTACAAATGCCATGCAATTGGTGCGGGAAGTAACCACTTGCCCCATTCTCATCGTTCCCTTGGAAATTGACTTTAAAAAGGTGGAAAAGATTGCTTTTATCTCCAACTACGCCAACCCTATTTCAAAGGAGAACATCCACACCCTGCAATTTTTTCAAACAGTGACGCAAAGTGCCATGGTGCCCATGAGCATTGATGATGGAAAATTGGATAAAGATGGTCTGGAAAACAAGAACAGTTTTTTTAAAGCGTTTTCCAAAATTATTTCCAAAGAGGTGGTATTGCCCGTTTTTGAAGATAAAACAAAGACCATTTTAGAGTTTGTGGACCTTTGGAGCATAGATATGCTCTGTATGGTGTATTATCCGCATCATTTTTTCTTGGAGTTTATCGGCAATGGAATCATTAAGGAATTGAACACTAAACTATCCGTCCCTTTTTTGATTTTGCCCAATCGGGCAAATTGACCTAAATCATGGCATAGGATAACAACCTGATGTAGCTTTAAGGTAAAAAGAAAGCCAATCATGGACAAAAGAGTGTTGTTACCCACCGATTATTCAAAAAATGCATTGAATGCCATTAGATATGCTTTAGATCTTTATAAAGACATTCGTTGTGATTTTTATATTTTGAATGCTTTTCACGTTTCAAACTATACTTTGGACAGCATGATGGTCCCCGAACCCGGCGAACGTTTTTACGATTTGGCCAAAAAAGAATCGGAGGAAGGCATGAAGCGGCTCATGGAAATCATAAAACTTCACCCCGAAAATCCAAAACACAGGTTCCATACCATTTCAACCTTTAACAGTTTAGTAGAAGCCATTAAGAATGTAATTGCAAAGCAGGACATTGACATAATTGTTATGGGAACCAAAGGCCTGACCGAATCAAAGGCCAGGATTTTTGGCACCAACACGGTATCTGTGATGGAAAGCATAAAAAAATGCCCTGTTATTGCCGTACCCAGTGATTATTTATACGCTCCACCCAAAGAGATTGTTTTTCCAACTGATTATAAAACGGACTACAAAAAGACAGAGATGGCCCAATTGGTGGAAATTGCAAAGCTTCACGGGTCAAAAATCAATGTGGTGCATATTGATAAGAACAAGGATGGAAAACTCAACAAACAAGAAAAGACCAACAAACAGTTGTTGCAAGATATCTTGGATGGCACCGATTATGAAATTCATTTTTTGTCAGCTGTAAAAATAAGCAAGGGCATCAACCTTTTTATTGAAAGCAAGGATTGTGATATGATTGCCTTTTTGAACAGAAAGCACCTGTTTTTTGGGAGCATACTTTCCAATCCTTTGGTCAAGGAAATTGGGTACGATCCCAAAATACCCATTTTGGAACTGAATGATAATTGAAAATAGGAAAGCATGAAACAGATCGGAATTTGGATGGATAAACAGGAAGCCAAGGGCGTGGTCTTCGAAAACGGAAAGGAAAGTAGTTTTCACATTCCTTCGGAAATGGATTTTTTTAACCCCAAAGGCGGTGCACGTTCCAAAACCAAGTGGGGACCACAAGATGTGGTTCAGGACAGCAAATATCTGGAAACGGAAAAGCACCAGTTCAGACGCTATTTTCAAAAAATCGTGGAAGCTATCCAAGATGCGGACCAATTGGCACTTTATGGGCCCGCGGAGGCTTCGGAAAAATTTGAAAAGGAATTGGAAGAAAACCACCGGCAATTGGCCGATAAGGTGAAAATTCGGGAAAAGGCGGATAGCATGACCGATAACCAATTCAAGGCAATGGTGAAACGTTTTTTTAAAATAGATGATCAACCTCAATGAACCTTTTGGACAAAGGACCAAATTGACTTATATCATTTCATAGCAACCAACCAAACCGTATTTTCATGATTAAATTAAATCGATGAAAGAATAGGGTCATGGTTGTACAGAACAAAATAGAAGATCTTCACATTGAGCTACAAAACTGGAAGTCCCATCTGCAGTTCATCGAGGATGAAATGTCCTTCATTCAGAAGTTGTTGAATTCATATGTTTTTGAACCTAGAACCCCCAATTTGTTTGAGCGATTGGAACTGTTCAAACAAGAGTTCATGGAATCAAAAAAAGAGAAGGAACGACTTAAAAAGATGATTTGTGGCCATGAAAGCCATTTAGGGGGCATCTTTGAGTGTACCACTAAGACCTGTGATGAGAGCTACTACGAAAAGCATAACAAATTGCAGAATAGGGTCTCGCAATTTCTGGACAATTACCTAAATCTCAAAACCAAGGTGTACAGTTATGCGGGGTCTGTATTGAAAAGAAGGAAGCCCGTGGATTGATGTTCATCTTTCTACGTTGATCAATTTAAAAACTAAGTTCATTAATCTAAAACCTATCATTATGTCACTTGTTAAATTTAATGGAAAACGATTTCCATGGAACGAAAGCTTGGTCGATTTCTTTAATCGCGATGCATTTATTGATGATGATTTTTTTAATTTGGAAAAGTCACATCCCTCAATGAATGTGAAGGAGCATGATGGTGATTTTGAAATTGAGATCGCGGCCCCAGGGTTCGATAAAAAAGATTTTGAGATCACTATCAAGGATGACATCTTGGAAGTTTCCGCCAAAAAAAGCAAAGAGGAGACCGAAAAAGATGAGGATTACACCCGAAGGGAGTTCAATTACAGTGCGTTTACCAGAACCATGCAGTTGCCCAACTCGGTGGACCAATCTAAAGATGTAAAAGCAACCTATAAAAACGGTATTCTAAAGCTGAACCTTCTTAAAATGGAGGAAGCCAAAGAAAACCAAAAAAAGGTCATTGAGGTTGTTTAAATGAGAACACGCGGCAAATGGGTTCCCATTTGCCGCAACAATACCAAAAGCTATGAAATCAAAAACCCAAAAAGGAACGTTCAGGGAGTGGTTCAGTGCAGGGGAACTGCACGAAGAGTCCAAAAAATGGTGCTCTGAACTCAAATTTGCCAAGGACGAACAAAAATTCTTGGACAGCATGATCAAGGATTATACGTTGGACATATTGGATTCTGATATGTTCAATACCGTGCAGCCCATTGTTGAATCCTTGAAAAATTCCGAGTCTGAATTGATTAAAATATTCAAAAAAGTCCAATTGCACGAGAATCAACTGGAGATCATGGTCGATGATGTGGACCAGGGCAAAATGGAGAATGCCTATTTGGACACCCATTCAGAATTGGCCAAAGAAATGGAAGCCTATTTTTCACAATACCGGGATGCCAAAACCAAGATTTTTGATATCGTGTCCAAGGTCATTAAAAGAAAAAAACAGAAAAAGCTTCTCAACTAGATAGCCGAGAATACTATTCAAAGTACCTAGATTTTATTATTGTGGATGCTTTTTTAAGTCTGCACCCGATAGTATGTGAGTTCCATTTGTAATAAACCAAAGATGAAAGTACTAGTTTACAGCGCAAAGCATTTTGAGATTGATAACATTAAAAAGGCCAATGACGGCAAACACAAGATTACCTTTGTGCCAGATGCATTGAATCCGAATACGGCGGTCTTGGCAGCGGGCTACGAGGCCATTTCCATCTTTTCCAATGACGATGCCTCTTTGGTAGTGCTTGAAATCTTGAAGGATTTGGGAGTAAAGTACATCACCTTAAGGGCAACCGGCTACAACAATGTCAGCATTAAATCCGCAAAGCGAATAGGTCTTAGAGTGGCTTATGCCCCAGAATATTCCCCACATGCCATTGCGGAACACACTGTGGGACTATTGTTGGCTTTGAACCGTAAACTGATTCAGGCTGATGCACAGGTCCACAAACACAACTTTTTATTGGATGATTTAGTGGGATTTGATTTAAACGGAAAAACTGTGGGTGTGTTTGGAACTGGGCGGATAGGTTCCATCGTAGTGAAGATTCTCCATGCATTTGGATGCAAGCTATTGGCCAATGATGTTCAAAAGAACCAATTTTTGGAGAACCATTATGACCTAGAGTATGTAAGTTTGGAAGAATTGTGCAAAAGATCGGATATTGTAAGCATCAATGCTCCACTTACTTACGATACCCACCATGTTTTTAGAAACTCCTTGCTAAAAGTAATGAAGAAGGATGCCCTGCTCATCAATACGGCCCGGGGTGCCATTGTAAAGACGAAGGACGTTATCCATGCGCTTAAAAAAGGAAATCTGGCAGGCTATGCCGCCGATGTTTATGAGGCAGAAGAAGGTATTTTTTTCAAAGACAACAGTTCAACCGGAATAAAAGACGAGCAACTTTTGGAGCTCCTTTCTTTGCCCAATGTACTGCTTACGCCACACCAAGCCTTTGCCACCAAGGAAGCCTTGGCCCGGATTGCTGAAACCACCATATACAACCTAGATTGCTGGCAAGAGGGGAGAAGCTGTAAGAATGAGTTGGGTTATGAAACCTTTGTCTCATAAAAGTGGGCTCAACAATTTGGCAAAGCCCTCTATCAACTTTTTGAACCAATGCCTTTGTTTGTGTTTTTCATAATCCGCAAGAATGACGGATTTTTCACAATCGTTCAAAAAATTGGATTTCATTTGTTGGCAAAGGGCTTCGTCATACACAAAGACTTGGGCCTCGTAATTTTGTTGTAGACTTCTATTGTCCAAGTTGGCCGTCCCAATACTGGCTATCTCATCATCGCACAGCATTACTTTACTATGCAGAAAACCATCGGCATACATGTAAATTTTGATGCCTGCCTTTAGGTAGGATTCAAAGTAGGCCCTAACGCACCAATCCACCAGTTTGATATCTGTTGTGGTAGACATGAGAATCCTGACATCCACCCCGCTCAATGCCGCGGTTATAAGGGCCTGTAAAATGGCATGGTTGGGTATAATGTATGGGTTTACAATGTAGAGATACCTTTCTGCGCTGTTTATGATGGAAAAATAGGCCTGCTCCATCACATCAAAATCATCATCCGGACCACTTGGGACGATTTGTAACGAATACCCTTTTTCTGAAGTGGGAAATGTTTTAAAGGTTGAAGTATCCACATTGTTTCCACTGGCGAGAAACCAATCTTTAATAAAGGTTTTGTTCAAGAAATCAACGGCCTCACCTTCAATTTTTAGATGCGTGTCGTGCCACTTGCCAAGAGCGGGGTCTCCCTTTAAATACTTATCGGATATATTTATTCCTCCGGTGAATCCCACTTTATTGTCAATTACGATGATTTTTCTATGGTTCCTGTAATTTAGGGAACTCAGGAACCTTCCAAATTTAAAGGGAAGAAACTGTGCAGTTTCCACACCTATTGCCTTAAGTTTTTTCAGATATTTTTTGCTCAGCGAGTAACTGCCAATACCATCGTACAAAAGTCGGATGGTAACATTTTCAGCTATTTTCTTTTCAAATACTTGGAGAAGTTTGTTTGCCAATTCTCCGTCCTCAAAGATGTAATATTGAAGATGAATGTGTTCCTTGGCATCCTCCAATGCCTCAAAAATGCTCTCAAAGGTGTTTTTCCCATCTTTGAGCAATTCCAGATGATTATGGCAGGTAACCGGGCACCAAGAGGTATTGTTGATGAGTTGGGTAATTTTAAGTTTGTTTGCCGAAACCTCTGGAGCACAATGTATCGCACCGTTGTTATTTTTAGAGTCAAACCGGTTCTTTAAGGAAAACATCTTGTTTTTTCTCCTATTTCGTCCAAATAAGATGTAGAGAAGAACGCCTCCAACCGGAATTGTGAAAATGGCCAAAAGCCAAGCTAAGGTCTTACTTGGCCTGACCCCATTGAACAATAAGCTTACCACCATGGTCAAGGCAATAAGAACATAAAGGGCAATAAGAATAGGTATCAGCATCTGATTCATAAAACAAATATAAATCACTTAGGGCTGGCTTACATTGAGATGCGTCAGTAGGGCACAGATTGCCTTATTTTCTACAGCATTGAAGTATTCTATTGGTATCTCCAACTCGTTAGATCGGCACCTTGCGGCGCACTTTCGGCAATACGTTTCATGATTTTTGGAACGTACATGGAATTATACCGTAAACGGCTTATGGCATTGGGCAGCTCTGGGTCTCCATTCCAGCAGTGTTCGGCACGGTCACCGTACAACACTTCGCCCTCATAATACGGTTCGGTGGTGCTCTCCAAAAAATCTTCCATTAGATAGACCGCATTATTGAGATAGTAGTTGTCCATATCACCACAGTAAATATGGATTTTCCCCTTTAACTGTGGTCCCAATTTGTCCCAATCACGTTGTAAAATGTGCCGAAGGTCGTAGTTTTCTTTCCAGTATTCCGCTACTTCATGGTCAATGTCTCCCGTCATTTTATCCCAAATACGCACTGGGTAACCATCATCACCTTGTGGTGAATAGGTGGCTTCCCAAATATCCCATTGTTGACCTGACCTGGATTTATCACCCAAAACCAACTCCAAATGGTTGCCTTGCAATAAGGTGGATTGAATATCCCCTAAATAATTTCGATGGGAAGGAACCTCCAATCTTTTGTGGGGGGCATCGTAATAATAGGCATTATCATCTTCATAAATATTGGTAAGGCAATAGGCCCTAAAATCGATGGGGTCCGGGCAGGCGGCAAAACAGCCGTTGTATTCTTCGGGATATTTAACCTGTACGGCCAAAGCTTCCCAACCACCGGTTGAACCTCCATAAAGAAAACGGGACCACCCTTCACCCATGCCGCGAAATTGTTTTTCAATTTCCGGGATGAGTTCGTAGGTAATGGCATCGCCATAGGGGCCCTGACTTGCAGAGTTCACGGCGTAGGAATCATCATAATAGGGGGTGGGATGTTGAATCTCTATTATGAGGAAACGTGGAAAATCAGGCTCGTTCCAGCGCTTGTAAAAATCATAGGCTTCTTGTTGTTGTATGATGTTGTAGCCCTCCAAATCAAATCGTGCCGAATATTCAGGTTCCAAGTTAGGGTCCGGTGGCGTAGTTCGGAAGCCACCAAAATCACTGGGGAAATGTCCGTGAAAGACCATCAACGGATATTTTGCTTCAGGATGTTCCGCAAAACCTTTGGGCAACAACACATGGGCGCCTAAATACATATCCCTTCCGTAGAATTCCGATAATTTTTCGGATTTCACCTTGACATGCTTTATCCATTCCGTATCCTCTGGCTCTGGAATGGATGGGATTTCTTGGTCCATGACCACCGATACATTTTCAATTCCATCCCCCCCAATCTTAATTTTGAACGGTTTGCTGTATAAATTACCGGGTGAAGTGTTCCACTGTTGTCCCTCACCATTGTCCATGGGCAGTTTTACGGTATGCCCAGTGGATAAATTGAAGGTCTCGTACACATGTAAAAGCGCCTGCACGTTGTATTCCCCGGGAGGAACATCGCTTAAACTAGGGTAGGGGTAACCAAAAATGGATTCATCGAATACAATGGATTCGCCGGGAGCCATGCCATCCACGTTCATCCCAAAGATGAGTTGTGTGTTTAGCCCATCATTGATTTGGAAACGGGGTTCTTTACTGTCGTCTGTAGAAAGCATCAATAGCAATCTGCCGTCTTTGTTTTCCGGGCTTTCGGTTGCATCAAAACTTATAGCGATATTGTATTTTGATTTTTCAGTTGGACCGCAGGAAATCAATAAAAGGATACAACTGCAAAGGAAAAAATGAATCTTGGTCATGTTGGTGGGTTTAGATGAAAAAGATAGTTCATTTTATCAACTAACCCAAAGTATAAAGGCTTATTTATAGGTGTATTCATTAGGTTCTATATGGATGAGAACATGCCCCAGTTCGGGAATTTCATCCCTTAAATGGTCTTTTAGCTGATGGGCGATCCAATGACTCTTTTCCACCGTGATTTTGGCATCCACAATGGCATGCAGGTCTACATGGTATTTCATTCCAGATTTACGGATGAAACATTTTTCCGTACCCAAAATTCCTTCCACTTCGGAGGATTTTTTTCTGATTTCCAAAATCAAATCATCATATAGGTGTTCGTCCATGATTTCACCTAGCGCCGGACGAAAAATCAAATAACTGTTATACAGAATAAAGACCGACGCCAGAAGGGCGGCCCAATCATCGGCCGTTTCAAACCCTTTTCCAAAAATGAGCGCTATGGAAATGCCCAAAAATGCCATTACCGAAGTTATTGCATCACTTCTATGATGCCATGCGTCCGCACGAAGGGAAGAGCTTTGGGTTTGTTTGCTTTTTCTGATGACCACTTGATATGAAATTTCTTTCCAAAGAATGATACCTCCCAAAACTATCAATGTCCATGGTTCTGGAACTTTGTGTGGCGTTTGTATGTGCTGAATGCTTTCATAGGCTATGATGGTTGCAGAGGTTACCAAAAAAGCTACGACAATGAAGGTGATCAACGGTTCAATTTTACCATGACCATACGGATGGTTTTCATCTGGGGGCTTTTCCGCATATTTAAAGCCCAACAAGACCAAAAAGGAAGAAAAAATATCCGTGGTCGATTCTATGGCATCCGCAATCAGCGCATAGGAGTTTCCGAAAAAACCAGCTAAACCTTTTATCAGGGCCAAACTAACATTTCCAAGGAGACTGAAATAGGTGGTTCGTATCGCCGTTTTTTCGTTGCTCATACCTTTTTGTTGAGACTGTGCTAAGTTCGTGAATACAAATTAAAATTTTGAGCATAAAAAATCCCCGGCTTTTTAATTATTCCAAAACCGGGGATTCAACCAAGTAAAAGTCGATTGGTCAATTATTGTTCAAGGCCGCTTGTGCTGCGGCAACCCGGGCAATGGGCACCCTAAAGGGTGAGCAGCTCACATAGTTCATGCCCACTTTTTGACAGAAGCCCACGGAGCTGGGTTCGCCACCATGTTCCCCACAAATGCCTACCTTAAGGCCTGGATGGCTTTCCCTACCCCTTTGGGTGCCTAGCTCAATTAATTGTCCAACACCTTCTTGATCCAATATTTCAAAAGGATCTGCTTTTAGGATGCCTTTTTCAAGATATATAGGGAGAAATTTTCCTGAATCATCCCTTGAATAGCCAAAAGTCATCTGGGTAAGGTCATTGGTTCCAAAAGAGAAGAAATCGGCATTTTCCGCAATTTTATCTGCGATCAACGTGGCCCTTGGGGTTTCCATCATTGTACCAACGGTATACTCCACCGTATCCTTGCGTTTTTTGAAAACTTCTTCAGCTGTTGCATCAATGATTGCTTTTTGCTGCATAAACTCTTCCACGGTGCCTACCAATGGCACCATGATTTCAGGTTTAACGGTGATACCATCCTTTTTCACTTTTAGGGCAGCTTCCAAAATGGCTTGTGTCTGCATCTCGGTAATTTCAGGATAGGTATTTCCCAATCTACATCCTCTATGGCCCATCATAGGGTTAAACTCTTCCAATTCGGCCACTTTGCTTTTTACGGCAGCTAAGGAAATATGCAATTCTTCGGCCAATTCTTTTTGTGTGGCCAATTGATGGGGCACAAACTCGTGCAAAGGTGGATCCAATAGTCGTATTGTTACAGGATAGCCTTCCATCGCCCTAAAGATTCCCTCAAAGTCGTTGCGTTGCATGGGCAATAATTCTTTCAAGGCTTGTTTACGACCTTTAATGGTATCGGCCAAAATCATTTCCCGCATGGCCTTGATACGGTCCACTTCAAAGAACATGTGCTCAGTACGGGTCAAACCGATACCTTTTGCCCCAAAATTCCGTGCAATAAGGGCATCTTTAGGGGTGTCGGCATTGGTACGTACCTCCATGGTGGCATAATTATCGGATAGTTCCATCAACTCGGCAAATTCACCGCTTAATTCGGGTTCCTTGGTGGCAACTTTACCTTCCAAGATATTTCCTGTGGAGCCATTGATGGATATCCAATCTCCTTCATGGTATTCGTGGTCACCCACTTTAAGGGTTCTTGTCTTATAGTTGATTTTTAAGGCACCCGCTCCAGAGACACAGCATTTACCAATACCTCTGGCAACCACAGCGGCGTGGGAGGTCATTCCCCCACGGGCGGTAACAATACCTTTGGCTATGTTCATACCTTCTACATCTTCGGGAGAGGTTTCAATACGGACCAAAATACTGTTCTTGAATTTATCCGCCTCATCGGCAAAGAACACAATTTGACCAGTGGCCGCACCGGGAGAGGCAGGTAAACCTTGGGCAATGACATCGGCTTCTTGTAAAGCTTCAGGGTCAAAGATGGGATGCAAGAGTTCGTTCAGTTTGTTGGGCTCTATGCGCATCATTGCCTTTTTTTCATCTATAAGGCCTTCTTTGAGCAAATCCATGGCAATTTTTACCATGGCGGCACCGGTACGTTTACCGTTACGGGTCTGCAAGATCCAGAGTTTACCTTGTTGAATGGTAAATTCCATGTCTTGCATATCTTGGTAATGTGTTTCCAGTTTATTTTGATATTCAAAAAGTTCCTTGTAGATATCGGGCATCAACTCTTCCAAGGAAGGATATTTTTCCTTGCGTTCTTCCTCCTCCACTTGGGCAAGTTTGGCCCAACGTTGGGAGCCTAACAAAGTAATTTGTTGCGGGGTTCGGACTCCGGCGACCACATCCTCACCTTGGGCGTTGATAAGATATTCCCCGTTGAACACATTTTCCCCGGTCCCGGCATCCCGGGTAAAGCATACCCCGGTTCCCGAATCTTCTCCCATATTGCCAAATACCATGGCCTGAACGTTCACCGCGGTACCCCAATCTTCTGGGTATCCGTGCATTTTTCGGTAATAGATGGCGCGAGCACCGTTCCAACTATCGAATACGGCGGTAATGGCGCCCCAAAGCTGGTCCCATGGATTGTTGGGGAAGGGTTTTCCGGTTCTTTTTTTAACAATATCCTTAAAATCGTATACCAGATCTTGAAGATCTTGAACAGTAAATTGGGTATCCTGCTCAATCCTTCTTTTATCCTTTAAATGATCGATAATCTCTTCAAAGGGATCAAGGTCATCCTTGGATTCTGGTTTGAGCCCCATGACCACACTACTGTACATTTGAATGAATCGGCGGTAGGAATCCCAGGCAAAACGCTCATTGCCTGTCATTTTAATGACTCCTTTAATGGACTCATCGTTCAACCCAAGGTTGAGAACGGTATCCATCATGCCGGGCATGGAGACGCGTGCTCCAGAACGAACCGAAATCAATAAAGGATTATCATCATCGCCAAAAATGGCCCCCATGGTTTCTTCAATGTTGGTAATTGCGGAACGTACCTCAGGTTCAATTCGAGCAATGACGGCTTCTTTGCCTTCTTCGTTGTATTGTGTACAAACTTCAGTGGTGATGGTAAATCCGGGGGGCACAGGAATACCTATTCGGCTCATTTCAGCCAAATTGGCGCCCTTACCTCCCAATAGATTTTTCATTTTGCGACTCCCATCCGCTTTTTTGTTGCCGAAGGTGTACACGCTGAGGTTTTTATCAGTAAGTGTTTCCATTGTTTGTCTATTATGATTGTACTTCATGTTAAAAATCTACGTGTAAAAGTAGCAGCTATGTACACTTCAGAACATGATAAAAATCAGGGTTTTACCTATTAAGCTTTCATGCACCTAAATTCAAGGTGCTGCAAGAAGGGAAAACCTTTCATTTGTTATGAAGGGTTTGACTTTTAAGTGACGATAAGAAAAATATTGAAATGTAATAAGTTGTAAATCAAATAACTATAGGATTTATATGATTTAGATCAGTAAAAACCAGCAATTTGGGAAAACACTGACATTTATCATCTTTTAGGAATATTCGGTGTATGAACTTTGTCCCGATTAAAAAACCTAATACTATGCAATCACACATTAAAAATCGTCAGTTTTCACTGCATGCAGTTATCCTTGTAATGGCATTGGGCCTGTTTCCAATAGCAACCTCCGCACAGAGCCATAAGCTCAGCAATGGAGAAGGAGAAGTTACGGTAACAGGAACTTCCACCCTCCATGATTGGGAAGAAGTTGCTGAACAGAAATCAGGTTCCATTTCATTGGATAATACAGGTGAACTCCCAAAAATCAATTCCCTAAAATTTACGGTGGAAGCCGAGAGTTTAAAGAGTGGAAAAGGGGCCATGGACAAGAACACGTATAAAGCACTCAATACAGATGACTATAAGCAAATTGTATTTGAGTTGAAACAAGTGAAAAGTATTTCACCTGTTGTATCCACAGCCAACAAATACAGGGTTGTTGCCACGGGCAACCTCACCATTTCGGGGACCACCAATACCATAGACCTGCCTTTTAACCTAACCGTTACCGATAGCAAGGTATTGTTGGAGGGCAAGAAACCTTTAAAAATGACAGATTACAACATTGAACCTCCAAAAGCACTTTTGGGAACCATTACCACCGGTGATGAGATCGAGGTTCACTTTAATACAGTTTGGAAATAATTTAATCTTAATACTCAACTAAATAAATCTACAACAATGAAAAATTTTGCGAAATATGGATTATTGGCTGCTACTTTTATAGTAGGCCTATCGGGGTATTCACAAAGTCGTCAATTGGACAACTTTAGATCGCCCGACAAAAATGGGATCAATGTTTTTGAAGCTCCCAAGGATACAGTAAGCACCTTTGATGGTGTAAAAGTAAGGGTGGGAGGTTCATCTACCTTACAGTTTCAAGCATTGGACCATGAGAACTCAGGAGCCGTAGAGCTTATTCCCATAGGCGATAACTTCAACCTGGCAACAGCAAACTTGGACCTGGATGTGGCCTTGGCCAAAGGTGTGAGGATGCACTTGAGAACCTATTTGTCTTCTCGTCACCACCCAGAACCTTATGTAAAAGGAGGATATTTTCAAGTAGATAACTTGGACTTCATAAGCCCTGGGTTCTTGGAAGAAGCCATGAAGTACTTGACCATTAAAGTGGGTCACATGGAAAACAACTATGGCGATGCTCACTTTAGAAGAAGTGATAACTCCCAGGCGATGTACAATCCTTTTGTAGGCAACTTGATCATGGATGCATTTACCACAGAGGTTGGTGGTGAGGTGTACTTCAGAAAAAATGGGTTCATTGGTATGTTTGGGCTATCCAATGGAAAATTGAACCAAGCAGTGAACAATCCAGAGACCACTGGAGCATCAATATTAGCTAAGTTGGGCTATGATGGTCAAGTGAACGAAGACTTGAGATTACGACTCACAGGTTCTGTCTATAGCACAAATAAATCGGCTAGGACTTATCTTTACAGTGCAGACCGTGCAGGTTCTAGATATTACTTAGTGATGGAAGATGTTGATGCTTCAGCAACCAGCAATTTTAGATCTGGTAGATACAACCCAGGATTTAACAATGAGATCACTGCCTTTATGATCAATCCATTTGTAAAATGGAAAGGATTGGAGTTCTTTGGAACCTTTGAGACTGCTTCAGGTAAGACTGATGCGGAAACTGATGATAGGAAAGCAACCCAATTGGCCGGTGAATTGATTTACAGGTTTGGAAACAATGAAAACTTCTACTTGGGTACTCGCTACAACACAGTTAATTCAGATGACCCATCCGGTTCGGAAATAACAATTGATAGGTTCCAACTTGGTGGCGGTGTATTCTTGACCAAGAATATTTTGGCCAAATTGGAATACGTAAACCAACAATACGACGGATACGATACCACAAGTATCTTCCATGACGGTGAATTTAAAGGAGTTTTACTGGAAGCTGTAATCAGTTTCTAAACTTCCAATGTTAGTTGATCAGACCTAGGGCAGCATTGCCCTAGGTCTTAAAATGTAAAAATTGTATATTTAAGTATCATGATACCTTTGGTTCCACATACCATCAAAAGCTTTTCGGCAGCATCCATTCTTGTACTGGCTGTGGGGTTTTCAGACCCTGAACGAGAAATGATGGTTTCAGTAGCCTCAGAAAGTGAGGTGGTCATTTCAGGAACCACCAATGTAAACACTTTCAATTGTAAGTATAATTTACAAAGGCTTGAGTTGCCCATCCGTATGATCTACAATGAGCGATCCGACCGTATTCTTTTTGAGAATGCAAAACTCGAACTGGAAAATGATTGTTTTGACTGCGGCGGTAAAATGATAAACAAGGATTTTAGGGAGTTGCTCAAGACCGAATCGCATCCCCAAGTGGAATTACGCCTTTTGTATGTTGAACCTCCAAAACAGGAAACCAACGAAATTGGTGTTGGGATGGAAATCATCATCGCGGGAGTTACTCGTCAATATAAAGCAAACCTAAAATGCGAGGATCAAAAGAATATCTGTGTAAGCGGTACTTTGCAGCTCCGTTTGAGCGATTTTGGCCTAGAGCCGCCCCGCAAGGCACTGGGTATGATCAAGGTGGACAATGATATTAAAGTAAATGTTACCTTGGTAATCAAGGAAACTTAGAATTTCATAACGTTTTTTTATAATTTATGGCATCGTCAATGATTCATTGACGATGTTTTTGTGTTTCAGCACTATTACGATTTTTACACCTTAAACCTTAAGTTTATAAATAGTACTATTCTCAATCCATACAAAAGAATTTAGCAAGGAAAGCAGTATATTGTTGCCATATTAAACTTCAATTAACTACAAACAATAGCAATGAACAGGATTTTATCTACAAAAGGAATGCTAACCCTTTTTTTGGCATTTTTTACGATTACAATTTTTGCGCAGGAAAACTTTGGCGGACTGGCACTCTATACGGTGAGGGACAATATGGGTAAAGACCCCAAAACAACCTTAAAGAAGGTGGCCGATGCAGGGTATGCCTATATTGAGGCGGCCGGATATAATGAAGGAAAATTCTATGGAATGTCGCCGGAAGATTTTAAGGCCTATCTGGAAAGTTTAGGGTTAAAACCCGTTAGTACTCACCAAGGGTCCGCAACTTTAGATAATATTGATGAGGAAATTAAAGCAGTAAAAGCGGCAGGTTTTGAATATTTTGCTATTCCCGTGCCTCCTATGGGGCTTTTCACTTTTAATGCTGAAAACAGAACAATGGGCATGAAGGGTACTGTTGCCAATTTAGCAGAAATCCTAACTGAAATGGGGAAAAAATGTGAGGCCGCTGGTTTGAAATTGCTCTATCACAACCACGATTTTGAATATAAAAAGAACGACGAAGGTATAGTGCCCATTGACTATTTATTGGAAAACACAGATCCAAAATATGTGAACTTTCAAATGGATTTGTATTGGGTTACCAAGGCAGAGGCCGATCCAGTGGCTTACTTCGAAAAATATCCGGGAAGGTTTAAGTCATGGCATGTAAAGGATATGGATGATGAAGGTAAATTTGCTCCTGTTGGGGAAGGCCATATCGATTTTAAAAGAATCTTGACAGAAAAAGAGACTTCTGGAATGGCAAAATATTTTGTGGAGCAGGACATGACCTGGGACAAAAAGCCATTGGAAGTTATAAAAATCAGTCACAAAGGCATTGGGGAGATAGGGTTTGACTAGCCAAATGTTTGATTAGCGGGGAGACCGTAAGAAATAAAAAAAATATTTTTTACAACCATTGACATTAGTATCTTTGCACCCGCAAACTTGGGTCGCGTAGCTCAGCTGGATAGAGCATCTGCCTTCTAAGCAGACGGTCACAGGTTCGAATCCTGTCGCGATCACCACCTCTCAAACCCCTGTAAATACGGGGGTTTTTTATTTCCACACCACTTCCATGTTAAATATTCCACACCTAATTATTTGGTCAATTAAGGTCAATTTGGGTACATTTAAGCTGTTTTGTGTGCAAATTTTGTGCAAATCATGGCTACAAAGGCAGAAATAATATTGGATACCAGGAGGGAAACCAGCAAAGGTTATCCCATTAAAATCAGGATATATAATGATGGCCGTAAATATTTATCCCTAAAAGAGTATTCAAGCATTGAACATTGGGGCGACAATGGACTGCTTAAATCGCATCCGGATTACCGTAGATTGAAGAAGAAACTATTGGACAGGGAATTTCAATTGGTCCGTGAGGTAGATTACTGTAATGAGAACAATTTAGGGCTTATTGAATCATTTGAATTGATAAAGAACGGTATTGATGATAGGGAAACCCGGATACTGCAGTTAAAAAAAGAGCTGAGGTCTTTGGAAGGTGACAATGAGGCAATGCTGTTTGAGTTTTGGGATTTATTTATAAAGGAAAGGATTTCGCAAAAGAAGTCAATCAAAGCCTTTGTTGACACCAAACAACAACTGAAAGATTTTATGTTAGTGGATGATATGGCCATCAATGACATCAACTATGAGTTTTTGAATGAATTTTCCAATTATAAGTATGCAAATGATTGTGGCACCGGTGGTGTAAGCTTTTACCTGAGAACCTTAAGAACAGTTTATCTTGCTGCCCAAAAGCGTGAGTCCCTGGGCATCAAATCCGTTAATCCATTTAAGGGACTTATCAATGAATCGGTTTCAAAGGATCCTGTGGAAATGACGGTGGATGAAATGAAAAAATGGAAGAACTTCACTCCGCATAAGTTCACGAGGGAATCAGCGGCCAAGAAAATGATAAAGAAACGTGATATGTGGTTGTTCCAATTCTATATTGGTGGCCATGACTTTGTTGATATAGCATTGCTGGAATGGAAAAAAAACATCAGGAATGGCCGGATAAGGTTCAAGCGATATAAAAACCGCAGACACCCAAACGGTGGCCCAACAATTGACAATGTTTTGACCCCAATGGCGATGGAAATAATAAAGAAGCACGGAACCCCTTACAGGGACAGGGTGTTTTCCTTCATCCCCCATCCAAATGATAAGGAATCATATAGCCACTACATCAACAATACCAGGCGTGCCCTAAAAAAGATTTCAGAAGATTTAGAACTGAAAGATAGGATGAACACGAAATCTACCCGCTACATTTTTAAAACGTGGGGTGACCAGCTGCAAATACACGAAGGTACTATCAAGCAGATACAAGGGCATTCAAAACAGGGTGTTTCTTCCAGATATGGTGCCCGTCTACCGGATAGGGTGGTGGACAGGGTAATGAAAAAAATAATAACCCGAAAAAAGTAACATCTTTATTATGGTGCCAACACGGAACATTGAATTAGCGGACAGGTTCTTTTCCAACACAAACCTAGGTAATGAACTTTTTGATAACGACCCTTTGACCTATAACGAAGTGGTATGGATAATGGCTGATTTCTTAGCTGATCCAAACGGCACACCACACGAAAGGATATATAAAAAAGACATCCGTAAAAAGAAACAGTCCTATTTACGCATTAAAAAACCCATAATAATTGCGTTGTTAATGCTGATGATAGTTATACTGATTTGTTTTCTGATATTAAGATAACAATAGAAAAACTCATTAATTGGATTTTTCCAATTCTTCTATTTTATCCACCACATCAACTTTAGAAAATGAAGCATATTTTACAATCTGAGAATCTTTTGAAGTTATCAATGTCAGGTTTGCATTTGGAAGGTATATGCCCCAATATTCGTTATTTGTTCCATCCAAGGTTTCAGGACTTCCCCATTCCATCCATTTATCAAAAGGAGTTGGTTTTCCAATCAGTGATTTTGGATATTCAAGTCCTAGATTTAATGGGTCATTTTGCATATTCTGTGCTTTGTAAATTCCTTGTAAAGCTGCAATTATCAATAAAATTAGAGGTATTGAGATTGCAACCCAAACGATTTTTTTCTTTGTCATTAGAGTAGTTTATTTACCATTAAGATATTTAAACATCACCATAAAAAATTTATGGTCGATTAAAGTGTGGTTTTTAACGATGAATTGTGATTATTAGGGAAAACCTATAAAAAAATTAGGGTTTTTGTATAATGGTGGGTTAGAAAAACCATTTATATTGTACGCCCAAAACATTTAATAAAAACTTGATAAGTATTTTCCCCAACAACTTACAAGTGTCTGTTTTTGAGATAGATTAAGGGATGTTTAACCCTTAAAATTTCAAGAACATGAAAAAATTAATTTTTGTAATCGTATTTGCATTTGGATTGACAATGTTGACCTCTTGTGAAGCGGACAATCAAGAAAATGACAACCTCGCAGTCGAAATCAAAAAAATGGACAATCAGGCCACGGGAAAGGATGGTGGCTCTAGCACTGGCGATAAAGACGGTGACGGATAGAATTGTCAGGAAACCCATACCATTTATAACAACGGTCCTAGTGGCCGTTGTTTGGTCCATCCACTTATTTCTTCCCTTCACTGAACCAGAAGTATCTGAATCCCAAAATCAATTGAATTTGGTAAGGGAACAGATATCAGACAATGAAAACCAACTCATACAACTTTCCAAGGACTTTAGGACCGGTTCAATACCGTTTGACCAATTCAAAGAAGGTTCCAGTATCATAGAATCAGAGATTCAAACTTTACGTGCCCAGGAATCATCAAAATCAGAACTACACCAAATTATAAGGGAAAACGCCAGAATATCGGGGTTCCCATCATGGCACAAGTTTATTTACAATTTTGGAATAGCGTTGATACTGTGTGCCCTTTATTATGAGTTGATAAAAAGTCTGCCCCGTTATAAAAATTCAGAAAGAACTGAAAAAAATTTCAAGGCAATATCCTATGGCAGTATTGTGGGATTCTTTCTAGCGTGGATATTCTTCCCGGAGAATGATTTACGGCCATGGATGTACAAGGTGGTACTATGGATTCTAGGACTATCCATTTCGGTTGCGGCTTTCTATGTAAGTAAAAACCAAGAAAATAAATTGGCCAAAATCCGTGAAAGCTTTTTGGATTTTATGGTAGAAATGCGAAACACATACTACAAAAGGCTGTTGAAACACGCTATAAAACCAACATTGTTTGATGAAGCCGGTGATGATGTCAGAAAGGAAATACAAAAAGAAACCAAAGAGTTTGAAGAACGACTACGTGATAAAGCTGAAGAAATCATTGACTGATCTTTTTAGAAGTAGAAGGGTCAGAAGAAAAGGTGTTGAGGTGCTTAAGCAACTCGATCAAAGCCTATACGACCAAGTGTTATTGGAACTCGACCAGAGAATTTCAGAGAAAGAAAACCAGCGCAATGATAAGGAATTGGAATTTTGGGAAGAGTTGAACAAATATGGGGAATTAAATAAGCTTCACGGCAAAATCAAAGAAGGTGGCCTACCCAATGATCTGGAATGTTTACTTATGGAAATAATAAGGGTCTAATCCCTCGTAATCTTATTTGACAAAACAATTTCCTTCAAAATATCGGCCTTTTCAGAATTCAACTTCTTTGCTGAATCAATCAATCTACTGATAAATTTATCTTCCCCTTCAACCCTTATTTCATGTAGAAATCTTGATCCCAGAACATCCTTTTCCATCTTATCCCTGTTTTTGAACAAAAACCCTATCAATCTACCAACATCTTCCGGTCTTTCAAATAGACTATCATCCAAAATAATTGTTGGGGCATCGTATTCTTGTGTGACATCCTTCACATTCGATTTAATATGATCCATGGATAATCCATGAAAGGCACGTTTGTAAGCGCTTTGTTTTGACATCGGAATTTTACTTCCGTTTTCATGCTTATTTACGGTCTCCCTCGTTTGTCCAGTAAGGCTTGCCAGTTGTTCCTGTGACCAACCTTTAGCAAGTCGTTTTTCTCTTATCTCTTTTCCGGTCAAATCCAAAATGTTGATAACATGTTAATAACTTCACATGATATAATTCACATCATGTGAAATATATCACATAATATTGTATTAAACATTTAGTTAGCGCAATATAAGGCAAAAGCCTGAATCATTTGAACTATTGCGTTGATTTTCCTTTAAAACGCAAGAAACACCTATGAAAACATCAACCGGATTGACAATCATCCACAAACACTTACCAACTGGCAATGTTAAGGTGGATGTTTATTCAGAAGCTGAACTGGAACAGGTCCAGTTTGAAAACAAAGTTGACACTGTGGTAAATCAAACCTTGGGCCATGTGTAAGTTCAAGGAACAGCATTATGGTAAGCCACTGCCCCGTAAAATGGTGGCGTTCCTTACCGATTACATCCACAAGCAGGATGTAAGGGAAATAGCCGAACAATACAGCGTTTCGGTAAGCACAGTGGATTTGGTGAGATATGGACATAACAATTTGGCCAAATCCAATGAAAAGGCAATCGTGGCCTTGATGCAGCGTGCAGTGGAAAACTGTGGCCAACGCATCACCCAAGGAAAGACCGATATCAAAACCTTTGAAAAGCTGATGCAAGATGAAATGGTCATTCAGTAATCTGGTAACGGCTGTATTCCCCACCCAAAGCCGTGAAAGCGAAATAGAAAATACGGTTCACAATTGCGTGAACACCATAATAAACAATGCCAACGAGTATTCCCCTACGGAACAGATGCGAATAGCAAAAGAAGTTGCTGCCAAAGTTCACAATGTACTTGAGAATGAACATCTGGACCTAATGAATGAAATAAGGGAATATGAAAGGGTACTTGGAATTGATGATTAGAGTTTGGTTGGTTGAAGGATGGGGGCGGGTCTAGGCTTGCCCCTATTAACCCAAAGAATATGGATTCAGTAATAGTGGACAAAAAGGTATTTAACAAGATGATGGCCAGCCAAAGGCAGGATGTCAGGAAAGCAATCCTTTCCAAGTCTGAGGCCATTGAAATACTTGGGTTGTCCGAAAAGGAATTCTATAGGGAAAAGAACAGCCCGGAAAGCAAGATCATCCCGTCCAAAAAACAGGGAAAGTTCATTTTCAGCAGTGTGATATTGGAGTTTGAACGCATCCATGGGGTGCCCTATAAGGATGCGGTGGTATGAAAAGCAAAAGGTTCTTCAAAGATCAGGGTTGCCAAGTGCCGATTGACAAAGATAACAACGAAACCTTCACCGATCTATTGGAAGCCTATGGTTACGCACGATCAAAGCGAAGCTATCACTACCAAATATTTGATGTGAACGGGAAACATGCCGGCTATGCCGTACCAAGATAAATGAAATGGCAGTGAAGAACCCAAGCGAACATATCAGACAGATCAATGATCATTTGTTCTATCTCGATAAGGTCAATACCAACCGCCCTGTATTGTTGGAAGATATAAAGAATTATTGGCGTGGTAGGCTTCGACATTATAAAGAAGAACAGCAAAAACTGGATGCTAAAGTAGATAAAGATGGAAGAGTTTTTAAAGGCGATTGAGGGCCATTACAAAACAGCATTTTGGGTTTACCTGTGCATTTATCTGTTGGTGTTCACGATAGTAGATGGATTTAAAAAAAAGTAACCGTTATGTGGACCGATCAAATTTCAGTGGAAGAATTAATGAACGATGTGGAACCGTCATTGAAAACAAAGTTTTTGGCATTTCACCGGAAGTATCCAGAGGTGTACAGGATGTTCAAAAAAATTACCCTGGAAGCAATCAAAAAAGGTTTTAAAAATTATGGTGCCAAAGGCATCTGTGAAAGAATCAGATGGGAAACCAAAGGTGATGTAAAGGAAGATGGATATAAGATCAACAACAATTACACTGCCTTCTATGCCCGTCTATTTGAAAACGAACACCCCCAACACAAAGGGTTTTTTAGAAAGCGAAAAGTAAAGCAAGAATTAATATAAACTATTGAATATGAATGTTGAAATAATTGGCGCATGCCATCAAAAAGGTGAAATCCAAACCTATGGTGAAAACGGATTTCAGAAAGCTGAGGTTATCATAGCCACGGTTGAACAACACCCCAACTACTACGGTATTGAATTGTTGCAGCACAACACTGATTTACTGGATGATTTTGAAGAAGGTAAGAACTACAAAGTTACCTGTGCCCTACGTGGAAGGCTTGTTGATACCCAAAACAACGGTACGCGCCCCTTCCTTTCATTAGTTGCGTTCAAAGTTGAACCTGTAAATCATTAGTGGTATGTCAATCAATAAGCTACAAGGCCATTTGGATGCAGCAATTAGGCAAACAAAAATTTTGAAGGAAAACCACCCCAACATTGATACTGGTTTAATAATGACCAATCTCAATGCTGCAATCAGCTGCTCTGATACAGTGTTATCTGAGATAGTTGGGTTGGAAGGTTCCAACGAAGATTTAAGGGAATTGTTGGATGAAGCTGAGGCCAACCAATATTCCCAACACTTGGATAAGGTACATCAGAATATAAGGGTGGAATCCCTGTTTGAAAACTTTGACCAAATAGGTATTGAAAACCTAGAAAAGTTCATTGAAACCCACTTAAACCCTGTACAGGCATGAAAATAAAAATTGACACCAAGCAATTCTTAAATGCCATGGGCAGGATAGCACCATGTATAAAGAACAACCCCTCAACACCAATACTGGCATGTGCCATGTTTGAAACAAATGATGGGTTACTGACCATTACCGGTACCGATTATGAAAAGACTGCCCAGACCAGTCTAAAGGTTGAATCTGATACTGATGGCACTTTCTGTGTTGATCATAAGATGTTCACGGCCATTGTAAAGAACGCGGTGGCACCGAACATCGAAGTTGAGGTTAATGATAAGATTGCAATCATAAACCTTTCCCATAGCACCTATGAACTTCCACTGGATGATGTTAACGCATTTCCAACGGTTGATTTTGAATCCGGGGCTAAAGATTTAGGGCTCGATAAGCACCAATTTTTTGAAGCTATCATCGAGGCCAAAAAATTCACCAACAATGATGATTTAAGGATGTTCTTCAATGTCCACATTTTTGGCAAAAATGGCCATTTAAAAATTGTTGCTTCAGATAATCACAGTGTATATGAAAACATCCTTGGTGAAACGGATGAAGAATTCAGTTTGTTGTTGCCAAATAGATGTGTGGGATACTTTGAAACGGTTGAATTTGACAGTGCCACGGCTTCAATTGGATACACTGAAAAATCACTGATTGTAAAAGATGATTTGACAACAGTTTCAATGTTGTTGACCGATGGCCAGTTTCCGGATACGGACAGGGTTATGCCAAACTATGAATTCACGACCAAGTTTTCTTGTGATAGGGAGGCTTTGTTGGGTGCACTCAATAGGCTTTCAGTCGTATATGCCAGCCTGAAGGAAAAGGGTGTCCGTTTTGATGTATCCAATGATATTACCCTAGTATCCGCCAATGACCCCGCATTTAATACCCAAGGCAAGGAATACGTGGAAGGTACATTGGATGGGAGTGGTTTACCCATAGGGTTCAATGCCCATTTCCTTTTGAAAGCCCTCAACTGCATTGACTTGGATGAGGTTGTGTTGAACATGACCGAATCTAACAGGGCTTTGATTCTTAAGGATGGTGATGGAAAAAGAATAATGGTGTTGCCTTTGTTGCTTCATAAAGATTAAAAAATTCAATCATGGAAAAATTTATTTATAAAACCATTAATGGTGAATCCGTTCAAATAGAGGGGATTAATGATCATAAAATAAGGGAAATTAAAATCCCTCGCGAAATACAGGGGTTGCCCGTGACCCACATCGGTTCTGGGGCGTTTCGCTACAACCAATTGACCAAGGTAGAAATACCCAACAGCGTGACCCACATCGGTTCTGGGGCGTTTCGCTACAACCAATTGACCAAGGTAGAAATACCCAACAGCGTGACCCACATCGGTTCTGGGGCGTTTGAAAGCAACCAATTGACCAAGGTAGAAATACCCAACAGCGTGACCCACATCGGTGATTGGGCGTTTGAAAGCAACCAATTGACCAAGGTAGAAATACCCAACAGCGTGACCCACATCGGTTCTGGGGCGTTTGAAAGCAACCAATTGACCAAGGTAGAAATACCCAACAGCGTGACCCACATCGGTTCTGGGGCGTTTCGCTACAACCAATTGACCAAGGTAGAAATACCCAACAGCGTGACCCACATCGGTTCTGGGGCGTTTGAAAGCAACCAATTGACCAAGGTAGAAATACCCAACAGCGTGACCCACATCGGTGATTGGGCGTTTCGCTACAACCAATTGACCAAGGTAGAAATACCCAACAGCGTGACCCACATCGGTTCTGGGGCGTTTGAAAGCAACCAATTGACCAAGGTAGAAATACCCAACAGCGTGACCCACATCGGTGATTGGGCGTTTCGCTACAACCAATTGACCAAGGTAGAAATACCCAACAGCGTGACCCACATCGGTTCTGGGGCGTTTCGCTACAACCAATTGACCAAGGTAGAAATACCCAACAGCGTGACCCACATCGGTGATTGGGCGTTTCTGGATGGGGTCAGGATTACCCAGGGCAATAAGACCATTCACATGGTTGATGGTGTTGCCACCATAATGAGAAGTAAGAAAAAGGTATCAGATACCAACATTTTTGAGGGTAAGTTCTTCAACACCAATAGAAAATGTTATGTGGCCAACAAGGATAAATTTTGGGCACATGCTGATACCATCCGTCAAGCTGTAGAGGATGTCAATTTCAAATTTCTACAGGAAACATTCAATGTTGAAGATATGGTTGACCAAATCAAGTCAACCCAAACCATAACAGTCAATCAATTTAGGTTATTGACCGGTGCATGTAGTGGTGGCTGTTCCAATTTCATGGCCCAGCGAAACCTTACCAAAACAGAATATCCCTTAAAAGAGGCTTTAGGATTGTTGAGGGGTCAATTTGGTTGGGAAAAGATAAAGATGCATTTCGCATGAACCACTACTTCACATCAGATGGTGAACGGGTAAGCCAATCCACAATAGATAGCCGTACCCGTGAAGCAAAGGCCAAGGTTCTTCAAAACCAAAGGGATGAATACGGTTACAACTTTTGTGAAGAATGTGGTGCCAATGCCAATTCAGGTCCATTGGACTGTAGCCATGATGTAAGTGTTAAGAAAGCTAAAGAAACGGGCAGAACGGAACTGTGTTGGGATACTAAGATAATAGTTATACGGTGCCGGAACCGCCATAAGAAAAAGGATGGATTAGACCTTCAATTTTCAAACAATTGACCATGAAGAAACCAGCTGTACAGAATTTAGGAAAAATACCATTGAAATGGCAGGGTGAGGTTGTAAAGGTTCAAGCTGTTTGTATCAAGGTAACTGAAGAAAAGGAACGTCCATTGTATTGGTCAAACTTTGAAGTTGATCAGCAGCGCAGTATAAATCTAGGGCATGATTACGCCATAATTGAAGCATTAAAGATTTGGTACAGGGATTCAGACTCATTTTACATATCAAACCACTTTGGTATTGGTATACGAAAGTTAAGAAAGGGTGGATGGCCAAACCACACACATTTTTCCTTTCCGGATAACTGTGAAGAAGTTGATATCTGCAGGAACGGTAAATGGTTTTCAACAACCAGCTTTTGCTTAAAGGATTATCAAGCCCATGAAGCCGCAAGAAGGGAGTGGCAAAAGAAAAACTTCCCCGTGGAATTTGAAAGGCATGAACAATTACGTGCCCAGATTAAATCATTCAAAAGGTAGATATGAAAAAAACATTTTACATACTGTTGATACTTCCCACCATTATCAGTGCCCAGCTTCATTTGAATGCTGGTGTAGTTGACATACAGGATAGATTGGATGGCAACACCTTATCATGGGATGTTGGCCATACGGAGTTCATTGGTAAGATAGGGGTTGGTGCAAACTTCAGGAGCACCATGGTAAAGAACGATTCCTACTTCACCACAGAGTTGAACATCAAATACCGGATAGAAGAAAGGAATTACAGATTGGATGTTGGTCCGGGGATTGGATACAACATTGAACACCAAGCAATATATCCGCTCATAACCATCAGGAACAGCTTCAAGGTTGGTGAAGATACCTGGATAAACGTGGACTTTGACAATGCTTACAGGGGAGGATTTGAAACCTATTTAATGGTTGGTTTCGGGTTGGATATCAATTGGCTTAGATGCCTATGTAAACCATAAAAACAATCAATGGCACTAAGGTGGAAGGGTGTATTTCTAATTGCCGTTTCTATAACATCAGATAACACGCCTTTCTTCTTCAGCAAGACCCTAAAAGCGTGTGAAGCCTAGTGCCATTTTAAAACTAATTATATGATCAATGAAATACCAAAAGAAATCAGGGCATTAAGTTGGAAACAACCCTATGCTTCATTGATGTTGTATGGCAAAATAGAAACAAGAACCTGGAATACCCGATATAGGGGGAAAGTTCTGATCTGTGCCAGCAAACAACCTTATTCAATAAAAGATACCCGTCTTATCTCAGGCCACATGGTTACTGAAAACATGATAAAGCATAATGTAGATGCAAATCTTTATGGTAAAGCCATTGCAATAGGTGATTTGGTAGCTGTAAGACCAATGCAACCTAAAGATGAAGAAAAATGCATGGTAAAGTATAATCCATATCTGTGGTGCCATGTTTATGAAAACGTACAACCAATCATACCATTTGATTGGAAAGGAACCCAAGGCTGGAAAACCTTATCTGAAGAAGAAATATCAAAAATTCAAATCCTGAATTCAAACTAGCCAATGTCCAACTACGTAGACTTCTTAGAAAGCAAGATAATAGCTGCCCAGGACTTTGGGTTTCCCTTAAGACAAAAGCAGCTGTCCAAGGCACTGTTCGACCACCAGAAGGCCATAGTGCCATGGATGGTTGAAGGTGGCCGGCGTGCCTGTTTTGCTTCCTTTGGTCTGGGCAAAACCTTCATGCAGCTTGAGATTGCCAAACAGATAATCAAACATACCAACAAACCGTTCCTTATTGGTATGCCATTGGGAGTGGTTGGCGAATTCAAAAGGGACAATTTAAAGCTAAACACCGGTTATGAAGTAGAATACATATCCGATACCGAAACCATAAAAAATTACCAACCCAAAATCTACCTAACCAACTACGAAAGAATACGAAAGGGAGATATTGACCCTACAAAGTTTGGTGGGGTATCATTTGATGAGGCATCCATATTAAGAAACCTGCAGACTGAAACCACAAACTATGTGTTGGACTACTTTACCCAAGTGCCCTATAGATTTGTTTTCACTGCGACACCAACACCCAACAACTACATTGAAATTCTGAACTATGCCGTTTTCTTAGGAGTTGTTGACCGTGGACATGCCTTAACAAGGTTCTTCCAACGTGACAGTACCAAAGCAGGTAACCTTACCCTTTACGAAAACAAGAAAGAAGAATTCTGGAAATGGGTAAGCACATGGGCTGTTTTCATCAACAAACCAAGTGATCTGGGCTTTGATGATACAGGATACATCCTACCACCACTGAACGTAATTGAACATGTGGTGAACAACTATACCACTGAACCCATCTATGATAAGGATGGGCGTTTGATAGTTGTAAAGGATATTACCAAAAGCTTGGTTGATTGTTCCCGTGAAAAAAGGGACAGCATTTCAATCCGGGTTCAAAAGGCCATGGAGATAGTGGACAAGGATCCAACCAAGAACTATATCATCTGGCACCATAGGGAAGCTGAAAGGTTGGCATTGGAAAAGGAACTGTCCAAAAGGAAGGATATCACCTTCAAATCGGTGTACGGTTCCCAATCCAACATTGAAAAGGAAAAACAGCTTATAGAGTTCAGTGAGGGAAAGTTCCAGATACTTCTTACCAAACCGGTGATAGCAGGACAAGGATGCAACTTTCAGGAACACTGCCACACATCCATATTCTTGGGAATTGATTACAAGTTCAACGATACCATCCAGGCAATACACAGGATCTACAGATTCGGCCAGCTTTTTCCAGTGGATTCCCATTTCATCTATACCAACAACGAACATGAGGTATGGACCGTATTTATGGAAAAATGGAAACGCCATATTGAACTGCAGGTGGCCATGGTCAATTTGGTACGTGAATTTGGCCTTAACTCAGATAAGATCAAATCAGATATGAAAAGACAGATGTTCAATAACAGGCGTTATGCCGAGGTAGCCGGCTCGAAGGTATACAATGATGATACCGTGTTGGTCCATCAGGAAATGGAATCCAACAGTACGGACATGATACTTACCAGCATTCCATTTGGTGACCATTATGAGTACAGTGACAACTACAACGACTTTGGCCACAATTACGGCAATGATGGCTTTTTCCAACAAATGGACCATCTCACCCCCAACCTGTTAAGGACATTGAAACCTGGGCGCATTGCCGCCATCCACGTAAAGGACAGGATCCAGTACAGCCACCAGAACAATTTAGGCTTCACAACGATAAAGGACTTTTCCGGACAGACGGTTGCACATTTTGAAAGACACGGTTTCCATTTAGTTGGAAAGATTACCGTTACCACGGACGTAGTCAGGGAAAACAACCAAACATATCGGCTCACATGGGGTGAACAGCGCAAGGATGCTACAAAAATGGGTGTTGGCCTTCCTGAGTACATCCTACTGTTCAGAAAGGCACCAACAAACAAATCAAATTCCTATGCTGATGATCCAGTGGTAAAGAAAATAGATGATTACCTGTTGAGCTTATGGCAATTGGATGCACACGCCTACTGGAAATCATCAGGAAACCGATTTCTAAGCTTTGATGAGCTTCAAAAGGCCGATATGAAGTATGTGTTCAATATGTGGAGAAACTACGATAAAAGCCACATATACGATTTTCAGGAGCATTTGAGGGTATGTAACGATCTGGATAAGCTGGGAAGGCTCAGTAAGCTATTTATGACAGTGCCCCCCACATCCGGAAATGATTTGGTGTGGACCGACATCAATCGCATGAAAACCCTGAATGCAAATCAGGCCAACAGAAAAAAGGAGAAGCATATTTGTCCACTTCAGTTGGACATCATTGAAAGGTTAATCAACAGGTTCACCAACAAGGGAGATATGATCAATGATCCCTTTGGGGGATTGTTTTCCACCCCCTACATGGCCATGAAGATGGGCAGAAACGCAATTTCAACTGAACTGAACCCGGATTACTACGATGATGGCCTTTTCTACCTAAAAGGCTTGGAATATGAGCTTAACGCCCCCACGGTGCTTGATTTGATTAACCAAGAAAACGAAGTTGAGGTATGAGCAATATGAAGGTATTTGAATACAAATTCCCATATCTAAGTGGAGCATTCAAAGAATGGGTTTTAGCACCAAACAGGGAAGAATCCGATAAGTTTTATTTGTCATTTACAGATTGTGGTAACCTTGAAGGTGCCATTATCACGGAAATACCCATAGAAAGTTTGTCAGCCTATTTCTTGATAGATCCTAACGAACCTGAACCGGATGAAGATGAAGAAGATTATAATGAAGAAGATTATTCTGGTGGATATAAGAAAATAGAATCCTTCAAGGATTTTGCCGAAAGGGAAACAAAAACACAGCTAATATGCTGTAATGAATTTTAAAACTTAGGTATGAACCAAATACAAGAATTCATCCAATACCTACTACAAAGTGTAAAGTTTTGGGTAATAGTTCAACCGTGGCAAACAGGGTTGATAGTCAGGTTTGGAAAACGCATCAAAAAAGTGGAAAAGGGTGTTTACTTCAAGATACCCTACTTTGATAGTGTATACATCCAAGAGTCAAGGTTAAGGGTGGTCCCGCTATCCATGCAAACACTCACCACAAAGGATTTAAAGACGGTTACCCTTAATGGTGCCGTAGGATACTCCATAGGGTCAATTGAAGAACTGTACAAGTCCCTATTCCATCCGGAAAGCACTATAGCTAACATTGTAATGAGTGAAATATCTGATTTTATCTATGGAAAGGATTTGGTTGATATAACTCCCAAAACAATCCAAAAAAATGTATTTGATAAGCTTAAAACTCATCAATATGGGTTGAGGTTTGAATACTTCAAGATAACCAATTTCGCTGTAGTGAGAACCTTCAGGTTGATACAGGACCAGAGTTGGATTGATGAACAATTAAAAATGAACGAAACAATTAAATAGAAAAAATATGTTAGAAAAAACCTGCAGAGTCACTTATAGTGCATCAAACAAGGAAACAACTGATATGGGGGCTTTTACAGTCACACTAAACGGATCACTTGAAAGTTTAGCACCTCAAATAATTGATACGGCCATGGCTGAAATTAAGTTGAAGAACTACACCAAGTTACAAGTAGCTATTGCACTTCAGCAATAGTAAAACACCTTAATATGATACTAGACCACGAAAAACTACACCGTGACATGCTCATAAAATTGAGAAAGGAAGGAAAGACCCAAATCCAAGGTGCAAAGGAAATGGGATTAGCTTCTTCCATATTCCAAAGGGTATGGAGTTATAAGGATTTGAAGTTGAACACTTACCTGGCCTTGGTAAGCTGGTTAAAAAAGGATGTGAGCTTTTATCTGATAAAACAATAGCAATGGAGAATGATATAGATAAAATATCCGAATACTTAGCTATAGAAATTTCCCAAAGCAACATTTATTCGGTGCAAGACATAAAGTCAAAAATAAAAGCATCATTGGCCTTGCTTTGGACAAAATCAGATCAGAAGGGGTATAGAAAGAAAATTGCTGGTATGCAATCCAGGCTTGAAGGTAGAGCAAAACACAACACCTTAATGAAGGCAATGGGAGAGTTTTGGAAACCCTATGCTTTGAGCAGAATGAGTGATGAAGAAAAAATAGATGCTTTTTATGAAATAGAAAAATTGGAGTTTGAAATAGGCCACATAAGTACAGTTAGATCTAGGGAAGAAATATCTAAAGCATATTATTCAAAGCTCCAAACAGATTTGTAAAACCTTTAAATATATAAACCATGAGAATACTCTGCTACATATTCGGTCATTACTGGAAACGTCATGATCAAAAAAAACACAATAGAAGGAAGTGCATGATTTGTGGACTCAAAGAGTACTCCCATAAGGCGTTCCCGGATAACTGGTTTAAGGTTTACTGATGAAGTGGTATAAATATCATAAGGGAGATTGGCTATTGCTTATTTCCATAGCTATAAGCCTAGGCACCATTATTTGGTTGGTAACTGAATATTACAAACTCAAATCATAATAATGACAAACACCAAAGTAGTTCATTGTAAAAAAGAAGCATTTGATGTGTATATAGGTAGACCAAGTAAATGGGGAAATCCATTTTCTCACAAAGAAGGGACCTTGGCTAAATTCAAAGTTACCTCCCGTGAAAAAGCTGTTGAGCAATATAGGGAATGGATTACCAATGGAAAAGGCAAACATCTGTTGAAAGATTTACATGAGCTAAAAGGGAAGATTCTTGGTTGTTGGTGCCACCCTCAAAAATGCCATGGTGATGTATTGGTAGAATTGGTAAATAATTTGAAATGATAAAAGTAGGAAGTGACTGTAGTGGAATAGGTGCCTTTATACAGGCATTAAAAGCCCTTGGAATAGAGTATACTGAAGAATTCGCATGTGACTTTGATTACTATGCCCGTATAAGCTATTTGGCCAACTATGGCACTGTGGAAGATTTAAAGCTGGCCAGAACCAAACAACACAAAAAATACGCTGATGGCGTCAAGAAAATAGCATTGAGCGAAGAAGAGCCCACAGTTGATGATATCAGGTTTCTGAATGAAGCAAATGAGTTTGCCAAATCCTTCAGTTTCTACTTCCCGTTCAATATGTACCAAAGGGATATACCAAAGGATCCATTGGACATTTATGTCAGCACAGTACCCCGCCAGGCTTTCAGCATTGCCGGAAAGCGAAAAGGTGAGGGTGATAAGCGTGGTATACTGTTCTACAACAGCCATGAGTTCATCCAAAAGAACAAACCAAGGTATTTCCTATTCGAGAACGTTAAAGGACTTCTAAGCCACGATAAAGATTCCAATGACCCCAAGAATCCGATAGGAAGGACTTTCAATAAATGGATACAGCTATTGGGTGGAAAAAGCATAGATGGCAACCAGGTATTGTTTCCACATGATGATGCTGTACCATACCACATCTACATCAAGGTTTTGAACGCAACTGATTTTGGTGTGCCCCAAAACAGGGAAAGGGTTTTTATTGTTGGTATCCGGGATGATGTTAATAATAGATTTGAATGGCCTAGTCCTATTACATTAGAAAAGCAATTAATTGATATTCTTGAAGATGAGGTTGATGAAAAATATTTTTTAACTAAAAAAGCTGTCCAATACTTATTTAAAGGTCAGAAAGAACGTGGTAGAAATAGATTTAACATTAGCGATGGGGAAGGTATAAGTACTGCAATAACCTCAAACTATAGTAAAGGAGTTCATAATCAAGGGGAAACATATATATCTCATCCTGTATGTGTAAGATGGCAAAATAAAGATTCTGGTGTTGTTATTGATTCTAAGGCACCATCACTTAGATCTTCGGGTGGTACGGATATTAGAAAAAAACCATGTGTGTTGGTTAAATCAGCCAATTCAAAAGGATTTGAAGAAGCAACGGAGTATGATTCAATCAATTTTTCACACCCAAATTCAAAAACTAGAAGGGGTAGAGTAGGTAAAAAGGTTGCTCAAACTCTTGATGCTTCATGTAATCAAGGTATTTGTATCCCTGTAAATTCTCCAGATATCAAAAATAAGGATCAAAACGGAAGAAGGTTTAAAACCAATGGTGAGGTTAGTTTTACTTTGACCTCACAGGACCGGCACGGGGTATTGATAAGCAATGATAGTGGCCAATCTTTTAAAATTAGAAGATTTACCCCAAGGGAATGTTTAAGACTGATGGGTTTCCCAGATTATTTTAAGATAGCAGTTAGCGACACTCAAATCTATAGACAATCCGGAAACAGCATTGTAATGGATGTTTTAAGTGCCATAATAAATAATCTAAAACTCATTTGATGGCTTTAAAACTGAAAATACTTCCCCAATACAAACCAAATGAACTTAGGTCATTGGATGTGCTTCAATTCGCTTATGATGAGGTGTTATTTGAAAAGATAATTGAAACAGAAAGATTGCATGGTAAACCGGTCAAACTTCCAGTAGAATCGCATGTGGCTAGTGGGGCATTTGATAATTCAACCTTTGGTCCAACCACTAAAACCCTATATGGTGACATCATCAAAGAGTTACCTGTATGGCGTTTAAAATCAATCTTCCTTGAAGGCAATCTGGAAGATTGGAAATTGAATGAAACATGGAGAAACAAGGCTGTAAGAGCCTTTTTAATGCAAATGGATGATAAAATGAAAGTGTGGCTTTATTGGCACTAGAATTAAAATAACTATTGAAATGAATAAAGATTTTACGTTTCCATTCTATTATAAAGAATGGTTGGTCAGCACCCAAGGAATGCCAGCAGATGTTAGGGGTTGGTATATAAACCTTTTATGTCACCAAGCAGACAAACAGGTGTTACCAAACAACATTGAAGATTTAGCAGATCTAGCTGGGGTAAAAATAAGTGAATACCAAAGGTTTGTTGACGGGTACAACCAATGGTTACACCATAAGTTCAACCCGACAGATAACGGTGGGTTGGAAAATGCAAAAATGAAGTCAGTTCTAAATAGTAGAAAAGAGTATTTGGATAATCAAGCTAAAAAGTCCAAAGTAGCTGTATTTATAAGGGTTAAGCGTAAAGAACACTCATTTGACCCAGATGTTTGGAAGTTACTTAGTTCAAAGCTAATGGATATTGATACCTCTTATTTATCAAAAAAAGAAATATATAAAAAATATGAATCTTGGTTCAACCAATGGTTGAACCAAAGGTTGAACCCTTCAATTGAAAATGATAATGATAATATATATATAACTAATAAAGAAAAAGGGGGTGTGGGGGAAAAAACGACCATTGGATTTGAAGAAGTGGTTGATTTGGATTTAGTGAAGAATGAAATAAAAAACTCCATTACTTGGAAAGAAGGAATTGTCAGGACCGTGAAAAATGAATATAACAAACAATTTTCACTTACCAAGCTGGATGAATTATTGGAAAGGTTTGATGAACTGATTTGGAATGATGGTGAAACCGAAAAAAGCCTTAAGGGATATAAAAAGCATTTCAACAGATGGCTGATTGCTGAATATCAAAAAAATGCAAATGGTAAGTCGGTAAAGGCATCTGAAAAGACCAAAACAAATAAAAAACTTCAGAATCTATGAGTTTCATTCCAAAAACACCACAAGATGCAATCAGGAATTTAACCCAAAAGAAAGCCAATGCTGATGGGTTAAGTGATAATCAAGTCAAAGCGGTTCATGGGGTATATTCCAAATATCCTGAGATGTCGAAAAAACAAGCGATCAGCATTGATTTTTATGGATTATTTGAGAAGCATAGCCGTTTACTTGAACCGAAGTATCAAGTTAACAAGATAATCAAAACATTGGCTTGGTATTTCATGGGCGACCCAAATTTTGATAGATACAACTTGGTTACCAATGAATCCAAGGCGAGTTTAAAAAAAGGGCTTTTTATCTATGGTCCAGTTGGGGTTGGGAAAACTATGTTTTTTGATGTTTTAACCAATATCAACAAAGAGCTTTTTGAGGAATATGAACGCCATGCCTTTGGTTTTACAAAGATTTCCGCTCCCGGATTTGTGAATGAATTTATGCACTCAGCAAAGGGTAGAAACAAAACCGTTGTTGACCTAGAATATTATCAGAGAAACAAGCTCTATATAGACGATTTAGGGGCTGAACATAAGTGTTTCAACCAATTTGAACTGTTTGGTGACATTCTCTTTGAAAGGCATAGGAATAAGGCCATTACCTATGTGACAACAAATCTTCATCCAACCGAAATTGAAGAACGATATGGGGAGCGTATTGGTGATAGGCTTATTGAAATGTTCAATGTCATTAGATGGGATGGAGATAGTCTAAGGCATTAATTTTTATGGGGCAGGGGGGTAATGATTTCCAATTTTTTATAAAACTTTTTTAGATATGGGGAGTATAATCAAGCTACGGATTAAAAGAGCTATAATTTTAGAAGATGCTCGTAGGTTAAAAGAAGGGGAGAAAACCATCAATAACATTAGGCAGCTGGCACTGCTCATGGTTGATAGCTACCCGGATAAGTATGTCTTTGAAAACATCAATGTTTGGTTATGTAAATTGAATACTACGGGCATCAAGAATATCAAGCAAACCTATGTAATGAAAGAAACGATTGACGATTTATGTAAAGTACTGAACATCAGCGAAGAAGAATTAATTAACGAAGTTGAATGTGTTGATTGAAATGGGTATAAGGTACTGTAAACCAAATAGATACCCATCGGAATACGTTGCGCACGCCGAAAAAAGCATGCTTGACACACTTTTGATATCTGTAACAGCATGTGTAACACGATAAAGTGTTACAACTCAAAAAAAGCATCGAAACCCCAATAAAAACAAGTGTAACAGGATGTTGTTAACCCCTAAAGATTTTGCTAAAGCCATCGGTAAGAGTTACGGAACCATAAGGCAACACATCAGCCGAAAAAAAATATTTAAGTCTGGGGATTTTATCGACACTGATTATGAACTGAACAAACTTTACATTTTATCACAGACCAATGGACGTGGGTTGAATTTTGATAAAATTGACGATACTGAAATTGATAAACCAAAGAACCCTACCCCAAAAAAAACCACTAAACCCACAGTTGAAAAACCTACACCACCCCCAACAAAGGAAGTTCGCCCAGCTTCAGAACCAAGTCAGGAAGAAGTTATCAGGTGGAACCTGGATCTAAGGAAGAAACAAGCGGATGCAGAAAAATCTGAAAGAGACAATGAGCTAAAGCGTATAGAAATTCAAAGAAAGATGGGCAAACTAATGCCCATTGAATTGGTTGAAAAGATTTTGACCGTCAATATCCAAGCGGTTTTTAGATCGTTTGAAACAGAAGCTGAAAACATTGCATCCACTTATTGTGAAATACTAGGAGGTGACAGAACCCACTTAAGTGAGATGGCCGATCAAATGAGAAAACATTTACAAAAAGCAATAGAAGAAACTAAATCTCAATCAGCTATTGAGGTTAATCAAGCAATTAAAGATTATGCTGAAGTCAGAAACAGGGGAGAGAGAAAATAGTTTGGATAAATATAGTACATGCCCAAAGTGTAATATAAAGGCTTTTAGAAAGATTGCAAACGGCCTTCCCAACACCACTAAAGGGGGTAAAAAACTGGATTTATGGTATTGTGCCCAATGTAGGCACCAAAAAATATTTTGAATTATGTTCCAAGTACACACAACAACCATTCAACAAGCATATCACGGAATACATGAAAAAATATTTGATTTCAGAGTAGAAAAACCACTACCAAGTGATTGGACCGAAGCAAATGTAAAATTAGGATCCGATGTTTCCAGGTATGTTGGTCCCTTCAGCTATGATAGATCACCATATACCCGTGAAATAATTGATAATCTTAGTCCAACAAATCCAGTTGAAACCGTTGCTGTAATGAAATGCGCCCAATCCGGGCTAACACAAGGGGTAATTATACCTGGAATATGTTATATAATTTCTGAAACCCCTGCCCCAATATTATTTATGGCCGGTGATAAGGAACTTGGTAAAAACTCAATCGAAACCCGTTTGGATCCTATTATAGAAAGTGCTGGAATTTCCCATTTAATCAGACCAAACGTTGTTAGAAAAAGAAACCAACGCACAGGTGATACATCAACAGGAAAAGAATTTGCAGGGGGCCAGTTAATCATGCAGGGAACCAAGAACGCGGATAAAATGCGGCAATTTTCCGTTAAATATATTTTTGCTGATGATTGGGAAGCCGCCCCCCGTGACGATAAAAAGGAAGGTTCTACACAAAAATTGGTTGAAGGAAGGGCAACATCATATGGAAACACATCGAAGAAGTTTTATATATCTACCCCAGCTGTAGAACAAACTTCCAACATTGAACCAATTTATAACCAAGGGGATCAAAGAAAATGGCATTGGCAGTGTCCCCATTGTGAAGGCTGGATTGCTGTTGAATGGAGGGTCAAACGAGATGATAAAACCTATGGTGGCATCAAATATGAACTTGATGATTCAGGATCACTTAAGGAGGATAGTGTACACTATGAGTGCCAATTATGCCGTGGTAAAATCGATCAAAAACAAAAATACAGTTTAAACTTAAAAGGTAAGTGGATTCCAACCGCGAAACCAAAAAGACCCCAGATTAGAAGTTACTATTTAAACGCACTCATAATCCCCCCTGGATTTACAAGTTGGGTTGATTTGGTTTATGAATGGATTGATGCCAACCCGCAAAATGGAGTTGTCGATACTGGTAAATTAAAGACATTTAAAAACATCAGGTTAGGCCAAACTTGGAAAGAAACCGGAGAAACTCCAAGGGTAAATGAGTTGATGAAAAACACCTGTCAATATCTTCCCGGAGTGGTCCCGGACCTAACTAGTGAAGCCCAAGGCAATGGCCCAATAATCATGTTGACATTGGCGTGTGACCTTAATGGAATAATGACAGATAGAAAAGAGGATGTTCGGTTGGATTGGGAGTTGGTTGCACATTCTAAATCTGGTGCCACTTATTCCGTTGATCATGGAAGTATTGGAACCTTTAAGCGTGATCGCGATAAAACAGAATTTGAAAGAAATACAGATGGTGACAGGGAAAAGTATACCTATAATCATGGGTATCTTAACAGTGTGTGGCCAATTTTTGAAAAGTTGATTAGAAAAGAATGGCCAACAGAAAGTGGAGAGGGTACAATGTCCGCTTTGGTGACCCTAATTGATACCGGGTACTTTACAAGACTTGCGTTTCAGTTCATAGACAGCATTCACGATAGGGTTATTTTTGGCATCAAAGGGGAAGGTGATATCAAATATAGAAGTGTTTTAAAGGATACCCCTATGGTTAAGTTGTCCAGGGAAGTAAACACGCTTTATTTGCTTGAGGTAAACCAACTTAAAGATGAATTGAGCAGCTACATAAAACTAAAAAAAGGCAATGATGATTATCAACCACCTGGGTTTATGAACTTTCCCCAACCAACGGATGGTAAGTATACCATGACAAGCTTTTTCCAACATTTTGAAGGTGAGCGAAGGGTTGAAGAGATCAGGGACGGAAATGTAGTTGGTTTCAAGTGGGAAAAGAAAAACAATCAAAGTCTTAACCACTTTTGGGATGTTAGGGTATACAACTTAGCCGCTAGATATGTGTGGTTGGATCTTTTTGTAAAATCCGAAAAGAATATTCGTTCCATAACTTGGGCTGAGTATGTTGAATTGGTCAGTTGATATGAAAAAACAATTACTTATTTCTGTTAGTGGGGGTAGATCATCAGCGATGATGGCCAGACACATCCAAACCAGCCCTAAATATTCAGATTTTGAAAAACTATATGTTTTTGCCAATACAGGACAGGAACGCCCCGAAACCATTCAGTTTCTAAGGGATTTGGTTGATCATTGGGGAATTCCTTTGGTTTTAATTGAAGGATTATACTCCAACGAACTTGGAGTTGGTGTAAGCTATAAAATTGTTGACTTTGAAAATTTGGATATGAGTTCAGGTCCATTTACAGGAGCCATAGAGCAATTAAATAAAATCAAATGGACCGGTGTCCCCAATCAAGCAACCCCATATTGTTCATCATATTTAAAAACCCGCCCAATCCACAAATTTGCAACTGATGTGTTTGGAACCCCAAATTATATTAAAGCAATTGGATACAGGTTTGAAGATATGCCAAAAAGGATAACAATTTCAGCATTGGAACAAAAAACCGACTTAATAGCCCCTTTGCTTACTGATTTTGAACAACCAATCCCGTTAAGGGAATTAAATAGGTTTTGGAACAATCAACCGTTTAAGTTAAAAATCAACTCCAACTATGGTAATTGCCAACTGTGCTGGAAAAAAAGTGAAAAAAATTTAATCAAATCCATCCGTTATGGAGTTGATTGTATTGATTGGTACAGGGATATGGAAAGAAAATACGACAATAGATTTTTTAGAAATAATTTAAGTATAGATGATTTGATTTCCATGGCCAGCATAACAAATCAGATAGAGGTTTTTAGTGATGAGGGAGAAAGCTGTTTTTGTGGAATATAGGACCCAACCATTTCAATACTGTTTGGCATCCAACACTAACTTATTTTTATAAGCTGCATCCAGATATAGTTTTGATCAATCGGAAATAAAACCGATTGAGCACTATGAATGTAGCATTGGCACGTGAAGTATATGGGCAACCATGGAACATGGACTTCTTTTCTTATCAAGCCTATGGTTCACTGCTAAAGGATTTTCAAAACGGGGTTTCCCTTGAGATCCCCGAAACTAAGTTCAATAGTCCATTTGTAGTTTCAAAAACCCAAGGAAAAAGATTAATCCAAAGACCTTACCAACTAGACAACAATGAAGATTTTGAAGGTGTTGGCCTGATAAGGCTAGATGGTCCAATCACCAGAAAAGGAGGTATGTCATCTTATGGTATGGTAGACCTTTCAGCCATGATGATGAGAATGGCAAAGGATGACAGAATCAAGTCTTTTATTGTTCATACTGATTCCGGTGGTGGAGCATCTTCAGCTGTTGACATACTAGCAGATACTATTTTAGAAATTGACGCTGATAAACCGGTTTATGGACATATTGAAAAAGGTGGAATGGCCGCATCCGCAGCTTTTGGGATACTTACCGCTTGCCGTTCCATTCACGCCGCTGATAAGATGAACATCGTTGGAAGCTGTGGTACCATGATACAGTTTGATGGTAGATCAGCCAACACAGAGGACCCCGAAGGAGTCAAACATATACGTCTATATGCCACAAAATCCATTAGAAAGAATGAAAGCTTTGAACAAGCATTGAATAATGATGATTATGAAATTATCATCAATGATTTATTGGACCCTGTCAATCAAAAATTTCTCAAACAAATAGTAAAAAACAGACCCGTTTTAAAGGGGACCAAATTTGATGATGGCCATCATGTTTTTGCAAAAGATGGTGTTGGTTCTTTCATAGATGGGTTTATGACTTTTGACCAAATGGTTGACAGTGCATTTAAAAATTCAAATACGACCATGCGGTCAAAATCTAATATTAATCAAAAATCCAAAACAATGACTGTAGAGGAACTAAAGCAAAATCACCCAGCTACATATAATAGCATATTTAATGCTGGTGTTGCCGCTGAAAAAGACCGTACCGGTTCATGGTTGGCCCATTTGGGAACCGATCAAAAAATCGTGGTTGAAGGAATAAAAAGCGGTGAAGAAATTTCTGCAACCAAGCGTGAAGAACTTTTGGTTGCCGCAACTGCAAAACAGGGGTTGAACAACCTTGAACAAGATTCATCCAAAGGGGTGAGCACACCTGAAACAAAACCAACCACCAACGCAGATGAAGCTATTCAAAAGCAGGAGGAAGATGCGTTGGGGAACTCAATCAAAGATCACCTTAAAAAAACAGCGTAGGCCATGGAAGAATTCACCCAAAGAGATCAGACAGCAAGTAAAAGCTTCATGGACATTGAGTTCAAGCACATCTTTTTGTTTGACAACAAATTTGCCGACATCATTTTCAATAATGATACTGGTGATGATTATGAGTTGGTCCCGGGGTTGGTAGTGGTTAGAGATGCTTCCAACCCAACCAAGGCTGTTGTTCCCGATATTTCTGTTGATACATCTGGATTGGTAAACATTATTGGTGTTATCAGTAATACAACCAAGAAAACATTAGCTGACAACGCTGATGATAACAGCCAATATTGCCACGGTGGTACAATCAATACAGATCATTTGATTTTACCAGCCGGTGTGACCTTAGACACTGTTCCCTTGAATGCAGGCAAAACTGTAGGGGATATTCTCAAGGGTCTTGGATTTGAACTTGTAAGCGGAATTAGTAACACAAAATTTGACAACTAATGATACCAATTGTACAGCATAGGAGAATTTTAACCCAAAGTATCATTGAGACATTCAGTGATATGGTCACCCCAAAGGCTGGGTTTGGTGCCTGGTTTCCAACCAAAACCAGTAAAAGTAAATTGGTTGGTATTGAGGTTGAACGGAACAGCAAAAAAATTGCTGCAGATGTGTTGCCGCACAGTGAAGGTAATTACAATACGTTTGATCAGTCAACTGAAAAGCTCTTTGAGCCAGCTGAGTATAAAGAATTCTTTGATTTCAGTAAGACCAGGTATTATGATGTGACGTTTGGTGCCGGAAACATTCCGATTGAAAACCAAACCATGGACATGGCTTCCGAAGCAATGAAGAAACTTACAATTCTTAGAAATAAGATTGAAAGTTCAAAGGAAAGACAACGCGCCCAAGTTCTACAAACAGGTATTGTAACATTTGACAAATGGGCAACGGTTGACTTTAAAAGAAAGGCTGATTCCCTAGAGGCTTTGACCGGAAATAATGTTTGGGGCGGAACCACAGCGGATATCATCAAAGATCTTTCTACAGGTGGGGAGTTTCTAAGACAAGTTGGAAAGTCCGCAACCAATGAAATTGATGTGATTTGTGGTCGTGACGCATTTAGGTTGTTGATTGCTGACACCAAGGTTAAGGCGATGTTGGAAAACAGGAGAATTAACCGTGGTGAATTGAACAGACCTGAATTGAACGATGCCACCGGATTGTCATTCCACGGACAGATTAGTGGAGATGATTTCTTGTTTAACATTTGGACTTATAATGAGTTCTATGAAGATGAGTCTGGAAACTACATCAAGATGTTGGATAATGACAAGGTGGTTATGTTGCCATCAGACTTTAAGGGATGCACATCACACGCAGCCCTTCCACAACCAATGCGAGTGGTCAACAATGGACAATATGAGGAATTTGTTCAATTGGTGGAAGCTGAATACAACACGTATAACTATGTAGATCAACGCAACTTTGCCCACTTGTTTAAGGTGTATTCTAAGCCTTTAGCATTGCCCGTGAGCATTGATAGAATTTACACAATCCAAGTAACAGAATAGTATTCATTTTCAATAGCTGAAAAGACCCCTTGATGTGAGGTTTTTAAAGGGGTCTTTTTTCTCAATCAAAAACAACAGTTGTGTTGACATCAAAAACAAAAACCAAAAAAATGAAAACACTTAGATTATTTACCATTGCGTTGATTGCAATTTGCCTTGTTTCCACAGCAACATTTGCAAGTCAACAACCATTTTCTGAAGAAAAAGAAACAGCTTTTATTCAACCCCAGAACATCTTGGATAGTGAAATTCAAGATGGGGCGTCTATTGATGAAGGCTTTAGTTTCCAAGTAAATCTTCCAGATGATGCAAAACCTGAAAACCCCAAGAATTTAGTGTTGATTAACCGATATGTTACGCAAGATGATATATGGGTCTGTCAAGGTTTAGGGGTCAATACAAAAACTCTATTTTATAGCTTTGGAAATCAAATTTTGGATGAAATTGAAGGTACTACTGCCATCTTCATATATGGTCCCGAGTTTAATTTACAAGAATATTGTTTTGTGACATCGGATAATGGCGCAACACTTCCAAAGTACTATAAACCAGACACACAACAAAAATATATTGAACCGTCTGAATAGGTCAATCTAACACCCTCAAAGCCCCGATTAATGGGGCTATAAAGGGGGTGTTAAAATCGTGGGGTAGAGCAGTAGGTAGCTCGGTGGGCTCATAACCCGCAGGTCATCGGTTCGAGTCCGATCCCCGCAACAAAACACTCAGAGTCATGTATAAAATCAATGTAATTGCCCATATGTTGAAGGGCGACAAAATCGCAAAGGCAGGTGAATTGGTTTCAGAAGAACAATTGGCCGGCAACGTTAAAACCCTTTTGAATGAGGGTTACATTGTTCAAGCTTCAAAGAAAGAGGTTGAGGAATGGAAAAAATCAAAATCCAGTGTAGAAGCTGCCAAGAAGAAGGAAGAAGAGGCTAAAAAAGCTGAAGCCGAAGCTGCCAAGAAGAAGGAAGAAGAGGCTAAAAAAGCTGAAGCCGAAGCTGCCAAGAAGAAGGAAGAAGAGGCTAAAAAAGCTGAAGCCGAAGCTGCCAAGAAGTAATTAACTCACTATGTCCACTGGAAAAATTTTAGCCGCTGCCCGCGCTGATTTCAAACGATTCATTGAAGGTGGTGGATTTTATGAGGACATAGTTTTAAAAACCCCGGATGGGGTAACATCATACGAAGTTAAAGGGTCTGCCAGTAAGCACCACATCAATTTTGACAGTGATGGCAACCCAATAAACAGTAAGAACGCTCATATATGTATTGTTGAATCAAGTTTGGTTGACCTGGGAATCCAAACCAGAAACGCTAGTGGTGAAGTTAATCTTTTTAAATGGAGAGTGGATTATCCGGATAGTACTGGCCAGGTAAAAAATTACATTATTGAACAGACTTTTCCAGATGAAACCGTTGGGGGTATTGTTTGCATTTTAGGTGATTTTCAAAATTAGAACATGGCTATAATAACAGAAACAATTCCTAAACAAGCTTTTGAAGTTGTTGGCGAACAGATTGGTGCCATTTTGACTATTGAACTGGTCAATCAAAAAACACTTCACGGCTTGACTGAAAATATGGATGTTTACCATGAACGTACAACACCATATGATAAGTCAGAAGGTGTAATGGTGAATGTTCTTTTGGATAATGCAACCTATGAAGGCTTCAACCCATCATCATCCAACGGACCCGTAAGGTTCAATGTTGATGTTTATGGCACGGCCAAATCAAATCAGGATGATAAGGGGGATAAGTTGAGTCAAAAACTGGTGCAAAAAATCATCGGTTGGATTAGATATATACTTTCCCATACCAAACACAAAACATTGTTACTTCCCTCTACAACCATAGGGGGAACCTATGTTACAGGGTTTCAAGTGTATGATTTAGAGAATGTACAAGATGCCGCCTATGTACGTATGATGCGATTGAATTTTGAGGTGAAGGTAGTTGAAAACCAAGATTTATGGGAAAGTACACAACTGCTTGGAAATGATACCCAAGTCAAGCTTGAAGAAACTGATAAAGGGTTCAAATACATATTAGAAAACGATTAATACAAAACTTAAAAGGTTATGACAGCAATATCTACTGCCGTTGGTTTGGAAAGAAGATCCAGAACATCCGGATATAAACTTAAGAAGGGGTTTTTTGATAACAATACCCCTAACCTTCCACAGCGAATAGCTGTTTTTGGTGAGGCAAATGATGCCAACCAAAGCGGGTTGGATACTGATGGTTATGAAATAACTTCAGCAAAAGAAGCCGCTGAAAGATATGGTTATGGAAGCCCATTACACCAAATATTCAGAATATTGCGCCCTGTTTCAAGTGATGGTGTTGGGGGTATTCCCACCGTAGCATTTCCACAGGCAGCTGATGCAGGTGCCACAGCAACGGAACAGGAATGGACCGTTACCGGAACCGCTACGGCTAATGCTGTACACACCATTTATATTGCTGGCCGTTCATCTTTGGATTTTCAGGAATATAAGTATACGGTTGCCATAGGTGACACCGCCACCGCGGTGGCGGCTAAAATTGTGGATGCCATCAATTCTGTTTTGGGCAGCCCAGTTATTGCTTCTAATTTGGCCGGTGTTGTGACCTTGACTACTAAATGGAAGGGAACAACAAGCGCATCTCTTAAATCCAAAATCACATTTAACAATGCTGCAGGTGTGTCCTATAGCATGACGGATGAAACCGCAGGTGCGGGTGCTGTTGATATTTCAGGAGCATTGGACCAATTTGGGGAACAATGGCATACTATTGTTATCAACCCTTATGGTGCGGCTACTTTTGATGCCCTGGAAACCTTCAACGGCCTTCCTGATCCAGAAAACCCAACTGGTAGGTATAGTGGTCAAATATTTAAACCTTTTGTTGCTCTTTTTGGCTCAGTGTTGGATGATAAGGATGATATCATTGCAATCACCGATGCAGCCGCTAGAAGGGATCAAGTAACAAATGTTCATTGTCCTGCTCCAAAATCCGATGGTTTTCCATGGGAAGCAGCCGCAAATGCAGCATATCTTTTTGCAAGGACCATGCAGGACAATCCAGAGTTGGACATTAACAACATGGCGTATCCTGATATGCCCGTACCATCCAATGGGCTTATTGGTGATATGGCCGACTATGCAACCCGTGACCTATTGTTAAAGGAAGGTTCTTCAACCGTAATCCTTAAGGATGGCAATTATGTTGTTCAGGATTTTGTTTCAACATACCATGTTGATGGTGAAGATCCATTACAGTACAACTATGCCCGAAACCTCAATTTGGATTGGAATTTAGCCTTTGCTTACAGGTTATTGGAAGAATTGTATGTAAAAGACCATGTTTTGGTCAAGGACAATCAGGTCACCAGTGCCACCAAAGCAATCAAACCAAAGGAATGGAAGGCGATTTTGGAAGAATTCTTTTCTGATTTAGCTGTTAGGGCACTGATCAATGAACCTGAATTTTCAGTATCAAGTTTGATTGTGCAGGTAAGTACCACCAACCCTAATCGCTTTGAAACATTCTTCAGGTACAAAAGGACCGGTGTTGCCCGTATTGAATCAACCGATGTGGAAGCGGGGTTTTAAAATAATTGTTAATCAATAAAAATTCAAGATATGTACACTGGTGGTGATATAGAAGAAGTAGTGTTCAAACACCCAACTTTGGGCACAATAAGATGTGAAACCAAGGGAAACGAAGCTTTCACTTTTGACCCAGGTGGATTGAGGTCAAATGATGATGATGATGCAGTCACCGGAGCCGGTGAAATGATTGATTCCATAAACCGTAAAAGATGGTCTATGGAAGGCCCATTGGTAATAAATTTTACTGATAAGACTTCCCTTGAAAACATTCCAAACCTAGCAGCTTCTCCTGAACTTTCAGTGGTTACTGTTACTATGGTTTTTGGAAAAGTATTTAAGGGTAAGGGTAAACCTGTAGGGGATATCAAGGTTGATACCAATAATTCCCAAATGAGCCTGAAAGTAGCAGGTGGTGGAAAGATGTTGCCTATTGAAAATTAATTAAAATAAAATGAAAAAAGTTGATGAAAAGGTGGCCATAGAAGCGTTCACCAAATTTTTAAAGAAGTTCAAAGCTAAAGAACTTAGACGTGGCGAAATTTCCGAAATGGACATCAAAGAAGATTATATTGATGCCATTGAAGCAATTCAGGATGGATTTTTGACATTCGATGATAAGGACCATCCAACATTGACATTAAGAAAACCACTTACCACCGGTGATGATGAAACTTCTGTAAAAGAGGTGACTTTCAGGAGTAGAATAAGACCTTCAGACAAAGCCAACATTATGAGTGGTCTTGAGGTTCAAAAGGATGTTGGGAAGTTTTCTCTTAGGTACGCTGCGTACATTACCCAAATGAGCATTAAGGAACTTGACTTATTGGATCGTGACGATTATGATACCATCCAGCAGGTCTGTTCGGTTTTTTAGACGGGTGGACATTAAAGGATACGGATGTATTGATAAAGACCGTTGCACGGTACTTTAAATGGCCACCCAAACAAATTGATGAACTATATCTGGACGATTATGATTTTTTTGGTTTGGTGTATTGGTACAATGATGCGAAAGAACAAGCAAAAGAATCTGAAGATTATGCGAACAGATTAAAAAATAAGAGAAAATAAATGCCAGCAACCGTTAAAATACCAGCAGAATTTAAGGCGGTTGACAAAACTAGCCATGTGCTAAGAAAAATGACCGCCGGTGTCCGTAAATATTCAAAAAACGGAATATCGGCGGTTCGTCGTTTGGATGCACGGTTCACCAAATCCCTTAACAGGATGAAGCGTTCTGTAGGTTCATTTGGGGCATATTTAGGTGGAGCTGCATTGGTTGGCGCACTTGGTGGAGCCATAATGATAATGGCCGACTATGAACAAGCCAATGCCAACCTAGCTTCTGTCCTTGATGTCAATATAGAACAGACCGCAGAACTTCAAAAAAGTTCACAGCGTCTGGGTGCAACTACAGCCTTTACAGCAGGCGAGGTTGCAGGACTTCAAACGGAATACGCCAAACTAGGATTTACCGAAAAAGAAATCTTAAAGGTAACAGATTCCACACTGGCCCTTGCAGCTGCAACAAAAACGGAATTGTCACAGGCAGCAATGCAGGTGGGTTCAACTTTGAGGGCATTCAACTATGAAGCTTCAGAAGCTTCTAGGATAGCGGATGTATTTGCAGCAAGTACGTCAAAGTCCGCACTTAACATGGAGTTTTTAAATACGGCCATGTCCATTGTCGCCCCGGTTGCTTCAAAGTTTGGATTTGAGGTTGAAGAAGTGACCGCCCTGTTAGGTAGTTTGGCAGACAGTGGATTTGATGCCAGTAGTGCAGCCACAGCTACCAGAAACATACTATTGAACCTTGCGGACAGTAATGGTAAGTTGGCCAAATCATTGGGCAGACCGGTAAAGGATTTGCCTAGTTTGGTTGCTGGACTGAAAGAATTGGATGCAAGGGGAACCCCATTGGCCAAGATGTTGGAGCTTACAGATAAACGATCCGTTGCGGCTTTTGCCACATTTGTATCTGGAACGGATAAAACACTTAAGCTTAACAGTGCCCTTGGTGAAGCTGGTAGCACTGCACAAAAAATGGCAGAAAAGCAGTTGGATACCTTGACAGGTAAAACAACCATTCTCAAATCTGCTTATGAGGGGTTTATTTTATCATTGGACAATGGAAAGGGACCATATTCTGACACCATCAAGAATGTTGTTATGGTTGCCACTGAAATGCTTTCCATGGCCAGCGGAACAGCAAAGGCCGAAAGCGAACTTACCACCAGTGAAAAAACAATAAGGCAGTACGCTAAGACAGCTATTCAAGTATTGAAAATATTGGGATGGTTGGCCGCTGCGTTTGTGGTATTTAAAGTTGCATTGGCCGCATATACTATTGTACAGGGAATAATGACAGCAGCCACATGGGTTGCCACTGCAGCTTCAACAGCGTTTGCCGTTGCGGTCAATCTGGGGCTATGGCCAATATTGTTGATTATAGCCGCAATAGCCGCATTGATTGCCATATTCTACTATTGGGATGATATTATAGCATGGTTTAGTAAGCAATGGGAAAAATTTACATCATGGATAGGTAAAGTTTGGGACCGTGTTGTTAAGTGGTTCAAAGAATTTGATTTTAAAGAATTCTTTAAAAAAATCGGCCAGAGCATCCTTAAGTTCTTATTGATGCCAATGAAGGCTTTATTGACCCTATTATCCAAAATCCCAGGTAAGATAGGAAAGATGGCTTCCATGGGACTGGAAAAGATAGGTGACCTGACCGGTGAAACGGAAGTGAACCTGAACAATCCAAAAAAACCGTTGGAAAGTCCAGAATTGAAAAGCGCAAAGGTGACCAATGAAACCATTCAACAGAACCGTATAACCATGGATATCAATGACCCTGGCGGCCATGTTGGAAATGTTTCAAATGAGGGACCCACACCAATTCCAGTCAATTTAAGAAAAACGCAAGGTAGAGGACAATGACAACAGATTTCAACTTAGCGGAAAATGGAAGTGGTGGTGACATCACTATATTGGGCAATGACATAGCAATGACAGAAACACTGCTTCAGTCAGCATATTTAGCAATGTTTGGGGGCAATGTGGAATCAAACACATCCGGTAACGAATTGGAAAATGAACAGAGGTTTGATTGGTGGGGAAACGGGTTGTTCCATTCCCAATACCCAAACAAACAATTCAACTCAAATACTGAACGTGCCCTTAACCAAACCCCCGTCACGACATCTGGAAGGATTGAAATCGAAAGGGCTGTTGAAATGGATCTGGCATTTCTAAAATCAGTTGCAGAAATAGATGTTCAAGTGGGCATAGTTTCCCATAACTCACTTTCCATTTTGATAACAATGTTGCCCTATGGAAACAAACAGGAAAAAATACTTCAGCTATTGTATGACAACGCTAAAAATGAAATAATCATCCAAAAGGAAATTTAAAGTGAACAGCATCCCTACAATAAACAATATTTACAGTGCCCTTGAAAAGGATCTAAAATCAAAACTGAACCTTGATGATGATCAATTAAGGAAGGCACTTAGTGCCATGACTTCTGTTTTTTCCGCACAATTAAAACTCCTTTATCTACATAATGAGGATGTTATGAGAAACCTATATCCAGATACTGCAGATACTGCAGAAAATGGGGGGCAGCTAGAAAGGCTGGGGAGAATACGGTTGAACCGAAATCCAAGACCTGCTACAGCTGGTGTTTATACTGTTTCGTTGGTTGGTGAAGAAAATGCTGTTATTAGGGCAAACCTTACATTCAAGGCCAATGAGAACAGCAATGCCCCCAGCTTTTTATTTGTTACTGATAATGAAACCATTTTAACCGGTTCAAACGATATGATTCAAATCAGATCTTTTGAAGGTGGAAACGCCAGCTTATTGAACGTTGGTGATGAGCTTACCATAACAGAACCGGTCATAGGGGTTGAACAGGTGGTTGTGGTTGAAAGTGTGGATGAACAGCCCAAGGAAGCTGAACCTATATCCGACTATAGACAGACGGTTTTAGATGCCTTTCAATTGGAACCACAAGGTGGTGCGAGAACAGATTACAGGCTTTGGGCAGCTGATGTCCAGGGAGTGAGAAGGGTTTACCCTTATGTAAAGAATGGGGATTCCGGCACGGTACAGGTATTTGTAGAGGCAGCCGAAGGTGATAGTACTGACGGGAACGGAACTCCTTCACAGGCTATATTGGATGAGGTTGCTGAGGTAATTGAATTTGACCCAGATGACACCAGACCAACAAATGAGCGTGGAAGAAGGCCAATTCAGGCCATACTTGAGGTGCTTCCAATAGATTTGGTTCCCGTTGATGTGACGGTGACCGGATTGGATACGGACACCACGGCCATTAGGCAATCAATAGAGAGCAATCTGAAGATATATTTATCAACGGTCAGACCGTTTATTTCAGGTGCCGACCTTCCCCAGAACCAAAACGATGTTCTATATGCGGCCCGTTTAAGTGCGGTTGTGACAGATATACTTGATAGTGGAAATTTCTTCACAGACTTTACTTTGGAAGTCAATGGCGTTGCGGGTACTTCATTCAAGTTTACAGGTTCGAATATACCATATCTAAGAAATTTAATTTTTGATTGATGGCTTACGAGGTAACAAATAACAGCACTGTACACGGGTTTTCAACACCACACGGGTTTTCAACGCCCCATAAGTTTCCTACTGATCTGGAAAACAGCAGAACATATCAGTTGCTTCAACTTGTAAAACAACTTTATCCAACCGGTAGGGCCTTTAATCTTCCCGAAGGTGGAAACTTTGAAAAACTTCATGTTGGTATAAACAGATCAATTTCAAGATTGATAGATGACACAAAATCAATTGTTGATAAATCGATACCGGACAACGAAAATTTCACAGAACAAGATGCTGCTTTTTTGGAAGCTAAATTTGGCCTTTTTGTGGCACCACCTATTGACCTTGAAAGTAGAAAAAAAGCCATACTTAGAAAAATGGCATATCCATCCAATATAAAGGCTCGACAGAACCCATTGTTCATAGAGGGGCAGTTAAGGTTGTCCGGATTTGATGTAAGGGTATACGAAAACAAGTTTTTAGAATCCGGGGAATATGTGTACAAGACACCAAATGATATTGTTGCCAATGCCACTGTAAAGACCCAACATGGAAGCACCCAGCATGGTGGTGGTTCCCAACACGGAAGTACGGGCTTTAAGGTTGTGGCCAATAGTGAGGATCCAAACGAATCATTCAATATTGGTGGAAGTGAAAATCTATGGTCCACATTCTTTATTTCCGGTCCAACCCTTGAAACCGTTGGAATAGTTGATGCAGCTAGGGAAAGGGAATTTCGTCAATTGGTATTAAAGTTAAAACCCGCCCATACAGTGGCCTATTTACTCATTAATTTCATTTAAGATGGCAAGAGATAAACAAACATTGACAAATATTGATAAGTCTGATTTGGTAAACTGGCCAAACGGCAGGGTAAAGGATAATACGGGGGCAGACGATGGCACCCCTGTAAATGAACTTGTATATGGTGATTTGCATGAATTCTTTGCCAAATTGATGCGTGATGCCGGTATTTCATATAATGGCCTTCCTGACAATGTTGCAAATGGCTACCAGCTTGTAAATGCCCTCAAAGCCTTTGCAACCAAAAATTCATATATAGCTTCAATCGGAGAATCTGGGGGAAAACTGACCTTGAACACAAAGGTTGGTACATTGAAGGAAAATGAAGCCATTACATGTAAGTCCACGGTGGACATTGGAAGTGAAACGGTTATCAGGGGAACTGACAACACCGAAAAGAACATAACCAAGCAAGGTAATTTTGAATCCGGTGAATACGTGAGGTTGATCAACAAGGCTTCATCAATCGAATTGGTAAGGATTTCAGACCATATCAGTTTGGATTCAATGGTTTCTGCCCTTTTGTTTTTAAAGGCAGCCACCAATCCCCAAGAACTTGCAGGACTATTAAATACCGTTGCCACCACCCCACAAGGAAATATTCTAGCATTTGTGGAATGGGTAAATGGTGCTGCCAGTTCCGCTAGTTTGGCATCTGCAATCAGAAATGGGCTTTATCCAAAGGAACATTTTCAGATAGTTGAAAATATTGGCAATGATAGGGTAAGGAACATTGGTTGGTTCAGTGGGGTTGATATCAACGGGGGAACAACCGTTCAAAACTATCCACGTTCTGGAAATGTTTCCCAAGCAAGAAGAATTTCCCAAAGCAATGGTGATGTATTTGAAATCACCATGGACAACACCATGGACAACTTAAACTATTATGTTAGAATATTCATTGAATCCCAATCAGCTTATTTGGGTACTGACAATGATTTTAGGGGAATTGTTTTCAAACCGATATCCACTACGGTTTTCCATATGTTCTTGGAAGAAACCGCAAGTGCAAATCAAAACTTGAAAATTCACATTGAAGCAATCCAAATCTAATTTTTATGAGAACGATCAAAGGATTACCATCAGCTGTACCAAGAGATTCAGACGAATCAAAATTTCCATTTCACACTATCCAAAACGAAACGGACAGTCAGGCTGGAACACCGGTGGTTAGGGAAATCTACGGTGACTTGATAACCAATCTATATGCTCTGTTATCGGATGTGGGCATTGAACCAAATGAGATTGAAGATAGCGAGATAGCAGGATACCAGTTATTGGAAGCTTTCAAAAAGTTTGCCAACATCCTTAACGATGTTGAACAGGTGTTGACCCTTAATGGTACTGTTTGGTCCGTTAATTTTGATATTGATAATCTTCCTGATAAATACGTTTTTGTAGCAAGGACCACAGCAGAATATAACGCATCTGTTTCCTATACGTTCACCGGAACGGATGATAATTCATATTCCCTTTCCAGCGCAACAGGGTTCAATGCCAGTGATGTGGTATTGGTTGTAATCGATCAATCCGGGGTAAGGGTCATTGGTCTTACCAAGGAATCAACTGAGAGTGATATAAACACCGGATTTGGAACTCCATTGGCATTCAATGATGGTGCTAAAATGTATTATTTGGAAGAAGGGAACGTGTTATCGGACGCCCCATCCATCAACAATATCCAAAACACGATCAGGATTGCGGAGGGCAATGGCACACTGTACGTGTATGATGCTTTTGTGATACAGGGTAAATTGCTTTGTTTCTGTTGGATCAGTGATGTACAGACATATAAATTTTATCAGTTTGATCTTTCCGATCTTGATACGGCCATTGCGGTGAATGTATCAGGGATATCCATACCAACAGGATCCAACAATGAGCCTTATTGCTATACTGATGGAAACTTGGTATATATCACCAACCAAGCGGGCACCACTGCAAATGAAAATGAACTTGCAGGACTTTTATATGACCCGGACGCAGCTACCTTGACCTTAAATATAAGTAGGGTGTTACATGCCAATTTTACAAAGTCCACTAATGCGGTTATCCAAGGAACGGACATAATTACATTCATAGCAGGATCCCTTAGAAAATACGATATGGTCGCGGCCAGTGAAACCAACCTTGGGGATTATAACAGTGTGTTGGGCGTGATATTCAGGTTCAATGGTGAAACCTATTATAGCAACGGCGAATTGGCCAAAAAATGGACCGTGTGATATGGCAGACAGCGAAGAAGTTTTGATAATGGCCAGGAAACTGGCCATCTTGAGGGAAGAAAACACCAACTTAAAAAAGATATTGGAACAATCCAAGGAAGCTGAAAGCAAGGCACGTGAATTGGGCAATGTGGTATATAAGGCTTTCAAGCAGTTAAAATATTTGTGTGGACATAGGAACCCAAAGATTGCAATCCGTTGTCTTTCCATTCTTAACGAATACCACAAAAGAAGGGAAATACTTGGTTTGAAACCGTTGCCCCATTTGTATTATACCCCTAGTGATGAACAGGAAAATGAATTGAAAAAACTAAATCAACAATAAAATTGGGTGCGTTCAATGTAAATATGGATGGAATGATAAAATATTCGGCCAAATTGGAAAGGTTGAACAGGTCCGCATTTCCCGTAGCCGTAAGGCAGACATTGAACGATGCAGCATTTATGACCAAACAGTTGGTGCCGCGTATAGCCGCCCAAAAATTCACAACCCGACAAAAGAACTTCTTCCGGGCTTTTTCCATTGTCCAAAAGGCGCAGGGATTCAATGTAAATGGAATGGTCGCAGTTACGGGTATTGATGCCACAAAGGGAAGCGAGGTTGCGGACGGGTTGGAACAGCAGGAAATAGGTGGGACCATTGTAGGTAGAAAACTTATCCCACATGATATGGGCAGGATATCCGGGAGCTATTCAAAAAAGGTAAAGACAAAGAACCGATTTAGGAACATCAACATAGCAACTGCCAGAAATAGAAAGCCTGGAAGTAAACATGTTTTGATCAAAAAGGGAAGTGGTGGAACTGTTTTTGAGGTCAAAAGGTTAAAGACCAAAACAAAGTTGACACCATTGTATGTTTATCGTAGGACCAAAAAAAGCAGTGTCCAGAAACGCCCGTTCATGGCACCATCCGCAATGTTGGCCAGATCAAAGATGCCGATGTTCTATATGAAGCACGCTGAACGCCAATTTAAAAAAGCATTGATGTGAGTTGGGAAAATAGATTGAACAATATAAAATTCAAGATTACCACCGGTGATGGTAAGACCTTTACCCCGTTATGGGTAAATGGGGAAACATCCGTTGAATTCAGTACAAAAAAATATGAGTTCATCAATGTTCCAGGTTCCATGATAGAAAGGAAGAAAAGGAAGGCCAATCAATATCCTTTGGTTTTCTACTTTCAAGGGGAAGATAACATTGATGTTAGTGAATCATTTATGGAAAGTGCCAATGATTCACGCCCATGGCAGGTAAACCACCCATTCTATGGATTGATCACTGGCCAACCAACGGCCATACAACGTGTGGATGATTCATACAACGTCACCAAGATATCTGTTGATTTTTGGGAAACTATCACTGAAGATTATCCAAATGAAACAGTAAGTCCAAAGGACATTATTTCCGCTAAGTCAGATAGTGTTAACATATTGGCAACATCAAACTATACAGCCGGTGCCAGACCGACCAGTGCGGACATATCACCCATAAAGGACAATTCAAAAAAGACAGCTTCCAAGTTTTCACCCTATATACCAAGTGATCAGTATATACCCTACAACAATGCTTTGTCCACTGCTGTAAAGGCAGTGGATAACATTGTTGTAGATGCTGAAACGGTAATGTCGTCCAATCAAGAACTGCTGTTGATTCCAAGCACTTTTGAAATACCTGTTCCAACCCGGTTAAAGGCACTTCTTCAGGTTTATCAAGAATTGAAATCCGTGATTACAGGAAAGAACGGGAAGTTTTATTTTGAATCACAGGCAGCAACTTTGATAACTTCAATTGCAACTGCAACTGTAAACCCTTTAGCTGATGATTATATTACCAAGGGGCAGGTACAGGAATCATCCAGTTCATTGGTGGAAACATACAATGATTACCTGTTGGAGCTTGACAATGCCCAGGTAGATCAGTATGATGTGGACAATTCATGGTCACCAAATCCTGAACTGCAACAATCCCTTTATGAACTCGTAATGGATACGGTTGGCAACCTGTACAATCTTGCATTTGGTGCCAAACAGGAAAGGATTGTTGAGGTGGAAACCGATACCAATCTGATCATATTGGCACATCGATATATGGGTGGCCTTGATATCGATGATAAGAAATTGGAAACCTTCAGGACCATCAACAACATCCGGAACAATGAACTTTTCCAAATAAAGAAGGGAAGGCAAATCAAATACTTCACATAGGATGAAAATAAAGGTCAATGGTTCTGAGTTTTTGTTTTTCAATGATATAACCATATCGTTGGCCTTGGATTCCATTGCTTCATCTTTTGCTTTTTCCGCAAGGTTCAACCCTAACAACCCAATCCACAAAACCCTATTTAGGCCATTATCATTTCCAAAGGTTGAGATATTCAAGGATGATGGAACACTTATGTTGACAGGTGAAGTGATAAACCAAAACCAAAAGTCACAAGCTGAACCTGAATTGACCACCTTATCCGGATACTCCACAACTGGTATTTTGAACGATGTAAATATTCCATTGTCACTTTACCCACTGGAAAGCATCAATAGAAGCCTAAAGGAAATTGCCGAAAGGTTCATTGCGCCTTTTGATCTTAAGCTGGTAATTGATTCTTCGGTGACCAAAGAAGCCAATCAGGTTTTTAAAAAGACCAGTGCGGATCCTGGGGAAACAATAGAGAATTATTTGGCTGAATTGGCCGCACAAAGAAACATCGTACTTGGGCACGATGAAAAGGGAAGGTTGAAAATGTACCGCCCAAATACCAAGGTGCAGCCCAAATACTTCTTCAATAAGGAAAATGGATATCAGATGTCCTGGGCGGTCAATGGCCAATCCCTTCATAGCAACATTGGAGTGATCAGACAGCCATCAGATGAAAACCCCAACGTTTCATTACAAGATGAGGTCAAAAACCCGTTGGTTGGAAAATACAGGCCAAAGGTTTCCATACTTTCATCTGGCCAGCAAACGGACACCAAAAAAACGGCCAATAATTATATGGCATCCGAATTGTCCGCACTGACCCTTCAAATGGATATGGAAACCCTTTTGAACTTGATTCCAGGGGATATAGTGGAGGTCCAGAATGATGAGGTGTTTTTATATAGCCGTACACGGTTCATGGTTTCTGCTATGGATATAAAACAGACCGAAGAAGGGTACAAGACTTCCCTTGATTTGGTCCTTCCAGAAACCTACACCGGTGAAACCCCAAAAAATATTTTTGCATGATAAGTTTGGCACAGGTAAAGAGTGTTATAGTTGAAAACTATAAAAGGATTATCAAGGTAGTGCAATTTGGACCAAAGACAGCCATGAATGCAGCACCTTTTGGTGATGACTCCCACCCTTTGAAGGATATGGTTGCCATATATGGAAAGACATCTGAACGGGGCGAACCTGTAATTTTGGGTTATTTGAACAAAAATCAAATAGCTTCAGTTGGTGAAAAACGAATTTTTAGTTTGACCCCTGAAGGAGACCTCTCATTTGCTGTTCACTTAAAGAATGACGGCACATGTGAAATAGGTGGTAATTCTGATAACCTAATTAGGTTCCAACCATTGAATACCGCCATACAACAAATGAATACCCACGTTAATCAAGAGCTTACCAAAATAGCATCTGCTATTACAAGTGTTGGTGGTACTTATACCCCAACCCCCCTCAACATAGATATTTCAGCATCCAAGATTGAAAGTATCAAAGCCCCTTAACTTATTTTTATAAGCTGTATCCAGACATAGTTTTGACCATCACTTCAAGGCTATGATATACGAATCCATTTCTGCTTTTGTAGGTTCCAAAACCACCCATGCAGACAGAATTACTGCAATCGATGCCTTGATAGATGCCATGCTGTTGACCCTTGCGGATGCAACCAATGGCATGAACCCCACTGTTGAAGAATATCAGTTGGATGATGGCCAGATGAAAATACGCACCAGATATAGATCTATATCGGATGTGGAAGCTGGCATCAAATCCTTGGAAAAATTGAAACAAATGTATGTGAACAGATACAACGGCCATGTTTCGGTCTTGAGGGATGTTCGCGGGTTAAGTTAATATGGCGTTTAAAGATACATTTATAGGGAAGTTTTTGTTTGGCACTAATAATCCAAACAACGACCACATCAATGATCAACCATCCATTGAGCCCCATGAACACTATGGAGCAGTGCATGAAGTTTATGATGGTAGGATAATGCCGGTCCGTTATGGAAGTTTCCATGGCGAAAAGACCCCCGGGGAATTGGGAGATGTTTATAAACTTACCCCAAGTTATCAATTGTTGAGGTACAGGAGCTATGAAGCTGAACTTACCAATGATGTGGTAAACATCATATCCGGAAAGTTTTTTAAATGGGTGATTGGAAAAGGGTTGAAAACCCAGGCCGAACCAAATGAAAAAGCCCTTAGTACAGAAAATGTCCCAAAAGTCCCCGAAGATTTTAGGGACAATGTTGAATCAAGGTTTGATGTCTATGCCAACTCCAAGATGTGTGACTATAAAAATGAACAGACACTTCATGGTTTGGCAATCGATGCATTCAAAATGGCGTGGCACGGTGATGGGTTGATTGTCCATCGACTTGAAGATAATTACCCAACCATTCAACTTATAGATGGGGAACACGTCCAAAACCCACCTTTGATTGAGTCCAATGGGTACCACAAAGCCGCTAAAGAAAAAGGACACGAAATCAGAAATGGTATCGAGTTTGACAAAAAAGGAAGGCATGTGGCCTATTATGTGAGAACATCCAAACGTGATCATGGTGCCATGTCCAATGAGTTTGAAAGGATTCCCGCATTTGGGGAAAGGACGGGTAGAAGAATGGCCATGCTTTTTGGATTAAAAAAGCACCGGATTGACAATGATAGGTACATTCCAATGACCACTGCAATCTTGGAAAAACTCACAAAGCTGGATAGGTATACAGAGGCCACCGTTGGAACATTGGAAGAGCGGGCCAAGATAGCCTTTAGTATTGAGCACACAAAAGATAGTACAGGGGAAAATCCATTATTGTCCGCACAACGGGCAGCTGCTGGTAAAGGAAAGAATGCTGCTCCAGAAACAGTTGGGTTTGAACTTGGTGAAAAGACTGCCCAGATAGTGTCCGCAACTACCGGAAAGCAAACATTCAACATGCCTGTAGGTGCAAAGTTGAGTGCCCTGTACAGTCAAAACGAAGTTCAGTACGAGCCTTTTTGGAAAGCTGTTTTCAAAACATTGTGTGCTTCATCTGACGTTCCACCTGAAGTCGCCATGCAGGAATACAACAGTAATTATAGTGCTTCCCGTGCTGCAATTGGTGGTTGGGAATACATTGTAAGCTTCTATAGGAAACTGTTCACAGATGTATTCTACGCCCCATTTTATGAACTATGGTTGCACACTGAGATTTTAAAGGGAAATATCAACGCCCCTGGATATATCAAAAACTCCACAAACTTCATGGTAATGGGCGCATATTGTAAGGCTAGGTTCATTGGTGATAAGATGCCACACATAGACCCTGTTAAAGAAGTCAAAGCAGTTGCGGAAATGGTTGACAAAAGGTTTATGAGCAGCGAAGAGGCCACTGAAAAACTTACGGGCGGTGATTTTTACGAAAACCAAAAGAAAATTGAAAAGGAAAACCAACATAAGCCCAAAGAACCGAAGGAAGAAAACACTGAAGAAGAAGGAAGTGAGGGCGAATTAAAAGTAGTCAATGGCAAGGATTAAGAACATATTGATTAACAAGACTTCAGATTGGTCCCAGAACATTAGACCCCGTGTAGGGTCCACTATTAAGCACAATGGATATTATTGGTCCAACGCTACTGGAATTAATTCTGAACCCGGATTGACAAACGATTGGGTGAACTGTGGGATTGTAATTGATGCCCCCACTCAGAATGGTAGCCATGTTGTTAATCTTTTGGTCACGGATGTCAGCGACAACCCACACATGATTGTTTCTGGAACCTATGTTTCAGGTGACCCTAAAAAACTAGAAAGTTATTCACCCAACTCAATGACTAGAGCATTATGAACGCATTGACCGGACTTATCATTTTGGCCATCATCCAGCTATTGGTAATCCTTTATCTGTATTTGGAGCGTCAAAACTCAAAAAATTCCATAACCACTAAAAAATTGATTGTAGGTGGATTTGTCATAAGAATTGTAAACGGAGAACTATCCATAGAACCAAGAAAATGAAAAAATCAGTTTTTTTAATATTTCTCTTATTGACCACAACATTCGTTGCGGGGCAAATTAGGGTCACGCCAGAGGGTTATCCGTTAATGCCCAATAAACCCGCTGAATCAACTTTATCTAACAATGATACCATAATGGTTCAGAAGGCTGATGGTATTGTTAGGGGCATTGCCGTATCTGATTTTAAATTACTGTTACCAGGTGGTGGAAGTGATGGTATTTGGGGCTCAATCACGGGTACACTTTCCGATCAAACAGACCTTCAGATCGAGCTTGATAATAAACTGGAAAGTGGGGATAATGTTTCTGAACTCACAAACGATGTGGGTTACCTGTTGGAAGGAACAAACCTTCAACCAATTACCCAGGATGATTTTGACCTGCTCACCCCAACTGAAAAGAACGAAGAGGATTATTTGATTGTTGATGAAGATTCCCCTGGATCCTTCCAAGAAGATGTTGAGGACATCATAGGAACCAAAGTGGTTGCCGGAATGAATGTCACTGTAGACTATAACGATACCACAGGGGAGACCACAATTAGTTCCGATGGGGGCAGTGCCGCCGATGGATCCGAGACCAAAATAAATGCGGGGACCAATGTATCTGTCACGGGTTCTGGAACCGTGGGAAACCCCTATGTGATTAACTCCACGGACACCAATACCCAATTGTCCAACGAACAGGTACAGGATATAGCTGGGGCAATGTGGTCTGGGAATACAGAATCTGGGGCAACTGTTACATATCAAGATGGGGATGGTACTGCTGATATTACGGTCAGTGCCGGAACCGGAAACATTCAAAACGATGCTGTAACGACTGCCAAAATAGCGGATGCATCAATAACGCTGGCGAAGCTCAACAGTTCTTTTTATGTAAATTCTAGCTTCACGCCTACACTAATAGATGAGGGAGGTGGAGCGACCTATACACTTTCGCAAGCTATTGGTGATTATACTAGGTTTGGTCCTGTAACTGTTGTAAAAATCTTCATTGAAACTTCAGGAACAACAGGAACGCCCACAGGAACCCTGATAATAGGAAACGTTCCATCGATTCCAACCGCGATAGGGACAGTTAGAATGCAAGGCGTCACTATGTTGGGAGGTTATTCCTCAAGTGACATATTAACTCATCATTTAGTAGCAAGAAGCGATACAAGTACAGAAATAGTGCTTTTGTCCGATGTTCATAATCCTGGCATAATGACAGAATTGGAAAACGTAGTCGTAAGCGGGGCTCAAATAGAAATAACAATAGTTTCAACCAATTAAAATGAGAAAGTTACTTTTTATTGCAGTACTATTAGTGGCATTTTTTGGAAATGCCCAGGACAGCATAATGACCAAGATCTCATTGAAGGGAAGGGTGTACAATATCCCAACCGTCATTACAGCTGCGAATAGTTTGGACGACCAACAGATAACAGATTTTTCGATTACATCTAATATTCTGACCCTGACCCTTGAGGATGGTGGCACACAGAACGTGGACCTATCGCAATATCTGGACAATACCGACTCACAGACAGTCACCGATCTTAGCTTATCGGGTAACACACTTTCCATTACATTGAGCGGGGGCAATACCGAAATGTTAGATCTTTCTCCCATTATCCCTGTGGCTGACGGCTCTGAAACGATAGTGACCGCAGGCACCAATGTCACGGTAACGGGAAGTGGAACAAGCGGAAATCCCTATGTTATAAACTCAACCGCCAGTGGAAGCGGAACCCCTGATGATGATTCCGTGACCCCTGCTAAAATAGCCAATGGGGATTTTGGGGATTTCTCTGTTATTTCCAATGTAGCCAGCTTGGATATGGGGGTTGTGTCGACTTTTGAGCTTGGAGATGCCAGCGTTACACAAGGCAAATTGGCAAATTCAGCAGTCAATACGGATAGGGTTGAAGATGGTTCTTTGTGGCCAATTGATTTGAACATTTCCAATACTGGAACAGTTGGACAGGTCTTGTCAAAAAGCGCAGCAAATGAATTTACTTGGGTTGACGACCAAGTAGGGCCGGGTGGCAGTGGTTCAAGCAAGATACTTGACGACACATTTACCACCGATTATACCCCCGTTGTGGCCGATACCTTTAGGTTGAAGTACGGGAAGAATTTGGACAGCCTTGTGGTTTCTACACCTACAGGAAGTTATTCCGATGGCGATGCAATCACATTTGTACAGGATTCAATAGGTGACCTCTATTTTGATTTCAAGGACATTAGAAAGGATGTCTATTATAAGACGAACAACCCGGGAACTATTGCGATGACGCATTATACCGGAACTGGTTGGACGTTCCTTTGCGGGGATTGTTCGGAATATGTACCGTACACACCACCATCAAATCTATATACCTTGGCCAATGCAGCAAATCCCGACAATGAAGTGGATGCCACTACTGGTATAACTGTTGAAGGCACAGATTATTTAGTAACAAGCGAAGCATCCCCTGTTTCTGACGGTAGTTTTTCAATACAATTTGAAAAGAACACGCCAGCCGGGACCGATGCTTCTGCCGAAATCCAGCTTTCAGGGCTTACCGTAGGGGTTGGCCATACCATAACATTTGATGCATATATCTCGACGCCCGGGGATGCCAACAACAGCTATGTGCGCACATCCGGTAGTGTTGCCGCCGATTGGTCATCCACAAACCAAGTGGAGGTGAACCCAGATTCCGACTTTGTGGAATATTCGTTCACATCGACCCCTGCCGTAACCAATCCAAGGATCCAGATAACAACGACCACACTGGCGGTAAATGTTCAGGGCCTTCTTTTGCACATAGACAACATCAGAATCACAGAGACCCCATGAGAAAACTGATCATAACCATATTTCTGTTTCTTCCATTATTGGCCAGTGCCCAATTGACAGGGCTTCTTTCGGCAATATCGTCCCAACAATCTTCACAGAGCGATGGCGGAAGTGGTGGTGATGGCGGAGGTGTTTCCAACGACACCATTACATTGACCTTGTTAAAGGCGTTTCCATCTGCATTTGGAGCTGGAAAGGATTTCAGGATAGACCCATCCACCGCAACGATCTATGAGGTAACAAACCTTAACAACAGCGGCACTGGAAGTTTCAGGGCGGCGTTTGAGGCTACAGGCCCGAGGATAGTCATCATAAAGGTCGAGGGGGTGGTCAACCATACGTCCCCGCTCAACAACCAATCATCAAGTAACGGAAATGTGGCCATTTGGGGGCAAATGGCACCGGGATTGGGCATGACCCAAGTTGGGGAAAGATTTTCTTGGAGAAATTCAGGAAACATTCTTATAAGGCACATCACCTCACAGCACAATGACCCAAGTTGTACCCCCAATGTTGATTGTTTTGATTGCCTCAATTTTTACCTGCAAGAGGCCAACACATCCATTTATGTCGATCACTGTTCGTTCAGGTATGCATCCGATCAAGTCTACACCATAGAAAGCGAAGAGGGCACGGCCAAGAGTACATCGGCCTACCTGATGATAGCGGAGGCCAACCCGGACCATAACACCGGCAGTATCATAGGAGACCAGGGCAACGACACTAACCATGTGGGAAACTTTACGTTTGCCCGTAATATGTTCTACAACATCAGCCACAGGACACCCAACATGAGCGGCCTCACGGGTGGGTTTGAAGTTTACAACAACTGGGTGTCAAACTGGAACGGCAGGCTATCAAGGACTAATGGCAACATTGATGTCGATTGGTTCAAGAACTATGCGCAAGGCGGGAACAAATCCCATTGGACCCCAAACCACGTCAACCAGATGGCCGCTGATTTCGATGACTTCAAGACTTACACGGCAGATAACTATGTGACAGGTTTTGATGAAACCCCGTCCGGGAACCAAACCAATATTTGGGTGAACTTTACGGACAATTCAGAGGGGAATGATGAGGAGCCCATATTGTCATACCACTATGAACCATCACGGATAAACAGTTTTGGCGATCCCGCTGATGGTATTTGGGATTATGGTGAAGTCCCGACCAAGCTCCAATATGCAGTGGGCCACAATAGGGGCATCAACACCGATGGAACGCCATTTTATGGCCACGACGACAAGGACTCCGATTATATAGCCAAGACATTGGCAGGAACCACAGAAAGCGATTACCGTTTACCGGGAGCTTGGGACAATTCGACCTTCCCTGGCACTACGCTATATACTGATTCAGATGGTGACCACATGCCCGATTGGTTCGAGGATCAGTTTGCATTCCTTGACAAGAACAGTAGTGCCGATATGTTGACCACAAGTAACGTCACATGGGATTTTGGCAATATTGGTGCCGCCCATGACTACGTGGTCATCAACAATGCGGGATATACCAATTTGGAAATGTGTGCGGAATTCTATGCCGGGGGATTTGAGACAATGATCGATGGGACCAACAACATGAATATAGGAGACAATTAAAAAATAGATATGGGAAACTGGGTAAACAGCCTTTCTGTAGGGCAAAAAATATTTCTAAGGGCGGTACTGATGTTACTGGGCCTCTTTTTATTGGTGATAGTGTTCTACGCGGGTGGCCGTGAAATGCTGTTGCTATCTGATACAAAAACGGAATGGGGGACACTCCATTGGATATTTTCGGGGTTTGCCCTGTTGTTCATATCCCTGAGCCTTGCGCTTGACAGGATGGTTAACATTTATGATTTGATAATTACGGCGATCAAAGGATTGTTGGGAAAAATTGGAATAAAGTAAGTATGGACAGTTTGTTTCACAAAATAGGAGTTGTGGCCGTAGGTGTTTTTGGTACAATGATAACCTTCGCTATCGACAATTCCGATACGATGTTTGAAATGGCCAGATGGGTGCCGATTACACTATCCTCCGGTTATGTGATATGGAGATGGCGAGAGGATGTAAAAAAAAAGAAAAAGTGATATGGATTTCTGGCAATTATTATGGTCTTATTTGAAGGACACCATTTTGGGTCCATATGTATGGAATTCCCAGAAACTTGATTACCGTAGGGAACTGCAATGGTGGAACCCATTTGCTTGGATTGTAATTCTTATCCTTATGGGAACTTTTTTTAATTGGATATTCTAAATGTACGCGGTTCTCAACAGGCTCAAGGACAATGACCACGCCCAGACATTGGGGCATTTCATATTGTACAATAATATGGACGTGGCCATGCAGTGCAAGTCACTGGAGCTTCCCGACCTGAACAACGAGGTAAGGAAGAGCCGGATACCCGCAGGGGTCTATTGTTGTGAAAGGCGTTACAGCCCTAAATACAAGTGGCACTATTGGGTAAAGGATGTGGATGGGCGAACTTGGATCCTGATCCATATAGGAAATTATAAGGATGACACTACCGGATGCATCCTATTGGGGCAGGACTATGTTGACATTGATCAGGACGGACATTTGGATGTTACGGCCAGTGGGCCGACCATGAATCTGTTAAGGGCTACCGCGCCGGATGAGTTCACTTTGATTATTAACGATATTGATAAAATGGTGTTGTGAAATGGAACATGTATTTTTAAATAGTTTCTTTGAGTTAGGTATAGCTATGGGGTTGTTCTATGGGGTTTGCAGGTTAGTGCTTATAATTATTGAAGCTATAGACGATTTGTTCTTATGAAAAAATACTGGCCATACATAACAGTGGGGATTTTTCTTTTAGTTGTTTTTGCCCAGGAGTGCAACCATTCCAATTACCGTGATGACTTTAAGGATGAACTGGCCAAAAAGGACAGCACCATCAGCATCCAAAAGTATGTGATATCGGAGTTGCAACAAAAAATGAAATCAGATTCCGTACAATATGAAAAAGAAAAAAAACATATCGAAGAGCTTCGTGGCCGTTATCCTGACAATGCTATTTTGGATTCCCTGTTCAAGTCAGGACAAAGTATTGATTGACAGGGACAGCCTTTATAACGTACTTTTAAACCTTGCAGAGCTAAAGGTTGAGGTAAATTACCTTCAAAAAATATCCACCAATCAAAAACTCATCATTCAATCTCAAGGTGTTATTGTTGAACAGACTGAGTTTAAAGTTGATATTCTTACCAAACACATTTCAAAAATTCAATCAAACACATTTTGGGTGAAATTTTGGGCCTTTCTAAAAGGAATTGCGGTAGGTGGGGTAATTGTGCTGTTATTATAAAAAACCCCTCAGTAGCTAATTGAGGGGCCGTGCTCCAAAAATTTAATAAAAACGACAATTCACTGTGCTGAAAATCATTGATTGCAATATAGGTGAATATTAGCCTGGTTGTATTACGGAAAACCACAAGGAATTTGAAAACTATTGTTGTAATAACCAAAGTCTGCTAAATGGCAGATGGTCAATGTAAGGTGCAAATAGTGTGCAAATAATTAATATTTACTTTATAAAATACTGTATATCAGTATAAAGATAGTAGCCTTCTAAGCAGACGGTCGAAGGTTCGAATCCTTCCGCGATCACTTGAAAATCAAGGCTTTAAAGATTTAGTTCTTTAAGGCCTTTTTTATTTGCACTCAATTTGCACTCAAAAATTGATGCTATTTGGTTTTATATGACTTCATTTCAGACAACTTTTTGATTGTTTTTACTCTAAAATCCATGTTTTTCTTCTTCTCCCTGTCCACAAAAAGCACCCTTTGGGTGCTAAGTTCTATGTCTGATGTGCGTTATGTAGCGAGAGTTTATGCAACATTGATCATTAACTAAAAACTACCTTTTAAATTAAATCAATTCTACATTAAACTTGTAATTTTGAAAAACTTTGATGTGCAAACATGTATGAACGGAATAGGATTTATATTAACAGTGAGGAACAAGGAAAAATAAAAGATTTTCCAATTCTTTTCGCTGGTCTTGGAGTAGGCAGTGTCATTGCCGAATGTGCTTTGCGTTTGGGATTTGAAAATCTTACCTTAGTTGATGGAGATATAGTGGAGAGGAACAACCTGAATCGACAAAATTATAAGCAAGGCGATATTTCTTACGCTAAGGCGAAATCCCTTTATAATTGCTTAAATTCTATTAATCCCAACGCTAAAATTCAATTTTCAAATACGTATCTCAATCGGAGCAATATTCCTAGTTGGGTTGATGGCCATCAAGTAGTAATCAATGCACTGGATTTTGATACCGAAGCCCCACTCTATCTGGATGAATACTGCAGGCAAAATCAAATTACGGTTATTCATCCCTATAATTTAGGTTGGGCAGGCGCAGTGGCCGTAGTTGACCATCAATCACTACCCCTACAGTCAATAATAGATAAAGGGGGGCGTTTTTCAGAAATTACTATGGTTGAATACATAAAGGGGCACTTGAGATATTGGGGCAATCCAGAAATTTGGCTAGAAGAAGTATTGGTGGCTTATATAAATGAAAAACCACGACTCTCTCCACCTCAACTCTCCATAGGTTCATGGCTCTTAGGGTCTATGTGCACACATATTCTCTTTAACCTGGCCACTGGTTTAACAGTAAAGAAATTTCCTGATTTTTACTTTTCAAAGGTAATTGATGATGTCTAATAAAAAATAATTGTTTAAATGAGCCTATTATTTGTTGCATAGGCTATTGCTTCGGTAATATTGTTCACTTCAAGCTTTTCAAACAGTTTTCTTCTGTGAAATTTAATGGTGTCAGGGGATAGAAAAATCTCATTGGCTATTTCATTAATTGTATAGCCGCGAATAGAATAGTGAAGCACTTCCTTTTCTCTATTGGTTAACCCTACTTTTTGTATAGTTCGCCAAAGGTTTTGTTTAAGGTCATATTTAAAGATTTTATTTTCTCCTTTGGAATAAATCTTTATGTTACCTGACTTTTCTTCGGATGATAAGGACACCACGCATATAGCTTTCCATATCTTCCCCGTGCTTGTCAAGAACATAGGTGTAAGTTTTTGATTTATCAGAATGGCTTTCCCTTCAGGAATACGTAAAAGAAAATCATAGGTAATGGTATATTTCAAGCGATTTTCTACAGGGATGGTTTCATAGAATTCGAATCCAATAGTATTGATTTTGAGCAATAGATCAAGATCAGCTTTCGGAACATACTTAAAATAAAAAGCATATCCCATCTGTTTAACTTCGTCAGCCGTATTTCCGCATAGAAAAAGAGGGTTATCCGACACATAATCAAACCCCTTCTTTTCGTAGTCAATAACATAGATGCTACTATAAGTGGTCCGGGCAAAAGCCTTGATGGGTTCCAAATACGTATTAACTTGGATTAAATCAGCTTCCGTAAGTTTTCGAACGGTATTCTTGGAAGAAAAAAAATCACTTTCCTTAGGCATAATATTTCTTCATTTAGAGAAAAACATTAGGTACGATACGTGAGTATTTTTCGGGAGAAGCTTCTATGTATTTTTCATAAAATACATAGAAAAGATATGAGATTTTTTAACAAGTACGAAGGAAAAAACATATTTTTTTTAAGATTTTTCATCTTTCCCAAATTCTTTTCAACATTGCGAAAAACACAGAATGGGATTAACTACACAAATGGGTAGAATTATCACAATCAATTGATTACTAGTATTTTGTGTAGTTTTTATTGAAAAAACTGAGACTACTTTTAAGAGAAACATTCGCCATGTTTCTCCAAAATTTTAACATTCGTAGAGTACAAAAAAGTGAACTTTTAAAAGTAGCTCAATTTATTGTTGATGAAAATTACAATCACCATCAGGACCAGAACCCTTCATTTAGCAGCACTGAAGAGGTATTTTCCATCTTCGAAGAGGAATTGGCCTTTTTTCCCAAGGCTGACTTTTTTTCAATTTGGAATTTTGATGAACTGTTAGGTGCAATACGTGTTTTGGAATGGGATTTTAGTTCTATTCTACCGATTCAAAAGTTATTTGGAATTAATCCCTTGAACTGTATGGTTGGTGAACCTTTGGGTAAAATCTGTCATATAGGTAGATTTGCCATAAAAAAGGGAAATCGGAGCCTGTCGCTTTTCAAAACACTTATGGTTTGTGCAATTGCCCCAGTCTGTGCTTCAAAAAACAATCTGGCATTTGCGGAGTGCGATGCCAAACTACTTCGGGTATTAAATCGATTAGGAATCAAAACTCAAATCATTGGGGATTCGATTGAGTATCTGGGGTCAGAAACAATTCCGATTTGTATGACCTTTGATGATTTATCAGAGTTCTATCTTGCCAACAGGGCATTGCTTAATAAAATTACACCACAAATTGAAAACCCCATAGTACACCTGCCTAAAAGTGTAGTTTTCAATAGGGTAAAGGACAACTACACTTCGGTGTAGTCCAATCTTATTGCTTAGATAGTATCTTGGGGTTAATGTTTAACTGATAGATTGATGTAGTGATATGGTCTAATCCCATGCGGAGAACTAATCAATGCCCATTCAATCTGAATCATGATGTATATCAATTGTCCAACAAGGCTAAAATCTATCAGAATTTGGAAAAAGTTGAAGAGATTTTATTATCTCCAACACAGGAAATATTGCTTTGCTGCTTAATCCAAATTCGTAGGCATTAAAAGAATATTTGAAAATGAATTCTTCCTAGGACCATGTAAGTGGGAATGGCGAAGCCCTGCACAGATGAAAAGTACAACGCTTAATAACACAGGATGGCATGTAATTTATGTCAGGTCAAAACATGAGAAGAGTGTGGACCGTTCACTTCAAGAACAAGGTTTGGAGAGTTTTCTTCCGTTGACAAAGACAGTGCGACTATGGGCTGATCGCGTTAAAAAAATACAGGCTCCATTGTTTCCGAGCTATGTGTTCGTGAATATCAAATCAAAAAAGGAATTCTATCAAGCCATACAGGTAAAAGGTGCTTGTTGTTATTTGTCATTCGGAACGGAATATGCAAAAGTAAGTGATAAAGAGATCCAACAGATTAAATGTGTTTTGGGTATTAAAGATCTTTCAGAAATAAGGACCGAAACAATACCTAAATTTTTAGTAGGCCAAATGAGACAAATAACATCCGGGCCTTTAAAGGGATTGGAATGCGAGATAGTGGAAATTAAAAATACACAAAAAGTAATTGTGAAAATTTCTTCTTTGCACCAGATGATATCCGCAACCCTGCCATTACACTTCATAACACATTAGAACTGAAGATATTTGTAATTGATAATAGACACGCACACGAAGTGTGTAATCATTCCGATTGTGTTTCAAGTACCAAGACTTTTTGCCCTTCATATTGATGAGATGTCACAAAGTGACTACTCTGAATACAATACTAACTCTGATTCCAGTATTACGTTTGAAGACAGTTTGAAAAGTATTCAAACAAGACTAGGGTTGCTGCTAGCCAAACATTGCATTGGATTATGCTGCAATATAAGCCCCGAGAACATAGAAATTCAAAAACGGTCAAGTGGAAAGCCATTTTGGAAAAATGACAATCAACTGTTTTTCAATATATCTCATTCAAACCAATGGGTAATATGTGGAATAGGAAATTTAGAGATTGGAGTAGATATTGAGTATGTCAAAAGAAAAAGTGTCGATTCTATTTCTTCAACCTTTTTTTCCACTCTTGAACAAGACTATATAAAAAATGAATCGGATAAAATAAGGGCCTTTTATAGGATTTGGACATTAAAGGAAAGCTATTTGAAATGTATAGGGAGAGGTCTTAAATATCCCCTGAAAGGCTTTTGCGTAATAAATCACGGATCTGTAGTATGGTCTGACAGATCCATAAAAAATACCGTGTTTAATCTTAAATCCTTTGATTTGGATTCTGATTACATTATTGGAATCTGTATTAAAGGGAAACAATTACCCAAAACAATTGAGACTATATCCGTTTCAGAATTGATCAACAAAAACAATGGTTCGGAACATGATAACTACAGCCCCTATAATTAAAGAGGATTCATTGGAAAACCCGAAGGTAGAGGAAGTCATTCAAGTCCGAAATGTGTTTAAGCACTATTCGGGTACGATGGTTCTGAATGATGTTTCTTTTACCTTAAGAAAAGGGGAGATTCTGGGAATTTTAGGCCCTAATGGTGCGGGGAAGACAACATTGCTCGAGACAATTGAAGGGCTTCGGCATCTGGAAAAGGGAGAAATTAGAGTATTGGGGTATGATCAGCGTCGACAATCCAAAGAAATTCAAAACCAATTGGGAATTCAACTTCAAAAAACCAGTTTATTCGATAGGTTAAGTGTAAGAGAAAATCTCCACCTGTACTCGAGGCTATATGGTCAAAAGCATAAAATAAATGATCTACTTGAAGAGGTAGGCCTTCTTCAGCATGCTAAAACCATGGCCAAAGATCTTTCAGGAGGACAATTTCAAAAATTGAAGTTATGCCTTGCACTGTTAAATAACCCGAAAATACTATTTCTGGACGAACCTTCTACAGGTTTGGACCCTACTGCTCGCAGTACCGTTTGGAAGAGGATTAGAGAACTCAAACAAAAGGGATGTTCCATTATTATGACCACTCATTATATGGAAGAGGCACACGAGCTTTGCGAGCGAATAATCATCCTACATGATGGAAAACTTGTTGCAAACAATTCTCCCGAAAATCTTATTAATCAATTAGGGTACCCGAGAAAAATTATTTTGAAGTTTAAAGAGCGTTTACTGCCGTCATTCTGGAACGGATTTCATGCCAAAAACGTGGGTGACGAAATTGTCATATCTACGCATGATTACTCTAATGATCTTAGAAAAATACTGGAAATGACAAGCCAACAAAACAAAACGATAAACAGTATCCGAATTCAGGAAGCTAATCTTGAGGATGTATATCTCGAACTCACCCAACAGGTTTTCAAACACAATAATATATTATTATGAAAAGGGCAAGGGAGATTTATATTACTTTTTTGAAGATATTCTTTAGGGATAAAGGCAACATTATTTTCATCTTTTTCTTTAATGCATTTTTAATGATAGTCTTTGGCTTAACCCTCGAAGATAAATACAATCTCAATGTGGATTTAGGCTATTTTCAGGAGTTAAAAACAGAAAATGCCTCGTTACTTTTAGAACATTTTGATAAACAGTCCAATGTTACCCTGAAACGGTATGTGAGTAGAGACTCTTTAATCAATGATGTAAAAAATGGCCTTTTAGTAGCAGGAATTGAAATTAATCCAGCGTCTAATATTCAATCTTCCCTTAATATCCGTGTTTTTGGAGATCCTAGCAGAAAAATGTGGTTGCAATTCATTGAGCCAGGACTGCAATTGGCTGCAATTGAATCCAATACGATACTCAACCAAGAATTGAACAGGATATCGATAGAGTCCGAATATATTTCCAGTAAAAACTTGAAGTATTTTGATTTTATATTTCCTGGATTGCTCATTTTTTCCATTATGCAAATTGGACTCTCGGGAGGTCTGACCTTACTTACTCAAAGAAAAAATGAAAATCTAAAACGCCTAAAAATCACACCACTAAAAAAATGGGAGTTCTTACTTGGGTATTCTACGAGCTATTTATCAATCATGGTCTTACAAAACATCTTTTATGTAGCCTTAGCTATAATTATTTTCAATTATTCTTTTAGCGGCTCACCCCTCATAATATTAGGGATAATTCTACTTTCGTCATTGATTTTTATAAGTATAGGCATCCTCCTAAGCAATTTTGTTTCAAGTGTTGAAAATGGCAATAACCTAATCAACTTCATTAGTTTTCCAGCTGCTTTTCTCTGTGGGATTTTTATGCCGATAGATACCTTGCCAAAAATCGTTCAATTTGTTGCAAATATTCACCCGCTTACCCACCTAGCTAATGTTATGCGAGGTGTTGCCAACTATGGCAATCCTCTTAATCGATACACCATTACACTTGGGTTGATGCTAGTCCTATTACTTCTCATTGCCGCCACCTCCATTCGCACATTTCGGTGGCAAGAAAAAGAAGCTTAGAAAGACTTGGTTCTTATACCTCTCTTACCCATATCATTATGGTACTGTACATTGAAACCTTTGTTTAAATACTAATCTTAATCTTTATTAACATGAATGCAGAAAAAAGAAAACTCAAAATCAAACAACTAATTATTGATCGGTTGAATTTGAAAATTAGTGTTGACGATATAAATGATGACTCGGCACTCTTCCTTCCCGTGGAACAGAATGGTCTTGGTCTCGATTCTGTCGATGCCTTAGAACTTGCTGTTGGAATCATGAATACCTTTGATGTGGAAGTCTCGGATGATGACATGCATATTTTTGAATATGTAAATACAATCGACCAATTTATTGCCGATAGAATAGTTGAGGCTAGCTAGACCTAACCAAAAGACTCAGTAATGATTCGCTTATCTTTTAAGAACATTCTCCGTAAAAAATCAAGGACGCTTCTAATTTTTGGAGTATGTTTCATCGCTTCTCTGAACATCTTTATCCAAATTGCTCAAAAGAATAGCGTACAAAAAAACCTAAGAGAATTGATTGGAGAAGCTATTTCCGGTCAATTTATTCTCTTCAATTCTGAGGAAAAGATAGATGTCTTAGAATCTCAGTTTTCCGATTTGGGATTATTTGATTGGTCGGATCAGACCACCTCGATAATTCGAAAAGAGGTTCCTGAAATAACTGTGGTTTCTCCCCGAATCCGTTTCGGTGGAATGCTGTCCTATAAAGATGAAAGTATGGGTATTAATTTACAGGGATTAACCTCAGATCATCTACAACGCCTGAGTTCCATACTAAATTTCGTGGAAGGGAAGGCCCCTCAGGAAGACTCTGATATAATGATAAGCGAATCCTTTGCTGAGGTTTTGGAAGTCAACGTTGGTGATACCCTAGTGCTCTTGGCCAATAATCGAGATGGATATTTAAGTGACGACCTATTGGTTGTTTCCGGAATTTTCAAAACTTCCGGGCTTGGTCAGTTTCTTATTCCGATTGGCTATTTAAACTTTGCTCGTGGGAAAACCATAACTGGACTCCAGACAGATGAATTCACGGAAATACTCATAAACTTTAAGAACCTGGACAATTTGGAGGTGAACCAAAGCCAACTGGAGAACGCTTTACATAAAATGAAGTCTTCTCTTAAAATTGCCAATTGGTCCGAGACTTCCCCTCTTATGAATTCAGTAGTAAAACTATGGGTTAATCTTGGACATTTGATAAAGGTCATTTTCATCATTTTCAGTTTCCTTATTGTCATGAACATAGTAATCATGATAACAAATAATAGGAAAAAGGAAATAGGGACTATGCTTGCCTTTGGGTATTCTCCATTTACAATAATCAATTCAATCGCATTGGAGTACATCATTGTGGTTGTCGTGAGTGTATTTTTCTCTGGGTTTCTAATAAAAATCCTATGTCAATCTTTTCTCTCTAATGGTATTCCAATTCCTTGGGAAGAGCTACAGGCAGCTTATTTGAGTACCTATATATTCCCGGAACTGGGCTGGAAAGATCTTCTTCTAATCTGTTTCTACTTCAGCATTGCCTGTTATTTTGCCGTATGGATCAGTCTTCACAAACTACCAAAGGCTAAAATCACCGAATTATTACGAGTTGGAACCTGAGGGCTTATCTAACTGAATTGAGAGTATTTCAGGTCTAAAATACCAATTATTGATAACCATGGCAACATTTATGAACATTGCCTGGCGAAATGTATTTCGTCAAGCCAATAGAAATCTTCTTATCGGTATTAGCATAGCCATTTCGGTTGGTCTTTTTTTTGCTGTTATCTCTATTGCTGATGGTGTGGAGAAACAACTCGTGGCTAACAAGGTACAAATAGAAACAGGTGTAGTATCATTTTCACCGGATAGTAAACTATTAGAAAATCAAACCCAGGCTGATCAGAAAAAATTTGAGGAATTAACAGTCAAGCTTTCGGATATTAATGGGGTAAGCATCCTCCGCGAAAGGGTTCATGCCCGTGCTATGATTAGTAATTCCCAACGTATTTCTGACGTGAATATACGAGGTGTTGATTGGTCAAGAGAAAAGCCTTTACTCAATAGTTTCACTTTTGAAGAGGCTCCCCATACAGGGGATCTGACCAGCCCCGGATTGATTATTAGTAAGTCTCTTGCAAAAAAACTTAAAGTTGGTCTAAATGACCAATGCTCAATTCTAATTCAGACTGTTCAAGGTTCCCTGAATTTAGAAGATTTTACTATAATTGGGATTTTCAAGAATATTTCAACTTGGTCCAATAGTTTGGTATTCATGGATTTGACACATGCAAAAAGCCTACTGAATACCAATATGCCCACTCATGTTCTATTGGATTCACAAAATCTTGACAGTGCAAATAAAATTAAGGCTGAAGCTTCCCAAATCCTCAACAACCTTTATAATACTGAATTTGACGTAGAGACCTATCAAGACCGTTCATTTGTTGCATCTACCCTTGGAAATGCCAATAGATATGGCTTTTTAAGCATTGTTATTTTTTTGCAGATCATATCCTTCTTCGGCATAGGGTTCGTCGTCAAAAACAACATTCTGGAACGGTCCAAAGAAGTAGGAACATTACTTGCATTGGGGTTTAATCCTTTTGGTATTAGATTCTTATTTGTTGTGGAAATGCTGATAGTTGGATGTCTAGCCTCGATTATTGGATTACTATTTTTTGGTGGATTGTTATTTTATTACTCCAGACACGGGATTTTCCTTGGCGATACAACATCATTGATTTTCGGCGGCTCTCTTCTTAGGCCCTCACCTTCGGTAATGTTGGGGTTTCTGGGTTTGGCAATTGGTATTGTTTACCCTTCTTTATCCGCTCTGTTGAGTACTCAAAGGTTACACAGCGTAAATCCTATCAATCTATTGTACGATCGTTAAAACTATAGTTAAAAATAGAACTATGAAATTCAAAATATTTCTCTGCTGCGTGGTACTTCATACCGTAACTTTTGGACAGCAAAGCTCAGCAAATGAAGTTCTTGAACTTCTTGACCGAAATTTCTTTTCCGCCAATATGGAGTATGATATGGAGATGAGCATTTATAAAAAGGAAAAGGTAAAGAGGTCCTACTTCATGCATGTATTTAAAAAAGATGATAAACTTAGACTTGAAATTGTTAAGCCAAATATTGAGAAAGATCGCCGTATCCTCAACGATGGTGATAATCTTTGGATGTACCTGCCAAGATCGAGCAAATTGATCAAAATCCCATATAAACAAGCCTTCTTGGGAGGAGATGCTTCCAATCGGGATATTTTGAGAGTATCGTTGGTTGATGATTATAAAGTCACAAAAATGGAGACTAACAACGAAACTCAAATTCTGTATTTGGAAGCCAATGACCTTAGTGTTTCCTATAATAAGGTAATCTTCTACCTGAATCGCGAAAACTTCGCTCCGATAAAGCAGGAAATGCAAAGTCTTTCCGGAAAAACCATTAAAACTATTAACTATGAGGATATTGAAGTGATTGACGGTAAATACATCCCGACCAGGTTTACCATAGTAGATGCACTTCAGGGGGATACCAAGACTGTATTTCTTTATTCAAATCTCCTCTTGGAAGTACATCAACCAGATGTGTTTTTTACAACGGGATCGTTAAGTAAATAAACGAGAACTTATGAATTGATAATGCTGCGCATTAGGATAATCCATTTTACTATTTGGGGGATTTTATTCCCATATACTTTGTCAGGCCAGATTGATGTGTCTTTTCGATTAATTAATGAAAACCTTTTGACCTATAACAATGTGGAAAATGCATCCAAGGCCAATCCTGATAATCTTTTAGACTTAAATGAACTAGAGGCCGAAAATCGTTTTTTCCCTGTCTTTATGGCAAAATATGAAAAGCTGAAAGTACAATTCGAACCTAAGCTATTAACTGATCCAATACAGGAAAATGTTACTCTGAGTGTGAATGAACTATACACACAGTATGAGGTGTCAAGCAATCTTTTTGTAAAACTCGGTAAAGAGCGCATTAATTGGGGAACCGGTAATGTATGGAATCCGACCAATCCATTCTTACAGCGAGACCCTTTTCGTCTAAACAATCGATTGGAAGGAGTGGTGTTGACAGATTTTGAACTCCTACTTAAGGAATTGGATTGGCAAATTATCTTCGCTCCGGATAAGGACTTTAACAGTACTACTATCGCTACTCGATTGAACACCCATATTAAGGCCACATCATTTTCATTTAGCTATGCCTATCTTGGGGAGAATAAACAACAAATGGGGGCAGATTTTAGTTATGGCGGTGATAACTTTACTTTTTACGGAGAGGCAGTGGTCAGAAACTTTTCCAATACTGCTCTAGTCGACAATTTAGGAATCGCAGAGCCGAACAGGCAAAAGAGTGGGCTGCAAGACCCCTACGTTGAATCCCTTCTCGGTACGATGATAAACATTTCGTCAAAGAGCCAGATGATTGCGGAATACCGGTTTCGTGAGGATTATAATACTTCTATGTCGAATAGGAACTTTGAGAATAATCTTCCCGATAACATGGCATTTTATGACCCTATTTCAATGGGAAGACACAGTTTTTATGGTCAACTGAATTTCCGGGATACTTATGAAAAACACAAAGTGGCCACTAACATCTTCTTTGATCCAATAAGCAGTCAAATTGTACTGTTTCCCGAATATTCATACACAGGAGACTACTTCAAATTTGAATTTACAACCTTCATTTATCATAACTCATTATCGATTTACAACTTTCAAAGTAGAGTTGTACTTTCATTATTTTTCTGACTTAATCTAAGTGCATATGGAATCAAATCAACTAATTAAACTCGATGGTATTGGTAAATCATATACCATGGGTAAAAATAAAGTAATTGTACTGAATAACATTACTGTGACCTTTGGTTCTGGTTGTTTTAGTGTCATAGCGGGACCTTCTGGATCTGGAAAATCAACCTTGCTTAATATACTTGGATGTTTGGATCAACCGGATAGTGGAACTTACTATTTAAATGACTTTCTTGTTGACTTCAAAAAGAAAAAGAAATTCGCAAAAATTCGCAAAGATAATTTTGGTTTTGTTTTTCAGTCTTTTAACCTTATTCCAGTATTAAGCGCAAAGGAGAATGTGGAGTTGCCGATGCATTTGCATGACTATACGCCAAGCGAACGGAATGAAATATCCATGGAAATACTTAACTTAGTTGGGCTGGGTGATAAAATGGATAATAAACCGTCAGAACTTTCAGGAGGTCAGCAGCAACGTGTGGCTATTGCACGTGCCATCGCAACAAGACCCAAGGTAGTTTTCGCCGACGAACCTACCGCAAATTTAGATAGAAAGAATGCAGAGAACATTGTGGGTTTGATGCAGAGGCTTAACGAAGATCAGGGCATTTCATTCGTATTTGCCAGCCATGATGAAACGGTCATTGGATCCGCAAAGGAATTATACACTATAGAAAATGGAAAATTGGCACCTCAGCAAAAACCAAACTCTACTATTTTGATTGAACCTTAGTTTTCAACTCATTTGTGGCCTAGACTAAATTGAATTGAGCGATAAATATTTGTGATGTCGATGAGAGACAAAAATGAAATACAGATTGTTCCTAGATGGAATGAAATTGATTCAACTCTTGAAGTACATCATTCAATCTATTGGGTTTGGTTTGAGGAAGCCCGTTTAAACTTCCTCAAAAAAATTTTGGATATAACCTATGATGACCTAAGACAATCCCCATTTTATTTGCAAGTTGTTCAGTGCGATTGTAAATTTTTGAAAACGGTATACATCGAATCTGAACTGGCAGTAGCTGCAAGACTGAAAATTACGGACAAACCATTTATAGATTTCGAATATCATATTTGGGATAGTAATAAAAATACTCTTTTCACAAAAGCTAACACGCGTCAGGCGATAGTATCAAAAGACTTTGAAGTTCAATTAACGATGCCTGAGGTATTGCAGGAGGCGATTAGTAAGTCTTATGATCAATCTCCCTTTGCCTTTTTCTACGCAGATTAGGTTATTTGAATAAACTTATCCATTTACAACTATTACTTCTAGCCAATGAGACAGTCTCATTTTTTGATTAGATCTCCTTATGTCAAAATGGCATATGGAAATAATGGTGCTTTCTGTCTGTCCAGACATCTAATGGAAGAGAATGGTTATACTATGGACCATAGGTTATGTTGTTTACTTTCCTCATCATTTGGTCTTTATTCCAAGCAAATTGCCCCCCCACTGATAAGTGCCCCGGGAGAATTATCACTTGGAAAGAGCTATGCAACATCCTCGGGTCATTTCTTTCTTGAAACATTCGCTAACCAATGTGGTTTTGAACTCTATTCACTGCATGATTATGAGAATGTAGATGAAGTTGATTGGTTGATCAAAGAGATGGTAGTCAATAAAAGAAAGTTCCTCGTACAACTTGGGCTTTCCGTTTTGCTGGATGAAGGCATTATCAGTGACAACATGGATAATACTCCAGTATTCGCTATCATTGGCCCTTTGGATGAGAATATCCATGCAAAAAACTACAATACAGGTCTTGGATTCCATTTGCAATTCACAGCAAAGCGTTCATTGATTTTGGAACCAAGTGAATTCAAAAAGCATTGGATTGTCAAATCTTCTCAATTAAATGCACGCAGATATGTGATCATGAGTACAATTCCCCAGTCGGATTTTGCTTCTTTTGATAAATATCCCTTGCGGGTCGCTTTGATACGGCATTATGCTTTATTAAAACAGAAAACAGCCAATAGTAATTCTTCTCTGCTAGAAAAACTATTGGCCAATATATCAAATGAAGGGTCAGTAGAGGAAATTGCAAGACATAGGGAGTACTGGATGCGATCATTTCTTGCCATGGCTGCTAAAGGTGAGCGTGAAATGAACCGTCTCTATTTTGCCGATTGTCTTCGCTATGGTACGGAGAAATCCTGGTTTACGGCAAATCGAACTATAAAAGCCTACGAAGATGCTGGGAGAACATGGCAAGACCTTCAATTTCTTATAGAACACGGAAATGAGTGTTTGCTTAAAGTTGAACTTATCGAGGCTTATAAGGAATTGTTATCTAAAGAGGAAAAAGCCATTCAATGCTATTATAAAGATTTAATTCAATGATCAGAACGACATATTCAAATAAGGTTCACAATTTTGCTCATGAACCTGGGAGTAATTGCTCGGTTTCCTCATGGAGTGGGATAATGAGAAACCAAGGTTTTAGATATGATCAGATCGATGTTTTTGGGATAGGTTGCGGATTTGCTTTTAACTACTCCGCTATTGCGAGCCAAAAGCAATTTAATATGCCGATTACTTCAGATAATATTGCCATTGACTTTCTCACAAATATCGGAATCGGGGGAGAAACGATTACACTTCGGAACAACAGTGAGGCTTTAAACCAGATCATTAACTGTATTGATCGTGGATTTCCAGTGGCTGTAAAGATTAACCCATTATATTCGAGCAATCTCTATACACGTACGGATTCAAGACATAGACGCTATCTTTCCCAACATTGGATTGTAGTTATTGGTTATGATTTGAATAAACATGAATTGTACTTTTTCGATAGTGCAAAACTGAGCATAACTAAAATGAGCATAGAGGATTTCAAGGAGGGGAGAAACTCGGGAAGTTTTAATCAAAATCCACAAAATTATTTTTTGAGTATTCAGTTTCCAGATGAAGTTCTTAATCGAAACATCTCGTATTACCTGAGTCTGAAAAAAGTAGTTCATCGATTTCTCTATGTTGAGAAATATACCAATTTGTCCATTTATACGGGAAGCTATGGCTACCAGAAAGCAATACGACATATTGCCATTTGGAATAAAATGCTATCCGAGAAAAAATTATCCGAAACTCTCGCCGCTCTTAAAATTACTTTGACAGTTTCGGGTATGGCCAGAGGAGCATACCGCTTTAACTTTTCAGAATACTTGAATAGATGTGCTTCGGAATTGAATTCGGATGCACTGATTCTTATTGCAGGCCAATTCAGACTATCGGGAAGTCTTTGGCAGGAATTCATTGAGTTCCTGGACAAGGTAGCGGAAAATCCATTGAATGACTCCCATTGGGGGGCAAATTCCAATTTGGTTAAGAAACTAAGGGAGCTTTATGAACTGGAGTTGAAGGCAATTCAAGATTTGGAATCAATACTTTCAAAACTATCGGTATCTGAACTCATGAAGGCTTGAATTCTAAAGTGATCAATAGAATGGAAGATAATTGTTGCAAGCTCGTTTCTTGTATATGTGTTACCTATAACAGAGTCTCTTTTTTAAAGAAATCTATTCGTTGTTTTCTGTCTCAGACGTATCCCAGAACTGAACTACTAGTCATTTACCGTGCTGATGACTATCAAACCAAGGAATATTTAGATTCTTTGGAAAATGAAAACATTGTCGGGCATGCGTTAAACTCGCCAAAACTTACACTGGGGGATATTAGAAACCAAGCAGTCTCCATTTCCAATGGCACGTATTTTTGTAATTGGGATGATGACGATTGGTATCATCCAGATCGAATTATGCGGCAAGTTGAGTTTCTCGAGAGAACGGGGCAGAAAGCGGTAGTACTTACCAATCTCTTGGTTTATGACCAACGTACCGGTAATGCATACTTCTCTATGTTCAGATTGTGGGAAACAAGTTTGCTCTGCAAAAAGCAATGCATTAATGAGGACCTTAAATATGGTTCTCGTCAACGTGGTGAGGATGCAATCCTGGTCAATGCAATGATGGAAAAAGGCGGTGTTGTTCCACTTTCCCAACCCAATTTGGTCATATACTTTATCCATGGAAATAATACCATGAACAGGGATCATTTTGAAAAACTATTCAAATTATCACAGCCTTTGTCAATGGATAAATCAGAAATGGTTAGGGGGATTATTGAAGGTGAAATAAGCAATGGAGAAGCAAAAATGCTTCTTTCTGGAAATGACTTTCTCAAAGATCTAAACTGCTTCCATAAGAAAGCGGGTTATCTCTCTTTGTCGGGTCTCACAATTTATCGCAGTGCTTAAATAAGTTGTCCCAATTGGATAGGGTTTCAAGTATTAACTTTTTTTTAATGAACGGCCAGCCTGAGGTGCTGGATACAATAATTATTAACTCTCATGAAAATCTTTATATACATCGTACTGCTGATTTTCTTCATGATTCAATTCGAACATCCAAATACAACCGGATCTCTAGAAGTAGTCCTTACCAATCTTGAGAGCGATGATGGAATGGTCCTGATTGGGATTTATAATGAAGAGAATCAATGGCTAACCAAACAATATGCTGGTGAGAAAGCTTTGATAAGCAGTGGAACGGCTGTGGCAACATTTACAGATTTACCCTATGGCAACTATGCGATTTCCTGTTTTCATGATGTAAACAATAACGACAAATTCGATATCGGTTTTCTGGGGCTACCAAAAGAACCGTATGCGTTTTCCAATAATGTTAAATCGCTATTTGGGCCACCGGGTTGGAAGAAAGCGGTATTCACCTTCTCTTCCAATCAAAAAACAATACGTATTAAATTTTAAAAATTTGTCATGGAACCTGGAGAAATAACATATGGAGTGTCTGTAATCCTTAATATTTACAAACGTCCCTATTTTGAAGAGCAAATTGAGGCTATTCTATCGCAGTCCTTACCTGTTGAAAATGTAATTATTATCCATAATGAAGATTATATTGAAATCCCAGAGGATATCAAAACCAGTATTAAATCCAGACATTCCAATTTGTACTTTATCGAATCTGAGTTTAATCTGAAATACTTCGCCCGATTTCATATTGCCGCTAGTTTGGAAACCCCCTTTGTTTACATTATTGATGACGATGTTATTCCAACACCGGGGTGGATTGAAAGATGTTACCACGCCTGTATCGAATTAGGGGCAATAATTTCTGGAACGGGGAGATGTTTGGAGGACGGTTGCTATTCCGTAGCGGATTCAAAAATAAGCACCGATACGTTTGTCGGCGACATGATTAATCCAAAGTTCAATTGTATCAGGGATTTAACACAAGTAGACTACGCCTGTAGTAGCTATTTCTTCAGAAGGGAATGGTTAGATTATTTCTTCCGGTACACTCCGCTAATGCTCAACAATGGTGAAGATATCCATTTATCTGCTTCATGTATGGTGGCAGCGGGAATTCCCACCTTCGTTTTACCGCAAAACGAATTTGATAGTAGCAATATAAGGATACATTACGGAGGGGATTCGATGGCCACATGGAAAAAAAATAAATTCTTCGCCCAAAGAAAAGATATTATAAAATACTGGATACAGGAACATGGTTGGATTCCCTTAAGGTGGACAAAGGATAAAATTGTTGTATAACAATCTGAACAATTATTTCCCAACACATTAGCATTGCCAGACTGGTAATTTCCCAACTTTATTTGATCAGGTATCTCTAATTGACACTATTAAATTCTTTGTATATGACCTTATTACGATATGAGCAAATCGCAGATCGCATCCCCCAGCGATTCCCCTTTCTGTTGGTAGATAAAATAATAAAAGTGAACAAAAAGGAAGTGATTGGTGTAAAGCATGTTAGTCTCACCGATCCTTATTTGGTCGGACACTTTCCCGGAAATCCAGTATTTCCTGGAGTATTACTTGTAGAGGCAAGTGCCCAAACCGGTGGTATAATGATTGCGGAACATCCGGGCTACGACTGTAGAGGATACATTGCTATGCTAAACAATTTCAAATTTGTAGACTTTATTCTACCCGGAGACTCAATACAAATCCACTGTAAATTAATAAATATGATTGGCAAGTTTGTTAAAGTCGATGTTTCGGCGAGTGTGGAAGACCGAATTGTCGGTAAAGGAATGATTACGTATAACTTCGAAAAATAGGAACAATGAAAACCAAACCTTTAAATGTAGTGGTGACTTCCCTTGGTGTAAGTTCACCCAATGGAAATTCAATCACATCATTTGCAAAGAACTATTCTCAAAAAGATATAGGTTGTCGTAGACATATTGATGATGGCAATTTGGAAAAGGATCTGTCCAACTTCTCAACCGTAAATCAAAGAAGGATGGATCGCCTGACGAAGATTACGATGATGGCAGCTGTGGATTGCCTTGATAAAGTGCAATTATCTGTGGATGAGTCAAACATCAATGATGTAGGGGGTATATTCTGTTCTTCCTATGGGCCTATTGCCAGTGCACGAGATTTCATTCACTCAGGATTTAAGTTAGGACTTAATTCAGCAAGCCCCTTAATATTTCCTTATACCGTAATAAACTCTGCGCCTGGTGCTATTGCGGTACTAATGAAGACCCGTGGATTTAGTACAACGGTGCAAGGTTACAATCCAATAGCCTATGCCTTTGATGTAATACGCAATAAAAAGGCCAAAGCAATACTTGCTGGAGGATTTGATGAACTTTCTCCAGAGCTTGAAAAAGCCTACTTGAACCGCACAATTGTTGATGAAAATGGCACTAAAAAGCCTTCTGCAATCGCCAATGTCAGTGAAGGTTCGGCGATGTTATTTTTGGAAGAGGAGGAGTTTGCCATTGGGAGAAAATCAGAGATACTATTTAAACTCTGCAATTATAGTGTAAGTTCGAACCTTCAGTATACAGAGGAATCCATTGATAACTTTGGCTTTATTTCTGCCGAATGCATATACAAAACCATGACCAGTGCTTTGGAAAGAAGCGAAATAGAAAGGTCAAAGATTTCACTGATTATATCACTGGCAAGAGAAGATAGTCATCAGATTGAATCTGAAAAAGAAGCATTAAAAAAGATTTGGCCCGAAAAGATTCCTGAAGTGTACTATCCTAAACCTAATTTGGGTGAAACACTGGGAGCGTCAGACTGTTTTGCAATGATAGTCGGATACTTAAGAGGGCTTGAAATCAAACATTCAAAAACTAGCCCGATTTATGTTGTTGTAAACAGTTATCATATTGGAGGTAACTGCTTCTCAATGATCATAGAAGTATAAATTCTTATTCCGAAGGTATGATGAATTCAACTAATGTGAAAGACAAAGTAGTTTTGGTAACGGGTGCTACAGGTGGAATAGGTCATCAGATCTGTATTACCCTTGCGGAACATCAGGCTATACCCATTATTCATTACAATAGTAATGGTGAGAAAGCAGATGAGATTTTAAATGAAATTAGCGATTTGGGTATTACCTCCATGAAGGTAAAGGCCGATATAAGGAAAGAGGATGAAGTAAAGAAACTAATTAATACCATCAAGGAGGCTTACGGAAGAATTGATGCGTTGGTTAATAATGCGGGTATTCTTGTTCGCGGTTTTGTGGCAATGCAGTCATTATCGAAGTTCCAGAATGCATTGGACATCAATTTATTAGGTAATTTCTTGGTGCTGAAACATGTGTCTGCTGTAATGATAGGTCAAAAATATGGGAGTATTGTCAATATCAGTTCAGCTGCGGGCATAGGAGGATTGAAGGGACAGTCCGTATACAGTTCTACCAAAGGAGCACTCAACTCATTAACTATGGTCGCGGCAAAAGAAATGGCCGATTTCAATGTTCGGGTTAATGCGGTTGCCCCCGGATTTATAGCCACGGGAATGTTAGAGAATGCAACCAAAAATGACCTGGAGCATACAGAAATGATTCCCATGAAAAGATTTGGTACGGCTGGGGAAGTTGCTTCTGTTGTTCTTTTTCTTCTTTCGGATGCAGCAAGTTACATGACAGGGCAAATTCTCGTTATTGACGGAGGTTTACTAATTGCCTAGTCACAAAATTCTGCATTATGTCTGCTGGCAAAACATATGATTTTATTTTTATGGGTTCTGGAATAGGCGCATTGACCTGTGCCAGTATTGTAAGCCGAATCTATCGGAAAAAAGTTCTGATTCTTGAACAACATGAAACGATAGGTGGATTTTCAGGTTCATTAGTGTCAAAAAGCGGTAGTGAATTTGAAATAGGGATTCATCAGGTAGGTGAGCTACATGAATCTACTATATTCCATAAGATTATGAAATTTATCACGCTTGGAAAAAGCAGGTGGAAGCAACTGCCAGAGAATTTTTTAACATTTCAATTCCCAGATGACACTTACAAAGTTTTTGCAGGGGAAGACAAACAAAAAACGTATTTAAAAGAAAGATTTCCTGATGAAGCTATAAATATTGATATCTATTATCGAGACATCCGGGCTGTAACCAACTGGTATCGTAAATATACAATGTGTTGTATTGATAAGAATAACAAGCGCTTGTTGGAAGAACTCTTCAAGGCTGAAGAAAGTAAGTTGGCTGTAATGTCTACCCGGGAATATCTGGAACTCCGTTTTGGTAATTCAAAATTACAAAGCTTTCTGGCTTCACATTGGACCGACTACGGATTACCTCCAAGTCAAAGTGCTTTTCTTAAACAGTGTCTTTTGGTCAATAACTATAGGGATGGAGTTTATTACCCTGAGACCGGTTCACGCCGGTTTATTGAATCGGTAAAAAGCGGAATTGAAGATGCTGGAGGTACCATTCTTTGTAATACACAAGTCCTTCGAGTACAAGCTAAGAAAGATACTGCACATTCTGTTTTGGTAAATCACAAAGATTCAGGTGATACACTTGAACATTTTGCCAGGTATTTTGTTTCTGGGATTGGCATAACCAATACCTATAAAAAGTTGCTGAGACCATTTGTTAACGATGACCTGTTAAAGCAGATAGATAAATTTAATCACTCGGGTGCGAGCTTGGTCAAGGTATATGCCACTCTTAAAAAAAACCCTGAAACAATAGGAGCCGATAGTTCATTATTATGGATTTATAATTCGCTGTGTCATGAAGAAACTTATAGAAACAAGGGAAATATTGGAAATGGATATATATCCCAATACTCAATTTCCTTTCCATCGCTTAAAAAGGAAGATGGTCGAAATCACACAATGAAGATCAACACTCTGGTTGACTTTTCATTATTTAATTTTGAACTGGAGAATGAAAAGGCGGCCATAAGTGCATTGGAGAATCTGAAGCTTAAAATTGGGCGGTTGTTGCTAAATGATGCGGAGAAATATTTCCCAGGTCTCTTCGAATTAATAGAGACGTGGGAGGTTTTAACCCCTGTTGATGTAAGAAATAATACCCTACATTACAAAGGAAACATTTTTGGTATTCCAGATACCCCAGAACGCTATTTGTCGGATAAAATAAATTGCTTTACTCCATTGGCCAATGTATTTCTGACCGGTTCGGATGTTACCTCCTCAGGAATTTATGCTTCTGTTCTAAGCGGTGTTTTGACCGCCCAAGCTGTATTTCAGGATAAAGACATTTATTTTAAGATAGTCAAACAAGCACAACACTTAGAAACTCAGAAAGTGTAACCTTAACATTTCGTAAAGCAATCTTGTTTTCTCAAGATTCATACCCTAATTATAATTTAATCATAGCCATGAAAGAAAAAGTTATCATTTCCGGCATAGGAATCTATTGCCCAATTGGAAAAAATGTCGATGCTCTTAATGATGCATTAATAAGTGCTCATCACGGATTTGAGGAAGTAACGGAATTTGACACTTCAACTTATCGAAATACATATGCTGGAGTGGTTAGGGGTTTTGACGAATCAAGAAGTAAGACCGGAGTTCGGTCGAACCTGTTAATTCGTCCCTCTGTTGAACAAGCACTTAACGATTCAGGATTGTTAGAATCAGATATTGATCGTTCCAGGGTATCAATTTCAATTGGCACGTCCATTGCGGGTTACGGTGGATTCGTCGATAGCCTGTTTAAAGAGGATTATGCAAAAAGAAATGAAGAATATCCATCATTGTTGAATAGCAAAATACAGCTTAATCATGATGAGACTATTCTTAATATACCGGGACCTTTGCTAGCTACGGAAATAGCAAAGGAATATGGAATCTCAGGGGTGTTGTCCTCTTCAGTTACAGCTTGTAGTGCTAGTGGTAATGCTATGGCATTGGCAGTTGATACCATCAGAAGTGGTTTGGCCGACGCTGTAATAGTTGCATCGGTTGATCCTTTGTCAGAACTCACCTATATGGGTTTTCATACAATTAGGGCGATGTCCCAAAAAATGCCAAAACCATTGGATAAAAATAGGGATGGACTCTTGATAGGAGAGGGTTCAGCGTGCTTTATCTTAGAAAGTGAAAGCCATTTGATAAAACGTGGTGGAAAGGGTTATGCGGAAATTGCTGGTTATGGTTTGAGTAATGATGCTTACCATGCCACACAGCCCCATCCAAACGGAGAAGGGGCAGTGGTTGCTATGAAGGAAGCCTTGAGAGAAGCTGGTTTAAGCCCGGAGGATATCCAGTACATCAACATGCATGGTACCGGAACAAAGCATAATGATAACGCCGAACTAAAAGCCATTCAACGTATATTCAAGGATTCTCTCAGAAATATTCCTATTAGTTCTTCAAAATCATTACTTGGACATGCGCTGGGTGCTGCTGGATCAATAGAAGGTGTTATTTGTGTTACGGCAATGAATCACGGATTTATACCGCCAAGCATAAATTTCGAGGAACATATTGATGGCGTTGAGTATCAGGTCGCGACCAAGGATACTGATCATAAGGAACTTAATGTTGTAATGAACAACTCTTTCGGTTTCGGGGGAAACGGGGCATCTTTCATATTTAGGAAATAGGCATAGGGCCAAATGCGATGAAATCGAGAGAATTACGTACTAACCTATTGATTGGCAGACTTCGTGAGATGTACAAAAATGAGAGGTCCGAACCTATAATAAATGTGGCTAAACTTCAGGTCAGGAAAGTTTTGGTGATATGCCCCCATGCTGACGATGAGATTGTTGGTTGTGGAGGTGCTATAATCCATTTCTCTAAAAAAAAGAAAGTCGAAGTGCATGTGCTGGTTTGTACAAAAGAGAGTACGCGATCTATTGCAAAGTCTTATGCATTCAATCCCATGCATCGGGTAAGAGAAAGTTATCAGGCCAAAGAAATTATGGGTTACCAACATCTTCATTATTTTAATTTTCCAGAATTGGGATTTAATGGGAGGCCGGGTAATAAGAAAAAACTGGAAGTCCAGCTTAACGAATTTATTCAAGGTCTGCGACCAGATTGCATTTTTGTTCCAAATTCTGAGGAAATGCACCCTGATCACCGTGTAATAGGTGGTTTAATGAATAACATCATCCATGAAGGGAAGAAAAAAGGACAATTTGATTTTATCAGATACGTGTTAATATATGAGGTTTGGGGCCCTGTTAAGATGAATTCTTATTTCCAAATCTCCAAATCTGCAAAAACAAAAATGGAAAATGGGATGTCATGTTACCGCTCCCAAATGGCATCTGTGGATTATAAGAGAATAATTGAGTTTTTAGGCAATCAGCGTAGACAAAAATTTAATCAGTTCAATACTCACATCAAAGGTTTTAAGAAGACGCTGATTGAAGGATATACACTTATTCAGAATGATAATTTTTAACGGATCGGCACTATGTACAGTATTCTAATTTGTACTTATAATAAAGTTGAGTCGCTCAAAGCAGTATTGGCCAATCTTGAATTTCTTGAGACCAGGAATGTAGAGTTTGAAGTGCAAATTGTTGTAGATGGCTCAACAGACGAAACATTGGAATATCTGAAAACACTTTATCCATACTATCCTTTGATGTACCACTACATTGAGAATTCAGGTCTGACTGCTGCTCGCAATTATGGTATTGAGAAGTGCAATGGAAAGTATGTTATTTTTTGTGATGATGACGTCATTTTTCATCCTTTGTTTTTGATAAATCTTGATGCGGCTGTTCGTGTAAATCCTGATAAGATCCATATTGGTAATCTTGTAAATATCGATAAAAAATTTTCGCCATTTATTATTCAGGGATTACTCTCCAATGCTCAACCTAATTATACTGAGTTTGATAAATTGAGGGCACACCATATTTTCTTTGAAGGAATTAAATCTTTATATGCATTTAGACAGAGGTACACAGAATTTAAACCCAGCGTATGGTGGGCTGTTGTAACGGGTGGAAATCTATGTATACCTAAAAAACACTTTAAAAATATAGGATTTTTTGATACCAATATTACTGGTTGGGGGCCGGAAGATGCGGATTTATGTTACAGATTTTTTCGCTCAGGTGTTGAGGCAGATTACAATGAGAATTGCTATTTATATCATTTAGATCATGAGCGTGATTCCGAAAAGATCATGAGATCAATGACCAGAAACGCCGTCTATTTTGTGAAAAAGTATTCAAAGCCTTTGGAATTATATACTTATTTGATGTTCACCAATGCCAAGGTCTCTTTAAAGGAATTCAATGATCAATGCAGTGAAATTTTCAATTACCCTAAGATTGATGTTCCTGAATTTTATTTGAGTATGAAGGACTATTCGTCCAAAAGACATGTTTTGAAATAAATGGATTTAACCGAAAAATATCGTCTTAAATATATTTCTGGTTTCGACTGCCGGATGACAACATTTCGAAACACATTGGCAACCTGTTTCGAATACAATGTTTCAAATGGAATGATGGTCGGTCTGTCGGGGTGTCTTACCATGGTCTATGGCGATCCGATTCAAAGCAGAATCCCTTTTTATACACTTGCAGGGCTTACTGATCAAAGCTTAGAAGGACTTAGTACTGTGTTTGGAGTCTACCTGACCCGGGGAAAATTTCAAAGAGATGACATTGGCATACTAGATTCCATTAAAGGATACCTTTCACAAGGTATAGTAGTCAATGTCGCATTGAACAGACCTTTACTGGTTCACGTTTTATCAGGCAAATCGATAAATGAATTCAAATGGTGGCCTTCCAATGTTGGATTTCATTATGTGTCCATTACTTCTATTGAAGACGGGAGTGTTGTTTTTTTTGAAACAGATTGCCCGAAACCCATTTCACTGGATTTCAAAATTTTTAAACTGATTTGGTTCTGTGATGAAATATTTACTAGGAGTTCAAAAGATCCGATGCAATTGTGCAACGGCACTTTCTATACCATTCAGAATCCTTCAATGGAGGCACACAAAAATGAATTGACAATCCGTTTTGCTATTGAAAAAGTAACCAATGGATTCCTTAATAAAAGAGGTAATCACACTCATGGAATTGTTGCAATCAGAAAGTTCCATGAAGGTTTATCCAATTGGAATCCGAATATGGATAAAGAACAACTTTTAAACAGTCTTGAATTAATCTATGTGCTTGAACGTTTCCTGAGCGGGGGTGGATTTGGTAGAAGGCTGTACAGTTCATTTCTTTCCGAAGCTGCATCAATAATAGAAGATCAAGATTTGAAGTCAATTGCCTCCGATTTCAGAGAGACCTCTGATTTGTGGTCTACATTCGTTAGAAAACTATGCAATGTTGAAGTTAAAAAATCAATATTAATTGGAGATTTCGAGAAGCTTAGGAGTATTTTAAATCAGAATGTAGATCTCATACTGCACGCAGAAGAATCTCAATTCATAAGCCTAGCGACCTGGTCAGACAAAACAAAGACACTATGCCAAAAGATATAAATGTATTCTTAAATGAAATAATCATCAAGCCACGGTTCTGTGAAGTAGACGCATTGCAGATAGTTCATCATTCTCGCTTTGTTCAATGGATCGAAGAAGCAAATTTTAACTTTATGGATCATGTTTTAGGTATATCCAAAAAGGAATTAGTGGAAACAGATATGTTTAACCCAATTAAGAGTATTGAACTTCAATACAAAAACCATGTGAATTGGGTGGATACTGTACGCGTTAAGAGTTATATGCATTACAATCAATTCGCTATGTTTACAATGGTTAATGTACTGGAATGTGCAAAAAATCCAAATAAGGTCTTTGCCCATGCTAAAGTAAAAATGGTGATTACGGACAAAAGTCTTAAATTAAAAATATTGGCACCCGATTTTTTAATTAATAGAATTAAGGCTGCTGAAAAAGCTAATCCCTCTTATTTTTGTCTGGTTCCGACCTCTTAATGTTGATGAAGTGTGACTATTGGAAAAATATAAGAGGAAGGTTTTTTAATTGGTAATCATCACCAGGAGCCTTTCTCCCATAAATCCAGAAAGGCTGGGGCGGACAATCCAAAAAAATCTACTAGGAAATGAGCTAAAATGACCCAACGTAGGCTTTTGGTTTTAAAATAAACCAAAGCCCAGATCAATCCCATCAAAAAGGTAGAAATGACTACTTCCGGTCCGTTGTTAAGCTCAGAGGAAAGGCCAAATGCAATATGGTTTATCGCAAATAAGGCACTACTGTAAAATACCGCAATCCATTTATTCCAGTGTGCCGTAGAATCCAGGATTAGTCCGCGCCAATAAAATTCCTCAATCCAGGGATTTATTAATGCTAATAGAATCCAAGGTAACCAGATTTGCCAGGCCGAAAGGGTATGTGAATGGAAAATAAAAAGGGGTATAGGGATAAGCCCGAAGAGAATGGCCAACAGCCCCCATTTTATACCACTTTTGGGTTTCTGTAGCCATTTTCGGATTGAACTTTTTTTTCCAAAAAAGAGAATAAAGGATATCCAAAGTATCCATCCAACCAATATCATTGGAATAAATACCCATTTACCGATGCTAGGTTGAAATAGCCAAGAAATCCCAAAATTTACAATTATGATAAGCAGAGGTGATAGAATTACGACTTGGGGGTGTTTTGAGGAAAGATTCATACAATAATATTTGTTTTATTTATATGTTTAGTCCACTGTATTTTATACCATGTTTTTCTCCCAAATGGCCTGTATAAATAACTTCATGACCTACTTATAAACGATGTATCATTCAAAATAATCAATATTGCTGAAGGAGAATTTGAATTTATCAATGAGGTGGGATTAATATGATGATTAAATTTTTGCTATATGCTGTTTGTTAAAAGATTATCGCATCCAAAATTTATAAAAAATATAAATACTAAACTCATAATCGGTTTAAATCCTCCTGGTTGAAAACGGATTTCATATCGTCAAAATTCACAAGTGTATCGTTTGCATGATACTAACATTCAAATATATTATTAGTAATCATGAAATTTTCTATTGTCACTTAAGAATTAAAAGCCCATTCTTCCGTGGGCTTTTAATTTTCGAAAGAAACTGTAACACCTATAGAATGTTGGGTGCTGTAAATACTTTCGGCAATGCGTTTTATTCCTGATATTTTTCAAATTTAATGTTTATCTGAAATACAGTTTTTTGAGTATATGGTAACAATTCCTCAAAAATATTTCCTGCAATTATCAGGCCGTTGCTAAGGAATTTACCATACAATAATACAACTATGAACAGAAAATCAACTAGAAGGTTGGAGGGGAAGGTAGCTATAATTACAGGAGCTGCTGGAGGTCTGGGAGCAGCCGAAGCCAAAATGTTCGCACGGGAAGGGGCTAAAGTACTGATTACCGATATACAGGAAGAACCTTTAAGTCAAGTTGCCTCTGAAATAAGTAAAGCAGGAGGTGTGGTTATCTTTATTTTCCATGATGTCAGTTCTGAAGTGAGTTGGGAGAGAGTAATTAAGAAAGCCGTAGATAGTTATGGCCGAATAGATGTTTTAGTGAACAATGCCGGGATACTGGGAAATATTATGTCACCATTTGAGAATAGAACAATTGAAGAATTCAATAAAGTAATAGGCGTGAATCTTTTAGGTCAATTCATTGGGATAAAGTCAGTTGTTCCATTTATGCGTAAAGTTGGGGGAGGTTCAATTATCAATATTTCGTCTGTGGGGGGGATAACAGGAACTTCTAATGGTACTGCTTATACGGCATCGAAGGGCGGATCAAGAATATTTACCAAAGGGGCAGCGGTTGAATTGGCTAGAGATAACATTCGGGTGAACTCCGTTCATCCAGGATATGTAGTTACCCCCATGACTAAGAATATGGAGAGGGCCCAAGTATTTGCAAAGGCAGCTGTCGTATTCACCCCAATGGGCAGAGGTGCAGAATATGATGAAATTGCATATGGGATTCTCTTTCTTGCCTCAGATGAATCTTCTTTCATGACAGGGACTGAACTTGTTATAGACGGCGGACTTACAGCACTCTGAATCATTTATGAGTCGAACTATTTGATTCGTTGATATCATTTGAAACCTGCAAATAGCCAGTAGCTGATCTTGAGTAGCTTCCAATATCCTAATGAGACCAACCTGATTATAAAACAAAATATAGGTCATTATGAGACAAGATACATATTGCTGTTTTAATTATTCATTTTGTTTTCAAATTCTTCTATTGATTTAAAGTCTAATGTATCTTCTGGTTTTGATGGTATACCCACTCGACCCTCAAGGCACCTTCCAAGAGAGCATTATTGTATTGGCTGTATTCAGGGATTTGGCCATCGACTATCCAATAGACTTTCAGTATGATTACCATTAAATGCACTCAGCCTTCCCAATCTTTATGTAAGTGATGTCTGAGATTCAGACTTGATTCTTCTTTGCTACCGTAAAGTCACGATTCGATATATTGTACATTATCTAATAGTTGTGCCTATGGTTCGTTGAAACCCTAAACTTTTCTTATGGAAACAAGCGTATTGCTTTAAAGTTCCAAAAAAGTAGAGATTTGTTTTATGCACTATAAATATCAAGGTATGGTTTAGAACGAAATTTCCTTGCCCTTATGTTTTGACCAATCGGTCAGCTCGTCCCTGAACCCGTTAAATACCTCCTCGTGGTCTCCATCTCTATCGACCAACAAGGAACCAATGGAATAGACACCTTTTTTGAGCAAACGGTTCTGTTGGATACTGGTTTTTCTTTCCATGGCCCTATGCACGGTTTGTCGGAGTCCCTTGTCCATGTGGTGCTGTACGATATTACCGTGTAGGTTCGGGTACACCTTTTCTGCTGTCAACATAAATGCAACCCTATCGTACAATCCCAATTCCATCAAGTGGCCTGTCCAAAGGTTTTTGAAATGGTTCCTTCCGTTCTTTTCCAAATCATTGATAACGGCTTGCTGTTCCCTAAAAATTTCGGCTAGTTTTAGAGTGGAGCTCAAATAAAGATTTGTTCTTTTGGGCAATACATAACTTGATGCTTTGTCCGTATAAATGGACTTGATCTCGAGCGCATTTTCCCCCTTTACAAAATAGAAACCTTTGGCATTAAAAAAGGAGATATAATCCTTGGCGGATCTCTCGAAAGGGGCATGCATCCGTTCGGCATGCTCTAGATATGAACCCAGTGCAGTATGTTCGTATCGTTGTCTGTAAACGGGATGCATCCGTTCAAAAAGCTTCGGAAAGACCATGGGCAGAAAAAAAGCAGTTGCAGTCAACTTGGAACCATTATCGGAATTTTGTGCCGTCAACATTTCCAACAGCAAATGGTTCTGCCGGACAAAACCTGTCGATACATATTCCTCCATGTCCTTGGGGGAGGGTAGGTTTCCCAAAGCTATAGGAATCGAATGTTTGCTGGAGTCCGCGAAGTACAATCGATCATCACGGTATTCCACTCCCAATGCTTGGAACAAATACCGAACGCTTCCCCCTTTGACCCCTACATCGAAAATACCCTTTTCCAATATATCGCCAATAAGCCTGAACTTGCCTTCGAGGGTTTCCCTTTCCTTTTTTGTTTCCAGTCCGACCAATCTGTCTCTAACAATTGGGAACATATTTTGAACCGCTTTCCTGAACAGTACCTTTTGATTGTTTGGAAGGTATCGCTCCAAGAATCGGTACTTTTCCAATGTGATCAGATCTTGAAGAACATCCCGCAGGTTTTTGGTCTCCATATGCTCCGAAAACAATCCTGTTCGTTTTTTGGTTTTCAAATACGATGCGTAAAAAGCCTCCTTTATCAGTTTTTGGATTTCCAGTCTGAACTGCTTACTTTCGATATCCATCTCAGTGGGGGAATCGCCCTTGCCAAAAATGTCCAAACGGTTCCGCATCTTGATATGTTTACCTAGTTCAGCTTCTTGAAACACATATCCCGATTTGTCATAAATCGTATATCCTTGAACAATATCCCCTTTCCTGTCCAGTCTTATATCGATGCCCTGGTACACCTTGAGCACATCGGCCAGTTCATTCGGCCGAATGGTCTTGAAAAGGGCATAGGTGGTCTCTACCTGTTTTGACAGGCGTTTCCGGTGCATGGGCAACAACTTGGAACTGGAATTGATATTGAAGACCTTCTGAAGTTTTGGGCCGCTCAAGTTTCTATGTACTGTGGAACCGTTAATGAACCTTGTCCTGTATCCGTTTTGGTTGTCCAGTCCATATGAGACCCCTATCCTTCCTGTTTCGTTCTTCGTCAGTTTTAACTCGATGTGATAGGGCCTGACCAATCTGGCCAGTTCTTCAAAACCCCGGACCTTGTGCTTTTGAAGGATACTGTTGAGCACATCCTGTAAATAGAATTTTGTTCCCTGTGCATGGTCCATGTCGGACTGTAATTGGGGCAATCTATAAAGGGGAAGTTCCCTTTGTTCTTTTTTCTCCGGAGAAGGGGATAGGCCATACTTTTTTTCAAGATGGCGTTGGGTGGCCATGTTCCTTCGATGGCTGTTGAAGATCCCGATGACCTTTCCCGCTTCGTCCACATTGGTAGTCACGATATGGACATGCTCGTGCTTGGTGTCGTTGTGCCTGACCACTACATAGGGTTGTTCCCCATAGCCCATTTGTTCCATATATTCCTCCGATAACTCATGGAAGGCTTTGTCATCAAGATGTTCGCAATGGGGAAGGTTCAAGGTGATGTGGGCATAGCGGTTTTTGGTGGCATTGCGCTGCCCTTGAAAATGGAGTACGTTCCCGAAGAATCTTTGTGATATGTCCTGAGAATACATATTCCCATAACCAAGGATACTCACCCCTTTCTTGCCGAACACATAGTTCAAAATTCCTTGGCAGTTTTCCCGGTATAGTATCCTCCCTATCATCCTATTTGTTTTCTCCTACAATCTCAATGAGTGAACACAGGAGTTCATTGGTCTTCCCAATTTCGTTTTCCAGAGAGGTGTTAGGACTTCTCAAATTTTTATGATGTGCCAGTTTTACCAATTGGTTGATGTTGTTCCCTATCCTGTTCAAATGGTAGGAAATATTCGAGGTGTTCGGGAGCTTGTCCTTTTCCTCCAGTTGGCCGTTCAGGACCAACCTTCTCAACAATGGACTTATGGTTCCCCGTTGAGAAATGTCCAGATGGTAGGATTCGCAGATCGATCTCAATTTTTCATATTCCCTGTCGTTGAAACGCAGCATTACGTTATGGTTCCGCTTCCTGTTTCCCAAACGTTTCCGGCCCTTTTTCCTTTGTTCCATTTTAGCTGTTTTTTTAGCGGGAACACTTCGATAGAAGTAGACAATTCTGAGTTACTTAGAATACAACTTGCAATCCGTTCCACGGATAAATATAAGTTATTGATTTTGAATATAATCAATTAAATATCAATATTTTAACTAGTAAAATCATATTGATTCATATGGAACCAAATGAGTACAATAAGCATTTTTAAATGTTCCGATATGGGAATTGTATAACCACAAAAAGGAAAGGAAAAGTGTGTCTGTTTTTGTGGGTAGGGAGATAAAAGAGCAAGCGGCAAAAGGCCGCTTGTGCTTTTGGGCGCGCTGAGGATGTCGGGCGGCTTCCGCAGGGGCTTGGGTTTTATTTTGAAAATCTTTTTATAAAAAGCACATTCGTTTAGGAAGGTTGTTTTAATACTCATCACATGAGATAAAAGAAAAACTTGCCTATTTTAGTATGAAGAAGGAAAAGACTTATGAAATGGATAGGATAAAGGCTGTTTATAGAAGGAAATCCTATTGAAAAAGCTGATAGAACAAATGGGAAAGAGCTATGACATGTTCAATTTCGACACTCAGAATCAAAGACAGCATAACTCGGAAGATTTATACTGGTTTGCAGCAATTTTAAATGTTGGGGTCAGCTATTAGTAGAACAAAAAGAAAAGAAGTAGGCTATGAACTATAAATACCAACTAATCATGTTAGGTTCAGATGTCAAGGAAAAACAAGAATTATTGAGTCAAATTGATATTGAACTCAAAAACCTAAATCTACCTAAAGAGTTCATTAAAGTCATTCCAGCATCTTCCTTGGAGACAGAATATAAAGGAAATCAACCTGCATTTGCTCTTTATTTTGGGGATGTAAATGGTGACTTTAAGGATTTAGATGCAATACAAAATCTTTTAAAAGATGGAACAATGGTACTTCCAATCTTTTATAATGATTTTCGTGCGGATATTCCTATCATTCTGTCAAATCAAAATGGAATTCAATACAGTAATAATGAAGTAAATCGAATTGCCAATATTGTGTTGGAAGCTTTTGAATTACTACGTAGTACAAGAAAGGTCTTTATTAGTTATAGAAGAACAGAATCTACTTCCATAGCTATTCAGCTTTATGAGGCGTTAGAGAGTAATAATTTTGATGTATTTCTTGACACTCATTCAATTCAAAAAGGTGAACCTTTTCAAGAAGAGCTGTGGCATCGAATGACAGATTGTGATGTAATTGTGTTATTGAACACTCCAGGGTTTCTTGAAAGCCATTGGTGTAAAGAAGAATTTGCAGAAGCTGGTGCAAAGCAAATTGGAATTGTTCAATTGGTATGGCCAAATCATCAAATCAAAGATATTGATAGTTCCTCTCATATAAGTTATCCAATTCAGTTAAAAACAGATAATTTCATTGATGGGGTTTATGATAATAAAGGTAGATTTATTCAGACATTTGTGGAGAATGTCCTTCAGGAAGTGGAATCTGTTCGTGCAAGGAATTTGGCAGCAAGACAAGACAACTTAATAACAGAGTTCAGGAATATTGCTGAGAAAAACAATAGGATGGTGACCGTTCAACCAGAAAAGATTCTAACCGAAAATAGACCCAACGGAGAACACATTATATACATACCTACTATTGGCATTCCCCAATCTACAAGCTGTCAATCCGCTGAAATTAAAAAAGAGTTGATGGGTTATGACGAGGTTTCTATTCGATTGATCTATGACGATTTAAGAATACGAGATAGGTGGTTAAAACATTTGGATTGGTTAAACGACAATTTTAAAAAGGATATAAAGACATTGAAAAAACAAGATTTCGAGTCATGGCTACAAAAAGCATAAAAAATATTTTTCTATCCGCAAGTATTCCGTTACCAAACAGAGATGCAAAATATATTGACACAGCAGACATTATTGCAATTAGAGATGCAGTTATTGCATTAACAACAGTAGTATTACCATATCATCGGATTATCTGGGGAGGTCATCCTTCCATAACTCCTTTAATCTATTACGTTATGGAAAAACTGGATTTGAATATCCAAGAACACGTCAAATTGTATCAGTCTTTATGGTTTGAAGAAAGGTTCCCGGAAGATAATAACAAGTTTGAAAACATAGTTTTCACTGAAAGACAAAGTGACATTCCTTCAAGTATTAAGCTTATGAGAGAAAGAATGTTTTCAGAAAATGAGTTTTCTGCTGCCGTTTTTATTGGTGGAATGAATGGAATTGAAGATGAATACAGGATGTTCATAGAATACCACCCCAATGTTTTATTAATACCAGTTGCAAGTACTGGAGCTGCAACCAAAATTGTTTATGACACTCTGGTTCCTGAAAATCTCAAAAACCCAAGGTTTGAAAAGGATTATGGATATATGTCTTTGTTCCAAAAGTTTATAATGGATAAAATTTAAAAATATGGCAAAAAAAGTATTCGTTTCCTATAAGTACAAAGACGAAAAAGTTGCAAAAATTCAAGATTTCTATTACGAGGAGGTCGACGGAGTAATGAAGTTCAATTATAGAAAAACGAGAGTTCGTGATTATGTTGATAGAATACAAGAGAAAATTGGAGCAGATAACATTAATCTTGGCGAAAAAGATGGAGAGAGCCTTGAAGACTTTTCCAATCAACAAATAGAATCGGCATTAAAGAAAAGAATTCGACAATGTAGTATTACAATTGTCCTCATATCCAAAGGAATGAAAACCATGGAGTCTGAAAAAGAACAATGGATTCCGTGGGAAATATCATACTCTTTAAGGGTTGTGCCAACAGGCGGAAACACAAAACAAAGAAATGCAATATTAGGGGTTGTACTTCCAGATGAAAATGGAAATTATGATTGGTACTATACATCAAATCCTTATTGCAATAGTATAACTCATCACACAGGCCAATTATTCAAAATTCTAAAGGATAATATGTTCAACATTCTTGAAAAGGAGTTTAGGGAATGCAATGGATCAAAAATTCACATTAAAGATGAGCCTTCGTTCATTAAAACCGTGAAATGGGGTGTTTTTATGAACGGTAATTCTTATGGCTACTACCTTGATAAGGCAATTGAGATAAAGGAGGATGAAAGCTCATATGATATTCATATTAACTTAGACTAATTTCCTTTTGGGTATAAAGAAACTTAAATTAAAGAAGTTAATATTGGAATAAGAATGACAGAAACCAACCGCATAGAATATAAAGCCGAACTTACCAAGGACTTAGATTTAGAAAAGGAAGTCGTGGCATTTTTAAACTACCATGAAGGCGGTTTGGTCTATATCGGTATCGATAAAACAGGAAAAACGTTGGGCGTTGCAGACTCCGATGCCGATATGCTGAAAATAAAAGACCGCATTAAAAACAATATCTCACCTTCGGCTATGGGCTTGTTTGATGTGGTTTCAGAAGAAAAAGATGGTAAAACCATCATCAAGATCATTGTTGCCAGTGGAAGCGAAAAGCCTTATTTCAAAAAGAAATACGGAATGACCGAGAAAGGCTGTTTTCTCCGTATTGGTACGGCAGCTGAGCCCATGCCCCAGAAAATGATAGAAGAATTATTTGCTTCCCGCACACGTAATTCTATTGGCAAAATAAAGGCCAATAGACAGGATGTTAGTTTTGAGCAATTACGTATTTATTACGAAGAAAAGCGGAAGCCACTCAATAAACAGTTTAAAAGGAATTTAGAACTCCTTACCCCACAAGGGGATTTAAATTATGTGGGTTACCTATTGGCAGATGAAAACAATGTTTCTGTAAAAGTAGCCAAGTACAAAGACAGCACAAGGGTTGATTTGGCAGAAAGCAATGAGTATGGTTATGTATCGCTCATCAAGGCCACTAAAAGTGTACTCGACAAGATAGAATTAGAAAACCGAACTATCACGAAAATCACGTCTAAAGAGCGTTTGGAAAAAAGGCTTTGGAACAGTATTGCACTTCGTGAAGCGATTATCAATGCCTTTGTACATAATGATTACACTAAAGAAATAGCGCCCAAGTTCGAGATATTCCAGGATAGAATAGAAATCACTTCTGTTGGGTCTTTACCTGAAGGGTTAAGCGAAAGTGAGTTTTTTGAAGGTTTTTCCGTTCCGCGTAACAAAGAACTTATGCGGATTTTCAAAGATTTGGACTTGGTAGAACAATTGGGGTCGGGTATTCCAAGAATCTTGCAATCTTATGGTAAGGAGTGTTTCATGTTCTCCGATAATTTTCTGCGGATGGTGTTTCCTTCGGCAGAACCTGTTTACTCCACCGAACAAGTCACCGAACAAGATACCGAACAAGTCACCGAACAAGTTGAAAGCCTTATTCAAGCGATGAACAGTGATGAATATTCACGGGCAGAAATAATGGAATTGGTTGGGGTCAAACATCGCCCAACGTTTTTATATAACTATTTGCAACCGGCTATCGAACTAGGCATTATCGAATTGACAATCCCGGACAAGCCCAATAGCAGCAAGCAGAAATATAAACTGACCCAGAAAGGTCGGGATAGGAAAGCTTAATAAAATTTACTGATGTTCAATTGGAAGCTATATTCATAGTCTAGCCAGAAAAAGAAGGCTGGTTTATAGAGACAAACCTTTGCCTTTATTTTTGTCTTTTTCCTTGCCCTCCTCTTTTAATGGATTGCTACGTGAATCTATAGACTTCCCAAGGTCCTTACTCTTAGATAGGGCCACTTCCTTAAAATATTGAAACATGCCTGCATGCACCGGATTATCTGGAGGTGCCTGGGAAATATCCTGACCTTGAAGCATGGGCCTTTCTAATTTCAGTTCCTTGGCCATCTCGTAGCCAAGATTGAATTCCCTAATATATTTTTTGTCAACTTTGTTTTCCATACTCGTATTTAAAAGGTTTCACGGGCGTGAAGTTCAAGATAGTCGTTCAAGGAATCACGGTCATAGAGTATTATTTTCTTTTGGGGCTGGGAATATCTGATCTTTCCTTCGTCCCTTAGCTTCTGTAAAGTGGTCGTGGATTTTATTCTGAGGATATGCATGGCCTCCTCGCCGTCGATCCATTTATCTGGCTTGTCCCTTCTTTTGGCCTCCACATGCTCGATTACTTTTTCAAACAGGGCATAAAAAGCTTCTTCTTGTAGACAGACGACTTGCATATCGATGGATTGGTTAAATGACCAATATCGGAAAAAATGGTCAGATTTCCAGTCTTTCCTGATATTCGTCCATAATATGGGTTGGAAGATTTTTAATATAGATCTCAGTGGTCTGGAGTTTGCTATGACCGAGCATTTTGCTCAGTGCATTTATGGGTACGTCATTGAGGATAAGATTTGTTGCCATTGAATGACGGCTAACATAACTTGTTAGTTTTTCTTCAATGTCGCACAGTTTGGCGATTTCTTTGAGCCTTTTATTATATCGCTTCCGTTCCCATTGTACATCATAGTATTGATCCTGTAAGGCTTCCCTTCTTACAATTGGAAAGATAAATTCCGATTTTTTCTTGTCCTTTAAATAGTAGCCAATTATTGAGGACAATTGTTCGGTTACTTTTATGTCATAAGGTCTGGCTGTTTTTTGTCTTCGGTATTGGATTCTGCCATCAATGATGTTGCCTACTTTCAAAAAGGCCATATCAATAAAGGAAATGCCGTTCATCAAATATGAACAGAGAAAATAATTTCGTGTATGGAAAAGCGGGGAATCCGGTGCAAGCTTTAAATCTAGAACGCGCTTGATTTTATTCTTGCTAATGGCTCGTTTTGCAGTGGGCTGTGATTTTATCTTGTACTTCTTAAAGGGATAGTTATCAGCTGATACTATGCCTTGATGTATGGCCTTATTGTAAACAGCCCTGATTGTGCGCATATAGGTCGATAACCCGTTGATACTGTTCCCCTTCTTTAAATGAGCAGTCTCAAACTTCTTGAGAAAAGTATAGTTTACTTCCTCAAATCGTAAATTCTTCTTTCCATGAAAATTCTTTAAGGCTCCCAATACACTCTTATAGGCTCTGGCATTGCCAAAACGGTTAGCTTCTTCCATTTCGTCAATGAGTTGTTGGGTATATTCGAAGAAGGTAATCTTTTTTGTCGTTTTGGTCAGAATGTCTTTTAAGTCGGTTATACTTAGACCTTCTAAACGCTTATTTTCTTCTAGGCTATTTATGTCGTCCCGTAATTCGGTTTTCTTTTTGGTAAGGAGATTATTCAAACGAGCAACGGACGAAACCCCTTTATAGGTTCTCTTGACTTCTCGATTTTTCTCATTCCAGTATTCCGGTGGAACGGCAAACCCGGTGGAAATGGCAATTGTTTTTCGATGGTGGCTCAATCTGAAAATAATTGGGCACATGCCATCTTTTCGTTTTCTCCTAGTGTCAATGGAAAGAGTGATATTGGTTTTCATATTTTGAAGATACGAAAAATTTGCACTCAATTTGCACTCAAAATCAAGTATTATATGGTTTTATATGAATTCATATAATTTTTAATTCACTGATTTTCAATATATTTAAATATTTTTTAAAATGCATAAAACCATAAATCCGTTGCCTTCTAAGCAGACGGTCGAAGGTTCGAATCCTTCCGCGATCACTTATAGAGTTCAAACAAAAACAAAACCTTGCATATCTTATTGATTTGCAAGGTTTTAATTTTTTTAGACCCTTGTTTAAATTGGTTTTATTTGGTATGTTTTGGTTTGTAATTCGGTTAGTAAATTTTTTTCTTCAAAGTGTTAACCGAATAAGCGTGTAATTGACTATATTACAACCACTTAGTATTTGACTTTCGTAGGTGATTTTTGTTCAATTTAATACAAAACCTATGAGAACTCGGTCAACATTTTCAATCAGTTTCTGGATAAGCACTTCCCGAAGGAGTGACAACACCGCGAAGATCTATGCCCGAATTACCGTTGATTCGCAAAGGGCTAACATGAGCCTTAAGTATACTATTCCGGCAGAAGTTTGGGATAGAAAGGGGTCGAAGGTTCTGGGTCGGACTAAAAAAGCGCAGGAAATCAACACTTATCTTATGGAGGTTGAGACAGAACTATTCCAATGCTATCGTGAACTTCGATCTAGAACGCCTCATATAACTCCACAGATGGTCAAGGCTCACTATTTTGGAGAAGATGTGAGTGAATTTACTTTAAAGAATTTGTTCGAGTATCACAATACGCACAATGCACATATTCTTTGCAAGGCTACTCTTAGTCATTACAAGACCTGTCAAAAGTACTTATTAAGGTATATCAAGAAGCAATATAAATGTGATGATTACAGATTATCACAGCTCAATTACCAATTTATCGTAGGATTTGAAACATATCTACGCAAACTGCATCCAATAAACCATCATGGAAACCTTTCAAACAATGGCGCTATGAAGCATATTCAGCGCCTACGTAAAATGATTAGGATAGCCATTGATAATGAATGGATAGATAAAAATCCATTTCAAAAGTTCAAGGTCAGGATGGAAAGAAAGGAAAGAGAGTTTCTGACTTTATCGGAACTTCAAAAAATTCAAGATTATTTTACAGGGATTGAGCGGTTACGAATTGTGAAGGACTTATTTATTTTTAGTTGTTATACAGGCATTTCCTATTGTGATTTAATGGACTTGTCTGAAGATAACCTTGTGCTGGGTATTGATGGAAAATATTGGATAAGCACAAAAAGGATGAAGACCAAAAATAGCTTTAAGCTTCCATTGGTAGGTCCGGCATTGTCTATCATTAAACGATATCAATATCATCCTAAACGGGTATCTGAAAAACTGTTCCCCAGAATATCCAATCAAAAATTAAACAGTTATTTAAAGGAAATAGCGGATGCATGTGACATCACAAAAAATGTAACCTTCCATGTGGCCAGACATACTTTCGCCACCACTATTACTTTAAGTAATGGGGTTCCGATAGAAACTGTTTCCAAAATTTTAGGTCATACAAAATTGGCCACAACCCAAGTGTATGCTAGAGTGTTGGATAAAAAAATCAGTGAAGATATGAGCGGCTTGGAATCAATTTTGGAAACCAAGTTTTCTGACTCAAGTCGTGACGGGGAGAAGTTGAGGAATTCTAAGTTTTAAGTCGTTGGGATTGATCGGTTAATCAACTATCCAAAGATATACAAGATTTTTTGTCCCAATCTTACCCCTACTTTTACACGTGGTTCCTGTTTCAATTTTATAGAGTTCGGAAAGATAAGCGTGAAGTAAAATTGGAATAGGGTGCAATGACCTATTTGCAATGATTGAATACTTCAATGTTCCATCTTGTTGAACATGGCTATTTATGTTTTCTTTGCTTGCAAAGAAAAAATGAAGAGCAAGAGGATAGCGTGCTGACGCAGCGCTATTGATTCATTTTCCTTCGGAAAAACCCATGTTTTAAGGGTTTTTGCAAAAGCCCAGTTCAGTACTTTTAGATCATTTTTAGCTTAAAAATGCTCTCAGCCCAATAAAACCAAGGAATTTTTAGCTTAAAAATTGAATATTGGTGTTTTGAATCTAGGTTTCTTCAATTCTTTATATATGTTTTAGATTTTGAAAACAAATACTTTTTCACTGAAAGGGAGCTTCAGCTAAGTAAAATCAAGGTGTTTTTCACGGAAATATGTCAATTAATGATGCATCTGAATAAAGGTTACCTCGCTCAGTAGTATTAGTTTTTGTAAGATTTGGGCTTGCAGCGCGAAACCTGGTTTCGCTCGCTTTTTTTATGGATTTCAATTAAAGCCTTGTTTTCTTAAGCCACCGTTTAATTAATCTGTCTTGTTTTTAGGAAAGGCTACAAAAGGGGTAAGGCTACACGACCTCCAGGTATTTAGAACAGAAAATAGTAATTAGAAATTATTAATAGTTGTTCAATTCATCTCTCGGGTACCCCCATGTCCACCAGCTACTACAATCATTATTTTGATGCTTAAATAGATGAACTTAAAGAACTGTATTATTGGGTTCATCATTAGAAATCGTTTGTATTTGGATATTCTTCGTGTCATAACTTTTTATTCTGGAATCAACCACCAAAAGGGTTTCATTTTTGCTTTATATATGAAGGCATGGTGCAGGGCCAACTTAAGCCAGTGACCTGCAAGACCGATGGTGCCAAAAGTCTTGCCTTGTTTCCTGCCTTGGGTATCTGGATATTTGTTGTAATCGGGCACAATGGGATAGGTGGTGATACTCACACCACTTCCCTTGGTCATACCAAAACCAGCAGAAGCGATACATGCAGCACCCATGTTGCCCATTGATCCTTTGTGATGCAGTTCATTATTGGAGTGTTTGATTATCTCGATAATGTTATCTGCAACCAATTTGGCCGTAATACCCGATGGCATTCCGGTTCTTGGAGGAGCAGGTGTGATATCTGTCCCATTTTTGCTCTTCCTTGGTTTGGAAATGCTGTGAGGCGGTGCAAAGGCAATGCCTGGAGCAAAAATATTCGGATAGGATGGATTTTGATAGGTTTCTGGCCAATCTTGTACACTCCATTCTTCGTAGGGTTTTGATGTATAATCTGCATCCACGATCATAAAACCTTTAAAAAGTTTGTTCGTTATATCTTCTCCATCCTTATTGTAGGCCTTAAAACCATGACCCGAAAATGAAGGGATCAGCATGGCAAAATCATAACTTTCCGTTTTATAATCGCCTTCCAAAGTTTCGTAATGGGCTACCCCATTTTCTATTTTATTGACCCCAGCACCTAAAATCCAAGAAACTCCCCTGTCTTCAAAGATCATTTCTACCATCTCACTGGATTTCATGATATTACTGCCATAACTCATCAACATACCATCCATCCCAAAATCTCCTAAATTATATTCATTGGAAATCCAAGTGATCTGGGCCATGTCCCTCACTTTGTGCCTTCTCAATTCTTGCTCTACATTTAAAATATATTCAAATGCTGCGCCTTGACAGGTGGCTTTTGCGTGACCTGTTCCAATAAGTATTTTGCATTGTTTTCCTTGTTTCATTTGTTGAATCAGATCATTCAATGCGTTCCAGGCCTCATCGGCATGGGTATAGGTACAAACCGAATGTGTTTTGTTCTTTCCAGGGGAAAGTCCTTCGGTGGCCTCGAAGTTTAGTTTTGGACCGGTGGCATTGATCAGATAGTCATACGTCACTTTTTCCGTGGTTCCTTTATTTGCCCCTGCTATGTATTCTGCCAGCACGTAAGGTTTTACCTCCTCTGCATCTCCTTCCGGGTAAAAACTTATGGCTTTAGCCTGTTTATAATCGATATGCTTTTTTGCATACAAGGGTGCCAATGGAAACAAGATGTCCTTTGGTTTCATTCTACCGATTCCCACCCAAATATTGGATGGGATCCATTGGTAATTGCTGTTTGGTGAAACAACGACAACCTCATGCTCTTTGGGTAGTTTTCTGCGTAAGTGAGAAGCGGCTACATGCCCTGCAATACCTGCTCCTAAGATTACTATTTTAGACACTGCTATATTATTTTCAATAAATATAGATGAACCGTTCTGCGTGCACAGTAACCTATGTTACCCATGAACAAGCTGTTCATAGGGGTTGCTTTGCGGACCAACTATGGAATATGACAATGGGTGTTGTTTATTATAAGAAATACGAGGTGTTGAATTTTGAGGCTGAATCAATAGCTTGTATCATCCAATTTAACCTTACCATGGAAAGTTTTATATAAAAAAAGAAAATAACCAGCTAAAAGAGGTGCTCCTATAACCACAATAGTCAACATAATACCAAGTGATTTCTGAGATGAGGCAGCATTATATATAGTTACACTATGTTCTGGGTCTATGCTTGACGGTAACAAAACAGGATATAGCTGAAAAGCAACCAACATTAATAAAAAAGCCATGGTCAATGATGAAAACACCAAGGCAAGCGCATATTTCTTTTTGGATACGAGTCTAGGTACATTGGCAACGGCCAAAAAAGCCAAGATTGGTAAAATGAAGAAAACTGGGTTTGCTTTAAAATTATCGGTTACACCAGGAAGATAGATAAGTGTATAAAACGATGTAAATACAAAACTAAGTATAAAGAAAATCATGCCTTTTTTAAGTAGAAACGTTAATCTGGCGTGCAAACGTCCTTCGGTTTTCAACAACAAAAAAATAGCGCCTTGCGTCATGAATATTGATAATGTTGTTAAGCCGACCATAATTGCGTAGGGATTTAGGAAAGAGAAGAAAATACCACCTTGATAGCTAAAATTTTCACCAATTTCAAATCCTTTTAATATATTTCCCAGGACAACACCCAATAAAAAGGCAATCAGTATGTTGGATGTGAAATAAATAATATCCCAGCTTTTTCGCCACCATTTCATTTCTTCCGCACTTCGGAATTTTATGGCGGCAGAACGTAACACCAGCAACATTAAGAAGAGCATAAAAGGAATGTACATGGCAGATAGCATAGTGGCATACATTACCGGAAATCCCGCAAACAGGGCCCCGCCACCAATAATTAGCCATACCTGATTGGCGTCCCACAAAGGTCCAATGGCGTTAATGGCGATACGACGGCTTAAGTCTTTTTTAAAGAACAGGTGCCATGCCCCGGCACCGTAGTCAAACCCCTCCAAAATGGCATATCCCGAAAACAAAAGACCCACTACTAAGTACCAAAGCGTTGGATAATCTATACCTAAAAAAGTTTCCATCTGATTGTTCTATTTAAATAATTTCTAATGCATTTTTAGCTTCATCGTAGGGTCCTTGTTTTATTTTTTTGTTCAAAGAATACATAAACAATAGAAAGAGTAGGGTATAGACCACAAGGAACAGTATCAGCGAAAATAGTATTTGATTGGAAGAAACTTCTTGGGAAAAACCCTCGCTTGTTCTTAAATGGCCGTAGACAATCCATGGCTGTCTGCCCATCTCTGCGGCAAACCATCCCACCTGATTTGCAATTTGGGGCAAAAGCACGGAGAATGCAAAAATTCGCAGTAGCCATTTTTTATCAAATAGTGTTCCTTTCCAACAGAGATAGCTAGCATATAGGGTGAGGCCTATCAAAAACATACCAATTGAAATCATGATGTGATAAAATTGAAAAACGGCATTCACCTGACTCGGCCTATCTTCTTCAGGGAATGCATTTAAGCCCGTCACAGGCTCCTCAAAATCCTGATGCACTAAAAAAGACAGACCGCCAGGCACTTTAATACCTGTCACTTCCTGCGTTTGGTTGTCCACCCACCCAAAGAGGTATAAGTCTGCGGGAGCAGAGGGTTCGTAATGCCCTTCCATTGCAGCCAATTTTGCTGGCTGGTTCTCTGCAACACCATCCGCGGAACTATGGCCTGATACCAATTGTGTCAACGAGATGACGGTCGCCACCCCCAATGCTATTTTAAATGCCTTTTTCGAGATTTCTATGTATCTGTCTTTTAAAAGGTAATACGCATGTACACTTAGGACTAAAAACGCACCTGCCAAAAAGGCTCCTTGCCACACATGAACAATTCTATCAACACTTGAAGGGTTAAAAACCATTGCCCAAAAATCTGTGACCTCTGCTCTTGCATTAAACCCTTCACCGACGATATGATAACCTGCCGGTGTCTGTTGCCAGCTGTTGGCCACCACAATCCAAACAGCTGAGAACATAGACCCTAAGAATACCCCAATTGCCGATATAAAATGCACCTTGGGAGACACCCGATTCCATCCAAATATCAAAACCCCTAAAAATGCACTTTCCAAACCAAAGGCAAATAACCCCTCAGCAGCTAAGGCACTACCAAAAATATCACCTACATACCTAGAGTATACCGCCCAATTGGTCCCAAATTCAAATTCCATTATAATTCCGGTAGCCACACCGATACCAAAGGTTATGGCAAATATTTTTAGCCAGAAGCGTGTGAGAACTTCATATTGTTTGTTTCCAGTTTTTAGGTAAAGTCCCTCCATAATTACCATAATAAGGCCAATACCAATACTAAGGGGTGGATAGATATAATGAAAAGCTACCGTGAAGGCAAATTGTATCCGAGCGAGAATTTCAGTTTCCATAGCATTGAAAATTTAAATCAAATGTATTTGGCATGGCGTTTATATCAAGTAACCCCAGTTACATAAAACAGGTAAAAATGAATTTTTTAAATGAAATCCTTAATGTTTTCACTGAGGTCAAAAATGGTTGTATTCCTAAGTCCACGTTCTAGAATACTGCTTCCCGCCGCACTCCTGTAGCCACCTACGCAATGTACCACAATGGGCTTATTTGTAGGTATTTTATTCATAGTATCCCTCAATTTGTTCAAAGGATGTGCAATTGACTGCTCAAAAAACTTTCCATCATATAGCTCACTTTGGTTTCTAATGTCGACAATAGTATAATCAGATGGGTTGTTCTGAAAATCCTTCAGATTCAAAATGGCGCTTTTTACCAAATGTTCCTTACCTAATGTAATGATGGATTGTAATTGTGTTTCGTAACCAATCTTGGATACTCTTTCCAAGATATTAGGTAAATCCTTTGGATTCCCTATAACCAAATGAAACGGCTCTTTTGGTGCCACGATTGAGCCCAACCAAGTTTCGAATTTATCATTTTCGGAAACCGCCATGATGTTGATGCTTCCCGGCAGGTGACCTTTTTTAAATTCGGATTCATCCCTGACATCCACAATTAAGCCATCCGTATCTGTATTTAATCGAAGGGGTATTTTGGCTAGGGATGTTCTCAGATTTTTAGGGCCTTGTCTGTTGGTGTCTACATTGAACCCAAAATAAGATGGAATAAAGGGCTGACTATCCAAAATGGTATGTACAAATTCTTCTTTCGATTGTGGTTGAAATGCCCAGTTGCCCATAATTTCATTACCTAGAGTGCTGCTGTTGTCGGAGCTGAGGTTTTTTCCGCACAAGGATCCCGCGCCATGGGCAGGGTATACCAAGGCTTCATCGGGTAAGTCCTTGAATTTGTTTTGGATGGTTTCGTACATCATTTCGGCCAGTTCTTGACGCCTTGCGGTCATATTTCCTGCGTTTTCACGTAAATCTGGTCTTCCTACATCCCCAATAAAAAGGGTATCACCAGTAAAGAGTGCGGTTTTTCCATCTTTTTCTGCAACAATGGTAATGCTATCAGGAGAGTGCCCTGGGGTATTCAAGGCTGAGATTTTGATATTACCTACCATAATGCTTTGGCCTTCATCAAAAGGCTCATATTCATAGTCGGCACCCAAATCTTTACTGTGATAAATAGGAGCTCCTGTTTCGTTGTGTATTTGCAAATGAGAGCTCACAAAATCGGCATGTGGGTGGGTTTCTATAACCGCGGTTATTTTAGCATCTTGATCCTTCGCAAAGGCATAATACTGCATCGGATTTCTTTCAGGGTCTATAACGGCCATTTCACCATTGTCCACAATGGCATAGGAATAGTGGGCCAGGGGTTTGTATTCAAACTGTTTTATTTCCATAGAATAATGTTTTTAAGGGCACCTTAAATGCAAGATGCCCATGATGAAAATTATTAAATTGTTTTTTTAGCCAAGTACCAATCCACTTTTTCCAAGGAATCATCTTCCAAACGCGCATTCAGTTCATCCAAGGTTTTTGGAGCACCCACAATTACCTTATCTCCTTTTTTCCAATCCAATGGCATAGCTACTTTATGCTCATCAGAAGTTTGAAGGGCCTCCAAAGCTCTTAGAATCTCGTCCATGTTACGTCCAACATTCAATGGATAGTACATGATCAACCTAATTTTTTTGGAAGGGTCGATAAAGAATACCGCCCTAACTGCGGCAGTTTCGCTCTCATTGGGTTGAAGCATTCCGTATAATTTGGAAACCTTCATATCCAAATCAGCAATAATCGGAAAATCGAAATAAACACCCGTGTTTTCCCTAACACTATGCACCCAACCCAAATGGGCGTGGATACTGTCGATGCTTAAACCAAGAAGTTCGGTGTTCAAAGCGTCGAATTCTGGTTTTCTTTGTGCAAATCCACTCATTTCGGTAGTGCATACAGGTGTAAAATCTGCGGGGTGTGAGAACATCACGGTCCATTTATCCTTGGCAAATTCTGAGAACTTAATTTTACCTTTTGTGGTCACAGCTTCAAAATCGGGTGCAAAATCCCCGATTCGGGGCATCTGATTTACTTTTTCCTTTTCTACATAAGAGTTTTCCATAATAATATAAGTATAATTTATTATAATTATTTTAATGATAAAATTAATCTATTGTTATGGTGATGGCAGTAACGTATGTTACACAAACTTTTTTCTGATTGTTAATCAATCAGTAAGCAGGGTGGAACGGGAACTTAAAAAAATCAAGGGGTAACAGCGCATTTGAGGAAAAGGTTGACATTACGAAATAACGTTACTGTTTTTAAATGACAACTTATGTATTTGAGAGTATCTTATTATGCAATAAATCTCTTGAATCCTTTTTTAAAGAAACTCTTGATAAATATTTCTTTTAATATTTTATGATTAGATTTGCTGTTTACGAAAGGAGATTGCTCATAGTAGTCTGTAATTCGGTTAGTGACAAAACATCAGCAAGGAAAAAGCTAGTAAAAATAAGGGATAGCGAATGGAGTTCGAATCCTTCCGCGATCACCAGTAATCATAGGGCCTCAGAGAGTTTCTCTTTCTGAGGCCTGTTTTTTTGCAAACAATTTGCAAAACCTTTATGATTTAAAAGTTATTCATTCAATATAGTTATATCATGACAGTTCTATCATGAATTTTTCAGCGAAACATCGGGTATAAGAACTAAATGCCATAATTGGGCTGAGATCAAAATTTAATTAGGCGTTATTTCATACTTTTATTCAATGTGGCACAACAAACATATTGCAACTGTTGTCTTGATGGTATATGGATTACTTTTTTATCCAAACTTGTACTGTAAAAACTCCTTGAATTCCTTAATTTATCAGCAATTACCAATATCAATAGATAATCCTTCCCCAAAGCCAGAGTATGTTTTGGAGCAGTTGGATAATACCTCTGGGATTTCACATAGTTCTGTCAACACTGTTTTTCAAGACTCGGACAATCTACTCTGGTTGGGTACTTGGGATGGCTTGAATAGATATGATGGGCGTACCTTCAAAGTGTTTAGGCCGGAAATCAACAATGATTTTTCCTTGAGCAATCAGGTTGTATTGAAGGTTACCGAAGATGAACACGGAAATATTTGGGTGTTGACCATGCATGGGATAAGCCGTTATGATAAACACACAGGCAATTTTGATCGTTTTTATTTTTCAAAAAAGGATAAGGCCACATTGACGGATACCGAGTTCAACATGGCATTGTCACCCGACAAGCAACTTTTTGCCTATGCCAAAGAATGGGGAATAGGTGTGTTTGATGGGGATGCCTTTCAAAAAATTTGGGAAGACACATTGTTGGAGTCATCAATTGTGCAGATGAAGTTTTTGGAAAAAGATAAGCTCCTCATTTTGGATGCATCGGGTCAACTATCAACCCTCCAACTTCAAAGGGAAACTGGAATAGTTAGGACTATGGGCCACTCCATAATCGCCGAAGATATCCTCAATTTCGAAACTCTTGGTAATGGAAGCATACTTGTAGTTGATTTCGATGGTACATCATTCATCTTTTCGATTGATGGTCCAAGACTGGAAAGACTCAATATTGACAAGCCTTGTTCAATAGTAGGCAATGTACAAGAAGGGGTGGTCATATCCACTGGATTTGATCATTATTTGGTTGGGTTAGATCATAAGCTTTCAGTTCCAAAATGGTTGGATATGCTAAAAGGGAACAAACTGACCACTCTCTTTCATGGATCGGAGGGCATTTATTGGGCAGCTACTGATGGTGAAGGAGTTTTTAAGGTACACCCTAAAAGTAAATCCTTCTATGGAGTGTCAAGTCAACAAGTGCCTGATTTTGAAGGGACAATTGTTCGTTCATTTCTTCAAATACCGAAGCATTCCCTATGGGTGGGGACCAAAGGGAACGGCGTATTTCGTTTTCAGCCTGATTTTTTGGATACCGAAACAAACGGATTCTCTTATGAGAACCTCAACCAGGGCAATAGCTCAATCAACAATGCTGTTTATTCCCTGCTTGTTACCAAGGATAGCCTATTGCTCATGGGTACAGATGGACAAGGTCTTTCATTGTTTGATTTGAAAAAAGATAAATTGATAGCTTGGGAAGATGTGGATGGGGTTCCTGGGCAGCCTCGATTCAAGTCCGTATATGCATTGTACCAAGACGAAGACGGGATTGTTTGGGCAGGCACCAGCGGGTATGGTGTTGTCCGACTTAAAATGAAACGAACCGATGATGGCGCTACATTGGAAAGTTTCGACCAATATATGGGAAACCGTGGAACAGAGGGGGAAATTAGCAGCAACATAATCTTCTCGATTGTACCAAGAGATGAACATTCGTTATGGATTGGAACACGTTTAGGGGGATTGAACCTCTTTAATAAGGAAAAAGGGACCTTTGAGGTGTATCGGCATGAGGGGGAAAATCCAAACAGTCTTTCAAATAATGACATATTGTGCATGCATAAGACCAATGATGGAGATTTGTGGATAGGCACAAGTTTTGGTCTCAACGTGTACAAAGGGGAGGGCACTTTTGCCCATTATACCGTAAATGAAGGATTGCCCAGCAACACCATACATGGGATCACTTCAGACACAGAGGGAAATCTATGGGTGAGCACAAATTACGGATTGTCCAAATTGGATGTTCATGAACAAGTTTTTTACAACTATACCAAAGAAGAAGGACTTCAGGACAATGAGTTTGGCGATGGTGCCGCCTATTCAGGGGTGGATTATATTTTTATGGGTGGCCGAAAGGGTTTTAATTATTTTATGCCTGAGCAAATAAATGTTTCGGAAAAAGTACCGAACCTGTTCATAGACAGAATCATTGGACAGGATGGAAGTGAACCATATTATAGAAACTTGGTAATAAGCCCGGAAGAGGGCTCCGCTCCTGTTATTAAATTGAAGCACGATCAAAACTTTCTCAACATCGAATTTTCCGCCCTCACTTTTATCAATAATAAAAAGTGTAGTTATGCATATCAATTGCAACGATTTGACCCAGAGTGGAACCAAATCGGAACACGTACCAATCTTTCCTTTACCAATATCCCACCCGGAAAATATTCATTGTGGCTCAAGTGGACCAATGGGGATGGGGTATGGAGTGCCCCAGTAGAAGCGGCACAGTTTCAGATTGCCCCGATATTTTGGCGTTCGGGCCTTGCTTGGACACTTTATGTATTGCTTTTTATCCTCTTTGTTCTTTTTGTTTTGGGCTATTATCAGAAAAGACAGTCCCTGCAACGCAGTATCCTTATAAGAAAACGGGAAGAAGAAGCCCATGAGAACAAACTTGACTTCTTTACCAATGTTGCCCATGAGTTACAGACACCTTTGACGTTGATGGTGGCGCCGATCCAACGCCTAGGGGAAACAATGCATTTTGATAACAAGGCAGGGAAGTATTTTGAAATGGTAAAGAAGAATACTTCCAGACTGCTTTTTCTGACCCATCAGATTTTGGAGTTTCGAAAAGCGGAAGATGGTCATTTAAATATAAAAAAGGAATATTTTGATCTGGTCAATTTGGCAGAACAGATAGCGGAACTTTTTGATGAACTCGCTCTAAAAAAGAACATCAACTATGTAGTGGACCTTCCCAAAAATCTTATGGGGTGGTTTGACAAAGATCTATTGGAGAAAATTATTTTCAATCTTCTTTCCAATGCCTTTAAATACACTCCGGTAAAGGGTTTGATCAAACTGGAAATAAAAATAGTGGAACTTGGAGACACAAAAAGGTTGGAACTGAATATTACCAATTCCGGTGATGGGATTCCCAAGGAAAAGTTGAAACAGATCTTTGAAAAATTTTATTTGTTGGAGCAGGATAAGGAAGTGGGGGCCAATATGTTCAGAACAGGGATAGGGCTTGCATACACCAAAAAATTAGTACAACTTTTGGAGGGCAGTATTTCTGTGGCAAGTAGTCCAGGAAAAACCACCACTTTTCATGTGGACTTTCCTTGTAACAACAAGGATGTACCCGAAGCTGAGGTTGTGGCCAAATCATTTACGATTTCCCCCCATCTTAAAAATATTGCCGATCAAGGAAAGGAGGAAAAGGGGATGGGAACCCTAAGCCATAAGCTGGATACGCTGGAGCAATTCAGCAACAAAGGAGAGAAATATATTCTTTTGGTGGAAGATGATCCTGAAGTACAGAATCTTTTGGAAGAATTGTTGGGGGACACGTATTATGTGCGCATGGCGACACATGGAAAAGAGGCTCTTGAGGAACTCAAAAACAGGGAACCAGATCTAATTGTGAGCGATGTCATGATGCCAATTATGGACGGCGTAGAGCTCTGTAAGCGGGTAAAGGGAAATCTCGATACTTGCCATATCCCTTTTATCATGCTAACGGCCAAAGACTCTATCAAAAATAAACTGGAAGGCATAGATAGTGGTGCAAATGATTATATATCAAAGCCCTTCCACCCAGATTACCTATTGTTGAGGATTCAAAAATTATTGGAAGAAAGGGAGCGCATTCAAAAGCATTTTTTACAGGGATCACCATTTGAAGATTTGGTCGGGCTGGCCACAGAAGATGAAGACCGTGTCTTTATTGAGGAGCTCATTGCTTTGGTAAATGACAATTTGGATAATGAAAAGCTCCAAAGTAGTTTTTTGGAACAAGAGTTGGGCATAAGTACCTCCAAGCTCTATAGGAAAACTAAGGAACTGATGGGCTTTTCCCCCGGTGATCTTATCAGGACCATGCGTTTGCGCCATGCCTCCCAACTACTACAAAAAACCAATTTAACGGTATCGGAAGTGTGTTTTCGTTCTGGCTTTAATAATAGGTCCTATTTTCATCGGGAATTCAAGAAATTATATCAAAAAACACCAAAAGATTTCCAATTGTTCCATAAGAGGAGCATAGATGAACAAGCAACCACACAAATACCTTCATCATAAACTATGCAACCATCCTGCAACAACTACAAAGTTTAGGTATATCATTTCTATATAAAAAAAGTTGGTGACAAAGGCCTTCTATTGGAACAATAAGCCACCCTTTGTATTTATCTATCTGATATTAAGAGATATAAAAGGAAGTGTACACTTTTGGAAGTATTGTGCACACCCTGGTACAAGACCCCTCTATATATTTGAATAGGTTGAGAATTTCACAAATTACCAACTGCTTAAATGCACATTAACAAACTTAAACAAACTAATATTGCGAAAAATGAAATCTAACCCAATCTTAAAAGTAATGGCCATCACCTTCTTCCTGATAATGGGGATGGTTCGCGCACATGCCCAGAAAAATATCACAGGTTATGTGTCAGATGGAAAGGTTCCCATACCAGGAGCCAGTATTGTGGTAAAAGGAACCTCAAATGGGACAGCGTGCGATTTTGATGGAAATTTCTCCTTGGAGAACGTCGGGCCTGATGATGTGCTGGTAATTACCAGTATTGGATTTGTTGCCCAAGAAGTATCTGTGGGGAGCAAAAGTTTTATTGAGGTTGTCTTGACAGAAGACACACAAAAACTCGGAGAGGTTGTCCTGGTCGGGTATACCACCCAAAAGAAAGCAGATCTAACAGGGGCAGTGGCCGTTGTGGATGTGGAGAGATTGGAAAAAACCCGAGTACCCAATGTATCTCAGGCACTTCAAGGACAGGTTGCTGGGGTTCAAGTTACAGCGAGTACTGGGGCGCCTGGTGATCCTGTAGAGATTCGAATTCGTGGAGAAGGTACCATTGGGAACAATGATCCCTTGTATGTTGTGGATGGGATTCCATCACGGGATATTTCATTTATGAACCAAGCGGACATCAAATCCATCACGGTATTAAAAGATGCAGCAGCAGCATCTATTTATGGCTCTCGGGCCTCCGGTGGTGTTGTCCTGATTACCACAAAACAGGGGGAGAAAGGAAAAATGTCCTTTAATGTCGATTACTTCAATGGTTTTAATAAGGCTGTAAATCTACCGGATTTGCTCAATGCCGATCAATATATCAATACACTGGAAACGGCATGGAACAATACCTACACAGGGGATAACCCATACACAGCAGATCGTGGACGTTCAGATTTTGCCAATACCAATTGGTTGGATGAACTATTTGAGACCGGACATTCACAAAATCTACAATTGACCGCTAGTGGCGGCAATGAAAAGTTACAGTATTTAATGTCATTGGGGTATTATGGCCAAGATGGTATTGTGGTTTACGACAATGACAAGTATCAAAGAATCAACTATCGCACGAACATAAGTGCTGATTTGAACGATCGTCTAAAAGTGGGAACCAACTTGCAACTTTCCTATGATAAACGAGACTTGGTAGCTTCCCGGGGAGAAAGCCTAATTCGGTATGCGTTACTACGTGCCCCTGTAATTCCAGTTTATAAGGATGTGAATGACCCTACCTATTCGGAAAGGGACCCTTTCACGGACATGCCCTTTTTTACCGAAACAGGATATGATGTTGGACTACAGCGAAGTATGTATGAAATGGTTGGCAACCCAATAGCACGGGCTTACTTCACGGACAATACTGAAAGAACATATAGAACATTCGGCAATGTCTTTGGCGAATACCGTTTCTTGAAGGACAAGAACTTGACTTTCAGAACCAATGTTGGTATAGACCTCTCTTTTTTTCACAACAAGGTGTTCAATGAAAATTATGGAGATGACGATGGTGGGGGCAATCCCATTGATGCAGGTCTGGGAAGACAGAATCGTCCCAATAGCTTAAATGAATCTAGAGGAGAGGCTTTTACCTTGACAATTAACAACACCCTTAACTACAAGACCGTACTGGGTGAAAAGCATAGCTTGAGTGCATTGTTGGGAATGGAGTACATTACCAATTATGCTTCCTCTATAGGTGCAAGCAGGGCCCGGTTCCCATATACCAATGACGAATTTCGTTACTTGGACTATGGCGGAACGGAGCTTGATCTATGGAATAGCGGTTCGGCATCGGAATGGGCACTTTTCTCTTATTTCGGATCAGCTTCCTATTCCTTTGACAATAAGTACATGCTCACAGCCAACTTGAGGGCAGATGCTTCCTCCAGATTTGCCGAGAATAACCAATGGGGATATTTCCCTTCCGTATCTGCAGGTTGGAAGATTTCCGATGAAACCTTTTTGAAGGAGGTGGACTGGTTGTCCAATCTAAAACTAAGGGCCAGTTGGGGTATTCTTGGAAACCAAGAAATTGACAACTATACCTATCTTACACTTATCAGCCAAGAAAATGGTATTGTCAAGACCAACCGTTTTGGGAATCCAGACTTGAAATGGGAAAGCTCCGAACAAACCAATTTTGGGGTTGATGCTGGACTTTTCCAAAACAAACTGAACATCACGGTAGAGTATTTCAACAAATATACCAGTGACATTTTATTGCCCATAAGCTTACCTTCTGTGGTAGGGAATGTGCAACCTACCATTCTAAATGCCGGAGAGGTGAGAAATAAAGGATTTGAGTTTTCCGTCGGGTATCAAAACTCCGAAAGGAAGTTCAAGTATGGCATTAATGCCAATATGGCTACTTTGGACAACAAAGTGGAGAAACTTCATCCCAACCTGCCAAATATTGTGGGCGAAGTAACGCGCACTACGGTTGGGCAGCCCTTGAATGCCTATTATGGGTATCAAATGGAGGGAATTTATCAAAATCAGGCAGAGATCGACCAACATCTGAGCGGTACAGCCAATCCTACTGCAAAACCAGGTGACATTAGGTTCAAGGACCTGAATGGGGATGGAATTATAAGTGCCGATAATGATCGCGGTTTCATAGGGGCTCCAATCCCAGAGCTTACTTTCGGGTTGTCCTTCACATCATCTTACCAAGGATGGGACTTTTCATTCCTTTTCCAAGGAGTTGAGGGAGTGGACCGTTACAACGACGGAAAGAAAATAGTGGATTACGATACGCGCCCATTTAACTTCACCACGGCCATATTGAATGCATGGAATGGTGAAAACAGTACCAATAGCATTCCCAGAGTGGCTTTTGAAGATAACGGGAGCAGTAGGATATCCAGCATTTTTGTAGAAGATGCGTCCTATATCAGGCTAAAGAACATTGAACTGGGCTATAGCCTGAAAGAAATCAAGGGAATCAATAGCCTCAGGTTCTATTTGTCCGGTCAGAATCTGTGGACCATTACGGATTATTCTGGACTTGATCCAGAAACTACAGATTTGATAGATAAGGGTACATATCCTAGTTCTGCCTCTGTTTTGTTGGGTATAAATGCAAAATTCTAATCACAAAAAAATCAAAATGAAAAAGCTATATAAAAATCTTCTGTTCATTGTTCCGTTTGCGGTTGCAGTTTCCTGTACCAGTGAGCTGGATAACGACCCCATTGGTTTACTTACTTTGGACCAAGTGGATACTGACCCTACATTGGAAACTGTGGAATCCGCTGTGGAATCTGCCTATTATCCATTGAGAAATACGCTTAACAGTATAATACCCGACTGGCGATGGGACTTGGGGACCGTATTCCGGAACGATATCATCCTACAAGACATGGCTGCCAACGATATGAACAAAAAATGGAACCCTGACGGCGATCAAGCATGGATGGATGAAATTGGCAACTTTGTATTTACACCAGAAAACCAAGCCTTCAATGGTATATGGACCTATGATTTTGAAGGTATTAGCAGGAGCAATCTGGCCATTGGGTTTTTGACCGATTCCGAGATTGTGGAAAAAACGGGCATCTCACAGGCACGAAGGGACCAGCTTTTGTCCGAGGCATATTTTCTAAGAGCCTATTATTACTTTGACCTTGTGAACAATTTTGGCGATGTCCCTTTGATATTGAAATCGCCAGAATCTTTTGAAGAGGCATTTTCCGTTTCCGTAAGGGCCTCGAGGGCAGAGGTGTTGGACCAAATTGGATTGGATTTGGAAACAGCGAGGGGACTGGCCCCACAAATAAAAAATGATGCAACCGATCCGTGGAGGGTTTCCATAGGTGCCATCATAGCGCTCCAAGCCAAAATTTCACTTTATAGTGAAAACTGGTCTGAGGTTTTGGACTTGGTAACAGAATTGGATAATCTTGGGTTCTATGATCTCAACGATAATTATTTTGATGCTTTTGATGCAAGCTTGGAGTTCAATGACCAAGAGGTGATTTTTGCCTATGATCACCGTTCCGGCGAAAACCCTGGTAATGGAAATGGTTTGGCGGCAGTGTCCGGTTGGGGCTTTTTTGCACCAACTGACGATTTCTTGGCAGCCTTTGAATCCGATGATCCACGTTTGGCATACACAATCAATGTCACAGACCAGCATTCGCCCAAGATTTTAGGATCGATTACTGATTACAAAGGGAATGATGATTCCCCAGGAAATAAGATTTACATACGCTACGCAGATGTACTCCTTTGGAAGGCAGAAGCGCTTAATGAAAGCGGGAATCCCTTGGATGCTGTATCCATCATCAATCAAGTTAGGGAAAGGGCAAGAAATACACCTACCGCGGACGGAACGCCGGTGCCAGCAGGAACCCTGCCCGCAAGAGCCAATACCAATGACCAGGCGCAAGTACGTGCCTGGATACAATCGGAACGTAGAGTGGAACTAGGTTTTGAATCACAACGGTTCAATGATTTAAAACGATGGGGCATTGCTGGATCCACCTTGCAGGGATTGGGCAAAAACTACCAACCGCACAACAATTTATATCCCATTCCACAAGCTGATATTGATAAATCAGGTGGTTCCATAACCCAAAATCCAGGATACTAGATTTTAAAAAGACCCAAAGATCTGGAAAGCGGTGGAATGAAGCGCCGCTTTCCAATTGGGTCAATACCTTAAAATATAATAAGGCACATATTTATGAAAAAAATAGTGGCCCGACATGGGCAGAACCCGCTATTGTCTCCAAAAGACCTAAAACCCAGTCAACCTGAAATGGTGATTGAATGTCTGCTCAACCCTGGGGCATTTACCTATGGAGGGAAAATAGGCATTGTACTGAGGGTGGCGGAACGTACCAAGCAAAAGGAAGGAACTGTGTCCGTACCCATATATGATGAAATGGGGAGGTTAAAAATAATGGAGTTCTCTTTGGATGACCCAAAACTCGATAATTCAGATGCTCGGGTTATAACCTATGACGGAGAACAGTACCTTACGACAATTTCCCATCTTAGGGTTTTGTTCAGTACGGATGGTGTCAATTTTGAGGAAACCACGGAATACCCGCCAATATTTGGCCAAGGAACCTATGAAAGTTACGGGATTGAGGATTGTAGGGTGTCACAGATTAAGGATACCTACTATCTTACCTATACCATGGTTTCTTCCAATGGAGTGGGTGTTGGGTTAAAAACAACATTGGACTGGAAAAAGTTCAAATCCCACGGCATGATTTTTAGCCCTCACAATAAGGACTGTGCCATTTTTGAAGAAACTGTCAATGGTAAGTATTATGCGTTCCATCGTCCCAGTAGCCCAGAACTTGGAGGAAATTACATGTGGATTGCCGAATCCATGGACGGTATGCATTGGGGCAACCACAAATGCATAGCCCGTACCCGCCCTGATAGGTTCGATAGTGCAAGGCTTGGCGCAGGAGCGGCCCCAATCAAGACAGAAAAAGGGTGGCTTGCCATTTATCACGGAGCGGATCATCAACACAGGTATTGTCTGGGTGCTCTGTTGTTGGACCTTGAAGATCCTTCCAAGGTGCTTTCCCGTTCAGAAGTTCCAATAATGGAACCCGAGGAAGCGTATGAAAAAGTGGGCTTTTTTGGTGAGGTCATCTTTACGAATGGACATGTGATAGATGGGGATGATATCCATGTGTACTATGGGGCGTCAGATGAACATGTGGCACTCGCTACACTATCAATATCGGAAATACTTAAAACTTTAGACCATAGCTAATGGAAAAATCAATCGGAGTAGGGTGGGGGGATTTCTCCAAAAATGCCAAGATTCTTATCATCACCAATCTTGTCTATGCCTTTGTATTGCCCGTGGTGGACATTTTTGTGGCATCCTACATCATGCGTAACTCGAATGACCCAGCCAAGGTCATGCTCTATCAATTGGCCATTTACTCAGGGATTCCACTGACATTTCTGGTCAACGGTTACCTATTGAATATGGTAAATATTAAAAAACTCTTTTCACTCGGGATGCTCTTGAGCGGAGTTTCTATGGTGGTCATGATGTCTTTGCAAGAGATAAGCTATGTTGGATTGACGGGCGCGGGCTTGATCATGGGGATGTCCTTTGGCCTTTATTGGTCCAATAGGGATTATTTGGTATTAACTACTACAGCGGACAGAACCCGTAATTTTTACTATGGGTTGGATACATTTTGCTATACGGTGACAGGTGTCTTGGTACCTATCATGGTAGGATGGTACCTGGTAAACGGGAAATCAATGGAAGTGGAAGGAATCAATTTGAGATATCAAACAGTGACCATTATTGTTTTCATCATTACCATTATAGCCTCAATAATCTTCCATTTGGGAGCCTATGAAAAGCCTAAGAGTGAAAAATTTCTCTACTTCAAATTTCATAGGGTCTGGAAAAAGATGATACAAATGTCATTTCTTAAAGGGTTGGCACAAGGCTTTATAGTGACCGCCCCTGCCATGTTGATGATGACCTTTTTCGGCTCCGAAGGAGCTTTGGGAACAGCGCAGTCCATAGGAGCGTTGGTGGCAGCCTTTATCATGCTTTTACTGGGAAAATTTTCCAAACCCAAACATCGATTGATCATATTCAGTGTGGGGTTGGTCTGCTTTTTTCTAGCGGCATTGTTCAATGGTGTGTTGTTCAGTACCACAGGAGTCATACTTTTTATGCTTTTCCTGTTGATTGCACGTCCCGTACTGGATATTGCTTATTTTCCCATACAATTGAAATTGATCGATGTTTTGTCCAAATTTGAAGGGAGGAATGAATTTTCCTATATCCTTAACCATGAGTTTGGATTGTATGTGGGACGATTTGTGGGGGCCATGACATTCTTGGGGTTGGCATATTTGGGCAGTGTGGAAATAGCGCTTAGATACGCCCTTTTGATCATAGGAACATTGCAATTACTGTCAATAATCATAGCCAAACAACTATTGAAAAAACAAAAGCAACTGGAACATGAAATGGAATAAACGAATATTTCAAACAATATTGGGAGCCTTTATGATGGTGGTGGTTGGCTGCCAAAAAGCTGAAAAGGTCAAGGCTGTACCAGTATCCCAAAAGACCATTGGCCGTGTGGATAGCATGCCTTTTACCCCCCAACCTTATAAAATTTTAAATTTTAAAGAATTGGCCCTTTCCTATGATCGTGTTGTGTATGACAGTACCCAAACTGGAGAGTACTGGCCCTTGGTTTGGAAGGATAAGTCACGGAAAAACTTCGATCAAGAAACTTTTGGTATCTATACGGCCCTTGGTGATACAAGACAGGGCCCTGAAAAACATAAAGGCATGTTTCACGAATCCCTGAATACCATCAGTTCTGTTCTTGGAGCCTCTTTGGTGGATATCGATAAATCAAACCAGCATGGCGAGGATTATGTGGGTATGCTTAAAAACTACTTCAATTCTGAAACGGGCTGGAACATTGTAATGAACAATACTTGCCCTGAAGTTGCATTGTTGGGAGGGGGATATGGAAGGGATTGGTGGTATGATGTCTACCCTAACCTTCTTTTCTACGGCGTGGCCGATTTTTATCCAGAGCAACCGGACTTTGAATTCATCCAACGGTCCATTGCCGATCGTTTTCAAAAAGCAGATTCCGTTATGGCAGGAAATTACCACCATACCTTCTTTGATTATGGTTCACTGGAGCCCAAGGACAATTGGATTTGCCACCAGGAAGATGCTGCCGCTGGCCATGCTTATGTTTTATATGCAGCCTACCGGAAGTTTGGAGATCCAAAATATCTGGATGCCGCAAAGTCGTCTATGGAGGCACTTCTTTCGCAAGAAGAAAATCGTTTTTACGAAATACTCATGCCATTTGGAGCATACGTAGCTGCACGATTGAACGCTGAAGAGGGAACATCCTATGACTATCATAAAATATTGGATTGGACCTTTGACGGTACATCGGTATGTAGGGAAGGATGGGGTGTGCTATTGGATAATTGGAACGGTTATGATGTATCTGGGTTGGTTGGTAGTACGGTGGATCACGGAGGTTTCGCTTTTTTGATGAACACCTACGATACCATGTGGCCTTTGGTACCATTGGTACGGTATGATTCAAGATATGCAACGGCAATTGGGAAATGGATGTTGAATGCGGCCAATGCCTCCAAGTTTTTCTATCCCTATGAAATGGCCGACGATCATCAGACTTTACCCAATAAAAAAGAGTACACCAAAGGTGTGATTGCCTATGAAGGCTTAATAAAGAACGCCCATCTGGAAGGGTATTCACATTTGGAAGCCCCTATAGCAATTGGTGATGGACCTCATTGGACACCTGACAATCCTGATGTCTCACAGTTTAGTGTCTATGGAAGTGGTCATGTTGGGATTGCCGGGGCAATCATAGAAAAAACCGATGTGTCTGGAATATTGAAGTTGAACTGTTTGGCAACCGACTTTTATAGAAAGGAATCTTATCCGACCTTTTTGCTCTATAACCCTCATGAAACTCCAAAAACAGTTAAGTATGTATGTCAAAGCAAATCAAAGGTGGACTTATATGATGCCATTACCCACCAAGTGATTGCCAAGGGTGTTGCTAATGAAAATACCATTGACATTCTCGGAAAGGAGGCAAGTTTGATCGTGGAGATTCCAGCAGGAAGTTCGATTAAGGAAAAACAGGGTAAATATTATGTGGGTGATATTGTTGTTGCATTTATGTAAACTACAATGCTAAAATGAGAAGTTCATAGGATATTATATCTGGTTGGCCCCAACAAGAAAATATGACAATTTGTTTAGTTAATTTTAATTGGTTTCTTTCTTTAACAGGGAGAAGATAAATTTTCTCCCTTTTAATGGATACGAATATAACAACCTTGTTGATTCGGTATTCTTCAAAAGATTGTCATGACAAAGAATGGTATAGGGGTTATTTCATTAAATCAAGACATTGATCTTTGTCGTTTATAGACTTAAAGGCGTCGTTCAAAGTATAATTTTATGTTATTAGCTTTTCTGATATTAGCTTAAGTTGTTATTTAGATTTTGAGTTAATGTTCTTTAGGCATCGTTGGGCATATTAGCGGCTATGGATTCAATACAAGCGACCAATGAATGGCTCAAATGACTTATCTCGTGCAGCTTAGCTATGCTCTATTGGACTTAAGAGCATTCGGTTTATAATATCAGATACTTGACTGAACCATAATTTCTTAACTTATCGGTAGGAAATAGGTGTGATCATAGTTATTTCAAACACAAAATTTAGCAAACACTCAAACAACACACTCATGGAAAAATTAAGAAAAGAAGACATTAAACAAGAAGTTTTCGACCTGTATGACGACTACGCTCATAATAAAATACAACGAAGGGAATTCATTGAAAAACTGGGTATCTATGCCGTAGGCGGTATTACGGTTGCTTCGCTAATGAGTTTTTTGATGCCCAACTATGTGGACACTATGCTGGTGAATAAAAATGATCCCAATTTGGATTCCAAGTACATCACTTATAACTCTCCAAAAGGAGGTGGGGAGATCAAAGCTTTATTGTCAAAACCCAAGGAAGCCAAAGAAAAATTAGGAGGCATTGTTGTGGTGCACGAAAACAGAGGGTTAAATCCCTATATTGAAGATACGGCCAGAAGGGCAGCTCTGGAGGGATTCATTACCATAGCTCCAGATGCCCTTACGCCCCTTGGTGGTTATCCCGGGAATGATGATGAAGGTAGAGCCTTACAGCGGCAAAGAGACCGCGACGAAATGCTTGAAGATTTCATAGCAGCATTTGAATATCTTAACGCTCATGATGACTGTAGCGGTAAAATTGGGGTCGTCGGTTTTTGTTTTGGAGGATGGATTTCCAATATGATGGCGGTTAAAGTCCCTGAATTGGCTGCCGCGGTTCCATTTTATGGAGGTCAGCCCACAGAAGATATTGACAAGATCAATGCGCCATTGATGCTCCAATATGCCGGGTTGGATGAGCGGGTCAATGCCGGGTGGCCAGCGTATGAAAAGGGCCTAAAAGAACACAACAAGGAATACTCGGCCTTTGTGTACCCAGATGTAAATCACGGGTTCCATAACACAACTACGCCAAGGTATGATAAAGAGGCAGCCGAATTGGCATGGTCAAGGACCATCGAATTTTTCAAGGAAAAACTCAGCTAATCCATGATTCTTTTTATTGTCAAGTAGTGTATGGGTTCGGTCGGCTCAAGTACAAAGAGATTCTTTTCTCTTTTTCTTCTCTCTTGATTTTTGGGAATATAAAATGGCCATTCCAATGCATGCGCCGGTCAAAGCCAAAATGGCTCCAACTACACTTGCATAGTTCACGGGGAGTCCAAATACCATTGGAAGACCTCCCAGATAGGCACCGGAGGCATTTGCCATGTTAAAGGCACTTTGATTCATGGAAGACCCTAGTTTCTCGGCTCCTTTGGCAGCTTTTATAATGGATATTTGGATGGGTGCGGCGAGCGAAAAGGTAATAATCCCAACAATAAAGCTCAGAACAAAAATGGCAATGCTACTACTTGCCAAAAGTGAATTCACCATAAGAATGGTGGCCATGCTCAGTAAGCTGATGATCACAGATTTCTGTGCTGAAAAAACTTCCACCATTCGGGCCCCTAAAAAATTACCAATGAACATACCCACCCCAGCAACAATCATCACGTAGCCTACATAAGCTTCCGGCAAATGGGTCACAGTGATGACCAAAGGGGCAATATAACTGTACCAAGCAAAAAAACCGCCTGTTCCAATGGTGGTCAAGGCAATCAAAGCCCAAAGTTTTTTGCTTTTTATCCCAGAAGGAGGGTCTTGGCCTTCAACGGCTTCGGGTTCTTCCAGCAACTGCTTGGGCATCCAATAGTACAGGCTTGCCAGCGTGGCAATCCCAGCAATGCCGACAAGTATAAAAGAAAAGCTCCAGTGCCATTCTTGGCCAATATAGGTTCCAAGAGGAACACCAACCACATTGGCAACCGTAAGTCCGGAGAACATTATGGCCATGGCCTGGGCGGCCTTACCGGGTCTGGCAAGATAACCGGAAACAACTGCACCAATACCAAAAAAGGCGCCATGGGGCATTCCAGATAAAAATCGGAACAACAGCATAACCCAATAGTTTCCTGAAAATGCCGAGAGTGTGTTGAACACCGTAAACCAGATCATCAAAAACAATAATGATTTTTTTGGAGTCAATTTTCCGATAACCTTGGCCATTAGGGGAGCACCGATTACCACGCCCAATGCATAAATGGCAATAAAATGCCCTGCTTTGGGTATGGAAATGTCCATGGAATTGGCAATGTTGGGTAAAATGCCCATAATCACAAATTCTGTTAGACCAATCCCGAACCCACCAACGGCAAGGGACAACAATGCGTTTTTATTTGTTAAATGTATGGGTTGACTCAAGGACGTATTGTTAGGTTGCAAAATTATAATGAAGGAACAAAGGTACGTGATAATGCTTGATTGGGTTACAAGCATTTTTACCTAATTATGTGTTGGTTTATCAAATGGTGGAGGTATAAAAAGAAGTTTGAAAACCAAAGAATATTTCCAAAAAAATCCATCATATCCTTATCTTTAAAAAAACGAAACAAACTAAAAACAAGTTTATGCTAATTCTTTCGTGGAACGTGAACGGTATCAGGGCCATCAGCAAAAAAGGTTTCTTTGAGAACATTAAAAACCTGGATCCAGATGTACTATGCATTCAAGAAACCAAGGCACAGGATCATGAGACCGAAAAGGAACTGACCCAGCTGGATAACTATAGGGTGTTCTCAAATTCAGCGGAAAAAAAAGGCTATTCCAGTACAGCGCTTTTAAGCAAAAAAGAGCCTATCTCGGTTAAAAATGACATGGGTGTTGCAGAGCACGATTCTGAAGGAAGGATTCAATGTGCGGAATATGACGATTTTTTCTTGGTCAATGTTTATGTTCCCAATTCTGGACAAAAATTGGACCGTTTGGAATACCGTAAAACCTGGGATGCTGATTTTTTGAAATATCTCAAGGACTTGGAGGCCAAAAAGCCCGTGATCGTTTGTGGTGATTTCAATGTGGCCCATAGGGCCATAGACCTTAAGAATGATAAGTCCAATTACAACAAGACCGCTGGGTACACTCAAATTGAAATAGACGGGATGGATAATTTTTTGGATGCTGGCTTTGTGGACTCTTTTCGGAAATTACACCCCAATGAAGTGGCCTACACCTATTGGAGTTACCGTTTTAAGGCCCGTGAACGAAACATAGGTTGGCGTATTGACTATTTTTTGGTCAGCCCTAAGTTGATGGACAAAGTTGAATCGGTGAAAATCTTTTCAGATGTATATGGTTCAGACCACTGCCCAATAGGATTGGATATCAACTTGTGATACTACCATTGTCTTAGCGTTTAAACTTTATGGTGAAAGTGGTTCCCTTATCCACTTCACTCTCCACAGCTATGGTACCCCCTAAACTGCTCACATGGTTATGTACCAAATATAGGCCTACCCCTTTGCTATCCTCGTTGCCATGAAACCTTTCATTCAATTTAAAAATAAGATGCCCAACTTTTTCCATATCCATGCCAAGTCCATTGTCTGAATACGTTAAAGACCGTTCCCCATTGTGTTTATTTGAGCTAATGGTGATCACAGGGGGAACCCCCGGTTTTGCATATTTGATGGAATTCGTCACCAAGTTTAAAAAAATACTTTCCATAAAATTCTCCTTGAATGGAACGCTCTCCATTTCAGAGAAATCCACTTGGAATTTGGCACCTGCCTTTTGAATTAAGGCACTAATGGAACCCTGGACTTTTTGGAGTACTTCACTAAAAAAAACCTCTTTGAGCACATTATTTTTGGTGTCATGTTTCACATGAGCATCTATGAACGCGTTTAATGAAGTTTTTAATCCTTCCGCAGAGAGCCGTATAAGACTGACAATTTCCCTGGTATCTGCATCTTCAATTTTGGAAAGGTCGATTAAATTGGTCAAGGACATCAAATTATTCAAAGGAGACCTAAGATCGTGTGAAGTGGTATAGTTTTGCCGCTTAAGCTTCTCATTTACTTTGTGAAGCTGGCTTAAATGGGAAATACGTTCGTTCTCCAGTTTCTTAATGTGGGTGATATCTTTGGCAATGGCATAGATCAACTGTTCATTTTCTAAAGGGATTGAAGTCCAGTGCAACCAAACAAGTTCTCCCGACTTGCACACATATCTGTTCTCAAAATTGACCAAGGGAACATTGTTCTTCAGTTTTTCTCGATGTGCTGCCGTGCGTTCCTTGTCTTCGTGATAAATGAATTCTGAAATCTTTTTTGAATGCAACTCTTCTTCGGAATAACCCAAGAGTGCTACAAAAGCAGGGTTGATTTTCACAAAATACCCATCATAATCTGCAATGCAAAGACAATCCACGGATTGGTTAAAAAAGGGTTCTAGTTGGATATTCATTCATTTAGTTTGTTTAGTGGCCTTAATTTACTGCATGTGTGGCACGGGTGAAGCCTTTATGCCAATATGTTTTAATACCAACACTAACGTATAAAAATATACACTTATTGACTACATTTTTAGGTTATCATCTTCATAAAACTGTGGTTGAACCTATAAATAGGTAAAAAGGTTGATTTGGAAGTCCATTTTATGCCCGAAACCGATAAGGTTTGTAGGCTTGACAACAAAAACCGTTAATTGAAAGTTAAACAATCATGATGTAATAGTATTACTGTTATATTTGCGAATGTTTATTTCAAAATGCACATAAAATGGAACGGTTAATGCAATCGCTACGTATGGGAATAAATGAAAAACTATATCTAAAGGACCCAGAGTCATCAGACCTTGGCAAAAAAATCATTGAGCAGAGCATTTTAATGATAAATGATATGGGTTTTGAAAGCTTTACTTTTAAAAAACTTGGTGCCGCAATCAATTCCAATGAAAGTTCCATTTACCGCTATTTTGAAAACAAACACAAACTTTTGCTTTATTTGGCCTCTTGGTACTGGGGTTGGCTGGAGTATAGGATGGTGTTTGCCACTTACGGTATCCCAAATGAGATTAAAAAGTTAAAAAAGGCTGTTGAGATCCTCACCCAGAACGTAGAGGAGGACAGTTCATTTACCCATATCAATGAAGTGATCCTGAACAAAATAGTCATCAATGAATTTTCCAAATCCTATCTCACTAAGGAAGTTGATAAAGAGAACAAGGAAGGCTACTTTTTGGTCTATAAAAGATTGGTGAACAGGCTTGCAGAAATGATCATGGCTGTGGATTGTGAATACCCTTATCCAATAAGTCTGGCCAGCACCATTTTTGAGGGGTCACTGCACCAATATTTTTTAAAGGAGCATTTTCCTGTCCTTACCAATTGTAATGAATCTGTTACCCCGTTTGATTTTTTCACCGATTTAATTGACCGAACCCTAAATGTAAAAGCCAATGGCTAAAGATATACTTACCTCGTGGCAGCGTTTAATGCGCATGCTCACTTTGGACAAAAAAGATGTTTTCCAAGTATTTTACTATGCAATTTTTGCAGGTTTGGTCAACCTTTCACTTCCTTTGGGAATCCAGGCCATCATTAACTTGATACAAGGTGCACAGATAAGCACATCGTGGGTGGTATTGGTAGTTTTGGTCACTTTGGGAGTGGCATTTGCAGGCGCACTTCAGCTAATGCAGATTAGGATCATTGAGAATGTTCAGCAGAAAATTTTTACCCGATCATCCTTTGAATTTGCCTATCGGTTTCCAAAAATACGCATGAGTCAGTTGAGCAATTATTATCCGCCGGAACTGGCCAATCGCTTTTTTGATACACTGACCATTCAAAAGGCATTATCAAAAATACTGATTGATTTTCCGGCCGCTTTGCTTCAGATCATTTTCGGACTCGTCTTGCTCTCTTTTTACCATCCATTTTTCATCATTTATGGATTGTTGTTGGTACTGTTGATCTATGTGGTGTTCAAGTTTACTGCGCAGAAGGGTCTGGAAACCAGTTTGGAAGAGTCCAAGAACAAATATAAGGTAGCGCACTGGATACAGGAGATTGCCCGATCTATCATCAGCTTTAAGCTTTCGGGGAGAACCTCACATGCCATGGATAAAAATGATAAGCTTGTGGCCAATTATTTGGATGCACGGGAAAGTCATTTTAGGATTATTGTGATACAGTTTATCCAAATGATAGGTTTTAAGGTTTTGGTCACCGCGGGCCTGTTGCTTATTGGAGGTTTGTTGGTGTTGGACCAACAAATGAACATAGGGCAGTTTGTGGCAGCCGAAATCATTATTCTTTTGGTGATAAACTCTGTTGAGAAGATGATCTTGGGACTGGAAACTTTTTATGACTTATTGACCTCACTGGAAAAATTGGGGCAAGTTGTGGACAAAGAATTAGAGCCCCAAAAAGGAGAAACCCCTTTTAATGAATTTGACGGACTTACCATTGAACTTCATGAAGTGACCTATAAAGTGCCGGGAAGAGAGAAGAAAATCCTTGATGACATATCCTTTACCATTACCCCACAATGCTCCATTCTGCTTAAAGGCCCCAGTGGTTCCGGACGATCTACCTTACTTCGGTTGATTGCAGGAATCCTGGAACCTGCTGAAGGAAAAATTTATGTGAATAATGTTGACCTAAAGGGGATCTATCTAAATGAATACAGGTCCTATTTGGGGCAGTCCCTTACCGAAGAATACCCTTTTGAAGGAACAATGTTGGACAATATCACCTTCGGTAACAAGGACATTTCCATGGAAGATGTGTATTGGGCCATTGAGAAAACGGGACTCACCCAGTTTGTGAAAGAACAGCCCAATGGACTTCAAACCATACTCTATCCCGAAGGAAAGAAAATACCCTATACCATTTCAAAAAAGATTGTTTTGGCCCGGAGTATTGTGCGTCGCCCAAAACTATTAATTCTTAAAGACCCCTTGGATCAATTTTCGGAAAAAGAGACTAATCAGATTATGGAGTTTTTAACAGATTCCTCCAACGGGTGGGCATTGGTTGTTGTTAGTGAAAACCCCAAATGGGTGAGCCTGTGCAATAGAACAATTGTCATTGAGAACGGAAGGTTGATTAAAGAAAGCTAAAAGCCATGTTGAATATATCCCATAACAAACTGAACCAAAAGGTAGATATAACTACGTATAGGGCAGGATTGAAAGTGTTTCACAAACGCCACTACAAACAGTTCAATCGTTTTTTGGCTGTATTTTTCATCATGGCATTCGTGGTAATGTTCCTGCCGTGGACCCAGACCATCTCAGGACGGGGCTATTTAACCACTTTAACACCGGATCAACGCCCGCAGACCATTCAATCCCAAATTCCAGGACGTATAGAAAAGTGGTTTGTGAGAGAGGGAGATTATGTAGAAAAGGGAGACACCATTCTCCAAATCTCTGAAGTAAAGAGTGAATATTTTGATCCCAAACTAGTAGAGCGTACCGGGCAGCAGATCAAGGCCAAATCCATGTCGGTTACCTCATATCAAGAAAAAGTGGGGGCATTGGAGACCCAAATTCAAGCATTGACCCAAGAGCGGCAATTGAAGCTAGAACAAGCTAAAAACAAATTTACGCAGACCAAGCTCAAGGTAAAAAGTGATAGCATTGACTTGGAGGCGGCAAAGACCAACATCGCCATTGCGCAGCGGCAATATGATCGGGTGGTGCAATTGGAAAAGGAAGGATTGAAAGCAGTGACTGATTTGGAAGAAAAGCGGTTAAAACTTCAAGAAGCCCAAGCAAAAATAATTTCACAAGAGAACAAGTTGTTGGCCAGCAAAAATGATGTCATCAATGCCCAGATGGAGATCAATAGGGTACAAGCAGAGTACACGGATAAGATTTCCAAAGCGCGCAGTGATCTCTATACCGCCCAATCCAATCAATTCGACTCTGAGGCCGAAGTGACCAAGTTGGAAAATGCGTACACCAACTACGAAATACGCAATAGTCTGCAATTTATACGCGCACCACAAAGCGGTTACATCAATAAGGCATTGCAGTCGGGGTTGGGAGAAACCTTCAAGGAAGGGGATAGGCTCGTTGGAATTATGCCCGATAAATATGACATGGCCGTAGAGACCTACGTAGACCCCATTGACCTGCCCCTGATCCATGTGGGGGAGAAGGTAAGAATTCAGTTTGATGGCTGGCCAGCAATTGTTTTCAGTGGCTGGCCCAATGTTTCTTACGGTACATTTGGCGGAAAGGTTGTCGCCATCGAAACCTTTATCAGCCCCAATGGAAAATACAGGGTGCTGTTGGCTCCGGATGAAAAGGACACCGAATGGCCAAAGGATATAAGAGTGGGTTCCGGCGCAAGTACCATGGCTCTATTGGAAGATGTTCCCATTTGGTTTGAGCTGTGGCGACAACTCAATGGTTTTCCTCCCAATTATTATCAACCTCAAAATTCAACCGCTGATGCCAAAAAGTAGTAGGATGAATCATCTTGTTTGGATTTTTTTCCTTACCGCTTTTGCTCTACAGGCCCAACAAGATAGTTTGGTCTTGGGCTTTAAGGAGTATTTGGGGTATGTGAAAAAATACCATCCCATTGCCAAGCAGGCGCAATTGACCATTGCCGCTGGACAGGCCAATCTCATGAAGGCAAGAGGTGGATTTGACCCTAAAGTGAAAGTGGATTATGACCGAAAGGAGTTTAAAGGTACCGAGTATTGGGACCGTCTCAATACTACCTTTAAAATCCCTACGTGGTTTGGGATTGAAATCAAAGGGAATTACCAACAAAATGAGGGGACCTATCTAAATCCTGATGAGACGTTGCCGGAAGATGGGTTGTACAGTGCAGGCGTGTCCATGTCTTTGTTGGATGGCCTTTGGGCCAATGAGCGGATGGCAACCTTGCGCAAGGCCAAGTTTTTTAGAGAGCAATCCAAAGCGGATCAGGATATTATGGTCAATGAAGTGTTGTACCGAGCATCCATCGCCTATTTTGATTGGATGCAAGCTTTTAATGACGCTGAAGTGTTCAAGGACTTTTTGGACAATGCCGATATTCGATTCCAAGGCATACGTGAAAGTGCGCTGGCCGGAGATATTGCCATAATCGATACCATAGAGGCTAAAATAGCGGTTAGAAACCGGGAACTTGGGTATGAGCAGGCCAAAGTGGAATTGATGAAGAAATCGTTGGAAGTTTCCAACTTTTTGTGGATTGAGGACGTACCTGTTGAACTACAGCCCGATGTGACCCCAGACCTTAATACAGAAAATGAGATTGATGTTACATTGGAAATTTTGGGCAAGCCTTTGGACAGTTTTAGTTTGGAGAACCATCCCAAATTACGATCGCTGGAATACAAAATTGACGGGCTTACTGTGGATAAGCGACTCAAGGCCAACAAACTGTTACCGAAATTGGATGTGGAGTACAATTTCCTTGCTGAATCACCAGATAGAATAAACTCCTTTGTCACAGAAAACTACAAAGGCGGAATTACATTTCAGTTGCCCTTATTTTTACGAAAGGAGCGGGGAGACCTTAAATTGGCCAAATTCAAATTGATGGATGCTGAGTTTGAGCGGGATAATGCACAAGTGGAGATCCAGAATAAGGTAATTGCCATTTACAGGGAGCTGGATTCGTATACCAACCAAAACCAATTGATTGCGGACATTGTAAATGACTACACCACCATGTTGGAAGCAGAGGAACGTAAGTTCAGTTTTGGGGAAAGCTCATTGTTCTTGATCAATTCCAGAGAAAGCAAGTTGATTGATGCTTACTTAAAACGAAATGAGATGCAAAACAAGTTTTTTCATACCAAGGCAAAACTATTTAAGAGCTTGGCCATCAATCCAGAAAATCTATAGCACAGACCTTGTCAAAAATGTTTAATGTTTGAAATAAAAAAATTAAACATTTCGTATCTTTACAGAAAACAAGGATAATGGCTAAAAAGAAGAATATTTCCAAGCAGCAAATAATCTCATGGTTCATGGAATATGTGCTGGAACACGATCAAGAACCCACTTCAATATATAAATTCTGCAAAACCTACAATCTGGATGAAAGCAGTTTGTATGAGCATTTTGGTTCCTTTAGCTCCATCAAGTCCTCCATATTCTCAACATTTCTTGGGAATACATTGGAATTATTGCACGAAGACGAAACTTATAAGACGTCCAGTGCACGGAACCAATTGTTGAGTTTTTACTTTACCTTTTTTGAGATTTTAACAGCTAATAGAAGTTATGTTGTGCTGACCCTACAAAATAGAAAGCATGCCTTGGACAATCTCAAAACCTTGCAAAAGTTGAGGGAAGATTTTAAAAAGTATGTGGATGGTCTGGATATCAAAACAATGGACCTCAAGCAAGAGCGTATGGAAAAGATGCAGCGCAAGGCGATTTCAGAAAGTGCTTGGGGACAGTTGCTTTTCATTCTAAAATTTTGGCTGGATGACAGTTCGCCATCTTTTGAGAAAACCGATATTCTCATTGAGAAAACCGTGAATAGTTCCTTTGATGTTTTGGAGGCTACCCCGTTGCAAAGTCTAGTGGATTTGGGGAAGTTCATCTTCAAGGAAAAAATGGCCATGTCGTAGATGAAAACAATAGATAGTATCCCCACTTCCAAAATTCAACGTGCTACAAAACTGGTCCAGACCGGTGCCAAAGTAGGTGTGAATTACCTCAAGTATTATGGCAACAAAATAACCACTTCGGAAAAAGAGGCCAAGGAAAAACTCGACCAAGACAATGCGGAGGATATTTATGGTGGCCTCAAAGAACTAAAGGGCAGTGCCCTAAAAGTGGCCCAAATGCTGAGTATGGAGAAGAATATGTTGCCGCAAGCCTATGTGGAAAAGTTCTCGCTCTCCCAGTTTTCAGTGCCACCGCTGTCAGCGCCCTTGGTAAACAAAACCTTTAAAAGATATTTTGGAAAGTCTCCATCCGCGGTTTACGATTCTTTCAATCCCGAAGCTGTCCATGGTGCCAGTATTGGACAGGTACACCAAGCCGAAAAAGATGGAAAGAAACTGGCCGTAAAGATTCAATATCCAGGTGTCTCTGAAAGTATTGCCGCAGATTTGGCCATGGTTAAACCCATCGCCTTAAAAATGTTCAACATTAAGGGAAAGGATAGTGACAAGTATTTTAAAGAGGTCAGGGACAAGTTACTGGAAGAGACCAATTATTTGTTGGAAGTTGAACAGAGCCAGGCCATTGTAGAAGCTTGTAAGCACTTGCCCAACATCAAATTTCCTAGTTATTATACGGATCTTTCTTCAGAAAAGGTAATAACCATGGACTGGATGGAGGGAGAACACCTGTCCGAATTTACGGCGCACAATTCCAACACCCATATTTCCAATACCTTGGGGCAGGCACTTTGGGATTTTTATATGTACCAAATTCATAAATTGAAAAGTGTACATGCAGACCCCCATCCGGGCAATTTTTTGGTCTCGAAGGATAATGAACTTGTGGTTTTGGACTTTGGATGCATAAAGACCATACCCGATTCGTTTTACATTCCCTATTTTGAATTGGCTAAAAAGGAGAATATTTCCAATCCGGAATTTTTTGAAAAGAAACTTTTTGAACTGGAAATTCTACGTCCAGATGATTCCCCAGGGGAAATCGAGTTCTTTACAGCCATGTTCCAGGAAATGTTGAGCCTATTCACCCAACCTTTCCATAATGAGGTGTTTGATTTTTCTGATGAAGTCTTTTTTGGAAAAATCACCGAATTGGGAAAAAAATATGCCCAAAACACCGAACTCCGTCGAATGAATGGAAATAGGGGATCTAAACACTTTATTTACATCAACAGAACTTTTTTTGGCCTTTACAATCTTTTGCATGAACTTAAAGCAAGTCAAATTAAGATCAATAATTATATTTTGTTGTAATGAAGTGTTTTACACAATCGGACTTAAGTTCTTTGGATGGATTGTATCGAATAAACTTGATCAATGGACTCTCTGGGTTTAAATCAGCCAATTTAATAGGGACCATTTCTGAGGATGGAAACGAGAATGTGGCAATTTTCAGTTCTGTGATTCATTTGGGATCGGACCCTCCGATTTTGGGATTTATCCATAGGCCCATCACAGCTGAAGGAAACACCTACGAAAATATAAAGCAGACAGGATTCTATACCATCAACCATCTTTCCAAAGAGCTTATGGAAGATGGCCACCATACATCTGCAAAGTATGAAAGGGATGTGTCAGAGTTTGACATGACCAGCTTAAAATCAGAGTATCTGGAAGATTTTAGAGCCCCGTTTGTGGCACAAGCCCCTATTAAAATAGCCATGAAATATCTGGAAGAATACCCCATAGCATTCAATGGCACCATTTTAATGGTTGGCGAAATCACCGCTGTTTATATGGAAGATGCTTTATTGGGAGTTGATGGGTTTGTTGATCTTTCCAAAGGAAATGTAGTGGCCGTAAATGGGCCAGACGGTTATGCACTTACAAAATTGGAGAATAGATATCCATTTCAATACCCCAAGCAGATAGCTAAAAAATAAGATGTACTATGCGGATATTGGTGACGGGAACAACAGGGTATATTGCCAAGAGATTGGTGTTGAACCTACTGGAAAAAGATCACCGAATAATCTGTTGTGTTCGTGATTTAAACCGTATTCCCGACGAAATTGAATCCAAAAAAGGCATTGAATTCATTAAAGTGGATTTTTTGGATACTCAAGATGTGGTTTTTCCTGAAGATATAGACGTCGCCTACTACCTCATTCATTCCATGGCGGCCACGGGGGATGATTTTGCCGATATGGAGAAACAATGTGCGCAAAATTTCAAGAGTTTGGTTGAAAAAACAGCCTGTCAACAGGTTATTTATTTGGGAGGTATTGTAAACGATGAATCGCTATCAAAACACCTAAAATCTCGATTGGCCGTTGAGAATACCTTAAAATCGGATGTGTATGCATTGACGACTTTTAGGGCCGGTATCATTGTGGGGAGTGGTAGCGCTTCCTTTGAAATTATCCGGGACATTGTTGAAAAACTGCCGGTAATGGTGGCCCCTAAATGGTTGAACACCCGAACGCAGCCTTTGGCCATACGTGATGTACTTCAATTCTTGGAAAGGGCAGCGGGAACAGATGAGGTAATGAACCAATCATTTGATATTTGTGGTCCGGAGATATTCACCTATAAACAAATGCTGTATCAATTTGGTGAGGTTAGGGGATTAAAAAGATACATCCTGACCCTGCCTGTGCTTACCCCCAGGTTATCATCCTATTGGCTCTATTTTGTAACCTCAACCTCATTTAATCTTGCAAAGGCATTGGTGGATAGCATGAAGGTGGAAGTGATAGCCAAACCCAGTCATATCAATGAAATGCTCAATGTGCAACCCATGCCGTATAAGGAGGCAGTACGGTTGGCTTTCCAAAAAATTGAACAGAACTCGGTAATCTCCAGTTGGAAAGATGCCATAAGTAGCGGTGTTTTTCACGATCAGTTGGCCGACCATATCCAAGTGCCCAATCATGGTTGTTTTAAGGATGTCCGCTCCAAGAGAGTAGAGGATGAAACATATACACTTCATAAAATATGGTCCATAGGCGGGGTCAATGGATGGTATAGGTTTAATGGTCTTTGGCGCATTCGGGGGTATTTGGACAAAATATTTGGCGGAGTAGGGCTGCGCAGAGGTCGTAGACATGATACAAAGTTGGAAGCCGGGGACCCCTTGGATTTTTGGCGTGTACTGCTGGCCGACAAAAAGCAAAAGCGACTACTGCTGTTTGCTGAAATGAAATTACCCGGAGAGGCATGGTTAGAGTTTAAAATTGTTGAAGATACCTTGTTCCAACGAGCGGTTTTTAGACCCAAAGGACTTTGGGGGCGTGTGTATTGGTACATGGTCCTCCCTTTTCATGCTCTGGTTTTCCAAGGAATGATCAATTCTCTGGTGCATAAATGAAAAAAGCAAGCATACGTTTCCCGCATCAGCTTTTTCAAAATCTAGATTTGCTTCCAGAGGATGTTCCTGTTTTTTTGGTGGAAGAAACCCTGTTCTTCAATCAATATAATTTTCATAAACAGAAAATTTTGTTTCACCGGGCCACCATGAAGTTCTATGCCGACTTTCTTTCCGAAAAGAGGTATGATGTCCATTACATTGATGCACAGGAAGAACGTTCCGATATCAGAATATTATTGAAAGAACTGGTCGCTGAAGGATGCGAAGAATTCCACATGATTGACCCGACGGACAATTGGCTGGAAAAGCGAATCAAATCAAGCACTTCAGATGTTGCCGTAAGGTGGTACGACTCCCCACTTTTTTTGAATTCCACAGATGACTTGACACATTTTTTCAAACCCCAAAAGAAAAACTTCTTTCAAACGACGTTTTATAAACAGCAGCGCCGAAAATGGGAAATCTTATTGGAAGGTGGAAAACCAAAAGGAGGGAAGTGGACCTTTGATGTGGAAAATCGAAAAAAATATCCGAAAAATAGAACCCCTCCGTCCATCTCTTTTCCAGATGCCGACACCTATTTTAAAGAAGCAAAAAGCTATGTGGAATCCCATTACAAGGATAATATAGGGTCGCTTACCCCAACGCCTTTGTATCCCACAAATTTTGAGTCAGCAGACCGTTGGTTCAAGGATTTTTTGGAAAACCGATTCCACAAATTTGGGGATTATGAGGACGCCTTGGTGAAAGACGCCTCATATTTGCATCACAGCGTATTGTCGCCCCTACTTAATGTGGGATTGATTTCTGTGGAAGGGGTACTGCACACATCAATTTCATTTGCGAAAGAAAATAAGGTGCCACTTAATTCCTTGGAAGGTTTTGTTCGACAGATTATAGGCTGGCGGGAGTTTATCCGAGGGATTTACGAAATAAAAGGAACCGAGGAACGCACCCGTAATTTTTGGAATCATACAAGAAAGATTCCAAAATCCTTTTATGATGGCACAACAGGAATTACCCCTGTGGACACCACCATCAAAAAAGTATTGAAAATAGGCTATGCCCATCATATTGAACGGTTGATGGTGCTCTGCAATTTTATGCTATTGTGTGAATTTGACCCAGATGATATATACCAATGGTTCATGGAACTGTTCATTGATGCATATGATTGGGTCATGGTACCCAATGTATATGGAATGGGGCTCTTTGCGGATGGGGGTCTCATGAGTACCAAACCTTACATCAGCAGTAGTAACTATATCAAAAAAATGGGGGATTATGAAGGGGGGCAATGGCAAGAAATATGGGATGGATTATTCTGGAATTTTATGGATAAGAATCGAGAATTTTTTGAGCAAAACCCTAGACTGGCCATGTTACTACGAAATTTTGACAAAATGAATCCGGATACCAAAGAGCGGCATTTGCAAAACGCAAAAGAATATTTGGACAACTTGGATGCTTCCTAAGTTTTTAAAGACCATTGTTTAAATTGAAAAGCCCCCAAGATTCATTTCTTGAGGGCTTTCTACATTAACTTAACTTAACTAAACAATACATAAATCGTTCACATTCAATTCTTAGTTTGTAGTATCAGGGATCAATACTCCATCCAGAACATGGATAACTCCATTGATGGCTTGCACATCTACAGCATCAATGCCAATTCCGGTATTTCCAGCGCCATCGGTTACATCTGCAATGTTGTCGCCAGTTCCTGGCAGGTTGATGGTAATGGCATCACCTTCAAGGGTTGTGGCCATGATACCATCGGATAAATCACCTGAACGAACATTGGCACCCGCCACTACGTGATGTTGCAAGATTGGAATTAAGTCAGCTTCATCTGGAATGGCTGAAAGAGCTTCAAATGCAGCGTTGGTCGGGGCAAAGACGGTAAATGGGTCGTCTCCGTTGCCATCTTGCGTAGAGAGGACACTCACAAAATCAACACTTGGTGTAAGTTCGGTCAAAGCCTGAACCAAAGTGGAGAAGTTGGGGTCTGCTGCTGCAAAAGTAACTACGGTTGGTAGGTCTATCACCGCATCAACTGCGTGGATGACACCGTTGGTTGCAACAATATCAGCGGCTACCACAGTGCTCACACCATTTAGGGTGACTCCGTCATCTGTATTAATATAAAGGCTAAGATTTTCGTCTGTATCGAATTCTGCTGCGGTGTTCACGTAAGAATTTGTCAATCCTGATGAGAATGCTGATGCTCCAACCACAACATGGTTGGATAAAATCGCATTGATATCATTGGAGTTAGGATTTGTAAAGGCAGCAAAGGCATCGTTGACTGGTGCAAAAACAGTAAAATCTTCTTCTTCATTGGAAAGAAGGTCTGTGAAAGTAGTATTGCCCCCATCTGTAAGAGCTGCCACCAAAGAAGATAAATTAGGATTGGCCACGGCGTGATCTACAATGTTTGGCAAATCAATTACAGCATCCACTACGTGAACTACTCCATTTAATGCTTTTACGTCTGGCGCGACGACGGTTGAAACCCCGTTGAAGGTCACTCCATCAGAAGTATCAAAGAAGATGCTAATATTTTCATCTTGTGCTCCGCTGGCCATGGTTGAGGTATATCCAGCACCTAAACCTTGGAGGTCTGTGCTGTAAATTTCACCCTCAATTACATGGTTCAATAGTACCTGAGTCAATATATCGATAGGAATGTCATCAAGGGAAGCACCGTCCAAGAAAGTTTCAAAAGCCTCATCTGTTGGAGCCAAAACGGTAAATGGACCATCACCTCTAAGAACAGTGGGTAAATCGCCATCAGCGGCAACAAGGGCGGCTGCTAGGCTTTCCAAGTTCTCATTTCCGATGGCCAAGTCAGTAATGGGTTTCAAAATGATATCTCCCAATTGGTCAATAATGGTCTGTGGAAGAAGAACCTTGTCAATAATATGTACTACCCCATTGGAAGCTACCACGTCTGGGGTAGTGACCTGTGCATCTGTATCAGTGGCATCACCAATATAAACACCTCCATCGATAGTTACATTAAGGGTAGGGCCTTGCAGTGTGGTCAACGATTGTCCATCAGCCAAATCAGAAGACATTGCAGCCGCTCCTGGAACCACATGATAGGTTAGAATAACAGCCAATAAATCTTGAAGTTCTTGAGAGCTAAAATCATCCAAGGAGTCAAATCCATCCAATTGAATCAGTAAATCGGCAAAGGCCTGATTGGTTGGTGCAAATACCGTAATAGGTCCATCGCCACTGAGGGCAGTTATTAAGTCGTTGTTAGCGCTTTCATCAGCCTTTTGTAAGGCGGCAACCAAGCTGCTTAAATCTGATGTGGCTTGAGCGGCTTCGACAATGTTAACGGTTGTCTCTGGTGGGTCCACCATTCCATCGTCGTCATCCGAACAGGATGCGAAAATGAACAGGAAAACCAATGAAGTTAGTTTGGTTATTCTTAAGAGTGCTTTCATGGGATTGTTGTTTAAAATGTTTAATAAATATGATTTAAAGTTAAACAATATATTTTTTGTTTAAGATTATTTTTTAAAAGTTTAACAAAATTATAATTTGGATGCGACGTATCGGGCTTTATAGAACCCTACCACAGTGGTAGTTAAAATAACGGGGTATTAAAAAGTTGAAGCTTAAAAAGTTACGTTAAAATTGAAATTCCCTAAAATGTAATATTTGCATGTAGGGTCAATGATTTTTAAATTTTACCGATATTTATCTGTATAGAAATGATTGCTGGGTACAGGAATGGCTTGGAATTGGAAACGAGAGTTATCTTTTGTGTCAATTTGTTGTATGGTAATGACTCGGTAATTCACCAAAATCAAAAAAAAAAATAAGCTTGTAGGGTATTTGCCCTTAAGCTTTTTTTGTTGTTATTAAGCCGCTGGTGTGGGTCGTTGGTCTAAAAAGTAGGGATTCCAGTATGGAAATTATGAATATTAACCATTCACCCAAGAAATATAACTGAATAGAAATGGAGTGCAGATTTTTAGCCCTGCGTTTTAAGGTGATAAAATAGAATTTAATCAGTGTTAATAAGTAGTTTTAAAACACAATGCAGATAATAGAAAATTCAACGGTCTACGACGCCATAATAGTTGGCTCAGGAGCAGGTGGAGGCATGGCCACAAAAGTTTTGGCCGATGCAGGTCTCAAGGTGGCCGTGGTAGAAGCAGGTCCATTTTTTGACCCAGCGGACCCCGAACAACGAACACAGCTAAGATGGCCCTATGAATCTCCAAGAAGGGGAGCAGGAACGGTAAGGCCCTTTGGTGATTTTGATGCCGCTTATGGAGGTTGGGAAATAGAAGGGGAACCCTATACCCATAAGGATGGGACAAAATTTGATTGGTTCCGTTCCCACATGTTGGGAGGCCGAACCAACCACTGGGGACGCATTTCCTTGCGATTTGGACCAGATGATTTTAAGCACAAGAGCATTGATGGCCACGGAGATGATTGGCCCATCAGTTATGACGATGTTAGCCCTTATTACGATAAGGTGGATAAGTTAATCGGGGTTTTTGGCACCAAAGAAGGACTTCACAATGATCCAGATGGATTTTTCTTGCCACCCCCAAAACCAAGATTGCACGAGCTGTTCTATATAAAAGGCGCCAAAAAATCAGGTGTTCCAGTATACCCCTCCCGCTTGTCCATGCTCACCAAGCGAATAAACAATGAGAGAGGCGTATGTTTTTATTGCGGACAATGCTCCAGGGCATGTCAGGTGTATGCTGATTTTTCCGCAGGAACCTGCCTGGTGTTTCCAGCCCAAAAGAATGGGGGACAAGTGGACCTTTTTGTCAATTGTGTTGTGCGGGAAGTTACCACCGATGATGAAGGTAGAGCCACTGGGGTTTCCTACATCAACAAAGAAGATAGAAGAGAGTACAAACTAAAAGGTAAAGTGGTGGTGCTGGGAGCTTCGGCTTGCAGCTCAGCTCGAATCCTATTAAATTCAAAAAGTCCACAACATCCCAACGGATTGGGGAACAGTAGTGATAATGTGGGTAGATACCTTCATGATTCCACAGGAGCAGACCGAATGGCCTTTGTTCCCGATTTGATGAACCGAAAAGTATCCTATAACGAAGATGGTGTGGGTGGAATGCACGTCTATTCACCTTGGTGGGGCGATAACTCCAAATTGGATTTTCCACGAGGGTACCATATTGAAATATGGGGTGGCATGGGAATGCCGAGTTATGGTTTTGGTTTCAATGTGAATGAGTTCAATAAGTTCTTTGGAACCAAGGTTGGTGGTTATGGAGATATGCTCCGTAGCGACGCCAAAAAATACTATGGTGCCCTTGTTGGCCTCAGCGGGCGCGGTGAATCTATCGCGATGCGGGACAATTACTGCGAAATTGACCCCAATACCGTTGACGAATGGGGAATTCCAGTACTGCGTTTTCATTATAAATGGTCCGATAACGAACGTAATCAAGCCAAGCACATGCAGGATACTTTCGAAGAAATCTTGGTGAATCTAGGCGGAGAGCCTGTTGGTAAAAAGCCGGGTAAGGATGTGGATTATGGGCTTCATGTTCCCGGACGAATCATTCATGAAGTAGGTACCACCCGAATGGGAGATGACCCAAAAACATCGGTCACCAACAAATATCAGCAACTACATGATGCCGATAATGTATTTGTTGTGGATGCCGGGCCTTTTACTTCCCAGGCAGATAAAAACTGTACCTGGACCATTTTGGCACTTTCATGGAGGGCATCGGACTATATTGTGGACCAATTGAAAAAACAAAATCTATAGGCAATGGACAGAAGAAAAAGTTTAAAATCGATTGTATTGGGGTCCGTGGCCGGAGGTCTGGCATTGAACGGATGTAAGCCCGGAACCGAAGTTGCCATTGACGATAAGACCATTGAGAGCTCAGCGGTCAAATGGCGTACTGAAAAGGAAAATGAGGAAGTTGCCAAACTGTACGATGAGCAATTTTTCAATGAATATGAAATAGCCACCATGACCGTGCTTTGTGATTTAATTCTGCCAGGTAGTGATGAGTTCAAAAGTGCCTCAGATGCCGATGTGGTCTCTTTTATTGAATTTATGGCCAAGGATATGCCCGAGATGCAGACCGACCTTAGAGGTGGACTCATGTGGTTGGACCACAAGAGCAATACGGAATTCAATGTGGAATTTAAATCGGCCACAGAAGAACAACAGAAAAGCATCTTGGACAAAATAGCCTATTATGATCCGGAAATCCCAGAGGATGAAAGACCCTTTGAGGTTAATTTTTTCTCTTTGGTACGGAACCTCACCATGACCGGTTTCTATACCTCAAAAATTGGCATTGAGGAATTGGGTTATAAAGGGAATATGCCCAATGTTTGGGACGGGGTTCCCGAGGATGTTTTGGAGCAACACGGGGTCTCCTATGACCCGGAATGGATTGCCAAATGTGTGGACCAGAGCAAACGTAACGATATTGCTGAATGGGACGAGAACGGAAATTTAATCACCTGATTTCCCAATAGAAAATAAAAAATGAAGCTTGCCAATTTTGGCAAGCTTTTTTTATTCTGGATTGGATTTGTTTCCAGTGGTGGAAATGGAGCGCTCCAAAATATGGGTTTTTACGGCATCCAGATAACTTCTTCCTATCACATACCGTTTGCCCGCTATTTCAACGCTATTGCCCTCCAAAGCGTCTATTTTATCCATGGATACGGTGTGCGACCTATGAATTCTGATGAATTTATCATTGGAAAGCTCCTCTGTGAAAGCACTCAGGGTTTTATGCACAATATGGTTGCCCTTTGTGGTAATGATTTTGATATAGTCCTTTAAGCTTTCAACCAAAATGATTTCGTCCAGATAGATTTTTTTCATTTTCTTTTTGTCCACTTTCACAAAAATGTGCTCACGGGTTGCGTCCCATTTGGGATGGTCCTTGGCCTTTGTTATGGCCTTGTTCACGGCCTTTATAAACCGGGATAGGGAAATGGGCTTAACCAAATAATCCAATACTTCCTGATCAAAGCCTTTTGCAGCATGTTCCGCATGTGCAGAGGTAATGATGACCATAGGTTTTTCATCCAGGCTATCAAGAAAACTGAATCCGTCAATAATAGGCATATTTACATCCAAAAAAAGGAGGTCGGGCTTGTTTTCCCGTAAGTAGGCAAGGCTGTCAATGGCATTGTTGAAAACGGCCATTTCCTGCAACTCCTTAATTTGTTCCATATAATTTTGGATGACCTTAATGGCCAGGGGTTCATCATCTATGATTACGCATTTTATAGTCATCTGAGTTTGAGCTTTAGTTTCACAATATATTCATCCAATTCTTCATGTATGTCAAGTTTGTATTCATCTTCTCCATACCGTAGTTTTAATCTTTTCTCGACATTCAAAAGCCCTATTCCCCCAGCGTATTTTTCTTTGTTTTGCAAGTGGTTTTTGGGTTTGGTATTACTGATTTCAAAGTAAAGAAACTTTTTTTCAATCAGTATTTTTATGCTTATCCGTACTTTCCCAATGTTTTGGTTGGCCCCATGTTTAAAGGCATTTTCGATAAATTGGACCAATAGCATGGGTGCGATTTTTTTCCCTTTGGGGTCTCCGGTAACCTCAAATTCAAGTTGCAGGTTTTCGTTGTACCGTATCTTTTCAAGATCTAGATAGTTTTTTATAAAAATGAGCTCTTTTCTTAGGCTTTGGTTTTTGTCCTTGGTTTCATATAGCACATAGCGCATCAAATCGGAAAGTTTGATAATGGTCTCAGGGGTTTTGTCTGATTTTTCCAGGCTCAGTGAATAAATATTGTTCAAGGTGTTGAAGAAAAAATGCGGGGAAATTTGGGCCCGCAAAAAACGGAGTTCGGTTTCCAATTGCTCCTTTTCCAATCTTGCCGCCCTTCCTGTTTCCCGAAGCCAGTCGATGGTCAATTTAATTGATGCCACAAAAGTAATCACGTAGAGTTCACCCAACATCATCACTATGGTATAGTTGAAGGTAAGGCTATGTGTTTCAGGGCCTTCGGGCCATACATCATAACTTATCAAAAAAAAGGTGAGCAGGTATTTAATGACCACCATAACAAAAATGGAGGAGAATAAAATCAGAATAAAAAGTATGATCTTTCGCTTAAAAATAAAGCGTGGAATCAAATAGTAAATGGTGAAGTAGGTTAGAAAAATATGGATGGGGAACCCTAAGAGATTGGCTTTAACAGAATACAGGTAATCATTGAAATAGCTGCCCCATCTCAAAAAATTAAAAGTAAAATAGATAAGCCAGAAAATTACATGGTGCAATGGGGTAATCTTGAACTGGGTTGCAGCATTTACCAAAAACCTATTCTTGACTTGTTTTTGAAGTTGCATCTGGCTATGAATTACATTTTTTGAACATTTGGCTTCCCTCAGCTGTCATTGGTCTAATAAAGCGCATAAATCTGGATGAAATTAGGAATTTTTACAAAAAAGTAAACTTTATTTGGATTTATGAAGGTGCTGCTTGATGCCAAATGTAACCAAAGTAAAGTTTATAATTTATGGATCGTTGATTTCAATCAAATGTCAAAAATGTTCCAAATAATGGTGTTGTACTTTGCGATGGCAGGCACGGTTTCTTGTGCCGGGCAGCGTGGAGCAGCGCCAGAATCCATTATTGTGTACAAGACCAACGAACCTGTTAAGGTTGATGGTTTGGCCAATGAGGCATCTTGGGAAAAGGCTGAAGTTTCCAATGACTTTATTGACATTGAAGGTGTGAAGACCCCAACCTACAAAACCAATGTGCGTATGCTTTGGGACGAAACATACCTGTATTTTTTAGCCGAAATGGAAGAACCACATGTGTGGGCAACCTTAAAGCAGCGAGATACGGTTATTTTCTATAACAACGATTTTGAAATTTTCATCGACCCTGATGGGGATACGCACAATTATTATGAGTTTGAAATGAATGCCCTCAATACTGTTTGGGATTTGTTCATAGTAAAACCGTACAGGGAAAGTGCTCCCATTGTGGATAGTTGGGAAATTTTGGGTTTAAAATCGGCTGTGCATGTCAATGGTACTTTGAATGACCCCAATGATATTGATAAAGGGTGGAGTGTTGAGGTGGCCATGCCTTGGGAGGTTTTGAAAGAGGCCAGTGGTAGCAATGCTATCCCGGAAGGTGATTTTTGGCGCATCAATTTTTCAAGGGTAAACTGGGATTTTGATGTTGTTAATGGAAAATATGCACGGAAAAAGGACGCAAACGGCAAATTTCTCCCTGAATATAATTGGGTGTGGTCCCCACAAGGGGTTGTTAACATGCACGAACCCGAACATTGGGGATATGCCTATTTTTCGCCAAAAGCCGCTGGTGAAGTGGATAGTTTTAAGATTCCAGAAGATGAACAGATCAGATGGATGCTCTATACATTTTATCGAGCACAAAAAAAATATCGAACCCAAAATGGCTCCTGGGCAACCCAATTGGATGAACTCGGATTGGAACCCATTGCGAAGGATGGTACAAAAGTGAACCTTGATTTGGAGTTGCACCGAATGGGATGGACCATTCAGGCAGAAAGTCCATTTACGGGGTCTGTATTTGTGATTGGTCAGGATGGGAAATATCAGCAAATCAAATAAGAAGTAGAAATGAGGATATGCTACATAATTATATTGCTTCTATCCGTATTCTTGGTTTCCTGTATGGACAATATTGGTATGAAACCCAATGCCAATATCACATCTAAGGGAGATAAAGATATTGCCTATTGGGTATGCGTAACTGCTGATGCTAAAAAAGGTGATACTTTTTATTTGAATGAATTTAAAAAGTACAGGACCAACGACCTAAATGTTATTCTGGTTAATGCTAGTACAGATTCTATTTTTTTAGATCATTTGGTGGAATTGGCAGAGAGCGAAGGTTTGGAGGTGCATAAGGCACTGGGTATTCCTGCAATGAATGCCGACAAATTGGAGGAAGCTATTGAACAGGCCAAGAAAAATGGAACCAAAAGAGCATTCTTCTTTGATCAGACCACTTTGACCAATGAGCAGTTCAAGGTCATTAAGGCATCACAATCAGAATAGAGGTTTAGAACTTCGGACCTAAATAATAGCTATATGGCATAACCACTACAGCAAACTTTTGGTTTTGGTTCTGACAGGCAAATTCCACAGCATTGCATTATCTTTTCCCATACATGGATTTGGTTTAAAACCTTATAACAAAAGCAAGTATATTTTACCTATTCCCTTTTTTAGATACCCATTGAATAAGCTTTTGGCAAACAAAAACTCCCTTCGGCTTTTCACGTTTGTTGTTGGTCGAAATTTTTTCAGAAATCCTTAACAAATAGGGATTTTCACTACGTATGTTAACTTTAAATTAACGTATCTTTTAATTACTAACGATTCAAATAAACTAACATGATTCAAAAACTTAAGTATGTACTTGTTTTTGCGGTAATGGTTTCCATTCAGGGGGCCATGGCGCAAACAATTACCGGAACGGTTTCTGACGAAGCTGGGACACCCTTACCTGGAGTCAACATTGTTGAAAAAGGAACCAACAATGGTGTTACTTCCGATTTCGATGGAAATTATGGCATTACTGTATCAGACAGCGGTGCCACTTTGGTGTTTTCTTATTTAGGCTACCAGACCATTGAAATTCCAGTTTCGGGCCGAACAACGATTGATCTAACCCTGCAGGAAGATACGGAACTTCTTGACGAGGTGGTGGTTACTGCTCTTGGAATCAGTCGAGAGAAAAAATCACTAGGTTATGCGGTAACCGAGGTGGAATCAGAGCAAATCAACACCGTAAAGGACTACAACGTAGCCAACTCCTTGGTGGGTAAGGTCGCTGGATTGGTGGTGAACCAATCCGGTGGTGTAGGTTCCAGTTCCAGGATTGTACTTCGGGGTAACAATTCCATCACTGGGAACAACCAGGCATTGATCGTAGTGGATGGTATCCCTATTGATATGTCCGACACATCTTCTGGAGGTAGTGTGTACAGTAGTACGGTTACCGGTGGTGGTATCACCGACCTTAACCCAGAGGATATTGAATCCGTATCGGTGTTGAAGGGACCAAACGCAGCAGCACTTTATGGATCACGTGCTGCCAGTGGGGTTTTATTGATCACTACCAAAAAAGGAAGCAAGGGCAGAGGTCTTGGTATTTCTTTCAATTCAAATGTAACCTTGGAAAATCCCATGTTTTTGCCAGAGTATCAGAATGAATATGGGCAAGGAACCAACGGTGCTCCTTATCCTGATGTTGCCGGTATGGGAACCTCTTCTTGGGGTTCTAGAATGGATGGTACCCAGCAAATCTATTTCACAGGGGAACAAAAGGCCTACTCGGCACAGCCCAATAATGTGGAGGATTATTTTGAAACAGGTGAAAAACTTATCAATTCTGTATCTGTGGATAAAGGCGGAGATGATTACAGTATGCGGTTCTCCTATACCAATAACAGTACAACATCCATTATTCCAAATTCCAAATTAAATAGCCACAACTTTAATTTAAGAACGTTGGTGGACATTTCGGACAAATTGAGCTTTGATGGAAAAGCCACTTACTTTACCCAAGAGTTGAACAATAGGGTAAATCTAGGTTCCGAAGGGGTTTTGGGATACGTGTACTACATGCCCAGAAGTGTTGATGTGAACGACCTTAAAACCTATCAAATTGCCAACCCTGCATTGTACGATCCAAACAATGGAATCAGTGAGTATGATGTGATCAGTTATTCTGGAAGCGGTAAAAGTATTGGTAACCCATATTGGATTCAGTATGAGGACACCAATGACCAAAGACGCGATCGTTTCATTGGTTTTGGTAAAGTGAATTATGAGTTCAATGATTGGTTGTCAGCCTTCATTCGGGTAGGTGGCGATGTTACCAATGTACGAACCGACTTCATCAACCCAGTAGGACACCATTTCAATAGATATGGTCGTGTGGAGTTCAACACAGATAAATATACCGAAATGAACTCAGATTTCTTGATCACTGCAAACAAGGATTTTGGCGAAAAAATCAATCTTACGGCCAATGTGGGTGGTAACTTGTCAAAGCGTACCGCTGAAAGAATGGGAGTTGTGGGGTCACAGTTTAAGATTCCTACAAGGGCTTTGTTGGCCAACACCAACATCCAGTCCAGTACGCACACGCCAATGGAAACCAAAAAAGTAAACTCACTATATGGTTCTGTATCCTTGGGATATGATAATTTCATGTATTTGGATTTAACAGCCAGAAACGATTGGTCGTCAACCTTGGCGGCTGATAACCGTTCTTATTTTTATCCATCTGCGAGTTTTGCACTTCTGTTGGACAGATTTATCGATCCAGAAAGAAACGTAGTGGATATGTTTAAATTGCGGACCAGTTGGGCCGAAGTAGGTAACGATACTGGAGTGTATCAGTTGTATCAAACTTTTGATGTGCCACAACAAGGGTATTTGGGATTAACCACCTTGAGTGCGCCCGATATCAGATACAATGAAGACCTAAAACCAGAAAGCGTAAAGTCTGTTGAATTTGGTGCAGAAGGACGTTTCTTCAAAAACCGTTTGTATTTCGACCTTTCTGTGTATAACATCACCACCAATGATATGATTTATGATCTGCCCGTACCTGCGGCCACAGGATTCAACTTTTACAAATCAAATATTGGTGAGGTGCAGAACAAGGGTGTTGAATTTTTGATAGGCGGTATGCCGGTGAGAACAGAAGATTTTTCTTGGGATGTATCTTTTAACTTCTCTAAAAACAAAAACACCGTAAATTCATTGATTGAAGGCTTGGATGGCACCATTTTAAACACAACCAACTCAGGTAACGTGGCTATTGCGGCAAATGTTGGAGGTGGTATCGGCGATATTTATGGAACCGTTTGGGCCACTGATGATGACGGAAACAGATTGGTCAATGCCGAAGGTATTCCAATGGCTTCCTCAGAGCGTGAACTTTTGGGGAATGCACAACCCGATTGGATTGGTGGTTTGACCAACACTATTTCATACAAAAATCTTTCCCTCCGTTTCTTGATCGATGGACGTGTAGGCGGTGAAATTTACTCTGTAACGTCAGCAAGCCTTGATGGTGCGGGTGTTTCCGAAAGAAGTTTACTGTATAGGGATGGTGGTGTTGTAGTGGATGCCATTAATAGTGATACGGGCTCAGCCAATACAGAGAGTATTACTGCTCAAGAATACTGGGGTGCCGTTTCTGGTATTGCCGAAAACTATGTATACGAGCAAACCAACGTGAGATTGAGGGAATTTGCATTTACCTATAACTTTAGTAGGGACTTGGTTCAAAAAATAGGCCTCAACTCTGCATCTTTGGGATTGATAGGAAGAAACTTGTTCTTCTTTTACAAAAAGGCAGATGATATAGATCCAGATGCAACCTTGGGTACTGGATTGAACGGACAGGGTATTTCCATAAACAATGTACCCACGGTCAGGAGCCTTGGGTTGAACCTTAATCTGAAATTATAAAAAAATGATGATGAAAAAAGAAATAATGAGAATAGGATTGGCAGTGGCCACCCTATTGTTCGCAATAAGTTGCTCCGATTTTGACGATATCAATGTAAAGCCAAACGCCTTTACATCTGATGAGGTAAGTGCCAAATATTTTGTCACAGAGACACAAATTCAACTTTATGCTCCCAATAGATTTCCGTATTGGAGAGCCCAGTTGATTCACTGGGATCGTTTTGCAGGTCAGTTCTGTTTCGGTTTTAATGGAAGTTGGTGGACAGATGGTCTATCCTATACATATGATACAGGATATACAGATGCCGCTTATGATTATTTGGCTGGATATGTCACTAGCCTCAGTGCATTCATGAACTTTGTAGGTGAAGGTGGAGAGCTTGAAAATCAAAACTATTATGCCATAGGATTGATCATGAAAGGATTGTACTATCAAACCTATACCGATGTATTTGGAATGGTTCCGTATTCTGAAGCACTTAATCCAGATATTATTACGCCTACCTATGATTCACAAGCAGCTATCTACCAAGGTGTCATTGCTGAGTTGGATGAAGCCATGGCAATTATTGGAGATGCCACCGTAACTGGGGATGGTGTAGAAGTTTTGGCTGAGAATGATCTTTTCTTTGGTGGAGACCTACAACAATGGAAAAAGTTGGCCAATAGCCTTAAACTAAGAATGGCGCTAAGAGCCCAAGGAGCACCTGGAGCGGATTTTGCCACCGCTGCGATAAGCGAAGCATTGGCAAGTGATCTTTTGGTAACTGATGGCGATAACGCCCTTATGGAAAAGGATACTGAAATATCACAGTGGTCCAACGCTGCGTATGGAGACGTTTGGCACAACTTCGGTGTAGGTTCCAACTGGACCGTGGGTAAGACCTTGATAGATTACTTACAAGCAAACAACGATCCAAGACTACCCATGTACGCACAACCCATTGATGGTGGTGAAGTGGTTTTCACTGAACCTGTTGAAGGTGAAGGTGTGGCACTTTTTGATAAACACGTGGATTTCATCCTTGCCCAATTGGACAATGCTGGAGTAAGTTACACCAGAACTGATGGAACCAATGGGGATGGCTTGGCAACAGTAACCATTAATGTAGCTACAGACACGCCTTATTACGTGGGCCAACCCACCCGTCTAAATGGATTGATCTATACCCATGTAAAAGAAGCTTTGTTCTCGAGACCAGCTGCCATAGTTATCAATGCCAAAAACCAAGGAAATGAAATTTTTCCAGAAATTGTGTTCACGGCAGCGGAGGGCAACTTTTTGCAGGCCGAAGCGATTGTAAAAGGGTTGGCTACTGGCGATGCTCAGACGTTCTATCAAGAAGGAATACGACAGGCCATGAGAATATGGAACGTTGACGATGCCGCAATTGAAACATTTATATCTACAGAAGATATGGCACTTTTGAATGGTTCAGCTGATGAAAACCTAGAGAAGATAAGCATCCAAAGATGGATTGCAGCATATACCGATGGTTCAGAAGCTTGGGCAATCGTTAGGGATAGTGGATATCCTTCCGAATTGGCCGCGGGAGTTTCCGATTATGATCTTTACAGTGCAGGAACGTTGAATGGTGCATATCCACAACGAATGCGCTATGGTACCAATGCATATAATACCAACGGCCCCAATACAGAAGCAGCTAATGCTGCACAGGGCCCAGATATGCAAGGAACTACACTTTGGTTTGCACAATAAACCAAGGATGTTATGAAATCAATCCATGCGATTACTTCATAATTTGAGTTAGTTTAATTTTGAGTTAAGTAAGGTAAAGGAAGAGCAACTCTTCCTTTACTTTTTTAACAGGTACCAATATGGGCAATCATTTCTATTTTGATATGTCATTTTTGTTGTACTTTACTTTTCTAACCGTATCCGATTTAATATTACATATTATGATATCATTGAATACATTGGATGTACTCATCATCTTTGGATTTTTTGCCATTACCTTGGGCATTGGAATCTATGTGTCCAAAAGCTCGGGAAAGAACAGTTCTGAATTTTTCCTGTCCGGTAAATCCATGCCGTGGTGGTTGTTGGGAATATCCATGGTGGCTACAACATTCTCAACCGATACACCCAATTTGGTGACCGACATTGTCCGGACCAACGGCGTTTCTGGAAACTGGGTTTGGTGGGCCTTTTTGTTGACGGGGTTGCTAACGGTCTTCATCTATGCTCGTCTTTGGCGGAAATCAAACGTCAACACAGACCTTGAGTTCTATGAACTGAGGTATGGTGGAAAACCCGCCCGTTTTTTAAGAGGGTTCAGGGCCATTTATCTCGGAGTGATCTTCAATGTCATTACCATGTCCGCAGTGACTTTGGCCGCAATTAAGATTGGTGGCATCATGCTTGGGCTGGAACCATGGCAGACGGTGGTCAGTGCTGGCCTCATCACGGTTATCTTCAGTGCCGTTGGAGGGTTTAAAGGGGTCGTCTATACTGATTTTATTCTCTTCTTCGTGGCGATGGGCGGTGCCATTGGTGCAGCGTATTATTTGGTGAATATCCCAGAAGTTGGTGGTTTGGAAGCCTTGTTGTCCAATGAAAATGTAAAGGAAAAACTGGATATTTTACCAGATACAAGCGATACCCATACCTTGATTACCCTTTTGATCATTCCATTGGCCGTACAATGGTGGAGTTCTTGGTACCCAGGAGCGGAGCCGGGGGGAGGGGGCTATATCGCACAGCGAATGCTATCTGCCAAAAATGAAAAGCATGCTATTGGGGCCACGTTCTTTTTCAACATTATGCATTATGCCATGCGTCCATGGCCTTGGATTTTGGTGGCACTCGCATCTTTGGTTGTTTTCCCCGATTTGGAGAGTTTGCAACAGGCCTTTCCCATTGTAGCTGATGATAAATTGGGACACGACTTGGCCTATTCTGCCATGTTGACCAAATTGCCCTCTGGATTATTGGGATTGGTTTTGGCCTCTTTGGTGGCCGCTTACATGTCCACCATATCCACGCAGCTCAACTGGGGTTCTTCCTATATTGTGTATGATTTTTACCAACAAAGGGTCGATCCAGAAGCATCTGAAAAGCGTTTGGTGGCAGTGGGACGAATCTCCACGGTTGGCTTGATGGTCTTGAGTGCCTTGCTGGCCCTTCTATTGCAGAATGCACTTCAACTTTTTGAAGTATTGCTTGTGTTTGGGGCAGGAACCGGACTGATTTTTATCCTGAGGTGGTTTTGGTGGCGTATCAATGCGTGGAGCGAGATCACCGCCATGTTCGTATCTGGAATATTGTCATTACTGTTCAAGTTGAACCCATTGGGAGATTATTTGTTCGCTACTGAAACGGGACTTTTACCCGATTGGATGGAATACCCCACGGTGGTACTTGTGACCACAGCGGCATGGTTGATTGCAACTTATATCACTGCTCCTGAAAGTACCGAAGTGTTGAACAGCTTTTACAAGAAAATAAATCCCGGAGGTCCCGGTTGGAAAAAGATTGTCAAACAGGCCAGAGCACAGGGCACCGAACTGGACAATGGTGAAAAATGGAGCGTTCCCAGTGGAATACAGGCCATGCTGTACGGTACCATTCTGATTTACAGTCTTTTGTTCGCTACCGGATATTGGATTTATGGAAGATGGGCAGGAGCCCTGATATTGACAGCTGTGGCCTTAATTTCAGGCTCAGTTTTAATATTGAAATGGCGACAGATTAAAGCGACCATCACCTAATAACTACCAGGTTTAAAAATTGAAATGGCCCAAAAGCTCGTTAGTCTTCCATAGTGAAGATTTCCGCAGCCTTTTGGGCCACTTTTATGCGTACAGCCGAAGGATTACTGCGACCATAAGCCGCTTTGGTCTTAAACACCAATACGGTTTCAATGGCGGGATACACTGTAATATTTTGCCCCATGGCACCTTTCCCGGAATAAGCACCCTCAAAACGCGGGTCGCTCACATCTTGCCATAGCCACCACATATAGCCATAACCATAATTGACCCCTGTACCATGAAAAACAGGCACGTTTTTGTTCAATTCTTCATGTGAAGTGCGGGATTCCAGCATTTCATCCACCCAAGATTCGCTAATGACCTGAACATCTTTCCACTTCCCTTTGTTCAGCATTAGCAGCCCTAGACGAGCCATATCACGGGTTGAGAACCACATAGGGTACGCCAAATATTTGGAGATTGAGGTATTGCCTTGTTTGTGTTGTAGGGAACGGTCCCAATCCTGCATGTGCAAGGGATTGGCCAACTGTCGTTCCACTTCATCATAGATGTTCTTTCCTGTCTCCTGTTCAAAAACATACCCTGCCACATTAAAATCCCAGTTGCTGTACAACCAATAGGTTCCAGGTTTTACGGAGCCACGTTCGGGCGCGTATTCCTGCATTCCCCCACCATAGCCTTCTGGGTGGTACACTCCGGACCTAGCAGAAATAATATCCTGGATAGTGGCAGACTGTTCAATGGGAAGGATCCCTTCCACATCATCAATACCCAATTCCTTGATGGTTTTATTGAGGCGAATGGTGCCATCTTCAACATACTGTCCATAGAGCATGGAGAGTACACTTTTTCGGATGGAGGCAATGTAACTGACTTCCTCTAGGTCACCATAATCGAAAACTACCTTGCCCTTATGGACGATCATAAGCCCGGTGATTTTTGTGCTGTCCACCAAATACTCATGAAACGCTTCAGCCTTAGGATTGTTCCATGCTTTGGCCTCAGATTCAGAAGCCCAATGCCAGACCCGGTCCGTGAAGACTTGTGCTTTTACGCCGATGAGGCAAAAGAAAAATACTACCGAAAGAAGTATTGATAAATGCTGTGGAATTGATTTCATACTAATCTGTTTTTTTGAACCAAAGATTTCTTACCCTGCCATTGGAGATAAATACACCCTCGATTTTTTCATTAACATTACGCTTGAATTTTAGAAAGTTAAGTGGATATGTTCCCTCCAAAAGGTCTTTTCTTTTCTGTTGAAGTACTAATTTTCCATGCCGGATGTGATGGGCATAGAGCGAGTTGTTTTCGTAATGAATTGTGTAGGTTGTTTCTATTTCGGGACTGAAATACGTTCCAAGGTATTCCTCGGCAAGTTGCGGAGTCAACTCTTCTTTGGTGAATTTTTCAAAGATCAAGGGTTTTCCACTCTCTCGGTGAAATAGCATGGTACCATTTTTAAATTCAAAATAAGATGCATCTTTAGCATCCAAAGCAACAAATTTTTCCTTTTCAACGGGAACATATGTAGTTTCGGAATTGCCATTACCGAGATAGAGTTTGTCCGCATTGCTCAAGATCTCCCGTTCCTGATAGGTCATGTCATCCCAATATATGCCCGCATACGATTGCAGTTTCTGTTTTGGAACTTTGATGGTTTTCAGCATTTTGGAGCTATTGCCCTTATCAAAAAGAATTCTAGCCATAACGGTTGATTTTTCAGCAGGAGAGGAGGATGAAAAATTGGTAAGCACCATAAAGCTGGTTTTTTCTTGGGGAAAAACAGAAACATGTGAGCGATATCCTCCAATGGACCCACCGTGACTGATTCGCTTCAGTCCATAGAGGTCATCTACGATTACCCCAAAGGCATATTGATTGGTGCTTCCATCATTGAGGGCATCCACCGTTTGCATCATTTCAAAGGCTTTTTCCCATCCCGAAGAGGGTTCGTAGTAATTTTTCAGATACTTGGAAAGGTCAGCGGTAGTGGTATGAACATTACCAGAACCTATATAGGCCCAGTACTCAACAGCTCTAACAAAACCATCTTTGGTTGCATCGTAAGACGTAGCATTATTGGGTACAATCCGATTGTAGTTTGGTTCTGCATAGGTATCGTGCATGCCCAATGGTTCAAAAACTTCATCTTTCATATAGTTGACAAAAGATGTTCCGGTTACTTTTTCAATAATGTTGACCAAAAACATATATCCTGTATTGCAGTACATGTATTCGGAGCCAGGTTCAAAATTGAGGTCGTGTTGTTGGGGCATGATTCTATTTAAATCGGCATTTGTTCGAACATCATCATCTCTCCAACCAGCCAATCCGAATAGCGCATGGAGACTTCTAAGTCCACTAGTGTGGTGCAATATGTGCCGAATAGTGATTTTTTGGCCAAAATCGGGTAGCCCATCAATATAGGTATCGATGGTATCATCCACAGAGAGTTTTCGTTGCAAGTGAAGCAATACAATTCCCAACGCACTGAATTGCTTGGAGACAGAAGCTACATTGAATCGTGTACCAGTGTTGTTGGGCACCAGATATTCCATACTGGCCAACCCGTAAGCCTTTGAAAAAACAATATCATCCCCTTGCATTACCATTATGGCACCTCCTGGATGATTGGGACGGTTCCAATCCAAGAACAAGCTATCAATTTGGGTAATTTTGTCCGCTATTTGGGCCGAAACAAATTCGGCACATAGGAATACAATACAAACAAGTAGTCTAGCAAAAATTTTAGTCATGCTTTATTTTTCAAGTCCTGCTTGGGCCAAGGTAATCAACAGCGCCAATTGAATGGATTCTGCCCCGGTTTCATCATTCATATACCATTCATGTAATGAGTGGGCACCACCTCCTTTGCCACCGCGACCAATACAGACCGATGGAATTCCCAAAGAAACTGGAATATTGATGTTGGTAGACCCTCTTCCCAAAGAAGGTTCAACACCGAAATATTGGGTTGCTGCCATGGCTCGTTGAATCAGGGGCAGGGTCGCGGGAAGCTCTCCAGAAGGACGGTCCCCAATTTTTTCAAGCTCATAGGTCACTTCACCTTTTACGCCGCTGACATTATATGCTGAAATGGCTTTTTCCACAGAATTTTTGAAGATACTTTCAATTTCATCCAAATTTTTAGGGTCGATGGCACGCATGTCAACTTCCATCCACGATTCAAACGGAATGGAATTTACCGAAGTTCCCCCACCAATTCGACCCACGTTGAAACTTGTTTTGGAAATATCTCCCGAAGTATAGGTCCATGCATCTTTTGAGAACATATCAATCGCTTTGCCCAAGGCATGATGCGGATTTACCAACTCAAAATCGCCCCATGAATGTCCACCTTTTCCACTGACAACCAATTTGTAGCGTTTGGAACCAAGACCAGCATTGCTGATTCGGCCAATACTACCACCATCTATGGCAATCCAGGCATCGATATCCAACCCAGATTCGTTGAACATATACTTCATGCCGCGCAGGTCACCAAGACCTTCTTCTCCAACCGTTCCCACAATAAGCAGGTCTTTTTCGGTCTTTATTTCTGCTTTGTTCATGGCCTTTAGCATGCTAATGAGCATGGACAGACCGCGAGTATCATCCCCAATCCCGGGCGCTTTTAAAGTATCACCCACTTTGGTGACGGTTACATCTGTTCCTTCGGGAAAAACTACATCCAAATGGGCATCTACACCCACATAACCAGATTCACCAGAAGTGCCTTTTCGCAATCCGATGACGTTGCCCACTTTGTCTGTCCAAACACTATCAATACCAGCGTCCATCAACATTTTGCCAAAGACCTTTCCTCTTTTGTCTTCGCCAAAAGGTGGGGCCAGTACTTCAGTTAAGGTGACCAAATCCTTCATGGTCTGGTCTTCTTGTTCTGTGATGAGGTTAAAAGCGGTCTGTACTTTTTTGGCCTTTGCCAACTTGTCAATTTCTTTGGTGTACTTTTTTTCAATTGTTGGGCTTTCCTGTGCGCGGATTAGGTTGGGCAGCAGGAAAATAGTCAATAACAGGCAGGTAATAATTTGTTTCATATCTATTGCGTTAGTTTTTTTGTAATACCATTCCAGACCTCACATCATGGAATTCACCATTGTCCACCGCAAAAATCCCGTTCACAATGACAAAATCAATTCCTTCGGGATATTGGTGGGGTTTTTCAAAAGTGGCTTTATCAATTATGGTTTCTGGATCAAAGATGGTGATATCGGCACGCATATCTTCTTTGAGCATTCCTCTATCCGTCAATTTAAGACTTTGTGCTGGTAACGAAGTCATTTTACGAATGGCCTCGGATAGTTCCAAAGTCTTTTTTTCTCGAACATAATGTCCCAAAACTCTTGGGAATGTTCCGTACCAACGTGGGTGTGGATGGCCCATGCCGGGTTCCACCAATCGGCCATCGGAGCCAATCATGGTTTGTGGGTGTTGCATTATTCGGGTTACATCTTCTTCGGCCATAGCATGGAACACGCAGGATGCGCCACCATTTAATTGAGCTTCAATGACCAAATCCGCGCCATTTTCAACCGTGGGTTCCAAGCCCTTTTGTTCGGCCCAATATTTTAAGGTCTTTCCTTCCAGTTCGGGCTGCCATTCCACTTTGGCAAATTGAATTCGGTCCAAATCTGAACCACCACGATCATTGAGAATGTTGAAAACAATCCCATTTTTAATGCTATCCCTGAGCACTGGGTCAGTGGCCCTTTCGTCAAAGGCTTCTTGACCACCTGCCATGGACCAACTAGGAATGAGTACAGAAATTCCGGTGTAGCTAGCGGTGTAAGGATATTGGTCCATTTTAATGTCGAGACCTTTGGCACGGGAAGAATCAACCATCGCCAAGGTACGAACACTTTCCCCCCACATGGGTTTGCCAATGGCCTTATGGTGGGTCAAAACCACGGGAATATCGGCCTTGGCTGAAATTTGGATGGCTTCTTCAACCGCATCGAATAAACCCAAACCTTCTTCCCGGAGGTGTGAGGTATAAATACCGCCATATTTTGAAGCCACTTTAGACAACGCAATGACTTCATCCACTTTGGAAAAAGCTCCCGGTAAATATTTGAGTCCCGTTGAAATTCCATAAGCGCCTTCTTGCATGGCACTATCAATTTGGGCTTCCATATCCAAAAGTTCCTCTTCAGTGGGAGCCCGATTTTCCAATCCCATGATGTTTTTACGAACCGTGTTGTGGCCAATAAGATAAGCTACATTCATCCCAATACCTTTTACTTCAAGACTATCCATATAGGATTTTAAGGGCCAAGGCGAACTGCCATCAGGTCCACCTAAAGCCGTAGTGACACCCTGCCGAACATGGCTTTCGCAAGAAGGCAATTCCATGATGGGTTCTAAATGGGTGTGCATGTCGATAAATCCAGGAGAAACGGCAAGACCTTTGGCCTCAATTATTCGAGTTGCCGTGGCTTTATCCAAATCACCCATGGCCACTATCATGGAACCCTTTATGGCAATATCGGTTTCAATAGGTGCACTTCCTGAACCATCGTAAACGGTGCCGTTCAAAATAAGAATGTCATATTCCGGGCCACTACAGGAAAAAAGAGCAATGAACGAAAAGCTCAAAAGCAATTTGATCAGAATGTTGGCTTTCATTTTTAGGTGCATTACAGTACTAATTTTGAGGATTCCAATTTTTTGAGTTCAGCTAAGGCTTTCTGTAGTTTTTTTGTGGTTTCGCCAATTTCTTCTGGCCTGTGGTAGACATGGTCGCCAAGTTTGGCAATAGAGGCAATTTGGGTGGTGGTCCCGGTGAGAAAAGCTTCATCCATCCCATCAATTTCATCTACACCGATGGCTTTTTCCATCATGGGGATTTCCAAATCCTCACAAAGTTTCAATACAATCTTTCGGGTGATGCCATCCAAAATCAATTGGTTGGCTGGATGGGTGTACACTTTTCCCGATTTCACAAAAAAGATGTTGGTGTGCGAGCCTTCGGTAATGAATCCATTTCGAACGAAAACAGCTTCATCGACATTTTGTTCCATGGCTCTTTCATTGGCCATGACGTTGCCCAAAAGAGAGGTTGATTTAATATCGCACCTGTGCCACCGATTGTCCGAACACAAAATACCGTGAAAATCCCGGTCGTTGATATAGGGGAGGGTATGGGGCAGGGCGTATATCATCACTGTAGGGGGAATATCTTTTGGGAAAGCATGTTTTCTCGGTGCCACGCCACGGGTTACCTGCATATAGATAAGGCAGGGTTTGTTAGTAAGGTTGCTGGCCATCAACAACGGTTCCAACTGAGCTTCCATCTCGCCAACATCATAGGTAATTCCGATTTTATCTAAGTTTCCTTGAAGCCGTTCCCAGTGTGCATCGCTATAGAACAGACCGTTTTCCAACTGGACCATAACCTCATAAATACCATCCCCAAAAAGAAAACCACGGTCAAAAACAGAAATGGTTGCTTGGTTACTGGAAATAATTTCACCATTCAAATAGATTTTTTCGGGAAAATTACCTTTAGGCAGCATAGTTTTTAGGGTTGGTTTTAAACACAAAAATACTGGGTTTGTTGTTTGCGCACTGCCCGTGAAGGTAAAGGATATTTTTCTAAATTGAAACCATGTGCAGGATTTCCTGTGTGTATTTTTCAGTTGTTGAAAACGAGGAATTTTAAGGGTGGCAATTCTGAAATATGAACAAAAAAGAACTGTTGATTTATAGAATTATGCGGAGAGCATATCTTGGTTTTTTTGCAAGAGGTCAGCTATTCTCTTTTTTAAGCTTTCGGGCTCGATGATTTTGGCGTAATCCCCAAACATAAGGTACCATCGGGCAAAACCATTCTCCAAGTCCGTGGTCATAAAGGTCATTTCCACTTCATTATTTTTTGTCTTTTGCGATACAAATCCATGGTATTTTTTACTGCCTTGGATGTATTTGGCCACTGTTTTGTTCACCAATATGGTGACCTTGGTTTTTTGGGTGTTTTCATGTATGTGCCGATGCTCATCAATAGTGCCATGTTGAAGGACAAAGCTATGAGGTGTCCGCTTAATTTGATGAATTCTATCCGTTCTAAAATGCCTGTAATCTTTTCTGAGATGGCAGTACCCCAGAATATACCAAAAGTTATTCTCATGAAAGACACCAACGGGTTCAATATTCCTCTCCGATGGGTCATCTTCCCGGAGCGATTCGTATTTTAAAAAGACCTGTTTCTTTTCGGCAATGCTCTCAAAGAGAATTTCAAGGGCGTTGGGAACATCCGCATTGAACAATTCTTGTCCTGGAAAGATGGAAACCTGCGATTCCAAAGCTTCCACCCAATCTTTTTCTTTTCCACGCAAAACCGATTTAAGCTTGAACATGGCGGATTCGTAATAGGTTCCCAGCGACTTATCCGTGAATTTTTGCATCAGCTTTTCAGCGGCCACAAAACTACCGGCCTCCTCACGGGTGAACATGACCGGGGGCAGTCGGTACCCTTCCATAATGGAATAGCCCACCCCCGCTTCACTTACAATGGGAACCCCGGATGCTTCCAAGGTGCGTATGTCACGATAGATGGTTCTTAGGCTTACATCGAACCGGTCAGCCAGTTCTTGAGCCTTTACTATGCGTTTGGACTGCAGCTGAATCAAGATGGCTACAATCCTATCAAAACGTTTAGCGGTATCCATTCCCATAATTGAGCGACCTATCTCCCAAAGATAGGATTTCAATCCAAGGTAGACGGGCCTATTTTTGTTCATTCTTTCAGTTTTGGTCTTATCAAAATCCATTTTATTCCTCAACGGGCGGGCATAAAAGAGGGAATCATTTTTTGCAAAGTTATGATTGGGTACTGACAGCCTTTTGTCAACAATAAAAATTTCACCCTCATTTTTTTCTACTGACACGGGGTTGTCACACCCCCCGTTTACCTTTGGTTCCAGAATCAATAAATAAAAACAATGAACCATGGAAAACACAGTAGAACAACAAAACAGCACAGCACAAGTGATTACACCTTCCCAACTTTTGGAGCATTGGCAAGGACACCGAAGGGTAACGCGAAGGGTCATCGAAGCCTTTCCGGAAAAGGAGCTCTTTACACACTCCATTGGCGGAATGCGTCCATTTTCAGGGATGGTATCAGAGCTTCTGGCCATAGCGGTTCCAGGACTTCAAGAAATTGTGTCGGGTGAAACCGCAAAGTTTAACGAAGACTTGAATCATGGCAACAGTAAAGCTACACTACTGAAATGGTGGGATGAGGCCACAGAGCAAATCAACGAGTTATGGGCCAAAATCCCAGTGGAGCGGTTTCAGGAGCATGTAAAATTATTTGGACAGTACGAAGGTTCCGTTCAATCCCAGATTTTTTATTTCATCGATAATGAGATTCATCACCGAGGGCAAGGGTACGTCTACTTGCGTTCATTGGATGTAGAACCTCCATTTTTCTATGACCGAAGCTAATTTGTTTTAGAAATGAAAAACGTATTGGTATTTAAAACATCGGTTTCTGGTAAAGATGAAGTGAAAAAGCTAAAACCTTTGTTGAACCGATTGGTCAACCAAAACGGGTATTGGAATTTCGACCTGGAGGATTGTGATAACATCCTCCGGGTGGAAACCCAAAGCCTGAGCGCACCGGTAATCTCATCACTTTTACAGAAAAGTGGATTTCGTTGCGAAGAGCTTCATTGAGCATCTTGAATTGATGGTATATAATTTAGTCGAACAACTTTTTTTGACCTTTTATTGAGTTTTTCCGTACTTCACAAAAACATTAGAAATGACCATTTTTGTGGATATGGATGAGGTGATTGCCGATGCTTATGGAGCGCACCTCGAACTATACAATTCTGAATTTGATGCCCAACTTAGATTGGAAGACTGCTATGGTAAGGAAGCGTGGCAATGTGTACCCAAGGAGCACCAAGAAACCGTAAGGGGACATAATTGGCGAATAGGATATTTTAGAAACTTGAAGGTGATTCCAGATAGCCAAGAAGTACTTTTTGAATTAAGTAAAAAATACGAGGTCTATATCGCCTCCGCGGCCATGGAATTTCCCAATTCCCTAAAGGAAAAATCGGATTGGTTGGATGAATTCTTTCCATTCATTCCTTGGAAAAAACGAATTCTATGCGGGGACAAGTTCATCTTAAAAGGTGATGTACTGATTGATGACCGTAGCAAAAACCTCAAAAAATTTGATGGAAGGAGTATCATGTTCACCTCTCCGCACAACACCAACACCACAGATTTTGAACGTGCCAACAATTGGAGAGAAATCGCGGATAAACTTTTGTAACTTGGGACATGCAAATTCGCCAAGTCATTTCCAAGATTGTTCTTTTGGGCATCCTATTCTTTCTTCAGGCTTGTTCTGCCCAATCCCAATTGGTGGAGGACGAAGCGCAGACAGTGACCAAAGAAAACCTCCGCTACTATTTGTATTATCCAGAGGAATATTTTGAAAAACCAGATGATGAATTTGGACTATTGCTCTTTTTGCACGGTGGAGGTGAATCTGGAAGGGAATTGCTTCATGTAAAGAAAAATGGCCCACCAAAATTGCTGGCAGAAGGCAAGCAATTTCCTTTTTTGGTTTTGGCTCCCCAAAATCCACATGAAAAAAAATGGTGGAACACCCAAGCGGTTAACCAATTATTGGATTCCATTGTTGATGCGAACCGGGTAGATAAGAACCGCCTCTATCTAACTGGACTCAGTAGGGGTGGAAGTGCAGCTTGGGAAATGGCCACACAGTATCCAGATAAATTTGCGGCCATGGCAGTGGTTTGCGGTATGGCTCCGGTACCTTATGCGCATTGGATTGACAAAAACATGCCCATTTGGGTTTTTCATGGGGATAAAGATGAGACCATTAGCGTGGAAGAATCGGACAAAATGGTGAGCAGGCTCAAAGAAATGAATTACGATGTCATCTATACCCGGTACAAAGATTTGGGGCACAATGCTTGGGACAGGGCTTATACCACCGATTCACTCTACACATGGCTGGCCAAACAAAAACGGATAAACTGATCGCAATGAGATATTTGGTGTATATGTTGATGGCAATGTCCCTTTTGAACTGTAGGGAGAAGCTGGATAAAAAGAAGATTGAAGTACAAGAACCAGCAGTTGTAAAGGTCCCCGATACGGTAGCTGAGCAAGAGAAAAAACCAAAGACTTTTGAAGGTCTGGCAGACACCACTTTTGTTCGCTTGGCAGATTTCAGTGATGATTTCGCCTATGATTTGAGATATGCCACAAAGAATAACTTTTTAAAGGCAAAGGTGTATGATTGTGCCGAATGTTACACGCGAGTGAAAACAGCAAAGGCACTGATAGAGGCCAACAAAGATTTTATGAAAAAAGGGGTGAGAATCAAATTTTTTGATTGCTATCGCCCTAATTCAGTACAGTACAAGATGTGGGAGATAGTCCCCAACCCACAATATGTGGCTAATCCCGTAAAAGGATCTATCCATAATAAAGGTGGTGCTGTGGACATCACTTTGGTGGATAGAGATGGAAACGAACTGGATATGGGCACCGATTTTGATTTCTTCGGAAAGAAAGCCTATCACGATAATCTGGATTTGCCCAAAGAAGTTTTGGAGAACCGAAAATTGTTAAAGGAAACCATGGAAGCCCATGGATTTTGGTCGATACGGACCGAATGGTGGCATTACAATTTATCGGCAGCTTCCAATGATCGGGTGGCCAACTTTAAATGGGATTGTAACAATTAACTAAAAACAAATAAAGTGAAGCATTTTAAAACCACATCAATTCTCGCAGTACTTCTTGTATTTGTGGACATGGGTATATCGGCTCAAGACACGATTATGCCTTTGTGGCCCAATAAAATTCCCAATCAAGAAGCATCCAATGAAAAGGAAAGAGTAGAGACAGACCGATTTGATTGGGTCACCAACGTACAACAACCTACCATTGAAGTCTATTTGCCTACAAAAAGCAATGCCAATGGGCAGGCCGTGGTTATTTTTCCCGGGGGAGGGTACTATGGTTTGGCCTACGACTGGGAAGGTATTGACATGGCCAAGGCCTTAAATTCCAAGGGAGTGGCAGGAATTGTGGTAAAATATAGATTGCCCATATCAAAATCCATTGTGGAGGGAAAAGAAGTGGTTCCCTTGCAAGATGCACAGCGGGCCATGCGTTTGGTAAAAAGTAAGGCGGCGGAATGGAATATTTCCGAAGGAAAAATAGGTATCATGGGATTTTCTGCGGGTGGACATTTGGCCTCGACGCTGGGCACGCATTATGATGATACCGTGTATGAAAAACAAGATGAAGCAGATGAGTTAAGCGCCCGACCCGATTTTATGGCCTTGATCTACCCTGTGATTTCCATGGACAATGAAACTACCCACTCAGGATCCAAGGGAGCCTTATTGGGCGAAAATCCATCGGATGAACTGGCCAACCGGTTTTCTGCCAACAAAAATGTGACCAAAGATACGCCTCCTGCTTTTTTGCTTCACGCCCAAGACGATGATGCAGTGCCTGTTGAAAATAGCATTTTAATGTTCAGCGCACTGAAAAAGGAAGGGATTCCGGTAACCATGCACATTTACTCCAAAGGCGGTCATGGATTTTCCTTGGCCTTGAAGGACCAGCGTCTCAAAAACTGGATATCCCTTTTGTACGATTGGCTGGATAATTTAGAGTAGCTCAGTCTAATTTTTTGCACTCCAACACGGTTAAAGCATCATTTAAAGTCCTGGTAAAAAAGAGATAAGAGTCACCGCCGTCCTTTATTTTGTGCTTTTTTCGGATTTCGGCAACTGAAATTGGAAAATTCCGAGTGGTGATGTTGGCCTTTTTATGGGCGAATTCTTTCAAGGGATTTTTAGAGTAGGGCAATGCCCTTGAAATGGAAAACCGCCTTCCGGGGAAATCCACCAGCGCATCCGATGTGTATAAATGGGAATGCAAGTGCAACTTTTTCAGTCCGAATGTATTCCCTGCAGATTTAAACCCTCCTGATTTCAGGATGGCTGCATTGGGTTCGTAGAGATAGTTTTGAGGTTCTTGAAAATCAACCTCAGCATCCTTTTCATCATCCAGATTAAAACTGAAGACCATTTCCTGATTTTGGGTTTTATTGATGGTTTTGATGGTAACCTTATCTTGGTAATCTTGCTTCAACACAAAAAGGAGTTCTTTGACTTCATTGTTGATGGCCACCACATGAATTTCCTTTACAAAATTGAGCTCTTCAACACCTTGTTTTATATCCAAAAGAGGGGAGGCTTTCACCAAAATATTTTCGGTTTTCTTGAATAGAAAAGGAAGATGTTCTGGAAGGTTGGGTAGGCAATCCTTAAACAAAAAAACCTTTCCAATTTTTTCATTTCGCCGGGACGGGTCCACAAAAACCCAATCAAAATTTTTGTCTGTTTGCTTTAAAAAATCAATTCCTTCTTCAGAAATGCAAACGATGTTTTTTTGACCCAAAACCGCAAAATTATGTTGGGCAATTTCACTGAGTTCTTCATTGATCTCACAATGCAAAACCGTGTCGATTTTTTTGGAAAAAAAATAGCTGTCAACTCCCAATCCCCCGGTGAGGTCCAGTAGTGTTTTTCCATCAACCAAACTAGCTTTGTACTGTGCTGTTTCCTCCGAACTGGTTTGCTCAATATTGAGTTTGTTGGGGTAATAAATGTTTGGCGTATTGAACCAGGAGGGGAGTTTGTCCTTGCATTTTTTCTTGGCCTCCAACTGTTCAGCGAGCTCTTTTTGCGATATGCCCGCAAAAAGTGGCTTTTTAAGCAATACTGACACGATGTCAGTATTCCAATTATTTTCTATAAAATCCTGTACACCAGTATTTAATATTAATCTATTCAAACTAACACTACAGGTTTTTTGTCAACTTTTTCACAAAGGAATATTCGGTCAAAAACTCCTTTAAAACCACCTTTATGGCGGTATATCCGGGAACGGCAACCACCATTCCAACCACTCCAAAAAGCAATCCGGCAATGATGATGACCAAAAAGATTTCCAGCGGATGGGATTTTACACTTGTGGAAAAAATAAAGGGCTGCGAAAAGAAATTATCGATGAGCTGCCCTATCACCAAACCAATAAAAACATACAGGGCTTTTGGCAAAATTACGGTACTGAAATCGGCGCCTAAAAAACTGGTCATGGTGAGGGTGATCATGATGCCTCCTCCAATGATCGGGCCTATGTATGGGATAATGTTGAAAAGGGCACAAAGAAAAGCGATCACAATGGCATTTTCCACCCCAACGATGAACAGCGAAATGGTATAAACGACAAATAGGATGAAAAGCTGCAACAAGATCCCGGCAAAGTACCTTGAGAGCAATCCATTGATCTTGTCAATGGATTTTACCAGATTACTTTCTTTGTTGTCGGGTACAAAAGTGAGCATCCCATTTTGGAAAAGTTTACTGTCCTTTAAAAAGAAAAATGAGATAAAGAGCACAGAGAAAAAACCGACACTAAAGTTGCTCAGAGTATTGACAAAGGAATTGAGAAAGTTGGGTATAAAACCAAAGTTTAGGTCTTTGAGCACACTTTCCTCAAGATGGGATTCCTTGATTAAGTCTTCCACATTTCCTGACGTGGCCCCAAAATATTCCAAAATTTGAATGTACAGTGTGTTGATATCGGCTTTTAATGCCTCTATGTCCAAAAGGGATAGATTTTTACTTTGCTCTGTGATCAAGGGGATGAACAAAGCCAATATCCCCAGAAAAATGGCCAGCATAAGCACCATGGTCGCCACTACGGCCAAGGTATTTGGAAGCCTTAGTTTATGCCTTAGGAACAAAACAATTGGTCTTCCCAATAATGCAATGACCACGGCTATGGCCAAATAGGCTAAAACAGACTGGATTTTGTACAGGAAATAGCATAGGAGTACCACACCAACTATTATGCTTACTGCCCTTAAAATTCCATTGGCTATTGTTTTTGAGGTCATGATATCAACTTTTAAAAGCGTATTCCACGATATTGGCTCCCATTTGTAGGGCTTTTACCCGGACATCTTCCGGGTCGTTGTGCACTGAGGGGTCTTCCCAGCCATCGCCCAAGTCAGATTCAAAGGTGAACAAAAGCACCAATCTTCCTTTGTCAAAAATACCCAGGGCTTGGGGTCTTTTGCCATCATGCTCATGGATTTTGGGAAGGCCATCGGGAAATTTGAACTTTTGATCAAAAACAGGATGGTCTGCACCTAATTCTTCCAACTGTTTTTCGGGAAATACTTTTTTCAGTTCCCTTTCCAGATATGGGGCCATGCCATAATTGTCATCAATATGTAAAAATCCACCTGAAAGCAAATAGGTTCTTAGGTTTTCCGCCTCTTCATCGGTAAAAAAGACATTCCCGTGCCCTGTCATATGAAGGAATGGATACTTAAAAATGGTGACACTGCCCGTTTCCACGGTTTCGGGCTCAGGAGTGATTCTAGTACCCAGATTGGCATTGCAAAATTGGATGAGATTGGGCAAAGCCGTTGGGTTGGAATACCAATCACCTCCACCACCATATTTTAGGATGGCAATTTCTTGTGCAGGCACCAAGCCCATCATAAAAAACGTTAAAATACAACTGAACAGGGTAAGTTGTCTCATGAAAATCCGATTAACCAACTAATCAAAAGTACAGTATTCATGTTTAAAAAGATCATATTTCTCTCATTTGCCTTTTTTGGAATGTCGCTTATGGCATTGTACACCGTTAAATATGAAAATGACCATATGCCGGAGATGTTCAACAGTGCGGAACGGCCATTTGTGGTATTGGAACTTTTCACCTCACAGGGATGTTCCAGTTGCCCTTCTGCAGATAGGCTGTTGGAAAAGGTTAAGAAGGAGTTCCCGGAAACTGTTTTTGCCCTGTCCTACCATGTGGATTATTGGGACTACATTGGCTGGAAAGACCCTTTTGCCAAACCCGGCTATGCCAAAAAACAAAGCGAGTATAACCGTGAGTTCGGGTACCCCAACAATTACACCCCGCAAATGGTAGTAAACGGAAGGGAACATTTTGTAGGGTCGAATCAGGCCAAAGCATATTCCAAAATAGGGTACTATACAGCCCAGAACACAGAAAATTCGATCACAATTTTGGATGCCAAAACTTCAAGCGATAAAATTTCGTTCCAATATTCCATTTCCGGGGATTTCAGCCATAAACTCCTGCGCGCCGTTTTGGTGATAAACGAGCGAACTACAGAGGTAAAAAGAGGGGAAAACAGAAATAGGACCCTGCACAACAGCAATATTGTGGTCAATGAACACTATATTGATTTGGAAAGTCAAACAGGAAGTTCTTCCATTGCGATTCCGGCTTTGGTGACCCCAGCCGATGATTTGACCTTGATGTTATTGATGGAATCTGAAAATTTGGATATCACCGCGGCCGCCAAAACCCGGATAAACAACTAGCTGTTGATAATGGCAACTGTTGCGCAAGCTACAACTGCAGCAGTTTCTGTTCGTAAGCGGGTATTTCCCAAAGATATGGGTACAAAACCTTTCTGCTTGGCCAAATCAATTTCATCTTTGGAGAAATCACCTTCCGGACCAATGAGAATGGTAATGTCCCTATCAGCGATAACCCTTCTTTTCAATTCCATTTTTTCACCATTATCACAATGGCCAATGAACTTTAGTCCTGAGTGCTCTCCCTCAAGGAAAGTTTTTAAAGGGATTGCAGGATTGAGCTTGGGCAAAACGGTTTGCAGGGACTGTTTCATGGCAGATTGCAACACCCGTTCCATCCGTTCTAATTTTAAGGTTTTTCGTTCTGAATTATCACAGATGATGGGTGTGATTTCATCTACCCCAATTTCAGTGGCTTTTTCAAGGAACCATTCGTAGCGATCATTCATTTTGGTGGGAGCCACAGCAAGATGCAGCTTGTACCTTTTGGGAATGGTTTTTTTTGTGGAGATGATTCGGGCTTTGCATCTCTTTTGATCCGCAACCATGATTTCAGCCTCAAACGTATATCCTTTTCCGTTGGTAATATGCAGAATGTCACCTTCTTTTTTACGCAATACCCGAACAATATGCTTGCTTTCATCCGGCGAAAAGACAAACTGCGTGGCACTGTAATCTATAGAGGGGTTATAAAAGAGCTGCATAGGTTATAATTTAGTTTTTGCGTGTTCCAGGCCCATTTCTATCCAATGGTGCAATTGTTCTTCGCTTTTAAAACCCTGTGGTGAAACAAAGACAAATTCTTTCATGGGTTTTCCCGTAAAATCCATGGGTCTGGTATGTTCCTGTTGCAATACCGATTCCATTTTATTTCCGATTACCCGTACCATTAATTCATCCTTCACAACCCCCACTGTCATTTTACCCTGATAGAGGAAGGCTATGCCCCCGAACATTTTCTTTTCCGTGAAATTTTCAGGAATCAATGTAAGCGCTTGTTGAATTCTTTTTGCTATTTCTTCGTTGTAAGCCAAGGGTTAAATCTTAAAGGAAAGTTAGGGATTAATTATGAATTTACTGTGGGTCAACTGCCAATGGCATATCTGGCCTTGGCGGCTATACTTTGGTCCGAAAAATCACCCTTCATAAATTTAAGGTATCCCACAATGCCAATCATGGCGGCGTTATCGGTACAATATTCAAATTTTGGGATAAAAGTTGTCCACCCAAGGGTTTCCTCGGCTTCTTTTAATCTGTTACGAATACCCGAGTTGGCCGCAACTCCACCACCGATAGCAACTTGGGTTATCCCTGTTTCCTCTACGGCAAGTTTCAGTTTATCCATCAAGATCTCTAAAATGGTATACTGTACGGAGGCACAGATATCATTGATGTTCCCGGAAACAAAATCGGGATTGTTTTTGGTCTCTCGTTGTAAAAAATAGAGGATGCTCGTCTTTAATCCACTAAAGCTGAAGTTGAGACCATCCACTTTTGGTTTTGGAAAATCATAGGCCAATGGATTGCCCTGCTGGGCATATTTGTCCACCAACGGACCTCCGGGGTAGGGTAGCCCCATAAGTTTGGCACTTTTGTCAAAGGCTTCCCCAACGGCATCGTCCAAAGTTTCGCCTAGCACTTCCATGGTAAAGTGATCGGTAACCTTTACAATTTGTGTGTGTCCACCACTTATGGTCATTGCCAAAAATGGGAATTTAGGAGCAGTCTGTTTTTCATCTTCAATAAAGTGGGCCAAAATATGGGCTTCCATGTGGTTTACCTCAATCAATGGAATGTTGAGCCCAAGCGCCAATGATTTGGCGAATGAGGTGCCAACGAGCAGTGAACCCATAAGCCCGGGGCCACGTGTAAAAGCTATGGCAGATAGTTGTTTTTTGTCGATATTTGCCTTGGCCAAGGCTTGGTGCACCACGGGGACAATGTTTTGTTGATGGGCCCGCGATGCCAACTCTGGGACAACACCTCCATATTGCCTGTGGATTTCTTGTGTGGCCACCACATTGCTCAGTACTTTTGTATTGCAGAGAATTGCGGCCGACGTATCATCACACGATGATTCAATTGCAAGAATGTAATTTTTTGAATTTGTCACTGGCTTTGGAACAAAATTTGGACATCAAAGGTAAAACATAAAACCCCTATCAAAAAACTTCGGAAAATACTGCTTCGTTTTGTATTGGCTATTTTGCTGATCATGGTATTGGGCTCTTTGATTTTGTCCATGCCTGCAGTACAGACCAAAATGGCAAAGTATGCCATGGAATCCATCAACAATGAGTTTGGAACCAATATCCAAATAGACCAGGTCAGTCTTTCTCTTTTTAATCTTAATGCAGGGATCAAGGGCATTTATGTTCAAGATTACAAGAAAGATACATTGGCCTACATCAATAAATTGACCACTTCCGTGCTGAACATTAGAAATATGGTCAATGGTAAAATGGAGTTTGGTGATATTGATATCGATGGTCTTTTCTTCAACCTAAAAACCTACGAAGGGGAATCCGACACCAATTTGGATGTGTTTGTGGCCAAACTGGACGATGGCAAACCCAGACCTCCCGGAACACCGCCCTTTTTTATGTCATCCGATGGGATAGAGATCAATGATGGACGGTTTATGCTGAGTGATGAAAATTTAGAATCGGCTGAAATCCTGAACTTCACCGAACTGAACATATTGGCCAGTGATTTTCAAATACTGGGTCCGGAGGTCACTTTGATTATTGAGGACCTGGCATTGGATGCCAAACGAGGGCTTCGGCTGAAAAAACTATCCACAAATTTCAAGTATACCAAAGAGCAGATGCGTTTTGATTCATTGCTCATCGATACGGAACAATCTGAACTGAAGGGCAATCTCGTTTTCAATTACAATCGTGAGGATTTTGCACAATTTGTGGATCGTGTACAGATTGATGCCAATTTTACGGAATCTACCGTGGCCCTGAACGAGGTGAATGCATTTTACGATGAATTTGGGCAGGACAGAGTGGTCACTCTCACCGCTGATTTTGGGGGAGTACTCAATAAATTGGAGGTTGACAACCTGTTTCTCTACACCGATAACACAGGTATACGTGGGGACTTTGAGTTTGACAACATGTTCACGGACCAAGCTCCGTTTGTGATACGTGGCGATATTGATAATCTAACCTCCAGTTATTACCAATTACGTGCCCTCTTGCCCAATATTTTGGGAAGGAACATTCCGGAATCTGTTCAAAAATTGGGGCAGTTCACGGTTCGGGGAGATGCAGAGGTCACGGAGACATCTTTAGATGTGAAGGTAAATCTCAATACCGCGGTCGGGAGCAGTTATATGGATGTGCAAATGACCAATCTGCAAGCAAAAAACGATGCTTCTTATATTGGATTTATTTCATTGATTGACTTTGATCTGGGGGATTTTATCGAAGATGATGAACTGGGGCTTACTTCCTTGGATGTGAACGTTGAAGGAAAAGGATTTGCCGCTGAAAACTTGAACACAGAGGTCATTGGGGAAGTGTACAAGCTTCAGTTTAATGATTACGAATACAACAACATTAAAATTTCAGGTATTCTCAAAGACCAGTTGTTTGATGGTACGTTGCTCTGCAATGACGAAAATTTCCGGTTCGATTTTAAAGGTTTGGCAGACTTTGGGGGCAGGGAAAACAAATTCAACTTTATTGCGGCCGTGGACTATGCAGATCTAAAGGAGCTGAACTTCATTGATGATAGTATTTCCATTTTTAAGGGGCATGTGAACATGGATATAGAAGGAGGGACCCTGGATGATATGGCAGGGCAGATGCGCTTTTCCAACACCACCTATCAAAACCAAAATTCCACCTATTACTTTGAGGATTTCTCCGTGTATTCGTCTTTTGATCAGGATACGGTTCGGACGGTGGAGATCAATTCACCAGATATTATCACGGGCTATGTACGGGGAAAGTTCAAGGTCAATGAAATAGGAAAATTGGTACAAAATTCCGTGGGGAGCATTTATACCAACTATAAACCCTATGAAATTTCGGAAGGGCAACATCTGGATTTCAATTTCAAGATTTACAATAAAATTGTGGACGTCTTTTTCCCAGATGTGGCCTTTGACCCCAATACGTTTATTCGCGGAAATATTGTTTCGGATGAAGGGGATTTTAAGCTCACCTTTAAATCGCCCAGTATTGAGGCCTTTGGGAACAAGTTCGATAATATTGAATTAAAGATTGACAATAAAAACCCGCTCTTCAACACCTTCGTTTCCGTTGAGGACATGTCCACTAATTATTACGATGTCAAGGATTTTAGCTTGATAAACACCACCTTGAAGGACACCCTGTTCTTTAGAACAGAGTTCAAGGGAGGAAGTGAGTACAATGATAGCTACAACCTCAACTTCTATCACACCTTCAATGAAAATAACAGGTCTGTTATTGGCTTAAAGAAATCCGATGTCAGTTTTAAAGGCAACACCTGGATATTGAACAAAGATGGTAACAGTCAAAACAAAGTCATCATCAACAGAACATTGGACAGTATCCGAATAGAGGATGTGGTGATGGATAATAACAACCGGGAGCAGATTCGCCTTAGGGGAGAGTTTGCCGATTCTACCTACAAGGATTTAGATCTTCAGTTTAAGATTGTTTCCCTGAACAAGATTACTCCCGCCATAGACAGTTTAAAATTGAATGGATCGGTGGACGGTTTTCTCAATATTCTACAAAAAGATGGTAAATACCTACCCACATCTAGCCTTAACGTAAGCAATTTTAGTGTTAACGACATTCGGTTGGGCGATTTGGAAGTGGGGATATTCGGTAACAATGACCTTACACAGTTTGGGGTGAGCACATGGCTCAACGACAATGGAAAGGAGAAAATGAGCATTAATGGGAAGGTCACCAATTTTGACAACAAGCAAGAACTGGATCTTTCGGCAAATTTCACGGATTTCAACTTGGAACCGTTCGCTCCTTTGGGCGAGGATGCCATATCCAATATCAGGGGAAGCATTATCGGAAGTGCCAAGGTTACGGGAAGTGTCAGTAATCCCTCCATTAATGGTTCCTTGAGTTTGGTAAATGCTGGGATTGGAATTCCCTACCTCAATGTGGATTACAATTTTGCGCAATATTCCCGTGTGCGTCTGTTTGACCAAACCTTCTATTTTGAAAATGTGGGCCTTTCAGATGTTGCTGAAGGAACAACGGCAACCTTGGACGGTACTATTAGCCATACCGGTTTTGAGGATTGGTATCTCGGATTGGATGTGGACACCAGGAACAACCGTTTTATGATTCTGAATACCGAATTTAATGAAGAGTCCCTGTACTATGGAACAGGTTTCATTAACGGGACAGGAAGTATTTATGGTCCTACCGATGCGTTGACCATTTCGGTGGATGCCACCACGGCCAGGGGGACATCCCTAAAAATACCACTGAGTGATGTTACTAGTGTAGGAGACTATTCCTTTATCAATTTTATTGAAAAGGGAGAATCGGAATCCTTTAGCGAAGAGCGGGTTTTACAAGATTACCAAGGTTTGGAAATGGCCTTTGACTTGGCCGTGACGCCCGAAGCCGAAGTCGAGATTGTGGTGGACCGGAGTACGGGAAGCTCTCTCAAGGGAACCGGGGAAGGAATTTTGCTGATAGAAATCAATACCAATGGGAAGTTCAATATGTATGGTGACTTTGTTGTGGTCACAGGGGAATACAACTTTAAATACGGTGGTGTTATCGACAAAAAGTTTAAAGTGCGACCCGGAGGGACCATTCTGTGGGAACGGGACCCCTTAGCGGCACAGTTGAACTTGGAAGCGGTATATTCATTAAATGCAAACCCAGCGCCACTGTTGGATAACCCAGGGTATACTGGAAGAATCCCCACTGAGGTGGTGGTTCGTTTGGATGGGGAACTGGAGAGCCCAACCATTGATTTTGGCATCGATTTTCCGGGAACAAACTCAGTGGTACAGTCCGAGCTGGAATATAGATTACAGGATCCCACGGTAAAAGAGCGCAATGCCTTTTTTCTTTTGGCACAAGGAACTTTTGTAAATCCGCAATCAGGAATAAACCAACAAGCCGTAACAGGTAATCTCATTCAAACGGCATCGGGACTGCTCAATCAGATTTTGGCTGGGAATAATGACAAGTTCAATTTGGGATTGTCCTATGAACAAGGTCTCATAGATCCCAATGCCGATATTCAAACCGAAAACAGGATAGGAGTTACCGTTTCCACACAGATATCAGACCGTATTTTGGTCAATGGTAGAGTGGGGGTGCCGGTCGGAGGCGTATCCGAAACGGTGGTGGCAGGTGATGTTGAGGTTCAGGTATTGTTGAACGAACAAGGAACCCTAAGTGCCAAAATCTTCAATAGGGAAAACCAAATTCAACAGTTCTTGGCCGAGCGGCAAGGTTACACCCAAGGTGTAGGTCTCTCGTATCAGGTAGATTTCAACAGTTTCAAGGAGTTGATGCAAAAAGTTTTCAATAAAAAAGAAAAAGCAGCAGATTCCCCTGTAGAGGAGGAAATGGAACAACCCGTTGAAACCATGGGGCAAGATAGTTTGATACGTTTTTTACCCAAAAAGGAATCACCTCTAAAGCGGCCTTAGTGTCAGATAGTTTTTTTCACTGTTTTCATTAAAATTCTTACGAAAACGTTTGAAGTTTTAAGGGAAAACAAATAAATTATTAAGGCATTCATTAATTAAATAAAGTTTCCTAGTTTTGACCCTTTAAAATTTTGAATGGCCTCAGAAATAAAGAAAATAGGAGTTTTTACCTCCGGTGGAGACTCTCCGGGGATGAATGCGGCAATTCGCTCCGTTGTCCGTACATGTGCATATCTGAAAATTGAATGCGTAGGGATTTACAGAGGGTATCAAGGAATGATTGAAGGCGATTTCAAGACTTTGGACGCCCGTAGTGTAAACAATATCATCAATAAAGGAGGAACGATCCTCAAATCTGCACGCTGCCAAGAGTTTCGGACAAAGGAAGGAAGAAAGAAAGCTTACGACCAATTGAAGAAAGAAGGCATTGATGCCTTTGTAGTTATTGGTGGAAATGGAAGTTTTGCTGGAGCCATGCTCTTTAATGAAGAGTACGGTTTTCCCATTATGGGAATTCCGGGTACCATAGACAATGATATTTTAGGTTCCTCATACACCATCGGTTTTGATACGGCTATCAACACCGTTGTGGATGCGATAGATAAAATCAGGGATACCGCAAGTTCCCACAACCGACTGTTCTTCGTGGAAGTGATGGGACGTGACGTGGGCCATATTGCATTGAATGCTGGAGTTGGTGCGGGAGCCGAAGAAATATTGATACCAGAGCAGAATTTGGGTCTGGAACGTTTGTTGGATTCCTTAAAGCGGAGTAAAAAATCTGGAAAATCCTCCAGTATTGTTATTGTGGCTGAAGGGGACAAAACCGGTAAGAATGTTTTCGAACTGAAGGAATATGTAGAGGAACACCTGCCCATTTATGACGTTAGGGTATCTGTACTGGGACACATGCAGCGTGGAGGTAACCCAAGCTGTTTTGACCGGGTTCTGGCCAGTAGGATGGGTGTAAAGGCCGTTGAGAGCTTGCTGGAAGGTAAATCAAACTATATGGTGGGAATCCGCGATACCAAATTGGTGTTGACGCCCATCGCAGAAGCCATCAAGGCTCACACAGAAATTGATGAAGAACTCATACGAGTTTCCGATATAATGACAACTTAATGTAAAAACTAAAAAAGAGAACATGTCAAATTTAAAAATAGGAATCAACGGATTCGGTAGAATTGGAAGGTTGGTATTTCGTGCAACCGTAAAAAGAGACAATGTAGATGTTGTGGCCATCAACGATTTGTTGGATGTGGAGCATCTTGCATATTTGTTGGAGTACGACTCTGTACACGGTAAATTCGATGGAACCATAGAAGTGAAGGACGGTAACTTGGTGGTAAACGGAAAAACCATCAGGATTACTGCCGAACGTGACCCTAAAAACTTGAAGTGGGATGCTGTGGGTGCGGATATCGTTGCGGAATGTACAGGTATTTTCACCACTTTGGAAACTGCCCAGTACCACATTGATGGTGGGGCCAAAAAAGTGGTAATCTCCGCTCCGTCCAAAGATGCTCCAATGTTCGTTATGGGCGTAAACCATAAAGATGTAAAAGCATCGGATAAGATTATTTCCAATGCCTCTTGTACCACCAACTGTCTTGCCCCTTTGGCCAAGGTACTGAATGATGAGTTCGGTATAGAGGAAGGATTGATGACCACAGTTCACGCAACAACTGCTACCCAATTAACGGTTGATGGTCCTTCAAAAAAGGATTACAGAGGTGGTAGAAGTGCCCTTTTGAACATTATTCCAGCTGCCACAGGTGCTGCCAAAGCGGTGACCAAGGTTATTCCATCTTTGGAAGGAAAATTGACAGGTATGGCCTTTAGAGTGCCCACTGCTGATGTTTCTGTGGTGGATTTGACCGTTAAACTGCAAAAAGAAACTTCATATGATGGAATCAAGGCTGCCATGAAAAAAGCTTCTGAAGGTGAATTGGCAGGTATTTTGGGCTATACGGATGAATTGGTGGTTTCCCAGGATTTTGTGGGAGACACAAGAACATCCATCTTTGATGCGGATGCAGGAATTGAACTAAATTCCAAATTCTTCAAAGTGGTTTCTTGGTACGACAATGAGACCGGCTACTCCAACAAACTGGTGGACCTGGCAGAGCACGCAGCCAGCCTATAATTTATTATCTTACTATATTATTATTTCCTGAAAGGGGGGTAACCCTCTTTCAGGATTCAATTTAAACACTGACCGTATGATATTGATAGTGGATAGTGGCGCCACCAAGTCCGATTGGATTGCCCTGGACGATAAAGGCGAGCAATTGTTCCTTACCCAGACTTTGGGGTTAAGTCCAGAGGTTCTTACCCGTGAGGTAATAGAGGATCGTTTGGCTAATAATTTTGAGCTTTCAAAGAATAGGGAAGACGTACGTCAGTTATATTTCTATGGAGCAGGATGTGGCACCGATAGAATGAAGATTTTCTTGAAGGAAATCTTCAAGGATTTTTTTCCTAATGCCAAAACCGAGGTTCGTGAGGACACTTATGCGGCCATCTATTCCACAACCAAGATTGGTCGTCAGGGCATTGTTTGTATTTTGGGAACTGGATCTAACTGTAGTTATTATGACGGTCACCAATTATTTCAAAAAGTGACATCATTAGGTTATATTTTAATGGATGATGGCAGTGGTAATTTCTTTGGAAGAAAACTATTGAGGGATTACTACTTTCACAAGATGCCGCAAGATCTGGGCATTAAGTTTGCCAAGGAATATAATCTTGATGCCGATGTCATAAAGGAAAATCTGTACAAACAGCCCAACCCAAATACCTATTTGGCCACTTTTGCCCGTTTTATCATTGAAAATAAGGAACATCCCTACTGTAAAGGCGTCATAGAAAAAGGGTTGCAGCAATTTGTGAACAACTATATCATGCAATTTGAGCTGGCCACTAAAGTACCGATCAGCTTTGTGGGCAGTATTGCACACTTTCTTCAGGATGAGCTAACGGCTTGTTTGGAGCGAAATGACCTCATTTTGGGCGTGATCCGCAGAAGACCCATTGAAGGGTTGGTTGAATTTCATAAAGAAACTATTTAACGGCAATCATAGAAATTTCAACGTTGACGAACTTGGGAAGGTTTGCTACTTCCACAGTTTCCCTAGCCGGGGCGGTCTCTGGGTCAAAATAAGTGCCGTATACTTCATTTATTTGTGAGAACTGGTGCATGTCCTTAATGAAGATTGAGGTCTTTACCACATTTTCAAAGGTCATATCGGCAGCTTCCAGAATAGCTTTGAGGTTTTCCAAAGATTGCTTTGTTTCTGCTTTTACATCTCCTTTTACCAACTCACTCGTGCTGGGGTCAAGAGCAATCTGACCCGAAATATATAATGTATCCTTAACGAGTACCGCTTGGTTATAAGGGCCAATTGGGTCTGGGGCTTTGGTGGTATTTACTATTTTTTTCATAGTTATAATTTTATCCTATAATGTATGGCAGGTGAAGTTATTTAAAATTATCGTCTGCCACGGAATGGCTGGCTTCTATTTTCCCATTTCAAATCGCTGAGTATGGAACTCTTTATACCGATAAAGAAATACCATCGTTCGTAACGTCCAAACGGAGTCCAATCAAAACTCAACCTAAAACTGCTCAAATCTCGCTTAAAATTAAACCGGGTATCGGCAAATCCCTTGTTCTTGAAATCGTAACCAGAATTGAAACCAATTTCCCATTTGGGGGAAAGTTGAACGTTTCCGGTAAACATCAAAGAGTGGTTAGTGATTTCTTTTTCCCGATTCCTATTGCTATAGGTGGCCACATAGGTCAAACGCATATCCCAGGGGACTTGGGTGCCGTAAATTGGATTCTCTTCACCACCGCCACCTTCTTTTTCTTTCTGAAAATGGGGCTGACCATCCTCAGCGCCTTCCAGTTCAAAGGGGTTGGCACCATAATCGGGATCTTGCGCACCCCGCTCATCAGGCTTTTTTTGGCCGCCACCTTTTTGGAACATTTCACTGTTAATGGAAAACCCTGTGTTCAACCGGGCCGAGGTAAGTCGGGCCAATCCCCCGCCATTTTTAATGTTCAAGGTATTTATTCGCCTGCCGTTGTTGTCTATGGCATAGGGATCAAAGGTAGCAGAGAAGTTTATAGGGACGTTTTTTATTATTTCCGTGGCTCCACTCATGTTGATAGGACTCAGTTTTAAAGAATCAGCCTCAAAATTATAACTGGTTGAAAAGGTCAGGTTGCTTAAAATGCTCACCTTTTTGGGCTCCGTGGCTGTGGAATCCTTGTCGCGCACTTTTGCTTCCAGTGTGTTCTGCAATGAAAAATTAAGGGAACTTCCGCGGTTCAAGGAAGGTCGGCCATAAATACTGGTTTCAAAGGGGGTGTACTGGACTTCCTCGCCATCTTCATCGGTATAAGTTTCATAAAATTGTTCAAAGGAAGGGGTGTAACTATACCCAATGGAAGGCCGCATTACATGGCGTATGGCCTGTATTTTTTTATCCTCACCGAAATTAAAGGTACCGTAGACCACCGTTCCCAAGCTTGCTCCCAAATTATATCGGTTAAACCTATCAAACCCTGGAATGGTATCGGTGACCACTGCTTCTTGGTCGGCATCATATCTTCGACGCAGAGTTTCCAAGGTCCACACGTCTTCATAGCTCCCGTTCAAGCTCACACTGAGGTATTTAGCTACTTTAAAGTTGGTACCGATGGGAATTCGGTGCCGGGCACCAACACGAGCATCCTCAAACATTTTGCTGGTAAAAAAGTCCTCCTCGGTGGTGGTAATACTGTTTTGGGCGTTTACATCATACTGAAAGTTGATATTTTGTAAAATCCCTTTTTTTATTCCATCCCTTTTGGCGAAAGGGAAAATTCGTTCCATACTGGCCTGAAAAGTAGGCAGCGACATATTGATGGTTTGTGTCCTGGAGTTTTGGGTATGGCTCAGGGTCAAACTCGCATTCACGGAAGGGTATTCGGGAAACGTTTTGGAATAACTTATAGATGATGCAAACGTATTGGTCTGCGAATTGTTCCGGTTTACCTGATTGAGGGAATTGGTATAGAATTGGCTGCTCCCTAGGTTCACCGAAGCGGAAAAACGTGAATACGGACTTGCCTTAGGGTCTTGGGAGTGCGATATTCTTATGTTATAGCTACTGGTTCGATTATAGTCATCAAAGCCTCTTTGGCTTCGAATTAGGTTCTCATAGCTGACATTGACGTTCCCTCTAAACTTATAGCGTTTGGTGTAAACGGTTTGTCCCCGGAAACCATAACTGCCATTAGTGTAATAATCACCGGTAATGCTTAGATCCACATAATCGCTTATGGGCAGATAATACCCTCCGTTCTGCAAAAAATAACCACGTTGGGGATCGTTACCAAAAGTTGGAAAAAGTAGTCCGGCCACACGGCCCGTGGTTAATGGAAAATAAGCGAAAGGCAACGCAATGGGCGTGGGAACGTCCACAATGTACATATTGCTAAAACCAGCAATGATTTTCTTTTTGGGCACAAACTTGGCCTTGCGTACCCTAATATAATAATCTGGATCAACGGTATCCTTTGAGGTGGTCAACTTTCCTTCACTTAAAAAGTAAACAGAGTCATTTTCCTTTTTGGTAACTTCAGCATACACGTTCATGGCATCGCTCCCTAATGCCCCCGCGCCTGCTTGCTGTTCCGTTCTGGAGTTCCAGATGAGGGCTTTTTGGGTGTCAAAATTAAAGCGAATGGAATCCGGTCTAACCTCATTCTCACCTTGTTTAAAAAACGGTAACTGGGTATAAACGCCCTTTTCATCCTTTATCCGCCCGGCGTATACTTCATTTTTAACATAATCCATTACAATAACACCTGCCTTGAGTTCGGTATCCTGGTAATAGATTTCGGCCTCATCGTACAAATAAATTTTGTTTTCTTTTTGGCTTAACCGTACATAATCTTTGGCCTTATATTTGATTTTATCCAATAGCAACGGCTGGTTCCCAGATACGGAATCCACTTCAACCGAATCCACCGAATTTGAGGGATTAAGCAGGTCTGCAGTTAGCAAGGGAGCCGTGATGCTATCCTGCGCAGCTTTTATGGGCAAAGGGGTAATGCGGTCTTCCTGAGCTGTTAAGGTGAGTCTGCCACAAAGAAGAACAAATAGGAAAACTAAAAGATGTTTGTTTGATTGCAACGTGATAAATCCTATTTTTGTGCTGGGTTGGCTCAGTTTTTGTGCTCAAACTTACATATATTTTTTGTTCCGCTTATTGGGGATTACAATATTTTTAACCAATATTGGGAGACTATAAATAAACAGTTCTTATGAATAAAAGTTGGATTACATTTTTCGTTTTATTATTCATAGCCCCAACACTGATTTCATTTAACATTACCAATTTACAAAAAACAACCAAGGACAAATTCATTGTTGTCCTTGATGCTGGCCACGGTGGGCACGACCCCGGCAATATTGGAAATGGATATTTGGAAAAGGATATTGCCCTTCAGGTTGTACTGGAGGCCGGAAAGGAACTGGAAAAGGACCCCACCATTAAGGTCTTGTATACCCGGGACGACGATACTTTTGTAGACCTCTTTAAAAGGGGGGAGATAGCCAATCAGGCCAACGCAGACCTTTTTGTGTCCGTACATTGCAACTCCCATAGTTCCGATGCCAGTGGGGCAGAAACTTTTGTTCTGGGCCTTCATGCCAATCAACGTAATTTTGAAGTGGCCAAAAAGGAGAACTCGGTAATTTATTTGGAAGATGACTACGCGCAACGTTATGCGGAGTATGATATTAACTCCCCTGAATCCATTATTGGTTTGACCATTATGCAGGAAGAATTTTTGGACCAAAGTATTCTGTTGGGCAAAAAGCTTCAGGACAACTTTACCAAAAAATTAAATCGAAAGGACAGAAAGGTCAAACAGGCTGGTTTTATTGTACTGCACCAAACCTTTATGCCCAGTGTTTTGGTAGAGACCGGTTTTTTGACCAATAAAGGAGAAGGTGCGTATCTAAATTCAAAGAGCGGTCAGCGAGAGATGGGCAAGGCCATTTCAGATGCCGTTTTGGCCTACAAATCCGAAATCAATACAGGTGTGGATATCAGCACGATTTCAAAAGAAATTGAAGACAACGAAGTCGTGGTCAACATTCCAGAAGAGACCAAAAGTGAAGAAAAAACTCCTGCTAAGGTAGAAGAAACACCTAAAAAGGAAGAAACAGTTGTCGAATCAACCCCAAAAGAAGAAACAACCACCCCGCCCGTTGTACGTGCAAATACCGGAGTGGTATTTAAGGTACAGCTTTTGGCAAGTGCCAAGAGTATTCCTCTACGAGCAGAAAACTTTAATGGTTTGGATATTTTGTCCAGAGAACCTTATAAAAACCTTTACCGATACATGTATGGAAATGCAGGTACCTTGGATGACGCAAAAAGGCTAAAGGCCAACGCAGATGCCAAAGGCTACACAACCTCATATATAGTGGCCTATAAAGATGGAAAGCGGGTACCTTTGTCACAAGCAACCAACTAGATAAACATCTTTGGCAGCCTTGTCAAAAATATTCCTAATTTTGTTTAAACCATAAACCGAATCCTTTGAAGCTATCCAGGGAAGTTAAAACCGGGGTTATCGTACTCGTAGGAATCTTTGCCTTTATTTTTGGGCTCAGCTATTTAAAATCCTCCCCACTATTCGACAACAATAAAACTTTTTACGCCGTGTACGAGAGTGTTGGCGGTTTACAGCCAGGAACACAAGTATCCATCAATGGATACAATGTAGGCAATGTTACCAACATTGGTTTTAAAGATAATTCCGGAAAGTTGTTGGTGACCTTTTCGGTGAGCAATGAGTTTGATTTTTCCCAGAACAGTATCGCGGAACTTTTTGATACGGGTATCATAGGCGGCAAGGGAATCCAGATTGTTCCTGTTTTCGATGGAGCCCCAAGTGCAAAATCAGGGGATACCTTGCAATCCAATATAAAACCGGGCATCACTGAGTTGGTACAGCAAAAACTCACGCCCTTGCAGATGAAAGTGGAAGGGGCAGTTTCCAATGCGGATACTTTGTTGATGAATGTTAATCAAATATTGGATGATCCCACAAAAAGGGAATTAAAAGAAACCATTGTTTCGCTCAACCAATTGGTAAAGGCATTTAAGGGCAGTGCGGACAAGATAAATGTGTTGTTGGAGAACAACCAAGAACAATTGGACAGCTCCCTTAAAAATGTGGATAAAATCACTTCCAACTTCTCCAAGCTTTCAGACTCCTTGGCCAGTGTGGATTTAGCAGGAACCCTGACCAATTTTCAGATCACTGTGGATAAATTGAATGCCATCCTCGGAAAAATTGAAAAAGGAGAAGGGTCATTGGGCAAGTTGCACCAAGACGATGCCCTGTACAACAACTTAACGGAAGCTTCAAGGCAACTGGAACTATTGCTCCAAGACTTTAGGCTAAATCCAAAGCGATACGTCAATGTATCCGTTTTTGGAAAAAAGCAAAAGGAATATACGCTCCCGGAGAATGACCCGGCAGATTCAATCCAGACCCAGAACTAATACATGATGGAATTTTTGCCCAATATACTTTTTGTGATAGCCCTAATTTTAGGTATCGGTTTCTTCACTAGAAACGTCAAAAAACTGTCCCGGAATATCAAATTGGGCAAGGATGTGGATGTGAGCGACAACAAGCCGCAACGTTGGAGAAATATGGTCCGAATCGCTCTGGGACAGACCAAGATGGTGGTTCGACCAGTTGCCGGACTCATGCACATTTTTGTATATGTTGGCTTTATCATCATCAATATTGAAGTGTTGGAGATTATTTTGGATGGGATTTTAGGCACCCATAGACTGTTTGCTCCCCTCGGCACATTGTATGATGTTTTAATCGCATCCTTTGAAATTTTGGCCTTGTTGGTCATTGTGGGCGTGGTCGTTTTTTGGATACGACGGAACATCATCAAACTGCAACGATTCATAAAACCAGAGATGAAAGGTTGGCCCAAAACAGACGGCAATCTAATTCTTTACATCGAATTTGTGTTGATGCTGTTGTTTTTGACCATGAATGCTGCAGATTACCAGCTACAACAAATGGGAGCAGCCCATTACACAGAGGCGGGGGCTTTTCCGATCAGCCAGTTTATTGTTCCTGTATTGGACGGTCTTCCCATGTCCACTTTGATTTTGATTGAGCGGACCGCATGGTGGTTGCACATTTTGGGCATCTTGGCCTTTTTGAATTATTTGTATTACTCCAAGCATTTGCACATTCTTTTGGCGTTTCCAAATACCTATTACGGTAAGGTGAGGCCACAGGGACAGTTCAATAATTTAGAATCCGTCACCAATGAGGTTAAATTGATGATGGACCCTTCCGCCGACCCCTATGCGGCACCCCCGGCCGACGCTCCGGAGCCTGAAAAGTTTGGAGCTTCTGACGTAATGGATTTGAATTGGGTGCAGTTGTTGAACGCCTACACCTGTACCGAATGCGGTCGATGCACTTCAGAATGTCCGGCCAACCAAACCGGAAAGAAATTATCGCCCCGAAAAATAATGATGGATACCCGTGACCGCTTGGAAGAAGTCGGAAAGATCATGGATGCCAACAAGGGCGAATTTGTGGATGATGGCAAACAATTGCTGAATGATTACATCACCCCGGAAGAACTATGGGCGTGCACTACGTGCAATGCTTGTGTGCAGGCATGTCCCGTGAGTATAGACCCATTATCCATCATCGTGGAGATGAGACGCTATTTGGTCATGGAACAATCCGCGGCCCCAATGGAGTTGAACAATATGATGTCCAACATAGAAAATAACGGTGCACCTTGGCCCTACAATCAAATGGACCGACTAAACTGGGTGAACGAATAAATTTGGAACTATGAGCGAGCAATTGAAGGTCAAAACCATGCAGGAGTTTATGGCGGAAGGCAAGCAGCCCGAAATATTGTTTTGGGTCGGCTCGGCTGGTAGTTATGATGATCGGGCCAAAAAGATCACTAGAGCTTTTGTAAAGTTATTGAACAAAGCCAATGTTGATTTTGCTGTTTTGGGTACTGAAGAGAGTTCCACTGGTGATGTGGCCAAACGAGCAGGTAACGAGTTTTTGTTTCAGATGCAGGCCATGATGAACATAGAACTGTTGAACGGCTATGAAATTAAACGGATCGTAACCTGTGACCCACATTCCTTCAACACCCTAAAAAATGAGTATCCCGGTTTGGGTGGCAAGTATGATGTTCTCCATCACACCCAATACCTAAAAGAATTGATAGACAAGGGTCGTTTGACCATAGAGGGAGAAGTTTACAAAGGAAAGCGTATAACCTTCCATGATCCCTGTTATTTAGGTCGGGCAAATTCGGAGTATGAAGCTCCAAGAGAAATGCTTTCCAAGACCAACGCGGAATTGGTGGAAATGAAGCGTCACAAAAAAACAGCCCTTTGCTGTGGAGCCGGAGGCGCGCAAATGTTCAAAGAACCGGAAAAGGGAGACATGGACATCAACGTGCTACGTACCCAAGATGCCTTGGAGACCCAACCCAATATTATTGCCACAGGTTGCCCGTATTGCAATACCATGATGACAGACGGCATCAAGGCACATGAAAAAGAAGATAGTGTTACCGTTTTGGATGTTGCCGAGTTATTGGCAAACTCCCTAAATTTGTAACTGTATAATTGCCCCCTGGAGGGACCAGGGATTTTCCCCGAAAAATTCATAAAAATGCTAGTAGATTTTAGTGCACTCCCAGATACATCAAGAATTTGGATTTACCAATCCAATCGAAGCTTTACCGACGAAGAGCTTCAAGATATAGAACAAAATGTTTCCAACTTTTTAAAAGAATGGACGGCACATGGTGCTGAATTGCAAGCAGGTTTTGAAATAAAGTACAAAAGGTTCATTATCATTGGATTAGATCAGACCAATGCCAGCGCATCAGGTTGCTCCATTGATGCATCCGTGCACTTTATCCAAAACTTGGAGCAAAAATATGATGTGGAACTCTTGGACCGAATGAATGTTTCCTACAAGCAAGGCGAGTTCATCGCTTACAAACCCTTAAAGGATTTCAAAAAAATGGCTAAAGAGAAAGCCGTTTCCAAGAACACCATTGTTTTCAATAATTTGGTGGCAACAAAACAGGAATATTTGGACAATTGGGAAGTGCCCGCCAGTGAAAGTTGGCATGCTCGATTTGTATAGGCGAATTCTTAAAATATCTTAATTTCTGTACATTCTTCGACGAAATGCAATATTTTTATCAGCGATAAGTTCATGTCCTAGACAAGATATTTATGCGCATTAAACTCTACCTCCCCCTTTTCCTGTTTTTTTGTTTGCATGTAACGGGCCAAACCAACCCGTTGGTCACAAAGGATTCACTTGTCCAGGCCAATTGGGTGGAGGGCCAGTACAGCAGAATGTCCTTGGATGAGCGGATTGGGCAGTTGTTCATGGTGAGCATAGCTTCCAATCAAGATCAGGCATCAAAAGACAAGGTCAAAAAGCTGGTCAAGGAACAAGGCATAGGCGGGGTTATTTTCCTGTCGGGGGGACCGGTCCAGCAGGCAAAATTGACCAACGACTATCAATCTGTATCCAAAGTACCATTGCTTATTGGTTCTGATGCGGAATGGGGAATGGCCATGCGTTTAGACTCTACCTACGCTTTCCCTTGGAACATGACCTTGGGAGCCATTCAGGATAATTCCGCAGTGGAAAAAGTGGGTTATCAAATAGGGAAACACGCCAAACGTTTGGGGGTACATATTAATTTTGCTCCAGATTTGGATGTCAACAACAATCCCCAAAACCCCATCATTGGTAATCGTTCTTTTGGAGAAGACCCCAAAAATGTGGCCGAAAAAGGAGTCGCCCTCATAAAAGGAATGGAGCGGGCAGGTGTTCTTTCTTGTGGAAAACACTTTCCAGGGCATGGCGATACCGCCACAGATTCCCATAAAGCATTGCCCATAATCAATTCTAATCGGGAACAGTTGGACTCCATTGAGCTGTATCCCTTCAAGAAAGCAATGGAACAAGGATTGAGCTCCATCATGATAGCCCATTTGGATGTGCCCAGTCTGGAAAGTAGAGAGGGGTATCCTTCGTCACTTTCCAATGCTATTGTCTACGGATTACTTCAGAATGAAATGGGTTATAAAGGGTTGGTTTTTACCGATGCCCTGAACATGAAGGCCGTGTCTCAATTTGCTCCTGATGGGGAAGTGGAACTTCAAGCATTTTTAGCTGGGAACGACATGCTTCTAATGCCCATAAATGTGCTCGAGGCCAAGAAGAAGTTGATTGAGGCCTACAATACCGGGGTCATTTCGGAAGCACGATTGGCCCATTCGGTCAAAAAAATATTGATGGCCAAGTACAAGGCAGGTTTGTACGACTATCGTCCAATAGATTTGAACAATCTTTATGAAGATTTGAATGACATTGAAAACGATGTGGTGTATGAGGAGACCATTGAAGCAGCTATTACGGTAGCTAAGAACAATTTTTCATTGATGCCCATTAAGAAACTGGAGAACAAAAAAATTGCCTATGTGCAATTTGGAGATGATTCGGGTTCCACTTTTGTTGCATCGCTCAACAAGTATTTTAAGGTTACTCAGATTAAGGCGAAGGATATCGCGGGATATAAAAAGGAATTGGAAAATTACAATCTGGTGATCATTGGGTTCCACATGAGCAATGAAAGCCCTTGGAAAGGATATAAATTTTCTAAAAATGAGCTCTTTTGGCTTGAGGAAATCTCAAGATTACGAACCAGCAATACTATATTGGCATTGTTTGCAAAACCCTATGCACTTTTGGACGTCCTTAATTTTGACACCATGGATGGTGTTGTTGTTGGATATCAGAACAGCAAAATAGCCCAAGAAAAAACAGCGGAGGTAATTTTTGGAGCCACCGGGGCAACCGGAAAACTCCCTGTTTCGGCCCATGAAGAGTTTCCAGTGAACACGGGAGTGGATGTAAAACCGTTACAACGATTAGGTTATAGCATTCCGGAGCGAGTTGGGATGAGTTCCTCACAATTGGCCATGGTGGATACACTGGTACAAAACGGATTGGATTCATTGATGTATCCTGGAGCACAAGTCCTTGTGGCCAGAAAAGGTAAGGTCATATACAACAAAAGTTTTGGTAAGCCCACCTATAATTCATCGGAATATATTGATGAACAATCCATTTATGATTTGGCCTCATTGACCAAAATCCTCTCCACACTTCCCTTGATCATGAAAATGGAAGAAGAGGGTAAAATTGCATTGAACTATACGTTCAAGGAATTGGTCCCTGAGTATGAAGATACGGAACTTAAAGATGTAACTGTACTAAAAGCACTATCACATTATGGCCGTTTGCCCGCTTGGATCGCTTTTTATTTGGACACCTTGAACAAGGACAGAAGGCCTTCCCCTGAATTTTACAGTCACAACCCTTCCCAAGAATTTCCCTACCAAGTGGCGGATCACCTATACCTAACCAACGCCTACAAAGATTCCATTTATGAACGTATTGGGCGACAGAGTTTAAAATCAAATCGGTACCGCTATAGTGATGTTGGTTACTACGTGTTCAAAAAGTATATTGAGGAAACGTATGGAAAACCCATTGACAAACTTATCGATGAATTTCTGTACAGGCCCATGGGGTTGCAGTACACCGCGTTCAATCCACTGGATAAATTTCCAAAAGATGAAATTGTTCCCACTGAGGAGGACGATTATTATCGGTACCAAACCATTCAAGGGTATGTTCATGATATGGGTGCAGCCATGCAAGGTGGAGTGGGGGGACATGCAGGATTGTTCAGTACGGCCAATGATGTGGCCAAGATCATGCAAATGTATTTGCAAGGAGGCTATTACGGTGGGGAACGTTTTTTGAACGAGCGTACCGTGAAAAAATTCAATACCTGCTATTTCTGCAATAAGAATGTAAGACGTGGTGTTGGTTTTGATAAACCCCAATTGGAAGAAAGCGGCCCAACCTGTGGATGTGTATCCCCAAAAAGCTTTGGGCATAGCGGTTTTACGGGCACCTATACCTGGGCCGACCCTGATGCTGAACTGGTGTATGTGTTTTTGTCCAACAGAACCTATCCCTCGGCCACCAATAATTTGTTGATAAGATCGGGTTTGCGGACAAGGATCCAGCAAGCTATTTATGATTCCATTATAAATTAAACAACAAATATTGGCTTAGATTTGTAGTCATGAAAATTGCAATTGTTTGTTACCCCACATTTGGTGGAAGCGGTGTTGTGGCCACTGAATTGGGTATAGCCTTGGCCGAAAGGGGTCACGAAGTACATTTTGTTACCTATCGGCAGCCGGTACGGTTGGGACTTCTGGGAAATAACATCCATTTTCACGAAGTGCACGTACCCGAGTATCCTCTTTTTCATTACCAACCCTATGAATTGGCCTTATCCAGTAAATTGGTGGATACCATAAAACTCTATGGTATTGAATTGCTCCATGTGCACTATGCCATACCGCATGCCTATGCAGGGTATATGGCAAAGAAAATGCTTCAGGAATATGGTATTTTCATTCCTATGATCACAACCCTTCATGGAACCGATATTACCTTGGTGGGCAAACATCCTTTTTATAAGCCAGCGGTAACCTTCAGCATCAATAAATCTGATGTGGTCACTTCTGTTTCCGAAGCCTTGAAGAAAAGCACCATGGAACTTTTTGACATTGAAAAGGATATCGAGGTCATTCCAAACTTTATTGAAAAGTCAAAATACAGTACGGAATATACAGATTGCCAACGCACCTTGATGGCCAAAGAGGATGAACGTATCATTACCCATATCAGTAATTTTAGGAAGGTAAAGCGAATTCCGGATGTGATCAAGGTATTTCATAAAATCCAAAAAGAGATTCCCGCAAAATTGATCATGGTGGGAGAGGGTCCAGAAAAGGAAAAGGCAGAACAATTATGCGATGATCTTGGAATGAAGGAAAAAGTATTGTTCTTGGGCAATAGCACCGAGATTGATAGAATCCTTTGTTTTTCCGATTTATTCCTCTTGCCATCGGAAACGGAAAGTTTTGGTTTGGCGGCATTAGAAGCGATGATCAATAAGGTAGCTGTGGTTTCCAGCAATACAGGCGGAATTCCAGAAGTGAACAAGGATGGGATTTCTGGATTTTTATCAAATGTGGGCGATGTGGACGATATGGCTTCCAAGGCATTGCAAATCCTAAAGGATGAAACTGTTTTAGAAAAATTCAAACAAAATGCATACAATGTGGCGTCTAAGTTTGATATTGTACATATTCTACCGCTTTATGAGGAACTTTATGAAAAAGCCTTCAAATCCCGCTTTAAAAACACGTTTTGATTTATGCGGTTTATAATGCTCTTATCGCTGGTATGTTGTCTGTTTTCGTGTAAGGCGCAAAAGAGCTTGGCTGGAGAAGAAATTGAAGATTTGGTACTTGTGGCGCAGGACGGATATAGTGGTGTTATGGAGTATGATGCCATGGCGATTCGAGATACAAAATCCTTGAACAAATTTTATTCTCAGATCAACAAGACCCGAAAACCCGGGCTTCCCGTGCCTATGATAGATTTTTCCAAGGAAATGGCCATTGTGGTCTGTTTGGGAGAACAAAGGGGAGAAAGGATGCCCATATTGTCCAAAACAACTGAAACTGAAGACGAACTGACCATTGCGGTTGAGCTAACGGACCTTAAAACCACCAAAAATATAGAGGCAACACCTATTTTATATCCCTTTTATCTATATAAAATGCCGTTGACCGTCAAATCGCTCAGCTTTCAAAAGACGGGATGGTAATTCAAATGGGAATATGTACTTCTTATCGAAAATAAAAGCACTTGAAAGTGCAAAATCCACCTTTCTATAGCAGTGACATACCTTTGTTGTTGATTAACCTCAAATCCTGAATGATGAATATTTCAAAACCAGCGCTTGTAGCTTTGGCTTGTTTCTTTACAGCATCAACCTTTGCACAAGACATTGAATTAACAAAAAAGGATAGCATAGTACAAAGCTACTGGCTAGTATCCCTTGGAACCAATATCGTGGACGACTCTGGACATGAATTTGACAGGCTTTTTGACATTAAAGATGCTTGGAACATGGTACCATACCCATCTAGAATCAGTGTGGGGCGCTATTTTAAAAATGGTCTTGGTTTGGAGGCCATTGGTACCTATAATAAGTATAAGGAGGGAAAAATCATTGATAAACAAGTTAACCCTGAAGACATAGATTACTTTGGAATTGATTTTAGGGCAAGCTACGATTTGAACAAAATTTTGGGGGAAACCGGTTTTTTTGATCCTTATGTTGGAATAGGAGCGGGATATACCGATGCCAATAACCAGGGTAGGGGAACCTACAATGCGGTTTTGGGTTTTAGGACTTGGTTTTCCGATCATTGGGGTCTTGATATTAATACTTCGGGTAAATGGGCCATGAGTACAGAAAATGCGAACAATCACATTCAACATGCGGTTGCCGTGGCCTATCGTTTTGAAGTTGAAAAGGGACTTTCCCGAAAAGGAGAGGAAAAACTTGCTTTGTTGAAAGAGATGGAGGAAGAACAAAAAAGAGTTCAAGATTCCATTGCACAAGCAGAGGAGGAAGCTCGATTGTTGGCCGAACGTCTGCAAAGAGAAAAAGAAGCTGCGGAACTGTCTGCTGCCGAAAAGGCCAAAAAAGATGCTGAGGATGCCAGACGTGCCGCCCTTCAAAACAAAATCAATGGATTGGGCAATGTGTACTTCAAGCTTAATTCTTCCTATCTGACTTCCAAGGATAAAGAACTTTTGGACCAATTGGTCACCGTTATGCAAGATGAACCAAACTTGATCATTAAAGTAACGGCACACACCGATTCAAGGGGAACCGACCAATACAATCAATGGCTTTCGGAACGAAGAGCGGAACGTACCGTTGAATATGTTATTTCAAAAGGAATAGCAGGGGATAGGATTAGTCATGAAGCCTTCGGGGAGACCCAATTGGTAAACGAGTGTGAGGATGGAGTATATTGTACGGAAGAAAAGCACGCCAAAAATAGAAGATCGGAATTCCAGATTGTTGAATTTTAGGATTAAAGATACATCAAACCTTAAAAGCCATAGTGAAAACTATGGCTTTTTTATGTGTATTTTTTAAAGTAGAATGGATTCCAGCTACTTTTTTATATAGACCTGCCCATTGCCAAATGAAAGCATAGAGGTCGTTTGTAGCATGCTATTATTTGGCTACTTGACTTCTATTTTTAGGCAAAAAAAAAGCTACAGTACGTTTTATTATACCGTAGCTAGCTAGACCAAAATTTTAATGCTGTTATTAACGTGAGGGCATGATCTTCATCAATCCCATACCCAAGTAAAGGCATGTTTTATTGTTAAAGGCCGGGACAAAGGTCATATTGTACAAACGGCCAGTACTGCCCTCACCGATACCTCCAATTTTTGGGTCCATCGGATATGCTTCAAACGTGTGCAGTTTGGACAGTATTTGCTTTAATTCCTTAAAACTGAGCAGACGGTATTTTAAAGTTCTTATGATCAGGGCAAAAACATAAGCTTGTTGTTTGCCTTTTAAGTTTTTAACCACTCTGCCATAATCGGGATGGGAACTGTCCAAACCTTTGATCAGACTATGGAAATGTTCGATGGCATTGACCATTCCATGAATAAATTTGAGGTTGTGTGCCCGATCTTTGCTGGTCACGATGGAATTTTCAACTACAATGTACCGATGCACATCCATGTCCACTTTGGCCATCCTATTGGCTTTAAAAAAGAGACTGGCCGTAAAAATAGCATCTTCGTACAAGGTGCCTTCTATAAATTTCACCCCGGCATCCTCCAAAAGGCTTCGCTTAACAATATAACGCCACGCTTCATTTCTAAAACCGTGTTCGGCAACGTAGGTAATACCATCCATAACAACCACAGGCAGATTTTGTGGGTTTTGTGTCATGGAATCAAAATCAAGTTCGGAACCTTCTTTCTTTTCCTTGGTATTGAATTCCAGTACGTCTAGCTCATGTTCTGTGGCCAATTCAATCACGGCTTTTAGAACATTGGTGGCCAAATAATCGTCTGCATCCAGAAAATAGACATAATCGCCCTTCGCCGCTTCCAAACATTTGTTTCGGGCTACACTTGGACCTTGATTTTGTTGTTTGATGAGATGAATGTTAGCATGCTTTTCAGCATATTCCGCTACAATGGCAGCTCCTGAATCTTTGGAACCATCGTCAACAATAATGATTTCATATTCATTTGACGATAAGTCTTGATCCAATAGACTTTTAAAGCAACGCTCAATATATTTTTCCTTATTATAAAGTGGAATAAGTATGCTTAATTTCATTGCAATCTTAATTGGCTTGTGTTGTTGTTTTAATCACTAAAAAAATGTTGATTCAAAGATTTCAATGTTACTAACGCAATATTTGATTTTTTCTTATTATCCTTAAAATCAACATAAAACTAGGGCATCCTTCAGTATGGACAAATAAAATTGATTTAGTGCCGTTTTATGGGGCAAACTACTACTGTTTTGCCGAAACGAAGGAATTTCTCCTGTTTAATAATCATTTTCGTTAAAAGGCTTCAACCATTCCAAAATCATGTTCTCACCGTTGGTGTCCTTGATTTTCAATACTTCTTTAAACGCATTGATTTTGGAATTGATTTCCGCAATAGTGTCGGTCACCACGTATATTCTGGAATACACTTGTCGTTCGGTTCCCAACCATTCTTCTTCAACGGTGTCTCCTTCTTTAAATCGTTCCAGTACAAAAACGGTGTTTGGATCATTTTTTATTTTATCGACACCTTCAATGGAACCAATTTCGCCACCCGTAAGAAGTATCCAAATGGTACAGGCTGTCTTTCCTTTGAACCAATAATCATTTTTCTCAGCAAAGTCATCTTCGCCCATTTCTCCAGTGAAGGAATAGTTCACTAACATTTCCCTATGATCAAACCCATTGATATGGGCAATATGAATGTGAGGTGCCTCACCTTGCAATCTAAAGCCGGGATCATAAGCGTAGACAATCCCATTTTCCACAAAAAATTGAATGTTGAGTACGCCGTTTTGGATTTTCAACCCTTTGAAAAGTTCGCAGAGTTTTGGATGTACCTGATCTATGAACAGTTGGGAGTGCTTGGACGGATAAACAGCCCCAATACAAACTGGACTGGCATCCCCTTGTTTTTTAGTAGTAAGTCTATCTGATATTGCGGAAATATAAGGTACACCATATCTAAAAGTATAGTAGGCGGCCATATCATCACAGTCCATGTACTTTTCAACAAGGACAACGCCTTTTTTGGAAAATTTCAATGCTGTTTTTACCGATTCGTTGTAATCCTTGTCGTCCCTACAGATTTTCATACCAACACCACCACCGCTATCCACGGGCTTAATCATTAAGGGGTAGTCGAGGTTTTCAGGCTTGTCGATGTTCGTTTCATCCAAATAGATGCCGGGAATATCTTGAATGTTATATTCAGCACAATATCTTTTAAACCCGTCCTTGCTACAAAATGCCTCAACAGCTTCTTTGGTAGCATAGCAGTGTACACCCAGTTTTTCGCAAATTTCCCTGTAGGGCTTTACCAAGATGTCCGCTACGCCCACCAATACTGCATCTACATTACGATCCTTTGCCAACTTAACGATGCCGTCAATATCAAAACCATCTATATCATGGGTTTCTGAAGCGTTCTTTTTTGCTGGAGCATTGGGATTTGGATCAACAACAATGGTATAAATGCCCATTGCGTTTGCCACATCGACCAAAACGGCCGTTTCTGGGTTTCCTCCCAATATGATAAGTTTTTTCATAAATCAAAGTTATTACAACATCGTATTATTTTGATGTTCCAGGGGTTTCAATTTTAAACAGGCAGTATTAATTTTTTTGGAATTCAAATCGGTCATTGAAGCCCAAATCCATCAATATTTGTTTAATGTCCCCCATGTTTGTGTTTATTTCTACAATTTTGTTTTCATCAATGCCCATAAGCTTCAGCTCCTCCTTGATTTCATCGTGATTTGTAGGATTGATGGTGGCTATGATCAAATGATCGAAATCACTGTTGCTTACTGCACTGATGGGTTGTACATGGTTCCCACCAATATTTAAGGGATGGTAGTCCAGATCTATCCATTTGACCACCTCAAAAAAATGGGCTTTGGTATTCGTGGATAGGATGTGTTGCCCAAATGAACCTGAACTGTAAACAACCACTTTTGACTTGGGTCCGACATTTAAAAAAGGATTGAAAACCAGATTGTTGTCCTCGTCAAAAATCAACCCTCCAGAGCGAACCAGAATTTGGGAGTACAAATAGTAAGTAATCTGTTTGTCCAGATTTTCCTTATCCAGAAACTTGCTGAGTTTTGATTTTAGAAAGCTTGTCAACAGCCCCAGCCTGTAATATTCCATTTGTGGATTTTCAATGGATTTTACGATGGAATCATGCCGTTGCCTATAATAATAAACGGGAATACGGCTTACGGTGACTTTTTTTGAAATGGCCAGGTAGGCATAGGTTATGGCGGCGTCTTCTCCCATGATTATTTCGTTGGGCACATCATAGAGAACTTCACTCAGTAATGATTTTTTAAACAATTTGTTCCACACATAAGTTGATATACCATGCTCACAGAAACGACCATTATAGATGGCGTTGGGAAGAATGGAGGATTGCAATTCTTCATGCTCATAGATGCCTGTGGATTTTGGTTTTATGGTCTCAATTTTCCCATCGAATTCCCTGAAATGGCCCGTGACCACAAGATCAGAGTCATTTGCCACGGCAAGCTTGAACAGCACATCCAAATAAAATGTATCTACCCAATCATCACCGTCAACGTATGCAATATATTTTCCCTTGGCTTGATCCAATCCTGCCTTTCTTGCACTTAAAAGTCCACCGTTTTCTTTGTGTATGACTTCTACCCGGGTATCCTTCTTTGCGTAATCATCACAAATTTTGGGGCAACTGTCAGGACTGCCATCATCCACCAAAATCAATTCAAAATCTGAAAAAGATTGGTCTAAAAGGCTATCGATACACTGAGGCAAGTACCTTTCAATCCGATAGATGGGAACAATAACGCTTATTTCAACAGTATTCAATTGACTCATAGTTTATGCAATTCAATATAAAACAAACCTCCTATATAAATATTGTTTTCGGTGGCTGATTTTGTCATATATGGGAATCTATTTTGAAAAATCAAAGATGGATCATACTTTAAATAAACTCTCCTCCTGTAATTCGCACCAATGAGCCAGTTGTCATTGCTGATTCGTCTGAAATAAAGTACATGACCGCGGGTATGGGGTCTGACGTATTGAGCATTCTACCCATTGGGATAATTCCAGATGCCTTTTCCTTTAGTTTTTCCTCGCTTACGCCTTCTTTGTTTCGCAGTTCAAGTTCACCCTCGGTATTGGTCCAACCCATGACCAAATAATTTGATCGCACGCCATATTTGGCATAATGATGGGCTATATGGGTTGATAAGGTATACAAACTACTTTTTGTTAGAGCGTAGGGAGCGCGGTCAATTTCACCGTAATCCATATGCGCCGACCCAAAAAATAGGATGGAACCCGACTGTTGTTCAACCATGGATTTTAGCACGTGTTTCAATAAAAAGAATGGTGCTTTAAGGTTGATGTTGAACACACTGTCATACACATCTTCCTCAGCATCAAGAATTGAGGCAACAGGAGTAATGCCCGCATATAAAATTAGGGCATCCACTTTTTTGAAACGTTGTATGGTCTGATTGTAAAAGTTTTCTATTTCTTCAATACTGTTCAAGTCCAACTTATGGAAATAGAGTTGATTTTCGGCCTGTGTAGATTGGATAACCTTATCGCCTTCCTCTTGGTTTCGCCCACAAAAGGCTACATTATAACCTTTTTTCACACAGGATTTGAGGATTTCCTTGCCTACTCCCTTGGATCCCCCTAAGATCATTACAGTTTTCATGTTATATCAGCTTGCCTAAATTCGTACATTGTCCAAATCTAGGTATTTATTGGTATGGCTTTGATTTTTATCTATAAAGTTGTTCAAACATTCTTTGAATCGTACATAAGTGATGCCACGTTCCTATTTTGAACGTGCATCCCGGGTTAAAAGATTCACCCATTTTTGGTTCCCATAAACCGCTCCATGGTTTGCTCTTCACTGGCCGATATTCCATCGCGCTGTACTACTTTTTGCACCGTTTTCATCAAGATTTTTACATCAGTGGCGAAACTGATGTTATTGACGTACCAAACATCCAACTTAAATTTCTCTTCCCAACTTATGGCATTGCGCCCATTGACCTGTGCCCAACCGGTAATTCCAGGTTTTACATTATGCCGTTGGGCCTGTTCGGAATTGTAGAGTGGGAGGTAAGCCACCAAAAGGGGTCTGGGCCCCACAATGGACATGTCTCCTTTGAGTACGTTGATAAGTTGCAAGAGTTCATCAAGGGAGGCCCCACGCACAAACTTGCCCACTTTGGTGATGCGTTCCATATCGGGGAGAAGGTTGCCTTGGGCATCCTTCTTATCGTTCATGGTCTTGAACTTGATGATAGTAAAGATTTTCTCATTTTTCCCTGGTCTTTTCTGAAAGAAAAAGGGTTTTCCATTATTAGCCCATGCTAGCAGAACGGTCAATGTTAAAATAATGGGTGACAGCACCAGTAGCGCGATCAATGAGACCAAAAAATCTATTATCCGTTTAAAGAACCGTGAATACATTATGTTATATTTTGGTTGATGATTCTAAGTAAATCAGCATTTATCAAACGAACATCGAACTTCTGTTCAGCAAGTTTTCTACTTTCCCTACCCATTGCCTCAATTTTATCTGGATTATCCAAAAAGTAGCTTACGGCCTTTTGAAGAGGTTCCAATTCTTTTGGAGGAATCAAAAATCCGTTTTTTCCTTCAAGTACAGTTTCCCTACATCCGGGGGTTTTGGTTGTTATGATTGGCAAACCTACCGACAAGGCTTCCAAAATGGATCTCGGTACGCCTTCCCTGTAATAGGTGGGCAGAACAAATATATCTGCAGCATTGAGATAAGGTCTAACATCGGTTTGCGTACCATGATGTACAATTACACCATCATCATGTAGTTTTTGTAATCTTGATGCCAATGCGATCAAGTCTTCAGGAGGGCTTCCAACCACGTGGAATTTAGCGTCCCTGTTTTCCTTATGTACAGATACTGCTGTATCCAGGAACAGTTCAATACCCTTTTCAACCATCAATCGGCCAATTATGATGAAATTTACGATACCTCCTTTATTGAATTCATGAGCTTCTTTGGAGCGAAATCGATCTATATTGATTCCAGAACCGTTCACTAAAAAGGACTCCTTGTTTTTGGGAAGAATACCTTGTTCCAAAAAAAGGTTTTTATCATCCACATTCTGAAAAATGGCAGTATTGTTTTTTCTGAGGGCAAGCTTGTACAAAAGTCGTGAGACCTGACCCAATAGTTTGGACTTTATGGAAACGCCGCTGAACGTAAAGCCAAGTCCCGTGATCAGGGAAAACGTCTTGATATTTAATTGTTGTGCTGCAAAAGAGCCATAAATGACCGGTTTTATGGTGTAGGCAAACACAAAGTCTATCTCCAGGTCTTTCATGATTTTTTTAAGTTCCCAGACACTTTTAAAGTCTTTAATAGGGTTTAGCCCTTTCCTTTGCAGGTTGAATTCAACGGGATGGGCGCCCATGGCTTTCACCTTTTCAATACTGTCATCGTAGAAATCAGGAGCAGCACACCAAACATCATAACCCGCTAGAACAAGTTCTTCAATAAAGTCTTTTCTGAAATTAAGCAGGGAATAGGAAACAGAACAAATAATTAGAACTTTTGGCTTTGTCATTGATTGTGGCGTTTATTGAATTGTTCCTTATTTTTTAATGGCACCCGTATAGCATTGCAAATAGCCTTCTACCATATCTTCTATATCAAAATCTTTAGATCGAGCCATGCATTTTTCAACTACAGCTTTATAGTAATCCTCATCCTCAATCAGTTTGTTTATGCTCGAGGCCAAAGATTCATGGTCCCCTTTGGGAAATAGGATTCCATATCCCTGGACCACTTCGGTAAGACCGGGCACATCGGAAGCCATAAATGGTTTTCCTGAAGCCAACCCCTCAACACAAGATAGGGATAGGCCTTCAAAATTTGAGGAAAGAACAACAATATCAACAGTTTTTAGAAGACGGGGCACATCATTGCGCAGTCCGTAAAAATGAACTCTTTCCGATAGCTTCAACGAGGCCGCTAGTTTTTCTTGTTCTGTTCTCAACGGACCATCACCCACTAGAATAAGATGTGTTGTCTCTGGAAGATGTTGTAAACTTTGAATCAGTGTTTTTTGATCTTTTTGAGGTGTAAAGCTCGATACTTGCAACAAAAGCGTCGTTGTTTCATCAAAACCCAGTTCTGTTTTTTGATAGGGCTTTGCGGAACTTACCTCATTTAGATTAATCCCATTATTGATTTGAAACACCAACTTTTTCAATTTTCCAAGGTGCTCCTGCAGGTTTTGGTGCACTGCATCCGATATGGAAATGATTTTGGTGTAACGCCTATAGATAACCTTGTCAATGTGTTTTAGTAGGGGATGGTTTCTACGTCGGTTGGTAGTGTTGTGCTCGGTGTAGAAAAGTTTAGGGCGAACATTCCCAAGAAAACTTGCAAAACCAACCCAATAAAAAGATGGAAATAGGTGCACGTGTACCACATCATACTGCTTCAGCAATCTTCTTAGCTTAAAAATATGCGTTGGACTGTACATGCTTTTGCCTTCGCCCAAGTTGTGGATTTTTAACTCAGGACTAATTTTTATCAAGCGTTCTAGAAACGCCGTTTTTTGGCCGTTCAGTAAAGCCAGTTCAACATCCACCCCTTTTTTTAGATAAGCGATACATAAATCGGTGACCAGTTTTTCTGCTCCACCTGAATTTAAAGAATTGATTACCTGTAAAACCTTCATGAAATTAAAATTCTCTACTACATAACGTAGCAAATCAGTTTATTTTATTTTTTCCTGAAATTTTTTCTTGGGGGAGACCAAACCTAGAAAAAGGTTTTCATATTCAGATAAAATCTTTTCCTCCGAATATCTGGAATATACGGACTCCCGGACGGCACTTGAATCCCAATCGTGGTTGATGGACAATTTCAATTTCTTCAAAAAATCGGAATGGTCCTTGGCTATATAACCGTTTAGCCCGGGAATAATAATTTCATTGATTCCACCAGGAGCGTCAAACACAACGGCTGGCGTGCCTGTTGCACAGCTTTCCAACAATGCATTTGGGAAACCTTCAACATAAGAACCCTGAAGATAGAGATCGTTCTGCGCCAAATACGCATTCACTTTATCCGTATGCGAAATAAATGTGATTTTTTCAATAAGCCCCAATTCGTCAATCAAGTTCACTAAGGTGTCTTTATAGTCTCCAGACCCAATTATGGTGTACTGAAAAGGTTTATCGAACTCAGACAGGACTTTTAAAACCCTTTGAAACCCTTTCCGTTCCGTTAACCTGCCAATGGTGATGAACCGCAATACATTGTCCTCTGAAAATTTGCGTTCCTTTAACTTGAATTTTGAGGTTACCGGATTATTGATGACCACCATTTTTGAAACGGGCAAGCCAAAATTTTCAATTAAGTCCTTCTTCATGTCAATGGATTGACAAATAATCTTATCCTGTGATTTTAATGCCAAGCGATAGGGCAAAGCAGGCCTTTCATTTTCGGTACTCTCATTCTCCATACTAAAGCTGGATATGGTGGTTTCCCTGGCCACAAATTTTATCCAAGGAAAAGCAAGTCCGATCAGCCCTGTTACCGTATTTACGTGTCCCATGGCACCAATCACAATTTTAGGCCTGTTCTTGATCAGAAACTTAATAATTGCAGGAATGGCATTTTTGACCCGGCTTTTGTTTAGAAAGGTTACGGGAATGTTCTCTACGTTATATTTCTGGTCAGCATTGGAACCGGTAATCAGCAAATGGGAATTAAATAGGCTAGGGTCTATGTTTTGGGCCAAAAAAGACATCACCCGCTCAGCACCTCCAGAACGCAATGATGGCAAAATAAAAAGGACATCAATTTTTTTCTCCAATTCTAAATGGGTTTTATGGTTTTGTTTTGAAAAGCTCTTGCGACTTAATTTTGATGAACATTATTGGCCATTGTTTTAGGTTGATTTCGCTTTTTAATCAGGAATTGGACTCAAATGCTGTGATTCCTCCTCTGGTTTTGAAAGTAAGCCCTGGGATTCGAGACCCAATAACATTAGAACCATAAAAAACGGATAGTCCGCACTGAGAAAAATGTTGTTGTGAAAGCTTATATGGGTGGCATAGCCCAACAGGCACAAGATAAAAAAGACCCGCATTATGGAATTTGAATTTCTATTGTGCTCCAATAAAAATTTCACCAACATAAAGAGCAGCCCATACCCAAGCAACGAATAATAAATGCCCACATTGATGATGCCATTGTGTGAAGTTAAATGCAATATGGCAGTATGTCCAAACTTGTGGTACATATCTTGTTTTACGGCTTTGTATTCTTTTTGGGATACTCCAAATGGATAGGTTACTGCAGCAGTGACACCTGTTAGCCATAATAATGGCCTACTATCAGACTCCCCTTCTGAACTCAATTTGGTCAATCGGGAGTTTTTGGGCAAAAAATAGTCTTGGCCCACAACAACGAAGAGTGAAAGAAGCAAGCCTGCAACAAACATGGCAGATTGGTACATAGGCCTTTTTTTATGGGGAACAAAAAAGAAATAACCGCCAATTATAACAAGTTCCCCCAATAGCAATGAACGGGTCTGGGTAAGAATGGAGCAAACAAATAGAACTCCAAGCAAGCCCATGTAAATTCTTTTTTTGGTTTTGATATACATAAAAAAGGCCATGCAAAAACTGCTTATGGCAAAGTAAGAGAATGAGATGGTAGAGGCAAAGGGGCCAGCTAACCTGAATCTATCAGCATACCCTCCAGAAATATACATATCTTCGTTTTCAAGAGTTCCAGAAACACGACTACCTTCAGTCACATTTGAAAATAGAAACCTTTTAAATTCAAACATTTCACTAGCAATGGGCGAAATAGGGTGCTGTAAAAGGGCGAACAGACAAATAAAGAAATGGCCTATTAAAACTACATTTACGTATTTTAAATTCTTTTGGGCAATAAGGAAAAATAAATAGGAAAATACAATAAAGGAGAATCCCTTGAACAAATCAATTAAAACATATTTGGTTTCTATTTCATTAAGGGCCAAAATACGGAGATTAACAAGAAATAGTAATAGCGTGAAAGCTACTAAAAAAATATTCCACCCCCTAAAAAAGGAATTGGTCTTTAGCGCTGTTAGATAAGGCTTAAAGAGTATAAAAAAGAATAGGAACTCCAACCCACGGTCAATACTGATAAGGCCTCCCAAGCGAAATTTGATAAAGACATTGTCAAACGCCAATAAAAAGGCAATAATTATGTAAGGGACCTTTAGATTCATGGATGTTCTGCAAAAAAGTCTTTAAAAATGGGTACTCGAACCATATAATTTTTAATCTTTCCAGGCAACGAATTGGCAACTAAAATAAACATGGAAAGATTATTAGGGGTAAAAATTATATTTTTCTTGCTCTTAAAATATAGTACAAATATGGGCAAATATACCGTTACGGTTATAGCCAGATGAATCCATTTTGATTTAATTTCGAAATAATAGAGCACTACCGTGCTCAGCACAAAAAGTAAATGAAAAATGATGTTTTTTGATAGGTCTTTTATTAGCCCAACACCTGAAAAATCCAAAACCTTATAGAGTCTATAGGCTATTTGCACATAATTGATCACAGTGGCCACCAATACCCCGGCAGCGACCCCAGGCAACGAATAGAGAAGGCCACCAATATAGGTGCAGACAAACATTAAGACCGCAAATATCAGTTGGTAATAGGCTCCCCTGTACACAATCCCCAACGATTTAAGGTATGACTTGTTTATTCGGGTCCCAAAACGGAAAGCCAGCCCCAATATCAACAATTGCAGTGGTAGTACCGCAGACCCCCATTGACCTCCCAAAAACGCATCGATAATAAATTCTGCATTGATCAAAATCAATACACTTATGGGAACCAAGAGCCCAAAACAAAAGGTTGTACTAAACGTATAGAAAGATGATAGTTTTTTAATGTCGTTCTGTTTTTGGGATAGAATAGGGAATAGGACCTTGTCGAAAATAGTCCCAAAAAAACTGGCGGGTATGGAATACAATTGGAAGGCCTTTGAATAAAACCCCAACAAAGCGGTCCCCAAGGTTCTGCCCACAATAATATTATCCGCTTTTTCACCAAAAAAGTTAAATATAATCCCTAGGGTATGACCTGAGCCAAAAAAGAACAGATCCTTTAAAGGCTGCTTTTCCAAACGCAATGAAAATTTGGGGACCTCATAACAAATGGTCAAACAAACAGTAATGCAAAGTCCAATAAACTGGCCCCAAATGAGTGACCAATACCCATAACCCAGATAGGCCAAGATTATGGAAACTGTACCTGAACCCAAGAGGTAGGCTGCCAGGCCAATTTTAACCCCCACATCAAACCGGAACTTTCTACTCAATAGGGCTTCACCTACACTGCCAAAACTTACCAAAGGAAAAAAGATGGAAAAAAATTGAAGTGCCTCAATGTCTTTTTGAATGTGGAAAAAATCAGCAAATACTGGAGTGAGGGCATAATAGGCAAATCCCAAAAGGGTTCCTAAAAGAATGGAAAACGTATAGGCCAGTGAAATATGTTTGTTGGTTATCTCGGGTAATTGAACCAATGAACTTGCAATACCCATTGTAGTGATTTGCTTTGTAAAATTGACCACGATCATGATTATGGCAACAACACCAAATTCTTCAGGAGTAAGTAGCCTGGATAGAATACCTATGACCAATAACTGTAAAACAATTTGGACAACTGAACCCGAAAAATTCCAAATAAAGCCTTTTATTCCTTTTTTGGTAAGTGAATCGTTCTTTGAAGGACCCATAAAAAGTTTACAAAATTAGTCTATTAAAAAAGTTAACGGTGAATCAGTCATTTATTGTTATGCCATTGGATTTTTTAAAGCGCAGTGGGGGTACAGATATTACAAAACTTCGCTGTATTTTCCAGATTATATTTTTTATTGGACCGTTGTATTGGATCCAATAAATTTCGTAACAAAGATTTCATCAAAATTCACGCTAAGGTCTAAACTTTTTTCGAGCCAAAAACATTTTATCATCCCAACTACCCATTTTTTCGTTATAGCATCCATTTTGGATGCAAAAACAGGCGAAAACGCTAAATCAATGTTAAAACTGTCGCTCCAAAGATCCAAAAGAAAAATGGACCCGTATCTCGGTGAAAAAATTGTTAACCCCATAAGGCAATCAAGAGCGATTGTATGAATTTTAGTATCGATGAAATAACTGATATTTAAAAAACCATGTATTTCATCGAAAAAAGACAACTTTTAATCGGAGTTTTTCGTTTTTAATATACTATTGCATACTGAATCTTGAATTGTACTTTTTTTAACCTTACTTATGAAACGTAACCCCACCCCAACTACGTTTATGTTGTTTATTATTTCTTTTTTCTTTTTGGTGTTTTCTTCATGTCAAAAAGATTCAGATTTATTCGCCGAAGCAGTTTTGGATGACCCAGAAACCATAACTGACAATGATTCTGATGGCGGTAATGGTTCTGAAGTTGAAACAGCAACAATTACGTTAAATGCAATTGATGATGCTTATTTACAGGACGGCAAAGGTTTTGATGAAGACATTGTCCGCGTTGAAGCCGATGTAAGAACAACCTATTTGAAATTTGACTTAAGATCTATTGAAGGAACCATAACGGATGCGTACCTTGAATTTACCACTGATTCCGACCAAGGTCATGGTCACTTGGAAGCTTATAAAGGAACTGGTAATGATTGGACCGAAGAAACCCTATCACTTGAAAATGCTCCGAGCATTGGAGTACTTTTGGGAGAGGTGGACAGTGAATATGCTGTTGGCTATAATCAGCGTATCCCTTTGGAAATCAAATCGTTGACCCCTTCCTTAACATCCATTGTTTTGAACATTGCATCTGGAAATGATATTTCAATATCCTCAAAGGAGAGCCCAAACAATCCTGGTCCACGCTTGGTGGTTGAATATGCGGGCAAGGTTAATGACAATCCACAACCAGATGATGAAAATGGCAACGACGGCAATATTGTTATCGATGACGTTATCACACTTAATGGTTTAAAAGCATTCCCATCAGCCTTTGGAGCCGGCAAAGATTTTAGAATCAATCCTTCGAGTGCTAGAATCTATGAAGTGACTAATCTCAATGATAGTGGTTCAGGTTCATTTAGAGAAGCTTTTGAGGCATCTGGCGAAAGGATAATCATTATAAAAGTTGAAGGCATAGTAAATCATACATCTCCATTGGACAATCAATCATCAAGTAACGGTAATGTAGCGATATGGGGCCAAATGGCGCCGGGATTGGGAATGACGCAAATTGGGGAGAGGTTCTCATGGAGGAACTCTGGGAACATTCTCATAAGGCATATCACTTCCCAGCACAATGATCCAAGCTGTACCCCCAATGTTGATTGTTTTGACTGTCTTAATTTTTACAAACAAGAGGCTAATTCTTCTATTTACGTAGACCATTGTTCATTTAGATATGCATCTGACCAAGTATATACGATAGAAAGCGAAGAAGGTACAGCCAAAAGTACTTCGGCCTATCTACTTATAGCAGAGGCGAACCCAGCTCACAATACGGGGACCATAATAGGCGACCAAGGTAAAGATGAAAATGATGTTGGTAATTTCACGTTTGCTCGTAACATGTTCTACAACATAAGTCACAGAACACCCAATATGAGTGGAAGAACTGGCGGTTTTGAGGTCTACAATAACTGGATTTCAAACTGGAACGGTAGGCTTTCCAGGACAAATGGAAACATTGATGTTGATTGGTTCAAGAACTATGCCCAAGGGGGCAACATGTCCCATTGGACAACAGCACACGTGAACCAAATGGGTGATGGTATTACCGCTTTCTACACCTATACGGCGGATAATTATGTAACAGGCTTTGATGAAAGCCCATCTGGGAACCAAACAAATCTTTGGGTGAATTTTAAGGACAATTCAGAGGGTGGTGATGAGAGATCAATATTATCATATCATTATGAATCATCAAGAATAAATAATTTTGGAGACCCTGCTGATGGTATTTGGGATGTCATGAACGTTCCCAACAAACTACAATATGCAGTAGGACATAACAGAGGTATCAATGCCGATGGTAGCCCTGGATTTTTCAGAGATGATATTGATACAGAATACATTGAGCGTTCTATTAATGGGACAACCCCTTCCCGTTATCGTGAGCCTTCAGAATGGAATAACACATCATTCACCAATACAGATATGTATGTGGATTCCGATGGTGACCATATGCCAGATTGGTTCGAAAACCAGCATGATCACCTTAACCCCAATAATCCAAATGATATGTTGGCAACCCATGTGGATTGGACCTTTGCTGATGGATATGCAGTAGTGAATAATGCAGGATATACCAATCTTGAAATCTGCGCCGAATACTATGCGGGAGGTTTTGAAACCATGATTGACGGTACCAATAACCTAAAAATCAACGACTGATTTTTTAATTCTTCTTTAATACAAAAAATAAAGTCCTGTTGACAGTTTTAATGGAACCGCCCTATGAATTTCATAGGGCGGTTTTATTTTGGAATTCTTTGATTAAAATGTTCATTGGCACTTTTAAATTGCATCAAATAGGGTAAAAAAGGCTTTTGGTCGAGAGTACCGTAATACGGGGTTGTTAGTTCCGGGAAATTGTTATTTTTAAAACCAATAACCTCCAAAGACGTAACGAGTCTTCGGGATACCAAAGCAATTTGTTTTATGGGAACCAATTATTTGGAGCAGCCTATTATTTTTTTGGGAGCGCCAAGATCAGGCACATCGGTAATTTCTGAAATTGTGATGCGTCACAAAGACTTGGCCTATCCGTCCCAATACCAACCTCGGGTCTTGGGAAATACCAACATCAATTATTTGAGAAGACTTGCGGATAACCCATTTTGGAGATTTCACGGTCAAAAAAAACAGCTCAATAGGGTATCGCTATTAAATTACTTTATATTCCGTTCTGTGGAGGCCTATCCTATGTGGAATTACTTGGTAAGGGATGGAATAAGCTTTTCACAGGATTTTTTGATCAATGAAGAAGCAACTCCAAAAGAGAAGAAACGGATTGTTTCTTTTTTTAAGAAGCTGGTTAAAAAACAGGGCAAGAAAAGATTGGCATTTAAAATAACAGGACCTTCCCGGTTAAATTACTTGTTGAGCATTTTCCCAGATGCAAAGGTTGTCCATATTACCAGAGATCCCATTGCTGTGGTGAATTCATTAATGCGGGTACCTTTTTGGAAGACTAGGGGCATGACTACGTTTTGGTGGCAAGGCGCTTATGATAAGACAGATTATAACTGGCTGGAATCCAATAAATCGGATAGCGTTCAAATAACCGCCTACCAAGTAAAGAGAGTCATTGAAGTCACTAAAAAAGAGATTGATGAACTCAGACCAGATGCCTTAAGGGTGCAATATTCCAATTTTATTAAAAACCCAGAAAGTACAATCCAAGAAATTCTTTCCTATACTGGTTTAAGTCAAGACAAGGCATGTTTTGATTATTTTAAAAAGAACAAAATCTATAACCAAAACAAGAAAAATTCAACTTTCTTTTCGGCTGGAGAAAGAGAAAAACTCGAAAATCTCTTTGATAAATAAAATCAGCCTGCCTTGATAAAAACCATACTCATTCCGAATATTACAACAAAAGGAATATGGAAGAGGTTTTAAGTTATAAAAAGGCCGTGTAATAATAAGTTCAACTAGTGTTCGCAAATTCACTCAAAAAACTTTATACTTTAAAAATAAACTTGAACAAGCTAAAGCAACTCAAAATATGGGCTATAAATTAAATCATGAATTATAATAGCCTTTATACCAATCCACAAAAGACTGAATACCTTCCGCAACAGGGGTATTTGGCCTGTAGTTATAATCCGCAATTAAATCATCCACATCGGCCCAGGTACGGGTTACATCGCCTGGTTGCATGGGCATCATATTTTTTTCGGCTTTGGTACCCAAACTTTTTTCAATGGCTTCAATAAAATCCATCAACTTTACAGAGCTATTGTTGCCAATATTATAGAGTTTGTACAATTCTTTCCGTTCGTTCACTGGCTTTTCAATGATGCGCTCAACCCCTTCCACAATATCATCTACATAGGTAAAGTCACGCTCCATTTTACCATGGTTAAAAACATTTATGGGCTTGCCTTGGATTATCGCTTTTGTAAACAGATAAATGGCCATGTCTGGTCTTCCCCAAGGGCCATAAACGGTAAAAAAGCGGAGTCCTGTTGTGGGTATCCCATACAAATGACTATAGGTGTGCGCCATCAGTTCATTACTTTTTTTGCTCGCCGCATATAGGCTTATGGGGTGGTCCACATTGTCGTGCACAGAAAACGGAATCTTTTCGTTCAATCCATACACGCTGGAACTACTTGCATATACCAAATGCTTTATCTTGTGATGTCGGCAACATTCCAAGAGATTCAAGAAACCAACAATATTGCTGTCAATATAGGAAGCGGGATTTTCCAAACTATAACGCACCCCTGCTTGGGCCGCCAAATTGCAGACCACATCAAAATCATGATCTTTGAAAAGTGCTGGAAGGGCCTCTCTGTCTTCCAAATCCATTTTTACAAAAATCATTTTTTCACCATGAATACTGCTGGAACTATGTACTTTTTCTTGCTGGACATCCTTGGTATCAATCCCCAGCTGTTGCAAACGGTCGTACTTTAGACTTACCTCGTAATAGTCATTGAGGTTGTCAAGTCCAACAACGGAATGTCCACCTTTCAGCAATGCTTCACAGAGGTGATATCCTATAAAACCAGCGGCACCGGTCACCAATATTCTCATGATTGCCCAATTTTGTAATATTTGAACCCAATAGAATCCATTTTCTCTTTTTCAAGGATTCTTCTTCCGTCAAACACAAAAGCGGGTTTTAACATCAACTCAAAAAGGGCAGGCCAATCGTAGTTTTTAAACTCATCCCATTCCGTTAATATGGCAATGGCGTGGGCGTCTTTGCATGCTTCCTTAGGGTCTTTGACCACCTTTAAAAGTTTTCTGTTTTCCTCAGGACTCCTGGTTCCCAAATAATCCAAATCCGCATAAATGGTTTCCTCTGAAACCTTGGGATCATAGACAACAATTTGGGCCTGTTCGTCCAAAAGGGCATCTGCTACATAAATGGCGGCAGACTCACGGGTGTCGTTCGTGTCTTTTTTAAATGCCCAACCATAGAAACAAATTTTCTTGCCCGATACCGTATTATATAATGTAGAAATAATATTGTCGGCAAAACGTCTTTTTTGATAGTCGTTCATAAGGATGACTTGCTCCCAATAGTCGGCCACTTCGGCGAGCCCGTAACTTTTGGCGATATACACCAAGTTTAGGATGTCTTTTTGGAAGCATGAACCTCCAAAACCAACAGAGGAATTCAGGAATTTAGATCCTATGCGGCTATCAAAACCAATTGCTCTTGACACTTCGGCCACATTGGCATCTGTTTTTTCACAAAGTGCGGAGATTGAATTTATGGAAGAAACCCGTTGGGCCAAAAATGCATTGGCCACCAATTTAGATAACTCGGAAGACCATACATTGGTCTGCAATATTCGCTCTTTGGGCAACCAATGTTCGTAGACCCAGCTAAGGGTGTCCTTGGCTTCTTGCCCGGATTTGGTCTCATCGCCACCAATCAGTACCCTATCGGCGTTCAATAGATCGTCAACGGCAGTACCTTCAGCCAAAAATTCAGGATTGGAAAGGATTTCAAACTTAACCCCTTTTCCAGTGTTGTCCAAAATACTTTTAATGGCTTGGGCCGTTCTAACGGGCAGGGTTGATTTTTCAACCACTATCTTATCCGTTTTGGACACTTTGGCGATATTTCTTGCACAAAGCTCAATATATTTAAGGTCGGCTGCTTGACCTTTTCCTTTACCGTAGGTCTTGGTGGGAGTGTTTACCGAGATGAATATCATTTCGGCTTCATCAATGGCTTTGTCCACCTCAGTTGAAAAAAACAAATTTCTCCCTCTAGTTTCGTCAACTATCTCTTTTAGACCGGGTTCATAAACAGGAAGAAGGTCAAGATTTTCGTGGTTCCAAAGGTCTACTCTTTTTTGGTTGATGTCAACCACGGTAACGTCAATTTCAGGGCAATTCTTTGCTATTACTGCCATAGTGGGGCCACCTACATAGCCGGCGCCAATACAGCAAATCTTATTGATTTTTTTCATTAGGGATTTAGGTTTCTTTTTTGCAAATGTTATAATAACTTTAAAAACTTTCCATTATTGTTTACAAAAAAGGACATATTACCCACTTATTTCGTTCACTGACACACAACCAAAGAATGTTCATACAAATTTCACTTTTAATATCCCTTTAATCGATAATTTTACGCCTTGAACGAATTATGGCTTTGGCTAGGATGCAGTTGGCTACATTTGATTCCCGAATAACCTTAACTAGATTCAATTTTGATGACAAAAACCAAAATATGGTTGTCTTCACCCCACATGGGAGGAACCGAACAGCACTATGTCAAAGAAGCTTTCGATACCAATTGGGTAGCTCCTTTGGGGCCGAACGTTGATGGTTTTGAAAACTCGATATCCGATTTCTATAATAATGAGGTAAACACTGCCGCACTTAGTTCAGGTACTGCGGCAATTCACCTGGCACTAAAACTTTTAGGTGTTTCCCATGATGATGATGTTATTTGCCAGAGCTTTACGTTTTCCGCTTCAGCAAATCCCATCACCTATTTGGGGGCGAATCCCATTTTTGTGGATAGTGAAAAGGATACATGGAACATTTCACCGGAATTATTGGAAGAAGCTATTTTGGACCGTATTGAAAAAGGGAAAAAACCAAAGGCAATTGTAGCAGTACACTTATATGGAATGCCCTACAAGACCGAAGAGGTAGCCGAAATTTCCGCCAAATACGAAATTCCGGTAGTGGAAGATAGCGCTGAAGCTCTGGGCAGTTCTGTAAACGGGAAAAAATGTGGAAGTTTTGGAGAAATTGGCATATTGTCATTCAATGGAAATAAAATCATCACTACCTCTGGTGGTGGTGCACTGCTCACAAAAGATATTGATGTAAAGAGAAAAGCAGTTTTCTTGGCCACACAGGCTAGGGATAACGCACCACATTATGAACACTCTTCTATTGGACACAACTATAGAATGAGCAATATTTTAGCGGGTATAGGACGTGGTCAAATGGAAGTTTTAACCGACAGGGTCACTGCAAGAAGAGTAAATTACCAGTACTATAAACAACGATTAGGGCACCTTGAATCGATTCAATTTTTGGAAGAGCCCAATGGCTTTTACTGTAATCGCTGGCTTACCTGTATCCTTACCCCATCTTATGAGTCAAGGGAAAAATTAAGGCTTGCCCTACAAGCTGAAGATATTGAGAGCAGACCACTCTGGAAGCCCATGCACGAACAACCCGTGTTCAAAAATTTTAAAAGTTATACCAATGGAACGTCTTCTGATCTTTTCAAAAGGGGACTTTGTTTGCCCAGCGGTTCCAACTTGCTCGAAGAAGATTTGTACAGAATAACCTCCCTAATCTTAAATAATCTAGACCAATGCTAAAAAAATACATTTTAAAGAACTCACATCGATATGCATCAAAATGGTTGGTTTTGGCCATTGACACTTTGGTCATTGCATTTTCTTTTGTGCTTTCCTATATCATCAGATTCAATCTTTCCTTTGATTTTGATGTTTCAAAGCTTTTGGTACAATTGCCTGTTGTCATGGTCATGGCTGCCGCTGCTTTTGTGGTGACAGGATCTCATAAGGGATTCGTTAGGCATACGGGAATCAAGGACATTTACAACATTTTCAATGCAATATGCCTTTCCAGTATCCTGATTATTTTTGTGATTATTCTTAATCGTCAGTTCGACTATGTTGATGGTTTCACCATACCACTTTCCATTATCATAATACACAGCCTTATCAGCTTTGTTGGACTTACTGCATCGCGATACATTTTTAAGGCCATGTACCACAACATGGTTGCTAAGTTCAAGGTTTTTAAAAATGTTTTCATCTATGGTGCAGGTGAATCAGGTATCATTACATGTAATGCGCTTAGCAACCATACGGCTACCAATTCCAAGGTGGTGGGGTTCATAGATGACGACAAGAAAAAATCTGGAAAGCGAATCAACGGTCTTCCTGTACATTCTAGATCAGATTTAACTGAATACCTAATAGATAAGTACAGTATAACTGAGATCATTGTTGCCATTCATAAGATTGATAACGTTAAACTTAGAAAACTGGTTGAAGGCTTGGTTGATTTACCTGTGCAAGTTAAGATCGTACCGCCTGTACAAGATTGGATCAATGGGGAATTTAAGGTATCCCAGATCAAGAACGTACAGATTGAAGATTTGCTCAACAGGGTGCCCATTAGCATTAGGAAGTCCAAAGTCTCTGAGGAGTTAAGGGGCAAAACCATTATGGTTACCGGAGGTGCCGGTTCCATCGGGAGTGAAATAGCGCGGCAAATTGCAAACTATGATTACAACGCCTTAATAATAATAGATCAAGCGGAGTCTGCTTTATATGATCTTCAACAAGAATTGAAACAAGCGGGGCACCACAATTTTGTTCCCATTGTAGCCGATATCCGGGACAAAAATAGGATGAACCACTTTTTTGAAGAGCACAAACCGGATATTCTTTTCCATGCGGCGGCCTATAAGCATGTGCCTTTAATGGAGTACAACGCATATGAGGCCATCAAAATAAATGTAGGCGGCACAAAAATCATTGCCGATCTCTCCATTAGCCATAATGTAGAGAAGTTTGTTTTTGTATCTACGGATAAGGCGGTGAACCCAACCAATGTAATGGGAGCTACCAAGCGTATCGCTGAAATGTACATCAGCTGTAAACAGCAAGAACAGAAAACCAAGTTCATAACCACCAGATTTGGGAATGTTTTGGGTTCAAATGGCTCAGTAATACCTCTTTTCAAAAAACAGATTGAAAAAGGAGGCCCACTTACCGTGACCCACAAAGACATTACACGTTACTTCATGACCATTCCTGAGGCATCCCAGTTGGTATTGGAAGCCGGTGCAATGGGAAAAGGTGGTGAGATCTTTATTTTTGACATGGGCGAATCGGTCAAAATATTTGACTTGGCCAAAAACATGATAAAACTTTCTGGTCTTAAATACCCCGAGGATATTGACATTAAGATCACCGGTTTGCGGCCAGGTGAAAAATTATATGAGGAACTGTTGGCCAATGGAGAAAATACCTTGCCTACTTACAACAAAAAGATCATGATCAGCAAGGTCAGGGATTTAAATTACGAATTTGTCCGATCAAAAATCGATGAACTTTTTGTATCCAACATGTTTTTCAATGGAAGCATTGTGCAATTAATGAAAGAAATAGTACCGGAGTATATTTCTAATAACTCTGATCTTTGTAGATTTGATAAGTCCAAAACTGCCGACGAAAAAGAGATTGAGGACAAAAAAATCATGCAATCTTAATCAAATACAATAAATCAACTTCAATGGGAATTATAAAAAAAGAGGGTCTTCATCTTGTATTGTTGGCTACAATCGCCTTATTGGTAACTTCTTGTGCATCAAGAAAAGACGTGGTTTATTTTCAGAATTCAAACAACTTTGAAACTTTGGTGGATAAGAATACCTTTTCACCTAAGTTTAAGGTCGATGATTTGGTTGGCATTCATATATCAACCCTGAACCCAGAGGCCAGTGTACCGTTCAACCTATTTAGAGGATCACAAGAAGATGGTATGCGTCCCGAACAGGTTGATTACTTGGTGGACCAAGATGGTGAAATCGATTTTCCCGTAATAGGAAAAATAAAGATTGCAGGTCTTTCTCCTGAGGAGGTTAGAGTGCTTTTGCGAGAGAAATTGAGCGATTATCTAAAGGATCCCATCATTAATATTAGATTGAGAAACTTTACCGTAACGGTATTGGGAGATGTAAATAACCCTGGCACTTACCGTGTTGAAGGAGAGCGAATCACACTTTTGGAGGCTATTGGACTTGCAGGGGATCTGACCATAAAGGGTAGACGTGACAACGTAATGGTCATCCGAGATTTTGATGGCACCAAAGTCTACACCAAGGTTGATTTGACCGATAAGGAAGTTCTGAACTCCCCGGTATATTATTTAACACAGAACGATGTAGTATATATAGAGCCCAACAAGTCTGCGGTAACCGCCTCGAGTCTTGATAATAGGGCTGGGTTGTACGTATCAATAATATCAACCCTAATTACATCAGCAATTATTCTTATAACTAGAAACTAGTTTATAATCCTATTTATCCCATTTGGCAATGAGTCAAAACAATAGTAGTGACTTCAATTTTAGCGATGAAATAAGAAAGTACTCCAAAAACTGGAAGTGGTTTGTTCTGTCTTTTATCATTGGAGTTATTGTTGCCCATCTTTTTGTTCGATATTCTACACCTAAATATCTGGCAAAGGGAAAAATTCAAATTATTCAAGAAAAATCGGCAAGTCCAGGGGCGAACCTTTTGCAGGATATTGACGTTTTTTCCGATATGGAGAATAATGTTGAGGATGAGGTTGAAATAATCACATCCCGATCTAATTTGATTGAAGTGGCCAAGAAATTGGGCCTCAACACCAAAGTATATTCACTGGGCAACATCCGAAATACGGAACTTTACAATAATTCACCGATAACCCTCAACATCATTGCGCCGGATTCTACCATTTATAAGGCGGATTTTGAGTTTTACTTGGAATTAAATTCTTCCACAACAAGTTTTGGCTATTCGGTTGAAGAAGATGAGGCTCCCAAGAATTATGCTTTTGGTAAGAACATTACAACTCCCTTTGGGGATATAGTTATTACACCCAACACAAATTATATCAGCAATCATTTGGGGAAAAAACTTAAAGTGCAGGTATTGCCCCTTTCCATAATTGCTACGGAATACCAAAATGAGATCATTATCTCAAAGCCTAATGATTTCTCAAATATTCTGGACATTAGCCTGCAAGATCCAGTAAAGGAGAAAGCAAGGGATATCATTAACGAGTTGGTTGCCATATATAATAAGAACGCTATTGAAGATAAACAACAGATAGCAGATAGAACTTCAAGTTTTATTGAAGGACGGATAGCCGATATATCATCGAGCTTATCCTCTGTGGACCAATCTGCGGAAGATTTCAAAACGGGGAGGGGGGTCACGGATATTGCTTCCGAAGCTAATCTTAATCTTAATGTAGGAGCAGCCAACCGCCAAGACTTGGCCAATGCCGAGACACAACTGAACATTGCCTCTTCCATGCGGGACATGGTGGACCAACAAGAAGGTTTTGAGGTGCTTCCAGCTAATTTGGGATTGTCGGATCCCACCATTGCCAACACAACACAGCAATACAACCAGTTGGTTCAAGAAAGAAACCGCCTATTGGAAAGTTCCAATGAAAAAAACCCTGTCATTGTTAACCTTGATCAGCAGCTAAGTAGCTTAAAAAGGACCATGCAAGCAAGTTTAAACAGCACAGTGAACAATTTGGGATTGCAGGTAAACACCTTGAGTGGGCAACAAGCCATCATCAATTCAAAGATTTATTCAGCTCCAAAAAATGAAAGGGCGCTGCGTGATATTACCAGAAGACAGCAAACCACCGAGTCCTTATATCTGTATCTCTTGCAAAAAAGAGAGGAAGCCCAAATAACAGTGGCCTCTACAGCACCAAAATCAAAAGTAATCGACAGCGCATATTTTGAAGAACTTCCGGTATCCCCAAGAAAGAAAATAATTTATTTGGCCTTTGGGATTTTGGGTCTTTTAATACCCTTTACCGCAATTTATGGTAAAGACCTGTTGGACAACAAAGTGCACAACATGCACAATCTGGAAAAAAAGGTACATAGCAGTGTCCCCATTTTGGGAGAATTACCACGGCTTTCCAAAAAAGAGCAAAAAGTTGTCACTAAAGATGATCGCTCGGTTTTGGCCGAGGCATTGCGTATCATCAGGGCCAATCTGGACTATTTAATGAAATCCAGGTCCAACAAAAAATCCAATAATATTATTTACATAACGTCCAGTGTGCCCGGTGAGGGTAAAACCTTTTTGTCGGTTAATCTCTCCATGATTTTGGCCAATACCCATAAAAAAGTCTTGTTGATTGGGGCCGATGTGCGTAATCCCAAATTCAAAAGCTTTTTTACAGGAAAGAATGTTGATAAACTTTCTGTGGGGCAAAACAAATCGGATTATGGGTTGACCGAATATCTCCATGATCGAAATATATCTTCTTACAAGGAGATTGTCAATACCATGCTGGTTCATGACAACAATTTTGATGTGATTTACTCGGGTAGAATACCCCCTAATCCTTCAGAACTTCTTATGAGTGGCAGGTTAAAAGAGCTTTTTGATGAAGTTTCGGAACGTTATGATTATGTCATCGTGGATACGGCACCTATGATGTTGGTCTCGGATACCCTATTGATCAGCGAACATGCGGATCAATTAATTTACGTTACGAGGGCTGATGTTACTGAGACCAAAGCACTTGATTTTCCACTAAAATTACAGAAAGAAGGCAAAATAAAAGGTCTTTCTTTTGTGGTCAATGATGTAAAACTGAACAACTTAGGGTATGGCGGCAAGTATGGCTACGGTTACGGAAAAGTTGCCAAAAAATGGTGGAAATTCTAAAATCCGCATGGTTTAAATAGCTACCCATTACAATATGACTTTCATCGGAAAAAAACGCAGGTAAATCCTGCGTTTTTTTTTCTGCTAAATCACCTAACAAGTGGCGTTGTATTTTATCGATAAAGAAATAGGATTGAACGAATATAACTCGCTCAATCCATAAGCTTCATACGCATTCAAGTATCTTTAAACCCTGTAAAACCAATTTTTAGCTAATAAAAAAATGGTTGAAAACACTTTTACCGTTATGAAAAAAAATTACCCCAAATTCGTATTGTTGTTTTTACTCTTAGCAACAATATTTTCATTTAAAGTTCAGGCTCAATTAAGTTTTCCACAAAGTGCATTAGACCTAAATGGCCAAGGAACGTTTACCTCAGGGATTACATCGTTGACCTATGGCCCAGATGGAAGACTTTATGCCACCGAATATACAGGTCTTGTCCATGTAATGACCGTGCAACGTGACGGTCCCAATGACTATAAGGTAACGTCCATGGAAACCCTTACCGGTGTCCAAGGAATCCAAAACCATAATGATGATGGTAGCAACAACTCCAGTACCCTAAGGGAAACCACAGGCTTGGCTGTTGCTGGAACTGCAACAAATCCGGTTATTTATGTAGCTTCCAGTGATATTAGAGTAGGTGGAGCCACTACAGGCCAGGGAGATACAGGTTTGGACACCAATTCAGGAACCATTACCCGTTTCTTTTGGAATGGAACTTCTTGGGATGTGGCCGATTTGGTTAGGGGATTACCACGCTCCGAGGAAAATCATGCCACCAACGGTTTGGAGTTTGTAACCATTGGGGGTACAAATTACCTGATTGTGGCTCAAGGGGGGAATGCCAATGGGGGATCGCCTTCCGTCAATTTTGCCTTATTGGGCGAATATGCCCTTTCTGCAGCTATATTGGCAATTGATCTGGATGCTATAGAAGCCATGGCCGACAAGTTTGATAACGGTAGAAAATACAAATACAACTTACCAACATTGGATGATCCAACACGGGCCAATGCAAATGGGGTTACAGATCCAGATGCACCAGGCTATAACGGTATTGATGTAAATGATCCCTTTGGTGGCAATGACGGATTGAACCAAGCGAAGGTTGTAGCGGGCGGCCCTGTGAAAATTGTATCTCCCGGTTACAGAAATGCCTATGATTTGGTCGTTACGGAAAGTGGGGCATTGTATGTTACGGACAACGGTGCCAATGAAGGTTGGGGAGGACTCCCAGAAAATCAAGGAACAGCCAATGTAACCAATGCCTATCGTCCCGGTGAGCCTGGAGGGGATATAAATACCAACACAGAGAATGGTGAAGGTATGGACAACGAGGATCATTTGGAATTGATTACCACGGACATTCAAAATTATACCTTCAATACATTTTATGGAGGGCACCCCAACCCAACCCGGGCAAACCCAACGGGTGCAGGTTTGTTGACATCTCCGGACTCCAATCCAAATAATGCTACGTACAGGACATTGATTTATGATCCTTCAAATCCGCAAGCGGGTTATACGGATGATCCTTCCATTGCACTTCCTGCAGATTGGCCACCAGTTGAGGTAGCGAACCCGGTGGAAAGTGACTGGCGCGGTCCGTCGGTACCTAATCCTGATGGCCCGGATGATGCCCCTATTGCAATTTTTCCAAGAAACTCTAACGGTATTGATGAATATACTGCTAGTAACGGTGGAGACTTCTATAAAGGAAATCTTATAGTTGGGAAGAACAATGGTATTTTACATAGGGTGGTATTGAACCCTGATGGTAGTTTAAATACATTGGAAACATCTTGGGCTTCCGGTTTAAGTGCTGGGGGAGCTGGTAATGCTTTGGGAATAACTTGTAATGGCGATTTAGACCCTTTTCCAGGGACCATTTGGGTAGGTCTTTTCAATACATCTTCAGGAGGTATTGTTATTTTGGAGCCACAAGATTTTGTAGAGTGTTTAGACCCAAGTGACCCAGAATATGATGCCAATGGCGATTACGATTTTGATGGGTTCACCAATCAAGACGAAGAAGATAATGGTACCGACCCCTGTAACGGAGGTTCTCAGCCCAGTGATTTTGATGACGATTCCATTTCCGATCTTAACGATAATGACGATGATGCAGATGGTATCTTGGATGCCAATGATCCGTTCCAATTGGGAAATCCCAATGTAGGCGGAAGCGATGCGTTTGAACTACCCGTAACCAATGATTTGTATTCAGATACGGGCCTTGGTGGTTATTTAGGTTTGGGAATGACAGGAATGATGAATAATGGTGATACTGGCAGTAATTGGTTGGCTTGGTTGGATAAACCCGGTCCAAATCCTGATGACTTACTCGGTGGAGCCATTGGTGCCTTGACCATGCAAATGGGCGATGGAACAGCATTTGAATCCAATAACGACCAAGAAAAAGCATTCCAATACGGTGTTCAAGTGGACCAATCCATGGGAGGCTTCACGGTACAAGGTGAAATTAGAGGTTTTGATTTGACACAAAACCAACTATACACCAATGCAAACACACCAAATGGAGAAATTGGTATTTATATCGGTGACGGTACGCAGAGCAACTATATTAAGTTTGTGGCCACACCTTCAGGCCTCGTGGCACAGCAAGAAATAGGGGATAATGCACAAACACCTATAACGTTTAATATCGCTGCTCCTAGCAGACCTAGTTCCAGTATTGACTTTTACTTTGTGGTAGATGCAGTTTCAGGGGATGTTTCATTACAATACGAACTGGATGGTGGTTCCCGAAATATTATGGGCACCATTACGGCTGAAGGCACCATTTTGGATGCTATTCAGCTAGCAAACACTGATTTGGCGGTGGGGGTTATTGGTACATCCAATGCTTCAGGTTTTGAATTGGAAGGTACTTGGGAGTTTTTATATGTTAAAGCAGAAACACCAACGGTGGTTCAAGGCATACCGGATATTGAAAAACTCATAGACTCAGCCGATGAGAATATCAACTTGGATGTTTATTTTGATGACGACAATGGTGCAGCCAACCTTACCTATAATATTCAAGGCAATACCAACAATCAAATAGGTGCCAGTATTACGGACAATATATTGACGCTTTCATTTCCTTCCACAGCCGAGGTATCCAATATTACCATAAGGGCAACGGATGAGGACCTTAATTTTGTGGATGATACCTTTACCGTAACGGTTACCGAGACACCGCCTATTTTATATCGGGTTAATGCAGGAGGACCTTTGTTGTCCAGTATTGATGGTGATATAGATTGGGGTGAAGATACAAAAGCCAATAATTCAATATACTTGGCAGCGGCAGGCACGAACAGTTCGTCTAACGGAACAATTACAAGCACGGATGGTTCCGTAAACACAACCACAACACCTGATGAGATTTTTGATTCAGAACGTTATGACAACATACCTGGCAGCCCTAACATGCTATATTCTTTCCCTGTTGCTCCACAACCAGGTAACTATGAAGTCCGCTTATACATGGGTGATGGATTTGCAGGAACTTCACTACCAGGGCAACGGATTTTTGATGTATCCATAGAAGGCGTTGTTATGCCTTTGCTCAATAATGTGGACTTGTCGGAAACTTATGGACCTAATACGGGTACCATGATCAGCCATATTGTAAAAGTTAGCGATGGGGTCCTAAATATTGAATTCCTGCACGGGCTGGAAGAAAACCCTCTGATCAATGGTATTGAAATATTGGATGCTTCCGATTCTGATACACCCATTTATGTAAACCCCATTGCAGACCAATTGGGCTTTGCTGGTGACGATGTGGATGGAAGTTTGGCGGTCTATGCAGCAGGCGGCGACGGTAATCTTAGTTTTTCAGCAACTGGGTTACCACCAGGTGTGGATATAGAGCCCACCAATGGCCATATTTTTGGAACTATTGAAGAGGGAGCCTTTTCGGGTAGCCCTTATAACGTTACCATTTCGGTTGATGATAGTGATGGACTGACCAGTGATCAGGCACAAATTAATTTTGTATGGGAGATTGTTGAACCTTATATGTACCGTATTAATGCCGGTGGAGTTCAAGTTGTAGCTTCCGATCTAGGTGCCAATTGGGAAGATGATTTGGGCAATGGAGCACAGACAGGAAATAATTATATGGTTAACACTGGCCGTACGGAAGACTATGAGGTCATGTCGTTCAACACTAAAGATTCCTCCATACCGGCATACATAGACAGTAGTACATATTTGAGCATTTTCAATGAAGAACGTTATGATTTGGCCACAGGGCCCGAGATGGAATATGTCTTGACTGTTGAAAACGCCGACTATGTAGTCAATCTCTATATGGGAAATAGTTTTGACGGTACTAGTAACATTGGAGATCGCGTTTTTGACATTTTCATAGAAGGTGCATTGGTTGAAAACGATTTGGATTTGGTTGAAAGATTTGGCAACCAGGTAGGAGGAATGATTTCTTATCCGGCGACGGTTAATGATGGCGCATTGAACATCTCTTTTGGCCATGTGACTGAGAATCCATTGATCAATGCCATTGAGGTATATGCAGTAGATACCGGTAATCCAACATTGACCTTGGCCAGTATTCCCGATCAAGACAATGGCATTCTGGATGCGGTGGATTTCAATGCTTCGGCAAGTGGAGGAGATCCCGGAGAGAATATTACCTATTATATTTCTGGCCAACCTCAAGGGATAAACATTAACCCTTCAACGGGTCAAATATCCGGTACTATCAATGCGGCTGCGGCTACAGGCGGTCCAAATGCCAATGGCACACATTCCGTGGTGGTCACCGCAGTGAAGCCATTATCGGCTCCATCCAGCCAAGCATTTATCTGGACTGTGGATACGCAATTGTTATGGACGGACAAGGACGAGAATGAAAACTATACCGCAAGACACGAAAACTCTTTTGTACAAGCGGGTGATAAGTTTTATTTGATGGGTGGTCGCGAAGAAGCGCAAACCATCGATATTTACGATTATACCACAGACTCATGGACTTCATTGGTCGATTCAGCGCCCAAGGAATTTAACCACTATCAGGCTACCGAATATCAAGGTCTCATTTGGGTTATTGGTGCATTCCAAGACAATGCCTATCCCAATGAAGTGCCAACGGAATACATCTGGATGTTCAACCCAGCTACCCAAGAATGGATTCAAGGTCCTGAAATACCTGCGGGAAGACAAAGAGGATCCACAGGTTTGGTGGTTTATGATGATAAGTTTTACATAGTAGGTGGAAATAATGATGGGCATGATGGAGGCTATGTGGCTTGGTTTGATGAATACGATCCTGCTACAGGCACCTGGACACCTTTGGCCGATGCGCCAAGAGCAAGGGACCACTTTGCAGCTGTAGTGATCGGAGACAAATTATACGCTGCGGGAGGTAGACTTTCTGGAGGTACTGGGGGTGTATTTAAACCCGTTATCCCTGAAGTGGATGTGTATGATTTCACCTCTGGAACATGGAGCACCCTGCCGAGCGGACAGAATATCCCAACTCCTCGAGGAGGCGCTGCTGCGGTAAACTTTAACAACCGACTGGTGGTGATTGGTGGTGAGGTACAAGATGAATTGGTCTATGGCGTCAATACCGACGATGCCTTGGCCATTACAGAAGAATACGACCCGGTGACCCAATCGTGGGATCGATTGCCCGACATGAATTTTGAACGTCATGGTACACAGGCCATTGTCTCTGGACCTGGGGTTCATATTTTGGGTGGTTCTCCCAACAGAGCAGGTGGAAACCAAAAGAACATGGAGTTTCTAGGGGAAGATAGCCCTGTGGGATCCCCAAGCGTAGTTAGTGCACTGTCTTCGGCAAATACAGTGGTTATTGGTGATGGTGAAACCCAGGACATTGATTTAAATGTCATCGATGGTAACGTGGGAGTTTTTGTGACCTCCATGGAAATCACTGGGGCCAATGCTGCTGATTTTGCTATTGAGTCGGGTGAATTGATTAACGCTTTGATCAATCCAAACAGTACACATACATTGAGTGTTTCATTGTCAGGTACCGGCCCAGATAGGATTGCTACCTTGACCATCAACTATGATGATTCAAGTACCTACAGTATTACGCTTACCAATAATCCCGATGCTACTTTTGGAGTTACAAACCCGGGAGATCAGTATAACTATGAGGGAGACGTGGTATCGTTACAAATCCAGGCAACAAGTCCAAACAACACCTCATTCAGTGCTACAGGATTACCACCGGATTTGACCATTAATGAAACCACGGGTATCATAACAGGTACCATTGATGATGGTTTTATTGGCGGTAGTGGCGATAACTTTATTGAAGAAAACGGATTGGTGGTCATTGAAGCCGAATCAGGGGATACCACAGGATGGGATATTACCAATATAGATGGAGCGACAGGTATTATTGCTAATGACAATAACTTTAATAATATAAACGGTAGTACAATACCCTATGAAATAACAATCAGTAATCCGGGTGTATATCGTTTCAATTGGAGAAGTTTCTTCTCTGGTGTTGATCCTACCGAGGAAAATGATAACTGGCTGCGTTTCCCCAATAATGATGATGTGTGGTTTTTCGGAATTGATGGTTCTGTGGGCAACCCAGGAACCGAAGCAGATATCATTGCGAACCTTCAAGGGGCACAATCAGAAATTGTTTTCCCAATAGGAAGTTCAAGGATAACAGCATCCACAACACCTAATGGAGTTGGAGCTGATGGGTATTTTAAAGTGTATAGAAGTAACGGTAGTCCTGAAACCTATGATTGGCAGGCTAGAACCAGCGATAATGACAACCATGAAATCTTTGTTTGGTTTGTAAACCCTGGTACCTATACCATGGAAGTTTCAGAACGTTCCTTAGGTCATGCCATTGATCGAATGGTATTGTATAAAGTGGACGATTACGGTTACAATAACAACACCAATGCGGTACTCAATGCACCAGAATCCCAACAGGGTGGAGGTGTCAGTGGTCCTGGAGCGGCTGATAATAGTCCATACAGTGTTTCGGTAACGGTTACCGATGATGGTGATCCTGCAGGAAATGAAACCATCGACTTCGTATGGTACATTGGGGAACCTGGTGATTTGATTGCGGTTCCACAAGCTGACGTAACCAGTGGTTTTGTACCCTTGACCGTCAACTTTACAGGAAGTAATTCGTTGGATGATGTAGGAGTTGATACGTATACATGGGATTTTAAGGATGGATCTCCAATATCGAATGAGGCCGATCCTACGCATACCTTTACCACAATAGGAACGTATGTGGTTGATTTAACTGTTACGGATGATGATCTTAACACCGATACAAAGAGCATAACCATTGAGGTTAATGGAACAGGAGTTGCCCCAACGGCAGTGGCTTCGGCCATACCAACGGAGGGCGATGCTCCTCTAGAGGTTGTTTTTGATGGTACAGGTTCAACAGATGACTTGGCTATTGACACGTATTCTTGGGATTTTATAGATGGAGGTACATCAACCGAAGCAAGTCCAACCTATACCTTTAATACGCCCGGGGTTTATAATGTAGAACTTACGGTTACAGATGTAGAGGGACTAACGGATACCGATGTAATAACTATAACGGTAAACCAACCTAATCAACCACCTGTGGCATTGGCAACTGCTGCTCCAGAATCTGGAATAGCACCGTTGGAAGTTGCTTTCATAGGAAGCGGAAGTACCGATGATGTAGGTATTGTTACCTATGCTTGGGATTTCATGGATGGAGGAACATCCGCAGAAGCAAATCCAACATACACATTTACCACACCGGGAACCTATGATGTTGAACTTACTGTTACCGATGGCGGCGGATTGACGGATACGGATATCGTGACCATTACGGTTTCACCTAACGTAGCTCCAGTGGCCATGGCAACAGCTACCCCAGATACAGGAGCAGCAGCTTTGGAAGTAGCTTTCACAGGAAGTGGTTCCACAGATGATGTGGGCGTAGTGAGCTATGCATGGGATTTTGATGATGCTGGTGCCAGTTCTACGGAAGCTGATCCAACCTATACGTTTAACACGGCGGGAACCTATGAAGTTACTTTAACCGTTACTGATGCAGGTGGATTGACCGATACAGATACCGTCACCGTTCAGGTTACTGAACCGGGAGGCAACGAAGCACCCGTGGCTGTGGCCTCGGCTAACCCAACAACGGGTCAAGCTCCACTTCCAGTGATATTTAATGGTGCTGGCTCAACGGACGATGTAGGTATTGTTACCTATTTCTGGGATTTTAAAGATGGTACAACATCGGATGAAATTAACCCAGTAACAACATTTGAAACAGCAGGTATCTATAATGTAGAGCTTACTGTGACTGACGCGGAAGGACTCACGGATACCGTTATGGTAAGTATAGAAGTTACAGAACCTAATGGTAATGAAGCTCCAGTAGCGAATGCTTCCGCAACACCTATGAGCGGGGATGCCCCGCTGGAAGTTTCCTTCACTGGAAGCAATTCTACAGATGATGTTGCGGTGGTAGAGTATGCTTGGGACTTTATGGATGGTGGTACATCCACGGAAGCTGACCCGACATACACATTCAATACACCGGGAACGTACGATGTTGAACTTACGGTGACTGATGGAGACGGACTGACCGATACCGAGGTGGTAATAATTTCGGTAACCGATCCACAGATGACCAATGAGGCTCCTGTTGCTGTGATTTCTGCCAACCCCGAATTCGGTGATGCACCCTTGGAAGTTGTATTTACAGGTTCTGGCTCCACAGATGATGTTGAGGTTGTAAGTTATGCGTGGGATTTTGGTGATGGTAGTAGCTCTACGGAAGCTGACCCAACCCATATTTTTGAAAACGCTGAATCTTATGAAGTCACATTGACGGTTACAGATGCCGAAGGGTTGACAGATACTACGTCCGTAACAATAGAAGTGATGGATAATGCTCCTTCGGGAGTAGAAATGTCTGTTATTGTAGCCCCGAACCCGGCAAGGGATTATGCCAATCTTCAAGTAATGAATTTGTCAAATGGAGCGGTCATTACCAAAATTAATCTACATGACTCCATTGGTAGGCTCATGGAGTCACATGAACCAGCGGAAGTAAGCGTTGATGGAACTAGTGGAGATTATGCAATTCCAATATTTACGCTTAGGGATGGGCTGTATTACATCACGGTAGAATTGAGTGAAGGTGATACAATAGGGGTTGCACTATTGGTGCGGAATTAAAGTTCAAAGTGTTTTTTAAATAAAAAAGCGGGTGATTTTATCACCCGCTTTTCGTTTTTTACATGTATATATTGAACATTCAATCAATAGAATTGTTCAATGGTGTCATTGACCAGTGTATGGAGCATTTTGCCTGTTTTTTTGGTAATGGTTGCCTCTTTTAGCGATTTTAATTGCTGCATGTTATGAACATCACTCCCAACAAAGTCTATAAGATTGTTTTCCATTAGTTTAAGAGCTTTTGATTTTACATCGCTACCGTAATAATCCGCTAATGACAAAAGGTTTACTTGGAACAAAACTCCCTTTTCCTTATAGCTTTTAAGGCGTTTGGAAGAACTGCTCAAAAATAAATACCGTTCAGGATGGGCCAGCACGGGGAAAAGTCCTTTGGAAATAATCTTGTCCAAGGCCGTATTCATATTTATGGGAGGCTGTAAAAAAGACATTTCAACCAGCAAATGGTATCTTGTAAGAGGCATAATCTGATCATGGTGTAACAATTCTTCAAAGTTATCATCGATCATGTGTTCAGCCGCCTTGTCCAATGACACCTCATCCATACCACTTTGATTCAATGCATTTTTCAACTTTTCAAAGGATTCTTGAATGGTTTCAGGCGTATTCGGATAGTAATTGTGCATGATGTGCGGTGTACATACAAACCTTGTAACACCAAACTCACCAAACCCCTTTATCAAAGCTAATGAATCATCAACGGATCTAGCACCATCGTCAATACCTGGTAGGATATGATTATGGATGTCCACAAGACCTCCCAAATGATCAATCAGGTACTCCTTCTTCGAAAAAAAGTTTAACATACAATACGTTTTGTGCAAAAATAGGCTGAAAAATTGTTTCTGTTCCCTAAAACAAAAAACAATGCAACCCTCTCTAAACCAGTAGGAATATGCATAAGATGGTGAAACCTGGTCATTAAGAGTAATGCATTGCAAGTTAGATGAATGCCCAATTCTGACGTTCACCGAATTTTATGGTAATTGGTCTTAATTGGTACAGCGTAATGGTACAAGTTAAAACATGTGATATATATTCGTACTGCCCCCCGTCATTACTAAACACATTCAATATGAGATAATAAACATTTCCGGGATTTCCCGTGCTTTTTTACGTAATTACTTTTTAGCCCATATAAAGAACAAATATGATACAACTTTACCCCACAATACATAGGTGTATCCGACTTCTATGTGTAACTTTTTTATTTTTTTTATGCAGCTCGACCTTTGCGCAGGTCAGTTTTTCATTGAATGAGCTCAATTTAAATGGATTTCCATCCATTACAAACGGAACTTCCATAAAGTTTGGACCGGATGGAAGACTATATGTCTCCGATTACCGTGGACTTATCATGGTTTTTACCATCGAAAGAAATGGCCCGGGAAATTATGTGGTAACGGACGCAGAAGAATTGGATGCCATTACCACAATTCAGGATCATAATGACGACGGAAGCTTATTCTTTAGTTCATCCAGGGAAACCCTGGGTATTGAAGTAGGTGGAACCGCGGAGAACCCCATAATTTATGTAGCCTCCAGTGATTTTAGGATTGGAGGTTTTGGTAGTGGGGGAAACGGTGATAGTGGTCTCGACACCAATTCGGGGATAATAACCCGTATATCATGGACGGGCTCTGAATGGGATGTTGTGGATATTGTGCGAGGGCTACCTAGATCCGAAGAAAACCACGCCTCAAACGGTTTGGAATTGGCTCAAATCAATGGCCAAGAATATTTGTTGATTGGTCAAGGCGGACATACCAATGCTGGTTCGCCTTCCAGAAATTTTGCCTACACAGGTGAATATGCACTCACGGCAGCACTCCTTTCGGTTGATTTGGATGCTTTGGAAAGTATGCCTATTCTAGATGATAATGGTCGCAAGTATATCTATGACCTACCCACTTTGGACGACCCTAGTCGTCCCAACGCAAATGGAATTATTGATCCAGATAACCTCGGATATGATGGTGTTGATGTTAACGACCCTTTTGGTGGAAACGATGGATTAAATCAGGCGGTATTGGTATCTGGAGGTCCTGTTCAGGTTTTTTCACCTGGACATAGAAACATATATGATTTTGTGGTTACCGAAAGTGGTGCCGTTTATATTACGGATAATGGAGCCAACCAAGGTTGGGGTGGATTCCCCTTTGGAGAAGGAACGGGTAATGTAACCAATAATTACAATCCCCTACAACCTGGAAGCAGCTCAGATTCGGGAGGCGAATCGGTTAACAACCGAGATAACCTTAAAATGGTCACAAATAATATTAACACCTATGCTCCTGGAAGCTTTTATGGCGGACACGCCAACCCAACAAGGGCCAACCCTTTAGGGGCAGGCTTATATACCAACCCATCAAGTGATGGAACAACCAATGGAGCGGTATTTAGAACACTGGTTTATGACCCCGATGGCTCTACACCGGGTTCAACCACAAACCCAGATTTGGGATTGCCCGCAAACTGGCCTCCAGTACCTGTGGCCATGGCTAACCCTGTTGAAGGCGATTGGCGCGGACCTGGCATTAACAATCCAGATGGGGATGATGCGGAAATTATCACCCTTTGGGGAACCAATACCAATGGTATTGATGAATATACGGCCAGCAATTTTGGTGGCGCCATGCAAGGCGATTTAATTGCAGGGGTAAACACGGGAAGATTACGACGTGTTCAATTAAATCCTGATGGGTCATTGCAAAACCTGACTAGTAACTTTTTGTCTGGACTGGAAGGAAATGCACTTGGCGTAACCTGTAATTCTGATACGGATATCTTTCCGGGGTCCATATGGGTAGCAACCCTTGAAGGGGGTATCTACGTATTTGAACCGCAGGATTTTATCGTTTGTAACCCACCAAGCACACCAGGCTATGCAACGGATGACTACGATTTTGACGGGTATACAAACCAAGACGAAGATGAGAATGGATCAGACCCATGTAATGGAGGATCTCAACCCAATGATTTTGATAAAACAGCTGGAGGAACCTTGGTTTCAGATTTAAACGACCCTGATGATGATAATGATGGGATTCCAGATGCCCAAGATCCATTTCAATTGGGAGATCCCAAAGATTCTGGCACCGATGCCTTTAGTATACCGGTGATCAATCAAATGTTTTCAAGTAATACCGAACTAAAGGGATATTTAGGACTGGGCTTTACCGGAATGATGAACAATGGGGACGCCAATCCCAATTGGCTACAATGGTTGGATCGAAGGGATGATCCCAGCGACCCAAACCCCAACGATATTCTTGGCGGGGCCATTGGCGCCATGACCATGCAGTTGACAGCTGGTACAGCTTTAGGAAATGCCAATAGCCAAGAAAAAGCTTTCCAATATGGAGTGGAGTCGGACATAACCACTACTCCCTATACTATTGTCTCAAGGCTTATCAATTTTACGGACAACTTGCAATTATACCACGCAGCCAGCCCGGCAAATGGTGAGTTGGGTATATTTATGGGGGATGGAACCCAGAGTAACTACATTAAGTTTGTAATTACCCAAGCAGGATTACAGGTACGTCAGGAGATCGCAGATTCAGAACAGACCCCAATAGAATTAACCATTGCTCCTGGCAATCGTCCCGGAGCCAGCGCTATTCTTTATTTTCTGGTGGACCCATCCACAGGCGAAATAGGATTGGAATATGCCTTTGACGGCGGACCACGACAACTTTTAGGCTCTATTACAGCCCAAGGAGCAGTTCTTGAATCAATCCAACAAACCGGGAATCCACTGGCAGTTGGACTTATTGGAACCTCAAACACCACAGGTGTTGAATTGGAAGGAACATGGGATTATTTGAATGTTATTGGAGGAGCGCCAACGATTACGGGTACCATCTCGGATATTCACACCTATATCAATTCTGGATCCGATACGTTCAATTTAAACAACTATTTTGATGATGATAACGGGAATCAAAATCTTGTTTATTCGGTATCGGGCAACACAGACCCCAGTATTGGCGCTCAGATAAATGGAAATATTTTAACGCTTAACTATCCGTCAACAGCGGCGAATAGTAATATTACAATCAGGGCCACCGATCAGGACACAAACTTCACAGAATTCACATTCAATATTAATGTGGCCGCTTCCCCAGTAATTTATAGGGTAAATGCCGGTGGTCCGCAAATAGCAGCATTGGACGGGGGCATTTCTTGGGCGGCTGACACAAATAGCAACCCAAATGAATATCTTATACAATGGGAAACCAACACGGTTGGAAGTGTGCAGTCCATGCAATCTTTTGATACTTCAGTGGATTTGTCTACCACACCAACTGATATTTTCGACACATCGCGATACGACACCTTTGAATCCATTCCCCATGTTACCTATTCGTTTCCAGTGAGCCTTCAAGGACTTTATGAAATACGGCTTTATATGGGAGAGGGGTTAAACGCTACTTCCGAAGCTGGAGAAAGGGTATTTGATGTCGAAGTTGAAGGGAATATTTATCCAAACATGGATGATATTGATTTATCCGGGACGTATGGTTTTAGAAATGGTGTAGTGCTATCACAAACTATTGAGGTACTGGATGACTTCATCAATATTTCCTTGATTAATTTCAACGATGGGGATGCTGTGATAAGCGGTATAGAAATCATAGAATCTTTTGATGCCAGTAACCCTATCGACATACAGCAATTGGCTAATCAAACCAACCAAGAAGGTGAAGCTTTGAATGGAAGCCTATTTGTCCAAGCATCAGGAGGAGATGGTAATCTTCAGTATTCTGCCATAGGCCTTCCACCAGGAATAACCATTGAGCCTACAAATGGCCAGATTGGAGGAACCGTAGAAATGGGTGCCGCCACTGGGTCACCTTACAATGTAACCATAATTGTAGATGATACCGATGGAGATACCGAAGATATAGAATCCATAACTTTTGAATGGGTAATATTGCCAGAAGGCGTTTTTGAACTCAATATCAATGCAGGTGGTCCTGCTCTAACCCATAATGGAGTGGATTACCAACAAGATGAGTATTTTGTTGGTGGAGACACCTATGAGAATTCTGATGCACAGCTTCCTCCATTGTACCAGACCGAACGTAGTTCCTCTGATCAGTTTTATAGCTATGAGATTCCTGTTCCCAATGGTGATTACATTGTACAGTTGCATATCGCAGAACTATATTGGGGAGCCACTGGAGGTGGTACAGGAGGTGAAGGACTCAGGGTGTTCGATGTAACCCTTGAGGGCTCCTTGGTGCTTGATGATTATGACATTACGGCCGATGTTGGTCCTGAAACGCCTACAATCAAGAGTTATCCAGTTACAGTAAATGATGGGATACTGAACCTATACCTATCTGCACTGGCTTCTGATGGAGGGGTGGATCAGCCCAAGTTGTCCGCCATACAGATAAGTGGTGGTGCAGCAACAAGTTCTCCTCCTACTGCCTTGGCAGAGGCAACACCGGAAAGCGGTGACATGCCACTGGAAGTAAGTTTCACTGGTAGCAACTCCACAGATGATGTAGCAGTGGTGCAATATGAATGGAACTTTGGTGATGGTAGTCCAGTGTCCAACGAAGCAGACCCTGTGCATACCTATACGGACGCCGGTAGTTATGATGCAGTACTGACGGTGACGGATGGTGATGACCAGACAGATACCGATACAGTGACCACTACAGTGAACGCAGTACCAATAGGTACAGAATGGGTTCTTAAAAATGAGGACCAAAATTATACAGGAAGACATGAATGCTCTTTTGTTCAGGTTGGGGATAAATTTTACCTCATGGGTGGTCGTGAAAGCGCTAGAACATTAGACATATACGACTACGCAAGTGATTCATGGACATCGCTTGTCGATTCAGCGCCTTTTGAGTTCAATCACTTTCAGGCAACAGAATATCAAGGCCTTATTTGGGTTATTGGGGCTTTTCAGGCTAATACGTTCCCAGAACCTCCCGCAGACTTTATTTGGGCTTTTGATCCTGTAAATGAAGAATGGATACAAGGCCCGGAAATACCTGAAAGTAGAAAGAGGGGATCTGCAGGCTTGGTAGTTTACGATGACAAGTTCTATATCATAGGAGGAAACACGTTGGGTCATGCTGGGGGATATGTGCCTTGGTTTGATGAATATGATCCTGCCACAGGGGTGTGGACAGCACTCGAAGACTTAGATGCACCAAGAGCGAGAGATCATTTCCATGCAGTGGTCATCGATGATAATTTATATGCAGTTGGTGGAAGACAATCCGGTGGAGATGGAGGTGGTTTTAAGCCTGTATTGCCAGAAGTTGATGTTTTTAACTTCACAAGCGGGTCTTGGAGTACCTTAGGAGCTGATCTTCCCACACCAAGAGCAGCTCCGGCTGTAGCAAACTTTAATGGGAATTTGCTTGTTATGGGTGGAGAAGTTCGTGATGAAATTGTATATGGAGAAAATGTTGATGATGCCCTTCGAATAACTGAATCATACGATCCATCCACAGGTGAGTGGACAAGGTTGGAAGATATGAATTTTGAACGTCATGGCTTCCAGGCTATTGTATCAGGAACAGGTGTATATGTGGTTGCTGGATCTCCAAGTCGTGGAGGAGGTAATCAAAAGAACATGGAATACTTTGGCACTGATGCTCCAGTTGGAGTTCCCGGAACAGCAAGCATCTTAAGTGCACCTTCCACGGTACAATTGAGTTCTGGAAATAATGCACTGGTAGATGTGGACGCTTCGGGTGGTAATACCGGTGTTTATGTTACTGAAATGAACATCACCGGACCAGATGCATCAGATTTTGCCATCGTATCCGGGGCTATGAATCCTGGATTTATTAAAGCAAATTCAACACACCAATTATCATTGATCTACACAGGCTCATCTAGCGATGCAACAGCTGATTTAGTGATTGATTATGGGATTGGAGAGACATTGACCATTGGATTGGAAGGAAATGAAGGCGGTGTCTCTGGAACAATATGGATGGAAGATTTTGAAGACCTGACCAATGGGGCCACCGTGGACAACGGAGCAACAGCCTGGACCTCGACACGTGACGGGGGGACCTTTGAAGTTCTCGATGGTCAATTCATGGCCAGGGGCGCCAGTGATACTCCTGGAGTGTGGACCTCCGAGGTCATTGCGATAGGCGGAACGGTCTCGGTATCCGTTGATGTGGACGATGTGAACAACAACAAGGAAGGCGATGATTTTGTGAGAGCCCTGTACATTTTGGACGGCGGCACTCCTGTGGAGTTCGGTTCTGTATCGGACGACATAGACCCTCAGACCTTTACGGCTAGTGGCCTTACGGGCTCAACTGTGCAGGTCGTGGTAGAGATAATCGTCAGCGGGAACCCAGAATTTTATTTCATTGACAATGTGACCGTAACAGGCGAATCCGTTGGTGGTACAACCTATGCGCTTACGGTGAACAGCGGGAGCGGCGATGGAAGTTATGAATCGGGCACGGTGGTGAACATTGTTGCCGATCCGGCCCCTGTGGGCGAGCAGTTCGAAGCCTGGACAGGCGATGTCGGAGCTGTCGCTGAGGTCAACAGCGCCTCAACGACGGTTACCATGCCATCTTCGGCAGTGAGTATAACGGCCACATATGGTACTATCCCTTCAGGGGGAACGATATGGCTGGAGGACTTTGAGGACCTGACCAATGGGGCCACTGTGGACAACGGAGCAACAGCTTGGACCTCGACACGTGACGGGGGGACCTTTGAGGTTTTCGATGGCCAATTCATGGCCAGAGGGGCCAGTGATACTCCTGGAGTGTGGACCTCCGAGGTCATTGCGATAGGCGGAACGGTCTCGGTATCCGTTGATGTGGACGATGTGAACAACAACAAGGAAGGCGATGATTTTTTGCGTGCGCTGTACATTTTGGACGGTGGCACTCCTGTGGAGTTCGGTTCTGTATCGGACGACATAGACCCTCAGACCTTCACGGCGAGTGGCCTTACGGGCTCTACGATACAGATTGTCGTGGAGATGATCGTCAGTGGGAACCCAGAATTTTATTTCATTGACAATGTGACCGTAACAGGCGAATCGGCCGGTGGCACAACCTATGCACTTACAGTGAACAGCGGAAGTGGTGATGGCATCTATGAGGCTGGCGAAGTGGTGAACATTGTGGCCGATCCGGCCCCTGTGGGCGAGCAGTTCGAAGCCTGGACAGGCGATATTGGAGCTGTCGCTGATGTCAACAGTGCCTCAACGACGGTTACCATGCCATCTTCGGCAGTGAGTGTAACGGCCACGTACAGCCCAATCGGCGTTACAACGTATGCACTTACGGTGAACAACGGAAGCGGTGATGGAAGTTACGAGTCGGGTGAGGTGGTCAACATAGTGGCCGATGCAGCACCCTCGGGCCAGCAGTTCGAGGCCTGGACAGGCGATGTCGGAGCTGTCGCTGATGTCAATAGCGCCTCTACCACAGTAACGATGCCATCTTCGGCGGTGAGTGTAACGGCCACATATGGTACTATCCCATTAGGAGGAACGATATGGCTGGAAGACTTTGAGGATTTAACAAATGGAACCACTGTGGACAATGGAGCAACAGCTTGGACCTCGACACGTGACGGGGGAACCTTTGAGGTTTTCGATGGACGCTTCATGGCCAACGGTGCGAGCGACACTCCAGGGGTATGGACCTCCGAGGTCATCGCGATAGGCGAAACGGTATCGGTATCGGTGGATGTTGACGATGATAGGGACAATAAGGAAGGCGATGATTTTTTGCGTGCGCTGTACATTTTGGACGGTGGCACTCCTGTGGAGTTCGGTTCTGTATCGGACGACATAGACCCTCAGACCTTCACGGCGAGTGGCCTTACGGGCTCTACGATACAAATCGTAGTGGAGATGATCGTCAGTGGGAACCCAGAATTTTATTTCATTGACAATGTGACCGTGACAGGATCTTCTCCAAGCCTTACAGCACGCATAACGGATAATGTAGCGATCGACATGGATAGTAATGTGCAGATTGTTCCTTATGAAATTATGTTATATCCAAACCCAGGAACAACAGAAGTTACGCTTTCAACCAGTGATAGTTCAGGTTTAAAAGCAATACAGATTTTTAATTCATCCGGACAATTGGTGGGCACTCATAATGCTTTGGAATTAATAACGGGCAATAATACTTACGTTTTACCAATTACTAATTTACAAAGTGGGGTATACCATTTGAATATATTGACTGAGGATGGAGAGATATACTTCAAGCAATTAGTGGTTAAAAAATAATATTGCCATTGAACTGAAATAAAAAAACCGACCAATAAGGTCGGTTTTTTACGTTTTTAACGGATGTTACGCTATTTAACTTATGACTAACTAAACTCATCGCTAAATTAAGATATAGTTGGATGCAAAGGGGTTAACAAAAGACCAAAAAGATTAATGAAAGATTAATGAGGTCAACCATTAGGTTAAATGCTTCGGAATTTTTGTTTACTTCGCAATATGCTGACACGGAGAAATGTATATGTCATTGTTTTTGTGGTATCTGTCATAGGTCTTTTGGTAGTGCAATACCAATATCTCCGGGTTGGATTGGGACTTGCGCGGGTGCAATTTTCAAAAAAGATTGATGAAGCAAGGGAAAATATAAACAGCGAACTCTCGGAACTCAACTCCCTCTCATACACTCTTGGCAGTACTATAAAAAAGGACACCTCCGAATTGAAAATAAGCCTGGACAGCTTGCAAAGGCTTTCACAGTTTTATTTGAACGACTACATTTCGTATCAGTTGGGGGTTTCGGGCATAGACGCACCGTTTACCTATGCATTGTACGCAAGGGATTCCACTCAATATCTTACGTCATTAAAACCACATGTAAAGAATGATGACATCCTGATGTATCCTGTAAAGATTGAAGGGTATTTACCCAATCTTTTAAATAAGGAAGTTGTGCTTGAGCTCGGCTTTGAGGACATCAACAAGTATTTCATGAGCCAGTTGAACGGATTGACCATCCCCGGAGCTATTTTCCTACTGGCCATAATTGTAGTAGTGATATGGGTGCTAAGGTCGTTCTATTGGCAGAGCAGCTTGATCACAACCACAAACGATTTCATCAATAACCTAACCCACGAACTAAAAACCCCTGTTTTTTCCATTGGTCTGGCCAGTAAAATATTGGAAGAGGGCATATCCCCAGAAAAGAAGCCGGTTTTGGAGCTGATTCGGAGAGAGACCGATAGGTTGCGAAAACATATTGATAAGGTACTGGAATTGGCAAGTTTGGAGTCTGGTAAAAAAATTATGCAATTTACAGAACTGGATTTTAAACCTGAACTACAGCGAATATGTGAAGATTTTAAAACACTCTCAAAATACGAAAAGGTGGATTTTGATTATGAATTGCAGGGAAGCGCCTATCCCATACGTGCAGAAAAATTTCATTTGGAGAATGCCATAGGAAACCTCTTGGAAAATGCCAAGAAGTATTCAGATGACCCCGTGATACGGCTCAATGCCCATATCCAAAAAGGAAAGCTTTTGATGGCCATTTCAGATAATGGCCCGGGCATTTCCCAAAAAGATTTAAAAAAGATTTTCAGAAAATATTATAGAATCAAGAATGGCGATGTACATAAAGTAAAAGGATATGGGCTTGGCTTATCTTATGTGCATAAGATTGTAAGCATGCACCGCGGTAACATTGCGGTAAATAGTAAATTGGGGGAGGGCACAACCTTTGTAATTTCCTTAAAAACAAGTAACAATGGACGATAAATACAAATTGATTTTGGTGGAAGATGATGCTTCCTTGGGATATTTGCTTTCCGAATATTTGGGTATGAAGGGATTTGGCGTCACTTGGGTGAAGAATGCGCAGGAAGCACTCCAAAAAACAGAAACCAATGTGTTTGACTTGGCCATCTTGGATGTTATGTTGCCCGATATGGACGGTTTTGAACTTTCGCAAAAGGTGAAGGCCATAAACCCGGAGCTTCCATTTCTTTTTTTAACTGCCCGTTCCTTAAAGATTGATGTACTAAAAGGGTTTTCCCTGGGTGCGGTGGATTATTTAAAAAAACCCATTGATGAAGAGGAACTTGTAGTCCGTATCAATGCACTTTTGTCCCGTTTGGTTGCTGAAGAAAACAAAGAATCCCAAGAAACCAGTTATGATATTGGTGACTATACCCTTAACACCGAAAGCTTTGAACTTAAATACAAAGGGGAAAGCATAAAATTGACAGGAAAGGAATTTGATTTGCTCACTTTATTGGCCGTGAATATGAATCAACTCTGCACCCATAAGGAAATATTGACCACCATTTGGGACAAGAACGATTACTTTAACAAAAAGAGTCTCAATGTTTTTATATCGCACCTGCGAAAACATTTAAGCAGGGATTCCAGAATAAGTATTGTAAATGTGAACCGAAGAGGGTTTATGCTCAAGGTGAATGAATAAGGGAACCTTAAGTGTTTTGTTGACAATTATGGCTTGGTTTTTGTGGATTTAGATGTAATCCACCAACCAACGACATAGTTAAAATGCTCAAATTCATTCGTAAAAAGCCCAAGGAAGTTTCATTGTGCCATTTGGACGATCTTTTTGTAAAGACCATATCCAAATTACCGGTCAATGAACAGATAGCGTATTGTCACAGGCTTATTGAAAGTTCAAAATATCAATTGTCCCAAAATTGCCCTAAGAAGGATTCAGAACAACTCAAAAATCTGATTACCGCAGCCAATATTGAAATTCAACGATTGGATTCTGAAGGGAAGCATTAATATGCTTATTGGGCTCCATATTATTCTTGGTAAATTAGTAATTTACGGGCAAAGTGAAAACCTTGCACACAGCAGAACAGAAACTCAAAGAACGTATCAAGGAATTGACCTGTCTCTACGAGGTCACCTCCTTGATTGTGCACAGTGATTATGAACAGATAGAAGAAGTGTTGAAGGCCATTGCCGATTGTTTGCAACGGGCCTGGCAATTTGATAAAGAGACTTATGTGGAACTGGAAACCCCAGTAACCTCTATATATACCGAAGAAAGAGGGGAGGCATACGTATTTTTGCAATCACCCATTAAGGTTTTTAATGAACAGAAGGGTCTCATAAAAGTAGGGTACCCTTCACCCAAATATACCCTGGATGACTTTTTGGTGGAAGAACAGCAGTTGCTGGACAATGTCTGTTTGGAAGTGGGCAATCTTTTGGAACGTAAAGAAATCAAGGACAATCAAGAAAGTATTCGGAGGCAGGTAGAGCAAGCTGACCGACTTCGGATTTTGGGTGAGATCACCGCGGGAATTGCCCATGAACTCAATACACCCCTTGCCAATATATTGGGATTTGCCGAACTTTTGCGGGAGAGGGTCGAAAACGATCCACTGGCCACAAAAGACTTGGACAAAATCATCACCAACACCATTTTTTCCAGGGAAGTGGTAAAAAAGCTCATGTTCTTTGCTTGCGAAATGCCGGAGGAACGCAATACGCTCAACATTGTTCCTATTATAAAAGATGCCATGGACTTACTGCGAGTCACCTTGGCCAAAAACGAAGTTTCCTGTGATTTGGAGGTCAACACAGAAAATATTGAATTGCGGACGGACAAGATTCAACTCACCCAAGTGCTTTTCAACCTTATTGTAAATGCCATTTATTTTTCACCTCCAAATAGTACCATCAAAATCAAGGTAACCGATAAAAAGGATAAAGTGGTACTGGTAATTTCAGATGAAGGAAGTGGAATACCCAAGGATAAGGCTAGCAGCGTTTTTGACCCCTTCTTTACGACCAAACCCGTGGGCGAAGGGAGTGGCCTTGGCTTGAGCGTTGTGCATGGCATCATCAAAAGTCATAAAGGGAGCATAGCCCATGCCCCGAACAAACCTAAAGGGACTGTATTTACCATTGAATTTCCCAAACTCAAATAGGATTGTATGCTGAAGAAGGAAAATATTCTGTTGGTGGACGACGACATCCAAATTTTGGAATTGCTCCAAAGGCACCTCAATGGGATGCACTACCACACCTACAGTGCCGTATCGGTCAAGGAAGCCCTCTATATTTTAAAGGATACTGAGATAGATCTCTTGATCACGGATATCAACATGCCCGAGATAAATGGCATACAGTTGATAAAGTATACGGCAGAACATTTTCCGGATATGCCAAAACTGGTGGTTACGGGTTTTCCATCGATTGATGACGCCATGAGCGTTATTAAATCGGGTGTTACGGAATATCTTACCAAACCTTTCACAAAGGCCGAACTGGAGGATGCGGTTGAAAAGTCGCTAAAAACCATTATCCTAAAAAGGAAGTCCGTAAAATCAGAACCACAACTCCCAAAGGCATACGGAGAAATGATAGGTGCCTCGGAAGCTTTTCAAGATATCACGCAAATCATTGAGCGTGTAAAGGACAACCATGCCACGGTTCTCATTCAAGGGGAAAGTGGGACGGGAAAGGAACTGGTGGCCCGTGCCATTCACTATTCTGGTAGGTTTTCCAGAGCACCATTCATTGCAGTCAATTGCGGTGCCATTCCCGAAAACCTTTTGGAGGCCGAACTTTTTGGATATTCCAAAGGGGCCTTTACCGGGGCCAATGAAACCCGAAACGGTTTTTTCCAGGCTGCCAATAATGGCACCATTTTTTTGGACGAAATAGGAAACGCTTCACTGGGAGTACAGGGAAAATTGCTTAGGGTACTTCAAGAAAAGGAAGTAATCAAAGTAGGCTCCCAAAAACCTGAAAAGTTGAATGTTCGGATTATAGCCGCCACCAATAGCAATTTGGAAGAAATGATAGCGGGGAAACATTTCAGGGAAGATTTATATTACCGCTTAACTGTAGTGTCCATAAAAGTGCCGCCATTGCGTGAGCGGATTTCTGACATTCCCCTTTTGGTCAACAAATTTCTTCAAAAATATGGTGTGGAATACAGGGATAGATTGGTGAGCATTACCCCGGAGGCCGTAGAGGTGCTGCAGCGGTATTCGTGGCCGGGAAACATTCGTGAGCTCGAAAATGTCATCCAACGTGCGGTGATTATGTGTGATGGACAGGTGACCGTAAAGCATCTGCCAGAACAGGTTAAGTTTAAAATTGACTTTCCAGAGGAATCCCTTAAGCCCTTAAGGCAGGTGGAAAAAGAGTACATTCAAAAAGTATTGGCATCAACAGGAAACAATAAAACCAAAGCGGCAAAGATATTGGGAATAGACCGCAAAACACTTCGGGAAAAACTCAAATAAAACTGGGTAAAAATTACCCATGCGGGTAAAATATCCCCAATTTTATTTTTGAGTAAATTCTACACTACACCCGTAAAACTCTGATATTTAGAGTTTTATTATTCACTTAGAAATTTAAGAATTTTTGGGCATAGGCTTTGCTTTACTAAGGCAAACAGAATAGCCATGCTAATTTTTGTGCCATCCATAACCATAAGAAGTATAAGACCTAAATCCATGTCATGAAGTTTGGAGATGTGATTATGGAGAAGACGGATTATTTGGCGCTCAAGAAGGTATTGAACTTTAACAAGTATTACCATGACAATCTCCAAAACGATGCTTTGGAGATACTTAAAGTGAGCCTGGACCATGCGAAGATCTGCGATACTTCAGAATTACCGGGAGATATTGTGCGTCTGTACAGCAATGTAACGGTAGCCATGTCTGGTAAGCAGCAAATGTTTCAATTGGTACTTGAACCTGATGGAATAAATGATGATGGAAAAGTCTCGGTACGAAGCATTCTGGGTGCGGCTTTGATCGGGCGGTCAGTAGGAGACCAAGTGCAGGTTCCGGGTAACATGGATCCAATTATGATAGAACATGTGGAATGGCTTCCAAAAGAAAAAATGAGCTATTCCCTAAAGAATGAATAGAACAAAAATTTTGTATAACCCTTAAATAGTTTCAGATATGAATAAATACATTTTAGTAGTAGCGTTTATGATCGGTGCTTTTGGCCTTAATGCCCAAGAGGTGTCCGTAGGTGATGTTTTTGAAATAGGAAGACCAGATGCCCCACAATACGAGCATATTGAGTTTCCACGAGCCAATTTCATCATCAAACGGGGAGGAATTGCCAACTATAAAAGGGTAGAGGGCAACAAAGTTGTCGTCACGGCTGTGAAGGAAAAGAAAGATGGCACCCTTACGGTAAAAATAAAGCGAGCTGATGGCAATCGCTTTTTTGGAAGCCACTGGCAGGTTGCTGCAGACTTTAAGGAAGCCATGGCCTCCGGAGAGTTGATAAAAGCTTAAGTAGCGGTTAATTGATTGGTGTTTTGCCCAGCTTCAATGTTCCAAGATTTGCTCTAGAGGTAGTATTGGGGCTGGGCTTATTTTAGAATTACAAATAAGTATATGTTATAGGAAGTTGGATAGAGTGTTGAAAACGATCATCATACCCAAAAGTGCCAGAAGAAAGCAACGATCTAGCTTGATTCTGGTTTTGGCAATTTCATTTGTGCTTATAATGGTTGCCAATGTGATGGACTATGGATACATTCTAAGAACCCAGAATACCGTTAATTCGGTATATGAAGATCGTGTGGTGGCCCAAGATTATATTTATCAGTTGAGTGGATTGTTCTACCAAAAAGAACTTTCTCTTGGGGAAAACGTGGGTTTCTTTGAAACCACGAATGATTCCATTACCAGCTTGATGTCACGCTTTGGCGAAACCAAATTGACCCGGAGTGAATCAGGATTCTTTATCGACTTGAGAAAAAACTATGCAGAATTGATCTCATTGGAAGATAAACTGTTGCAACAAACGGAAGCTGCAGGGACTACCCGAAAACATATTCAGCTAGAATTACATGAAATCAGAAAAAACCTGGACGATTTGGAAGGGGTCCAATTTACCGAAGGTGCCCAAATGACCCAACGTTCCAATCGGGCATTGGGGATGAACACCTTACTTTCACATGTAGAATTGGTCTTTCTGGTGATTATCGGCTTTATTGTTATGAATATGGTTTTGTTGGGAACCCATCGGCTGGGGAAGGTAAACTAGCCTTATTTCCCGATGCAGAAGTTGGAAAAAATGTTGCCCAAAAGATCATCGGTAGTAACGCTCCCCGTGATTTCTCCCAAATGAAACAAGGCTTGGCGAATGTCAATAGCCATAAGATCACTGGCCAATCCCATTTCCATACCTTCTTTTACTTTTTGGATTTCCTCCAAAGCCTTTAGTAGGGCATCATAATGGCGACTATTGGTAATAATGGTCTCATCCCCGCTCAACGCACCCGAATCCACTAAAGCAAGTAGTTTCTTTTCCAATTCAGGGATTCCCGTTTTATTCTTGGCCGAAAGAAAGAGAACCTCTGGAATTTCCTTTCGCAATTCCTCTATTTGGGATTGCTCCAACAAATCTACCTTATTGCAAATAGGGACCAATTGTTTATTGGGATAGCGATTTTGAATCCGCTTCAATTCCGAACGGTCAAAATCCATACGATCAAAAAGGAAAATAATCAAACGGGCCTTTTCAATTTTGTCAAATGTGCGCTCAATTCCTATTTTTTCCACGACATCTACCGTTTCACGGATGCCAGCAGTATCAATAAACCTAAAATTGATGCCATTGAGACTGATTTGGTCTTCAACAGTGTCTCTAGTGGTTCCAGCAATGTCACTTACAATGGCCCTTTCCTCATTCAACAAAACATTGAGTAGCGTGGATTTACCCACATTGGGCTGTCCTACAATGGCCACGGGAATACCATGTTTTATGACATTCCCCAATGCAAAAGAATCAATCAGTTTTTTGAGCACTTCACTAATGCGATTCAACAACTCGTTGAATTGGGTCCGGTCTGCAAATTCAACATCTTCCTGTGAAAAATCCAGCTCCAACTCAATAAGGGAAGCAAAGTTCAGAAGTTCCTCCCGTAACTTTTGGATTTCATTGCTAAAACCACCCCGCATTTGCTGCATGGCGATATCGTGCGCCGCTTCACTGTCGCTTGCGATTAAATCGGCCACAGCCTCCGCCTGACTCAAATCCATTTTACCATTTAAAAAAGCACGAAGGGTAAACTCACCTGCCGATGCAGCTCGGCAGCCCTTTCGCAAAACCAATTGGATGATTTGTTGTTGGATATAGGGGGAGCCATGACAGGATATTTCCACCACATTTTCTCCGGTATAGGAATACGGCCCTTTAAAAATTGAAACGAGGACTTCATCCAAAATTTTCCCATCGTCCACTACGTGACCCAAATGAATGGTGTGACTCTTCTGCTTGGATAGTTCTTTTCCTTTTACCGATTTAAAAATGGAGTCAGCAATGGAAACGGCATCCGGCCCAGAAATGCGAATCACTGCAATGGCCCCTGTTCCAGAAGGGGTGGCCAAGGCTACAATGTTATCCGTGTATGACATAGGGGCAAAAGTACAAATTAGCGGAGAGCTGTAACATTTTCACATAATTATATACTAATAGGGTACATCATCAAAATCAATCGAAAAATGGAAGTTGTTAATCAAAATGTTATGCGAAAGGACAACACCTTGTTGTCCATCACCCACTTAACTCAATTATTATCTTATGTAATTGGGTTTGGAAGTCTAATTGTTCCTTTGATAATCTGGTTGTCGTCAAGAGATAAGGTTGAGGGAATGAATGAGCATGGAAAGGCCATCATTAACCTACAATTGAGCCTCATATTGTATATTATAATTAGTATTCCAGCCATCTTGCTTTTGGGCTTGGGGATTTTGGGCTTGATCGCAACAGGAATCTTAGGTTTTGTGTTGCCCATAGTCAATGCGGTAAAAGCGTCTAATGGAGAATCACCTTCTTATTTTCTAACAATTCAATTTGTATAGGATTTTCACTTGGGGTTTTGCTATCAAAATAGGAACTGGTGTATTTACGGGTTTCAGTACTTGAACCGTTCGGGTTTCAGCCATAGTCCCTCATAGGCACTTTCTAAATCTTGTATTTTTTTACCACGAAGCGTTATTAAATGGTGCTTCTTATGTAGTAACCAGCTTATGGTATAGGCCAAAATCTTTTTAAATAAACTTTTCTTTTGGTAAAATACATGAGTGTTATAATAGTAAACGGCGTTGCAAAATTTGATTTTATAGTCCAAGTTGCCCCACCCGGTATCCAATAGCCCGTATCCGTTTTCATAACACCATTCTAGCTGCCATACAAACATAAGTTTCCCTAAACTGTATCTGAAATACGCTTGGTCAAATGAGGTGATGGTGGCGTTAAAAATGTTTTTGTAGTGATAACTGAGCGATATGGCAATGGGATCATTGTTATTATATACTACAAACAGGGATGCTCTTTTTGCACATATATTTTCATACGTTGTTTCGGCATAAAAATCCCATCTACTTAAGGCTGTGTGCTTGTGTGTTCTACCTTCAAACCGACTTTCCACATACTTTTTTAGGGTGTTCAAAAGTTCTGTGCACAAGGCTCGATCAATATTGCCAAAGTATGTTACTATGCGAATGTTATGGTCACGTTCCAGTCTTTGCCGATCTTGCCGGAGATTTTTAAAAGTCTTTTTAGCGAATCTATCGCTTAAATACGCACTAGCGGAATCGTGATTGGTCAGGTCCATGGCAAACCCCATTCGGTATGATTTTGAAAAAAAGCCATAGGTAGGGTCTATACTATCTCCATCGTCAAGAACATGTGGAGGGACACAGTTTACAATATGTACTTTGTTTTTTGTTTTTTTTGATGGATCAGCCTCAGTAAAAAAGGATTTGGGAACACCGTCAATCTTGCTGTAAAAAGCTGGGATTTGATTTTTTTCAAAAAAGTCAAAAAAGAAGTTATGTGATTCTACAAAGGGTATTTTCATGTAGAAGCGTATTGTTTGGATTTAGGTAAATGTACTATAATATAAAAGGGGCAAAGTTTAGTTGCCCCTTTATTTTTATGATACAGAGTTACTCTTGTTGGATTATCATTCGGAATACTCAAAATAAGTAGCCCAATTATTGCCGGGGAAGTCACATCCATCTGTCCAAGCGGTCTCTTCACAAGGGCTGCACTCCAATGGTAATGGAATAACAAGCGGTTGAGCATCTTCTGCTATCAGTACAACACCGGCTACATCCCCGCACTCTGGTGTAAATCCTTCTCCATTTTCTTGAGCCAAGGCAACCAACTCATCAACATGCTCTGGAGTGAAATCACCCAAACTGCATTCCTCACATGATTCGTCTTCTATGTCGTCCAACAACTTCCAAATGGCAAATTGAACATCACCATAGGTATACGCTTCTCCTGTGCCAGGACTGGTTTCACCTACTAGATTTTGATTCAGCAACCAATTGACCAAATCAAAGTTTTCTGGATATTCGAATGCATCAGGAAGTTCTTCTCCAATGGCATATACATCTGCCGAATAGCACTCATCAAGGTTGATTGGTGAATCATTATCGATGCACCAAGAGCCGTACGTTCCGGCCAAAGGTCCTTCACTGATATTAATGTTCAGATAGGCACCAGGGCCTTGGTCAATAGTACAAAAATCAACGGTTTCAGGTAAGCTGGCGGTAATGGTCTCCGGTGAGCTGGAAACACATTCCACCACAGCATGGGCTGCAATAAAGGGTCCTTTTTCAATAGCTACCTCATAGGTAACGGTCTTTTCACACTCAAACTCGTCCGAGTATTCGAAGTTACCGTTCTTTGGATTGCCCGACTTGGTCATTGGAAAATCCTCTGGAGAATTAACAACAGAAAGGTGCGTTTCGGTAATGCACCATGCATTGTTTGTAATCTCATAGGTAATAACATAATTTCCTTCTGACTCGAAAACGGTTACTTTACCAACTTCTATATTCTGTCCCGCATAAAGAATGGCCTCAGAGGTTAGGCATTCTTCAGAAAAATCAAATTCTACCGCATTGTTTTTTTGGGCTTTACCCTTGGCTTCAATACCGGTTACATCCTCGCCCCCAGCAGGTTCAACCTCACATGAGGAAAGAATTAATGCGAAAACCGCAAAAAAGGCTAGTGTTAATTTTTTCATGTTCAAAAGTTTAAGGTTAAAACACATAATTTGTTAAAAATAATTTAAAACAAGTGTTTTAGACCAATGACAACGATGAACATGAAATTTTTTCGATAAAAAGGCTCTTATTGATTTTTACGTAGTCTTTCCCTTTCTCAATAAGGAAAAATTGTTAGTTGTTCAGCATTACTGGCATTACTAGCATGGTAACATGCTCACCCTCATCCAGTCCGTCAATAGGGGTTAGAATCCCCGCCCTGTTGGGTAAGCTCATTTCCAACGAAACATCATCGGAAGATAGATTATTGAGCATTTCCAATAAGAATCGGGAATTGAACCCAATCTGCATATCGTCACCTTGATAGGAGCAGGAAAGACGTTCTTCGGCCTTGTTACTGTAATCCACATCTTCAGCAGATATGTTCAACTCGGCTCCGGCAATTTTCAATCGGATTTGGTGTGTGGTCTTGTTGGAGAAAATGGATACCCTTCGGACTGAGCTTAGGAACTGATTCCTGGAGATGGTCAGTTTGTTGGGGTTTTCCTTTGGAATTACCGCTTCATAATTGGGGTATTTTCCGTCAATCAAGCGACAGATTAATTCTGAATTATCAAAAATGAACTTAGCATTGCTATCGTTATACTCAATAGTCACTTCGGATTCTGAGCCTGCCAAAATACCCTTTAAAAGGGTCAATGGCTTTTTGGGCATGATGAATTCCGCCACTTGCGAGGCGGTGACATCTTGCCGTTGGTATTTTACCAATTTGTGTGCATCTGTGGCCACAAAAGTCAAATTCTCTTGAGAAAATTGAAAGAACACCCCGCTCATCACTGGGCGAAGGTCATCGTTTCCGGCCGCAAATATGGTTTTGTAGATGGCCGTGGCCAAAATATCGCCCAAGAGGGTAGTGGAACTCGGGTCGGAAACTTCCACTGCTTTTGGGAACTCAGCACCGTCCGCATACGCCAAGGCATATTTACCGTGGTTGGAACTGATTTCCACCGTATTGTTATCCTCAACTACAAAGGTGAGGGGTTGTTCCGGAAATGTCTTTAAGGTGTCCAACAACAAACGCGCTGGAACAGCAATCGTGCCTTCCGCGTCGGAATCCACTTCAAGTACAGAACTCATAGTGGTTTCAAGGTCGGATGCAGAGACCGTAAGTTGGTTCTGTTTTAAATCGAACAGAAAATTATCTAGGATTGGGAGCGTGTTGCTATTGTTAATAACTCCTCCCAAAACCTGTAATTGTTTCAATAAATATGTACTGGATACAATAAACTTCATCAAAGAAATCCTTTAGTATTGCGGCCCAATCGACTTGTGGTCATTAAAAACTGGGCTTATAAATCGATAAAAGCAAATATATCTTAAAAGGTCGAAGCAAAGAAACAAATTTATCAACACTTAGACCGCCAATTTACGCTTTCGGTAATAGCTGAAGAAAACACCAAAAAGTAAGGTTAAGAGTACTGGAACACCAATGTTTATAAACTGCCACTTGGTTTTGTCGGCGGCAATTTTTTTCACATCCAACAATGGAATGGAAACTTTTTTGCTCCGAATGTTTATAAGTCCATCGTTGTCCAAAAGATAATTGGTGCAGTTGACCAAAAATTCCTTGTTGCCATAGAAACTGTTGGTCCATTTATCGTACCCCAGTTCCAAAGGTCTGCCATTTCGCAATTGATTTTTTATGACATCCCCATCCGAAATAACAATCATTTTGTTGGCCGGACCTTCCTCTTGTACATGCTGTAATTTGAGCGGCTTCACCCGATTTTTGTACATGGAAACAAAGTCACCCTCAATCAATACGGCCAATGGCATATTTCCAGGGGTGTATGCTTCTTGGTTTGGAGGATTGTTCAAAATATCCAAACTTACCTGTCTGGGTGTACCATCAATTTTGGACAGCGGTGAACTTTGCAATAGAATGGTTTTTTCGTAATCGTTTTCCAAAACGTCAATTGGACTTGTAAATTGATAACGAACCGCTTCAATATTGGTGTTGATGGGATGGTTGTTTTTGGAAAACACCATGGGGTTGTAGTACCACGGTACAGGGTCATATTGAGAATCATTGCCCTCTCCTGTAGCCAAAACAATCTGGGTAAAATACATATCGTTCACCAAAACCGGATTGATCCGCACCCCATACTTAAAAAAGAAATCCTTAAGGTTGAGTTCGCGAGGCAGAGCAAAGGCACTTCCCCCGCCGGCTAGAATGCTGTCCATTTCCATGGCCACCTGATCTACCAACCAAATAGATTTTCCACCGTTCACCACGTATTGGTCCATTACATATTTTTCTTGGTCAGAAAACGGCTCGGTGGGTTTGGCAATCAAGGCCATATCAAAGCCTTCCAGTTGGTCCAATACTTTTTGTGGGTTGGATGCCACGGAATCCAACGTAATGGCTGCTATGTTGTAATACTCCCGAATAGTGGTCAAATAATCCGCCAAGTACATATCTGGGAGTTCCCCATTTCCTTTGATGACAGCTATGCTTTTCTTTTCGGTGATGTTCAATTTGGTAAACGCGTCGGCAAAAGCGTATTCCAATTGTTGAACGGAATTGTTGATGCGTTCCTCCGCAGATGACCCAATTTTATTTTTGAGCAATGCCACTTTTACGGTCTGATTGCCATAATTTACCATGGCCCACGGAAAGACCATTTCTTGGGAAACCTTGCCATTTTCTTGAACCGTTACGCTGGCAGGTTGAAGTCCTAAACCTTGCAGTTCGGCGATGGTCTGTTGGGCTCGACTCTCATCTTCCAAAGGGTCTACCAAGTTGTAGGTGATGTTTTTGTTTTTTGAGGCAAAGGATTCCAACAATTGAATGGTCTCTGACTTCAATTTTGAAAATTCCGGTGGAATAGCACCATCCAAAAGTACATCAATCACCACAGGAGCATCAAACTTTTTAGCCACTTCGATGGCGGGTTCTGACAAAGTATACCGCTTGTCTTCGGTAAGGTCGAAACGGGTGTAGGTAAAACTTGCCAGGATGTTCAACACCACAACAGCAACAAGCGCCACCACTGCTGAAATAAGAAACTTTTTCATCGGGGCAGTTGTTTTAGGCGTTGAAAAGTGAGGAACAAGAAGAGGAGCGTCATCGAAATAAAATACACCAAATCTCGAGTGTCGATAATTCCACGTGCTATGCTATCAAAATGCGATTTTGCACCTATACTTTGAATCATTTGCTGTGTCTCACCATCCAAAAACAACGAAGAAACCGCATCAAATCCGTTGAACACCAAAAAGCACAATAAAATGCCTACTAAAAAAGCAATGATTTGGTTATCCGATAGGGTAGAAGCAAATAGGCCGATGGCGGTATAAGTTGAAATCAAAAATAAGAGACCAAAATAGGAGCCGAGAACCATTCCGAGGTCGTAATTCCCTGCAATCATTCCCAGACTGGAAATGGCAAACACGTAGACAATGGTTGGAATGACAGCGATGATGCAAAGCAGCGCAGCACCCCAAAATTTGCCCAACACCAATTTCCAAACGGAGATGGGTTTGATGAGCAACAATTCCAACGTTCCCATTTTACGTTCTTCGGAAAAACTTTTCATGGTGATGGCCGGAACCAAAAAGATGAAAATCCAAGGAGCGAGCAAAAAGAAATTGCCCAAATCGGCAAAACCGTAGTCAAATATGTTGTACTCGCCTCGAAAGACCCACAAAAAAAGACCGTTGAGCAACAAAAAGGCTCCAACGATCAAATACCCAATGGGCGATGTGAAAAAAGACCGTACCTCTCTCTTAAAAATAGCGAACATTAAGATTATTTAATTGAACTTTTATATTTTAAAAATTAAGTTAGAATTCCTTTTGATGCCTAACACAAAACCAATTTGGCTCGCAACCAGTAACCTCACATCCACCAAGTTTGATCTTGCCCTTTTTCATTTTTCTCATTAATTTTTTACCGGGAAGTCCATAAATAATTGGGATAACATTTTTAGATGAACCATCTATCGGACATTTATTTGAGTCTGTAAACTGATAGCAAGGTCCTGAGGGAAGACCTAAATCAATATGTAAATCAGAATTCTTTTTCAATACTACATTTTTAATAGTATCCTTTCCATAACCAACAAATTCAACAATTATATCATATTTGCCTTGATTCAAACCAGATAATTCAAAATTACCATCATAATCAGCTTGAGTTCCAATTTCGCTGCCACTTATTAAAACTGTGGCTCCTGGTAAGGCGGATGAATCCAATTTAAAGAAGACTTTTCCGCTAACACTGCTGTTTTGGGCACAAAGCTTCATTACCAACATGAAAAACAAAAGAAGTATAGTATTTTTCATTTGATACATTTTCCTTTTATAAAATTAACTGAGGTCACTAATTGGTTGTTTGAACTTTATTGACGCTCCAGGCTTCAGGTTTTTCGCTGAACAATTGTTTGGTTGTACCCCATACGTCTTTAAAAAAATCTGATGCTCTATATCTTTCCAAATCCGATTCTTTTTCCCAAAAGCTATACGTAAAAAACACACATGGATTTTTGAGGTCTTGGTACAGCTCTACCATATTACAACCTTCAAACGCCAAGATTCCGTTTTTTGATTCTTTAAAAATTTGCTCAAAACTAGGAATATTTTCGGGTTTAAAGGTGAGTTTTACGATGCGTATCAGCATTTACAGAAAATTTATAGTTACCGTATCCCTATAATTGAGGCCCAAAAGGGAGGATGCCCCACCCACGGAATTCAAATCACTTTTATAGATGGCCAGCTCAATATAGCCCGCCGAATTGAACAAGGCCAGAGCATCACCAGGGCCTTTGCGCTGGTTTTTGTCCAAATCAAAATTGATGATGCCATTATAACTGGTGTGGATTTCCTTGATTTTGGTGGTACGCGCGGAAACTTCAAAATCCCTTCCATTTCGGTAAGCGTTGAAAAGGCTTCGCTGAATATTGGTCACCACATTTCCATAGTTATCAATGTAGATTACGTTTCCTGAAATGGTCTTTCCATTATCGATAATTCTGGGCTCAAACTCCCTGAGTTCACGCAACTCATTAAAAGGTCTTCCAATCACCTCCAATTTACCACCTCGGGCAATATGGCAGGCCACTTGGATGAATACATTCAGCACGGGGAAAGACCCTGAGATAACATTGGGAATCCGGATTTCAACCACTTTTTCTGGTTTCACCTCAGAAGTAATCAACGAGATGACCCCACTGTTGGCACTCACAAAATAATGGCCGTCCACCTGCACCACAATATGCTGGTTTTCGGGGGAAAGTTCAGAGTCCACACCCACAATGTGTACGGTCCCTTCGGGGAAGGAACGGTAGGCATTTTTAAGGATGTAGGCACACTCCTGAATGTTGAATGGGCTTATGGCATGGGAAATATCAACAATGGTCACATCGGGAAGGTTGCTCAGAATAGTCCCTTTCACGGCACCAACAAAGTGGTCTTTAATTCCAAAATCCGTAGTTAAGGTTATGATTGCCATGCAATACTGTTGATATGTTTTTGCCTGCTCAAATTGATTTTTGGTTAAGTTTGTGAAGTAAAATTACACTAAAAAAGAAGAATACAATCTTCAAGAAATAACATAAAATACCCCGCATTTTTTGAACGAACTTATCATAGAACTCACGGATATCAGCCCACAGGATTTTTTTGGGCAACACAATGAGAATATTGAACTTCTTAAAAAATATTTCCCAAAGCTAAAAATTGTTGCCCGAGGCAGCAAAATTAAAGTGTATGGAGATGAGGAACTCTTGGAAGAGTTTGACAAGCGGTTTGATTTACTCACAAGTCAATTTGCCAAGTACAACAAGCTCGATGAAAATATGATTGAGCGCGTGCTGACCAGCAATGGACAAGAAGATACAGCGTCCAAAAGTAGTGGCGATGTTTTGGTACATGGGGTCAGCGGACGCTTGATCAAGGCGCAGACCTTGAACCAACGCAGAATGGTGGATGCCTGCAAGGTAGATGATATGGTTTTTGCCATTGGTCCTGCAGGTACCGGTAAAACCTACACCGGTGTAGCTTTGGCGGTAAAGGCGCTGAAAGAAAAACAGGTACGCAGAATCATTTTAACCCGACCTGCTGTGGAAGCTGGGGAAAATTTAGGATTTCTTCCTGGGGACCTTAAAGAAAAGCTTGATCCCTACATGCAGCCTCTGTATGATGCCCTGCGGGATATGATTCCTGCCGAAAAATTGGCTAAATATATTGAGGACGGTACCATTCAGATTGCGCCAATGGCTTTTATGCGAGGAAGAACGTTGGACAATGCCTTTGTGATTTTGGATGAGGCCCAAAACACCACCCATGCTCAAATGAAAATGTTCCTGACCCGGATGGGCAAGAACGCCAAATTTTTATTAACGGGCGACCCTGGCCAAATAGATTTGCCAAGACGGGTAATTTCTGGCTTGAAGGAAGCGTTGTTGATTCTTAAAAACGTGGATGGCATCAGCATTATTTATTTGGATGATAAGGATGTAATCCGTCATAAATTGGTCAAAAAGGTCATCGACGCATACAAAAACATTGAGCACCAAAATCAATTCTAAGATGGGGCAGAATACGCTTATGGACACGGATTTTCATTTTCCGGGCCAAAAATCAATATATAAAGGAAAAGTTAGGGAGGTCTATACCTTGGAAAACGATATTTTGCTAATGGTCGCCACTGACCGGCTGTCTGCGTTTGACGTGGTCATGCCCAAAGGCATTCCATACAAAGGCCAGATTTTAAATCAGATTGCCACCCAAATGATGCAGGCCACTGAAGATATTGTCCCCAATTGGTTGATGGCCACGCCAGACCCCAACGTGGCTGTTGGAAAAGCTTGCGAACCTTTCAAGGTTGAAATGGTCATACGTGGATATCTTTCCGGTCATGCTGCGCGAGAATATAAGGCTGGTAAACGTATGCTGTGCGGAGAGCCCATGTCCGAAGGAATGAAGGAAAACGACAAATTTCCTGAACCCATTATCACTCCGGCCACTAAAGCTGAAAAAGGAGATCACGATGAGGATATTTCCAAAGCGGATATTCTAAAAAGGGGTATCGTTTCCCAAGCGGACTATGAAGTTTTGGAAAAATATACCAAGGCACTCTTCCAAAGAGGGACCGAAATTGCCGCAAAACGCGGATTGATCTTGGTCGACACCAAATACGAATTTGGGAAAACTAGGGAAGGTGAAATCGTTTTGATTGATGAAATCCATACTCCGGATTCTTCGCGCTATTTCTATGCCGAAGGTTATGAAGGATTACAGGCCAAAGGTGAGCCCCAAAAACAATTGTCCAAGGAATTCGTTCGTCAATGGCTGATTTCCAATGGATTCCAAGGTTTGGAAGGGCAGACTGTTCCTGAGATGAGTGATGACTACATTGCGTCGGTTTCAGAGCGCTATATTGAGCTGTATGAGAGTATTACGGGGGATGAGTTCGTAAAAGCCGATGTTTCCAACATTCATGAGCGAATAGGTGTCAACGTTTCAAACTATTTGAACAGTCTTTCTTAAAATTGTTGCGCTGCCCAATTTTTGATGGTTTTTACTGAGGATTTCATATATTTCTTCAATCAAACCTAACAAATGGACACCGACCTTCGCAAAAAGTACTGGAAAGAAAATCTAAAATACCTCTCAATTTTAATCGCAATTTGGTTCCTGGTCTCCTATGGATTTGGAATCCTATTGGTCGATGAACTCAACACCATCCGAATAGGCGGCTTTAAACTTGGCTTTTGGTTTGCCCAGCAAGGTTCCATCTATGTTTTCGTAATCCTCATTTTTGTATACGTCCGACTTATGAACAAATTGGACAAGAAATACGGCTACAACGTTGATTAGCCATCATTAAAACCTAATTATGAGTGATGTTCAAATTTGGACCTATGTGTTGGTCGCGTTATCATTTGGTCTTTATATAGGAATTGCCATCTGGTCTAGAGCCGGTTCCACCAAAGAGTTTTACGTTGCCGGCGGTGGCGTTTCCCCATTGGCCAATGGAATGGCTACCGCAGCAGATTGGATGTCGGCAGCCTCTTTTATTTCCATGGCGGGTATTATCTCTTTTGCAGGGTATGATGGAGCTGTATATTTAATGGGATGGACAGGAGGCTACGTGCTTTTGGCCTTGTTATTGGCACCTTACCTTAGAAAATTCGGAAAGTTCACCGTACCTGATTTTATTGGAGAACGTTACTATTCCAAAACAGCCCGGGTTGTAGCGGTTTTTTGTGCCCTTATTGTTTCTTTTACCTACGTAGCGGGTCAAATGCGAGGCGTGGGTATCGTGTTTTCAAGATATTTGGAGGTTGATATCAACACCGGGGTGGTTATCGGTATGGTGATAGTTTTGTTTTATGCCGTCCTCGGTGGAATGAAAGGAATCACCTATACCCAAGTAGCGCAATATTGCGTATTGATTTTCGCCTTTATGGTGCCTGCTATATTTATTTCAATTCAGATGACAGGCAACCCCATCCCACAATTGGGTTTTGGCGACACCTTATCCGATGGTTCTGGAACCTATCTTTTGGATAAATTGGATGGTCTCTCCACCGAACTCGGTTTTGCCGAGTATACTTCGGGCTCCAAAAGTACGATTGATGTATTTGCCATTACATTGGCGTTGATGGTGGGTACGGCCGGTTTACCGCACGTAATCGTTCGCTTTTTTACCGTAAAAAGGGTGCGCGATGCCAGAAAATCAGCTGGTTTGGCATTGTTGTTCATTGCTATTTTGTATACCACGGCACCGGCAGTGGCTGTATTCGCAAGAACAAACTTGATTGAAACGGTAAGTGGGAAAGAGTATGATAAAATGCCTGAATGGTTCAGCCGATGGGAAACTACCGGACTCATTGCCCATGAGGATAAAAACGGTGATGGCGTAATTCAATATGTGGCGGCACCAGAAGTGAACGAACTTACGGTTGACCGGGATATCATGGTGTTGGCCAACCCAGAAATAGCGAATTTGCCTGCTTGGGTAATTGGTTTAATTGCCGCAGGCGGATTGGCAGCCGCATTGTCAACCGCAGCGGGGTTGTTATTGGTAATTTCCTCCTCTGTATCCCATGACTTGATCAAAAATGTACTGAATCCTGGCCTTTCCGAACAAGGAGAACTTTGGGCCGCACGGATTTCAGCTGCAGTAGCTGTGGTCATTGCAGGGTATTTTGGAATCAACCCGCCAGGCTTTGTGGCGGCAGTGGTAGCGCTGGCTTTTGGTCTTGCAGCAGCATCGTTCTTCCCTGCCATTATCTTGGGCATCTTTTATAAAAAGATGAACAGTCAGGGGGCCATATCTGGAATGGTTGTAGGTCTTTGTCTCATGCTTTTCTATATGTTGAAATTTAAATTTGGAATTTTTGATGGAGGAAAGGAAGCCGTTGCTAGTTTAAAGGATGACTGGTGGTTTGGCATTTCACCAGAAGGGTTTGGATCCATCGCAATGGTAGTGAACTTTATCGTGGCCATAGTTGTGAACTCCTTTACCGAAGACCCTCCAGAAGATGTTCAGGAGATTGTGGAAAATATTCGTATTCCAAGCGGGGTAGGAGAGGCTATTGACCATTGATATCCTCAATTAATTCCCCCCTTTTTCATAATTTTAAGCCTCAATAAAAATTAATTAAACTAGATGAGCAACTACCATATTAAACATTTGGAAGAGTATTTTCAGGTCTATCGTAAATCCGTGAGAAACCCAGAAGCGTTTTGGGAAGAAGTGGCAGAAGAGCACTTTTTCTGGCGCAAAAGATGGAATTCGGTGTTGGAATGGGATTTTACAAAGCCTGAAGTCAAATGGTTTGATGGTGCCCAGCTCAATATTACCGAAAACTGCATAGACCGCCATTTACGCAGTCGTGGCGACAAAACCGCCATTCTTTTTGAGCCCAATGACCCAAACGAAGAAGCGGAGCACATCACCTATAATGAATTGCATGAAAGAGTGTGCAAGTTTGCGAATGTGCTCAAAGACCAAGGTGTAGAAAAAGGGGACCGTGTGGTGATTTATTTGCCGATGATTCCTGAATTGGCCATTTCTGTTTTGGCTTGCGCACGGATTGGAGCCATCCATTCCGTGGTGTTTGCAGGATTTTCATCCACCGCATTGGCCACCCGAATCAATGATTGTGATGCAAAAATGGTGATTACTTCGGATGGTTCGTACCGAGGTAGCAAGACCATCGACCTTAAAGGGATTGTAGATGAAGCCTTAAAACAGTGTCCTGGTATTGCCAGTGTCTTGGTTGCCAAACGTACTGGCGAGAAAATTAACATGATGGAAGGTCGTGACCATTGGTTAGCCCCTTTACTGGATAAAGCGTATTCGGATTGTGTTCCTGAAATCATGGAAGCGGAAGACCCGCTTTTCATTTTATACACCTCGGGTTCCACTGGTCGACCTAAAGGAATGATGCATACCACGGCGGGATACATGGTCTATACGGCGTACACCTTTAAAAATGTGTTCCAATACCGTGAAGAAGATATTTATTGGTGTACTGCGGACATTGGCTGGATTACGGGTCACTCCTATATTGTGTATGGACCCTTGGCCAATGGGGCCACTACGGTAATGTTTGAAGGTGTCCCTTCCTATCCAGATTTTGGTCGGTTTTGGGAGGTGGTGGAAAAACATAAGGTCACCCAGTTTTATACCGCGCCTACCGCTATTCGAGCTTTGGCGAAGGAGAATTTGGATTTTGTCACCAAATATGACCTTTCCAGCTTAAAAGTCTTGGGTACAGTCGGTGAGCCCATCAATGAAGAGGCATGGCACTGGTACAACGACCATGTGGGTGAGAAAAAATGCCCCATTGTGGATACGTGGTGGCAAACCGAAACAGGGGGTATTTTGATTTCACCCATTCCTTTTTCAACCCCAACAAAGCCTACCTACGCTACCTTGCCCATGCCTGGGGTACAACCTGCGTTAATGGATGAAAATGGAAAAGAAATCAAAGGAAACCAGGTAGATGGACGTTTGTGCATAAAATTCCCATGGCCTTCCATAGCCAGAACCATTTGGGGAGACCATCAACGTTACAAAGACACCTATTTTTCTGCTTTTGAAGGCAAATATTTCACTGGGGATGGCGCTTTACGGGATGAAGTAGGCTATTACCGAATCACGGGAAGGGTAGATGATGTCATAATTGTTTCCGGACATAATTTGGGTACTGCGCCGATTGAGGATGCCATCAATGAGCACCAGGCTGTAGCAGAATCCGCTATTGTTGGTTTCCCCCATGACGTAAAGGGAAATGCATTGTATGGCTATGTTATCTTAAAGGAAACTGGTGAGTCCCGAGATCGTGATAACCTCAAGAAAGAAATCAACCAAATGATTACGGATCATATCGGCCCTATTGCCAAATTGGATAAGATTCAATTTGTGCCTGGATTGCCCAAAACCCGAAGCGGAAAAATCATGCGCCGGATACTTCGTAAAATTGCATCCAAGGAAACCGATAATTTGGGGGACATCTCAACATTGTTGAATCCAGAGGTAGTGGAACAGATAATAGAAGAGAGTTTGTAGGCGCTTTCCTAAATCTTATAGCATATAACAAAAAAAGACCATCATGTGATGGTCTTTTTTTTTGTAGCGAGAGAGGGACTTGAACCCTCGGCCTCCGGGTTATGAATCCGACGCTCTAACCAGCTGAGCTACCTCGCCAGAATTCGTTTTAGCGGGTGCAAATATAGAGTTTAATTTTTGCTGAATCAAAATTCAGGATTAATTTATTATTTGATATTTATTTTTTTATCTTCCCAAATTATATCTATTGTTGAAAAGGATTAATTGCGCGCTATAATGAGTGATAAGGTAAAATTTGAAATTGAATTTGTTATCCAAGCTTCCCCACAGTTGCTTTACCAATATATTTCCACACCATCCGGTCTATCTGAATGGTATGCCGATAATGTGAATTCCCGAAGTGAGATGTTCACATTTATCTGGGATGGGGCCGAGGAGCAGGCCAAGATGCTAAAAAGAAAAAGTGATGAGTTTGTAAAATTCACTTGGGTGGATAACGAGGATGATTCGTTTTTTGAAATGCGCATTATTGTGGATGAAATCACCAAGGATGTTTCCCTCTTCATTACCGATTTTGCAGATGAGGATGAAGTGGATGAGGCCAAAATGCTTTGGCAAAACCAAATTTCAGACTTAAAACAAGTCTTGGGATCTACCTAAAGGGATTCTCAACTATACCGTATCTTTGATCCCGATAAAAATCGGGATTTTTTATGATCAATTTTAATGGATCGCTGTTTTCAGAAGATAAGGAAGTATTGACCCATGCCAATAGAGGGTTAAAATACGGGGATGCTCTTTTTGAAACGCTTCGGTGTGTAAACGGTACCCTCTTCTTTTGGGAAGACCATTACTTTAGATTGATGGCCTCCATGCGAATGCTTCGAATGGAGATTCCCATGGAGTTTACCTTGGAATTTTTGGAAGAAGAAATCAAAAAAAACATTAGGGAGAATAACCTGGAGAACAGGGCTGCCCGGGTGCGACTCACTGTTTTTCGGAAGGAAGGAGGATTGTATTTGCCTGAAAGCAATGACGTCTCCTATATTATTGAAACCAGTCTTTTGGATTCTCCTTTTTATATTATTGGGGAAAATGAATATGAAGTAGAGCTCTTTAAAGATTACTACGTAAATAAGGATTTGCTGTCCACTCTTAAGACTACCAATACAATTTTAAATGTGGTGGCCAGTGTCTATGCCAAGGAGAACAGGTATGCCAATTGCCTTCTGGTAAATACAGATAAACAGGTGGTGGAAGCCATCAACGGAAATCTTTTTTTGGTAAAGGGCAATACCATAAAGACGCCTCCCTTGGGTGATGGGTGTTTAAATGGTATTATCCGAAAAAAATTGATGGAGATCATTGAGACAACTGAAGAGTTTCAGATGGTGGAAGAATCCATTTCGCCTTTTGAGTTGCAAAAGGCAGATGAATTGTTCATTACCAATAGTATTGTGGGTATTCAGCCCATAAGCAAATACCGGAAAAAGGACTTTTCCAATACGGTTGCTAAAAAACTGGTGGGAAAATTAAATGCAAAGGCCAGAATGGCCAGTTAGTTGAGGGATGGGTTTTCAGGGGAGTTGGACCACAGTAGATAATCTCCGCCCAGTTCAACCATTTTTTCCTTCCAAAAGGCTATCGATGATTTCTCTATGATGCCACTTTCATATTCATTTTTGACCACGACCCATGATTTGGACAGCAGTTCCTGGTCCAACTGTTGGGAGCCCCAACCCGAGTAGCCCAAAAAGAATCGAATATCCTGTTCGGTGATTACCCCATTATTGATGAGCTCAACGGTTTTTTCAAAATTACCTCCCCAAAATATCCCATCGGAGATTTCAATGCTATCGTGGATCAAATCGGGAACCTTATGGATAAAGTATAGATTATCTTGCTCCACAGGACCGCCATTGAATACTTTGAACGGGATGATAATCTCAGAAATAAGATCGCAAATGGTGTAGTCCAGGGGCTTATTGAGGATAAACCCAACAGATCCTTCATGGTTGTGCTCCGCGAGCAACACCACAGACCTATTGAAGGAAACATCTCCGGTAAGTGAAGGTTCCGCAACAAGTAACTTACCTTTTTGAGGCTTATGGCTCACCATTTCCATAGAATTAGCACTTCAAATTGTTGTATAATATACAATTTTTCCAAAAAAACTAAAATGCCCTCTAAAATAAAAAAGCACTTCTTTGCAAAGAAGTGCTTTACTTATATTATAAAAAACAATTGATTAGTTTACCGCACCGCTCAATTCTGCTCCTGCTTTGAACTTTACTACGTTCTTAGCTGCAATTTGAATGGTCTGTCCAGTCTGTGGATTTCTACCTTCTCTGGCGCTTCTTTTGGAAACTGACCAAGAACCAAAACCAACTAGAGAAACTCTGTTCCCTTTTTTAAGTGATCCCTCTACATTTCCCAAGAAAGATTCCAATGCCTTTTTGGCTGCTGCCTTAGTGATGCCAGCATCAGCTGCCATAGCATCGATTAATTCTGTTTTGTTCATAATGGAATTAAATTAATTGTTGTTAAAATAATTTTAATGCTGAACAAATTTATATGGATTTGCTATTAACGCAAGTAAAACCTAGGGAAATAGGGGTTTTTGTTAATAACTTGAAACGTTTGTTGATAAAGTCGGAAAAAAATGACAACTTTTTGCCAGCCCAATCATAGCAAGGGGTTAGCAAAGGTGTGCATTTTTATCAAGGTCAAGACCATTTAACACCGCTTTGGTTTCCATTTTTCGTTTGCCTGGTAACTGTATTTCCAACAAATGTAGATAACCATCGGCTACCCCCACTTTGAGTGTTTTTTTATCAGCAATCAGTTTTCCAATTTCATCATTATGTTGAGCCGGTTCTTTATGGGTTGCATAGATTTTGATAGGGTCCTTATCACCATGGTTTACCAAAAAGGCCCAAGCGCCAGGGTAGGGACTCAACCCCCTAATATGGTTATGGATGGCATCCAATGATTTATTCCAATCTATTTTACAAGTGTCTTTATGAATCTTCGGTGCTGGTTTTAAATCATCAAAATGCTTTTGCGGGGTGCTGGCAACTTTACCCGAAGCAATTTGGTTGCAGGTTTCCACCACAAGTTCACCGCCAAGTTTCATCAAACGGTCATGCAAAGTTCCCACATTGTCTTCTTGTGTTATTTTTTCGATCTTTTGAAGAATGATACCTCCGGTATCTATTTTCTCATCAATAAAAAAGGTGGTCACCCCCGTTTCCGTTTCGCCGTTGATGATGGCCCAATTAATTGGTGCCGCGCCACGATACTGGGGAAGAAGGGAAGCATGCAGATTAAAAGTGCCATGTTCCGGCATCTGCCATACCACTTTGGGCAACATCCGGAAAGCTACCACTACCTGCAAATTGGCCTTAAGGCTTCTGAGTTCTTCTAAAAAAGCTTCATCCTTGAGGTTGGTGGGCTGCAGCACTTTTAAATGATGTTGAACAGCAAATTGTTTTACGGCGGATTCTTGTACTTTACGACCCCTACCAGCAGGTCTGTCTGGGGCTGTGATCACTCCTACAACATCAAAACCTGATTCCACGATGGCCTTCAAGCTTGCCACCGCAAAATCCGGGGTGCCCATAAATACGATTCGCAAGGGGTTATTTTCTAAGGGTGTATTCATTGATTTCGTTTAATTCAACTACTTCATCCTCAAGTAGTTGTTGCAAGACTTTTAAAAGAGTCTTTTCATCCGCTCCGGTTGCTTTTTCCAGTTTTCTGGAGGTGCTTGGGGCGATTTTTAAAAGACCTATTACGCGTTCTTCCAGTTTTATGGGAGATGCTTGCTTTTCCTTTTTGGTGCAAATATCGCATGTACCACATTTTTCCGCTTTGTTTTCACCAAAATATTTCAACAAATAGACACTTCGGCAGACCTTTTTGTTTTTGATGTACCCCAGCATGGCGGCCATATTGTTTTGCTTTACCTGATTGAAATCTTGTACTTTTTTGGCAAACGGATTGATGGTATGGTCGTCTTCACGGGGAACCAAAAAGGTGATTTCCAAGTCACTGGTAGTGTTTTTGTATTCCGCAATGCCATCTTTTTGAAGCTGTTTCAATATTTTTTTGAGAGATTTTTCACTTTCCCCCGTTTTCTTTGAAAGCAGATTAAGGTTGATTTTGGTCTCGTACTCCGTAATTCCGCCATAGGTACGTAATATGGTCTGAATACTGGAAGCTGTTTTTCGGTTTTTGTCCAGATACGCAAAAATTTCAGCCTTGGAAGCCACAAATTGCAGGGTGGTCTTTTCCTGAAAATTCTCAGACAGCAAAATAATCGAGTTTTGATCCAAAATACGCAATGCATTAAAGGTCATGTTTGGGTTGAATTCATACCGCTTACAAAAGGCATTGAACTTGAAGGCCATAGGCTCCAATACAGATTCACCATAGGAAATCTGAAAAAAGTTGTTCAGTTTGGAATATACTTTTTTAATGAAGGCGATATCGGGCAAGGAAGACAGAAACTGTTGTTTGGCCCGTTCTTCATCCTCCTTGGTGGTAATGATAATGGCAGTTGATGGTTTACCATCCCTACCAGCCCTTCCAGCTTCTTGAAAATAGCTTTCCAGACTATCGGGAATTTGATAATGGACCACCAAACGAACATCAGGTTTGTCCACACCCATCCCAAAGGCATTTGTGGCCACCATTATAGTTACCTTTCCTGTCAACCAATCCTTAAGTTTTTCCTCTTTTTCAGATTTTGAAATCCCTCCATGGAAAAAGGAAGCCTTAAAACCGTTCTTGTTTAAAAATTCTGAAAGGGAAACAGACATCTTCCGGGAACGTACATACACAATGGAACTGCCGGGAATCTTGCCCATATATTTCTTGAGTTGATACAGCTTATCCTGTGTCCGTTTTACCTTGAAAACAATATTAGATCGGGAAAACGAATCCTTGAAAATTTCTACCTCTTTCAATTTTAGGTTTTCAACGATGTCATCCACAACTTTAGGAGTCGCTGTGGCCGTTAGTGCAATCATGGGCGTGTTGGGGATGAGCTCCTTGAGAACGGAACATTCCAAATAAGCAGGCCTAAAATCATTGCCCCATTGCGAAATGCAGTGGGCCTCATCAATGGCAATGAGGTTTACATCCATTTCTTGAATACGCTCTTGGATCAAGGATTGCTGCAACCGCTCTGGAGAGAGATAAAGAAACTTGTAATTTCCATAAAGACAGTTGTCCAAAAGATCATTGAGTTCTGTAAAGGGGATGCCACCGGTAAGTGCAATGGCCTTTATGCCCCGGGCCTTTAGCTGGTTCACCTGGTCCTGTATCAACGCCACTAAGGGGGAAACCACAATGCAAAGCCCTTCCTTGGAAAGTGCCGGAACCTGATAGCAAATGGATTTTCCACCTCCGGTGGGCATCAAGGCCAGGACATCTTTTCCAGAAAGTACAGTATTGATGATGGTTTCCTGGGATCCCCTAAAATCATCATGACCCCAGAATTCCTTTAAAATAGCTTTGGTTTCTTTCCGCACTAAGGTTGATTAAGGGTTTCCAAAATAAAGTCAATCCGTTTTTGGATTACATCTTTTGGCACTGAGATGGGGTGGTAGCCAAATTGGGTATAGGTGTTCATCAAGGCATGATGTATGCGCTCTGCCTCCTCATAGGTTTCAAATCGCTCACCATCAGAAATATAAATTTCCTCCCATGGAGGTACTATGAACACCGTATCGTATCGGTGGTTTATACAAGTGTTGATGAATTCTTTTCCGTATGTCTGCCCAAAAAAATCCATATAGGCAAGTACATCGGGAATGCCACGGTCAAAAAAACTTATGGAGACCTTAGTGCCCAATGATTCTTTGTAATGTTGGGCCCTGCCATAAAGCAAATCCTTGTTGAACTGCATGGCATCGTCAACAAAGACCAGGGGATTGGACACAAAAACACTGGAGCCTCCTTCCTGTTTGGCCTTTGAGGTCATGTCTCGGATAATTTCATGGAAACAATGAAAGCCCAAGCTCTCCAATCCTTTTACAATGGAAGTCTTCCCGGTTCCCGGAGCCCCTGTAATAACCACTTTGTTCTTACTCAAGCACAATAATTTAACACTACAAAGTAATGAAATAGCCCCAAAGAAAAAAAATTGCAGGTTAAGCCATATATTTGTAAAAAAATAGGCATGGCGAAGGAGAACACAGATGAGTTTTATGAAAGGCTCAAGGAACAACTGTTGGAAAACACCAGTTGGCCTTCAACCTATCTTTATAAGTTCATTGTGCCCACTGATGAGGAGCGAATAGCACAAATCCACGATATTTTTGATAATACAGGCGCGGTCATTGAATCCAAAAAATCCAAAAAAGGAACCTATACCAGCCTTTCCATTACGGTTCACCTAAATAATCCTGATGAGGTGATCATAAAATACAAGGAAGTTGCCGTTGTGGAAGGGGTAATTTCCCTTTAATCCTGCAGATTGCCATAATTTTATTATTTTGCAGACGTTATCGGATAGACTTCCCGCTAATTTAATTTCATTAAACATTTTAATTTGAATACAGTAGAGAATTTAGAATACAATACAGAACGTTCGCAACTCATTATTCCCGAATATGGCCGCCATTTCCAAAAAATGGTGGATCATGCTGTTTCCATTGCGGACAGGGATGAGCGCAATAAGGTGGCGCAAGCCATTATCAGTGTAATGGGAAATCTTCAACCGCACTTGAGGGACGTTCCTGATTTTCAACATAAACTATGGGACCAATTGTTTATCATGTCCGATTTTAAACTGGATGTGGACTCTCCTTTTCCCATTACGTCACAAGAAGTACTGCAACAACGTCCTGAGCCACTGGAATATCCGCAGAACCACCCTAAATACCGATTTTATGGGAATAATATCAAGCGTATGATCGACGTGGCCATCAAATGGGAAAAAGGTGATATGCGCTCCGGCTTGGAATATGCCATTGCCAACCACATGAAGAAATGTTACCTAAATTGGAACAAGGACTCTGTTGAAGACTCGGTTATTTTTGGACATTTAAAAGAGTTGAGCAACGGCGAAATTGATTTGGCCGATGACGGAGAGAACTTAACGGAGAGCGGGCAGTTCCTCAAAAACAGACAATCCAAGACCAACCGCAGCAACAATGGCCAAAAAGGAAAGCGCGGCAGAAAAAAAAGGTATTAAATTCCAGAGCGATCCATGGGAACATTTCGAATAGAGGGTGGGCACCAACTTCACGGTGAGATAACACCCCAAGGGGCAAAGAACGAGGCACTTCAGATTCTTTGTGCCGTGCTGCTATCCGAAGAAAAAATTACCATAAACAACATTCCAGATATCCTGGATGTCAACAAACTTATTTCCCTTTTGGAGGACTTGGGTGTCAAAATCCAAAAAAAAGGCAGGGGTTCCTACACCTTTAAGGCGGATGACATCAATTTAGAGTATCTGCAATCCACAAAATTCAAGGAAGATGGTCGTGGTTTACGGGGTTCCATCATGTTGGTGGGTCCGCTTTTAGCCCGATTTGGCAAAGGATACATTCCCAAACCTGGCGGTGATAAAATAGGAAGACGTAGACTTGATACCCATTTTGAGGGATTCATAAAACTTGGTGCAAAGTTTAGGTACAACCGGGAAGAATATTTTTATGGTGTGGAGGCCGATAAGCTCAAAGGCACCTATATGCTTTTGGATGAAGCCTCGGTGACCGGTACCGCCAATATTGTGATGGCCGCAGTTTTGGCCGAAGGCACAACCACTATATACAATGCGGCATGTGAGCCCTATCTTCAGCAATTGTGTAAGATGTTGAACCGAATGGGAGCAAAAATATCAGGTATTGGCTCCAATTTGTTGACCATTGAGGGGGTTGAGCGATTGGGCGGCACAGAGCATACCATGTTGCCCGATATGATTGAAATAGGCAGTTGGATCGGTTTGGCTGCCATGACCCGGAGTGAACTGACCATTAAAAATGTGAGTTGGGACGATTTAGGGTTGATTCCGTCAGTGTTCAGGAAATTGGGTATTACGGTGGAAAAAAGGGATGATGACATCTTTATCCCCAAACATGAAAAAGGATACCAGATTCAGAATTTTATTGATGGTTCCATTCTTACCATTGCAGACGCACCATGGCCAGGATTAACACCCGATTTGTTAAGTATTATTCTTGTGGTGGCCACGCAGGCAAGGGGAGAGGTGCTTGTCCATCAAAAAATGTTTGAAAGTCGACTATTCTTTGTGGATAAATTGATTGATATGGGGGCAAAAATCATTCTTTGTGACCCGCACAGGGCCACGGTGATTGGTCACGACTTTAAATCGACCTTGAAGGCTACAACCATGGTGTCACCAGATATTAGGGCAGGGGTTTCACTACTCATTGCGGCACTTTCCGCCAAAGGCACATCAACTATTCATAACATTGAACAGATAGACCGCGGTTACGAAAATATTGATGAGCGGTTGAGAGCGATTGGGGCCAACATTGTGCGGGTTTAGTTATTCTCTTATTGAAATGACTATTTTCGTAGCATAGGTCGATACTTTTCCTTGTTCTCAATCAACACCCATAGATTGATGGCCAATAATACAAGTGCAATAGGCATCCCCGAAGTGTCGTTGACTGTGTTGGTCAACACCACACCCACCATAATAGGGAAAATGACCACGGCGCCAAGGGCCCTTGTTTTTGGGATTATAAATAATATTCCCCCAATTATCTCCATCAACCCCGTTAAAGGTAGCAGCCACCCTATATTCATGAAGGGCTCCATTACTTTTAAAAGGTTTTCTGGGATATCCTCAGGAATGGGCATGTAGTTAAAAAATTTATTCAATCCCGCATTTAGGAACATTAGTCCAAAGAGCACGCTTACTACAAAAATTATTTTTTGTTTCATGAATTATTTTTTTGCATAATTAATTCTTCTAAATGGTCCAGAGCCATGGTAAAGCCTTCCTTGAAGCCCATTTCAATAATCTTTTCCAAATCTTCTAGATTTTCGTGCTTAATGGTAATGTTGACCAAAGTGGTATTTTCTTGATTTTCAAAATCCAGATTCCATTTGGACCGGGGAAATTCTTCATTGATGTTTCCATTTTCGTCGCAAAAAGCATCCGCGTATTGAAAATTGGTCTTGGGAGTTATGGAGGTAAAATCTGCCAAAGCCCAATGTTCCTCTCCATTTGGACCGCACATGACATAAAGTCTTGTTCCACCCACCTCAAAATTCATGTATTTGGTTTTGGACACCCAGGGTTGTGGAGCCCACCATTGATCTAAAATTTCAGGTTTTGTAAAGGCGTCCCATACTACATCGCCCATTGCGGCGAACTCACGTTTTACCAGAACGGTACTGTTTTCCCTATCTACGGCGAAATCAAAAAGAAGATTTGTCTTCATTACATTGGTTTTTGTTTAGATAAATAGTTTGCAAGTTTTTCTAAGTTCTGTTTTAAGCCCTCGTCCGCTCTGTGTGTTTTAATCAAAGTCTGAAGCATTTCTGCTGTGTCGAACACTACTGTCCAATCAATGGTCGTTTCTTCTTCATTAGCTTCAAACAACACGGTAGTTATGAAGTGGGGGTTAAAATGTTCATAAACAATTTTTTCAAGGGGAACAATCTCCTTAAAAACACTTCTGTTCGGATAATTTTTGCCATCTGGTCCATGCATTATAAAATTCCACTCACCGCCATCCTGAAAATCCATTTTATGGATGGTATTGGTGAATCCACTGGGACCCCACCATTGCGCAATGTGCTCAGGTTTTGACCATACTTCCCAAACCAATTCTATAGGAGCGTGGAGTGTTCTTTTTATATGTACCGACCTATTCTGTATTTCCATTTTTTCTTTCATTTTGAATTTTAGCTAAATATTTATCAAGATTATCAAATCGGTCTTCCCAAATCTTTTTGAACTGTTCCAGCCATTGATCAATTTCCTTCATTTTGTCAACCCTCAAATTGTAGTAAACTTCGCGACCTTCCTGATTGGAGGTTACAAGGTCACACTCGTTCAATACCCGAAGATGTTTGGAAATGGTGGGACGAGCCGCATCAAAGTTTTGGGCAATCTCGCCTGCTGTCATTGTTTGTGTTGTCAACAGCACCAAAATGGCCCTCCGTGTGGGGTCTGCTATGGCCTGAAAAGGATCTCGTCTAAGTTTCATCATGAAAAGCGGTAAAAAATATGAAGCTATATGGCTACAAATATATATGAAGTCATTTGGCTACGCAAATTTTATTATGATAAAACTTCAAAAACTGTGTTTTATAACAAAGTAAGGTAATAATCAGGGGGAATGTGCCTTTAATCTTTTGGAATCAGAATCGTGACTTTGGTACCTGTTTCTTTTCCATCATCCAGGTTTTCTATTTTGACCAACTCCTCATTGGAGAACTTTTTAAGTGCCTCAATCCTTTTGGCGGTAATGGACATTCCCCGGGATTGGTTCTCTGATTTTTTCTGATTTTTTTTCTGACCGATTCCCACCCCATTGTCCTCTATGATGCAAACCACATGCTCTTTTTCATCCTTGAACGAGACGGTTAGCTTTTTTGGACCCTCTTTTGGCAAGAGTCCGTGCAAGATGGCATTTTCTATATAAGGCTGCACCAACAGCATGGGAACTTCATGTTGGTAGAGGTCTAGGTCTTCATCAATATTAAAGACATAGCTGAAAGAATTGTCAAACCGTAAGGCTTCCAATTCCACATAGATTTTGAGTAGCTCAATTTCCTCATGTAACACCAAACTGACATTGATGGAGGTTTCCAGCACCTGCCGTAACAGTTTTGAGAATTTGTTTAGATAGGACAGCGCAGACTCTTTATCATCAGAACTCACCAGATACCGAATGGAGCTCAAGGAATTAAAGATAAAATGGGGGTTCATCTGGGCACGAAGCATACGCTTTTCCAATTGGGTGTTCATGTCCTCAATGACCTCTTTTTGTTCGGATATCAACTCGTTTTTCTCCTGAAGGACCTTATTTGAGCGCTTCTTGCTTCTGTAGCGGAAATAAAGCAACCCAGCCGAAAAAATCAGCAATACCGTAATGATCACAAGGTATACCAAGCGCTTGTTATTCAAAGCCACACGGGTATTCAGTAGAGCAAGTTGCAATTCATTCTCTCTAATCTCTTTATCCTTCAAATAGACATCGTGCTGTATTTGTAGGTCTTGAATTTCTTTGATCTTGGTTTCATTCAAAAGACTGTCCTTATAGGCCATGGTTTGATTGAGATGATGGATGGCCTTGGGTAATTGACCTGCAGCCTCATAGATTTTATAGGCAATTTCATGGGCATCTTTTTTTTGCTCGTACCCTTCCATTTCTTTCAAGGCATCAAGGCTCTTGTTAGAATAATCAATCGCATCGTTAAACTTTTTTTGGCGAAACATCAGGTCGGCAATACGGGAGTAGGCTATGGCAATTTCCTGTTGTATGGAGAGTTGTTTGGCAAGATCCAATGATTTTTGCAGGTATTCTTCGGCCAATGCCCATTGTTCCATCTCCATATAGCAGTGACCAATCCCAGAATAACTGTTGCATAGATCAATATTATTTCCTTGTTTTTCATCATATGCGGCTACTTTTAGGAATTTTTCTAGGGCCTCTTTGTAATTCTTATTCTTAACATCAATAAGCGCCAAATTAATCAGCACCGTGCTTTCCCTTTCGTCCCGCTCATTCCCTTTATAGACCTCCAATGCCTTTTCATAGCTTTCTATGGCCTTGTCCTGTTCCCCCATTAAATCATAAAGCACTCCCAAGTTAATATAGGGTGAAGACGTATCTTGATCTAAATCTAATGAATCAATGAGCTTAATGCGTTTCAGGTAGTAGCTTTGGCTGGTTGGATAATCCCCAATGCTCTTGTATACAATCCCCATGGAATTATAGATATAATTCATTCTTTCATAATCTTGATGTTCTTTGGCCAAGACCAAGCATCTATTCAAATAATCAAGGGATTCGGCATAACTTCCAGTCATACCATGGGTCAGGGCAATTGAATAGAGTCCCTGTATCTCACCTTGGGCAAATCCAATTTGTTTGGATTTTTCCACACTTTGATGGAGATATTCAAGGGCCTTCTCCTTATCATGGGAACGCAAGCGGGCCCCAAGGATATTCATCGTATTGATTTCTGTGGTATCCTTGGCAGTTGCCAATACGTTTTGAAGGCTATCAATTTCCTGGGTTTGGGCGTAGCCTGTTTGTATGGCAAGCCAGCAAATGATAACTAGGCAGGAGGATGATTTGAGCAACGTCATACCCATAATTTGCACATAAGTTAAGATAAACCAAGTTAAATTACCGTTTGTGGGTTATGATATTGCCTTACCAAATAAAAAAATAAGGCTTCTCTTTAACAGGTTGTTTTAACTTCCGACAAATCCCTTCAAACAGTATTGGAGTTGAAGGTTTTAATGCGGTTGCTATATTTTGTCTATCGGGCTGCCATACATGCCATTGATTACCCTTTTTCCACCAATTTACCATCAGGGTAAAGTGCAAAGCGACCTTTTTCTTTATCGTGGACATTGTCTGGGTAAGGCCAGGGCCAACCACCAAACTGGGTCAAGCGATATTCCTCCATGGCTTTTTGGATTTCTTGTTCGGTGTTCATCACAAATGGACCGTATTTGGCCACCGGCTCTTCAATAGGTTTACCTTGCAGCAGTAGAAAATGGGCTTTTTTATCACCTATTTTTATACGTACCTCTTGTGAAGAATCCAAGTCAACTCCAAAATTGGGAATGATTTTTCCGTCTTCAAAGAAAATTTCAGAACCTTTATAAAAATAAAGGGTGCGGTTTACGTTGGAATTGGCCTTTGGCAAGGTATATTCAGAATTGGCCTCAACATGAATGTTCCAGATGGCCACTTCGTTTTCGTCATTGGCCGCCCAAGAATCTGGAGCTGGTTCATTGGCTGGGGTGTCTTTGTAATTTCCTGCAATGACCTTGATTTTGGCATTTTCCTCTTCAATTACAGGAATATCTTCATGCCAGAGCATTTTAAAATGGGGCTCCACAAATTTGCTGGACTTGGGCAGGTTTAACCAAATTTGGAACAATTCCAGTGGATTGTCCGAATCATCGTGGAGTAGGGGAAACATCTCAGAATGTTGCACACCCCGGCCCGCGGTCATCCATTGTACATCACCTTCACCAAATCTACCTGCTGCCCCCAAGGAATCGGAGTGGTCACAATAGCCCTTATTGACAATGGTAATGGTTTCAAATCCTCGATGTGGATGATAGGGAAAACCAGGAATGGTCTGCCCGTGGTACATGCGCCATTTGGCACCGGGGTTAAAATCATTTCCTAGACTCCGATCCTCAAGTAAAGATGGGTCTGGGCCCATTTTACCATTTCCTTTTGGATAATGATCTAAATGGTACACGCAAAATAAAAAGGGGTCTTGGGTCTGCCATGGAAAACCCAGTGGAAAAGTCTGTAGAATGGGGTTGCTCATAATTAATGTATTGCTGTGTTTATTTCAATCCAATAGCCTTCTGGATCTTGGATGTAGATTTGTTTTACACCGTCAGAACGGTCCGTGATGGAACTTTTATTTCCAGGCCAATCATAGAAATCGATGTTATTGGCCATCAAATGTTCTATAAAATCTTCCAAATTTTGGGTGGCCAAGCAAAGGTGCATGCTCTTGTTCCTACTAAAATCGGCGACCTCTTTTTTAATAAGATGTAATTGGGTATTTCCCTTTATTTGGAACCAGCGAAACCCTGGTGCTCTGTCTGGATGGGGAATTTCTGTAAGTCCTATAATATCTCGATAAAAATCGCCTGTCTCCATCAATTTGGTCACTACAATGGAATAATGGTCATACTGAAACCCAAAATCGAATGTATTGGCCTTGAATTGGGTTTGTAAATAGGTTTGCTTCCAAGTACCATTTTCATAATTCCCCACAGTAAAGCCATAGGTGTTGGCATCAATATATTTCCAATAATCGGTTACTATGGAACCCCCATAATCATAGGTGTAAATAATATCCTTTCCTTTTGTGGTGATAGTTCCTGTGGTGACTCCGCCAAAGACATCAAACTCCCAAAACGTTAAGGAATTGCTTTCAGCATCGAACTTGCGGATACCATGGTTTCTTGATCCAAATGCAGTTTGCTCCTGATTGGTGAATCCTTTGGATTCAGCCAAGACAAGAGTGCTGTCCAAACTGTACTTGAATACGGTCTCTTGTTTAAATTTGGAACCATCTCCCCAAGTACCCTCGGCCTTCCATGTTTTGCCCAATAGCGGTTCAAAAACTGAAAGCTCCGACTTTTGTGCTTGCAGGTTGAAAAAGCCTGCAAAGAGCAGGCTTATCAAAAATGTTTTTTTCATCATGTTATTTACCCTCCGATTCCCTCAATTGGCGGTGGGCCGTCAATCATTGGTTCGTATTTTTCATCCCCTTTTCTGGTCTTGAACTCTTCTTTGACCTCTTCCACCAGCTTGGGGTCTTCAAAAAGGTCTAGCATGGTCATCGCCATTGCTTTTGAGGCATAGACCAATCCCTTGTGGCCAATACTCATGCTTCCACAGGCTACAACGGCCCAGGAATGCCAAGGGGTATCTTTTGGTGCTACCGTAACGCTTAGGTTGATGTTGGGTACGTTCCAGCTTACATCACCCACATCCGTGGAACCACCCCCAGGAAGCTCTTCGGTTTCTTTTAAGGGGTTGATTTCACTGTCCATGCCCACTTCTGGTTTACCCGTGGCTTTTTGAATTGATTTTCCGTAAGCAATCTCTTCATCAGTATAAGTGATGGGACCCAACAGCTCCAAGTTTTTCTGCATGATTTCACCTCCCTTACGGTTTACCAATACTTCATAAATACCAGATACCAGTGAAATTTTATAATCCACATTGGCCATAATGGCAGCACCTTCGGCCATAGCTTTAACCCTTTCATAGGTAGGTAACATCACTTTACGTTTTGGATCACGTACCCGGACCCATAATCTTGCATAGTCTGGAACCACATTCACCACTTGTCCACCATCTTGAATGTGATAGTGGATACGTGAAGTTGGCTTTATATGCTCACGGTAATAGTTAATACCGGTAGTATACAACTCCAAAGCATCCGAAGCACTGCGCCCATTCCATGGATCTCCCGAAGCGTGGGCAGCTTGCCCATAAAATTCAACGATAAAGTCAACCAAAGAAAGACCACTTTGTACATCGGCCTCGATATTGGCTCCGGGGTGCCAGCTAACATTGACATCTACATCGTCCCAAAGCCCGGCTTCGACCATCCAAACTTTGGCAAAATATTTTTCTTCAGCGGGAGTGCCTAAGAATTTTACGGTTCCTTTGATGTTTCCAGCTTCAATTTGTTCTTTAATAGCAATTGCCGCTCCTAAGCTTGCCGCTCCAAACATATTATGCCCGCAACCATGACCGGGAGCACCTTCAATCCTAGGATCTTTGGTCGGCACCGCTTTTTGGGAAAGGCCTGGGAGCGCATCGAATTCACCCAACACACTGATCACGGGTTTACCAGAACCGTAAGTGGCAGTGAATGCTGTGGGAATATCAGCAACACCACGGGTTACTTTCAGCCCATTTTTTTCGGCATAATCTGCTAAAAGTTCTGCGGATTTGGATTCATCAAAAGCAGTTTCAGCCAATGTCCAAATAGAATCGCTGAGCATGATCAAATTTTCCTTGTGGTTTTCCACGGAAGCAATGATTGCCTTTTTGTCCTTGGTCAATTTTTGTGCGGTCAGGTTCAATGAAATTAAACCCAACAGCAATACGATTGTACTTTTTTTCATTTCAAAAACATTTGAGTTAGTCATTTAGTAATTTAACCTTTTAGCTTTCATGGAACGAAACCTGAAAAGGTCAAATGGATACTAAAAATACTGAAAATGCATTAACCCACGGCCTGTTTATAGACTTTTAAACAGCGTTCGCGTGCCATTTTATGATCTACCATTTTTTCTGGATAGCTAAGTTCTTGTAATTCAGGTACCCATTGATTGATGTATGCCTTGTCACAATCAAATTTGTCCACTTGGGTCATGGGATTGAAGATTCGGAAATAGGGGGCAGCATCCACGCCGCTACCAGCGGCCCATTGCCAATTGCCAACATTGCTGGCCATTTCATAGTCCAATAGCTTTTCTGCAAAATAGGCTTCACCCCATCGCCAATCAATAAGCAAATGTTTGCATAGAAAACTGGCCACGAGCATGCGAACACGGTTGTGCATATATCCGGTACTGTTTAGTTCCCTCATCCCTGCATCTACAAGGGCATACCCTGTTTTTCCCGATTTCCAACGCTCAAACTCCTCTTCATTGTTTCGCCATTCAATTCGGTCATATTTGGGTTTGAAGGCCTTATGAACCGTTTCGGGAAAGTGCCATAGAATCTGCATAAAGAACTCACGCCAAATAAGTTCGTTCCAAAAGGTTTCATTTTTCTCGGCAATGGCTTTTTTTACTATTTTCCGTATGGAAACAGTACCAAATCGTAGATGGGGCCCCAGTCTTGAAGTGCCCTGTTCCTTGGCGGGAAAGTTTCGGGTACCCTCATAATTACTGATGAGATTTGCGGAAACATTATACTCGGGAACGGTGATTTTGGAGGTTACAAAACCAATATCATTCAACTCTAGAAAAGGTAAATCCGATTTTTTGAAGAGTCCCTGCTCCAGTCTTGGGAGAGTGTCATATTCCTGAAGGTGAACGGAAGAATCAAATTTTTCCTTCCATTGTTTCATATAGGGGGTATATACCACGTAGGGGTCACCATCACTTTTTACCACTTCATCCTTTTCAAAAATGACTTGGTCTTTATAAGTTTTGAAAGCGATGTTGTGCTCTTCTAAGAAATCGTGGATTTGAGCATCCCGTTTTATGGCATACGGCTCATAATCATGATTGGCAAAGACTGTATCAATCTCATATTCTTCTTGCAGTTTTTTGAAAACAGAAATTGGATGATCAAAAAACAGGGCAATCCCACTTTGAATCTCTCCATGCAGTCGATTACGGATTTTCTGAAGCTGCTGGTGGATAAAAGTTACCCGGGCATCATCTTTTGGAAGCTTATCCAAAATCTCAGGATCAAATATAAAAATGGGGAGTACCGGATGCTCATTTTGCAGAGATTGATACAGCCCTACGTTGTCATCCAATCGCAAATCGCGCCGAAACCAAAAAATAGAAAGTTTATCGCTCACGAATTTGAATTTAGAGTGGACATGCCACCATCAACTCCAATTATCTGTCCTGTAATCCAAGAGTTTTCAGAATTTAGTAAAAAAGTGGCCATATTGGCAATATCTTTTACGTTTCCAACACGCTTTAGTGGGTGGCGTTCACTCATTTGTTCTTTCTTTTTATCATTGCTCAACAGGCGCGAAGCCAATGAAGTATCAACCAGCGATGGCGCAATTACGTTGACCCTGAGTTTTGGGGCGTATTCGGCCGCCAGGGCTTTTGCAAAACCCTCAATGGCTGCTTTAGCCGCTGAAATACTGGTGTGGTACGCCATGCCTGAACCCACAGCAACGGTACTGAAAAATACCATACTTGAACCCTCGGCCATATTGCCTATAATTGTTTTGACCACCTTTACCAAACAGAAGAAGTTTATTTCCATGTCTTCTTCAAAATCCTGGATGTCCAGCATTTTAAAAGGCTTTAGGTTGATGCTTCCAGGGCAAAACACAAAACCATGAATTTCATCAGGTATGTTCTTATCTTCAATATCATCCAACATTACGTCAAATGGGATATGGTTCACGTTCAAATCAGACAATTCTTTAGCGGTCCGTGAAGCTACGTATACATTGTTTGTGGATGACAGTTGGCTGGCAATCTCACGTCCAACACCGTGTGATCCGCCTATGAGCAATATATTTTTCAATTTAAATGGTTTTTAATTCAAGTGAAGTTTCTTTTCCAGGGATGCTCCCAAAAAGCGATTCCAATTTTATTTTTCGATACTCAAATATTTTTTTGAGCTGGGATTTCACCACAATGGGATGCATCAACCTTCCTATGAAACCAAAGGGTAGTTTGTAGTCTATAATGTCTTCCATTTCAACTCCACCAGAAGTTTCACGAATAAAATGTTTGTGGTGCCAAAGTGCATAGGGACCAAATCGTTGTTCGTCCACAAAATATTCTCCCTGTATTACATGGGTAATTTCAGTGACCCATTTTGTGGCCATAAATGGAAATGGTTTAACCACGTATTGAATAATTTGTCCTGCATACATAGGTTCATCCCCACCAGATAAGATGTGAAATCCCATGTGGGGAGGTGTGATGGTCTTTAGATTTTTAGGATTTGATAAAAATTCCCATCCATCTTCCTTGGATATGGGCAAGAATTGTTTCGCACAAAGTTGATATAATCTCATCCAAATGATTTGTTCAAAAATACAAAATGTTTAATTTATATTGAAATAAGTTAAACAAATTTATATATTTTTATCCTTGATGTGAAACAAGGTATCGCTGTCTGATGGTTTCTTTTAAGAATTTATTAACGATTGTAATTATCATTCTAGTTAGCTTTGCTTAGCTAACAATTTAAACACTATTTCCTATGAAAAAACTTGTATTATTTATGTTTGTTGCGTTGCTTTCCATTTCGTTGGAAGCACAGATTCAAACACCTGCACCCAGTCCATTTTCCGTATTGAAACAGACGGTTGGACTGACAGAAGTTACCGTAGAATATTCCAGACCTTCCATGAAAGGGCGAACTATTTTTGGGGATTTGGTTCCTTATGATGCCATTTGGAGAACAGGGGCCAATATGAATACAACCATTACGTTTAGCGACGATGTAAAGGTGGAGGGCAAAGACCTTAAAGCTGGAAAGTATGCCATCTATACCCGTCCCAATGAAGCAGTTTGGGAGGTTATTTTCTATACAGATACTGATAATGGTGGATTACCACAAGAATGGGATGCTTCTAAAGTAGCAGCCACTGTAAAAGTAGAAGTATACCCAATGCCAATGCCCATTGAAACTTTCACCATTACCATTGATGACATGCACAACAATGGGGCTACTTTAGGATTGATGTGGGAAAAAGTCTATGTAGGAGTAAAATTTGTTGTCCCTACTGTTGCCAAGGCCACCGCTAGTATCGAAGCTGCTATGTCAGGGTCTGATATTTCAGCTAATGACTATTTTGCCGCTGCCCAATATTATTACCAAGAAGGAATGAACATGGGCAAAGCCAAGGAATGGATAGACAAAGCGGTTTCCATGAATGATAAAGCATTTTGGATGACACGTCTACAATCCTTGATCTATGCAAAATCTGGAGATACCCAAGGAGCCATTGAAGCTGCTAAAAAATCATTGGTAGAAGCCCAGGCTGCTGGTAATATGGATTATGTGAAAATGAACAAAGAATCCTTAAAGGAATGGGAGGGACAATAAAAAATCCTCCAACAAGATAACGAAGAACCCGCTTAAAAGCGGGTTTTTTTATGCGTCAATTTCGGGGTGGGAGTTGCCCAAGAAATTGTCAAATGCCTGTGTGATCATAGCAAGAACTATGACCAATACACATCCAAAGGCATTGAGCCACAAGTAGGACATCCAATCCAAATACCATCCAATGATTACAATGATTTGGGTAACGATTGCGGCCACAAATACAGCATTTCCCCTTACAAACTTAAGGAAGAAGGCCAAAAGGAAAATACCCAGAACGTTTCCATAAAATATGGAACCAATGATGTTCACCAACTGAATTAGGTTATCAAAAAGGTCAGCAACGCATGCTATGATAATGGCAATGGTGCCCCAAAGCAAGGTAAACCCCTTTGTGGCCCAGAGGTAATGTTTCTCGTCCTTCTCTGTTTTGTTGTTTCTTTTGTACAGATCAAGTGCGGTAATGGTACCAAGAGCGTTCAGTTCTGATGCCGTGGAAGACATGGCTGCCGATAGAATCACGGCCAAGAGTAATCCAATGAGTCCTACAGGAAGATTGTTCAAGATAAAATGGATAAAGACATAATCCTTGTCATTGGTCTCCACTACTGAATCAGCTTGGGCTATCAATTGTCTGGCCGCTTCCCTGTTTGTGCTTTCCTTTTGATTTATTTTGATGATATCCTGCTTTGCCTGTTCAATAGCATTGTACTCTTTTAGCTTAAGTGCTGCGGAAAACGTATTTTGGGCAATCTTTTTCTCCATTTCAAGTTCCAAATGATCCTTTTCCAAGGCTTTGTACTGATCAACATATTCAGATTCCAGAACGGCTTGGGTTGCAGCAGGATTAAAATTCAATGGACTAGCATTGTATTGATAGAACACAAATACCATTGCCCCGACCAATAGGATAAAAAACTGCATCGGAATTTTAAGGATACCATTGAAAATTAGTCCTAATTGACTTTCCCGAACAGACTTTCCGGAAAGATACCGCTGTACTTGGCTCTGATCTGTTCCGAAATAGGCCAAGGCCAAAAAGAAACCCCCTGTGATTCCACTCCAAAAAGTGTATCGGTTATTGGTATCAAAAGTAAAATCCAGAATCTCCAATTTATTGTTGGCGCCGGCAATTTTTAAGGCTTCCCCAAAAGAAACCCCTGTAGGAAGTGTACCCAGGATAAAGAAAAAAGCAAAGAACATTCCTGTCATTATAATGAACATTTGTTGCTTTTGGGTTACACTCACTGCTCTGGTTCCTCCAGACACGGTGTAGATGATCACCAAAATTCCAATAATAATGTTCAAGGTGCGTAAGTCCCATCCCAAAACTGCAGATAAGATAATGGAGGGCGCAAAAATGGTAATTCCAGCGGCAAGCCCTCTTTGTATTAAAAAAAGTATGGCAGTGAGGCTACGTGTTTTTAGGTCGAACCTACCCTCTAGCATTTCATAGGCGGTAAATACGTTGAGTTTTTTGTAGATGGGAATGAAGACCATACAGATGACAATCATGGCGAGGGGCAGTCCAAAATAGAACTGCACAAAACCCATCCCATCATGAAAAGCCTGTCCCGGTGTAGATAAAAAGGTTATGGCACTGGCCTGTGTGGCCATCACGGAAAGCCCAATGGTCCACCACTTGGCATCGTTCCCACTGCGGACATAATCATCAACGTTTTTGCTACCACGGGTTCTCCATACGCCAAATCCAACAATGAACAGCAGTGTACTACCAAGAATGATCCAATCTAATAAAGCCATTAAGGTTTTAGTTATTTAATATCATGATGAGGTAAAAAACCAAAATATAGATGGCGTTCAAAAGAACCACAACAGTGTATTCCTTTTTCCATTCTATTTTGGTGTTCATGTTATCCTTTGACATTACTTTCTTTTTTTACGTCATCCTTACCAACGGAAAGCATATTTGCAAAAAGTTTGTAAGCCCCGGAAACCCCAGCTGGGAGTTCCCTGAAAAAACTCAGTCCGGTGTAAATATAATGACCTTCTCCATAAGGTGCCACCAAAAGACTCCCTTTTGAGGGTTCGTCATCTTCATCGTGCATGGATAGGACGGGGGTAAACTCTGCACTCCATTCACTTGGATAATATAGGCCTCTTTCCTGTACCCACCCATCAAAATCGCTTTTATCAATTACATTGGGATAGCTTACCAGTGGATTATTGGGTGCTATAATATCCACTTCTGCCGTTTCATCGGTCACTCGGTCACGGGAAATGGTTAAGTCATAAGGAGCAATATTTTTGAACTGATTTGCCCATCTTCCGGCTGTGTTGTACTGCACAATCATATTACCGCCATTTTTTACATAATTGAAAAGAATGGGCTGTTTAAATTTTAAGGCATCCACAACATTATAGGCACGTATACCTACCACAATGGCATCATACTTATCCAATTCACCTTCTTGAATGCCATTGGGGTCGATAGTGTGCACCTGATACCCTATTTGCTCCAAACTTTCGGGTACTTTGTCGCCAGCTCCCATAATGTAACCGATATGTTCTCCCGATTTTTGAATATCCATGCGAACCACCTTAGCTTCGGAGGGCAACAAGATGGATTGTTTGGGAATATGGTCATAATTTATCTCAACGAGTTCTTTTCTATAAGTCTTATTTCCAACGGTAATGATGGGTGAAATTTTCCCTTCACTCTCCACGGATGGGGGAGTAACCTTAAAAGTAACGGTCTGTTCTTGTCCTTGCTGGGAAATGGAAAATGAAAAATTTTGAGGAGAAACTGTCCAACCGGCTGGGTAGTCCAAAGCAATGGTGCCTGATACATTGTTCTTGCCTGCTCTAACTTTAACTTGAACATCCTTGGGAGAAGCGTCGGCAAATATCAATACCTTTTCATCTATTTTTGAGGTAGCTACCGGAAGCACTGCAAAAGGCTCGTACAATTCACCCTTGTCAGGCTTGGAAAAACGGTGAATGACCGGTTTCTCAAATTCCATTTCAGTACCGTCAAAATCCAAAACAAATTTGGCATGAAAAACGGCAGGGGTCTCAGGTTTACCGATCAAGGTTTGATCATTGACTTTGTACATGCCCAAAGTTCCGGGTTCGTTTAACCAATAGGGGCTGGAATAGCTCGCATCTTCTGGGACTGAAAAGTCAATTTCAAAAGTCTTGTCCTCATTATTGGCCAATACCTGGTTCGGTGAAATGGAGCCATTGGCACCAATCAACTGGATTTTTTTAAGGGTGATGTTTTGTGCACTTCGGTTCAGTACTTCGATGTTGATTTTCGCCTCACTTCCGGGTGTGGTCGAGGCAGAAGCCGAATTTGCTTCCAAATACAATCCAGCACACGCTTGAATGATATCTTTTAATTCTTTCGATTTTAAAGTCTTCCAGTGTTCATCTTCAATTTGTTGCAGGAGTTGATAAGCTTTAATCAACTGGGGAATATGTTTTGCGGGATTTCGGAAATCAAAGTTTTCTTCAACCTCATATAAAATAGCGCCCACAGCATCACCGCCTTTTACCCGGGACCAAGAGGTGTCAATACCATCAAAAAGATAATTACTGTTGGGTTTGTCGCCTTTTAGAAATTCCACATATTCATCTTCGGAACCACGTTGGCTCAATCTGCCAAAACCTTGACATAAGTGCTGGCTACTGGCCAAGGAAGCTATTTCATTGTTGGAGAGCCCCAATAAAGGATAATAGGAGCCAATATCCATTTTAATCATATTGGATTTATCGGCTTTCTCAAAATTTTCAGGACTTCCATAAAACCACCAAGAGGTGTTAAAAAATATGCGTTTGGGTTGCCAAGTGGAAGTTAGCTGTAATTGTTTTGTATAGGCATTGGGGTCGTTCGCCAAATCAAATGCTTCCATGCTCAACATGGCGGATGAGGTATGATGTCCATGAGTGGAACCTGGGGACCTATGGTCAAAACGATTGATAATGACATCGGGTTTTATATTTCGAATGGCCCAGATGACATCGCCCAATACTTTTTCCTTGTCCCAAATTTTAAGGGTTTCTTTGGGATGTTTGGAGTAGCCAAAATCATTGGCACGGGTAAAACGCTGCTGACCACCGTCTATGCTTCGGGCAGCCAACAATTCCTGTGTACGCAGTACACCTAGGAGTTCCCTTAATTCTGAACCGATCAGATTTTGTCCACCATCGCCACGCGTCATGGAAAGGTAAACGGTATGTGCCTTATCGTGGTTGGACAAATAGGAAATCAATCTTGTATTCTCATCATCAGGGTGTGCCGCTACATATAGCGCAGTGCCCAAAAAATTGAGTTTTTCAAGGTTGTGATAAATTTCTGTGGATGAAGGCTTTTTGGGTTTTTGGGCGGATAGGTTCAAAATAACGCTCAAAATGCTCAGAGTACAAACCCAAAAGTTTCGCATAGTTGGTTGTTTTTGTGGTTGTGCCAAATATAGAAAGATATAAATCAGTGAATATTCAATTTAGAACATCTTTAACAGGGTTCCTTACAGTTAAAAAAGACATTTTATAGCCCCAAACTATCCCTTAACATCAAATCGTCATTGTCATGCTGCCCCCAATAAGCAGTCTTTATGGACTTCATTTTTGTGGCTTTGGTGGTCAATGTTTTGGCATTTGCACCAAATCCGCTTTTGGATTCTTCCGACCAACTTTCGATGGAATATGGAAAGTCTGATGTGAAATTAATCCTCAAAATTCGTTCCAATTTGGGATAAGATAGGGTGTAGGTTGTCGTTCCGTTTTCAGAAGACACTGAAGCGGTGGCCTCATAGGCTTTCAGCTCTTTGTGGGCCAATCGTAAATATTCCAAAGAAGGAATTACAGTGAGGTTTCCAATGGGCAAGTCTTCTGGATGTATCCGAATTTTGGTCCAGATTTCATTTTCCAGAATTTGTTTATCCAACGAAAAACTTTGGTCGGCCTCACCTTCAAAATAAGAATGGGAGGTAAATTCAAACTGATCTCTATTGTTGATCTGGGAATACACATGACCGCACCATTCCTGAACGGACAAACTGGTCTTTATGGCGTGTTGGTTGTCATGAACGGGATAAAATGTACTGCCCATAATGGAGTAGGGGTAGATTCCAGTTAGGAATTTTTTGGTGGCATTCAACTTTAAAACGGAAACATTTTTTGGATTGTTTCCGTCCGCTTTTACCTGTACATTGGGTAAAAAAGGCTCTGTTACATAAATTAAAACAGCGTGTCCATCATGTATTTCGCCGTATCGGGCCTGTTCCAATTTATAGGATGTTATTTCCGCATCCCCAGCATACCAATACGCTTTAAATTCATTTGAAAGTGGTTTTTTCGGGTTTACAGGAGTGGTTTCTTCGGTTGTATGGTCCATGGCCATTTCACCATCTGGAGCTTTGGTTTTTTCGCCACAGGATAGCAATAGTAACAAAAAAAAGGGGAGCAAGAGGCCAGTGAAACAGCGGCTGTATATCTTTTTCATAAACAAGGTTTTCGTAAAGTTACGCATCGAAACTCAGGAAACCATGTCCATTAACGTTTTGTAGACCAGATGGGTGGGCAAACCAACTACATTAGTGTAAGAACCTTTTATTTCTGAAATGCCGATCATTCCGATCCATTCTTGAATGCCATAGGCACCTGCTTTGTCAAATGGGCTACACTTTTCAATATAGAAGTTGATTTCCTCATTCGTAAACTCCATGAACTTGACGAGAGTAGTGCAACTCACAGTTTTTTGGGTTTCCAAAGTGGTAAAACAGACTGATGTGATGACCTCGTGCCAATCGCCACTTAAGGTTTTTAGCATTTCAAATGCCTCCTCGCGGTTTGAAGCCTTGGCCAGTGAAACACCTTTGTGCCAGACCACGGTATCTGATGTGATCACAATCTCTTTGGGCTTAAGTTCATTTTTGAATGGGGAGGCTTTTAATTCAGCCAAATAATTGGAAATTTCCTTTCCCTGCATCTGGTCTGGGTAGTCTTCATCCACAGATTTTGGTCGAACTTCGAAATCCAGTCCCATTTCTTCCAAAAACATTTTTCTTCTGGGAGATCCAGAACCTAAAATAAGTTTGTATCCGTTGAGTTTTTCTTGAAGCGGACTAGTCATTCTTGGCACTGAAATTATCGTTCCAATCGCCTCGCACCTTCAGCACCTGTTCCACAATATCGCGCACACAGCCATCCCCGCCATTTTTATGGGAAACATAATCCGAAATGGCCTTTACCTCCTGAACCGCATTTTGAGGGGAAGCGGCCACGGCAACCATTTTCATTGGGGGAATATCAGGTACGTCATCCCCCATATACAATACGGTGTTGGGGTCTATGTTGTAGATGTCAAGGTACTCTTCCAGCGGTTCTTGTTTATGGTGGGCGCCCATATAAAAATCAGTGACACCAAGCCCTTTGAGCCGTTCTTTCACTCCCTCATTTGTACCACCTGTGATGATACATACCTTATAGCCCTTTTTTATGGCCGTTTTTATGGCGTACCCATCCTTTACGCTCATGCTACGGAGTAATTCTCCATTGGAGGTCACCAAAACGGTGCCATCGGTAAATACCCCGTCCACATCAAATACAAATGTGGTGATGTTGCTCAAGAATTCTTTATAATTTTTCTTCATAGACTTTTTTTATCGCTTCACTGAACAGCTTGTAGAGTTCTATTTGTTTTTCGTCTTTTAAAAGGGACAAATGGGCTTGCATGGTTTTTTGATCTCCTCTTCGTGCTGGACCTGTCTGGGCTTCCTTTGGCGGCATTACTTGAACTTTTTCAGCAGTTTCCCTGATCAAGGGTTTTAATAAATCAAAAGGAAGTCCTTCCTCCAGGCACAATTTTTCGCCAACACCATATAGATAGTTAGAGAAATTGCTCACGAACATAGCCGCAAGATGCAATTTTTTCCGTTGTTGGGAATCAATATCATATACATTATCCGAAAGTCGGCTCGCCAATGCTTTCAAGATTTCTGCTGATTGTTTCCGATGGGCTTCAATACAAAAGGGAATGGATTTAAAATCCAACGGCCTGCCTTCAGTAAAACTCTGCAAGGGATAAAAAACGCCTCTGTTTTCCATGGGCAGACTGTCCATTTCTGCGGCACCTGAAGTATGGGCCACAATTCCTTTTTTATCGGAAAGGTGTTTTGAAACTTCAACAATGGCGTCATCTTTCACCGCAATGAGGTATACATCGGCGTCCATTATTGCCCCAAAATCTGTTGAGATGGGGGCAAAGCCCGAAAACCACAGCAACTGTTCTTGGTTTCTGCCCACTACCTGGGCCAACCGTACCTCCTTTGCTTTGGAAAGTGCGCCCACCAAATGCTTTGCAATATTTCCAGTACCGAGAATTACGATGGAAAGCATGCCGCAAAACTACAAATTTAGTGGATGATGCCTTATAGAAAGAATTAACAAATCTGTTGGAATTTTATGCAACTTGTAAACAAGGAAGTTATAAAAAGGCCGTATTTTTGCAAGCTGAAAGCACATCGGAATTCAATGATTGACATTCTTAAAAAGACCCTATTTTCCACAAGACTTATGGCCGTTCTTTTTTTGGTTTTTGCCGCAGCAATGGCCGTTGGAACCTTTGTGGAAAGTTGGTACAGTACCGAAACTGCCCGAATTTATATTTATAACGCCACATGGTTTGAGGCCATCATGGTCTTTTTTGTAATCAATTTTATAGGGAATATTTTTCGTTACCAACTGCTCAGCTGGAAAAAGTGGCCCGTGCTTGTTCTTCATCTTTCATGGATTTTGATCATTCTAGGGGCTTTTGTGACCCGTTATATCAGCTATGAAGGAATGATGCCCATTAGGGAGGGGGCTACTGAAAATCAATTCTTTTCGGATAAAACCTATTTGACTGCATTTGTTGATGGTGAAATCAATGGCGAGACCAAACGAAGGGTGTTGGAAGACGATATTATCGTCACACCAGAAGGTTCACGTTCCAGTTTGCCATGGAAATCAGATTTTAACGGGCAACCCTTTACTATTTCGTATGTCGATTTTATTGAAGGGGCAGAAGAGGGGTTGATTCCAGATGAAAACGGAAAGGAATACTTACAAATTGTTGAAGCAGGGAATGGTCAGCGACACGAGCATTATCTGGAAAACGGACAGGTTGCCAGCATTCACAACATACTTTTCGCTTTGAACAAGGAGACCGATGGTGCGGTCAATATTTTTTATTCGGACAGCTCTGGGTATCAGATAAAGTCGCCTTTTGAAGGTAATTTTATGCGGATGGCAGACCAGTTTCAGGGCGAGGTATTGAAGGATAGCCTCCAAACTTTGCAATTACGGTCTCTCTACAACATGGCGGGAATGCAATTTGTGGTTCCAGAACCTTTGGTCAAAGGACGTTATGGGGTGGTCAAGGTTCCTGAGGAGGAAGTCACTGAAGCCACACAAGATGCCTTGGTGGTTTTGGTTTCTGCCAATGGCGAATCTAAAGAAATCAAGCTGTTGGGGGGTAAAGGGACTTCAAATTTTTCGGATAAGATTCAAGTAGGTGGGTTGGATTTTTCCCTGAGCTACGGCTCAAAAGTCTACGAATTGCCATTTTCCATTAAACTGAACGATTTTATCGCAGAAAAATATCCCGGCACAGAAACAGGCTATGCGTCATTTATGAGCAGAATTACGGTACAGGATGACCGTTTGTTCGATTACGATATTTATATGAACCATGTGTTGGACCATAAAGGATATCGGTTCTTTCAATCCAGTTTTCACCCAGATGAAAAAGGCACGGTACTTTCCGTAAACCACGATATGTGGGGCACTTGGATTACCTATATTGGCTATTTTCTGTTGTACATTGGGTTAATGGGCATTATGTTCTTCGGAAAGACCCGTTTTAGGGATTTGCAGCAAATGCTGGAAAAACTCAAGTCAAAAAAGACGGCATTGACGGCGATAGCCCTATTTTTTGCAACTACTCTATTGAGTGCACAGGAAACGGAAGCTGACCATGAGCATTCAGGAATGCCAACGCAACATCAAGTGGATTCTATAATCCAATCTACAGTTGTGTCCAAAGAGCATGCCGAAAAGTTCGGGGCTTTGGTCATTCAGGATGAAGGAGGACGAATGAAACCCATAAATACGTTCGCTTCTGAGCTTTTGCGAAAATTAAGTGGTGAGGATCACTACAAGGATTTATCCGAAAACCAAGTGTTTTTATCCATGATGATGAACCCCGGAGTTTGGTACAACACGGAATTCATTGCATTGGGAAAAAAGGAGAATGACAGTATCCGGAAAATTATTGGGGTTCCCGAGGGGACCGAATTTGTAAAAGCTACTGACTTTTTTGATAAACAGGGCAGATACAAGCTTCGTCCCTATATGGAAAAAGCCACCTCAACCACAAACCCTTCAAATTTTGAAAAGGATTTCAAAAAGGTTGGGGAAAGGCTCAGTCTTTTGGAAATTGCCTTGAGCGGTCAAATCATAAAAATATTCCCCTTACTGAACGATGAGAACAACAAATGGGTGTCCGCTGTGGAATATAGGTCGGGACAATACCAGATTCAAGATTCATTATACTCCAATTTTGTACGCAATGCCATGCCTTATTATTTGGGGACTTTACAAAATTCAATAGCTACAGGAGATTATTCTCAACCCGATAAATTGTTGGAAGCATTCAAACAAAATCAGCTTAACCACGGTGCAGAGGTATTGCCTTCAGAAAAAAAGATAAAAACGGAGATTATCTACAACAAGCTGGATTTGTTCAACCGCTTGTATAAGTACTACGCCATGGTTGGGGTATTTCTCTTCATCGTGTTGATCATTCGAATATTTAAGGACCGGGAAATCCTAAAAGCCGGGGCCTATTTGCTCAAAGGAACCATAATCCTATTTTTTATCTGGCACACGGCAGGCTTGGTATTACGATGGTATATCTCTGGGCACGCTCCTTGGAGCGATGCTTATGAAAGTATCCTCTATGTTTCTTGGGCAACCATGGGTATCGGTCTGGCATTGGGAAGAAAGAGCGAATTGACCATTGCAGCCAGTGCGTTTGTCACCTCAATGCTGCTATGGATTGCCCACCAAAGTTGGGTGGACCCTGCCATTGCCAACTTGGTCCCCGTTTTGGATAGTTATTGGTTGATGATTCACGTGGCCGTTATTGTGGGTAGTTATGGTCCATTGACCGTAGGGATGATTCTTGGGGTAGTTTCCCTTTTACTTATGATTCTTACCACAGCGTCCAACAAACAACGAATGGACTTGGCGATTAAGGAATTAACAATTATCAACGAATTGGCACTTACCGCTGGTTTGGTGATGCTTACCATAGGCAACTTTTTGGGTGGCCAGTGGGCCAATGAAAGCTGGGGTCGATATTGGGGCTGGGACCCTAAAGAAACTTGGGCCCTGATTTCCATTATGGTCTACGCTTTTGTGTTGCACATGCGTTTGGTTCCCGGTCTACGGGGCAGATGGAGCTATAACTTTGCCAGTATTCTAGCCTTTGCCAGTATAATGATGACCTACTTTGGAGTGAATTTTTACCTAGTGGGACTGCACAGTTATGCCAGCGGAGACCAAGTTATAACCCCTAGTTTTATCTGGTATACCGTGCTTGGGGTCTTTATTCTGGGTGGAATTAGTCTGTGGCGATATAAAGTCCACTATGCCAAATAATTAATTTATTTGGTTTACACTTTAAAAAAAAGTTGCATATTTGCCTCATCATGAAGTTATAAGAATTATGTACGCAATAGATGTCACCATTGGCTTTACGCCAAAAAAGTAACCGAAACTCTTTTTCGGTCAGTTGACATTACCTCTTTTGTTTTACACATAATTCTATAAAATGACACACTCAAACAATACATTTTCATTCAAAAAACTGATCAATTATTTCTGGATAGCTGTATCCGGTAAGGAAACAGAATTCACCTCTGGAAGTATTCGCAAGGCCATCTTTATGCTTTCCATTCCCATGATTTTGGAAATGCTGATGGAATCTATTTTTGCCTTGGTGGATATCGCATACGTATCCAAAGTAAGCGTTAATGCGGTGGCTACAATTGGATTGACCGAATCCGTTATTACATTGATCTATGCCTTGGCCATTGGCTTGAGCATGGCAGCCACAGCCGTTGTGGCCCGAAGAATAGGGGCAAAAGATGTCCAAGGCGCTAGGGAAGCTGCGGTACAAGCTATAGGTTTAGGTGTAGTAGTCTCCATTGTGTTGGGCATTGTGGGTATCATTTTCGCGAAAGAAATTTTAGCTCTCATGGGTGGTGAGCCTAATTTAATTGCGGAAGGTTACGGCTATACCCAATTCTTGATAGGAGGGAACATTACCATTATGCTTTTGTTCCTTATTAATGCCATTTTTAGGGGAGCCGGAAATGCTTCCATTGCCATGTGGACGTTGGTATTGTCCAACGGACTCAATATTATTTTAGACCCCATTTTCATTTTTGGATTGGGTCCCATTCCCGAGTATGGCGTAACGGGTGCCGCCATTGCCACCAATATTGGTAGGGGTACTGCGGTGTTGTTCCAATTGGGGATACTGTTCTTCGGATGGGGAAAAATCAAATTGATGTGGAAGGATTTGGTCCTAAATCTCAAGGTGATGCACAATCTCATTCGGGTTTCATTGGGTGGAATTGCCCAGTTTTTAATTGGAACTTCCAGTTGGGTGTTCCTTATGCGTATCATGTCTGAATTTGGTAGCGAAGTACTGGCTGGTTATACCATCGCCATTCGTGTGATGATGTTTACATTGATGCCTTCGTGGGGCATGAGCAATGCAGCTGCCACTCTAGTGGGGCAGAACTTGGGGGCCAAACAACCGGATAGAGCCGAAATATCAGTTTGGAAAACCGGAAAGTACAATGCCATTTTTATGGGAACGGTTTCCTTGGTCTATCTCATTTTTGCTAAAAGCATCATTTCGTGGTTCAATGCCACACCAAGTGTGGTTGAAAATGGAGCCCTTTGCCTACAAGTCATTGCGGCTGGATATATTTTCTATGCCTATGGAATGGTAGTGAGCCAAGCCTTTAATGGAGCCGGGGATACCAAAACACCGACCAAAATTAATTTGATTTCCTTCTGGCTGTTCCAACTGCCCTTGGCTTATGTGGCAGCCATGGTTTTGGGGTGGGGAGCCAAAGGTGTTTTCATGGCCATTACGTTGGCTGAAGTGTTGTTGGCCATTATAGCCATGGTCTGGTTCAAAAAAGGAAAATGGAAGCAGGTACAAGTATGACGGGTTTCGTATCTTTAACTTTCTAAAGCAAAGAACATGAGATCCAGCAAAAAAGGATTAAACACCCTGTGCACACATGAAGGCGATTTGGAGGATACCAAATTTAAAGGCGTTGTTTCACCCTTATATATGGCCACCGCCTATGCCTTTGATGATGTTGATATAAAGCGATACCCAAGATACTTCAATACACCCAATCAAGAGGCGTTATGCAAAAAACTGGCAGCCTTGGAACATGCCGAGGCTGCTTTGATTTTTGGTAGTGGTATGGCCGCTATCAGTACAGCACTTATGGCTTTTTTGCAAGCAGGTGATCATATTGTCCTTCAGCAGACCATGTACGGTGGCACCTATCACTTTGCAGTCACGCAATTGAACAAATACGGTATTGAGTATTCCTTTACCGATGGATGGCAAGTAGAGGATTTTGAGAAAGAAATCCAATCCAATACCAAGGTCATCTATATGGAAACCCCATCCAACCCATTATTGACCATTACCGATATTGCCGGGGTGGCTCAATTGGCTCAAAAACATGGGCTGGTTTCCATGATTGACAACACCTTTGCGAGTCCCATCAACCAAAACCCAATTGATTTTGGAGTGGATGTGGTTTTGCATAGTGCCACAAAATATATGGGAGGACACTCAGATATTTGTGCTGGGGTGGTTACCGCATCCCAAGAACATATTGACGAAGTATTTCAATCTGCGATTTGTTTTGGAGGCAGCCTGAGCGAGTATACCGTTTGGCTTTTGGAGCGAAGCATTAAGACCATGGTCATCCGCGTGAAGGCCCAAAATGATAATGCGCTAAAAATGGCTGAATATCTGGTAGGCAATGAAGATGTTGGGCAGGTGTATTATCCAGGTTTGGAAACGCATCCGGACCATGAATTGGCCAAATCGCAAATGAATGGGTTTGGGGGCATGCTCTCTTTTGAATTGCCGAGTGTGGATACATCCCTATTCTTTAAACACCTTAAATTGATAAAACCTGTTATGAGTCTTGCTGGGGTGGAAAGCACCATGATATCACCGGTTACCACGTCGCACGCCCTTATGAGCCCGGAGGATCGCAAAAAACAGGGAATAAAGGATTCTTTAATTCGGTTTTCGTTGGGTATTGAAGAAATTGACGACTTAATTGAAGATATTGAGCAAGCTATTGCAAAGGTTAAATCAATGACCATACCAGCATAACAAAACATATGAAATTAGACATTTTAGTGTTCGGGGCCCATCCAGATGATGCCGAACTTGGAGCGGGTGCCACCATTGCTAAAGAAGTTGCCCGAGGAAAAAAAGTGGGGATCGTAGATTTGACCCGAGGCGAATTGGGTACGCGTGGAACCGCGGAAATTAGGGATGCTGAAGCAGCCAAGGCAGCCAAAATTCTTGGGGTGGCCGTTCGGGAGAACATGGAATTTGCCGATGGCTTTTTCATCAATGACAAATGGCACCAGTTGGAAATCATCAAAATAATCAGAAAATATAGGCCCGAAGTTGTTTTGTGCAATGCTGTGGAGGATAGACATATTGACCATGGAAAAGGAAGCCAACTGGTGAGTGATGCCTGTTTTTTGAGCGGTTTGGTAAAAATTGATACGCAAATGGACGGGGATGATGCGTGGCAGGAACCATGGCGTCCTAAAAGGGTTTACCATTTTATCCAATGGAAAAATCTGGAACCCGATTTTGTAGTGGATGTATCGGAATTTATCGAGAAAAAGAAGGAAGCTATTTTGGCCTATGAATCCCAATTCTATGATCCAAATAGTGATGAACCTGAAACGCCCATCAGCAGTAAAAATTTTACTGATAGTGTCATTTACCGAGCCCGGGATTTAGGGAGACTGGTAGGTGTGGAATACGCCGAGGGATTTACCGTGGAACGCTATGTGGCTGTGGATAATCTTGACCAACTGATCTGATCAACTCGCTTTTTGATATTTTCGTTCAGCCTTTGGCAAGGTAAAGAAGAAAGAAGTTCCTTTGCGCGGAACACTTTCCACCCAAATCTCACCTTTGTTCTTTAAGATCATCTCCTTGCATAAGGAAAGCCCCAGACCGGTACCTTTTTCGTTATTGGTGCCATAGGTGGTTATATTGGTGGAATCTTCAAAGATTTTCTTTTGAATTTCCTTGTTCATTCCAATTCCTGTGTCACGCACAGTGACCTGCCACATGCCCGATTTTTCTTTTGCTTCAATATTGATCAATCCATTGTCCGGGGTAAATTTTATGGCGTTGCTCAACAAATTTCTTACCACAATGTCAATTTGGTTTTGATCAGCCCAAATCTGCGGGTTTTCCGGTAATTGGTTTATGATTTTTATGGATTTGCTGTGCGCCAGCTCTGTCAATAATTGAATATTGGTTTCCACAATTTTGTTCAACGATATTCTTTTGGGTTTGGTCACAACCCCATTGAGTTGGTTTTGCCCCCATGTCAACAAATTGTTGAGCGTGAATGAAATATTTTCAACATCGGCTTTTAGTTTGGGGATAAATGAAATAAACTCATTTTTGGTAATCTCCCCGTCAGTGAACAACTTTAGAAGTCCTTGTAGCCCTCCAATGGGGCCCCTAAGATCATGCCCGATTATGGAGAAGAGTTTAGTCTTGGTCCTGTTAATTTCGTTAAGTTGCGCTTCTCTTTCACCTATTGCCTGGGATTTTTCCTTAAGCTCAATGTTGAGCTTTTTCTGAATTTTTTCGCTACGTCGAATTACAAGTATGATGATGCTGAGAATAAGCAATATGATAATGGAAAAATAAATGTAATTCCGTTGTTTGGCCAGTGCCTCTTCGTTGGATTCAATGAGTTCCTGTTTTTCTTGTTCATATTGCAGTTTAGTTTCCAAGAGTGACAAACTCTGTTTGTTCTTGTCCTTGAACAAGGAGTCGGACAATTTTTTGAATACTTCAAGATAGGAAAGGGAGGCAATGTGGTTTCCACGTTTTTTATGAAGTTTGTACAAGGTTTCAGAACAATCTATTTGTCCTTGTAGGGATTTTATCTTTTTGGATAACTCCAGTCCTTCTTCCGCATAGATCATGGACAAGCTATCCCTTTCCAGTCCCAGATGAACTTTGGCCATTCCGTTCAACAATTGTATACGTATCCTGTCATCCTCAATCTGGTTTTTGAAGAGCATGTTACTCTGGTCGTACCAATACAAGGCCCATTGGTATTTTTCTTGTTCTAGATAGATGTCTCCTTTTACTTCATAGGCATACGCCAACCAATCGTATATTTTGTTCTTTTCAAATGTGTTGATGCTCTGATTGACATTGAACATGGCATGTTTAAAGTCCTTGGCATCCTTGTACAGTGAGGCCAAGTTGCTTTGGGTTTCGGCATCTATGATTTCATCACCTATTTTACGATTGATTTTCTGAACAGTATCATAAAAAATCAATGCATTTTTAAAATCTTTTTGCTCCGCATAAAGGCTGGCAATGTTTTCATTGAGAATTGAAAGCATTTCATTGCAGTCAATTTGTTTGGCAATATCTATTCCTTTCAGGTTAAGGTTAAGAGCTTCTGCATAATTGCCTTCATAACTGTAGTTTTGGGCCAAGGTATTAATGATGTCAAGTTCTGATCTTTTATCATCAATTTCCATGGCCAATGCCAGGGCATTTTCAAATATAGGCATGGATTTTTTTCGATTCCCAACATTATAATAATAGGTGCCAAGGGCACGCAATGCATCGACCTCGCCCCCTTTATAGTCTATGCCCTTGCTTAAATCCAGAACACGCTCTGCAATGGAACGTAAGCTGTCGTTGTCTATGTATTGGTATGAAAAGGCAAGATTTACCAGCAGTTTTATATGCGTTGTATCCTTAGGATTAAAACGATTGGTAGACTCCAAGCGCTTTAATTTGTAGGTGAGGCTGTCCTTTTTGGTAAGCTGCGCCTGCGTTTGTATTGGGCAGACCATAGGAAGTATGCAAAGGAATAGGAGTGTCTTTCCAAGCAATAATTTATGGCGTAAAGCACATGCTTTTGGTTGAGGCATTTTTCTCTAAATCTACTGAGTGTAAAAATACTTTCGTAGTGGTATTCGGAGAATTAAATGTTGTGAAAAGCTAAAAAATATGTGTTTTATCTGACAAAGCATGTATTTTATCGATGTTTTATACCAAAAGTGGGGTTTAGGTTACTACTACATTTTTATAGAAGAAAATATGGGATGAACATCTATTTCAAAAAAGTTACGATTCCTTTTAGGAAGTATTAAAATCTTTTGGTTGAATCAATACAAAGAAGTATTTTTGCACCCGCCTGAACGAAATTTGGCATTGGTCTTTTTTGGCAGGTCAACTTTACATGGTGGTTGTAGCTCAGCTGGTTAGAGCGCTGGATTGTGGTTCCAGAGGTCGCCGGTTCGAACCCGGTCTTCCACCCAATATCCCAGAGCCTCTGTATTTACAGGGGCTTTTGTGTTCTTTTAAATCCCTTTTGCCATTAAGAATAGTATACTAAAGGGCAAAAGCGAGCATGTAAACGAGTATATTACTATCTTGTCAAAGATGGCCGTCAAGATGTACTCAGAACCAAAACTTTATATTCCCAAGACCAAGGATGGAAAACCGGATATCACCAAAAGGTGGTACATTTATTTCTACTTCAGGAACCCTGAGACGGGAAAAATGGATAAACGCCCACTCAAGGTATATTAGGGCATCAATACGGTAAAAACTTGTCAGCTCAAGAAAGTTGGAGGGTAAAACGCTCCTTAACGTAACAAAGAGAATACTAGCAGAAGGGTATAACCCCTTTGAAAAAGACTCGGCAAATAAGCTGCCCGTTGGTTCCGTCGAGGAAAGCTTCAAAACTGCACTTGAGAACAAAAAACCCTTTGTAAAGGAGACCACATATAACAGTTATGGGGATTATCTGGCAGCGTTCTTAAAATAGCTTGGAATCCTTTTAAAGGAGAAGAGATAACTTTTTGAAAACCTTGTTTAGACCTATAAATGGGTAGAATTCTACCCAATTAGAAAATGAGCTATTACATGGAAAAGTGGACCAAGGATATAGCTACCCTGCCTTTTCAAACATCAGTGCTTATAGGTGAAAAAGGTGAGCAGTTTGATGGATTTGAGTTCTTGAAATGAACATCTGGGCATTTATCTAGGTTAAATGAAGGTTTAAATACCGAGAAAAGTGGGTATTTAAAAATACATGTATTTGGTGAAAGGTTGAACGTTTGAGCCCAGATGCCCCTATCCCCATCAAATTTATCATGCGGTAAAGTTTTAAAGATGGGACCTCCCATTTTAAACCTAATATTTGCAATCTCCGTTGGATAACGAGGATTTCGGCATTGATTTACCTCTATGTGATTCAACGGATTTTTATTACACCCTATTTACATACGAAGAAAACCGTATGTGGTACGGCCATGACCAAATACGATTTTTTCGTAATTAAAGGTTCTCCACTTACAATTGTTGTGACTTAACATTCGAGAATTCTTAGAATCTTATAAGACGGGATTTCCCGTCTTTAGTTTTGTTAGTGCCAAAGTATCACTAACAAAATACCTATTTGTACTTTTGTTTTGGCCAAGTATTCAACACCAAAATTTTATGTGATTATTGGACTTTGCCTCTTACAGAATGACGAAGAGACAGTTATTGAGTTTGATACAGCCCTTCAGTGCAGCATACTTTGCCGAAGAAATCAACCCCATTATAACCCAGAGCAGAGGTATTACATTAAACGAAGCAAAGACATTGAGTTATTTGCAAAGTAATTATGTGTTATTATCTAAAGTTTAAGAAAAGGAATTATTTTTATTACACTTGTAAAAGCGTTCTGCTCAATACTTAACCTAAATTTTCAGCTCTAATAAAAAAGAAATAACTGATTTTATATTTATTTCATTAACAAAAAAAATAACCATGTCAAGAATTATCAAAGTCTGTGTTATCTTCCTAGCACTCTCATGTAGTAGACCTGACGTTGTTCCGGAAAGTGGCGAATCTTTCACGAATGATTCAAATGTTTATCATTCCAAAGTCAAACTTAATACTATAACCATTAATTCGAGTGAGCATTTTATTTCATACTTTACTGATAGCATTGCAAGCGGTGACAGTATTATACTTAATACCAGTCTAGTTATTGATTTAGATTCAAGTGATTCCATTCCTTTCCAAATTCCTTCAAATGTTTCTATAAATGGAGGTGGCTCAAATTCTGGGTGTAATGGAACTGGAGCAAAAATAGCTGTCCAGGAAGGGGTTACTTCTGAAGGCACTTTATTTGAAATTGTTGGAAGCAATGTTAGTATTCAAGGAATACAGGTTATAGGACCATATCCAAATTCCAAAGCCGATACTGTGGCAAATAATCCTCCAGAGGATAATGAGGATAACGGTGATGAGTTTTATTGGATTGGTATAAAGGTAAATAACTCTGATAATTTTACAATTGAACAAAGTCTCTTGACAGGTTGGAGTAACACTGCAATAAAATTATTCGGTTCTAAAAATGCTTCTATTAACAATAACTGTATAAAAAATAACAGAGCAGATAATAGAGCTTATGGAGTCCACTTTAGGGATGGTTCGTTTGCTACTATCACTAATAATTTTTTTCAGTTAAACCGGCATCATATTGCAGGCAGAGGAAATTCCGACAGCTTGGGTAATTATGATGGCTACGAAGCCGCAAATAATACCTTCGACATGAACGGTATGTATTCGCAAGGGGTTGATATGCATGGCGGCAACTCTAATGACACTGGAGGGCAAGCAGGTGGGAATATATGGATTCATGATAACTTATTTATCGGCAGCGACCATAAACCAGCAATTGCCATAAGAGGTATTCCGAAAATCGGTTGTTTAATCGAAGACAATAGTTTTTTAGACTATGAAAATGAAGAAAAAGCAGTGAGACAGAAAAAGAATTTTGGAAATTTTCAATCAAGAAATAATAGTTTCTCAGAGAGCAATAATGGTATATATATAAGTTGGGGCGGGAGAAGTGAATGGTACAGGTTTGCAACGGTTGATATTGGTGGTATACAAGATCTTGGATTAGGAAAGTTCACTTCCAATTTTGGCATTATTGATTTTACTGGAAGCGAATGGGTGCTATATGAGTTTTCAAATCAGTTCGGAACTACCACCTCATTTAGCGGAACGGTGATTAATTCTTTGGGTGAGTTAATTGATGATGTAGCATTTGGTGACTTTGATGGAGATGGAGAAACAGATGTTTTTAAAACAGATAACGGAAAATGGTACGTGTCTTATTCAGGTTCAGGATCTTGGACTCAGATTGCTTCCTCAAACTATACCTTGAGCCAGTTGGCATTTGGTGACTTTAATGGTGACGGTAAGACAGATGTTTTTAGAGCTACCAATGGTAAAGATTGGTATGTGAAGTATCCAGGAATTGGGCAACCATGGACATTAATTGCGTCCCTGCCTGAAGCACTTGGTGATTTAGCTTTCGGTGACTTTAACGGAGATGGTAAAACGGATGTATTTAAAACTGATAATGGTAAATGGTATGTTGCTTATTCTGGGATGGAACCTTTACAATGGGAGCAAATTGCTTCATCTAACTACACTTTAGACCAGTTGGCTTTTGGTGATTTTAATTATTTTGATTACCCTTTCAACCCTAATTCTGATGAAAGAACGGATGTCTTTAGGGCTACTAACGGCCAAGACTGGTATTATAAAGCACCTGAGATTGAGCCATGGACACTGCTCACTTCACATACACAATCACTAAGTCAATTGGCTTTTGGCGATTTTAATCAGGATGGAATAACCGATATCATAACATACTTAGCACCGTTTTAAATTCAACTTTAAAAGGTTGTTTTTTAGCATTAATACTGGGAATCTGGCTTACTCTTATCTAACGGTTTTCTCCCGTGCGCCAACAATTTGAAAAGAATAGGATTTATCCGTTAATATTTTGTTTTACTTATGAAATAACCTTCATATCTAATTAATTCGGAAAATCCCGTCTTTGGTTTTGTTAGCACCAAAGTATCCCCAACAAAATATCTATTCGTATTTTTACATTGGTTAAGTATTCAATACCAAAATTTTATGTACTTATTGGACTTTGTCTCTTACCGGATGACCAAGAGACAGTTGCTGAATTTGATACAGCCTTTCAGCGCAGCTTACTTTGCCGAAGAAATCAATCCCATTATTGCCCAGAGTAGGGGCATTACAATAAAAGGAAGCTAAGACATTGAGTTATTTGCAAAGTAACGAGGTGCTCTTATTTATGGATGATATGGGTTTCCCAATTGATGGAATTGGAAAGCGCATTGTCTTTGAGGGGTTGAGTACTACTAAAAAAAACCTCAAGACCAAAATAAATACCATGAGCCAGCCTGAATTTGACAAAAGGTTGAGCACAATTGTGGCCAAGAACCGGAAGAAAGAAATTCATGAGATCCGTTTCTGTCAATATTTAAGATATCAGGAAGTGGTTTCATTTTTATTGGGCATAGGGGAGTCGTTAGCCTTAAAAGAGAACATTAAAATCAAATCAACTCAATGACTTTGGGCATGGGACATTGGATGGGCTTCCCGAGCAGATATAGAAATGAGCGTAATTTATCTAAGGGATATAATTGGCCCACTTTAGGCCTTATATTCAGGAGCTCGGTGTTGTACTGGGGATTATTGTGGAAAAACTATTCCATTAGCTGTAGATGCACTGTTGACTGCAATGAGGATCTCCCCGATCTATAATCCCTTTTCTTCTCAAAACCCATATGGGAGATGGCCCCAAAATTTCCTCGGCTTTCAATGGCATGGACCACCTTCAATATTTCACTGAAAGAACCCTCTAGAACAAAGATGTAGGTCTTGATATTCGTGTTGTTGCTTTCAATAGTGTGCGGAGCGTTGAACTGGACCATTTTTACCTCATTGGAAGAGGCGTTCTCGTTCAAGAATTTTAATAGGTCGTTCTGAAAGTTGGAAGAGCCCAGGTCGAGTTCCCTAAATTGTGCATCAAGCTGCTTATCCTTTTGGGACAGTGCGGATAGTTCCATTGGTAAGTTCTGGACAAGCTCATGTTTCTCCATGTTGGAGAGATAATCACTTCGAAGCAACAATGTTTTTTTTATCGCCAAATGATAACTGAAGAGGAGCAGCACCACGAAACCACCCAGTAAAATCTTGTTTTTATTGCTCAACTTCATTGGATGTGATTTTTAGGGTGAAACTATCCATGGATTTGGTGACATATTCATAACCGATAATTTCCACTTTGTCCACCCAACTCTTGGTTTCCAACGACTCTGTCCATTGGGAAAACTCTGTTTTGTCATTGGAGTTTCCGGCCACCATGATAACATGCTCCAAAACCTCAATCACGTTGTTGTCCCGTACTGGCTTTGATAGGGGTTGATAGTCCATATTTTCCAACAGTATGCTATTGGGCAGTTCTTTGGCAATTTGGTCCAAATAGTAAGTGGAACTTGATGAGGCGGACCCTAAGAGGGTCTTTAACCTGTTCTCCTTTTCAACAACCTTGGACTTTAAGATTTTAAGGGTGTTATTTTGCTGTTCTATGCTTGCCAGTGTTTCCATTCCCATGGTCTTGTTATGGTAATGGGAAAACAACAAAAAGTTTGAGAGCAGGATTGCCAGGAAAATCCCCAATCCCCATTTTACACTCACGTCAAAAAGACGACTGTTTTGAAAATTATTTCCAAGCTCTTCATTAAAGGACAACAAATTGGAGGCTTTTGGTACCTTTCCCAGATGGCCCAATATATTGGAAAAGGATAGAAGGCTAATGTTGGATAAGGTAAGACCATTAAGTTCCAGGCGGGCTTTCCGAGTTGAATTTATTACATCCATAGCAACTTCGGAACCTCCATGTTTGGAAAGCTCAAAATTGGAACCCCGCACAGTGGTCTCTGTAAAATAGGACAGGCAATTGCCAATACCGGAAACACCCAATGAAACGGAACAGGGAATAATGCCATGGCTCTGCAATGTTTCCAAGAAGTGAACGATATGTTCTTTTTTGCTAAGGGAAACCACCCTGAGTTCCTTGCTGTCCAATACTTCATAATAAAAATTTTCCAAGGACAGATTTGGAAAGGCAATGGACACCCATTGTTCGGGAGTGCCTTTTATATCAAGAGGGATTTGTTTCTTGAGGACCTTAGCGGTGTTTATGGTCAAGAGCAAAGGCTGCTTTTTATTGACATATGAAACCAATTCTTCAAGGTTTTCAAAAAGTCCCTCATAAACAGTTACAAGTTCGCTCTTTGTTCTTTTGACATTTAACAATGAGAAGAAGGCAGTATTGTCCACTTCAAAGACTTCCAGTCCTTGAAATGTGCAACCTTCGCGTATGTTTTGGAACCAGTGCTTCACATTTAGTAAATGACAGTGGGTTTTATCAAAATCGTCAATTTCTGTTTGGTATCCTCACGCTTTCGTTCACTGAACAACCATTTTATCACGGGGATTCGGGCCAAAAAGGGAACACCGCTTCCCGAGTCATTTTTGATCTTTTCCTCAAGCCCGCCCAATATGGCCAGATCTTGGTTCTGCATCCGTATGATGGAACTGAATTCCCTTGAGGTCAACCCGGGAGGGGCGTCCTCCTCGATCCGTTCACCACTGAAATCCGATTGGATCACGTTGATGTCCAAGGTCACCTGACCGTCCCCGGAGACCAAGGGCTTTATGCTCACCCCCAACTCGGCATCAATAGGGGCATAGTTCCGTATTTCCGAGGTGGTGGGCACCTGAGACCCAAAAAAGTTCTGGTTGGTGATCACATAATAGGTGGTCTCACCAATGGAAAGGTTTGCCCTATGGCCGTTCAAAGTGGATAATTTAGGGGTCGACCGTATCTTGATGTTCCCGTTTTCCTCCAAGGCCTTTATGGTGGCAAAAAATTCAGGTACGACCCTGCCAATATTGAAGGAACCAAAACCATCAAAACCACCGATCACCTTGTTGACCGTTTTGGCCCCAAGGGTGAGATCGGCACGGGGAAATAGGTTGCCTTGGGTCTCCACGGGCTCTTCCCCGATACCCCAACTTATACCCGTCTCCACAATGGATGATTTTCTGACCTCGATGATCATCACCTCGATGAGCACAACCGGGACGGGCCTGTCAATCTCGGCAATAAAGTTCTTGAAGCGTTCAATGTTGGCCGATGGACCACTGACAAAGAAGCTATTGAGCTCAAAATCCACTTTTATGTCCAGTTCGGACTTGATCTCATCAGGCAGAATATTCACAAGGGCCTCTGCGGTATCCTGGTAGTTGCCAAATCCATTGCCCTGGGTATTGATGGTCCTTTGGTTATTGTAGTTCTGGGACCCACCCTGAAAATTGGAGCCCTGATTGTTGGAAATATAGTTCACATTCCCCGTATTGGTCCTCCCGGCGGTACGGTACCCCCCTGAATAGGATGTGGGGTCACTTAACAGTTCCACGGACCGGTGCATCATCTGTACAATCTCCACCTTCCGCAAACTGAGTTGGTCCGCGGTCCCAAAAAAGTAGATGTTGTTTTCCTTTTTGAAGGTAAAGTTTGTGGACAACTGGGCATCCTGTCCATTATTGGTATTTGGATTGCTTCTGGGCCTTGGACGTCCATTTTGTTTGTTTTCGTTGGTGTCCATGGGCTGGCTCTTTTGTTGGCTCTCAAAAATGTGGGTCAAGAGGTCATCAAAATAAATGTTCTTGGCATTGAAGGTCACTTTTCCTGCCTGTTCCAAAGGGGTGGCGGTATAGACATCCAATTTAAGGTCCAAAGCCAATGATTCTACAATATTGGAAACCGGGGAATCATTGAAATCCACATTGAGGATCTTGTTGACCGTGTCCAAAACTTCATAGTACATGCCCTTTTTAAGTCTCTGGGCCTTGAAAGCACCATCTTGTGCTTCCAATGCACTGAACAGGAAAAACCCATCCCTTGATTTTGAATGGGAGAGACCGTTCAACTGGGCGATCTTCTCCATGGCCGTATCAAAGGGAACGTTGTTCAAGTAGATGTTCAGTGGCTTGTTCTTTAGATTGTTGGCATATAGCAAATTCTTTCCAGAGCTGTCCATGATCCTTCGGAAAACCCGTTCCAATTGAATGTCGTTCACATCAAGGGAGATATGTTGGGTTGTAGGATCCAATTGGACCAAAAATGTTTTTTCAACAACTTCTGGTTGAGGAGGGATAAAGCGCTTTATGGCCAAGATGCTTCCCGTGAAGTCTATGGTCAGGTTGTATTCCTTACACAGAAAGACCATTAGGTCGGAAATGGTCACATTGGAAAAATTGTTGACAATGGTGATATTGGCAATATCATTGGACACACTCAGATTAAGATTATGGACCTTGGAAACGGCAATCAGAAAATTGGGAAGGGTCACGTTGGAAACGTTGACCTCCAGTTTTAGGGTCTCATTGTAGGATGGATTGTCCACAGCAAGAACTTCCAGATTGTTCTTGATGGTCTGGATCCGGTCGTTCCCATATTGGGCAAAGACCAGAGATCCAATAAAAAATATGAGTATGGTAATGGTTTTTTTCATGTATCAATTGCTTAGCAGGGGATAGATTTCCTCAATCGACGTTATCCCTTGTCCTAATAGGTCAATAGCGTTGGTCTTTAAGGTGGATAGGCCATTTTCCTGGATATACTGGTCAATCTCCAGTTCGTTGTTCTTGATGGATGGTTCCAGTTTTTTGTCCACGGGCAATATTTCATAAATGGCCTTTCGTCCATCATATCCGGTATGGTGACAATGGTTACATCCCACGGGAATGTAATGATGGGCCAGGTCATTGGGAATGGAAAAATTGGCTGGGAACATATTTTTATCAATGGATTTCTTTTGTTTACAATGGCTGCAAAGCTTACGCACCAAACGTTGGGCAACGCTCATGTTCAAGGTACTAGCGATGAGAAAAGGGGGAACCCCCATGTCGATCAATCTTGAAATGGTGGCCCATGCTGAATTCGTATGTATAGTGGACAGTACCAAATGACCGGTCAATGCGGCCCTGATGGCCATGTTGGCCGTTTTTACATCCCTGATCTCCCCGACCATGATAATGTCCGGATCCTGTCTCAAAAAGGTCCGGAGGGAGCTCGCAAAGTCCAACCCAATGTTTTCCTTTAACTGAACCTGGTTGATACCCTCAAGGGTATATTCAATCGGGTCCTCAATGGTAAGGATGTTGGTGGAACCGTTGTTCAACAATTTCAGTGTGGCATATAGGGTCGTGGTCTTACCGGAACCCGTTGGGCCCGATATCAAAACAATGCCGTTGGGTTTTTTGATCCCTTCCTTATATCGGGTCAGTTCCATTTCGGTCATTCCAAGGTCATCAAGGTTCACTGTTCCCGTATCCCGGCTCAATATCCGGAGCACCAACTTCTCACCATGCAGGGTGGGCAGGGAGGAAACCCGGATATCGAATTCCTCCCCATTGGAGTTTATGGAGATACGACCGTCCTGCGGCAATCTTTTCTCCGCGATGTCAAGATTGGCCCTGATCTTTATTTTGTTGACCATGGTGGGGTAGTCCGGAAGGGGAATGGAATAGTATTCCAGTAGTTTTCCATCCAACCGCAACCGTACTCTGCACGTGTTCTCATAGGGCTCAAAATGGATATCACTACTGCCAATGGCCTTGGCCTCAAGGAGCATCTTTTCCAAAAAGTCGTTGGTATATGTCAGCTGATCGGTGCCCTGCTGCTTCCGTTGCCTATAGTTTGTGGTCAGGTATTGTTGGAGCTCTTCGGGGGCACATTGTTCCAATGACACCTGTGAATCCAAGACAATGTTCAACTCGGCCAAGAGTTCTTGCAGTGAAGTGCTGTCGGTCTTCAGCACCAGCCCATGTTCACCTTTTGATACAGGGACCACCCTATAATGAAAGGCTTGGTCGGCAGAGATGAACTGCTGTAGATTGGGAGGTATTTTATAATCGGTTTGTTGCATTTATAGGATATATAGGGATGGTGAAAACGGTAGATGGGCCAATAGGATAATAGCGATCAAATAAATTCCCATAAGTCCTGCCAAGGGTACTGTTTCAGCTTTTTTAATCAGTCGAAGGAAGGCAAAGGCGATCAGGGAAAAGCAAATGGAACCCACAAAGAGCAGGATAAAGGTCACTGTGGGAAATCCTAAGGCAAAGGCGAACATAAAGAGCATGTCACCCGATCCAAAACTGACGTCCAAGAAATCTTTTTTGAAGATGTATTTGGTGACCAGGAACAATATCAATAGTACACAACTGACCAAGATGACATTGCATGCTACAAAAAACACAAAAGCATTGGTCCCCACATGGGATATATGGATGCCGGCCAACAATAGGGCAACGATTGGAAAGCATATCCAGAGTACAGCCCTTTCTCTAAAATCTTGAAAGGCTATTATGGAGCACCCTGCCATAGTAAGGAGTTCTAGGATTACCACCATCAATCTTTGATAAGCTGTTTGGGATTGCCATTTTCATCGATTTCCCAAACATTGAGAATTCCATCACCATCAAAATCCGTGATGGCCTCGGCCCTTGCCTTAAATGAGGCATTTGTGGCCGATACAATTTCGTACCTATAATTGGCAGTGCCATTTTCCTTTACCGTTTTTGGGGCCACAAAATCCAGTTCGTTCATATCAAGGGTGTACTTACTGTACAGATACCGATAAGTTGTCTGGGAATTGTAAAGAGCCTTTAATTGGGTCTGTGCTTCAATACTTTTGGCCTTGGATATCAGGGGCATCAAGTTGGGCAGGGCAAGCAAGAGCAGTATACCGATAATGGCCAGGACGATCAAGGTTTCCTGAAGGTTCAGGGCCTTAAGTTTTTGGTTGAAGAATTGTAGAGTCATACGTGGTCAAAACAGATTTGGTAGTAGAAATAACTTAAAAAAAGTAGGAATATTATACAAAAAATATAATAAAATAAAATAATTATTGAAATAATGTAATTCAACGAAAAAAAGAAAAATATTGTTAAACATTTGAAAATCATTTATATGTTTGGAACGGTCACTCCCAAATCGGCCAAAAACGAAATACGTAACATTAACCTACTTATGAAACCTATTTTTCTAAAGGTGTTCATTGAAAACACCTCTGTTAGAACCCATTTAAAAAACCCAAATCTTATCATGAGAAATCTCTTTTCAAAGGGCCTTGTATTGGTCCTATTTTTTTGTGCCTTTAGTGTCAAGGCCCAAATCGACTATGGGACCATTAAATTGTACAATTCCCTGACCGATCAGGAAATTTTGAATATTACGAACAGTTCCACCTATGATTTGAACGTGGTTGGGGACAGCCTTAATATAGAAGCGGTACCTCCTGTGCCAGCTTCCGTATCGAGTGTGACCTTCACCACGAGTATTGGAGTGGACAACACCGAAAATGTAGCCCCCTATGCGTATCAAAAGGACAATGAAGCAGAAGGTTTTTTTAGTTGGCTTACCTTGCCGAACTATTTGGATACGGCTATCACGTTTACCATTCAGTATTGGAGTGGAAGTAGCGGAACAGGAACCGAGCTTGGAGATGACGTGTTCACAATTACGTTTACAAAGCCCACTCCCGACACCCAGAATCCCACAGCCCCCACACTATCAAGTACGGGCCATGCAGTTACAACCGCCGACCTTTCGTGGAGTGGCGCCACCGATAATGTTGGGGTCACTGGGTATAAGGTTTTTAAGGACGGTGTTTTGGAGGCCACTCTTGGTACTGTAAGTACGTATCAGGTCACTGGGCTGACAGCGTCCACTACCTATAGTTTTACAGTGACTGCATTGGATGCGGCAACGAATGAGAGTGCTCCAAGTAATGCGGTATCTGTGACAACCAACAGTTCAGCGGATACGCAAGCACCAACAGCGCCAACATTGTCCAGTTCCGGACAGACCGATACGACAGCAAACTTATCTTGGAGCGGTGCCACAGACAATGTTGGAGTCACGGGTTATAAAGTTTTCAAAGATGGTGTTTTGGAGATTACTCTTGGTACAGTAAGTAGCTATCAGGTCACGGGGCTGACAGCTTCCACAAGCTATAGTTTTACCGTAAGAGCATTGGATGCCGCAGCCATTGAGAGTTCACCTAGTAATGCTGTTTCGGTTACCACCAATGCTGGTTCAGGTGGAGGCAGTTCGGTGTGGACAGAATCTGGTTCCACGGCCAGTTATACAGGTGAAGTTGCAATTGGTACGACTTCCGTTCCAAGCGGTTATAAACTTGCGGTAGAGGGAAATATTCGTACCCGAGAAATACGTGTGGACCAAGATACCTGGCCGGATTATGTCTTTACCAAGGATTATGATCTCCCAACTTTGGATGAAATCAAAAAGCACATTGAAGAGAAGGGCCACCTGCCCAACATTCCTTCAGCTAAGGAAGTTGAGGAAAATGGCGTGGAGCTAGGAAACATGAACCGACTGCTTTTGGAAAAGATTGAGGAGTTGACCTTGCATGTTATCAAACAACAACAATTATTGGAAGAGCAACAGATAGAGATGAAGAAGCTGCGGAACCAAATATTACCCATAAAGGTTAAATAAATTTCCAGACCTAAAATTGAATCATTTTTGATGTGAGAAAAACATTTCTCAATGGCGTAGCCTTGTCTTTTTTGATTTAGGTGGCAATAAAATTGGTTTTAAAGTAATGAACAAAAAACAACAAATAATGAAAACATACAGCATTATTTTTTTTAGAAAAGCCATGGTAATTGTGCTGGTTTTAACTGCTGTTGCCTTCAATACCTCATTGTTGGCACAAACCAGTGGCATCGATTACGAAAATGAATTAGATAGGATTGCAAATATCCCAAATTCACCGGAATCCATGGCATTTGAACGCTATGGGAATATGAGTGCTAACCTATATAATGGAACTCCAGATATAAAGGTCCCCATCCACACTATTAAGGGGAGGGAAATGGAGCTGCCCATTTTTTTGACATATGATGCAACAGGTATAAGAGTTGACGAATTGGCTACCTGGACCGGTGCGGGATGGAACTTAGTCGCAGGCGGCCGTATTAGTAGAATAGTCAATGGATTACCTGATGAATATATCAATACAGGAAATGTATATGTCACTCTTCGCGACTCCACTGTGAGAGCAAAGATGGCTGAATTTAAAAACTACACCAATCAATTTCCAAATTTGACCACAGCTCAAAATTATTTTTCCTTTTTAGAAGATGTAAACACAAATAGTATTGATACACAATTGGATTATTTTTCTGTTAATGTTCCCGGTTTGTCCGGTACGATTGTTTTTGACCCTGAGCTTAACATGGAGCCTAAAATGTTGGAAAACCCAAGGGTAAAGATTACAATTGAAAAAGACACCACTCCGAGAGAAATCGAAAAATGGACCATTACAGGAGAAGATGGAAGGGTCTACATTTTTGACCGAGTGGTTGAAACTACTGAAAATCATTTGAACGATGTAGGGCAAACTGGAGCTGTACTTATTAAATACTATTCAACTTGGATGCTCACTGAAATGGTTTCTCCCAACGGAAAAGATGTTTTTGACTTCACATATACATGGTTTGATAGGAGACAAATGGATTTGTTTGCTTCATCTGCAAGCCTTGTATTTAACCCGATTTACCCTGGCATCAATTACTATGAAGAGCCAAACGGCAGTAGTTTTGGGACTGCCTCTACTTACTATTTATCGCAACAGTTTCTAACTGGCATTCAATATAACGGATTTAATGTGGCTACCCTACAATTAGGTGTTCGCTATGATACAGATATTGATTCTGCCTTAGATCAAATAACCTTTTATAACACTACTAGTGATGAAATAAAGGAAGTGGATTTTTACTATGGATATTTCAACATGGACGGTGTGAATAATCCTTGGGAAAAAGATGCTAATGAGATTCGCTTGAAATTGGATAGTTTGGGAATTAAGGGAAATGATGACGTGGTCTATGAAAAGTTCCGCTTTGATTATATAAGTCCCGATGTAGTCCCACCAAGAGGTTCAAAAGCACAGGATTACCTGGGGCTTTATAATGGGAAAGGGAATAATACTACACTCTATACCAAAGTAGAATTAGATGACAAATTTTTTGAAGGTGCGGATCGAGAACCTGATAGTAATTACAGCTCAAAAGGTCTTTTGAGCAGTATAGTTTATCCTACAGGGGGTAAGACCCAATTTTCGTATGAAGGTCATACAGCATATCATTCTATATCTGAAGAAACAACTCAGGGCTTGGTCGGCGAATCACTTAACTCCGGTAGCCCCACAACACCCGAATTATATGTGATTAATTCTGCAATCTATTGTGATGATGAATATTTGGACTATGAAATGCCTAAAATTTTAATCAAGTCTTTCACAGTGCCATATACCGGAGTAAACAAATTTCTGGTTGACTTCGTCGCCTATGGAAATGCAGAGGCATATATTATGAAAGATGATGGAACTTCAGACTACAATCATTACTGTGATTTTTATCAGAACATTGGGAATGCTGTCTGGCACTCAAGCTATATTACAGAATCAATTGATTTTGAGCAAGGGGACTATAAATTATTATTGCTGTTGGATGATAACTTCACTGGGTATGGTTCAACCAGTATCAATGTTTACAGGCCTGTGACCACCACTGAATTTATAAATGATAATATAGGAGGCAATCGAATTTCATCTATTTCTGAGTATACCAGGGATGGCAAAAGAGTATCAAGAAAATCCTTTGAATATGAAGATGAAGACGGTAGAAGCACAGGAGTTATAAACTATTATCCAACCTTGTACTACTTGAAACCGTCTAACCAATTGGTTAGAATGGTTAATTCTCCAAGAGGAGATCAACCTTTTGTAACATACAGTTCGGTAAAGGAAATTGTTCAGAATTCGGATGTTTTAAACCCAGAAACAATTGGGCATATCCGCTATAAGTACAATATCGGCAATACAGGGGTTTTGCCAAATTCAAGTTTTCCCTTTGAGAATAATTATACCAGTTGGTTAAGAATTGGGCAACAAAGAGAGAAGTATGTATATGATGTATCAGATAGTTTATTAGTAGAGGAATACAGGCACCATTTTGAGACCCAAAACTATGCTGTCAATAGTATGGTGGTGTATCAAGATGAAAGTTTCCAAGACAAAATTATTGCCGTTGAGGATGTAGATGGAACTGCGGTGCGGTTAAAATATCTGCAAAACAATGAATACACAAGTAATACAATATGTCCAAATGCTACCAATTATGGTTATATAACATGTTTTAGCAACTCACTTTCTGCGCTTAGAAAAAGAACTGCTTATGCACAGGGATTTGTGGGAGGAGTAGATTCTATATCACAAAAAGAACATTTCCCTTCTTTGCAAAAGACCATTTCAAGAATTACCACCAACAACTATGACGCCAACGTGGACTACTTACTTAGGAGAACCCTTGTTTCAGATAGTAGAGGAGGAGTTATTAACACCTCCTACTATTATCCCAAGGACCAAATTGTAACCGGATACAATTATTTGGAAGATGATAACCAATTTACAGTGGTGATGCGGAAAGAGGTTGAAAGAAAGCATGGGGCAGTTAAGGATGAAATCCTTGGTGAAGAAAGAGAATACACGAGTCTAAACAATGGTCAAGCGGTAATGCCTTCACAATTACAAATTTCAAAGGGAAATGCAGCACCTAGCATTGCCAGTTTTCAATACGATAGCGATCTAAATCTAAAAGATGCTTCAAGGGAATCCGGCCCCAATACAGCCTATGTTTGGGGTTATGATGAAATGTACCCATTAGCCAAAGGAGAAAACATTTCCAATACAGATTTAGTCGGTGCGATAGGATGGGCCATTAACAATATGGCCAATAAACCGGCAGGTGTATCCACAATTGAAGATTTGGTACAGCATATTGGTGATATGGAAACTACATCACAAAAACAAGTTTGGGCAAGTTTCAATTCCAAACTTAGAGAGAATCCCGCAGTGGCAAGTGCCATGGTAACCACCTATACTTATAAGCCCATGATAGGGCTAACTAGTATCACTGATGCGATGGAGAACGTATCCTATTATGAATATGATGCCTTTAATAGGCTAAAGACTGTTAAGGACATCGATGACAATATCACCTCCGATTTTGACTACAATTATAGGAACCAACAACAAGATTAAAGTTAAATTATGAAAACCAAGTCGAATATATCCATATTAAACACAGTATTGGTAATAGCAGTATTGCTGTTTTCATATTCTATACAAGGACAAGCTACTATGAGCGGTCTTGAATCGGTAGTTGTTGGTGATTCGTCCACCTATAGTCTGTCAGTAGTGGAAGGCACCGATGTACTTTGGACTGTTAACCCCAATGGTAAAGCAACAATAATTGAAGTTAATAGTACTGGGAAATCTGCTCGTATAAGATTTGAGGAAAACGGAAACCTAAATGTTGTGGCCACAGTTTTGAACCAGGGGGCATTTATGTACAATGTTCAGAAAGATGTGGCCGTTTCTGGAGGTGTGCCTGAAAACCCTGTGAATCCAATTATAGTCTCAAATAATTGTGGTGCTCCTATCTTGGAGCGAGGAGGTAGTGTAACAGGTTTAGGGGTGAGTTGGTATTGGCAGGGTAAGAACTCAAATGGCACCAGTACAAGCCTTGGAAGCGGTCTTAACTATACTGCGGATCAGGGCACAGGAACATATTATATAAGAGCCCGTAGTAGTGATGGGCAATGGAGTCCGGGGTCTGGGAGCGTCACAGTTTCATCAATCAATGACTTAGATCCAGGTTCAATTTCTGGGAATCAAATTATTTGTTATAACAGTGATCCGGGTGAGATTTCCAATGTAACGTTGCCATCAGCTGGTAGTGGAGGGTATTCCTATCAATGGGAGTATTCTGATGATAATTCAACTTGGATACTAATAACGGGAGCAACAGGGGCAAGCTATGACCCCTCCACAATTCTTATAGAAGACCGTTGGTATAGGAGGAAGGTAACCTCATGTAATGGACAAACAGATGAGACCTTACCGACAAGAATCATTGTCAAAGACCCATTAGATCCAGGCAGCATATATGAGGTGCCCAATAAAATCTGTCTTGGTGGAGATCCATCCCCGATAACCAGTGAGCATGTACCAAGTAACAACGTTGGAGCTACTACATACCAATGGGAGATTTCTTCAGACAGTCTGAATTGGAGCCCAATACAAGGTTCAGGAGCTAACCTACTTGACTATGATCCTCCGTCTGGATTTGTAGGACCTAAGTGGTTCCGCAGAGTTGTTACGGCATGTGGGGTTTCAGAAGCAACCAATGCTGTTTTACTGGATACATATCCAGAATTAATGGCTGGGGAAATAGCTGGAGATCAAATCATTTGTTATGGTGATGACCCAAATCCAATTACCAGCGCAATTGATCCCAGTGGTGGAAGAGGAGCGCCATATACTTATATATGGGAAGAGTCTATCACAGGTCTGGACAATTGGACTCCAGTACAGGGAGCAAGTTCCAGCTCTGCAACCTTTGATCCTCCCCCAAACCAGACCCAAACCAAATATTACAGAAGGGGTATAACAAAATGTGGTGGTACTGAGCTATTTGCAAGCACAATCATCATGGTAGAAGTAAGGACAGAACTACAGGGTCCAACGGGTAGTACTTCTTTTAATACATGTATAGGTGAAACTGTATTTCTGGAATTGACACCGGACGGTAATGCGGATACAATTAGGTGGTATGATTCGGCTACCGGTGGAACCCATTTTCATGAAGGTACGTTCTGGACAACAGAATCAATATACGAAGATGTCAGCTACTATGCATCTAGCTATAATTCTACTACGGCCTGTGAATCAAACACCCGTGTGAAAGTGGATATCATTGAAGTTTCTCAAACAACATATTACGAGGACAGGGATGGTGATGGACTGGGAGACCCAACAGTATCAGTTGTTCAATGTGAACAACCATTTGGATTCGTGCTGGACAATACGGATCAATGCCCAGATGTTTATAGTCTAATTAATTACTGCAGGCTTCAGGCACTTAGTGATGATCCTAATGAGCATAACTACGTGTATTCCAGGGTATATCAAGAAGAAAGTTCTGAAACCATTGATGCAGGGTTTTTTACACAAAATGATTCTTTGGTGCAGGAAATAGTTTTTTATGATGGTCTGGGACGCCCTTTTCAACAAGTAAGTATCGCACAATCACCAAATGCATTCAAGGATGACATTATCACACATATTGAATATGACGAATATGGAAGGCAGGAAAAGGAATGGTTACCTTATGTTGATCCCGAAGGGAATTTAGGAGGTTACCGATCTCTTGCCGATTTTGATACTGAAGAATACTATGTGCTTAACTATCCAAATGAGATATCTACAACTAATCCTAACCCTTTTTCCCAGAAAGAATTTGAGCTTTCTCCGTTGAACAGAGTTTTAAAGCAGGCAGCCCCTGGAGAGTCTTGGGAAATGGGAAGCACACATGAGATTGAGCTTGCATATTCAACAAATACAGATGCTGATAATGTGCGACAATTTGAAGTGGACATTCCCTCGAATGGTACGATTTATGAACCTACATTAATAGAGGAAAGTGTAAACTTGGAGTATGGCGAGGGTGAGCTATATAAAAACATTACTTATGATGAAAACCATCCGGGAACGGCAACAAAAGATCATACTGTAGAGGAATTTAAGGATAAGCAAGGTCGTGTAGTGCTCAAACGCACCTACAACAATGAGCAAGCTCATGACACCTACTATGTTTATGACAATTTTGGAAACCTTAGTTATGTACTGCCACCCAAGATGGATGCCTCCTTGACCAATATATCAACACTGCAGAACCGGATAGACGAACTAGGCTACCAATATATATATGATCACAGGAACCGTTTGGTAGAGAAAAAGTTACCGGGAAAGGGTTGGGAATATGTTATTTATAACAAATTAGATCAACCGGTAATGACTCAAGACTCGGTACAGCGAACCAGCAATAAGTGGCTCTTCACCAAGTATGATGCCTTTGGCCGAGTGGCCTATTCGGGAATACATACACATCCAAATCCTATAAGTCGAGTTGCCATGCAAGGATATGCAGATGATACGGTTACCTACAATCAGTTTGAAGAGACTGCTGCATCGACCAATTTTGGCGGAACAGAGGTGTTGTATTCTAACAATGCCATTCCGCAGAACAATATTGAGATTTTGACCATCAATTACTATGATGGTTATGATTTTGTGCCCGGTACGTTTCCCGAACCAACCAGTACGGTATTTGGAGATGTCATCAAAGGGCAAGTGACCGGATTGCCCACAGGAAGCAGGGTCAAGGTGCTGGATGTTTCTCCTGTTAAATGGATAACAACGGCCACCTACTATGACAACAAAGCCCGTCCAATATACACGTATATTGAGAATGATTATTTGGAAACGGAGGACGTTGTGGAGACAGATCTGGACTTTGTGGGAAAACCAGTAACCGTTCGGTCAGTTCATACTCGTGACGGCAACACAATAGTAACTATAGACAACTTTGTATATGACCACGTGGGCCGATTGTTGAAACAGACCCAGTGTATTGGAGATGGCACCATGGGGTATACTTGTGGTTCAGTTCCCGTGCAGGCCGACCCCATTCTTAATGAACCGGTCATCACCACGGGCAAGATCGCTACCAATAGTATTACGATTTCCCCAAGTTCTTCAGGATACACAACACTGAGCGGTACCCTTACCTTGAGGATCGATCCCAATGCCACGGGCGGGGTTGGTGGCGAGGAAGAGCTCATTGCCTATAACCAATATGATGAACTGGGCCAGTTGGAACACAAAAAAGTGGGGGGTACGCCAGATGTAGACTATGGCACAACAACTGGGCTACAGACCGTGGACTATACTTATAATGTAAGAGGATGGTTAAAACAAATCAATGAACCCGGAAATTTGGGCACGGACCTATTTGCCTTCGGAATCAATTACAATACCACGGACCATAATGGCGCTGCACTGTTTAACGGCAATATAGCCGAAACCGAATGGCAGACCGCCAATACGGACAATGCGCAGAAATGGTATGCCTATGCCTATGATCCGTTGAACAGGATTATAGGAGCCAGGGACAATACAGGGAACTATAATCTTGGGGTGTTTGATGGCTCCGGGAACATTACTGACCCGGTTACCTACGACAAGAACGGAAATATTCTCACATTGCAGCGGACGGGCCATTTAGGAGCCATGGACAATCTAGTGTACAACTATCACAACATGGAAAACAGTAACCGCCTACAAAGTGTGGCCGACAGTGTCATTGGCTCTGAAGGTTTTGTGGATGGGGCCACCAACCCCACGGAATATACTTATGATGGCAATGGAAACTTGATTACGGATGCCAACAAGGAAATTAGTAGCATTACGTATAACCATCTGAATCTTCTTACAAGTATTGTTACATCTTCTGGGAATATTTCGTATGTTTATGACGCCACAGGGGCCAAATTAGAAAAAGTGACTGTTGTCACTGGTTCTTTGACAACGACCGAGTATGCAGGTAATTTTGTGTACCAAAACAATGCCTTGCAATTCTTAAGCCAACCAGAGGGCTACGTAACGCCCAATGGTATGGGTGGGTATGACTATGTTTACCAATATAAGGACCACTTGGGCAACATACGATTGAGTTATACCGATGGTAATAATAATGGTAGTATAGACCCCAATGCTGAAATTGTAGAGGAGAACAACTACTACCCATTCGGCCTTAAGCACAAAGGGTACAATGACAACGGTATCTCCTCGCTTGGAAACGATGTGGCGCAGAAGTACAAAACGTACCAAGGACAAGAGTTTACAGATGACTTTGGTCTTAATTTCCATGAGTGGAAGTACCGAATCAGTGATCCGGCAATAGGTAGGTTCTGGCAAGTGGATCCATTGGCTGAAGATTATGTGTATAATTCAACTTATGCTTTCGCTGAGAATAAACTTGGCATGGGTACAGAGCTGGAGGGTGCAGAATTGGATGTTTTTCCATGGTTGGTACAAGATGCAGTTAAGAATCCTAATGGAGTAGGAGCACATTCGATTGGTGTTGTCAATGGTCTTGGTAATAGCGTTAAAAGTACAGTAAACGCAATAGCTCATCCAGTTGAAACTGCCAAAGGTGTAGGCCAGTTTTTAGATTTAGGTTTCAAGATGCAATATGGAGGAACCCTTGACCAAGACAATATCAATACAATGGTTGGAATTGGTACTGCTGTCGAAGGCGCAATTGATGATGTTGCAAATGGTAATGGAATTGAAAGAGGTACTGTAATTGGAGAAGTTGCAGGAGCGGTAATTGGTGCTAAAGGCGCGAATGCGGCAGTAAAAACTTTATCCGCAACGATAAAAGCCAATAAAACAACTAAAGTTTTTAGAGCTTTCGGTGGGGATTCAGGTCCTACTGGAAAATCATATACACCAATAAACCCAAATAGTGTTGAAAACTTTAGAGATGTTGCTGGATTACCATCAGGTGGTGAATTTGGAACAAATACGGCAAGGTTTATGATAGAGGGTACTGTAAAAGAGAAAAACATTTTATTGAGAAGAAAAGCTGTGAAAATGGACGGTAATCGAGGAGGTTTGCCAGAAATTGTTGTTAAAGATGCTACTAAAGTTAAAATCAAAAGGGTTTCTGGAATAAACCCTGAATATTAATAACAGCTAGTTTAAATAAAAATATTATGAAGTATAAAGGAATGACAATAAATGAGGCTCTGTGTGAAGCTGGGGTGGAAAAGGATTTCTATAAGGCAATAGAGGAAAAAGACAAAAAAAAGGTGGTTTCTATATTAGAAAATTTAGGTCTTAATGAAAGCTCTATTAAACCAATAATTGAAGAGTTTAAATTATAATTAAGTAATAAGCAATTACGGTAATGTAGTAAGATAGTTGTTTCAACTAAGTTAATAAATCAACAGCAACTCTTTTTGGGTTGCTGTTTTGTTTTTACAAGCTTTATTCCTTTGAGTTTTGTTGTTTGGAAACGTTTGTTTCGTTTGCGTATTCCAAAGTCTTTGGCACCTATATACAATATGGGACAGGATAAAATGAATTTCCTGTGTTTTACCAAGAAGTAATTTTTTTTGGGAATCATGCCCCATGGTTAGATCTCCGCTAATTCAGAAATCCAGAGCATAGGCATCTTGCCGATAGTTCAGGGCATTGTCCCTTTATCACAGAGCGTTGCGACACTTCTCCAATTCAAGCTAACATTGGTCAGTTATCGCCCTTCTTCTTATCAACGGATACCTTCAAAACATCATCCAACGTTCCGTTGATCTTCAGCTTCTTTTCGTACTTATTAGCACGTTCTTTTTTCTTAGAATCTTTCTTCTTTTCCATATCGTAAAGATAGTCAAACAGACACCAAGTTGAAATACATCAATCTTGTATCTGACTTTTCATCTGCGCTTGACAAATATTTAAAGCCCATTTTTTCATAAAACTTCAATGAAGCTTTGTAGGCATCAACAGTTATAAATTTACAACCTGTTTTATTGTTTTCTGTGAAATATTGAATGGTAAATTGAATTATCTGCTTACCGATTCCTTTCCCCTTAAAATCATTATTTACACCAAGCCTACCTATTTTTACCGCAGGATAACTTTTAAATTCTCCCTTTTCCTTAGGCAATAAGCTACCTACCCTTTTAATGAATTTTTTAAGATTCCCGCCACCAATGTCAGTGTGGCTAATTTTGTCATTTTGGTATGCAAAGTAAGCTATAGTATTTTCATCGTCCTGAATCAAATACGTTACAGCTAATAAAGACGAGCCATAATTCTTGGCATCATCAAACAAAAAGCCGTTCAAATCTGCATCTCCACAGTCGAACGGCTTTATATCCATTTCAGGTATGAGCCTGATTAATTCCAAAATCTTAGATCTTAAATTTAGCTATGCTCTTTAATGATTCATAGCTTTTATTTATCTCTTTTTTCACTTCTTCTGACACCTTTTCCACATTGGCGTTTTCATTCACAAAATTTCTAGCGTCTTCACCATAAAGAAAAGGAGTTTCTTTAATAGGTTTTGCCATTACGATATAGTTTTTTCATTAGGTTTAGTCGTCTAAATATAAGAATATTACATTTAAACGGCTGCAAAAATACTTTATTTTCACTATATATTACGCTATTTCTATGCCAAAGTAACATAAAACAACGTTAAAATAACTAACGCTGCTTAAACAGATAAAGTATTTTCAGTCAATATTTTATAACTCAAAACACTCTCGGCATCTTCCAAAAACCCGTCAAACCTTTCCTGTGGTGTTAGTTCCCTGGTGTTGAACCTTGCAGCAAATTCATCCAAATAGCGGCTAACGTGCTTATCGCTAACTTGATGGTAGATACCATAGATACCACGCTTTAGGATGCTCCAAAAGTTCTCTATCGTGTTTGTGTGAACATCACCATCGACATATACGCTAAGCGCATGGTTCACGCTTCCATGTGTATAGGTCTTGTGCAATTTCTTGTACACGGACGATTGGTCGCTATAAACAGTTGAACCTTCGGGAACGTGCTTTTTGATGAATGATACCATATTCTTGGCATCTGCCCTAGGCACATACTTTAAAATCACTTTACCGTTGCGCTCGATAAGCCCTACAATCACTTTTTTGGATTTATAGGGCTTACCCTCATTGGTAAGGTTCAAATCCTCGTCAGATCGTCTTTTGTTGTGGTGCTTGTTCTGCTCCTTTCCACCGATATAGGCTTCGTCAGCCTCTACCATTTTGCCCTCTCCTAGCATATCAGGGGATTTGCTCTTTAGCATTTCCCTAATCCGGTGAAGGACGAACCAAGCCGTTTTCTGTGTGATGTTTAACTGTGTAGCCAATTGTACGCTGCTGATTCCCTTCTTACTGGTGGTCGCCAAATAGATGGCAGCGAACCAAATACGGAAGGATATTTTACTGTTCTCAAAGATGGTCCCGACCTTAACCGTAAATTTTTTATGGCATTCTTTATCACGACATTTCCAACCCCTGTTTGTTTTGTACGGATTGGTACAGCCACAATGGGGGCATGCAGGCTCATTGCCCCAACGCAAACGCTCATAGTATTCTACGCACGTTTGTTCGTCCTTGAAGTAATCTAAAAGCTGAATGAGTGACTTGAAATCCATTTCTTGTACATTTTCTTACGTCAAATATATGAAATTAGTCCCAACAAACACCTAATAATTTAAGTTAATTAGTTTTTTTAACATTTCTGTCTTGTGTAAATATTACCTTTTTTGTGAAACTTAGAAGTTAAAAATAATTTTAACTTTGATAAAATAGTATTTATTACACTGTATTTCAATGTTTTAAATAATTTTATATCAAACATTCTCTACACAGAACATTAAATATATCTGTCCTGTCATGTTATCCTGTTAGGTTTAAATATTTTGTTATATATTTGTAAGGAAGAAACAAAAAAGGGTCTCCGACGGCAAAATCTGAAAACCCTTTTTATTGTGACGGCTACTGTAGTTTATGCAGTTAAAACAAAACTCTGATATAGTTCTGAAGCGAAGTGCAAATCCTCGCCAGTAGCCTTATTTATTTGATGTAAATATACAAAAAAATACAATGTCATGCAAAATGCAAAAGTTATTCAAGATGTAAGAAATCTAGTGGACTCCCTTAGTTCTACTGGATTCGTAGAACCTTTGAACTCTATCAGAAGTCAAGTGTCTGATCTGTTGTTGTATATTGACGAAACCATTAAAAGTGTTGGTGGCGAAGCAGTTGTGGACGCATTGAATGATAAAAATGAAGATTCACACCAAAAAGACTCTAATCAAAAGGAATTTAGTTACTACAATCCTTCAAGAAGCCTTATCGAAAGATTCATATTTGTGTTAAAGGCTGAAAATAGGTTTCTGCATTTTAGGGAAGCGGCATTAATAATCCGTGATTTAGAAGGGAAAGGAGACATAGACGATTTAACCAAAAGACTGTCCAATGCCACAAGGAAACTTAAAAAGAGCGGTAAATTGACTAAAGTGCAGCACGATAGCTCATTAAAGAACACTTTTTGGGGGCTAACAAAATGGTTAAATGAAGATGGAACTATTAAAGAGGGGTATGAATATAAAACTGATATTTTAGATAGAGATAAAGAAGATGATTCAATTAAAGACCCTTTCTTTGACTTATAAAATAAAAAATGTGGTAATGGAGTCACAGAAAAAATGATGGTTTTGCAAATACAAACTTTATTAGTGACCTTTATAATATTAAATGAAAAAGGACTGGTGTGAACAGTCCTTTTGACAAGCCCAGTAGCTCAATGCATAGAGCAATGCTATCCGAAGGCATAGGTTGCAGGTTGGAATCCCGCCGGGGCATCAAAATTTTAGAACGTCTCCTCATTTGGAGATATGAGACTGGAAAAGTGCAAAAATATACACTGTTAAAAGTGTGCCGTCTCTCATAAGGATAGGGCTTTTGACTTACAGTCGGAAAGGGGTTTGGTTTAGCGGCTAGACCCCTTTTTCATTGTGCAAACTTACCAAATATAACGTTTCGATCCAAATTTTGGTCTTTTCGGGTTGATATTTTCGTTGCTTGACCACCATTTAGGCAACAATATACCTCTTTACACCTTGATTCATTTGCTGGTACTGGTGTGTTTCTTGGAAGATTTGTAACGTCTGCATAACCATACCGCTAAGAAGAACAGTGCAATCAGTACAGTGGTCGTAATCAGTGCGGTTATTTCTTTTGGAAGTGCTATATCCATATACTAAAGTTAGCGAATATTTTTGGTTTGTCCCATATTGTATATAGGTGCCAAGTCTTTGCAGATTTACTGGTGTTGTTAGTTGGAAGTAATGAAAATAACCAATTTGCACTTAAAAATAGAGACTATACAAATACAATGAATAATTGTATTAAAGCTGTACTATCGAAATTTTGGAAGGAGATGGTTATTTTGGTTATTCGGAAAATTATGCAGGCAATTGCAAGATAAAATGGAAATCAACGTTAATTTGTCCAAAATTGGACATCGCAACCCACTAATTTACGTTGTTTTTTCCTGATATCGCGATATTAGGTTTTTTTATATAGGCTATCGTGGAAACAAAAACTGCTCCCAATACAAAAGAAATTGCATCAGATACAAGATTTATAAAGATGTCTTTGATTGTCTCCACATATCAAAGATAATCAGTTGTGGATAATTCTTACACTCAATTACTATATTTGTATGAGTGCCCCTACTCATAAGTTGATGTTAATACTAAATTCAGTAAATGACGGAAAATGCCAACGGAGCTCACGACTTAGAGGGCATCACACTCAAATCAGGTTGGAAAGTTTTAAAAAAGCTTGAAAAAGGGCATGGACAGACTGGTTCTTTTTTTTCAGTATTGTATCATGTAGAAAAAGATGATAACAAATGCTTTATGAAGGCATTTGACTTTTCCAAATTTTCATCTCTTGACCCGGACAAAAGTGTAGTGGACACGATGTCATATATGCTTGATGCGTACAAATTTGAAAGAGATTTATCGCAAAAATGTAGAGACAGTAAAGTAAGAAAGGTAGTCTATGTTATTGATTCAGGTGAAGAACCCGTAAAAGGTTTTGAAATTAGTGTTGTTCCATATCTGATTTTTGATTTGGCAGAGAGTGATGTTAGAGCAAAGATTAGGTTTTCAGACAATCTTGATTTTGCATGGAAACTTCAATCAGGTAATGTAGTAAAATAGTTGTTTTACCAATTCTTGAACTTAAACAATTTAAAGCCAGTATTTTGGATGCTCTCCAGATGCTGGTTTTTGCCATTGTAGGGTATTCTTTGTTCTAAGAACAGTTATGAAATCCCATGATATAAGGCTTCTTTTCACCATCGTGTAGTAGATTAGTGGATGGAAAAGAAACACTGCCCTAGCTGTAATGGACATGCCGTAAAAAATGGAAAGCAAAAAGGCAATCAGCGTTACAAATGCAAACTATGCCAAAAGTCATTCCAACTACAGTACCAATACAAAGCCTATGAGCCCCAAGTAGAGCCACTGATAAAAAGATTGCTAAAAGAAGGTTGTGGGGTAAGGAGCATTTCAAGAATCATAGGGATTTCTCCCAAAACAGTGTTGGCCAAAATAATAAGGATAAGTAAGGATATAAAGTCGCCATCCATGGCAAAATTTGGTTGTATTTATGAAGTTGATGAGCCGTGGAGTTTTATAGGGCAAAAGACCAACACAATTTGGTTGACCTATGCTATTGAAAGAGAAACAAAAAGAGTAATTGACTTTTTTGTAGGGAATAAAACCAAGGAAAATATCCAACCACTCATTGGGAAGGTACTGTCATTATACCCCAAAAGGATTTACACCGACAATTTGAATGTGTATCCAAGTTTGATTCCCAAAGAAATCCATAGATGTTTTCAGTATTGTACAAATTGCATAGAACGGAACAACCTTACCTTGCGTACCCACATAAAAAGATTAAGTCGAAGAACCATATGTTTTTCCAAGAACAAGACGTATCTAGAGGCCCACTTACGGATTTATTTTTGGGGGTAACCCATTTCTTGGATTTAATATTGAAGGTAAAATTGATAGCTTATATTACGTCTAATGATTATACCTATAAAAGACGCAGTTTATAGAAAAAGTTTGGGTCAATGAAGGAAAAATCCTATTTTTCAAACTTCAATAGACCTAACCTGTCCCTTTATACGTGAACCTACGCCAACCCATCCTCTTTCTATGCTTAGTACTGTTCTTCTCGGTGGGCGCGCAAGCCCAGTTGGAAGCTTCCATTTGGTATTTTGGATACAATGCCGGTCTCGATTTTAGAAGTGGTGCTCCGGTCCCTTTGGAAGATGGTCAGGTGTATACAAAAGAAGGCTCTGCGTCCATTGCAGACCCTATGGGCAATCTGCTCTTTTATACGGATGGGAGCAACATTTGGAATCGCAACCATCAGGTAATGCCCAACGGTACGGGACTATTGGGAGATACCAGTTCAACACAATCCGCCATAATAGTGCCCAAACCCCAAGATCCCAATATCTATTTCGTATTTACGGTGGACGAGGAAGGTGGCCCCAACGGAATCAATTTTTCGGAGGTGGACATGAGCTTGGATGGCGGTCTGGGGGACATCAGTATAAAAAATGTGTACCTGTATGGTCCTTCCATGGAAAAGTTAACCGCAGTAAAACATGCCAACGGTAGGGATATCTGGGTGTTGACCCATGATTGGGGTAATGCTGATTTTGTGACCTATCTGGTCACCCCGGCCGGGGTCATTACTACTCCCGTAGTAAGCACGGCAGGGATGGATATGTCGATAGGTTTGGACAAGACAACCGCAATTGGATACTTAAAAGCATCCCCTGATGGATCCAAAGTTGCCATTAGCCACAGGGACCATGGTTCGGAACTGTTGGATTTTGATAATACCACAGGAATCCTAAGCAACCCTGTTCTTTTGACTACTGCATCGAATCAATACGGAGTGGAATTTTCACCATCAGGCCAGATACTCTATTTATCCCCATTTGACAATCATATTTTTCAATACAATCTCAATGCCGCTGATATACCCAGAAGTGCTATCGACATTAACCAAAATAATGGTGGGGAAGCTTCAATTCAATTGGCGGTGGATGGAAAAATCTATATTTCAAATTTTCTTAGTAATACATTAAGTGTGATTCATAATCCAGACATACTTGGTACGGGCTGCAACTACGAATATAGAGCTATAGATTTGGGAAGTGGAGCGTCGTTTTGGGGACTCCCTCCATTTATTCAGTCTTTTTTCTTCGTTACCGGTATTCAGGCCAACAAAATTTGCTTTGGTGAAACCACGGAGTTCACAATCACTTCTACTGATCCCATACTTTCTATTTTATGGGATTTTGGGGATGGTAATACATCTTCAATTGAAAACCCAACGCATACCTATACAGCGCCAGGTACATATACGGTCAACGCGGAAGTTACCACGGCATTGGGTACCCAGACGGAGACTAAAGTCATTCTGATATCCGAGGTTCCTATGGCAAATACTGTGACCACCTTAGAGCAATGCCAATCAGAACCCACGTACAGTATGGATTTGGGAACTTTGGATACCCAGGTCCTGGGCGCACAGCCCGCAACAGATTTTTCTGTTAGCTATTTCACTTCACAAGCGGATGCAGATGGCAATGCCAATCCATTGGTGTCTCCAACAGTCTTTGATCAGGGTACTACAACGGTATACGCAAGAATCTCCAGCACGGTAAACCCTTTATGTTATGATACCACCAGTTTTGAAGTGATTGTTAAGAAGGCACCGCAACTATCGATTGTTGTGGATTGGGTGATGTGCGATGATGATGGTGATGGACAATATACTTTTGATCTGTCGACAAAAAATACTGAGATCCTGAATGGGCAAGATCCTTCTGAATTTGGCATTTCCTTTTATAGCACCCAAACGGATGCGGATAACAAAATGAACACCATTGGGCCCAACTATACTTCTTCTGTGACCAATGAGACCTTGTATTTTAGGGTGGAGAATTCATTGTATCCAGACTGTTATGAAACAGGAATTTTTACGATTGGTGTCATTGATCAGGTTTTGGCCAATGCACCAACTGATCTGCAAGTTTGTGATGACAATAATGATGGAACGGCGGAATTTGATCTAACCTTAGTGGAACCGGAAGTCTTGGGTGCCCAAAGTGCCACAAGTGTGGTGATTACCTATCACGATTCACAAGCAGAAGCCGATAGTAATTCCAACCCATTGCCAACGAATTTTACAAGTTCCTCATTCCAAAAGACAATTTACGTTCGGGTGTCCAATGCTTTGGATGGTTCTTGCTATGCCACTACCGCTTTTCAGCTCCATATTTTTGATGTCCCTGTGGTTCCAAACGTATCGGATTGGTGGGTCTGTGACGATGACCATGATGGGCAATATATATTTGACTTGAATGAAAGGGTGGATGAGATTTTAGGAGGAGTAAGCGGGGTTTCGGTTGCTTTTTATGAATCTGAAGTTGATGCAGAACTGGAGCAGAATTCTATGAATGGCGTTTATCAGAATACAACAAACCCACAAACCATCTATTTCCGTTTAAACAATACAAACAACACTGGTTGTTATTCGGTTGGAAGTTTTCATCTAGAGGTATTTGATACCCCAATGGCATACCAGCCAACTGATATTGTGGTATGTGATGATGAGCAAACGGGGACTTACGCATTCGCCCTGTCGCAAAAGGATACTGAGGTGCTCAACGGACAGGATCCTACATATTATCAGGTGAGTTATCATTCAACAGAATTGGACGCCTTCAATGGAGATGCTCCCCTTTCCAAGGCTGAATATTTCAATACAATATTGAATGAAACCATTTATGCAAGAATCCAGCATAGTGAATTGCCCACATGTTATGATGTCACCAACTTTGATATCATCGTAAATCCTTTACCTATAACAGATTTGGACGAAATGTATGTGATATGTCCAGAAAGCCCCGATTTGGTTTTGGATGCAGGTGAATTTGAAAGCTATACATGGAAAGATAGTTCAGGAAATACAATCGGAAACCAACGCACATTGCCCATAACGGAATTGGGAAATTACCAACTAACAGTAACACAAAACCAGAACGGGGTCACATGTTCAGGTTCTACCAATTTTGAAGTGGTATCCTCCGGAGCCCCGGATAGCTTTGTGGCAAACACAAGCGGTCTTTCGGACAGGGTAACCATTACGGTTGAGGCTACCGGCATAGGTGATTTTGAATACTCCATCGATGGGAACAATTACCAAACCGATAATCAGTTTGAGGTTTTTCCAGGGGAGTATACGATTTATGTCCGAGATCCATTTGGCTGCAGGACATTGAGCAAAGATGTTATAGCGGTCGGTTTTCAAAAGTTCTTTACACCAAACGGGGATGGCACCAATGATACTTGGAATATAGTGGGAGGGTCGTATTTTCCAGACTCTCGATTGTTCATTTATGACCGATACGGAAAGCTATTGGGCCAAATTTCACCCCAAGGTCAAGGTTGGGATGGCACGTATTTGGGAAAACAACTGCCATCATCGGATTATTGGTTTCGATATGAGTATGAAGGAAAGGTCCAATCTGGCCATTTTTCTTTGAGACGATAGAATTTTTCATTTACAAGGCAATCCACACAACACTTTTGTCAAAATAGCGTTATTTTCCTACAGAATCTTACACATGAAACCTACAATAGCAATCATGCTCATGGCATTGGTCTTACATGCCTGCAGTCCTTTGCACCGTATGCAAAAGGCGGAGTCCCAAATACCCAGCATCGGGTCTATTGGGGCATACCGTTCTGGGCTGTTTAAAAAAGACTTTCAAAAAGTGGGAGAACCCGAGTTGGTCACCCCTATTTCAGTGTCCATACAATCCATCGGCTTTAGCCCATCCACAAAGGCCAAATATGCAAAGTATTTGGAGGCCCAAGCACAGGAACCTATGGTGGAATCCCAGGATTCCACTGCGGTTCAACCACGTTATTACCAAATGCAGATCACGGATATTGTTGGTTTAAGTACCCAGTTGAACAATGAAGTAAATGCTACCGTAAGGCGGTATATCCAAGACGATCAGGGATTACAATTGTTATCCATGATTTCCTTTATGTCAGACAAACAGACAGAGGACAAGCTGCAAGCCACCGACCAGTATTACATCCAAAGCGAAAACGGCGCTTTGGTTTTAAAAATAGGGAGTGGCAGTGGAGCAGAAGGAATTAAAATGACATCCCTCCAAATCTTCGATTTTGAGACTTCAGGGTTCTGTTGGAAACGCAACAAACGGGGACATGTGGAAATCGCCAATATATTGATCGATGGCAAAAGCTGTCCCGGAGAAACCGAGAGCAACCCGAACAAATTGGATCCAATCCTTGACTATTCAAAGCTATGATAACACGAAAGATGCTATACATGGGCATGGTAATTTTGGTATCCCTGTCAAGTTGTGAAGATATTTTAGAGGTACCGGACATTTCCAACCAGACCGTTTCCATTTTGGCTCCAACGGAAGGAAGTTCCCTTACCACCAATGTTGTTGGTTTTAATTGGGAAGCCGTGGAGGATGCTACGGCCTATACCGTTCAAGTGGCCACCCCCAATTTTGAGAACGCAGCGCAATTTAACTTGGACAGTGTGGTGCAGGTGGATACACTGGGCCAGATAACCACCCGAATTAACCAAACCCTGTTCAACGGTAACTACCAATGGCGGGTAAAAGCGTTTAATAGTGATTACGAAACTGTTTACACCCAAAGCAGTTTTCAGGTAAATGGGGATGAGGATTTAGATCTGACCCCGCCCAATACCCCACAGCTGGTGGCACCGGCCAATGGGGCTGCCCAGACCGAGACAACTGTGGATTTTTCATGGACCCGGGAAGATGTGGCCGGAACCCCTGAAAGGGACAGCATCTTTGTCTATTCGGATGAAACCCTTGGGAGTTTAACCACCAAAGCATTGGGAGCCAACAAGACCTATTCCACCACGGTATCTGCTGGAACCTACTATTGGCTCGTAAAGGCCTATGATGCCGGAGGGAATGAAAGTGATGCCAGCACCACCTTTAACTTCACCATTGAATAATTGAGCAAGAATGTAAAGACATATGCGCTTTTGGGCCTTGTATTGATTATATGGGGCATTATTGGTTTTAAGGTGATAGGTACCCTTTCGTCAGAGCCCCAACCCGAGATTGTGGTAAAGCAAACCTCACAAGACTTCCAATTGGTGAAGGAGAAGGACACCTTTAGCATAATTGCAGATTACAGGGACCCTTTTTTGGGAACCCTTCCACCCCAAGAAAAGAATACGGTGAAACGACCCGTTGTAAAAAAAGAAGTGCCCAAAAAAAACATAGTGTATTCAGGACTGGTTTCCCAGACGGGTTCGGGCAACACCCTCTATTTTGTCTCCATTGATGGTAGGCAATACACCCTGTCCAAAAATGAAGAGGTGGACAATGTTCGTTTACTGAGTGGAAACGAGGAAAGCATCAAAGTGCGTTACAAGGGAATCACAGAAACCATTGTGCGAGCAAAATGATTTGGAACCAAAAAATAAAGGCCGGGGCACTGCAATTTGTGCTCTTCATCGGAGCAATCATTGCCGTATTGCTCATGTCCTTTGTGCTGATTTCCCATACCCATATACTTTTTAAGAAGAAAACGGATGTCACCATTTCATTGGTCAGGACCGCAGATCAGGGGTTGGTGTATTCCTTTATGCAATCCATGAAAAATGGGGATATGCTTCAAGCTCCTGATGAAGATGAAACTGGAATTACCACAACCATCCAAAAAAAATATTGGGGCTTATTGGAAATTCGAAGCGTTTTGGCCAAAAAGGGAAAGCTTGAATTTGAGAAAACAGGCTTTGTCGGACATGGTCAAAGTGAGGTGTCAGCACTCTACTTAAAGGAAAACCAACGTCCCATGGTCATCGCTGGAGATGCAAAAATCACCGGAACGGTCCAATTACCGGAGCGGGGCATAAAAATGGGCAATATACAGGGCTATGGGTACAGGCGACCACATCTGGTCTATGGGAAACAACGAAGAAGCTCCTCCACATTACCAAAGTTGGACCAAGAAGTCCAGCAACAGTTGGAAAGAATAAGCAATCCCGATTTTGAACCTCAAGGAGAAGAAGTGGATTTGAAACTAGGAATGGTGCTCAAAAACAGTTTCAAGGAAGAGACCCAAATTATTAAAGGTTTTACAGTCAATTTGGAAAAAGTGACCCTTTCCGGTAACATTATGATTTGGGCTTCCAGAAAAATAACGGTCCATTCATCCGCAAAATTACATGATGTGCTATTGGTGGCTCCCCATATTGAAATCAAGGAAGGAATACGTGGAAACTTTCAGGCCGTGGCCAGTGAAAGAATCGGAGTGGGGAAAGGGGCCAATTTGGAATACCCCACAGTTTTGGCGGTACATCAATCCAAAAATACAGGCAAGGAGATGGGGAGTTCCCGTATTCCAAACATTTTGGTGGAGTATGGTGCTTCTGTAGCTGGGATTGTACTTTATGAGGATAAAGAGGAATCGAAGGATATAAGGCCGCATATCAAAATAGAGGAGAATGCCCTTGTGATTGGAGAGGTCTACTGTTCCCGAAACTTGGAGCTAAAAGGAAGCATTTATGGAAGTGCCACAACAGACGCTTTTATAGCCTTGGAAAATGGCAATGCCTATCAAAATCATTTGTTCAATGGAAAAATTGACGCTATGATGCTTCCATCGGGGTATGGAGGTCTTTGTTATGAGGATAAGCCCGCCAATACAGTATTGAAATGGTTGTACTGAAACGCATAAGATCATCCACATTGATGGAAACTTTGGTGGCAACCGTACTTATAGTGGTCGTATTCATGGTGGCTAGTATGGTGCTGAATTCCTTGTTTGAGGGCAGTGTTGCCCAGAACGATGAAGCTATACAGGAAGAGCTGTTACAATTACAGTACCAATACGAATATGGAAAGTTGCAGCTGCCTCATTATGATGAAATGGGTCCGTGGCACATTGAAGTGAAAAATGAAGTGTGGGATTCTTCCAACCAGATCAATTTTTCTGCCGTTCATGAAGCCAATAATAAAGAAGTCTCTTTTAAACTATTGAATGAATAAAAGCGCTAAGAAAATAAAGGCCTTTACCTTGAACGAGATGCTTGTTGTCCTATTGATAACAAGTTTGGTGGTGGGTATGGCCTTTAGTGTTTTGAGATTGGTACAGCAACAGATGGATGGATTGACCCACAACTATGAAAAGAGCACGGAACTAAATTTGCTGCGGCAAAGCCTTTGGATTGATTTTAACCAATGTGATGGGGTTTGGTTTGATGCAACGGAGCAGAAGTTCCTTTTTGTAAATGAATTAAAGAGGGTAACATATCAATTTCGTGACAAATATGTGATAAAAGAGCGTGACACGTTCTTTATTCCCATCGATGAAAAGAGAATCTATTTCAAGGGAGAGGGAACAAAATCAGGAGAAATCGATGCTCTGGACCTGCGTACCTCTAAAGAAGGAGGAGGAAGAATTTTTGTGTTCAAGAAGAACGCATCAACCAGTTATGTGAATCAGTAATGGGATTTAAGTTGGAACATACATTGGGGGAAACTACTTCAAAGACTGATCAACGAGAAGGGTTGGAAGGTCTTTTGAAGAAGGAGATCACCCTTTTTGGAAAGTTCTTCAACAACAAAAGAAAGGAAGAGTTCTATGGGGAACTCGCCCTTTTATTAAAGGCCGGTGTTCATTTAAGAGATTCATTGGAATTGTTGAGGGATAACCAAAAGAAGGAGAAATTCCGGGATTTCTATGCCCAAATGCTGGATAAGCTGGATGCCGGGCTTAGTTTTTCAGAAATCTTGAAGGGACAAAAAGACTTCACCGAATACGAGTATTATTCGGTTCAAATAGGTGAGGAGAGTGGTAACTTGGTCAAGATCGCCGAAGAGTTGGCCGTATTTTTTGCCCAAAAGAACGAACAGAGAAGAAACTTAATCAATGCATTGACCTATCCCTTGATCATTCTTTGTACGGCAGTGTTAGTGGTCATTTTTATGTTGCGGATGGTCGTTCCCATGTTCGAGGATATTTTCAAACAGAATGGAGTGGAACTACCCACGATTACTAAATGGATAATCGCTACATCCAATTTTATAAAGGACTATGGCTGGATAGTCCTTTTGGGATTTTTGACATTCTTGATTTTGAGAAAACCGCTTTTGCAAAGAGCATCCGTCAAACGCAAATGGGATCATTTGCTGTTGAGGATTCCTTATGTGGGGAACTTTATCCGTTCGGTCTATCTCGCCCAGTTTACCCAAGCTGTGGCATTGTTGACCTCTTCCAAAGTCCCCATGTTGAACAGTGTTCAAATGGTCAAAAAAATGATTGGGTTCTACCCCTTACAGGATGCCCTTCAAAATATGGAATCCAAAATCATGAAAGGGGAAAGTCTCCACGAAAGTCTAAAAGGAGGAAAAATATTCGACAACAAAATGGTGTCATTGATCAAGGTGGCGGAAGAGACAAACCAAACAGAGTTCATTTTTGAAAAACTGAACCAGCAATACACAATCGAAGTACAACAAAAATCCAAACTGCTGTCGACCATTATGGAACCCTTGATCATTGTTGTTATTGGGATTTTCGTTGGGGTGATTTTGGTGTCCATGTATTTACCAATGTTCAGGTTGAGCAGTGTTTTGGGATAAAATGATCTTGTATTTGTATGTTTTTTATATCATAGATTGCTTTAATTAATAATGTAGATGTATAAAGAACTATTTCAATTAACTTATCGTCAAAAAGTTTTTTTGTATTGGTTATTGCATGGGCCAAGTCACCAAAAGGTTTTGATAGAGGCTAAATCAACTCCACTACTTTGTGTATAGGCCTTTGGATAGTCTCGCCAATTATAAATAGGAATGTCCGTAACTCATCTAAAGAAACATACCTTGCCCATTTTGGATCAGACACAGAAAAGATTCTTTTTTCCAGGATGGGATTAAGTACTTTTTCTATCTCCGTGTTTGTGACTTCTGGAATCATCTGCTTTATTTGTTTCTTTGAAATCTGCTGCCCACTAATCTGGATATTCTCACCAAAATCAATAAGTGGCAATCCTATCTGGTTCAAAAACTGAATCACTTCAACACTTTGCAGCTTAATGGCCCATTTCGCAGAATCCATCTCCAGTCCTCTGTTTTCGCAAACAATGGGGTTTATGATTTTGATAAAAGCCCTATAATCAAAAGGCTTTATCATGGAATATAACTTGTTTTTTGTTGTTCTGTATGAAGTGTAGTCAATGCTTTCCATTGTTTAAGGATAAGGGTTAAGTTATAATAATTCAAGCAATTACTGTATATCTATTTATTCCACGAAAATCAAAATAACTCCGATTCATTTGAATAGGGTAAATTTAGCAATGTTATTGTTTATTGTGAAAAATGAAATATTAATTTTAAATTAAAACTGAATGGTTCTTTTTGCCTCCAATATGTAATTCATGATATTGCTCTAAACAAGGCTTTTTTCAATATATTCAGTCTTATTAAAATTCTACTGGGCATATAGACGAGTATACAAAGCCATATAATGGATCAAATAAAATATTTTAACTTGTTGAATTACAATGAATTGGTTTTGATTCATCAATTACCAAAAAATTGTGGTTCCAGAGGTCGCCGGTTCGAACCCGGTCTTCCACCCTGAAGTTTAAAAGAGTCCCGATCAAGGTTTTTGGTCGGGATTTTTGTTTTTGGAGTGATAGGAACCATCGCTTAATGGAATAAAAAAAGCCTTAGATTTCTCCAAGGCCTTTTTTTAGGTTGGTTGGTAATGATTGGTGGTGGGTAGAACGTGGTGATTTTACTCTATTACCCCGTCGCAGTTTTCGTCAACCTGATTATTTGGAATTTCGTCCACACCTGGATTTATGCCTTTAGAGGCATCATTACAGTCTCCTCCTTCTAATGCATATAAGGCAGGGGGTGAATCACATGTACTTATCATCAGAGTTTCTGAGTCCTTTCCATACCCATCGTCATCTGCATCTCTGTAGTATGTCAATTCTACACCCGGATTTATATTCACATCGCTGTCGTTACAGTCCATGTTATTATCAGCATAACCAGTTGGTGACACACAAGCAGAACCCAACGTAGTTGCTCCATTGGGATCTCCATAGCCATCCCCATCACTATCTTCATAATACGTTACGTTTAATATATCAGGGTTGATACCGGGGTCATTATCGTTGCAATCACCGCCTTGTAAGGAGTAGTTATATTCAGGGGCGGGATCACAGGCACTTAGTACATCAAATTTAGAATCACTACCATATCCATCGCCATCCGTGTCGAGGTAATACGTAATATCTTCAGCACCGGGATAAGCCTTCGTATTTTCATCATCACAATCCGTATTATTGGCAACGTATCCTTCGGGAATTTCATTACACCCTGATATGGAGACCGTTTCTCCATTTAAGTCACCATGGCCGTCACCGTCATTATCTGGGTAATAGATAGTAAAGACATCTGGATTGATGTTGGGATCGGTATCATCACAGTCAAAGGCATCATCAAAATCGGTGTATATGTCCTCATCTGGATTTTCGCAGAATGTCAACGGTTCTCCAACACCAAAACCATCGTTGTCCTCATCCAAATAAAACACCAAATCACACCCAGGATTAATGTTTGGGTCATTATCATTGGTGTCGCCGCTTTGGGTTACATATTGTCCCACAGTAGCGACTGGTGGTTTACAGGCCATTGTGGGCCTTGTAATACCATAATTGTCCATGTCCTTGTCCAAATAATAGGCTTTGGTTTCGCAGCCATCATCTTTGCTACAAGCCACCAGTGTTATAAAACCAAGGCCCATACTCATGGCAATCAAGCCAAAATAATTGTTTTTTCTCATGAGATTGTACTTTTAAAGAGGTTAATATTTCCCTAAAAGTAGAGTTGGATAACTCCCTCTGGCCACCTTAATTGATGGATGCTGTCTTTGGCTTGACCTAACCCATATATGAAGCAATTGGGAGATTAAAATTGATGGGGTTTCAGGGCTAAAACCTGAATTTACCCGCCAAATGAAGATGGTTCCTTGAGTGTTGTTTCCAATAAAAAAAGCCCTCAACAGTGGGGCTTTTTCTTAATAATTCCTTAGCTTTTCAATCCGCAACTTTATCCACTAAAACCTTTTCAGGTCGGTTGGCCACTTCCCAAGCGGTGTGAAAAATTAAGCGTGTGCGGTTTTCCAATAGATCATAGTTTATTTTATCCGGGGTATCACCAGGACGGTGATAGTCTGCATGGGTGCCATTAAAATAGAAGATGATGGGAATGTTGTTCTTGGCAAAATTGTAATGGTCGCTGCGGTAATAAAACCGATTGGGGTCATTCTCATCATTGTACGTATAGTCCAACTCCAAATTGGCATATTTGGCATTGATTTCTTCTGAAAGATTATGGAGTTCCGTGCTCAATTTATCGGAGCCAATAAGGTATACGTAATTTCTATTTCCACTCCGTTTGGGGTCAATGCGCCCGATCATATCAATATTAAGGTTGGCAACGGTTTGGGACAAAGGGAAAATAGGGTCTACATCGGTATAATATCTAGACCCCAAGAGTCCTTTTTCCTCCCCGGTAACATGGAGAAAAACTACGGAACGTTTGGGGCCATCTCCAGCATCGACAGCTTTTTTAAAAGCCTCTGCAATTTCAAGTAGGGCCACCGTTCCGGAGCCATCATCGTCAGCGCCATTGTTGATATCCCCATTGGCATTCACCCCGATATGGTCCAAATGGGAGGAAATGACCAAATACTCATTTGGCTTTTCAGTTCCTTTTATAAAAGCGACCACATTCTCCGAATCTATTTTATCATTTCCGCTGGCAATGTTCAACTTCAGGTCCACCGAAATTGTTTTTGGGACATGGTCACTTTCAATATCATCTTTGAACGCTATTGCGCTGGTTTCATTAAGAATTACAATAAAATTGTCGGTACTGTTTTCTGCCAACTCCATTTTTCCACTGTTGTTGGTTTTCATAAACTCAAAATACCCTTTGTACCGTGGGAAATTTAGGGAATCCCAGTACAAAATACCTTTGGCCCCTTTTTCCATGGCAAGAGTAGCTTTTTTCTCCATGGCTTCGGACATATTGCTCCAAGCCGATTTTTTGGAAGTTCCTGAGAGTACATAAATGCCATCTGCACTCATGGGTTCTCCAGATTTGATGAGCACTACTTTTCCGTTCACGTCCAAGCCCTCATAATCCGAATACTCATCCGCTTCAATACCATACCCCAGATATACTACTTCGCTATAGTTGCCTTGGGCCTGGGTAAATGCCAATATATCCTCCCCAAGCTCAAAAGTTGCGTTGTTGATATTGATGTTTCCTTCGGGAACCTTTGCCACTTCCAAGGGTACTTTCTGAAAATAATCCCCATCTTCTTTGGCAGCTGGTATAGCTAAGGCCTTATATTGTTCCTTTAGATATTCCACGGCCTTTTTTTGCCCCGGTTCTCCTGTTTCCCGGCCTTCAAACTCATCTGATGCATAGGTGTATAAATGCTCCTTTAAATCCTCTTGGGTGATGGTTTGCGCGTAGATGACCGGGTCTGTCTCTACTAGTGATTTTGGGGTTTCTGATACTGTTTTTTGAGAAGAATTACAGGAAAAAAGAAAGCCCAAAACAAGCAAGGCAAATTTGTTCATAATGGAATATTTTATCAAAATTTTCCAAAAATACTCAAAAGATTGATAAAAAAATTTATTGACTTTTCAAGTGAATGTGTATATTGAGCACTTCTTAATAAACACGCCATAGATGAAAATGAATTGGGCCGGGGTAATGCCGGCAGTAACGACTAAATTCAACAAAGAAGATCAGTTGGATATTGATATGTTCTCCACAAACATCAAAGCCCAGGTTGATGCAGGGGTACATGCCATAATACTGGGGGGGACCTTAGGAGAAGCAAGTACGCTGACCCAAGATGAAAAACGAATTTTGGTCCAGCATACGGTGGACTTGGTGGAAGGTAAGGTTCCCGTGGTGATCAATATTGCAGAGCAGACTACTAAAGATGCAATTCTTGCCGCTGAACAAGCCGAAAAATACGGGGCAAAAGGAATAATGATTTTACCGCCCATGCGCTATAAATCGACAGATTATGAAACCGTCGCTTATTTTAAGGCTGTAGCCCAAAATACGTCCTTGCCCATGATGATCTACAATAATCCAGTGGATTACAAAATAGAGGTGACTTTAGATATGTTTGGGGAATTGATAGCGCATGATAATATTCAGGCGGTAAAAGATTCTGCTCGGGATATTACCAATGTTACACGAATGCGAAACCAATTTGGTGACCGATTGAAGATTTTATGTGGTGTGGACACCTTGGCCATGGAGAGCATGTTAATGGGAGCTGATGGCTGGGTGGCCGGTCTGGTATGTGCTTTTCCAAGAGAGACCGTTGCCATTTACGAATTGGTGAAAGCTGGCAAGATAAAAGAAGCCACAGCCATTTACAGATGGTTTATGCCGTTGTTGGAATTGGACATTAGCCCGCAATTGGTACAGAACATAAAACTGGCCGAAGTAGCAACTGGAATTGGCACTGAATATGTTCGTTTGCCCAGAATGCCCCTACAGGGCAAAGAAAGGGAACGGGTAAAGGCCATCATCGAAGAAGGCATGCGAACAAGACCCAATATTGAAGGTTTGGTCCATGCCAAGGTAAAGGTTTAAATTCATCTATAGTTGGGATTCCCCATAATCATTAAAAATTTGGGCAAACTTCTATCCGTAGAAATTATTTAGGTTCTAAATTTGCCGGAAAACTGAGTACTTAATTTTAATAAGGACAGATAGGGTATGGGCAAAAATAAGAATGTGATTGTTGTTGGCGGGGGAATTGTTGGACTCTCAACTGCATATTTTTTACAGAAAGAAGGCCATCAGGTAACGGTTTTGGACAAGTCCGATATTTCCTCAGGAGCCTCTTTTGTCAATGCAGGATATTTAACCCCCAGTCATATTGTACCCTTGGCTGCTCCGGGAATGATTTCAAAAGGAATCAAATACATGTTCAATTCCTCCAGTCCGTTTTATATGAAACCCAGATTGGATTTTGACTTTATTAAATGGGCCTGGTATTTTAAAAAATCCTCAACCAAAGCCAAAGTGGAGCGGGCCATGCCCATTATCAAGGGCATTAATCTGATCAGCCGGAAGCTATATGAAGACATGAAAGCTTCTGGTGATTTAGGGGATTTTCATTTGGATGACAAAGGATTGCTTATGCTCTATCAGACCGAACAGGCACGAGATCATGAGTTGGAGGTGATGAAAAAGGCCCAGGAAATGGGGTTGGAGGCCAGCCATTTGGAAGCAGATGGGTTGAAAAAAGTTGAACCCCATATTGAACTCAACGCAATGGGGGCCATACATTACCAATGTGACCGGCATACTACCCCTCCCCAAATCATGACAAAGCTTTTGGAGCACCTTGCCAAAAATGGCGTAAGCATCCACAAAGGCGAAGAAGTTGTGGATTTGGATGTTAAAGATGGTGTTGTATCCGAAATACGTACCAACAAAGCCAGCTATCAAGCAGATGAAGTTGTTTTTGCCGCTGGATCGTGGACTTCAAATCTTTCAAAAAAAATTGACATTGATTTGCCGTTACAAGCGGGAAAAGGATACCGCATTAATGTGGAATCGCCCACCAAAATATCAATGCCCGCCATCTTAATGGAAGCCAAAATGGCGGTTACACCTATGCAAGGGTTTACCCGTTTTGCTGGCACCATGGAGTTTTCAGGCATCAATGACATCATCCGGAAGGAAAGGGTGGAAGCTATAGCCAAAGGAGCGGAACACTATTATAAAGGACTCAAGATTTCCGATGAGGATAAAAGCAATGCACAATGTGGATTACGTCCCGTATCACCAGATGGGCTACCTTATATTGGAAGGCCCAAGGGCTATAAAAACTTGACCATTGCCACCGGACATGCCATGATGGGCTGGAGTCTGGGACCCGGCACAGGGAAAATGGTCACGGAGTTGATCTCTGGCCAAAAAACAGCTATGGACTTATCCCCATTCAGTCCCGATCGTAAGTTTTAATCACCTTGTTTTCTTTAGGTTAATTTTGGTATAGTGTATGCAGTAAATTTTTTAGTTGCCTGAATTCGAAGTAATTTTACAGCATGATAAAAAACTACGTCATATATTTCTTTTTTTGTTTGTTTCTGATTTCCGGACTTCGCTCCCAAGAAGTACAGATTTTCACAGTGCAGGATTTTGACCTTAATGGAAAGGTAAAATCGTGCTTGGTCATTACAGATTATGGCCGGGAATCGTTTGAGTTCAATAAAGAAGGTATTTTGACCAAAACGGTGACCCAGTACAACGATACCGATCAAGATATCACCTACTACAAGTACAACAATGGTGAGCTTGTGGAAAGACGTATGGAGAGCTACAAGAACAATGTGCTGGACGCATCAACCTCAATGGCAAATTTTTATGAGATTGACACCGTGCCCCAAAGAAAAGTCTTGGAAAAAATCATTTCATACGACAAGGAATTTCTGGAGCAACAGGAATATTTGTATGGTGATGAAGGTAGATTATCCAAGATCATCACCTCCAATTCAGAAGGGGTGGATGAGACCACTTTTGAATACACACCCTATAAAAATGAGCTTACCACCAGTATTTTTACCAATGGCATCCTAGAAAAGACCATACGAACTTCAGAACGTAAAAGTTCCAAAGGAACACAAAAGGTAGTTTTGACCAAGGAGTATATTGATGGAGAACCCAACAGGGCTCTGGAGGAAGTTTTTAATTCATCAAATGATTTGGTCACCAGTGAGTTTTTTCAATATGATATGGATGAAAAGGAATTTGTGGCCCAAAAGAAATTGTTTTATTACTACACCAATGGGGTTTTGGACAAAGTTGTCACAAAAACGGTAAACACCGAATCCGTGGAATCCTATATTTTTCAATTTGACAGTCACGGCGAAAAGAATTGGGTCAAGAAAATTATCACACCTGGCAATACCTACACTACACGTGTGATCAAATACTATTCAGAAGAAGACGATGCCACAGGACCTAACGAAGGGAGATAGCACTTGGTCTAAATCACTCCAGCAATAATCTCTGGTTTCACCTCATGTCCGCCTTTAAAAGTTGTAACTTCCGCTTTGCCTTGGAAAAGTGCATCAATTTTTACTTTTTCTACCTTTAATCGTTCTGGGGTAAGAAATTCGTCCGTATCTCCATAGATGATTTTTATCGTTGTGTTTTCCAAATCCAGAAAACTAAAATCTTCCTTTTTTAACTCATTGGGGATGCCTCCCGCATAGAGAATCAAAGCCTTGACTTGTATTTTTCTGTGAACCAACCAGCGGGTTGCAATGGAAACCCCTTGGGAAAATCCAAAAAGAATCAGGTTTACATCTGATGGGATTTGTTCCGAATCAAAAACTGCATCCACATAGTTGAGCACATTGTCAATTTCCATGTGCCTATTTTCCTTGGTCAACCAACTTGCACCAACATATTTGTACTCATTTTTTAAATAGTATTTTGAGGGAGCCTGGGGAACAATAATGTGATTCTCATCTGGGTTAAGACCTTCAAAATATTTTACAAAATAGCGGCTCAAATAACCAATGCCATGAAAAACCAACCATACATTCTTGGTTTTCTGCGTGATAGGATTTTGCGTTAAATACGTATTCTGGGCGGTGTAGCGTACTGTCTTTTCAGTTGGGGCCATAAAGTCCTTTCTGGGTTGTTCGATTGCTTTAGCTTTGTGTAATTTTACAAAAAATAGAAGGATGGAAGCACACAAAGAGAAGATTCTCTCAGTTTGCAACGAAATTTGCAAAGGGACATTGATGGAAACCTTGGACATTACCTATATTGATGTGGGGGAGAACTTTTTACTGGCCCGAATGCCTGTAACCCCTAAGGTACATCAGCCTGATGGCGTGCTGCACGGGGGAGCCTCCGTGGCGTTGGCCGAAAGTGTGGGAAGTGCCGCTTCGTACATCTTTTTAAATGCAAAGGAATTTTTTGTGAGGGGCATCGAAATTTCCGCAAACCATGTAAAGTCCATCAAAGAGGGTTTTGTGTATGCGCGAGCATCCATCTTGCACAAGGGCAAGACAACCCAACTTTGGGAGATAAAGATTACCGATGAGGACGGAAAACTGATTTCCAACTGTAAACTGACCACCATTGCCCTACCCAGAAAATAAGGAGTTTCAAGACATTCTTCACAAGATTCATGCATGCCTTGAAAAAGGCTTGCCCTTTGCAGCTTATCGAAAGCCTAAAAAAGAAGAGGTGACCGTTGTTTTTCAGAAAGATGATTCGCTTCATACCACCATTGATTTTGAAGAGAAGGGTTTTGTTTTTGCACCGTTCGATTTAAAGGATAATGCTGTTTTGATTCAACCCGATGAAGTGCTCTCGGCATTGGTTGAAATCGAAATCAAACCTGAAAATAGCTCTATTAAATTTTCAGATGAAGGAAAAGATGTCCATATTGGTTTGATAAAAAAAGGGATTTCTGAAATAGAAAAAGGTCATCTTAAAAAAGTAGTGCTGTCCCGAAAACTGGGGGCTGAAGTTTCGTCCACTCCACCCAAAATATTTCAAAACCTCCTGAACCATTACCCCAACGCCTTTTGCTATCTATTCCACCATCCTAAAGTTGGAACTTGGTGTGGAGCCACACCTGAGACCTTGGTGGAAGTCAAAACCAATCAATTGCGCACCATGTCCTTAGCGGCCACCTTGCCTTTTACCGGGGATACAACTCCTCAATGGGGATTAAAGGAAGTTGAGGAGCAGCAAATGGTTTCAGACTACATTCAAGAACGGTTGGGACCAGTTGTGTCAGCACTTCATATTGGTGAAGCGAAAGCCGTCAGGGCTGGGAACCTGTGGCATTTGCAATCAGGGATAACGGGAATCTTATCCAGTGAAAATGGGATTAAAAAAGTAATTAAGGCATTGCATCCCACCCCTGCGGTCTGTGGAATCCCAACCCAAGCGGCAAAATCCTTCATCTTGAAAAATGAGAATTACAACCGAAATTTTTACACTGGTTTTTTGGGCGAACTAAATCTGAATGAAACAGAGGAGACCTCACTGTTTGTTAACCTTAGGTGCATGGAACTGAAGGGGAACAAAGCCACCATTTTTATGGGTGGTGGAATCACATTGGCCTCCAATCCGGAAAGTGAATGGGTTGAGACTCAGAACAAAAGCAAGACCATGCTGAACATACTGTAATTTGATGTTTCTTAATTTAGGGGAATACGGTTTAGGAATGTATTTTTGTGCTCCATGATGTACTCAGATATTCCCTCGGCCCAGACATTGGTGCTGTACTTTAAGTCCAGAGGGGTTAAGCATATTGTAATTTCTCCCGGTTCAAGGAACGCTCCCTTGACCATTGGTTTTACCAAGAATTCCTTTTTTAGTTGTTATAGCATTGTAGATGAACGGTGTGCAGCCTTTTTTGCTTTGGGAATGGCCCAGCAGTTACAAGAGCCTGTTGCTGTGGTTTGTACATCGGGAAGTGCGCTCTTGAATTATTATCCCGCCGTGGCCGAGGCATTTTATAGTGATATTCCCTTGATTGTGGTGTCTGCTGATAGACCCAGTTACCGAATTGACATTGGAGATGGACAGACCATCAGACAGGAAAATGTGCTGGAAAAGCACATTGGGTACTCGGCCAATTTGAAGCAGGATATTTCACATGCGTCCGAAACTGTTTCAAAATGGGGAAAGTCCCTTTTAATAGAAACGCAGGAAGAAATTCAGGAATACAATGAAAGGGAGCTGGTAAACGCCCTGCAAATAGCCCGATGGAAAAGTACTCCGGTCCACATCAACATTCCTTTTGAGGAACCCTTGTACGGGGTGATGGAAAAACCAGTTCTTCAAATTGCTGAAAAGAAAACGGATGTTCCGATTAATTCCAGTGAGGAAGATTGGTCGGATTATACAGCTGTTTGGAAAAGCAGTGGTCCAAAGATGATATTGGTAGGAGTCAATCAACCCAACGCAATAGCGAAAGAAGTATTGGAAGCTTTGGCCCAAGATGGAAATACCTTGGTGTTTACGGAAACAACTTCCAACATGCACCATCCTGAATTTTTCCCAAGCATTGATAGCGTCATCGCTCCCATTGAAAAGTCTGAAAACAGGGAAGAGTTGTTCAAGGCTCTTCAACCAGATATATTGGTCACCTTTGGCGGATTGATCGTTTCCAAGAAAATAAAAGCGTTCCTGCGGAAGTATCAACCCAAGGAGCATTGGCATATCGACCCCAAAAAAGCGTATGACACCTTCTTTTGTCTCTCCAAACACGTAAAGGCCAACCCAAATGATTTCTTTGGAGCAGTTTTGACTTCGGAAACACAAAAGAGCGATTATAAGATAAGGTGGCAAGAAGTAAAAAAGCACTATGAGGTTAGGAGGAAAGCTTATTTAGATAAGATTCCATTTTCGGATTTCACGGTTTTTGACCAGGTGATACGGCACATACCCAAAGGGTATCAGGTGCATTTGGCCAACAGTTCCACCGTGCGTTATGCCCAATTGTTCCCAATGGGTGCTTCTTTAAATGTGTTCTGTAATCGGGGCACCAGTGGTATTGATGGCAGCACGTCCACCGCTGTGGGTGCATCAATCCATACAGAGGAACCCACTTTGTTGATTACTGGGGACCTGAGCTTCTTCTACGACAGCAATGGGTTATGGAATGCCCATATTCGTCCTAATTTTAGGATCATTCTCATTAACAATTCAGGTGGAGGGATTTTTAGAATCTTACCAGGCAAGGAGGACACAGCGGAATTTTCCACCTTTTTTGAGACCTATCATGACTTCACGGCGGAGCATTTGGCACAGATGTACGGATTGGAATATTTGAAAGCCGATAATGAGGACGAATTGACTGAGGGATTAAGTAATTTTTATACTACTTCCCTCAAGCCCAAAATTTTAGAAATCAGCACACCTCGCTTGGTGAACAATAAAATTTTGCTTGGGTACTTCGATTTTATATCTTAGAAGCTAGGTATAAATCACAAAAACAACACCAATCAATCATGAGCAAACGAGACGAATTGATCACAAAGTACGCCGAGGACATCCAAGATAAATTTGGCAAAGCCCCGGATATGGATCTGTTGACCAAGGTAGCCATTGGGCTGGGTCCGGCCATTTATAATTTGGATGCTTCCCGGGTTTCTGGATCGGACGAAAAGGAATTGGAAACCGTTAAAAACAATTTCTTGGTCAAAAAACTGGGACTGACCGATAACCCTGCGTTAATGGAAGCCATTAACAGCATTATTGATGGCTATGGGCGTTCCGACAAGAATAAGTACCGTGCCGTGATCTATTATATGTTGACCAAGTACTTTGGTAAGGAATCCGTTTATAATTAATAGGGTTTTGTAATCAAATAAGGCTATCCTTTTGGATGGCTTTTTTTATACCCATATTTCAATCTACCTTTGCCTTATGATAAAATTGGGAGATTATAATATCTTAAAAGTATTGCGAAGCACAAGCGTTGGACTTTTCTTGGGGGATGAGGAGGGCACAGAGGTGCTACTGCCCAACAAATATGTGCCAGAGGATTTTCAGATTGATGCGGAAATGGAGGTGTTTTGCTATCTAGATAATAATGAACGACCCATTGCCACTACGTTGAAACCCTACATTGTGCGAAATGGATTTGCATCTTTAAAAGTTGCCGAAGTAGCCGATTTTGGTGCCTTTATGGATTGGGGTTTGGAGAAACATCTTTTAGTGCCCTTTCGGGAACAAGCCCAACGTATGGAAGAGGGCAACAATTATATTATGCACTGTTACTTGGATGAAGAGACCTTCCGGTTGGTGGGCTCCAGCAGGATAAACAAATTTTTGTCCAATGAAAATGCGGTGTATGAAATCAATGACGAAGTGGATGTTTTGGTAACCCGAAAAACCCCATTGGGATGGGAGGTGATTGTGGATCAAAAGCACAAAGGCCTCATTTTTGATAGTGACTTGTTCAAGCCCGTTTCGGTAGGAAGCCGATTTAGGGGGTACATCAAAAATGTTCGGGAAGACAAAAAAATTGATGTTTCCCCTCAGCCCATTGGAGCCAAAATGCTGGAACCCACAGCCAAGATCATATTTGACAAATTACAGCAGAACAATGGTTTTCTGCCCCTACATGACAAATCTTCCCCAGAAGAAATACAAAATGAACTCCATTTGAGCAAAAAAGCATTTAAAAAGGGTGTGGGTATCTTGTACCGCCAGCGAAAAATCAATATTAAGGATGATGGGATTTACTTGGCCTGAACGGCTAAAACTGAAATCTATCCAATACGGGGTGCATAGAAGTAATTTCATACCTCCAAATTTTTTTCTTTGCGCAAAAATTTTACATTTGTATAAACTCAATTTAACTTATTGACAGCTATGCTTTTAGCTTGCTGCAAGAATTTATAACCACTTAGCGTATGCCTTTTATTGAAGAAAGTGATTTGTTGGACCTTCATAAGGATATAGATAAGGCCCAGATTATCAACGAAAGACTTTTAGATCAAATTAAATATAAGAACAAGGATCTCAAAAAAATAAAGCTGCAACGCAATGTTTTACTGGGCATTACAGGTTTGTTCGTTATAGGGGTTCTGGCCATTACTTCCTTTACGGCCGGGTTGAGCAGCAAGAATTCTTTTGAAAATCAAAACAACCACCTTTTGGTATCCATAGATAGCTTGGATGCGGTAAAAACCCGTATTGATAATCTTAAAGCTCAAAATGAAGAGCTTAGTTTGGTACGGGAATTCTACTTGGCCAAAGCCTTTTTGGACAAAGAAAAAATTTATTCCGTACAGATAAAGTCCTTTGTGGACAACAATGTTACCTTAGCTTCCGAAGCATTGACCAATACCCTTTTTGTTAAGACAAACCCTTTTTATGCCTACTCTTTGGGTAACTTTGAAACCTTGGACGAAGCCCAATCGTTTAGAAAACAACTGGTACAGATGGGCTTTAAGGATGCTTTTGTAGCTTCTTACCAAGATGGAAAACGAATTCAAATAGAAGATCCGTATTAATCTTGGGAAATATCAAGGTCTGGATACAGGCCGCTAGATTGCGAACTCTTCCTCTTTCAGTATCAGGAATTATTGTAGGCACTGCCTTGGCCAAAAAACAAGGTTTTTTTGAAGTTGGCATCTTTGTGTTGGCCTTATTGACCACTATTGGTTTTCAAGTCACCTCCAATTTTGCCAATGATTATGGAGATGGAGTAAAGGGCACCGACAATGCTGATAGAATAGGTCCAGCCAGGGCACTTCAAAGTGGCCTGCTGTCACGTCCTGTTCTAAAAAAGGGAATCATTGTTTCCATTATCATTTCCATGTTGTTGGCCATGACGCTCATCTATATGGCCTTTGGCACAGAAAATTTGATCTATATCCTCCTATTTTTCTTTTTAGGGATTCTGAGCATTTGGGCGGCCCTTAAGTATACCATTGGTTCCAATGCATATGGGTATATGGGCCTTGGCGATGTGTTTGTTTTTCTTTTTTTCGGACTTCTGGGAGTTTTGGGAAGCATGTTTTTATATACCAAGGCCTTGGATTGGGTTTCATTGCTTCCCGCTGTCGCAATAGGATTGTTGTGTGTTGGTGTACTCAACCTGAACAATTTAAGGGATGTTGTGTCGGATAAAAAGCATGGAAAGAACACTTTGGTGGTCTTAATGGGATTTGCCAATGGAAAATGGTATCATTTCCTATTGATTTTCATTGCTTTTCTATGTTTTTTGGGTTATATCTGGATAGAAAATGCCAGTTGGACCAACTCCTATTTTATGCTGGCATTTGTGCCTATTTTAATTCATCTTGTAACTGTAATGAAAACCCAGGAACCGGGAGAACTTGATGGTGAACTTAAAAAATTGGCCCTCAGTACATTTGCACTCGCTTTATTGTTCTATATTGCTATTAATAATTTTTTGTAATTTTGATATACAACCAAATAAACTTTAAGCAACTTGGAACATCCGATTAAAATTTTAATTGTTGAGGACAACGTCATCATTGCTGATGACATGCAGTCCATGCTGGAAGAAATCGGCTATGAAATAGTGGACAATGTCATTGTCTATGAACAAGCCGTGGAGGTATTGAAAAATAATCATGTTGACCTTGTGTTGATCGATATTATTTTGGCCTCTGATAAAACGGGTATCGATTTAGGAAAACATATCAGGGAATCCTATAACATTCCCTTCATTTTTGTGACCTCAAACTCGGATAGGGCAACGGTTGAAAACGCAAAGACCGTAAAACCTGATGGTTATTTGGTAAAACCTTTTGAGCAACAAGATCTATACACCTCTATAGAAATAGCACTCTCTAACTTCAACTACAACAAGAAAGGTGAAATTAAGGATGCCGATGGGGAAGAAGGCGAAAGCTTTACATCCAACTCTGTACTGAAGGATTCCATCTTTGTAAAAAAGCAACATCTCTATTACAGGATTCAGTTTACCGATATCCAATTCATCAAGGCAGACAATGTGTATTTGGAAGTGAACACGGCCGACAAAAAGTTTCTGGTTCGTTCCCCGCTCAAGGATTATTTGGAGAAATTGCCAAAGAATAAATTTTATAGAGCGCACAAATCCTACATTGTGAATGTGGACCATATAGACGCCATCAACTCAAAGGATATTATGATCAACAACAACTTGATCCCAATATCCAAGGATTTTAAGGAGTTCATCCTTTCGTCGATGAACAGTTGAGCACAAAAGAATTTTAAGAATAATAAGAGTGCCTTTAGGGGCACTTTTTTTATGCCACAAACTTTTCTAACGAACTGACCACAATTTTTGAAAGGTTCACAACAATGTTTTTCCACTATGGCATGTCTGGTCTACTTTAGTAGTGTAAATAATTAGAAAGTAATTTTTTCATTTTCATATAGTGTTCTCGTAAAAGGGTCTTGTTAATAGCAAGGCCTTTTTTGGTTTTAAAACTTTCCCCAATTCCATGAAATGCACAAAACATCGACAAAAGGTGCTTTGACATACCTCAGGATGCATTTCACAACAGAAATAGACTGTTTCACAACAATACTGAACAAGTCTGTCCCTTTGGATTTAATTTTGACGCCAAACTAACGTTCTTTATATACCCCATACGTTGATTCCAAAGGTTGAATCAATAGATCCATCCAGCGCAGAAATCATCCTAGGGGAATAAAAATAAAGGGCACAAACAATCCAATAGATCTTCAAGAGATTCTTGGAGTACTATATATGGTAAATTAATGGGACGTTACGTAAGATTTTTATTCACTATACTTTGTTTTGTTTTTCTTTCCAACGGTGCTGCACAATCCTTGTCAGAAGAGGAGCAGAGCGTTTTAAAGGAATTCCAGGATACCAACGCACCAAAAGATCGTTTCAATGTTTTTTTCAACTCCATTGACCGATACAATCAAAACTCGGCATACGACTGGTTGGATACCATCAAAATATACCTTTCCAACGCGCAAACCAGCAACGATACAACTGCGCAACGCTTATACCAAGTAATGCAGGCCCAGATCTACAACGATCTGGGTGAGTACGACAAGAGTACCACTTTGGCCAAAGAGCTCTATGCCTTTAAGGATTCTTTGGATGTGGATTCGCAAAAAGCCGTCTTGGATGTTTTGGACGACAATTATGCCAACCTGCAACTATTTGATAAACAGATAGAAATTAGGAAGCAAAAAAAGGAATTGGGCATTACAGACAACGTCTCTTTCTACGATATCTACAGTAACCTAGGGTTGTACCGGGTGGCTAGGAACCAATACATCATGGAGGTAAAGCCTACAATTGCCGATAATGATTCTTATGGACTGGCTAAATATCACAGCAAAGTGGGGAACTATCTTCGCCTTGATAATTCAGCACCAACTGCGTTGAGCGAATTGAAGAAAGCAAAAGCTTATTTGGACGTTTATCTCAACGACATATCCATTCAAAAAAGCGAAGACGAAATCTTTGAGAGCGATTTGCTTAAAGCTGAAATTGAAGGGAACATTGGAAAGTGCCATGTAATGTTGGGCGAATACGAACAGGCCATTCCACTTTTGGAAAGTAGCATTGAAGTATTGGACACCTCATCCAAGAACAGCCATAAAAGTGAGATGGTGGAAAACACGCTCTATTTGGCAGATGCCAATTTGCAATTGGACCGTTTTTTGGCAGCAAAACGAAACCTTGACATTGAGTTTGATAATATTGGAATCCAACAAGTAATAAAGCGAAACAGTTTGTTGGCTGCCTATTATGACAGAGTGGAAAATTACAAGAATTCCGCAATGTACTACAAGCGCAATGAGCGCATTAAAGATTCCATGGCCCAAAAACAGTCCTCCATCATTAAGCAGCAGTTGGTGACCATTGTGGCCAATGAAGACTTGGAAAATTCACAACGCCTTATCGAGGAGCAAAAACGCATCAATGAGTTGGCTCGAAGTGAAATGAAGGCGAAGGATGAACGCATCAATCTGGTGTTTATCTCCCTTATTTTTACATTGCTCGGTTTTGCCGGTTTGGTCTATGCCTATTTAAAAAGTATCAAGAACCAACGTTTGATCGCTGAACAAAAGCACATTATTGAAAATGCTCTGGTTGAAAAAGATTCGCTGCTCAAAGAAATCCATCACAGGGTAAAGAACAACCTGCAAATGGTTTCCAGTTTGTTGAGTCTTCAAACCAAAAACACAAGGAGTAAGGCGGCCATTGAGGCATTGGAAGAGGGAAAAAGCAGGGTAAAGGCCATGGCATTGATACACCAAAAACTGTATCAGAACGATGATTTGTCCGTCATTGAGATGCAGGGCTACATTGAGAGTCTCATCAACAGTGTGCAGTCGGTCTACAAAAAGGGCGGACACAACATCAGCATTACTATTGATGCTGAAGGTACCGAATTGGACATTGATAGGGCAATTCCTTTTGGATTGATTTTGAATGAGTTGGTCTCCAATTCTTTCAAATATGCATTTCCTGAAAATGATGAAAACGGCAAGATTTATATCCACCTACGTAAAAATGGGGACCAAGGCTATTTTGAATATACCGATAATGGAATTGGCCTTCCCGAAGATACAGAGGAACGCACCCATTCTTCCATGGGAATCCGTTTGATGAACCGACTTGTAAACCAATTACAATCGAAGTTGAACATTGACAAAGAAGGTGAGGGCGTTCGTTTTTGGTTCAACTTTAGTTAAATAACATCCTAAAATATGGTTACATTTGAAACCATTGGATGAAAGCTACCTACAAAAAGTATATACTAAATTTTAAGGTGCCCAGTGGCACCTCACGTGGTGTTTTGACCCAAAAAGAGACCTGGTTTCTGTTGTTTCATGATGGGGACCATTGTGGAATAGGGGAGTGCGGTGTTTTAAGAGGATTGAGTGTGGATGATGTGCCCGATTATGAAGAAAAATTGAAATGGGTCTGCGAGAATATTCACTTGGGGCAAGAACAATTGCTAAATAAACTGATACAATTTCCTTCCATTCAATTTGGGCTGGAACAAGCATTTTTATCACTGAAGTCCCAAAATCCATTTGAGCTGTTCCCGTCAGATTTCACTCAAAAAGAAGCTGCCATATTCATCAACGGACTCATTTGGATGGGAGATGAAGCCTTTATGCTGTCCCAATTGGAACAAAAACTAAAGGATGGTTTTCAATGTATCAAAATGAAAATTGGGGCCATTGATTTCCCCACAGAGCTTTCCATCCTCAAAGCTATCCGAAACGACTTCACTCCAGATGAAATTGAACTCCGGGTAGATGCCAATGGTGCTTTTTCACCAACTGATGCTTTGGAAAAGCTCCAGCAATTATCAAAATATCAACTCCACTCTATTGAACAGCCCATCAAACCTAATCAGTGGGAACGTATGGCAGATCTATGCCAAAATACACCATTGCCCATTGCCTTGGATGAGGAATTGATCGGTATCTTTTCTGTAACGGAAAAGGAACAATTGCTACAAACCCTACAGCCACAATACATTATACTAAAACCAAGCTTAGTGGGTGGTTTTAATGGATGCGGGGAGTGGATTCAGTTGGCTGAAAAATATGATATTGGGTGGTGGATAACCAGTGCTTTGGAGAGTAATATAGGGCTCAATGCCATTGCCCAATGGACTTATATTTTGGGAAATACCATGCCACAAGGTTTGGGCACCGGAAGTCTATACACCAACAATTTTGAAAGTCCGTTGGAGGTTTCAAAAGGGAAATTGTATTATAGAAACGACAAACAGTGGAAATATAATTTAATTGAAAATCTATGTATATAGAACAAGGATATAAGGGAGACCTCGGCCTGTGGAAATATTTTGTCATCCCCACGTCGTTTATCGCATTTATGGTAGCGAATTATATTGCCACTGTGAATTCTCCGGTCAGTGTGGAGGATACCATGCAACAGGTTATAGCGCAGTTTGGTTCCAATTTGGTGCTGATTATTCTTTTGTTTCCCCTGGCAGTTGGGTTATTTGTGGTTCTTGGATGGACATATATTGTTCATAAACAGTCCATCACCTCACTGACCACTTCGCGAAAGAAAATTGACTGGAGACGTATCTTTTTTTCATTTGGACTATGGACGGTCATCACAGTGCTTCTTGTGGGGATTGACATTTATTTTTCCCCGGATAGTTATGTACTGAATTTTGATTTGGTCAAATTTATCCCTTTGGCCATTATAGGCATTGTTTTGATTCCCATGCAGACCAGTTTTGAAGAATATTTGTTTAGGGGGCACATGATGCAAGGATTGGGCATTTTGGTAAAGAACAAATGGGTGCCGTTGATAGTTACGTCCGTTTTATTTGGGTCGATGCACATTGCCAACCCCGAAGTGGAGAAATTGGGTTTCGGAATCCTTATTTACTATATCGGAACAGGTTTTTTCTTGGGGATTTTGACTTTGATGGACGAAGGTTTGGAACTTGCCCTTGGTTTTCATGCAGCTAACAACCTTATCACCGCATTGTTGGTTACTGCAGATTGGACCGCTTTCCAGACCAATTCCATTTATAAAGACATTTCAGAACCATCATTGGGATGGGATGCAGTGATTCCTGTGTTTGTTGTTTTCCCATTGTTGTTGTGGTTTTTTTCCAAGAAGTATGGTTGGAAAAACTGGAAAGACCGATTATTTGGAAAAGTAATGACCAAAGAAGAATTTGTGGCCTTATCTGATGGAAAATCCAATTTGGCATAATAGTCATCCACAGTTCCAACTCAATGGTGTTCCGTACGATTTGGAAGACCTTAAGGAGATTGGATATAGTATGGTCAAGGAAGGAGACCCTTTTGAGGTTTCTATTGGGGATTTTATCTTGGATTGGACCTCATATAGCCCAACATTGGAAGTATTCACTTCGGGATCTACCGGAAAGCCAAAAAAAATTGTCTTGCAGAAGGAGCACATGGTCAATTCGGCCTTGGCCACAGGGGAATACTTCAATCTAAAACCCGCCAATACAGCTTTATTGTGTCTTCCTTGTTCTGGAATTGCAGGAAAAATGATGTTGGTCCGAGCCATGGTCTTGGGTTTGCATTTGGATTATGTAGCACCCTCATCAACCCCATTGACAACTAATGATAAGCCGTATGATTTTGTGGCGATGGTACCGTTACAAGTTCAAAATTCATTAAAACAGTTGCATAGGATAAAAACATTGATCATTGGCGGAGCGCCGGTAGCTATTGCTTTGCAGAACAAGTTAAAAGCCCCATCAACCAACAGTTATGAAACTTACGGCATGACGGAGACCATTACCCATATCGCCGTTAAAAAAATAGGCATTGGCTCCATTGACTATTTTGAGACCTTGCCCAATATTTCAGTTACCCAAGATGATAGGGGCTGTTTGGTCATTGATGCCCCAAAAATTTCGGATACCAAAATAGTGACCAACGATTTGGTGGAATTGGTCACTGAAAATCAATTTAAATGGTTGGGGCGTTATGATTCCATTATCAATTCCGGAGGCATTAAATTGATTCCCGAACAAATCGAAAAAAAACTGTCTACCATTATTAGTTCGCGATTTTTTGTAGCAGGACTTCCCGATGATGCTTTGGGTCAAAAATTGGTTTTGGTCATAGAGGAATCTAAAGTTGATTCCCAAAAGGTACTCGACAAAATCAAAACTTTAAAAGGAATCCAAAAATACGAAGTGCCCAAAGAGGTCCACGTATTAAAACCTTTTATCGAAACCAAAACTGGAAAAATCCAACGTGAAAAAATAATGCAGCAAATACGGTAAGTTTTGTATTTTGAACGGATAAATAAAACTACATGAAACAACTAACGTTATTTTTTGCATTCTTTACCATTTTCCTTACCAATGCCCAGCAAATCCTTCCGGAAGTGGAACGTGCCAGAGTTGTGGATGAAATCCTCGAGGAACGGTTCAATGTCCTCCTCCCAAAGCTTATGGATGACACAGGGATTGATATGTGGGTGCTTATTTCAAGAGAGTACAATGAAGACCCTGTGCTGCGAACCATGCTTCCAGCCACTTGGTTGAATGCCAGAAGACGAACCATCCTTCTTTTTTATCGGAACAAGGAAAAAAATACCATAGATAAATTGGCGGTGGCCCGTTATAATATTGGTAAAAGTATTGTTTCAGCCTGGGATAAGGAAAAAGAGCCTGATCAGTGGAAACGGTTGATGCAATTGATTGAAGAGCGAAATCCCAAGAAAATTGCCCTCAATTTTTCCAAAGACCATAATATTGCTGATGGTCTGGATAAGACGGATTATGATGAATTCATGGCTAATCTTCCCAAGAAGCAGCATTCCAAAGTACAAACGGCAGAACAATTGGCGGTTCGTTGGATTGAAACACGTACAGAACGTGAAATGATAATTTTTGACCAGTTGGTGGACATTACCCACGATATTATTGCCGAGGCTTTTTCTGAAAAGGTCATCACCCCAGGAATTACAACAACTACCGAAGTGGAATGGTGGATGCGACAAAAGGTAACCGATTTGGGGTTGGAAACCTGGTTCCACCCAACAGTAGACATACAGCGTACGAGTGAAGAATTGGTAAGTCATCTGTATTCCTTTTCAGGCCGGCCGGATGATTTGGTGATCATGCCGGGTGATTTATTGCACTGCGATTTTGGAATTACCTATCTCCGTCTGAACACCGATTGCCAAGAGTTGGCCTATGTGCTAAAACCGGAAGAGACCGAAGCCCCTTCCTTTTTAGTGAATGCCCTCTACGATGGCAACCGTGTGCAGGATTTCCTGACCACAAACATGATCCAAGGAAGAACAGGGAATGAAATTTTGGCCAAATCCCTGCAAGAAGCCAAGAATGCAGGATTGCAACCTGCCATTTACACCCATCCTTTGGGAATGTATGGACACTCCGCGGGATCCACCATTGGTATGTGGGATTCCCAAGATGGTGTAATGAAGGATGATGGTGAAAACTATCCACTTAACCCAAATACCTGTTACGCTATTGAGTTGAATGCCACGGTGAACATCCCGGAATGGAACCGGGATATTCGAATTATGCTGGAAGAGCCGGGGTTTTTTGGTGAAGACGGATTTAGATACATCAACGGAAGACAAACGGAATTGCTATTGATTCCAAGGGTGAAACCACAGCAAGGGTACTAACCAAAGAAACTACTTTAGATGTCTATTTCTTACAATTATAGTTGGTCTGGGGTGGTTAGATTAGTATCTGGTATAGAATAGGTTACTTGTTTATTGTGATATTATCATATAGATTTTATCAGTATCTTGTAGGAAAGAACTTAAACACAGCCATTATGTTTCGCAAAACTATAGTACCTTTTTTTCTATTGTCCCTTACCATGGTCTTTTCCCAGACCCAACTGAAAAAAATCCGTGGAATTGTGAGTGATGGTATGAATCCGTTATCCAAAGTAAGTATTGTTGTTAAAGGAAATGACTCGGGAACTGAATCTCAAACGGACGGAACCTATGAAATCTATGCCAATGAAGGAGAAACCTTGGTCTATAGCTATGTAGGCAAACAGCCAATGGAGATAATCGTTGAAGATGTAACCAGCATTCTCAATGTTGTTCTGTATGATAGAATAGAAGAATTGGACGAGGTAGTGGTCACCAAGCGAAAACGGATCCGCAAGTCACAAAAAGACCTTTTTTTGGAATATAATTCCAACAAAAATTTGATTAAGACACGGTTTGGTATTCTTGATAAGGATAATGTAAGTTATTCCTTGAAGATTTTTGAAGGAAATGATTTAAACCCTGCGGGCCTTGATTTTGTAAGTGCTTTGCAGAGCGCAATTCCAGGATTGATAGTAGTCCGTCCAATGTTTGACCCCTATTCGCCAATAGTTTATTTCCCAAGAATATTAGGCCTCGATAACCCCCCTCCAGCCGTTTTTGAAGTAGATGGTATACTCTATACTGATGCCCCTACCTTTATTGACCTTTCCAACATCAAACGCATAGGAACGACAACAAGTTTGGCGGCACTTGGAAAGTATGGAGGTCTCGCAAGAGGAGGGCTGATTATAATTAATACGAAAACAGGAAATTATAGTCCGCAAGAACCTGGAACTGACAAGCCTTACGATTTTGCCAGACGTCGTGATAATTATTTCGAAGAGGGCAGTACTGTGGCCATATCACAGATAACCGCACCCCAATACCTAGAAGAAATTTCCTCGGCAGAGAATGCTGCTCAGGCCATCGACAGCTATTTCCAACTTGAAAGAAAATACGCTTCATCGCCTTATTTTTATCTTGATGCGTATGCACTATTTTCCAAGAAGTTTGGAGATGCCGCAACGGCCAATAAGATTGGAAAGAAAATTCAGAAAAAGTTTGCGACAGATCCTACTATCCTGAAAGCATTTGCCTATCATCTGGAGGAACAGGGACAGCACCAATGGGCCAATGAAATCTATAAACAAGTGTTTATCCTAAGACCACACTATGCACAGTCTTATATGGATTTGGCACAAAGCTATGAAGATGTGGGGGCCATTGAGAGCTCTGCCTCCTTATACGCTAGGTATAACCACTTGGTGGATAAGTCACTTTTGGATTCCTCAGCAACTTTTTCTCCAATAATCAACAGGGATTTTGGCAGTCTGTTGGCTACCCACGGTTCCATTACAGGGAATACCACGATTGTAAAAACAGAAGAGAATGATTTTGACGGAGTGCGGCTGCTTTTGGAATGGAATAATAGCGAGGCAGAGTTCGAATTGCAATTTGTGGGGCCAGAGAACCAGTACCACAACTGGGAGCACACCCAACTTGCTAATGCTGAAAGGATTATGGAGGAAAAAATGCAGGGTTTCTCCTCACAGGAATACCTAATTTATAGACCCATTACCGGGAACTGGTCTGTGAACGCTACGTATTTCGGAAACAAAAGTCTAACTCCCACTTATTTGAAGGCTACTGTTTACTATAATTATGGTACCAAAGCCCAACATAAGGAAACAAAAGTGTTTAAACTGACGGCAAAAAATGTGAACCAAGCACTTTTCCAGGTTAAAAATGGAAGCTCTGTAGCAACGTATTAAAAATGAAATCACCAATTCAGTTTGTCTTTTTGTGCTTTTTTGTGATAGGAATCAGAGGTCATGCACAAGCACCTAAAAATGTTTCTATTTGTTGGGATGTTTCTCTTTCCATGCAAAACCGGGATATTGAAAAAGATTTCTATTTTTTGGATGCTTACTTCAAAACCGTCCAGAATGCCAAGGTGAGTCTAATCACCTTTAGCGACCGCGTCCTTTCAAAAGATACATACCAGGTGAGTTCAAGTGATTGGTCTACCATTAAGAAAGAACTTGAAGGGCTGCGATATGATGGTGCCACTTCCTATGAATCCTTGAGCAGTTATGTGGACCCAGGAGATGTATTGCTTTTTACGGATGGAGGACAAAATATAGGTAATAGCACCCCCAATTTCAGCGGGGAACTCCATATAATCAATAGCAATAAAAATTTTGATAAGGCCAGTCTCAATCTACTGTCCATTGTTAATAATGGAAATTTGGTGGATTTCAATGAGAAGCGCAATGCAGAGGAGACCATGGAAAACCTGCAACAATATTCGGGCACCATTTATAGCGGAACCATGGGGTTGGCCAATGCGGAAATTTATGTACAAGGTAATGATGAAAACAGGATAAAATCCAATACCAAGGGGGATTTTAGTATAGACGGAAGGATAGGGGACACATTAGTGATTGCTTACGGAAATAAAATTGAAAAACAGGTATTGGGAGAAACCAATACGCTTAATTTTTCATTGGAAGATCAAGGAATTCAACTTCAGGAAGTGGTGGTAAGCGAAAGAAGGAGTGAGCCAGTAGAAACCATTACAACGGGGTATGGGGAGGAAAACAAGGATAAGGTGGGGTATGCGGTACAATCCATTTCCGCTGATGACATTTCTGATGCCGCTACCACCCCGGATATGGCCATTCAAGGGAAATTTTCTGGGGTCAACCTTGGGCAAAATGAAGATTTGAGCCAGGTGACCATGCGGCCACGAATGACATTATTGGGAAATGTATATGGATTGATTGTGATTGATGGAGTTCCGTTGCGCCAGTCTGACTCTGCAAGTGGAACTGTTTTTAGCTCAGATTTCATCAATCCCGAAAACATAGCGGATATTACCGTTTTAAAAGGGCTTGCCGCAACAAACAAATATGGCAGTCTTGGTGTTAACGGAGTCCTTGTGATTACTTCAAAAACGGCAACCTACGCCAAGGAATCGGGTGAAAAACCTGACATGGCCCGTTTAAGGGACAACATTTATGAGGATAAAATCAAGGTAAATAATAAAGCCTTGATCACTCCTTATTTAAAAGAGCTTAAAAAGGGCAAAAATATTGGGGAAGCGTATAATATTTACTTAAAACAAAGGGAAGCATACAGGGATGTCCCCGAATATTTTTTGGATGTTTCCAATTTTTTCCTCGATTCGAGCCCAGAGATAGGGGAGCGGATTTTATCCAATGTTCTAGAAATAGAAAATCCTTCCTACGAAGCATTGCGTGCTTTATTTCTAAAATCCACTGAAGAGGAAAGTTATGAAATCGCTGTGTTCGCAGCAGAAAAAATGCTGGAATTGTTCCCGAACAAAATCCAATCTTATTTTGATGTTGCCATAGCCCAAAAAAATGCAGGTAATTTTCAGGAATCCCTCACTATGTTAAATAGAATGATTTCTGGGGAAGCAAATCCTGAGTTAAACTTCAGTACCATGGAAAAAGTCGTAGGTTCAGAAATTCGAAATTTGGTCAATCAGCATAAGGCAAAGCTCGATATTGATAAAACAGATGCCAAGTATCGTAACAATGTAACCTATAATGCGCGATTAATTTTGAGTTGGAATGTACCCGATGCCGAATTTTCCGTTCAATTTGTAAATCCACAGAAGCGATTTTTTACCTGGGAACATACCGAAATTGGAGATAGAAATCGGATTTTGGAAGAACTGCAGCATGGAAACTCAACCGAACAATTTGAAATTGTGGGGGCTGAAACAAAAGGAGAGTGGATATTGAATGCCACCTATTTGGGGAACAGGACCCCAAAAAATGAAGCTGCCACTTTTTTAAAATGTACGGTGCAATACAATTTTGGCAAACCCAACCAAACAAGCGAGGAATTTATGGTACGCCTTCAGGAAAATGGGGACGAACAACAATTAGCAAAATTTGCCGTAGAGTGATCACACCTGCAACACCCCCATATTGAATTTTCTATCACTAGGCGCATGATTGGCGGCCTCAATGCCCATGGATATCCATTTTCTTGTGTCCAACGGGTCTATAATGGCATCCGTCCAAAGTCGTGCTGCAGCGTAGTAAGGCGATATTTGATTGTCGTAACGTTGTTTTATTTTATCGTAGAGCTCTTTTTCTTTCTCAGTATCAACAGGTTTACCGCTTTTTTCCAAGGAAGCTTTTTCAATCTGTAACAACACCTTTGCGGCTGAATTTCCACTCATCACGGCAAGTTCGGCACTGGGCCAAGCGACAATCAATCTAGGGTCGTACGCCTTTCCACACATGGCATAATTCCCGGCTCCGTAGCTGTTTCCAATAACAATCGTGAATTTCGGCACCACAGAATTGCTTACCGCATTCACCATTTTGGCACCATCCTTAATAATCCCTCCATGTTCACTTTTACTGCCAACCATAAAACCGGTCACATCTTGGAGGAACACCAAGGGAATCTTCTTTTGGTTGCAATTGGCAATAAATCGGGTGGCTTTGTCCGCAGAATCGGAATAAATAACCCCACCGAACTGCATTTCCCCTTTTTTGGTCTTGACCACTTTCCGTTGATTGGCCACAACCCCCACGGCCCAGCCATCAATACGGGCGTAGCCTGTTAAAATTGTTTTGCCGTAGCCTTCCTTGTATTGTTCAAATTCCGAATCGTCCACTAACCGCTTAATGATTTCCAACATATCATACTGGTCACTTCTGGAAGCCGGTAGTAACCCATAAATATCTTCTGGGTTTTCCAATGGATTTTTCGATTCCTTTCTGTTGAAACCAGCCTTTTCAAAATCACCAATCTTATCAACGATGTTCTTGATTTTGTCCAGTGCATCTTTGTCATCCTTGGCTTTGTAATCCGTTACTCCGCTAATCTCGGAATGGGTAGTTGCTCCGCCCAAAGTCTCATTGTCAATATTTTCTCCAATGGCCGCCTTTACCAGATAGCTTCCGGCCAAAAAAATACTTCCTGTTTTGTCCACAATCAGCGCTTCATCACTCATGATAGGCAAGTAGGCCCCACCTGCAACACAACTGCCCATAACCGCAGCAATTTGGGTGATTCCCATGTTGCTCATCACGGCATTGTTTCTGAAAATCCGGCCAAAGTGTTCCTTATCCGGAAAAATTTCGTCCTGCATGGGCAAATACACCCCAGCACTGTCTACCAAATAAATAATGGGTAGTCTATTTTCTATGGAAATTTCTTGGGCCCTAAGATTCTTTTTCCCCGTGATGGGAAACCATGCCCCTGCTTTTACTGTAGCATCATTGGCAACAACCACACATTGTTTTCCCTTTACATAGCCAATTTTCACCACAACCCCGCCGGAGGGGCACCCCCCATGCTCCTCGTACATCCCATCTCCAGCAAATGCTCCAATTTCAATAGAAGGCGATTTGGCATCCAACAGGTAATCAATCCGTTCGCGGGCCGTCATTTTACCCTTTTCATGGTGTTTTTCAATGCGTTTTTTTCCCCCGCCCAGCTTCACTGTGGCATGCCTTTTCCGAAGTTCAGAGAGCATTAATTTGTTATGGTCTTCATTTTTATTGAAGTCAATATCCATAGGTGTATTTCAATTTCTTGCTATCGGTTAAAGATAAGGAGTTATAATCATTACTTTTGATGTTATATGGACACAAAAATTAAATGGGGGATTGTGGGCCCTGGAAAAATAGCCACAGATTTTACCGAGGACTTAAAATTGGTGCCAGACGCAGAGGTAGCTGGTGTGGCTTCCCGAAATTTGGAAAGAGCACAACAGTTCGCCGATAAATTCAACATTCCAAATGTTTTTGGAAGCTATGACGAGCTTTTCAATTCTGACACAGTGGATATTGTCTATGTGGCCACCCCACATAATTTTCATAAGGATTTAGCCATTCAAGCCATAGAATCGGGTAAGCATGTGCTTTGCGAAAAACCGTTAGGTGTAAGCAGGGCAGAAGTGGATGAAATTGTAGCTGCTGCCAAAGCAAACCAAGTTTTTATGATGGAAGGACTTTGGTCCCGATTTAATCCTTCGGTACAAAAAGCTAAGCAATTGGTGGACGATGGCACCATTGGTGAAGTCGGCTACCTCCATGCTGATTTTGCATTTTACGCCTTGGATCGTGGTTTGGATTCCAGATTGTTAAACCCTGATTTGGCTTCCGGTTCATTGCTGGATATTGGAATCTATCCCATCTTTTTGGCCTATTTGATTTTGGGAATGCCGAAAGAGATTATGGCTAAATCAAACTTTCATCAGAACGGTACAGAACTACAAACATCCATGTTGTTCCATTACGAAAATGCACAAGCGATTTTATACAGTGGATTGACCAGTGATTCAAAAATGGAAGCTGAAATCTCAGGAAGTAAATGTGAAATTTTCATCCATCCAAGATGGCACGAAGCTGATGGTTGTTCATTGGTAAAAGATGGAAATACCCAACAGTTCGACCTTCCTCGTCAAGGAAATGGTTTTGTGCATGAAATTGAGGAAGTGCACCAATGCTTAAAGGACAATAAGTTGCAGAGCGACCTTTGGTCGCATCAAAATAGCTTGGATATAGCCGAATTATTGGATACAATTCGTGAAAAATGCGGAATTACCTTTCCTTTTGAGGGATAAACCGGGTTCAAGGCTTTGGATTATTTCATTTTTTACGATATTTGAGGCTCTTCTGAACGATTTATATGGGAATGAACAAAAACACAGTGCTCGCATGGGCCACTTGGATCATGATTTTTGTAGGAATAGGAATGATTGCTCTTGGAGCTTTCAAATATGACGAGGTTGCAGGTTACGGCTTTGGTGCAGTGGGCATCGGATTTTTTGCTGTTGCTTGGGTATTCAATGCGCTCAAGGGTCGGGTTTAGATTTCCCCTTTTTTCAATTTAAAGAACAACTACATGTCAGACGATAAAAAAGTCATTTTTTCAATGTCTGGGGTTACCAAGACCTTTAAAACGGCCAATACCCCTGTACTCAAAAACATTTATTTGAGCTTCTTTTACGGTGCCAAGATTGGGATATTAGGTCTCAATGGTTCCGGTAAGTCCACCTTGTTGAAAATCATTGCAGGTGTTGATAAGAACTATCAAGGTGATGTAGTTTTTTCTCTGGGATACACCGTTGGCTATTTGGAGCAGGAACCACAATTAGACGAAAACAAGACGGTAATGGAAGTGGTGCGTGAAGGCGTTGCTGAAACCGTGGCCATTTTGGATGAATATAATAAAATCAATGACATGTTCGGTCTGCCCGAAGTCTATGAGGATGCGGACAAGATGCAGAAGTTGATGGACAAGCAAGCGGCCCTTCAGGACCAGATTGATGCGTCCAATGCTTGGGAACTGGACACGAAATTGGAAATAGCCATGGATGCGCTTCGTACACCAGAGTCCGATAAAAAAATTGCGGTGTTATCTGGAGGGGAGCGCCGAAGAGTGGCTTTATGTCGACTGTTATTGCAGGAACCCGATGTGCTATTGTTAGATGAGCCTACTAACCACTTGGATGCAGAATCCGTGCATTGGTTGGAACATCACTTGGCACAATACAAAGGAACTGTTATTGCCGTAACGCACGATCGTTATTTCTTGGACAATGTTGCGGGTTGGATTTTGGAGTTGGACAGGGGTGAAGGCATTCCATGGAAAGGAAATTATTCCAGTTGGTTAGATCAGAAAGCCAAACGTTTGGCCCAAGAGAGCAAACAAGCCTCCAAGCGCCAAAAGACCTTGGAACGCGAGTTGGAATGGGTTCGTCAAGGTGCAAAAGGAAGACAGACAAAGCAAAAAGCACGTTTAAAAAATTACGACAAACTCCTTAGCCAAGACCAAAAACAATTGGAAGAGAAGTTGGAAATATACATTCCCAATGGTCCCAGACTGGGAACCAACGTCATTGAAGCTAAGGGAGTGAGCAAAGCCTATGGCGACAAATTATTATATGAAGATTTGAACTTCAATCTACCGCAAGCGGGAATTGTGGGAATCATTGGCCCTAACGGGGCGGGTAAGACCACCATATTCCGAATGATCATGGGTGAGGAAACACCGGACAAAGGTGAATTCATTGTAGGTGATACGGCAAAATTGGCCTACGTGGACCAAAGTCACTCCAACATCGACCCAGAAAAATCAATCTGGGAAAACTTCAGTGACGGACAGGAACTGGTAATGATGGGAGGGAAGCAAGTAAATTCCCGGGCCTATTTGAGTCGATTTAACTTCTCAGGAAGTGAGCAAAACAAAAAAGTGAGCATGCTTTCCGGTGGAGAGCGCAACCGACTTCATTTAGCGATGACCTTAAAAGAAGAAGGAAACGTATTGCTGCTGGATGAGCCTACCAATGACTTGGATGTAAATACGCTTCGTGCTTTGGAAGAAGGTTTGGAGAATTTCGCAGGTTGCGCTGTGATTATTTCCCACGATAGATGGTTCTTGGATAGGATTTGTACCCATATTTTGGCGTTCGAAGGAGATTCACAGGTTTATTTCTTTGAAGGTTCTTTCTCAGATTACGAGGAGAACAAAAAGAAACGCTTGGGAACGGATATCATGCCCAAGCGTATTAAGTACAAAAAATTGATTCGGTAATTGAGGACTTATTCTTCTCCTCCGAGATTTTTGATGCCTTCCTCAAGAATTTTTTTGGCCTTTTCCAAATAAGCTTGTTGGTGTGATGCCAAACTATTGGGGTCATTACTTCCAGTAGGGTTTGTTCCAATGGTTTTGGAGAGTTCCACCAATTGGGCAACAGCTTGTTCGGCTGTCCTTAATTTATCTGTGGCGTGCTTCTCAAAAATTTTGATCATTTCAAGCTCCATGGAATTGTCACTTGCAGCAACGGTTTTGCTTTCATCCGAACTGTCATCGGTATGGGCTTGATGTTCCAAAGTAGCATTGCCACTATCAGCAATGGTCACAGATGAAGAGACGCCCAGTGTACATTCATCCAAGAAGGTAATGAGCTCATTGATTTGGCCCAATGCTTTTTTGGTGAAAAATCGACCTGCTTCCCAGTCCACAGGTTCAATGGCCTTGTCCAAGGTCTGCTTAGTGTCATAGGCTTTGTCATAGGCTTTTTTGCAAACGCAGTCACCTTTGAATTCGTCTGCTTTTTCAAGAGCGGTCAATGCTCGTTCGGCATAATACATTTGATGTTCAAAGTTAGTGGCTTCCATTGCTTTTTTACAATGGTTGAGCGCATACGTCACTTTGGAATAATAGTTATCACATTGTTGGGAGAAAGTAGCATTTATGGCAAATAACATCGCCATTAATACTAAAACACGGGATTTGGGAGCCATGATTAAGTATTTGATTTGGTTATAGTCTGTTACCTTAACGACAATATGGTGCCTTTATTTTATTCCATTAAAAATCATCATTGGGATACCAGTCCAATTGAACCACTTCTATATCTGGATTTCCTTCATTGACCAATTGCTTGAACTTTGCCACGTCACTCACATCGGGTCTTCCTCTAAAGTGATACGGGTAAACTTCATCGGGTTGAAACTCCAAAACAGCATCTGCTGCACTTTCCACGGTCATGGTATACGGAAGGTTCATGCAGACAAAGGCCTTGTCAATGTTTTCCAAAGCCCGCATTTCGGGAATATCCTCTGTGTCCCCTGAAAAATAAATCCGTTGATTCCCAAGTGTTATTACATAGCCATTTCCTCTGCCTTTGGCATGAAAATCTTTGGCCTCCTCCCTTAAATTGTACATGGGAATGGCTTCAACCGTAACCCCAGAAAATGTTTTAGTTTCACCATTGCCCATAATTTCTATGGCTGCTTTAAGTGCAAACTCTTGCGGAATCTGGTCAGCAACCGCCTGTGGAACAATGATTGTTGCCTTTTCTGGGTTAAGCTCTTCCAAGGTTTCCGGACTTAAGTGGTCGCCATGAATGTCTGTTATCAATATCAAGTCTGGGGAATTTTGACCTTCAAAGGCGGCTTTGCCACCAACAGGGTCTATATATATTGTAGTATCATTCCACTCCAAAACAGCCGTGGCGTGCTCAATGGGTATGATTTCTACCCCAGCAGGTGCTTTGGTCTCAACTTGGACAGCGACCTCTTCGGTGTTTTCTTTTTCTTCTTTTTTCTGTTTACAGGCGATGGTAAGTGCTAAAGCAATGACCATCAGGATAAAATTTCTTTTCATGGTTTTCTTTTGAGTTCCTTTAAAATTAAGGTATATGGACGATAAAGAAGATTTTTTTCAATATTATTTCAATCCATATGATCCAAATAGAAATCCAAAGCGTATATAAACCAAACACGATTGATTAAAAAACCTAAACGAGAATCAATTAATACAAAACGTTATGACTGAAACAAAAAATAACAATGGTTTGAAGGTAATAGCCGGTTTGTTGGGTGTAGTTCTTTTGGGAACAATCATCTATACCGTAAGTCTTTACCAAGATAAGAAAAAGACAACCCAAGCGCTAACTCAAGAAAAGGAGTTGGTTGTTGAAGATTTGAACAACTTGAAATCTGAGTACGACAAAGCGATTTTGGAAAGCAACGCTACCAATGAAGAATTGGTTGCTGCACGTGACAATATTGCAAAGTACATCGATTCTGTTCAAAGTATGAAAGCTGACATCGCATCTCTTTCAAGATACAGAAGACAAGTTAGTGTTTTGAAAGCTGAAAGAGAGAAATTGATGAAGCAAGTAGATTCTTTGACACAATCAAACACCTTGTTGGCCATGCAAAGAGACAGCACTTTTGTTGAATTGGAGAAACAAACCGTTTTCAACGATTCTTTGATCGTACAGAACACACAATTGGCCGATGCTGTTGAAAGAGGTTCTGCTCTTAACCTTTCTACTATCAGTGTAGATGCTGTTAGGGAAAGAAACAGTGGTAAATTGGTTTCTACTTCGAGAGCTAGAGCTACTGACAAATTCAAAGTTTGCTTTACCATTGCTGATAACGTAATCGCTGAAGCTGGTGACAGAGAGTTCTTTATTGAAGTGCTTGGCCCACAAGGAAATGTATTGGGCGACAGTTTCACCAAAACTACTGAGGAAGGTGCTTCCATCACCTACAGCAAAGGAACCAACTTCTACTATGAAAACAGTTCTTTGGACGTATGTGATTACATCAACAAGCCTGTGGACGAATTCCAAAAAGGAAACTACATGGTAAATGTTTATGACAACAATCTTAAATTGTTGGGTACATCTAAATTTGAATTGAAATAATTCACACTATCCATATAACTAAGAAAGCCCGTTCAACTAAACGGGTTTTTTTTATGGATTGAATTCTCGATTAAATTACTTAAGGCTTCCCACCATATCCTCCGGTTTTACCCACGCATCATATTCCTCTGGGGTAACATAGCCCAAATTAATGGCCTCTTCTCGTAGTGTAGTTCCATTTTTGTGGGCGGTGTTGGCAATTTCTGCTGCTTTGTAGTATCCAATTTTGGTATTCAATGCCGTTACGAGCATCAACGAATTGTTCAATAATCTTTTGATCACTTCATGATTGGGTTCAATACCCACAGCACAATGCTCATCAAAACTTACACATGCATTACCAAGAAGTTCCGCTGACTGTAAAATATTCGCGGCCATCAACGGTTTAAAGACATTCAGTTCATAATGACCTTGGGTACCACCCACGCTAACGGCCACATCGTTCCCCATTACTTGGGCACAAACCATGGTCATGGCTTCACATTGGGTAGGATTTACTTTTCCGGGCATAATGGAACTTCCCGGCTCATTGGCAGGAATAATGATCTCTCCAATACCGGAGCGAGGTCCCGAGGCCATCATTCTGATATCGTTTGCAATTTTATTCAAGGAAACCGCCAATTGTTTCAAGGCACCATGGCTTTCCACAATGGCATCGTGGGCGGCCAAGGCCTCAAACTTATTTTTAGCCGTCACAAAAGGCAGCCCAGTGAACCCTGCAATGTATTTGGCTACCAAAACATCGTATCCCTTAGGTGTATTTAGTCCGGTTCCCACAGCTGTTCCACCCAAGGCAAGTTCGCTCAAGTGCGCCAAAGTATTTTTTACAGCTTTGATTCCATGCTCCAATTGGGCCACATATCCAGAAAATTCCTGGCCTAAGGTTAGGGGAGTGGCGTCCATCAAGTGGGTACGTCCAATCTTTACTACATCCTTGAATTCTTTCGATTTTTTGGCCAGGGTATCTTTGAGTTGCTCTACACCAGGAATGGTAACCTCAACTATTTTTTTATAAGCAGCAATGTGCATTCCCGTAGGGAAAGTATCATTAGAGGATTGACTTTTATTGACATCGTCATTGGGCTGTATGGTCTTTTCACCATCCCCAATTTTTTTTCCGGCAATTTCATGGGCTCTGTTGGCAACAACTTCATTGACGTTCATGTTGCTCTGGGTTCCAGAGCCGGTCTGCCAAATAACCAATGGAAATTGGTCATCCAATTTTCCAGCAAGGATTTCATCGCATACTTGGGCAATCAAATCTCTTTTCTCCACCGAAAGCACCCCAAACTGGTGATTGGCATAGGCTGCCGCTTTTTTTAAATAGGCAAAGCCATAGACCACATCCAAGGGCATGGAAGCCGAAGGTCCAATCTTAAAATTGTTCCGGGAACGTTCCGTTTGTGCTCCCCAATATTTATCCGCGGGCACTTTAACCTCACCCATCGTATCTTTTTCAATCCTAAAACTCATTTTTCAAAATTTATATCTACAAAGGTAGTTGTTCACAAAATTATATGGTAGTTGTTGGGTGCAAATACACTTTTTTAGATTCAGATTTGTATTTTTTCACAAGAAGGAAGTATCTTTGTTCAACAAAAGGATAGTATAATGTTCGAATTTGATCAGTATTTAGGCTTTTTAGCTTTTTTAACGATTTTGACCATTGGTTTTTGGTTGATGATTTTCTTGTTGACCTTTGTAGTGCCTTATTGGTTGATCGGTAACTTACGTGAAATGTTCAAAGAAAGACGCGAGGCCAAACGAGCCAGGCTTGAAGAATAAAAAAAAGAAGCCAATTTGGCTTCTTTTTTGTTTTATATCGGTTTCTTCCATTCTAACCTTGGAATTGACCTTCTCCTTCTCCATCATCATTTTGTCTGTCTCCCCTTTGCCTACGCTCTTTGGGTTGATTAAAGCGGTAGATAAAGGAAAGATTAATCTGTCGTACTCTCCATTGAAACTCGCTATCTGAAGTAAAGAATTCGGTTTCTGTAAAAGACTGGCGCTTCCTTGAATTGAACACATCGCTTACGTTCAAGGACAAGGTGGCATTTTCCTTGAATAAGTCCTTGCTCATGGCCAAATTCAGAGAGAACATACTCTTGCTCTTTGTTTGTGCATTTTGTCGTGGCCCCATGTAGAACGAGTTGGCCTGAAAGTCTATTTTGGCAGGCAAACTGAATTTTGAACTGAATCGAGCAAACCAACTGGAGTTGTCGGTACCATAGTCCACACCATTAAAGCTACCTTCTGAGCTGAATTGGAAGAAATTGAAACTACCGTTCAATCGCAACCATTTTGTGGGGTTGTAGAGCATACCCGCTTCCGCACCAATCCGTTCATTTGTGGAAAGGTTAATCGGTATAGATCGGATGATACGGATACCATCGGAAGTAACCTCTCCTGTCTCTTCTTGCACACGTTCAAAGGAATTGGTTTCTCTTTGATAGTACACAGATGATGTGAACGTCAATTTGGTCCACCGTTTTAGATACCCTATATCAAAGGCGTTGGCAAAAGCAGGGTCCAAATCCGGATTTCCCTGGAAGACATTGGTTCTACTGGATCGGGAAGGGAAGGGATTAATAAACCATCCTCTGGGCCTGTTGATTCTTCGATTATATCCAAGAGAAATGTTCTGGTTGTCCTCAAATTCGTAAATCAAGTTAATGGTAGGGAACAGACCAAGGTAGTTTTTGTCAAAATTCAAATCTACATCCTCTCCAAGAATTTCTTCCAAGGCCTCGCTATCAATTTCGGAATCAACACCACCTCTCATCTCCGTGTTTTCCAATCGCAATCCTGCCAAAAAGGAAAATTTACCAAATTTATTACCGTATTGGGTATAGACCGCATTCACATTCTCATGGTACGTAAAAACGTTGGTCAAATCTGTGTTGGTCTCAAATTCATCAGTATCCAAGTTGTATTGGTCCAATTGGTAGTCATTGACCTCTTTTTCAAAAGTTCCACGATACCCAGCTTCAAATTGAGCATCACCAATGGGCAAAACGTAGTCTACTTGGGCCAGTATGTCATCTTGAGTTTCACTCTCATATATATTTTCCAAGGCCAGCAAATCCGTGTTGGGGACGGTATTATTTTCTTGGATTACCGTAAAAATTGATTCATCGTCGTAGGAATATTGAAAATCAGCAGTCAGTTTATGCCCATCATCGTTGATGTTATTGGTATAGTTGAAGGAATACTGGTAACTGTTGTCATCTTCACCTTGATCTTCACTTCTAAAGGTGCGACTTGCCAATGCAGCATCTGTAAATCGTTGGTTATCATTCTCTGTGAGATCGTTCTCATCTGAAATACGGTAGAAAAAGCTTCCTGTAATGGATGATTTTTCCGTAAGGAAATACTCCATTCCAATATTAAGGTTGAAACCATCGTCATTTCTACTGATGCTTCGGTCTTCTATAATTCGGTCGTACTCGCCTTGAGAATAGGTGTTGTCGCTATATCCATTCCCTGGAGATTCTCTGTGGAAATAGCCCAGCGTATTAAAGATGTTGAATTTATCGGTGCGTAGGTTAAAGTTGGTGGTGACCCTGGCATTGAATGGATCTCCTACCGTGGCATTTACCGACCCGTTGATGCCCAAGGTCTTTTCCTTTTTCAAGACAATATTGAGAATCCCTGCCGTACCTTCAGCATCATATCGAGCGGATGGACTTGTAATGACCTCTACCTTCTCAATGGCATCGGCCGGTAATTGCTGTAACACATCGGTGGAGCCAAAACCAGCTAGTGCGGAAGGTTTTCCATTTATTAAAATCCTAACATTCTCATTACCTCTTAAGCTTATCGCACCTTCCACATCAACAGAAACAGAGGGAATATTATTTAAGGCATCGCTAACATTACCACCACTTGTCGTAATGTCTTTTCCAATATTGTATATCTTTTTGTCAAGCCGAACTTCAACAGTGGTTTTTTCCCCAACAACTTCAACCTCTTGAAGTTGAGCTACATCGGGCGCAAGAATAATATTCCCCAAATCAGTAGAAGAGGTATAGCTCTGGTTGGCTCGGGTATAGGTTTTATAGGAAATGTACTCAACGCGGATATTATATTGGCCTGGATTGGTTTCAATCTCAAATTTTCCGTCCAAATCCGTGATTCCACCGGTTACTTTATCAGGATTGTCCACTTCCTGCAAAACAAAAGTTGCATATTCCAAGGGTTGTCCGGAATCTTGGTCAATTACGGTTCCAGAAATAGTAATGGAGTTTTGGCTCTGCCGTGTTTGGGCATTCATTGAGATGAATACCAACAAAAACAACGGTACAATGATTCTTTGCATAGTTTGGTTTTATGCAAACAAAGTTGAAATGAAATTAAGTAGAAGCGAAATTTATCTCTGCCAACAACAAACTTGATCCCGTGAATGACCTTAATGATTTGTTAATCTTTTTTCTTTTTCTTTTTCTTCTTCTTTTTGGGTTTGAAACTATTTTCCTGAAGCTCTATAAAAGCATTGTACTTATCTTCTGGTAGACCCGCCTTTAGTTCCTCGTTCTGTTTTTTAAAGATTTTCTCATATTCTTCCTTCATCTTTAAAGGCTCCAATCCTAAAATCTGGAGCTCTATCCGCTGTTGAACGGATTCCAGTAAAGTTGTACGTACCACAGCTTCCTCAAAGGGGTTGAGCCCCAAAGCTTCTGTGATGGAAGGCATTTGTTGATCTACAACTTCCTCTGCCGTTGGTGGCTCCACTTCTTTTGGGGTTTCTTGAGCCCTGGGTATGGTACTTTGCCGCCTTCCATAGCGGTTTCCATAGGGAGATCCATAACCATATTGGGCCGCCAAATCGCCTATGGAAAGGATTATGGTCAAAAAGGTCAAGAAAATTAATGAATTTGCACTTTTCATAGCCTACTGAATACGTTTGAAATACTATAGCAAGGTATTGATTTTTTCTGAAGGTCTGCCAATCACCCCTTTTTTGTCCTTTACAACTATCGGGCGTTCGATCAATTTGGGGTTTTCCACCATGGCAGTGATGATTTCATCGTCCGAAAGTGTTTTTCCCTTATAGTTTTCTTTCCAGACCGCCTCATTTTTTCGAACCAATTCCATTGGAGTAATGCCTAAATACCCAATTAGAGTCTTAAGCTCTTCTTTAGATGGAATTTCTTCCAGATACTTTACAACTTCAAATTCTTGTCCAGATTTTTCCAATACTTCCAGTCCTTCCCTGGATTTTCTGCATCTAGGATTGTGATATATTTTGATCATACTTTCTAAGTTCTAAGTTCTAAGTTCTAAGTTATTGCTATCCCTTTACCCTTAACCTCGCACCATTTATTCCTCCTCTTTCTGCCCCATCATCATAAGAAAGGCCTTTAAAAAAAGATCTATTTCCCCGTCCATAACAGCATCCACATTACCTGTTTCCTCACCGGTGCGCACATCTTTTACCAATTTATACGGATGCATCACATAATTCCGGATTTGCGATCCCCATTCAATTTTCATTTTTGAGGATTCTATTTCGGCTCGAGCCTCTTGTTTTTTCCGAAGTTCAATCTCATACAACTGTGACTTCAGCATTTTCATGGCTGTTGCACGGTTATCGTGCTGTGATCGGGAATCGGAACAAGAAATTTGGATACCTGTGGGTTTGTGCACCAGTTGCACCTTGGTTTCCACCTTATTTACATTTTGCCCTCCGGCTCCACTGGAACGCGCTGTTGTAATTTCAATATCTGAAGGGTTTACCTCAATTTCAATGGTATCGTCCACCAACGGATACACATATACCGATGCGAAAGATGTATGCCGCTTGGCATTGCTATCAAAAGGGGAGATGCGCACCAATCTATGTACCCCGTTCTCACCTTTGAGCCAACCAAAGGCATATTCGCCTTCAATTTCCAAGGTTACCGTCTTTATTCCGGCCACATCACCTTCTTGGTAGTTGAGCTCCTTTACTTTGTACCCGTTCTTTTCGGCCCACATGAGGTACATCCGCATGAGCATGGAGGCCCAATCACAACTTTCCGTACCTCCGGCACCAGCAGTTATCTGAAGTACTGCGGTGAGTTCATCCCCTTCATCAGAAAGCATGTTTTTGAACTCCAAATTTTCAATGAGGTCCAGTGCTTTTGTGTACTGTTGGGTTACTTCTTCTTCCGAAACTTCACCTGCTTGTTGAAATTCCGCCAATACTTCAAGATCACTGACCAACGTTTTGGCAGATTCGTAATCTTCCACCCACTTTTTCTTGGATTTTAGGGATTGCATTTGCTTTTGGGCCTCCTGTGGATTGTCCCAAAAGTCGGGTTCGAGGGTTTTTTCTTCCTCGTTTTCTATTTCTATGAGTTTGGCATCGATGTCAAAGATACCTCCTTAACGCACCAAGGCGCTCAATAAGATCTTTTTGCTGATCTGTGGTTACCATGTATTCAATTTTGGGCAAAAGTAAGTTTCTTTCAGCACATTCTATAATCTATTGTTGCTGCTGTGCTGCTTTGACTGAAACGGAATATTTTGTCTCATTTTTCCCCAAGGTATAAACTACACCTTTCAGCGGAGCGCAATCAGTATAATCCTTTCCATGGCTTACTTTAATATGGTTGTGGTTGGCCAAAATATTGTTGGTGGGATCAAACCCGACCCACCCTGCATTGGGCACAAAGGCCTCAACCCAAGCATGCATTTGGGAATCCCCGAAGAACCCACTTCCTTGGTGCAGATATCCCGAAACATAGCGGGCGGGTACTCCATTTTTCTTGGCTATGGCGCAGAACAAATGGGTGAAATCCTGACAGACACCATGTCTTTTTTCTATAACCTCTTCTAAGGAGGTATCCACATCGGTTACACCGGGTTTAAAATATATTTTATTGTAGACCCATTGGTTCAAGGCCTGAAGATTTTCAAAAAGGGTCACGTTTTCATCAAGAATGAAAATGGATGCATATTTTTCGGGAAGATAGGTTAACGGTGTATTTCTCAAAAAAGGCTCGTGGTCAATCCTAAAATTCAGATTGCGAAGTTGGTTAAAATCATCCTTTGAGTTTAAAGAAAGCTCAAAGTCAAAAGGATTGGTTTCTTTTTTGATGAGCTTGAAACGTGCATTGAACTCAATATGGTCAATTTCCTTAATGGACCGTACCTGGACCGTTTTAAAACCCAAACCATTTACCGATACACTGTTGCGTTCTCCCAAATCGTTCTCAAAATGCCAATAGGTAAGTTCCTGGGTATCATTTTCTTCGGGAATGACCAAAAATTGCCAAAAGGCCTCACTCAACCCTTTCTCATAAGAGTTTTGCGTGTCATAATCTATTTCGTATTCATAGAACATGGGGGTGGGATTTCAATCAGACCAAGTTAGTCAAATTGGTCTAGTAGTTGAAGAATTCTTTCTCCATGTTCTCACTAATTTTGAACATTTTATTAAGGATCAGATCAAGATTGCCTTGAATGTCATCTTGTACTTCTTCAATTTGTTTAAATTCATACTCCGCCCGTATTTTGCCAACCATAAAAGCCGTGGAGCTTTTAGCATACTCAACTTTCTTGTCGATTTCCAAAATATGCTTGTACACTTGGTTGATACAATTCATAAAGGAGCGAGGGCACCTTCCGTTCAAAATTAAAAACTCCAAAGTAGAAGTACTATTGGGGGATTTTTTATAAAGCCTGCGCATCATGTCATAGGATTCAGCACATTTCAGCAAGGTGGTCCATTCAAAACTGTTCCCAATGGGATCTCCGTAGCTTCCTTTGGCCATTAAGGCATCATTGAATTTGGTGTTGATAATACGGGTGATTTGTATGGCTCTTTCAATATTCACCCCCATCATAATAATGGCGTACACCTCATCATGTAGTAGCGTACCCCGTATTTTTCCACGTAGAACTGCGGTCATTTCAGTAATGTTCACCGTAAAGTCGTACAGATTGGTCTTTACAAAGGTGTCCGTGGGATAGTTCATCACAAAGTGATAGAACTTATTGAGACTTTCATAAAGTTCCGTTGAAATCAAATCCCGGGAACTGTTGGCGTTTTCCCTAGCAAATTTGATACTGCATATGATGGAATAGTTTTTCTCTGGATTCAACCCAATATCATAGAGGACTTCTTCTTCCTTTAGTTTTAAGGAATCGTCATGCACGGGGTCTCCTACCATAAACAGCATGGACCGAAGTACAAATTGCCTGGATTGTGACAATTGGTTGGGGGCATCCAAGGATGAAAAATAGTTGACGTTCATAAAGCGGGCCACATGTTCGGCCCGTTCAATATACCGTCCCATCCAAAATAAATTATTGGCTACTCGTGCAAGCATAGTGTTCTTATTGTTTTAATACCCAAGTATCTTTAGATCCACCGCCTTGGGATGAGTTTACGATGAGATTACCCTCTTTGAGCGCAACGCGGGTGAGGCCACCCTTTAATACAAATTGTTGGTCATGTCCTAGAACGGTGAACGTTCTGAGGTCCACATGCCGTTGTTCAAAAGACTCTTTTTCATCTATATAGGTAGGATGTACAGATAAAGACATTATAGGCTGGGCCACATATTTTCTGGGATTGGCCTTAATCTCGGCCTTTACTTTTTCAATTTCATCTTTGGTCAACTTATTTCCTATGGAAATACCATAGCCTCCGGCTTCATCAACCGGCTTTATGACCAATTCATGAACATGGTCCAGAACATAGTTCAGCTCATCGGGTCTGCTACAATGGTAGGTATGTACATTTTTGAGGATGGGCTCTTCATCCAAATAATATTTAATGATATCCGGAACATAGGTATAGATGGCCTTGTCATCGGCTACCCCGGTTCCTGGAGCGTTTGCAATGGTAACATTGCCTTTTCGGTAAGCGGCGAACAGTCCTGGAACGCCCAAGGCCGAATCAGGATGAAATTCCATGGGATCTATAAATAAATCATCAACCCTCCGGTACACCACATCCACGCGAACAGGGCCCTGGGTGGTTTTCATGTAAACAAAATCGTTCTCAACAAAAAGGTCACGCCCTTCCACTAATTCCACACCCATGGCCTTGGCCAAATACGAATGTTCGTAGTAAGCCGAATTGAACATCCCTGGGGTAATTACCACGCAAACTGGCGAATCCACGCCCGGAGGCTTAACACTTTCCAAAAGATGAAGCAGGTTTTCCGCATAATTGGTCACCGTATGGGTCTTGTAATGATTGAATACACCAAAGAGGGCTCTTTTTAAAGCGGTTCGGTTGCAAATGACATAACTTACCCCTGAGGGGCAGCGGATGTTATCTTCCAAAACATAGTAATTACCATCTGAGTGCTTAATAATATCTGTTCCAGAGATGTGGTTATAGATTTTGCTTGGTGGATCCACATCCATCATTTGATGCAGGTAATTGGGTGATGAACTCAATAACTCAATTGGAACTATACCATCCTTAACAATCTTTTTATCGTGGTACACGTCCCATAGAAAGTGATTTAAGGCCAAACTTCGTTGAATGGCACCATTTTCAATGATTTCCCATTCTTTTGGGTCGATTATTCTCGGAAAGAGGTCAAAAGGAAAGATTTTCTCCTGACTTTGCTTATCGCCATACACCTGAAAAGTAATGCCTTGATTAAAAAAGGAGGACTTTGCCTTAGTGTTAAGGTTGACGTAATCTTCAATGGATCGGGACCCATATAGATCTAATAGCTTCTGGTACACAGACTTAACATCCCCATTATTTTTAAAGACTTCATCAAAAAGTCCTTCTTTGCGTACATAACTTGAAAAGATGGTTTTATCTGTGGTTGGCCCCATATTGTTTTTTAAGTAAAATATGGATTTTCAAGGTCTTATGAAATAAACATTAGTTAAAAATCCATTAACATAAAAATGAATGAAGCAAAAATTGACGACAATTTTTATCAATTTATATTTTAAGGCGGAAAAGTAGGATTCACAGGGTTTTTTAAAATGAATTACATATTTTTAAATCCAATTTCCACTCAACTATGAAGAACACTACTTCCCTCATCGCAGTATTTAGCTTTTTTTGTGCATCCTTATACGGACAGACTTTTGACAAAGCCAAGGATTTTCAAAAATTCAATGGTTATTTCAATTTTTATTATGATGATGCCTCGGATAAAATTTATCTGGAAGTGGATGAGTTGGACAAAGAATTTCTCTATGTCTATTCGCTCAGCAGCGGCATAGGAAGCAATGATATCGGTTTGGACAGGGGCCAATTGGGCAATGAACAGGTAGTATACTTTAAAAAAGCTGGGAACAAGCTCCTTCTGATTCAACCCAATCTAACCTATCGGGCCATTACGGACAACGTATTGGAGCGAAAATCTGTGGAACAGGCTTTTGCCAAATCCGTTTTGCACGGGTTTAAGATTGAGGAGGAATCCAGAGGAAGTTATTTAATCGATTTTACAGATTTTTTAATGCGTGATGCCCATGGGGTGGCCAATAGATTAAAAGATTCCAAACAAGGAACCTATAGTTTGGATGCTTCCAAAAGTGCATTGGCGTTTGAGCGTACCAAAGCATTCCCAAAAAATGTGGAGTTTGATGTAACACTCACCTTTAAGGGAAATCCCGAAGGGGCATGGATTCAGTCCGTAACCCCAAACCCCAGCTTGGTGACCGTGGCACAACACCATTCTTTGATTGAGTTGCCCGATGACAAATACAAAAAAAGGGTGTTCGACCCTAGATGTGGTTCATATCCGTTGACCTATTATGATTATGCCTCGCCAGTACAAGAACCTATATTGAAACGTTTCATCACCCGCCATCGATTGGAAAAGAAGAATCCCGGTGCAGCGGTAAGCGAGGCCGTGGAGCCCATCATCTATTATTTGGATAATGGAACCCCAGAACCTGTTCGCTCTGCTTTATTGGAAGGTGGGAAATGGTGGAACCAAGCCTTTGAGGCCATTGGCTACAAAGATGCTTTTCAATTAAAAATGTTGCCCGATGATGCCGACCCGTTGGATGTTCGCTATAATGTAATCCAGTGGGTGCACCGTTCTACAAGAGGATGGAGCTATGGCAGCAGCATTACAGACCCAAGAACAGGAGAAATCATGAAGGGCCATGTGAGTTTGGGAAGCTTGCGCATTCGTCAGGATTTCTTGATTGCGCAAGCGTTGATGAACAAACCTTTTGCGGAACGTGACGACAATTACCAACCGATGTTGGATATGGCCTTGGCCCGAATCCGTCAACTTTCGGCCCATGAAATAGGGCATACCCTTGGTTTTGCACATAATTTTGCCGCAAGTACCAATAACAGGGCTTCGGTGATGGATTATCCACATCCACAATTTGAATTGAAGGGAAACTCCATAGATTTTTCGAATGCATACGATATAGGAATAGGCGAATGGGATAAGGTAACCGTGGCCTATTCCTATGCTGACTTTCCAAGTGGCACTTCTGAAAAAGAAGGGCTCAATGCCATATTAAAGAAGGCCCAGGATGATGGACTTCGGTACATATCTGATCAAGATGCCAGACCAACCGGAGGTGCCCATGCCTTGGCGCATCTTTGGGACAATGGTAAAAGTGCCAGTCAGGAGTTGGAAAATGTATTACAAATCAGGAAGACCGCAATGAATAATTTCTCCATTGATAATATTCGTACCGGCCAGCCCAATTCGGTATTGGAAGATGTTTTTGCTCCCCTGTATTTTTTCCATCGCTATCAAACTGAGGCCGTATCAAAAGTTGTTGGAGGTTTGGACTACAACTACGCGGTTAAAGGGGATGGACAACGTGTTGTGGAACCAGTGAATCAAATGGTACAAGAAAAAGCGTTGGAATCCATCCTAAAAACCTTGGATGCCGAGGTTATTGCCGTTCCCAAGGGTAAATTGGACCTTTTCCCACCTAGGGCCATCGGATATCCACGTACCCGTGAGTCGTTGATGGGAAGAACTGGGGTCAGCTTTGACGCCCTTTCCGCTGCCGAAACCGCTGCCGATATGACTTTGGGACTCTTGTTGCACCCAGAACGTGCTTCCAGATTGATCCAACAAAAGAGTTTGGATAAAGGTCAATTGGGATTGGAGGAGGTTTTAAGTAAACTGGTTGACAATACAATTGAAAACTCTAAAAAAGACCCGTATTTGGATGAAGTACAACAGACCATCAATTTTAGGGTGCTGTACCACATCATGAACTTGGCGGCTCATACTGAAGTACATCCGCAGGTTAATGCCATTGCCAATGAAACTTTGAAGGAGCTTAAGACAATTTTATTGGGCAATGGAAAAACTGCAGTTGCAGTAGAAATGGTAAGACGAATAGATGCCTTTTTGGAAAAGCCTTCCAGTTTTAATGTTATACCTGTCCCCAAAATTCCTGATGGCTCTCCCATAGGAATGGACTGCATGGATTAGATAAGGTCAAGTACAGGTTTAAGTTCAAGAATCAAGTTCAAGGGTTAATGAAAATATTAACTATATCTTATGTGGAATTTTGGTTACAGATGGAAAATTGAGGGATAGAATTTCTACTACAAATTGGTTTGCATATGTAATCAAACTAAATAAAGGTAAATTTTATATTGGTGTAGCTGTTGGTGTAGACAGACGTTATGAGCAACATCTTTTAGAAAGAAGGTCTTTAGGTAATAAAGAAAGTATAAAAAGGAAACTAAAAATAAATTGAGTTTGAACTTGAGTTTGAATTTGAGCTTTTATGACAATAAACCTGATCAGTGATACGGTCACTAAGCCCACAGCGGGAATGTTGGAGGCTATGATGACCGCCAAAGTAGGGGATGATGTTTTTAAAAACGACCCTACCGTTAATGCCTTGGAAGAAAAGGTAGCCGATTATTTTGGGATGGAGGCCGCATTGTTTTTCCCTAGTGGTACCATGACCAACCAAACGGCGATAAAATTACACACCCAGCCGGGAGACCAGTTGATCTGTGACAAATATGCCCACATTTATAATTACGAAGGTGGCGGTGTTAGTTTTAATAGTGGGGTTTCCTGCAAGTTGGTGGATGGTAATCGCGGGATGATGACATACCAGCAGGTTGAAGAAGCCATAAATCCCCTCGATTTTTACCATAGTCCCTTGACTTCATTGGTCTGTATTGAAAACACCACCAATAAGGGCGGAGGGGCTTGTTGGGATTTTGAGGAGCTCCAAAAAATCAAAAAAGTATGCGATAGGCATGGACTCAAGTACCATTTGGATGGTGCGCGACTCTGGAATGCACTCATAGCCAAAGGAGAAGACCCAAAGGCCTATGGTTCCCTTTTTGATACCATAAGTGTTTGTTTAAGTAAGGGCATGGGGTGTCCTGTAGGCTCTGTTTTGGTGGGGAGTATGGATTTGATTGACAAGGCCTTGCGAATCCGTAAAATCCTGGGTGGAGGAATGCGACAATCCGGATTCTTGGCCGCAGCAGGAATCTACGCCATGGACCATCACGTGGATCGATTGGCGGAAGACCATAAAAAAGCAGCCGAAATCGGGGAGGTACTTTCAACGTTGGATTTCATAAAAAAAGTGGAGCCCATTGAAACCAATATCATCATTTTTGAATTGGACGAATCCAAACTTACTTCAGTAGATTTTTTAGCCAAACTAGCAGAAAATCAAATCTCTATTATCGGTATGGGGCAAGGAAAACTGCGCATCGTTACTCATTTAGACTACACGGATGCAATGCACCTGCATTTCCTTAAAATCCTGAAAACAATGGGATGATTAGTGCAAATTTGTGTTATCCGTATCGGACAAATTACGAAGTTAGAAGTTGGAATTTTATACGTAAAGAAATTGACTGGGCACTAACTCCTAAGACCTAAATCCTAAACCCTATTTCATAAAAGCATCCATCCCTGGAATATTGGGCATGCCTTCTTTGGCCACTGCCGCCAATTCAGTTTCATTGACGTTGGTAGCCTTTTCGATGGCTTTGTTTAGGGTCAATACGAGGTAATCTTCCAGTTGCTCTTTATCCTGAAGTAGAGAATCGTCAATACTGATTGATTTAATTTCGCGGTTGGCGGTTAAGGTAACTTTCAGCAAACCATCAGAGGACTGCTCATCAATCATTACGGTATTCAATCGTTCCTTGGTTTCCTGTACTTTTTTCTGGGTTTCTTTGAGTTTACCCATCATTCCCATGATATCTCCGAACATAGCTGTTGTTTTTTTGTGTTTAATTGACTTCAAAAATACTAAATTGGCATAAATCAAACTGGATGAAACGAATCAATCCAATCCCTTGTATTCTCGGAATATGCCTTATTTTTGCAGGCTCTTGCCAAAAAAGTAAAGAATTGATGCAAATACAACCCCCGACGGCCAAAAAGATTCCAACCCAACTGGAAAAACATGGAGATGTACGGATAGATAATTACTATTGGATGAACAATAGGGAAGATCAAGCCGTAATTGACTATCTCAATGCAGAAAACGATTATTACCACAAAATGACGGCACATACCAAAAAGTTCCAAGAGGACCTTTTTTTGGAAATGAAGTCGAGAATAAAGGAAGTTGACTCCTCTGTGCCCTACAAATTGGATGGCTATTGGTACATCAATCGCTACGAAGAAGGAAAGGAATACCCCATTTATTCCCGTAAAAAGGATAGTCTGGATGCTGCCGAGGAGATTATGTTCGACTGTAACAAAATGGCCGAAGGACACGAATTTTTCAATCTAAAAGGGATATCGGTAAGCCCAAATAATACTTTGGCTGCTTTCGGAACCGATACGGTATCCCGTAGACAGTACAACATCCAGATTAAAGACCTGAAAACTGGGGGAATTTATCCAGATATTATCGAGAATACTACAGGAAGTTCAGTTTGGGCCAATGATGGCCAGACCTTATTTTATGCGAAAAAAGACCCGGTGACCCTGCGTTCCGATAAAATTTTCAAGCATGTTTTGGGGACTTCTTCCAATGATGATGAACTGGTATTCCATGAAAAGGATTCCACGTACAACACTTTTGTCTACAAGACCAAATCTCGGAAATATATCGTTATTGGTTCTGTGAGTACGTTGACTTCGGAATATAGAATTTTGAATGCGGATGACCCCAACGGCAGTTTTAAAGTGTTCTCTCCAAGATATTTAGGGGTAGAATATTCCATTGCCCATTACGATGGTAACTTCTATATTTTAACGAATAGGGACAAGGCCACTAATTTTAAGTTGATGCGGACCAATGAAGAAAATACCTCTTCAGCGTATTGGCAGGAGTTTATTCCGCACAGGCGAGATGTTTTACTGGAAGATGTGGAGATTTTCAGGGATTACTATGTGCTTTCAGAGCGTGAAAATGGGCTTAACCAGATGAACATATCCCGTTGGGATGGTTCAGAAAGTTATTATTTGCCATTTAACAGCGAAACCTATGTGGCTGGAGCTTCGGTGAACTTGGATTTTGATACGGATGAGCTTCGTTATTATTATAATGAGATGGGAGCGCCCTATGCCATTATTGATTTCAACATGAAGACTCGCACTAAAAAAGTGTTGAAGGAGCAGGAAGTTTTGGGAGGAAAGTTCAATAAAGAGAACTACAAAACCGAGCGTTTATGGGCCACGGCACGGGATGGTAAAAAAGTGCCCATTTCGTTGGTATATCATAAAGATACTCCCTTAGACGGTACCAGCCCGCTATATCAATACGCTTATGGCTCCTACGGTAGTACCATTGACCCGTATTTCTCCTCGGTTCGATTGAGTTTATTGGATAGGGGCTTTATCTACGCTATTTCTCATGTACGAGGAGGGGAATACTTGGGAAGACCTTGGTATGAAGATGGCAAGTTGTTCAATAAAAAGAACACGTTTACGGACTTTATTGACTGCTCCAAGTTCCTGATTGAACAAAAATACACCAGTCCAGAACATTTGTATGCCAGCGGTGGTTCGGCAGGCGGATTGTTAATGGGAGCAATAATCAATATGGCGCCAGAGCTCTATAATGGGGTAATTGCTGAAGTTCCCTTTGTGGATGTGGTGACGACCATGCTGGATGATTCCATTCCACTGACCACCGGAGAATATGATGAATGGGGAAATCCAAATGACAAGGATTATTACGATTACATCAAATCATATTCGCCTTATGACAATGTGGAACCCCAGGCATACCCCAATTTATATGTTTCAACCGGCTTACATGATTCGCAGGTACAATACTGGGAACCAGCTAAATGGGTGGCGAAACTACGGGAATTTAAGACGGATGGCCACCTCTTGTTTTTGGATACGAATATGGATGCGGGGCATGGTGGTGCATCGGGCAGATTTGAAGCTTTAAAGGAAACTGCCAAGGCCTATACCTTTATTTTAGACCTTGAAGGGAAAACCCATTCAAAATAAAATGCTATTTTTGTGCCGAATGGGTTTTTGTCGTTTCAAAAATTCATTCCTTACCTAATACCAGTTATGAAAAAACAGATAAATGCGTGTAGCAATATCCTTGACCTAATTGGAAATACCCCCTTAGTTAAGCTTAACAAGATCGCAGCCCCCCTTACCGGAAACTTTTATGCCAAATTGGAATGCTTTAATCCTGGACATTCGTCAAAGGATAGAATAGCGGCCTATATCATAGAGGAGGCCGAGCGTAAAGGGATTCTAAAGCCTGGAAGTATTATCATTGAGACCACTTCCGGGAATACTGGGTTCAGTTTGGCTATGGTCAGTATTGTAAAAGGGTATAAGTGTATTTTGGCAGTGAGTTCAAAATCATCCCCTGATAAGATAGATATGTTGCGTTCCATGGGTGCCAAGGTTTATGTTTGCCCTGCCCATGTTAGTGCAGATGACCCAAGATCGTATTACGAAGTGGCCAAAAGATTGCACAAGGAGACCGAGAACTCCATTTATATCAACCAATATTTTAACGAACTTAACATAGAGGCCCATTACCAGACCACCGGTCCGGAAATTTGGGAACAGACCAATGGTAATATTACCCATTTGGTTGCCTGCAGTGGAACAGGTGGGACCATATCCGGAATTTCCCGTTACCTAAAGGAACAAAATCCCAAAATCAAAATATTAGGGGTGGATGCCTATGGTTCCATTCTTAAAAAATACCACGAAACCGGGGAGTTTGACCATAATGAAGTGTATCCGTATCGGATTGAAGGCTTGGGGAAAAATTTGATTCCAGCTGCCACTGATTTTAATAGTATCGACCGCTATATTAAGGTAACCGATGGTGAAAGCGCCCACATGGCCCGCAAAATTGCGCATACCGAAGGTATGTTTGTAGGATATACCAGTGGTGCCGCAATGCAGGCTTTATATCAATTGAACACAGAGGGTGAATTTACAAAAGACAGTAATGTTGTTGTTATCTTCCCAGACCACGGTTCAAGATATATGAGCAAGATATATAGCAATGAGTGGATGGAAAACCAAGGTTTTTTTGATATTAAAAATGCCGAGGTACCCGAAAAGATAGAATACATCAAATAAGAGATATAACTCGATTGGATTAAAACGGCAATGATTTCATTGTCGTTTTTTATGTGAAAAAATCGTTATGTGAGCTTCGCAAAAATCTATACTTTTGCATTTGAATCAATTTTAAGGTAGATGAGAGATTTATTTGATAGAATCATTGAAAATAAAGGTCCGTTGGGAAAATGGGCATCACAAGCAGAAGGCTATTTTGTATTCCCGAAATTGGAAGGACCTATCTCCAACAGAATGAAATTTCAAGGGAAAGATGTTATTACTTGGAGTATCAATGACTATCTGGGACTCGCCAATCTGCCCGAAATCAAGAAAGTTGATGGAGATGCTGCCCACGAACATGGAGCCGCTTACCCTATGGGTGCCCGAATGATGAGCGGCCATACCGATTACCATGAGCAATTGGAGCGAGAATTGGCGGAGTTTGTCCACAAAGAAGCTTCCTATCTTTTAAACTTTGGCTACCAAGGATTCATGTCCGTTATTGATGCCCTTGTTTCCAAAGACGATATCATTGTGTACGATGTGGATTGTCATGCCTGCATCATAGATGGTGTTCGTCTGCACATGGGCAAACGTTTCACCTTTAAGCATAACGACCCTGAAAGTCTTGAAAAAAACTTGGAACGGGCCACTAAACTCGCCAACGAGACCGGAGGTGGTATCTTAGTGATTTCCGAAGGCGTTTTTGGAATGCGCGGTGAGCAAGGAATCCTCAAGGAAATTGTAGCCTTGAAGAAGAAGTATAGTTTCAGGTTGTTGGTAGATGATGCCCACGGTTTTGGAACCTTGGGAAAAACAGGAGCTGGAGCAGGAGAGGAGCAAGGCGTACAAGACGAGATTGACGTGTACTTGGCCACTTTTGCCAAATCCATGGCCGGAATAGGTGCTTTTGTTGCCGCCGATAAAGAAATCATAGAATATTTAAAATACAACCTTAGGTCGCAAATGTTTGCCAAATCACTACCCATGGTCTATGTAAAAGGAGCCTTGAAGCGCTTGGATATGTTGCGTACCATGCCTGAATTGAAAGCAAAGCTTTGGGAAAACGTAAATGCACTGCAAAATGGCCTCCGAGACCGTGGTTTTGACCTTGGTACAACATCAAGCTGTGTTACTCCTGTTTATCTGAACGGTAGTATTCCAGAAGCGATGGCTTTGGTTAAGGATTTACGTGAAAACCATGGAATTTTCTGTTCCATTGTGGTCTATCCGGTAATTCCAAAGGGGCTAATCCTATTGCGTTTGATTCCTACCGCCACTCATACCATGGAAGACATTGCAGAGACCTTGGATGCTTTCTCATCTATTAGGGAAAGACTCCAAAATGGCACCTACAAACGACTTTCAGCTGCCGTTGCGGCTGCTATGGGTGAGTAGCAGTTGAAGGTATTGGTGGAAGACTTTCCTTGATTTCCCCGATTTTCTTTTTTGAGAGATTTAGAGTATGTGTTATGTGCAGCCATAGTGCATGGGTATGGATGTAGTGCCCAGCTTCGGAAGAGCTCGAGGCAAATTGGTTGTTCCATGCCAGCGCAAGGGAAATCCATTTATTTAATTGTACGGCAGGACTGATTACAAACCTGTTTTTGTCAAAGACATTATAAACAATGTTCTTTCCGGCATTAAACATAATTTCATCACTGATGTTTATTCTAAATTTCGCATCGGGATTTTCTTTGGAAAGACGGAAAAGGGTAAAACCCGTCATCAAAGCATAGCGAAACCTCAGGGCAAAAGTATTGTCTGATTGTATGCTACCATCAACCACTGGATTGTAGAACCGTTGCTCAAACCGAAATCTGTGGTTCAATTTAAAAGCATGCTCGCCCGTATCTCGTATCAATACTTCTTCATACGGTCTCAACTCAACCTGGTACCGGTCTTTATCGGCATAAAATTCTACATAGGTGAATCCCGTTGACACTCCAATTTTATCACTCATGGAATATGAGGCGCCAATTCTTCCAAAGAAAATTGCAAATTCCTCAAAACCATGTTTCCAGCGCGCACCCGTATTGCCAAACAAGGTCCACTTTTCGTTTAAATGTGTTTGATTGTTATATTGAAACCATTGTTCCCCTCTACGTGTTACCGTTTTTTCCTGACAAAACAGAAAGCCAGTAAATAGCAGTGCAAAAAGAAGAGGTTGAAGGCTTTTGATCATAGGCTTTTTCGATAGGTTCTGCGCCGTTTGTGGGTTACAGGATCAAAATGCTTCCACATCTGCCTAATGGCCACGTTATCTTCTAATTCTGGTGTTCGTATGCAATTCACAATCTCTTTTTTCTTGAATGTATGGTAGTATTCGTTAAAAATGATGGCCGTAACCCCTTTGTTCTGATAGGTGGGATGTATGCCAATCAAATAAAAAATAACATCCTTGCTTTCTTTTTTTGCTTTCAACAGATGAAATATTCCCGTGGGGAACAAGCGCCCATTGGCTTTCTGAAGCGCCTTGGAAAAGGAGGGCATTACAATGGCAAAAGCCACTAGATTATCATCCGAATCCACTACAAATTTGATGTACTCCGGGTTTATGAAGCTGATGTATTTCTTTTTGAAATATTCCTTTTGAATGTCCGTAATCTTTACAAATGAGGACAGTTTGGCATAACTTTCATTGAAAAGGTCAAACATTTTATCCACCCATGGCATAATTTCCTTGCTACTCTCAAAATTCATTTCTTTGAGTCCATAGCGTTTTTTCACCAACAAGTTTGCCTTGTAAAATAACTTTGGGTCTGCGGCTGAGGCCAAGAATTTGTTTTCCAGGTATTCTTTTTCCTTTACTAAACCATGCTTTTCGTAATGGGATTGATAGTACGGGTGGTTGTACCAGGTTATCATGGTACCGATATGGTCAAACCCTTCAATAAGGACACCAACCTTATCGAGATTGGAGAAACCTACGGGTCCCTCCATGTATTCCAACTGGTTCTCTGTTCCAATTTCGGCTACCTTGTCCAGCAAAGCCTTGGAAACCTCAAGATCATCCACAAAATCTAACCAGCCAAAACGCATTTTTCGAACTTTCTGTTCGTTCACTTCCAACCAGTTGATGATGGCCGCAACCCTTCCTACAATCTCGCTGTCCTTGTAGGCTAGAAAAAATCGGGCTTCAGCATTTTTAAAAACAGGGTTTTTGGTTTCATCAAAAGATGCCATTTCATCCTTGATGATAGGGGGGACCCAGTATGGGGAATTTTTATAGAGTGAGAAGGGAAATTTTACAAAGCGTTTTAAATCAGCCTTTGATTGAACCTGCTTGATGGTGATCATACATCATTTTTTACAGGTCAATATTAGCAATATTACCTACATCATAAAAATGTTAAAGACAAAACTTAGAAATCAATGTCATCTTTGTTTTTTTTCCTTCGCTTTTTTGATTTTTTCTTATTGGAGTTCCGTTTTATTTTTTCATTCTGATTGCTACTCAATGGGTCGATGGTCTTAAAGCTATCTTTGTGAAAATCCAAGCGGTAGGAAGCACCAAGTACTACAAATAGGCGGGAAGGGTCATTTTTAAATCCGGAACCCATGTGCAAATCCACCTGAAAATTGGGATTCAGCAAACGGGCCACTCCGGTTCGTAAGATAATATCGGAATACCGATCCCCTGAAATCCCCTGACCTTCAAAAAAGATACTCCATCTGGGATCTCTAAGGGCATAGGAAAGGGAAAGGGCATAGCGCCATTCGGGAAAATCCGTTCCAATTCGGTCATAGGCCACATTTGAAATAAGCACAAACCTTGGTGACAACCTACTTTGTGTGGCAATGGCTCCTCTGTAGGAAGTTGTGGGCTCCCCGGGATAAAACGGATTGTCACCCAGCACAAAATTAACCCCACCATACAGCGAAACCGCTGGAATTAAATTTTTCCACTGGAACAGGTTGTTGGCACGCCAACTGTATAAATTCGGTTTATTGCGTTCTGGGTTTTTATAAGGATCGTAAAGGAGATATTTGACCCCAAGTCGATTTCGTGAAAAATCAGCCAGCTTTCCTTCAATCCCAAAATCAGGATAGTTTATGTTCTGCTTCATAAAGGTTCCTTCCCAATTGATTTCCAGTTCTTCAAAAAGAAACCCGTATCTCAGAGCCATATCGGTTCCAAAAATATTGGAATCGGAATTAAGGTCGGCATTATCTTGCTGCTCATAAAAAAGTCCTGCTTCAGCCTGGACCACATTTTTTCCCACAGCATAGGCACTTATGGCCCTACCCGGTCTGTTGGAATTGATGACATCGGTATATTGGGCGCTCAAAAAAACTGGTGTAAGAATGAAAAGAAAAAGGGTCTTTTTGAAAAAGGAAAAATCCATATAACTTATTTTAATAGTATTTTAAGATACGTTTGGTCTTTTTATGCTACTTACAGTGTAATTTTGAAACAATAGTTTACGGTTATATGGTTGTACTACAAACGATATTTATCCTCATATTAGTATACTATGCAGCGAAATTACTGCTGAAATGGTTGGCTCCACGATTGTTGAACTATGCCATGAAGAAAACCGAGGAACGCTTTGGGCAACAATTTGGAAATTACCAAGATTTTGGCCAAAATACCGCTGAGGATGGGGATACCACAATTTATAAGACACCCACAAGAAAATCCAATCCTTCAAAAAAAGTTGGAGAATACATAGATTTTGAGGAAATTGACTAATATTTGTCTTTTCAACAGCTATCCATGAATTTTTCTCCCAAAGCCATTATCACCCATATTTGTGTCATTGGTTTATTTTTACTCGCGTCTCTGGTGTATTTCTATCCAGTTTTGCAGGGCAAGGCCATTTTTCAATCCGATATTGCCCAGTATAAGGGCATGGCCAAAGAGCGGGACGATTTTAAAGAGGTCACCGGAGAAGAATCCTATTGGACAAACAGTGCTTTTGGAGGAATGCCCACCTATCAGTTGGGGGCCAATTATCCCAATGACTATATTAAAAAACTGGACCGATTGATTCGGTTTTTACCCAGACCAGCAGACTATCTTTTTCTGTATTTTATTGGATTTTACATTCTGTTACTTTGTCTAAAAGTTGATTTCCGTTTAGCCGCGTTAGGTGCCATTGCCTTTGGTTTTTCTACCTATCTCATTATCATACTTGGTGTGGGGCATAACGCCAAGGCGCATGCCTTGGGCTACATTCCTATGGTTTTGGGTGGAATCGTATTGGTTTTTAGAAAGAAGTATTTACTCGGCTTTATTTTAACGGCTTTGGCCATGGCCTTGGAAATCAGTGCCAATCATTACCAGATGACATACTATTTTATGTTGTTGGTGCTCATTTTAGGGTTGGTGCAGCTCATTTATGCGATAAAGGATAAGAAACTAAAACACTTTTTCCTATCGGTTGGAATTTTAATCGGTGCCGTTGCACTTTCCATTGCGGCCAATGCCACAGGCTTGATGGCCACCAAAGAGTATGCGGATTGGAGTACCCGGGGGAAATCGGAATTAACCATCAATCCAGATGGGACCCCAAAACAACCCTCCAATGGGTTGGACAAGGAGTACATTACCCAATATAGTTATGGCATTGCCGAATCCTTAAACTTATTTGTTCCCCGTCTCTTTGGAGGTTCTGGGAATGAAGACCTTGGGAAAAATTCAAAAGCTTATGAATATTTAGTGGGGCAAGGACTTTCCCCATCCAAAGCTATGGAATTATCCAATGGCTTGCCCTTGTATTGGGGAGAGCAACCCATTGTTGCAGGTCCAGCCTATGTTGGTGCTATAGTCTTCTTTTTGTTTGTGTTGGGCTTGTTTTTGGTAAAAGGAAAACATAAATGGTGGCTATTGGGAGGTGCTTTATTGTCGCTTCTGCTATCATGGGGAAAGAATTTCCCGGCGTTGACCAATTTTATGATCGATTATTTCCCGCTATACAACAAATTCAGGGCGGTTTCTTCCATTCAGGTGGTGTTGGAATTGTGTCTTCCCGTTTTAGGGGTTTTGGGATTACGTCAATTGTTCAAAAAGTCTGTCAATTCAAAAGACAAACTAAAGGCACTCAAACTATCGTTCTTTGTTGCTGTGGGATTGGCGGTTTTTATCTTTATCCTAAAAGCTTTCTTTGATTTTGATGGTATGCGAGATGAGATGTACCGTGGTTATTTTGGTGATGAATTGATGACCATGATACAACGGGACCGTGAAGCTGTTTATGTCAGCGATACTATTCGTTCTTTAATATATGTGACCTTGGCCGCTGTTGCGCTATGGTTTTTTGTAAAAGAGAAAATTGGAAAGAACGCCATGGTGCTCATCATGGCAGGACTGGTACTGTTTGATTTGGTGGGAGTAGCCCTTCGTTACGTAAACGAGGACGATTTTGTACGTCAACGTGAAATGAACACCCCGTTCCAAGCAAGTCAGATAGATCACGCTCTCCAAGAAGATGACTCGGTTTATCGGGTTTTTGATCCCCAAGAAGGATTGAATGGGGCTCGAACTTCGTATTTTCATAAATCCATAGGCGGCTATCATGCTGCTAAGCCGCGTGCTCTACAAAATTTGTTCGAATACCATCTGTACCAGAACAACCTTCAGGTGTTGAACATGCTCAACGTAAAATATATCATCCAACAAGATGAAGAGGGGAACAGTTTCCCAGCCGTGAATGACGATGCCAATGGCAATGCCTGGTTTGTGGGGCAATTGCTTCCTGTATCTTCGGCGAACGAGGAGATTGAAGCCCTAAAAGATTTTAATTCCAAGTTGCAGGCGGTGGTCAATACTAAGGAATATCCCCGTTTGACGAAGCTTCGGTATGAAACTGATTCTCTAGCACATATTGACTTAGTGGATTATCGACCTAATTATCTAAAATATGAGTCCAGCAACAGCAATGATGGATTCGCTGTTTTCTCTGAAATGCATTATCCATCTGGCTGGAATGCCTACATTGATGGTAAACCGGAGGAACATTACAAGGTGGATTATGCCTTGCGGGGCATGAAGGTTCCATCAGGGAAGCATGTCATTGAGTTCAAGTTTGAACCACAGGTCATTGAAACAGGAAGTCAGATAACCTTGGCAGCCTGTATTTTATTGGGGTTGATTATTGTGGGCGGTGTTGGATATTCCTTTGTTCCGAAAAAACCCAAAGAATCCTGATGCGAAAAGTCTTGGTCATAACATACTATTGGCCTCCGGCTGGGGGACCAGGTGTACAGCGATGGCTCAAGTTTACCAAGTATTTGCCCGAGTTTGGATTTCAACCTATAGTATATATTCCGGAAAACCCCAAATATCCCATTGTGGATGAAAATCTTGTCGATGAAGTTCCGAAGGGAATTCAGATTTTGAAGCAGCCCATAAAAGAACCCTATAAATGGGCCGGGTTGTTGTCAAAAAAAAAGACCAAGACCATCAGTTCTGGAATAATCCAAGAGAAAGACCCTTCCTTTTTAGAAAAGGTATTGCTTTGGATTCGTGGTAATTTTTTTATTCCAGATGCCCGAAAAAATTGGGTAAAACCTTCCATACGTTATTTGGCCAAGGTTATTGCGGATGAAGGTATTGAAACCATCATTACTACAGGTCCACCGCATAGTCTACACCTGATAGGATTGGGATTGAAAGAAAAGTATTCTGTTCAGTGGATTGCCGACTTTAGAGATCCTTGGACTTCCATTGGGTATCACAAAAAATTAAGGTTGACCAAGACTTCCCAAAAAAAACACAAGAAACTGGAAGCCGAAGTATTGACTTCGGCAGATAAGGTTGTTGTAACAAGTAACCTCACTAAAAATGAGTTTGAAGCTATCACAGACAAACCCATTAAGGTGATTACCAATGGATATGATGACGATTTAACCCTAGTAAACTTAGATTCAGGCTTTACTATTTCGCATATGGGTTCTTTGTTGACCAGGCGAAATCCGATTGCTTTATGGAAGGCCATCCAAGAGCTTATACAAGAAAATGAGGCTTTTAAAAATTCCCTGCAAATCCAGTTGGCTGGGGTGGTAGGGGATGAAGTTTTGCAATCCATCAAGGAATTTGGTTTAGAGTCACACGTAAAACGTTTGGGGTATTTATCCCATGGCCAGGTTTTGAAGGTTCAGCAAAAATCGCAGGTGTTATTGTTGTTGGAAATTGATTCTGAAGAAACCAAGGGCATTATCCCTGGAAAATTGTTTGAATATTTGAATGCGAAACGGCCCATTTTGGCCATAGGTCCAGAAGGATGGGAAGCTGGAAAATTGGTGACCCAAACCCAATCAGGGAGTGTATGTGTACAAAATGATACCACTTGTCTAAAAAATGTACTTTTGGATTGGTTCCAGAGCTATCAGAAGGGAGAACTTCATTGTAAATCAGTGGGAGTGGGGCAGTTCCACAGAAAAGCATTGACCGAAAGCTTGGTAAAATTCATCTAATGGGAGTCGTCTTAAAACAATCCGTACAAAATCTTGTGGTCACCTATCTGGGCTTTTTGTTCGGAGCTGTAAACACGCTGTTTCTATACACCAAAATTCTGGAGGACGAGTATTATGGACTGGTGACCTTTATTCTGGCATCGGGGGCTATTTTAATGCCATTGATGGCATTTGGAGTGCACAATACACTGGTTAAATATTATAGCAATTACAGGGAAGGGGAGAAGGATGTTTTCCTGACTTTTATGCTTTTGGTGCCGCTATTGGGAATCATTCCCGTAGCCTTGATCGGACTCTTTTTTTATGAACCGCTGGGAGATTGGGTATCCCAAGTCAACCCTATGGTCAAGGAGTATCTCTGGTATATCTTCTTTGTGGGGCTGGCCATGGCATATTTTGAAGTCTATTTTGCATGGTGCAAGGTACACTTAAAGTCGGTTTTTGGGAACTTTATGAAAGAGGTCTTCGGCCGAATTGGCGTATCTATCCTACTGATTTTTTTCTATTTCGAGGTGATTTCTTTGGATTTATTTTTTAAGCTTTTGGTTGGATTATATCTTTTAAGGACCATAATTATTAAGATTTATGCGTATACCTTACGCTTTCCAAAGTTTGATTTTCATTTACCACACAACTACAAAGAAATCCTATCCTATTCCTTCTTGATTATTCTTGGCGGCTCTGCCGCCTTGATACTTTTGGAAATCGATAAGGTAATGCTCAACCAGTTCATCAGCATAGAAAACGTGGCGTATTATGGCGTGGCCGTATACATTGCTACCGTTATCATTGTTCCATCACGGGCCATGCACCAAATCACCTATCCCTTAACAGCGGAACAATTGAATTCTGGGGACCATTCTGGATTGGAGCGTTTATATCAAAAAACTTCATTGACGCTTTTTATCGCTTCGGGAATTCTGTTTGTATTGATTATTTTGAATTTGAACGACCTGTATTTATTATTGCCCCAAGCCTACAGAAATGGATATACCATAGTCTTTTTGGTGGGGCTGGCCAAGGTGTTCGATTCGCTTTTGGGAAACAACAATTCTATTTTGTTCAATTCCCAATACTATAAAACCGTATTGGTATTTGGGGTCTGTTTGGCGGCATTGACCATTTTATTGAATTATGTGCTGATTCCCGTGTTGGGACTGGAAGGAGCAGCTTTAGCGAGTTTTGTATCCATTTTTATTTTCAACTTGACCAAGGTTATTTTTGTGAAGCAAAAGTTTGGCATTCAGCCTTTTTCCAAAGCGACCTTTAAAGTTTTAGCCACTCTGGTATTATTGGCCGTATTGTTTGATATGTTGCAATTTCCATTTCATCCCATTTTGAACATCGTCTTGAAATCTGTCTTGATCGTGATTATGTATGTGGGGATTTTGTATCGTTTTGATATATCAGAAGATGTTTCCGGAATCCTTTCAAAATGGTTGAAAAAGAAAACCCCGTAGCGGATAAATCCAACCACGGGGTTAAACAACTAACCAACCTAAAAACTCTCGTTTAATTTTTTCTTGAACTTCTGCTATATCTGGCGCTACTATTTCCTCTACTGGAAGAAGTTCTTGCACTTTGCTTAACAGTCGTCCGTTTAGAACTGCTACTTTTTACAGTTCTTTTGGGAGCACTACTTCTTTGAACTACAGACCTACTTGAATTGCTTCTTGTTTGGGGCTTCCTGTAGGTAGTTGTAGTGCGTGACACCGTTTTACGATTTGGGGTGGAAGCAACCTCTCTCTTGGTAACGGTTCTCCTATCTGGAGTTCGTTTTACCTGTTTTTGGGTCACCGCCCTGTTGTTTCTAGAAGCATTATTTGATTTTCTGTACGTATTACTTTGTCTCACGCTGCGTTGCGCCGTAGCTTGTCTTTTTACGCTGCTGTTGGAGCGATATACATTGGGGCTTCCTTTTCTATCATTGTTTTTAGCAACAGTCCTATTGCTTCTTCCGTAATCACCACCACGTCTTATACTGTTGTTATCACGTACGGACACTCTTTTGTCATTTCTATAGATATTGTCCCTTCTATATCTATTATCGTTTCGATATACCTTACCAATTCTGGCATAAGCCCTTCTTTGGTTATATCGATAAGGCGCATAATAGGTATAGCGAACAGGATTGTAATACCTTCTATAGGGTCTAGCATACACATTACAGAATCCAACTGTTGGCCTAATAAAATACCTATGGAAAGGACGGTATACGTAGTGTCTATTATAGATGTTGATATATCCGGTATAGTGACTGAACACACCGCCGTTATAGTAGACATGCAATCCACCAATTCTACGAACTCTACCATTGTTGTACCAAATATTTACATTGCCAATCTGTGATACACGACCATAGTAATCATAAAAAATAGGCGTATTTTCAACTTGGATTACGGCTCCGTAATCATCATACTGTACAAAAGGGTTATAGTTGTATCCGGAGTTAAAGGTGATACCTACATTTCCTATTTGGGCACCAACTCCAATATTAACCCTGTTGTCCATATAGAAATCGAACTCTCCATCTGGGTATACTGAAAAAGTTACACCATCCTCTACAAAGATGAAGGAATTCCCATATCTAGTGGCCATGGCCACATTATCGTCCAATTTGGCTGCTTGGGCACCTATGGTACCGAAAGCAACTGCTGCTATAAAGAGTACTAACTTTTTCATGCTACAAGGTTTTAAGTTCTAGATGTACCTATTTACATCCACCTTAGTAGTATCAATCAACGTGCCAAAAATCATAAATAATTGATAATCAGTAAATTACTATATTTCTTTATTCTTTTATAATGAACACCGACCTTCTATTCAATTCGTGTTTGGCGTCTGGACATCGAACTCCGTTGGAACATTCGTTTAGTAATTGGGTCTCTCCATAACCTTTGGCAGAGAGTCTACTGGGAGCTATTCCGTTATCTATCAACCATTGCATTGTGGCCCGGGCTCTCCGCTGCGATAATCGCATATTAAAGGAGTCACTGGACCTAGAATCGGTATGGGATTCAATATGGATTTTAAGCTGTAGATATTCCTTCATGGCTTCAAGGATTTTGGCCAATTCCACTTCTGCATCAGGTCTTATTTGATACTTTCCATAATCAAAATAGATAGGTTGTAGATTTAGTCTACATCCTAGGTCATTTACCGCGCAATCTGGAGGAGTAAGGGGAATGTTTACTTCCATTGTTGGTCCATCACCAGAAACAAGAATGGTTTCTTCGGTTGGATTGTATTCCATATCTGCGTGTTCCCCACGGATACCGTAACGTTTATAACAGTCCAAAACATTCTCAAATTGGTATGCCCCATGGGTATCTGATATTGTCTGGGCGACAATGTCATTGTTTTCATCCAGTAAAGTAACTTGTGCCCCTTGTAAAGGCATATTGGTTTTGGCGTCTGAAACAATACCCTCCACGATTGTTATGCCACATGATTTTATAAATCTATAGATATCATCGGAGGCACTACCGGCATTTCCGTTTCGATTGGAAGAAAGATACCCCGTATGTTTTTCTTCATCAATGATGAAACCAAAATCATCTTTACTGGAATTTATAGGCTTTTTTAGGTTGGTTACTTTTTGAGGTGTTCCATGATTGTCAAGGGAAATAACGAATATATCCAGTCCGCCTAAGCCCAAATGGCCATCACTCGCAAAATATAAGTTGTTATTTTCACTGATAAAGGGAAATGTTTCCCGTGCTTCCGTATTGATTTTGGGACCTAAGTTCACAGGCTTGCTGTATGAACCGTTGGAGCCAATATCCACATACCAAAGATCAGATTCCCCATAGGTTCCGTTCATGTTTGAGGAAAAATACAGACGCTTTTCATCTGGGCTCAACGCTGGATGGGCCACAGAATACGCATCATTATTAAATGGCAGTTCCTTGATGTTTCCCCAAGAACCCTTGTTGTCTTTTGTTGCCTTGTATATTTTAAGGGTAATTTCTCTATTCTTGTTCTTTTTTTTCTTTCCGTCGATGAAGTTGTTCCTTGTAAAATAAACGGTATTCCCATCTTTAGTAAATGAAGCGGTAGATTCGTGGTAAGGAGAATTTATATCACCTTTAAGCGGAATGGGATTAATTAATTTTCCATTTTCGTCCAAATCGGCCTCATAAAGGTCCAAGTACTTTAGACCATTCCAGGTATGAATTTTTCTTCCTTCTGTATTTTTGGATGAGGATGCATATACCAATTTGTTTTGATAGAAGGAAGGACCAAAATCTGAACTTGACATCCCTTCGGTTATATTCACCAAATCAAATTTATTCGACTCAATGTCCACCAAACTGTCCAAGGCTGGGTAACTGTTCATAAAATTTTGAGCCAGATTAGTAGTTGAGGATCGAGATGAAAATTCACCCATCATTTTCTTGGATTGATAATATTCCCCAATGCTTTTAAATGTCTGTGCAGCCCGGTAATAATATTGTGGCTCCAATTGACTTGCATACTTGTCCACCAATTTTTTGTACCATTTGGCGGCATCGGCATATTCACTGTTAAAATAATAGGTGTCTCCCAGTTTCTTATATATTTGGGCAGATTCGTACCCTTTTTCTACCACTTTCAAATAAATTTCCCTAGCATCTATATAGGCATAGGCCTCAAACACCTCATCTGCTTTTTTTAGGTTGCTTTTTTGTCCGTTTACCGTTAGGGTAAATAGGCCTAAACATAAGAATACCGCTGAAAATTTTGTTGACATCATCATCAATTTTTAAAAAAACCTTGGGGTGAGTACCCTGTCCAGTCTATTGAAGACATCAAACCGAATAAATACCTCATAGGAGCCATTGCTGTAATCTTCAATGGCGGTGGATTGATAATCATAGGCTACCCCTGCAAAAATGGACCTTGAAATTTGGAAGCCAGCCAAGGCACTTATGGAGGCGTTCCAACGATAAGATGCTCCCAGCGCAAGCTTCTCATGAATTAGAAAATTGGCGGACATGTCCCATTGCAAAGGGGCTCCGCTTACAAATTTCACAAGGGTCGCTGGTTTAAATTTTAGGTTTTGACTTAAGTCAAAAACATAGCCCATTATATAGAAATAGTGTAATCTTTCGATGGCTATACTGTTTACATCCTGATTCTGTAATGAGCTCTCATCAAAGTGTTTGGAGTTTAAGAAATTGGGTACGGATACTCCAGCATAAAATTTCTCAGTACGATAATAGATTCCGGCCCCAACTTGTAGATTGAGTTTTTGATCTACATTGTTTTGAAAAGCGAAATCATTGGGGTCCGAGAGTTCCAGTCTGCTGTAATCCACATCCAGCATATCCACTCCCGCTTTAAGCCCAAAAGATAACTTGCTTATGGTATAAGGAGCCAGGTTGATGGAATAGGAATAGTCTACTGTGGCATTTGATTCTATAGCAGGGCCAATTTGGTCATGGACAATGGACATACCCAGCCCCATATTCCTGTAAAGTCCCGTTGGAAAATTCACGGTAAACGTTCCCGTTTGGGGAGATCCGTCCAACCCAACCCATTGTGTGCGACCCAAAACACCAAAACTGAGCACTTCCCTAGATCCGGCATAGGCAGGGTTTACAATTTGGGTGTTGTACATGTATTGGGTATACTGCGGGTCTTGTTGGGCCGATCCTGTGTATGTCATTAAAATTAGATTAAAAAGGTATGCCCATTTGGTTTTTTGCATGTTGAATATCATTTCCTATTCTGTAGGTTGTTTTTGAAGTTGTTTTGTAGTGATTAATCTTGATTGATATAGAGGTATCCTGAATAGCTTTTTTCTCCGGGGTTATCATTTCCATGAAAGGTGAGTGTATAAAAATAAGTGCCACTTGGTAGCTTTCTATCTTTTGCAACGGTGACCTTACTATCCGAATGACCGGTGAACTGTTGATTGCCCAAACCGTAACCATCCATCTCAAAGACCAATACGCCCCATCTGTTGAATACTTTTAAAGTATTGTTAGGGTAACTTTCTATCCCTTTTATTTGGAAGTAATCGTTGACACCATCGCCATTGGGGGAAATACCATTAAAGATTTTAAAATCGGGGTCCACTGGATCAACACATGGGATTCCTTCAATTATGGTTACAATTTCCTCGGACTCATCTGAAATGGTATTATTTGTGAAGACCTCTAAAGCAGATACCGTGGCTTGATTGGTGACTTCTTCATCAGCTATGTCCTGTTGGGTAATGGAATAAAAGGCTTCAAACATCCAAGTTTCACCAACGGAAAGTACTTGGTCTCCATTAATGTCACTACCTGGCAAGGGTCCTTGAATATCAGCTTGCTGTAATAGCGTATCTTCCAGTAGTATTTGATACAAGTTGATGGCTCCCGTATTTTCAACAGCAAAAGTATATTGAATGGATTCTGCACATCCATCACCATCCTGATCTACAAGCACTCCGTTTTTTACGAGTTTAATTCCAGCGCGGGCCACACAGGCACCTGCAATTGAGGTGATGGTGTCATCATCTTCATCAAAAGAGTTATTATCAGAATCGTCTGTAACCATAATAGTGGTTCCAAGCTCAACAGCACTTACCTGTGCCCGATTTATAACCTGCCCCGCTATGCTATCCTGTTCCGAAATGGGATATAGGGCTTGGTAGGTCCATGTTTCACCAACGGAAAGGTAGGTGTCACCATTAATGTCATTTCCAGGTAACGGACCTTCTATGGACCCCGGTCCTAGTTTAATATCATTGAGAACCACATCTTGAAGAATAATCGCTCCTGTATTTTTTACCGTAAACGTATAGCTGATATTTTCTGGGCAACCATCATTGTCAACATCTTCCAATTGACTGCCAGCAGTTTTTATGAGCCCGATTTTCGATTCAGCGACACAAGCGCCTGAAACATCAATAATGACGCTATCAGAGCTATCGGAAACAGAAGTATTGTTTTCTTGTTCTACAGCAGAGACACTGGCTTGATTCAATACGGTACCCCCATCAATATCCGCTTGGGTGATGGGGTAGGTGGCCTCATAGGTCCACACCTCGCCAATGGAAAGCATTTGGTCATTTCCCGTATCGCCAGTGGGTCCGATGATGGGAACATTCAAATCTGTATCTGTAAGTACAATTTGGGCTAAATCCATAGTTCCCGTATTGGAAACGGTGAAGGTATATTGTATGCTTTCCATGCAGTTATCTCCATCTAGATTGACCAACTCACCGGATTTTTCAAGTTCAATAACCGCCTCAGAAGGGCAGAAGGTGTCGTCCAAGGGAATTGTAATCTCGTCCGTATCCAAAACTGGGTTGTTGGTGCCCTCCTCAACCGCCGCTACATCAGCTTGATTCATAACTGACAACACCCCAATGTCAGATGGGGTAAGGTGATACAATACTTGGTAGGTCCATTGCTCACCAACAGATAGCACTTGATCGTTATTGGAATCGCCTATGGGCAGCTCAATGACTTGTCCTCCCAAATTATCATCGGTCAGGATTACATTTAGGAGATTAACCGTACCCGTGTTCGAAATAATAAAGTTGTATCTGATGGCTTCAGTGCATCCATCATTATTTTGATCTATAAAGTCCAATCCTCCTACAAATTTGTTAAGGTTTATGCCGGATGGCGTACAGACATTGTCCAAAGGTGAAATGACGGTTTCCCTATCTAGAGTATAATCCGTGTGGTCCGAAAAGTCAGAAACAGGATTGTCACTAATCACTTCTTGGGCATTTACCTCTGCTCGGTTCCGTACCTCATTGGCAGTGATGTCCGCTTCTGTAATGGCATATTGGGCCACATAGGTCCATTCTTCGCCCACTGAAAGGACACCTTTTGTATTAATATCGGTGCTTTGTACCAGACCAGTAATCTCGCCACCCAAGTCAGCATCGGTAAGCACAACGTTATCAAGTTCAATAGTTCCTGTATTGGCTACGGTAAAGGTATATTCAATGGTATCGAAACAACCGTTTCCACTGTCCACCATAACCCCTGTTTTTTTGAGCCCAATTCCAGCTTCAGCTGCACATGCATTTACACCTAGGAGGGTGGTGATCTCGTCCATTGCAGAAACTTGGTTGCCGGAACCCTCTTCCAGCGCGGTAACCTGTGCTTCGTTTGTCACCTGCCCATCTGATACATCTTGTAGGGTCAGTGCGTATTGTGCTTGGTAAATCCATGTCTCACCCACGGAAAGTTTGCCATCACCGTTAGAATCAGAAATGGGGATGGGACCGTTTAGGGGGCCGCCCAAGACAGTATCGTTGAGCATCACTTCTTCAAGATCTAAGGCTCCTGTATTGGCTACTGAAAAGGTATATTCAATGGTGTCGAAACAGCCATTTCCACTGTCCGCCAAAACCCCTGTTTTTGTGAGTTCAATCCCAGCTTCTGCCGGGCAGGCACCTACGGTGGAAGTGATGGTTGGTCTGTCCTGGGCATAATCGGTGGGGTCGGAATCATCCGCAACTTCAATGTTGGTGCCCCATTCATTTGCAGTAACCTGCGCTTGATTGACAACCTCTAAGTCAGCAATGTCCTGATCATTAAGGGGATAGAGCACTTCATATTTCCATCTTTCACCAATGGAAAGAACTTGATCATTGTTGACATCACCCTGTAATGATTCATAATCGGTTATGGTTCCGCCAAACAAAACATCAGTAAGTTCTATGTTTTCAAGGGTTATGGTACCTATATTTTCTACATCAAAAAAGTATCGGATAGTTTCGTCGCACCCATCATTGTCCAAATCTTCCAAGTTTCCCAAAGGCACTCTTTTAAGAAGACCAATTCTGGACTCTGCAGCGCACACGGTTTGATTAAAAACAATAGTGGTTGCACGGTCTTCATCATTGTTGGTATGATCCGATAAGTCGGATATTGGACTATTATCGTTCAAAGCGATGGCGGTAACCTGGGCTTGGTTGGTAACTTGTCCGGCTATTTCATCTTGATCAGTAATGGGGTAGAGTGCTTCATAAGTCCAGCTTTCTCCTACAGAGAGCACACTGTCACCACCAATATCGCCTTGGGGGCCAGTAATGGGAGCTTTGAGTGGTGTATCAATAAGGGTTATCTGTCCCAGATGAATGCTTCCCGTATTGGTCACCGTAAATTGATAAGTTACCGTTTCTGGGCAACCGTCATTATCTAAATCCTGCAGTCCAATAAGAGGAGCCCTTTTTATGAGCCCAATACTTGCCACTGCTGGACAGGCATTGGCCCCTAAAGGAGTGGTGATCTCGTCCATGGCAGAAACTTGGTTGTTGGTATTCTCTTCATAGGCGGTAACCTGTGCTTGGTTGGTTACCTCTCCGTCTGAGACGTTCTGTGGGGTTAGGGAGTGGAGGGCTTGGTAGGTCCATGTCTCACCCACAGAGAGTACACCATCACCGTTGGTATCTGTAATGGGTATGGGGCCGTTTACAGGTCCGCCCAAAACATTATCATTAAGCACTACATTTTCAAGGGCGATACCTCCGGTGTTGGACACCTCAAAGTTGTAACGTATGGTCTCCACACAACCGTTATTATCTAAATCCAGATAATCTGAGACCCCTACTGATTTCACCAACGCCATACTTGAGGTGAGACATGCTGGCACAATGGTTTGGTCATTTTCGTCATAGCTGGTATCATCAGAATAATCGAATAAGGCTATGCCCAAACCTTCTATTTCAGCTTGTACCAGTGCTTGATTGGACACAAAACCGGCATCATAATCGGCTTGGACCAAATTATAGTTTGCTTCATAGGTCCAGGTTTCCCCTGGATCTAGAATTTCATCCCCATTGCCATTGTTGGTACGGTTGGCGATTTCTCCGCCCAACATATCATCTGTCAATAGGATGTTTTCAAGAGGAGCCTGACCGACATTTTGTACAGAAAAGGTGTACAAGATGCTTTCGAAGCAGTTATCGCCACTATCATCTGTAGGCGTGGCTTCTTTGATGAGTGCTATTCGAACAAAAGTAACACCACATGAAGGGTCATCATAAGCGGCAATGGTACCATCATCATTGCCAGAACCACTCCCAAATGTACCTCCACCACCATTTTGACCACCATCATCCGAAAGATCGGATACTTCAATATTCTGGACCACGGTTTCTGCAGTAACATCGGCTTGGTTAAAAATAGCCCCCCCTTCTTCAAGATCTGCAGCATACAAGGCTTGGTATTCCCATTCTTCGCCAGGGCTTAGGATGCCATCGCCTCCAATATCAGCTCCTGGTTTTGGACCGGGGACAGCTCCTCCAAGCAATGGATCGTTCAAAACAATGTTTTGCAAACTAATGTCCCCTGTATTTCTTACCCTGAAGGTGTATAAAAAGTTCTCAGCGCAAGCGTCATTGTCCAAATCAAAATACGCCCATTCCTTAATTAGCCCAATGCTGGGGTTTTGACACGCGGACAAATCTACGATGGTGGGGGCTTCACCATTGGGGTCTGATGGATGGGAAGTATCCCCAACCTCAATACTGGGGTTGGAAACCAATTCGGCATTGACGTTTGCTATTTGTCCAATAAATTGGCCATTATCTAGGTCTGTTTGTGCGATGGTGTAACTAATCTCAAAGGTCCAAATTTCCCCGGGAGAAAGAATCCCGTCGCCACCCACGCCACCAGTATCGCCAGTATAGTCCGATGACATTGGTCCAGCAATTATTCCACCAAAATCAAGATCGGTAATTACCACATTTTGAAGCTCTTCTCCAATGCCGCCTTGATTGGTTATGGTATAGGTAAAGGGAATTTCGCTACAATCGCTTCCATCAAATGCGGGGGCAGATTTTATAATGGAAATGCTGGGAGCATATGGGCTGGAACTGGCATGCTTTATTTCAACCTCATTATGTGTGAAATTACTTGGCGCCGTGATATTTTTGCTGTTGGAAAAAGTTGAAATTGAAAGATAAAATGCTAAGATTGAAAGGATGCTTATCAATCTGATTTTTCGCTTTTTATTATTAATTGAGTCAAAGAGCATAGTTAGTTGCTTTATTTGGGGGGTGACTGCAATTTTTTGAATTGATGCTAAACCATTTCTAATTCTATAAAAATCTTGTCATAAAATATGGTCTTACAAAGCATTGGCTCTTGCCCAGAAAAGATGCAGTAGCGTAGCTTTTTTAAACCATAAAGATTTACCTTTTATAGGTATTGGAGCCCTATAACTTTACAAATGGCAGCTATGATTTGATGAAAAAGCCGTTCCGTTTGACGGAGATTTCAAAGATTTCCCTTCTGCGTTGGTTTTAGTATTGAATGATGAACATAGACCTTCTATTGAGTTGGTGCTCTTCCTCTAGGCAATTAATGCCATTGCCACATTGGTTTAGAAGTTGGGATTCCCCATATCCTTTAGCCGAAAGCCTACTGGAATCTACACCTTTGTCCATAAGCCAATTCATGGTGGATTGAGCTCGTTTTTCAGAAAGGGTAGCATTATAGGTGTCATTACCTCTTGAATCTGTATGAGACTCAATATGAATATTTAATTGTGGGTATGCTCTCATTGCCTGCAATATTTTGGCCAATTCAATTTCAGCATCTGGTCTGATATTGTGTTTGTCAAAATCAAAATAGATGGGTTGTAAATCAAGTCTGCATCCCAAATCGTTCACTGGGCAGTCTGGCGGGACAAGCTCTAAATTCACCTCTAAAACATACGTTCCATTTGGTGAGGTTATTAGCTTTTCTGTAGGTTGATAGTCCTTTTCTTCATTAGTTCCACGGATGGCATATTGGCTATTGCAATCCACCAAACCTTCAAATGAATATGACCCATCAGTGGAGGTTATCTCTTGGGACATGACGTTATTTTGATTATCTAATAAGGTAACCACAGATCCATGAAGGGGCTCACCCGTCTTTATATCTGAAACAATTCCATTGATAACTGTATTACAGCTTTCATTTATCAAATAAATATCATCTGATATACTTCCTTCAACCCCCTCACGGTTTGATGATATATAGGCTGTTATATGTTTCTCATTTATAATAAAACCAAAATCATCTTGATTGGAGTTTATGGGACTTTGCAGATGGGTTACTTTTGGGTATTGTCCATTTTGATCCAAGGAAATAACAAAGGTGTCCAAGCCACCTAGGCCAGGATGTCCATCGCTGGAAAAATAAAGGTTATTGTTATCACTTATATAGGGGAAAGACTCTCTTTCTGGAGTATTGATAACAGTTCCAAAATTTACAGGAGTTCCATAGGTTCCATTCGGCAGAATATCAACATACCAAATATCAGACCTTCCCAGCGAACCTTCCATGTCAGAGGAAAAATACAGCCGTTTTTCATCGAGACTTAATGCCGGATGCGCCACAGCGTATGAATCACTGTTGAATGGCAACTCCTCCACATTGCCCCAGACATCATTTTCATTTTTAGTGGCTTTATAGATTTTTAGACTTACAAGTCGGTCTTTATCTCTTTTTTTCTTTCCATCCATATAATTGTTGCGGGTAAAATAGACAGTTCCTCCGTCTTTGGTAAAGACAGCCGACGATTCATGATATGGGGAATTGATATCTCCTTTCAGAGGAGTGGGATTAGAAAGCATGCCGCCCTCTCCAATATTGGCTTCATATAGGTCTAGATACGGAAGGCCGTTCCAGTCATGTATTTTACTTCCCATGGGATTAATGGAGGATGAGGCGTAAACAATTTTATCCCCAAAGAATGACGGCCCAAAATCGGAACTCGATAGTCCATTGGTAACGTTCTTAACGATATATTTTTTATTCTTAAAATCCATTGGGCTTTCTATTGAAGTATAGTTTTCTGCTGGTTTGTTATCATTAGATGATGCCCCGAACTTTTGCATCATTCGCTCTGACTCATCATATTGACCTACACTTTTTAGAGTTTGCGCCAATCGGTAGTAGTATTCCGACTCAACTTGGCTTGGATATTGCTCAATCAATTTTTTGTACCATGTTGAAGCTTCTGCATATTCACTGTTATAATAATAGGTGTCGCCCAGTTTTTTAAAAATTTGAGCTGATTCATATCCATCTTCCACCACATCCAAATAAATTTTCCGAGCATCTATATAGGAAAAATTATCAAACTCATCGTTTGCTTTTTTTATTTTGAGTTCTTGGCCTTTCATTCCAACCACAATTGACAAAGTCAATACCAGTTTTATAAGAGTTCTTGATTTCATAAGTAAGGGATTAAAAAAATCTTGGGGTCATCATTCTGTCTGGACCGTTGAATATGTCAAACCGTAAAAAGACTTCATAGGAGCCATCGCTATAGTTCTCTATTGTAGTAGATTGATAGTCATAGGCCATTCCCACAAAAATGGAGTTTGAAATTTGGAATCCAGCCAGTGCACTCATGGAAGCGCTCCATCGATAGGAAGCCCCCAAAGTAAATTTTTCATTGATTAAGAAATTGGCCGAAATGTCCCATTGTAGTGGTGCTCCACTTACCATTTTCACCAGTGTTGCTGGTTTAAATTTTAAGTTGTCATTTAAGTTGAATACATATCCTGCTATAAGAAAGTAGTGCAATCTTTCTATGGCAACGCTTCCAGGGTCCGTATTGTTCAGTGTACTTTCATCAAAATGTTTGGTATTCAAAAAATTGGGAACAGAGAGACCTGCATAAAACTTGTTGGTGTTGAAATAGATTCCGGCACCGACCTGGGGTTGCAGTTTATTATCCACATTATTTTGAAAAAAAGGATCTTCAAAATCAAAAATGTTCAGACGGGAATAATCCACATCCAATACATCTATGCCCGCCTTAAGCCCAAAGGAGAGTTTATTCGGGGATTTTAGAAATAATGAATATGAAAAATCCACTACTATGTTTGACTCTATTGCTGGGCCTATTTGGTCATGTACAATAGATAGTCCCAATCCCATATTGTCATATAACCCTATAGGAGAGTTAACAGTAAAGGTGCCCGTTGTTGGGGAACCTTGCAGGTTTACCCATTGGGTACGGCCCAATACACCAAAACTAAGTGTTTCTCGAGACCCAGCATATGCAGGATTCACAATCTGGGTGTTGTACATGTATTGTGTGTATTGGGGATCTTGTTGGGCAAAGCTTTGATAGACTGTTGATAACAGTAGGATCACCATTGACCATGGCATTCTTTTGTTATTTGGTTTCATTTGGATTTTTGTTTTGAATTTTGGCATTGCGGAATGCAATCAATCTCTATTTATATAGATGTATCCTGAATAACTTTTTTGCCCCGGATTCTCGGCAGGGAAGGTTAATACATAGAAATAAGTTCCGCTGGGTAGTTCCCGGTCTGCTGCAATGTTCGCTCTTCCTTCAGAGGCACCCCTGAACAAATTATTTCCTTGGCCATATTCACTGATTTCATAGACCAACACCCCCCATCGGTTAAATATTTTCATGGAGTTGAAAGGATAATTGTCAATGCCCTCGATATGGAAATAGTCATTTAGACCATCTCCATTTGGAGTAATTCCATTGAATATCTCAAAGTTTGGATTACCAGAGCCAACACAGGCACCTGCTACTGATATAAGCGTGAATCCATCCTCGGAATAACTGGCATCATCAGAGAAGTCTGAAATACTATTTTGTGTACCCACATGGACAGCGGTTACCTCTGCTTGATTTTGGACTTGGGTCGCGTCAATGTCTGCCTCAGTAATTCCATAAATCAGGGTATATGTCCATTCTTCATCCGGTCCTAGGATTCCATCATTTCCTGTATCTCCCGAATCTGGCTCGGTTAAGGTTATCGCCAATAAGTCGTCTTGTACGGTAACAGATTCCAGGTTTACATTGCCTAAATTGGCAACCGTGAACGTATAAATAATGGATTCTTTACAGCCATTGTCATTGCTATCAACCAACTCACCTTGTTTGATAAGTCCAATACCAGGGTTGGGAATACAAGCTCCCGTGACGGATGTTATAGTAGGGTCGTTTTCTGCGTAACTGTCATCATCAGATAAATCAGCATATTGGTTGTTGTTCAGCATTAAATTTGCCCTTGCTTCTGCTTGATTCATAACCTGGGTGGCATCAATATCAGCTTGGGTAATTAGGTAAGTTGCTGAGTAGCTCCAAACTTCATTTGGATCCATGATTCCATCATTGCCATCATCTCCGGAGTCGGGCCCAGGTATAACACCCAGCAATATGTCATTGTCCTCAAGGATTACTTGGTTCAAGTCCAGTGGACTTTTATTTGTTACACTGAACGTATACTGGATTTGATCTTCGCAACCATCTCCATTACTGTCAATGGAAGTCCCTGATTTAATTACGCCCAAAGGGCCTCCATGGTCATCGCAGGTTCCTGCGACATCGGTTACCGTGAATTCGTCTTCGTTATAGCTATCGTTATCCGACAAATCGGATACTTGGATATTTACATTGTTGCTCAAATGCCCTTTTACACTAGCTTGGTTTTGGACAATACCTTGGTCTATATCGGTTTGGGTAATATCATAAAGGAAATTGTATATCCATTCTTCGCCGATACCTAAGATATTATCATTCCCAACGTCTCCAGAAGCAGGCCCAGGAATGACTCCGCCAAGGAATACATCATCAAGCGTAACTGTGGCTAAATCCACGTCTCCCAGGTTGGCCACGGTAAACTCATATAGTATATGATCATCACAACCATCCGCATCTATATCAATTACTTGTCCTTGCTTAATGACACCAATTTCTGGGTTTATACAAGCCGTGAGGTCAGTCACTGTGGGATGGTCCTCAAAAATTATGTTATCATCAGAAAGATCATTTACAAAGTTATTGGGAGCTACAAGGATTTCCGCTGTTACCGTTGCTTGATTTACCACTTCTCCCGTATTGTAATCGCCTTGGGTAAGATTATAAGCCCTTCTGTATACCCAAACTTCGTTCAAGTCTAGATGTCCGTTACTGTTTAAATCTGTAGTGAGATCTAAATCAGGTATGGGATTATTTCCAAGTTCATTAACAAACAAGGGGTCGATGACCTCAATATTGGTTAAAATTTGGGCTCCTGTATTGGAAACATAGAAAGTATATTCGATTTGGCTGCAATCATTGCTTACCGTACCTGTCTTTACCAGAGCTACTCTTGGTTGGCATACTGATATATCGATTATTGTTGGATCATTTTCCAATACACTGTTATCATCAGAGTCATCTTCAATAAAGGCATTTGGAAAACCCTGCACATTAGAGGTTACATGGGCTTGATTCTCCACATGGCCTAGGTTTTTGTCAGCTTGTGTAAGGTCATAGGTTTCAAAATAGGACCAAACCTCGCCAACTTCCAATATGTCGTTGCCATTATCCCCAAAAGACGGTCCAACAATGGGATTGGGACCAATCAGTGGGTCAATGACCTCAATATTTTCTAAAAAATCGTCACCAGCACTTTCATTGGTAACATCAAAACGGTAACGGATGTTATCGCAACCAGGGGCCACAATACCTGTTTTGACGATTGCAATGGTAGGCTGGCATTCAGTTAAATCAATTATGGTAGGCTCATCTTCCAAAACACTGTCATCATCAGATAGGTCATTCACAGAGATTCCCTGGCCTTGAACATCTGCCGTAACAGTGGCATTGCCACTCACTTGCCCATTGATCCTGTCCTGTATGCTTATAATATCTAGGGCATTATATTCCCATACCTCTCCTGGGTCCAAAAAAGTATTATTGTTGTCATCGCCGGCCGATGGACCTGGCAAGGCGTTCATGCCGATTAGGGGATCAATAACCTCCACACCCTCTAAAATTTCACCGTTAGTACTTTGATTAGTAACCGTATAGGTAAATACTATTTGTCTGCATGGACTCCCAGGGTCTTGGACCCCTGTTTTAATTATAGCGATAGCCGGAACGTATGCAGTGGAAATCGAGACATTCAAATTAGTTTGGGATTCCGAATGAACAGATGCAATGTTGTTTGCAGTAGGGCTGTTCTTATGATTTTCTATTGGGGTATTAATTAGAGGGTTTGGGACAAGACGTACCATTGCAAAGAAAAGCCCCAGTATAAACCCCCTCTGCCATTTGGTTTTAGAAATGGAGAGATTCATAATTTAAGTATTGGTTATCGCTAATTGTCCAGATGAATCTTCTCGCGGCATTTTGCTCTAACAACAAAATCAATCAGGGAAGTAATCAAATTGACAAATATTAGCGATGCGATGTTATAACCATATTTGGTTTTGAAAGGAAGTAAATTTGTAAAAGGAAGGTTAGGTTTGATAAAACCAGTATATGAATTGATGTATTTTTGAGACTATGAATAGGAAATGTCAGGGACGTCTTGAGTTTACCCCTGTACTTTGTGTACAATATAAAATCGAAAAAACTTGTTTAGTTGATCAAATCTTATATTTCAGATATTTAGCAGTGTGGGATTCAGAGACTTGAGCAACCTCCTCCGGAGTGCCCTCAACCACCAAATACCCACCATTTTCACCACCCTCAGGACCAAGGTCAATGATATAATCCGCACATTTAATGAGTTCTATATTGTGTTCAATGACAATGATGGAATGCCCTTTACCTATCAATTCATCAAAGGATTTGAGCAATTTTTTAATATCGTGAAAATGGAGTCCTGTGGTGGGTTCATCAAAGATGAACAAAGCTTTTTCCTTGGTATTCCCTTTTACCAAAAAAGAAGCGAGTTTAATACGCTGCGCCTCACCGCCCGAAAGGGTAGAGGAGGACTGCCCTAAGGTAACATACCCCAAACCTACATCTTGCAGAGGCTGTAGTTTGCTTACAATTTTGTCCTGTTTGTGATTCTTAAAGTGTGCAATGGCGTCATCGATGGTCATGTTTAGGATATCATCGATGTTTTTGCCTTCAAACTGCACTTCCAATATATCTTTTTTGAAGCGTTTGCCCCCACAAACATCACATTCCAAATGCACATCAGCCATAAATTGCATTTCCACGGTAATCTCACCTTCACCCTTGCATTTTTCACAACGGCCACCATCCACATTAAAGGAAAAGTGTTTGGCCTGATAGCCTCTCAATTTGCTCAACTTTTGCGAAGCAAACAGACTTCGGATGTCATCGTAAGCTTTAATATACGTCACCGGATTTGATCGGGAGGAACGCCCAATGGGATTCTGGTCCACAAACTCCACATGCTTTATGTGGGCATATTTACCTTCAGCAGCACTAAACTGTCCTGCCTTTTCACCATAACCACCCACTTCCTTTAATATGGTAGGATACAGAATTTTTTTGACCAAGGTACTTTTTCCACTTCCGGAAACCCCTGTGACCACCGTTAACATGTTCAAGGGAAAGGTTACATCAATATTTTTAAGGTTGTTTTCCCGTGCTCCCTTAATCTGAATATAATGTTTGGAATTTCTTCGTTCGGCAGGAACTTGGATTTCTTTTCTCCCCGTTAGATAATCAGCGGTGAGGGAATTGGATTTTAAAACGGCTTCCAAACTTCCTGTTGCCACTACTTCACCACCTAATGTCCCTGCTTCAGGGCCAATATCGATGACCTCGTCGGCAGCTTTCATGATATCTTCGTCATGTTCCACTACGATAACGGTATTGCCCAAATCCCTTAGAGATTTAAGGACTTCAATGAGGTTTTCGGTGTCTTTGGGGTGAAGGCCGATGCTGGGTTCATCCAGAATGTACATGGAACCCACCAAACTACTTCCCAGCGATGTGGCCAGATTAATGCGCTGGCTTTCCCCACCGGATAGGGTATTGGATTTACGATTCAGGGTGAGATAACTTAATCCTACTTTATCCAAAAAGTCCAAACGGGTGGTGATTTCGGTGATCAATCGTTTGGCGATGGCGGTGTCGTGCTCGGATAGTTGGAGCTCCTCAAAAAAAGGAACTACTCTTTTTATGGGAAGTTCTATTAAATCTGAAATAGATTTACCACCTACCTTTACATAATTGGCTTCTTTTCGAAGTCGCTTTCCTTTGCAAACCGTACACTTGGTTTTTCCTCGATACCGAGAAAGCATCACCCGATTCTGGATTTTATAACTCTTTTCTTCGAGTTGTTCAAAGAATTTATGGATACCAATAAAATGCTCATTCCCGTCCCAAACCAACTGCTTTTGTTCTTCAGAGAGTTCAAACCAAGGTTTATGGATGGGAAAATCAAATTTATAGGCGGAGTTCACCAATTGGTCCCGATACCATCCCATGCTTTCACCTCGCCAAGGAAAAACTGCATTTTCATAAACGGATAGGGCGGTATTGGGAATCACCAAATCTTCATCAATGCCTATCACATCACCATAGCCCTCACATTTGGGACAAGCGCCGTAGGGATTATTAAAACTGAAAAGGTGTACATTGGGTTCCAAGAATTTCATCCCATCCAATTCAAACTGATTGCTGAACACCTTAACTTCTCCACTTTGCAAGTTTTCTATAGCGCATTGACCCTTGCCTTCAAAAAAGGCATTGTCCACCGCATTGGCCAATCGGTTGTAGAAATCCTCATCATCCTTCACAATTACCCGGTCCACGACCAAATCAAATTCCCTTCCAATATCCTCAGGAGCTTGATCTATTCTAAGGACTTCACCATTATATTTAATACGGGCATAGCCTTGCTTGGAAAATAGCTGCAACGATTTTATGGAGTCGCGGTCTTCCTTAATAATAATAGGAGCCAACAATAGGAGCTTTGTTCCTTCAGCAAGTGGCTTTATATAATTAATGACATCGGTTACGGTATGTTTTTTTACCTCCTTGCCCGAAATAGGGGAGATGGTCTTCCCAATACGGGCATACAACAACTTTAGGTAGTCGTAGATTTCCGTGGTGGTTCCCACCGTGGAACGCGGATTGGTAGAATTCACTTTTTGTTCAATGGCAATGGCCGGGGCTATACCTTTTATATAATCCACTTTAGGTTTGTCCAATTTTCCCAAAAACTGCCGGGCATAGGAAGAAAGACTTTCCACATAGCGACGTTGACCTTCGGCATAAAGTGTGTCAAAAGCCAAGCTTGATTTACCAGAACCGGACAATCCGGTAATCACCACCAATTTATTACGTGGAATAACAACATCTATATTTTTAAGGTTATGGAGTTTGGCACCTTTTATGATGATATTCTGCTTGGGATCTATGTTGGTAATCGCTGACATTTGTTAAAATTAGGGCCTCAAAGATACGATACAGGACACTTAATACGTATATTGCATCAGTTAACATATAAAAAAGCGCAAATCACAACATAGTTTTTAGGTCGCCTACCTAATTTTCTATATTTGAGTTGTAATTAAAATACTGATAGGCCTATACAGAAATAATTACTTTTTTAAAATTTCAACTAAATACCTAAAGTCTTTCTTGGAAAGGGAAGACCGTGATATTAACCAAAAAAAAGTAATTTGTATGGAACTACAGATTAATGACTCGATTCTAGTTAAAAACTACATTGCTGGTGATGAAAAAGCGCTAGAGGCGCTCATCAACAGGCACAACCAACGAATTTCCAGTTTTATTTATTCCAAAGTACTTGACAGGGATGTTGCAGAGGACATCTTCCAAGACACTTTTATCAAGGTCATTAAAACCTTGAAGAAAGGTTCATATAGTGAGGAAGGCAAGTTTTTGCCATGGGTAATGCGCATTGCCCACAACCTTATTATAGACCACTTTCGGAAAAATAAAAGAATGCCAAAGTTTGAAGGCAGCGATGACTTCAACATTTTCTCCGTAATCAAGGACGAGAAGCTAAATGCTGAAAAACAAATCATCAAAGACCAGATTGACAACGATCTTACCATGTTGATTGATGAATTGCCCGAAGATCAGAGAGAAGTCTTGATCATGCGTATCTATAAGGACATGAGCTTCAAGGAAATCTCTGAAAATACTGGGGTAAGTATCAACACAGCTTTGGGAAGAATGCGCTATGCACTGATTAATCTCAGAAAAATCGTTGATCGTAAGAACATCGTTTTAACGAATTAATCGGCATTCTGTCGAACCCTACAATATTTCAATTCTAGCGGCGTTATCTATTTGAAACATTAATGCTAGAATATGGAAAATATTTACTCTGAAGAACAAAAAACCGTTAAATCGGTAAAAGCAAGCCAAGAAACTATTAATTTCTTACTTAGCTATTCTAAATCGATTCATGTAGTTAACTACAAAAAGCATCCATTTGAAGTAACTTTGAACTAAGTTGCTGAAAAACAGATGCAAAAAGAGCCGCAATTAGCGGCTCTTTTTGTTTTTATAATATTCGTTGATGACGGATTTTCGCCCGATGGTCTTTGTAATCACATCCTTTTCCAAGTCCCAGCCCCTTGCTTGGCAATATTCTCTTCCATACCAGATGATTTGCAAATGAAGTCGGTTCCAGATTTCCTTGGGGAACAAACGCTTGGCATCCCGCTCCGTTTGCACCACATTTTTCCCATTACTGAATCCCCAACGGTACATCAATCTATGAATATGCGTATCAACAGGGAATGCAGGTATGCCAAAAGCTTGCGAAACCACTACACTGGCTGTTTTGTGGCCTACACTTGGCAATTCCTCCAATAATTCAATGCTCCTTGGAACCTTACCATTGTATTTTTCTATCAAAATTTGGGAAAGACCATGAATTCCTTTTGATTTCATAGGTGAAAGCCCAACAGGCTTGATGATTTCCCGTATCTCATCCACAGAAAGCTTTACCATATCATACGGATTGTCCGCTTTTTCAAATAGCAATGGCGTAATTTGATTCACCCGTACATCTGTACTTTGGGCAGATAACAAGACAGCAATCAGGAGTGTATAAGGGTCTTTGTGGTCTAAGGGAATGGGAATGGACGGGTAAATTTTATCCAAAGTTTTAATAACAAAATCAACTTTTTCTTGTTTAGTCATTTTTGTTTAATTTTGAATAAAAATAATTAAACAATAAAATAGAGACCGTACGCATATGGATATGTTAAAAGTAGGGGATAAAGTACCTGAATTTTCCGCAAAAGACCAAGATGGAAACACAATTAATCTGAGTGACTATAAAGGAAAAAAACTTGTGGTTTTCTTTTACCCAAGAGCCAATACACCCGGATGTACTCTGGAAGCCTGCAATCTAAGAGACAATTACAAAGCCTTGCAGGATGCTGGATATGAGATTTTAGGAGTAAGTGCTGATTCTGAGCGTAAGCAGGCAAACTTCAAGAAAAAATATGATTTCCCATTCCCTTTATTGGCAGATGAAGACCATACCGTCCTTGAGATTTTTGGTGTTTGGGGACCAAAACAGTTTATGGGAAGAAAATTTGACGGAATCCATCGTACCACTTTTGTAATCAGTGGTGATGGTATTGTGGAACGGGTCATTGATAAGGTAAAGACCAAGGACCACGCCGCTCAGATTTTAGAATAGCAAGTATTGTTGCATCGAGCGGAGTCGAGAACAAAAAAAGACATCTCGACTCCGCTCGATGTGATATTTATGCCTCTTCCTTCTCTGGGAGTACTTTACGGGTAAAGAGATGCTTTTCCTTGATTATTTCGGCAATACCTTCTGGCAATTCTTCTTCCCATCCATCCTCGCCATTGATGATTTTTTTCAGTACATCCCTGGAGAAAATGTGCATAATATCAGGATCATAATCAATAATGTCCATTACTTTTCCATTATACTTAAAGAATTTGTATAATTCTTTCATCCTTGGATGCACTTTTACATTATTGCTGGTCATAATTTGGCCGGTCTCTGGATCCTTCATAGGGTAGAGGTATACCTTTAGATCCTTAAAGAACAATTTTCCAAAAGCCTCAAGGATACCACCACTTAGATCACGGTAATATTTCTCATCAAAAATATCCACTAGGTTGTTTACGCCCATGGTCAATCCAATTTTTGACTTGGTATAATTGTTAAAATATTCCACCAACTTGTAATACTCTTGGAATTTGGAAATCAACACCGTGTGTCCCAATGAACATAGCAGCTCCGCGCGGTCCATAAAATCCTGTTCATCAATTTCCCCAGAAGCCTTAAGATTGGAGAGGGTTATCTCAAAGACCACGATGGTATTTTCATATTCCACGGTCTGTTCCCGTACAAAGATGTCGTACGATTTCTTGAACATATCCATGTTCACCTTGGTCACAGGCCTAAAACTTCCCCTTAGTGCCAAGATATTTTTCTTGTAAAGGACCGCAGCAGGTAAAAGATTGTTCCCATCGGGGCCAAACATGACCGCATCGGTCATATTATTCTTGATCAACTGCAAGCTCATCAATCTATTGTCCACCTCCTTAAAGTTGGGTCCAACAAAATTGACCATATCAATTTCCAAGGTGTCCTTATCTATATGATCGTATAGATACTTCAGCAGTTTTTTGGGTTTATGAAACTTAAAAAATGCCCCATACATAAGATTGACTCCCAAAATGCCCAACGTTTCCTGTTGTAAGCGGGCCTCATTTTGCTTAAAACGGATATGCAGGACAATTTCATCGTATTCCTTTTGGTTTGGATCTAATTGAAATCGGATTCCAACCCATCCATGACCCTTATATCGTTTGGAAAAATCAATGGTGGCAACAGTGTTGGCATACGTAAAGAACAAGTAATTGGGGTTGCTCTCACGGCTGATCCGTTCCTCCACCAACCTCATTTCATGGTCCAGCATTTTCTTCAAACGCGACTGGGTCACGTACCGCCCATCTTCCTCAATACCGTAAATGGCATCACTGAACGACTTATCATAGGCGCTCATTGCCTTTGCAATGGTGCCCGAAGCGCCACCTGCCCTAAAAAAATGTCTCGCTGTTTCCTGTCCGGCCCCAATTTCGGCAAATGTTCCGTAAATATTTGGATTCAAGTTTATTCTAAGGGTCTTTGCCTTTATGGAAGGGATGTTTTCAAAAGCATTTTCTTTGCTTGGTACGGTAGGCATATCCGATATTTTATATGATGAACAAAGTTACACTCTTCATTCAATCTATTAAATAAATAAGTTATAATTTTGAATTTAATGGATGACAAGATGACCATTACCTTTTTGGGCACTGGAACCTCCCAGGGAATACCTGTTATCGGAAGTGATCATCCAGTTTGTTTGAGCAAGGATCCCAAGGATAAAAGATTGCGGGTCTCCGTTTTAATTTCATGGGGCGATTATAATTATGTGATTGACTGTGGCCCCGATTTTAGGCAACAGATGCTCAGCAATCCCATTGAAAAACTGGATGGGATTTTATTCACTCATGAGCATGCCGATCATACTGCCGGTATTGATGACATCAGACCCTTTTTCTTTCGCCAGGGCGATATTCCCATCTATGCCCACGAACGCGTAATTGCCTCCCTAAAAAGACGATTTGATTATATTTTTGCCGATGAAAACAGATATCCCGGAGCACCGGCGGTACAGGTTGTCCCGGTTAAAAAGAATGTACCATTTGAATTGGGGGACCTAGAGATCATTCCCATTGAAGCCTATCATAACCGCTTGCAGGTATTTGGCTATCGGTTTGGAGAATTTGTGTACCTGACCGATGTGAAGCGGGTGGATGAAGATCAACTCAAAAAAATAAAAGGGGCCAAAGTGCTGGTGGTCAATGCGCTCAGAAAAGAGCCCCATCATTCTCATTTTAATTTAGAGGAAGCCATTGAGTTTGCGCGGGAAGCTGGTGCAGATAAAACGTATTTTACGCACATCAGTCATATTATGGGATTTCATGAAGAAGTAGAAAAAGAATTGCCCAAAAACATACATTTGGCATACGATAACCTACAATTGAAGATTTAAACAATGAAGAGCAAAATTTTCCTTTATCTATTTGTATTCGCAGCTTTAGTGGTTCTTTATCAATTTGTGAGCACCAATAACATGCAAAAATCCATGACTTCTGATCTTGAGAACTTGGAAACCGAAGTTCAACAGCTTCAAGATTCATTGCAGAAAAGTCAGCTAAAGATATTGGATATGCAATATTTTTCGCTTGAAAACAACGATGATGCCTTGGTCTACTATGATCATCTCAACTTGGATAACCCTACACGTTACATTGAAGACAAGCTATTGGAAACCAATGAACAATCAGGGGACAACCCGTTGATTCCTTATGAAGGTATGGAGAGTGATTTCAAAATCAATAAAATCAAAGTATTGAACCACAAATGGATCATTGTTGATTTTTCGGATGGAAAATATTGGGGTGAATTGTTGTTGCAGTATGAATTAAAAGATGACCTGAGCGTTAGCTTTACGCCAATGGACCACTTGCTCTACACTCGGAGCAACTAACAGCTTTCGATTTTATAAGCTTTGCATCCCATATCGAAATGACACCAACTTCACGAATTCTAAAGAAACTTAATGGATTTGTTATTTGGCTATTGGACCCTTGGAATTTGATCATTGTTCATCCCTCAAAAAAGAAGAACTAAAAGAACACCGGGAAACAAAATCTCCCGATGCTCTTTAAAGATAAACAAGTATTTTTTAATCAATTGCAATCGACAGGACCACCATCAGTTATGGTCCAGCCTTTGTCATTGGTAAGATAGGTAAGCGATAGACCGGTAGCTATGTCATCACAATATTGAAGCCCGGTTGCATCTAAAGTTATACCTTGTGGAGCATTGGGGCTGGCCCAGCTCTTCAACGTACTGCTATAGTTCTCGGAGCTTAACCCTGAAAAACTCAACATATCTTCCATATTGTCGACATTGCTGATGTCCCATGCGCCAAGGTCACTATTAAAAGCAACAGCATTGGCGAACATTTCACTCATGTCGGTGACATTGCCGGTGTTCCAATCACTTAGATCTCTGTTGAAGACATTTGCAAACCGGAACATACCAATCATACCGGTTACACTACTCACATCCCAGCCACTGAGATCCCCGTTAAAGGTTTCGGCATAAGCAAACATTCCACTCATGTTGTTGACATTGCTTGTGTTCCAATCACTGAGCCCGGTCCCTTCAAAGGTAACGGCGCCAGCAAACATGCCACCCATATCGGAAACATTGCTCACATCCCAGCCGCTGAGGTCGCCGTTAAAGGCAACAGCAGAACTAAACATACCACTCATATTGGTCACTTGGGAGAGATTGGGCGCATCTGTGGCGTTGTACACCATGTTCTTACAATCGATGAAGGCATTTTTCATGCTGGTCCACGGGTTGGTGCCCCATTGTTCTATGCTTGCCAATTTAAGTGCATCAGCTTGAGTGACAAGCTCATATTTATCCATTAAAATTGCTGGGAAAGTGCCCTTTATGGCCACGGTATGGGCCCCTGGCTGGGCATATTGGTGCTGGGCAGCGAAGCTATTGATGGTAAGGTTCTCAACCGTGCCATCTCCCCAGTCTATGGTATAATCGTAGGTAAGGTTTGGATTAACCCCAATTTTAACGGTTTCATTGTTGGCTGTGGTAACCCATGTTGTGATAAAGGAATCGGGATCCTCGGCCAAGGACTCGATCACATTGGTAACGGTGATGGTAATTTCTGCAAAGACAGGATTGTTGACATTGTCGGTTACCTCCACGGTAATAGTGTGTTCATCAGTGGTCTCAAAATCCAGGGATTTGCCCGCGGCCAGGCTCAGTTTACCATCTGTGGTGATCTCAAACAAGTTGCTGCTATTTGCGGCGATACTAAAAGTGAGCTTGTCATTCTTGTCCGCATCGGTAGCGGTCACCGTTCCAATGGTAGCAGTATCAGTTAGGTTCTCGGCAGCAGGGAAGGTCTGCGCCTTGATATCGGGGGCGGTGTTCGCCGAAGGACTTGGCCCATCGTCCTTGCTACAGGAAATTACAAGGTACAAGGCGAAAAGGGTCAGGAATAGCAATTTTTTTCGTTCCATCTTTTAAAATTTAAAGGGTTGAAACCACAATTTCCCAAAACTCCTGCTGACTTTTTGGGACTATTTGACGAATGCTGTTTTTGGGTTGATGTGAGCCCCTTTTGGCTGATGGACCTTGGACTACTTGAAGTCAGAAGCATGAACTTGATACTTGGACTTGAGCTTTTTTGACTGCCCACTGCCTACCTGATACGAATCCAAAAATCAACCAGAAGGGTTTGCTCTTGACTCTTGACTCTTGACTCTTGAACTTGACTCTTGATTATTTGATTGTTGGATTCCTTGGGTAATGCCCACTGCCTACTGATCCACTACCTACCGAGCTGTTATTACTTAAATCAAAGATGTTCCACCAACCATTTTCGGAAGGAGTAAAAGTTTTGTTGTGAAACGCCATGTCCAATAGGGAATTCCTCATAGATGAAGTCAATATTCAACTTTTTTAAGAAATCTGGGGTTTTCTGGGCCCATTCTACTGGAATTACTTGGTCCACCTGACCGTGGGAAGCATAAATATGGAGGTTGCTATGGTCTTTTTCAGCATAATCTTCGCGCAAAATACTTTTGTTGATGTAACCGCTCAACGCTACTACATTTTTCACCTTCTCTGGAAAGGAAAGGGCAACGGCATAACTCAAAATGGTGCCTTGGCTAAAGCCCAGAAGGGTAATATTTTCTTCATCCAAATCAAAAGCCGCAATAGACTCGTCCATAAAGGCCACAATTTTATCCCTAGATGTTTTGGCTTGCTCATCATCACTCCATTTACCGTATTCCGCATCAAAATTAATGGCATACCAAGCATGGCCAAAAGGGTCCAAATCATAAGGAGCCCTAACCGAAATCACCTCCAATTCCTCCGGAAGTTCCGATGCAAAGGAAAAAAGGTCCTCTTCATTGCTTCCATAACCATGGAACATGAATAGACCGGGTTTCTTTCCTGATTTTAATGATGAGGGACGTATTAGGTACTCCAAAGACAATGAGGTTGGGGACATTTTAGAATTTTATGAAATAAAGGTAAACCATTTTTGAAAATAGGTGCCCAGAACAGGCAGGGGCTTGTTTTTTTCATTCAGAGCTTGGATGAATCCGTAGCCCCATAGTACCAAATAAAAAAGGTATAGGGGGATGGATAGATAAACAATTCCAGAAAATGTTAGCGCCACGGCCAAAGCATGGAACAGTAAATGAATTCCAAAAGCCTGCCGAATATGAAACCGGGCAAAGGCATTTTTGGGTTCCATATTCATGGTAATGGCAATTAAACACCCTACGATGGTGATGTAGGCCACAATGGCCGTTGTTCTTCCCGGATTAGGTTTGCTCACAATATTAAATTGAAGTTTTATCGTTATTGATCACACCGTAAACTTTGCCCTTAAGCTTTGCTCCCACAAACATACTGTTTTTGGAAGTGGACAAAATGTTTTCCAAGGCAAAGGTACTTTCTTTATCTGGATGAAACAGGGTTAGGCAAGCCTTCTCGCCTTCCTTTAAAATAGGGGCATCAAGATTAAAACGTTCCCTGCCTTTGGTCAAAAGTGATATGGTTTCTTCTAGGCCAAAGATATTGTTAAGGCTTCCAAATGCGGTTTCCAGACCAAGGGTGCCATCAATGGCGTTGTCAAATTCCACACGTTTTCCTTCCACATCAATAGGAATGTGATCACTGGTCACAAAATCTATGGTACCGTCTTTTAAACCTTTTAGCAACGATTTGACATCTTGTTTGGTTCGTAGGGGAGGAGACACTTTGAAATTTGTACCAAAATCTTCCAACGAATCATCGGTAAACACCAAATTATGGATAGCCACGCTGCAACTTACATCCAAGCCTTTTTTCTTGGCATTGGCAATCAGTTTTACGGATTCTGCGGTTGAAATGGTGGGAATATGCAATTTGCCACCGGTGTATTCTAAGATAAATAAATCCCTGGCAATCTGGAGTTCTTCGGCCAAGGCAGGTATTCCTTTCAATCCCAATCGGGTTGAGACTTCTCCTTCGTGCACAATACCCTTTCCTTTTATGTGGACATCTTGGGGATGGGAAAAAACCAGTCCCTCAAAATTTTGGGCATACAATAAGGCGATTTTTAGAAGGTTGGGATTGGTGATCTGTTGTTTAAAATCGTAAAAGGCCACCGCTCCGGCATTTTTCATATCGTACAACTCAGCAAGGTCAACACCCTCTGCGTTTTTGGTCAAGGTTCCGAGCGGATGTAAATTGGTTGGTTTCCCAAGGCTGCGTTCCTTTAAAAATACCACGTCAGAACTGGTGTCGGGTACGGGATAGGTGTTGGGATAGAGCACAATATCCGTAAATCCGCTTTTGCCGGCTACGTTCAGACCGTTGGCAATGGTCTCACGCTCTTCATGACCGGGCTCTCCAAAGCTCACACCGCTATCAAACCAACCCAATGAAACATGAAGGTTTTCAAGATTGACTACTTTTATGCTTGCAGGCGTTTCAATAGAGGCGGCAATCTTTTCAATAATCCCCTTTTTAATAAGGATGTCCCGCTTTTTCAAGTGTAGTTCCTTATTTTCTGGGCACACGATTTTTGCAGACTTCAGCAGAATGTTCATGTAATGAATTTTTGGATGAGTACCTCGGTCAACGCCAAAAGCAACGCTAAAATAACAAACCATTTCCAATATGCGGTAATATTACTTTCGGCTTCCAAGTATTCAAAAAGTGACCCAATGCTATCTTGGGTGCGGGCATTTGGCAGACTTTCAACCTCCAGATAGTTGAGTTTGCTTTCAGCTCTGGGATAGTTAAAACTGATGTTCTGCAAAGCCCGTCCCTGCTGATTGATAGTGTAAATTCCATCTAATGCGGGATTTTGATCAAAGGTCAATCGCACACGATTTGGAAAGGTTTGCTGCAATGGGATAAAGTCGTAATCTTCTCTCGATACATTTAAAATATCATCGCTGCCCAAGTTTGTTGAAATATCTATTGTAGTGATTTCACCAAGTGTATGGTAAATTTCCGGTAACTGAAGGCTTGATGTGGCCATATTATAAAATGTGGGCACAATCAGGGGGGAATTTTTAAAGTTGGAGTTGCTTGTTTCCAAAGAGGCCGTAAACACGTAAAAGCCATCATTTCCCAATAGAAAAGCATCATTGTTCTCCAGAGCAAGAATTTTGGACATTCTTGATCGTATCCTGAAATATTCTTTTACGGTAGGGTATTGAAAATTGGTGACTTCTTTTTCAAATACGTTTGTGTACAACGGATGATCAAAAGAAATGGAGGTTACTTTGGTACTGTTCGCCACTTTTTCTGTCATTTGAATGGCCGAAAAGCTGGATAAAAATGAATTATAGGAAGTTATATCGCTTTCGTTTGAGGGAACCACTATGAGCGTCCCACCATTTTCCTTAAACGTAAGAAGGACTTTTTGCAAACTATTGGGTATGGATTGAAGGTTGTCAAGAACCACCACATTTTGCTCATCCAGCGCACTATAATCCAATTGGTTCAACTGGGATTTCTGGAATGAGAACTCATTTTCAGGATACAGTCTTTCCAAATAATCATTTTCTGAAGCACTGATGGCCAATATTTTTATTTTTTCCCTTTCATTGATACTGAAATAGAATCGGTTGTCATACCCCAATCCATTTTCTGTAAGGCTGAGTTTTCCGTTGATTTTTGTATTTCCCGGAATGGAAAAGACCACCTCAGCTGTACCATTGGCATTGAATTTAGCTGCGGATTTCGCAATAAGCGTATCGTTATTGAACAAGGAAATGGGTAAATTCTGCTCTTCTGAACCTCCAGAAAGCAATGCCGTAAGCTTAGGTTGTTCTGACAATTCATCATCAAGATAAATGGAATCAATGGCCACGTTCTGTGTCTCCCTAGGCCGAATAGGAACCAGATACATGGATATTAGAGAATCTGTTACAGGATTGTTTGCTGCAATCCGTTGTTGGAAATCGGAAATCAAAATTAAATTCTTGACACTGCCATTTGATTTTGAAAATAAGGTGGCCGCCTTCAGTTTGATTTCCTCAAGATTCAATTGCTTGTGGGAATACGGAAATGACAACAACACATTTTGAATGTTCTTTACAGTTACACCGTTGTATGTATTCTCATTAGTGAACAGACTAAAAACCGTTTCGTCCCCAATATTTCGGATAAGGTCTTGAACTGCTTTTTCCATGAGGGAAAGTCCATTGATCTTGGCCTGCATGCTGAAGGAATTGTCTAAATAGACCACGGTCTCTTTTTCTTTCAGTGCCGTTTCAGTGGATGAAAAAGGTTGGGCAAAGGCAACAATAATGGCAGCCAACAAGCATAAGCGCGTCAAGAGCAGCAACCATTTTTTTAAGCTATTGCTTTTTCGGGATTCTGACACTACCTTTTGTAGCATGGCTACATTGGTGAAAGGGGTCTTTTTATACCGCCGTAATTGAAAAAGGTGAATGATAACAGGAATGACAAGTAGTGCGAGGGCCCAAAGAATTTCCGGATGTTTAAACTGCATTCCCAACTTTGATTGAACAAATATAGGGATTAAAATAGTGTAGGTGTATAAATTTCATTGTTAAGGGAGTTGTAAATGTGATATATGGTTGATGGGCAGAAAGGTGAAGGGTGGAAGGTGGAAGGTGGAAGGGTCAAAGGTTTTTAGCAGAAGAAGAAATAATCGAGCATGGGCTGTTGGCCAAGCCCTGATAAAAAGCCCTTAATTTCTTGTTGGGCGTCTTCATTGGCCACGGTAACAATACTTTGTGGATTGTCCAAATTCTTTAATGCCTCAAAATGAACCAATTCTTTTTCATAAATATTCTTTCCAATTTTTTTGGGATTGTCACACAACCATGTAAAATCGGTTTGTTGTTCTAAAAGACCTTGGGCAATGGTTTTTCCTTTGGAACCTGCGCCCCAAATCACCAAAGGACGATTTTTGTCATAATCCAGTTTTAGAAAATAGTGGAGTTTAATATCCAAAAAATAATTCTGCGCATAATGTTCATGGGTACGGGAAGTTCTGGTGTCGTAATCGCGCCAAAGGTGCAAGACCTCATTGCATGGAATAATTTTCAATCCCTTTTCATAAAATCGGAAAGTGAGGTCGTAATCCTCTGGATATCGATTGGGTCTAAAGGCACCACAAGCTTCAAAGTCCTCACGGTACACCATCCAACAGGGCGAGGGAATAACACATTCCTTATAAATTTCACTATAATTTGCCCCTTTAGAGGTAAGCTTGTTCAGCCAAGCTTCATAGCGTTCGTAACCGTTGCTGATACCCCGGTCTGAGAAATACTTCACCTGACCCACGGCCGCATGGCTTTTTCCTGATTTTAAAAGTGACTTCACCATGGTTTCCAACCGATAAGGTTTCATAATGTCGTCCGAATCCATTCGGGTGATAAAATCCCCAGAGCTGTGTTTGTATGCGGTCCTCAGTGCAGGAATGATTCCTTTGCCTGAATTGTTGAAGACTTTTATCCTATGGTCCTTATCAGCATACGAGCCCAAAAGCTCAAAACCATAATCACTGGAATGGTCATTTACAGCAAGGATTTCCCAATTCTTGTAGGTTTGATTCAAAATGGAGTCCAGACATTCAGGAAGAAAATGTACGGTATCCTTAAAGGGAATACAAATACTTACCTTGGGATTTTGCATACTACAAAGAAACTAAATCCGAAGGCAAATACGTGATTTCAGTCAAAAGGCAATAAATCTGGTTCAATATAATCTGTCTTGGCCCCGTCACTGGAAAAAATATTAAACCCATAATGTTGGTCCAACAATTCTTTAAAGGCAACTTTTAATCTAGGAAACTCCTCAATGAAATCGGCAAAGCTTCTAGATTCTGATTTCTTTATAAAATGATGAACCACTTTAACGGCCGCTACGGTTATAGTGGTGTGAAATTTATCCCCTTTGCCGTGGATAAAATCAAAATGTTTGATGCCTGAGCACGATTTTTCAATAGCTCTTTGTTCCCCATGATTTTGGATATAGATCCATGCCAATCGTAAATGGGCCTCATGATTAAATAGCCTTGGATTTAGACTACCATTCTCAAAGGATTCTACAAATTCTGAATCGCTTAATTGTGAATGATGGGTATAGTTTTTGCCGTACCACAGATTTGGATTTGCACAAGTCATGATATTTAGTTTTAGTTAAAGTGCGGGGCTTGTCAACAGGGCGTTTCTCCCTGGGTGATGCTTGAGCACGTAATGCATCCGTTGAATTTGATCATTGGTAAAAATGTTCATTACTTCGTCATGTGAGTAGTTCATATAGTTTCCGATCATGACCTCTTCGCCGGCACAGCCAACAAAAGGAACATTTCCATACACATGCTCATCCACCGGTGGGGTATCATCGCAATAATCATTGGTTTCGCAATCCCCACTGCCCCAAGTGTGCAATAATCCCAAGAAATGCCCCATTTCATGGGTAAGGGTGCGTCCAAAACGCGCATGACAGTCAATGTTGGATTCTCCAAAGTGTATCCAATTTATCATAATTCCGTCGGCATCATTGGGTCCGGGAATAGATAGATGTTCCGTACCGGGCAAGTCTGTCTTTGGACCAGTTGCGTTACCCAAAGCCAAACACATGCTGGACTCAGGCAATGGGGTGGTCCAAATATTAATGTATGCTTCTGGATTCCAATAGGCATATTGCGCATAATGATTTTGGTTGTACCCCAAATCAGGAACATTCTCTTGCGATGCATCTATGCGATTTATCCCATTGGTTTGTTCTCCATCCGGGGTCTTTTTTGCCAATACAAATTCAATTTGGGCATCCCCACCATCGGGGTGGTCATTAAATCCTCTGGTCCCCAGTTTTCTTCTATAATCTTCATTAAGGATTTCAATCTGCCTCAATATTTGTTGTTCTGAAAGGTTTGGGCCTTCCCCAAGGCCTTCCCCATTGTGGACTACATGGACCACAACGGGAAGATAAACCACTCCATCACCAGGTTCTGGGATAGGGGAAGGGCCACTACCGTCATCATTTTTACCGCATGATGTCAACAACATATTGAACATCAGCAACAATATGGTTGTAAAGTTTACGCTTTTTCCAAGCTTCATTAAGAATTGTTTTTTGACACATCTTTAAAGGTCAGCATTTCCCATATTCGTTTTGATGCGCCATTGTAAAACCCGGTTTCGTGTTCATAACCCTTTGGGTTGTTGAAGGTTCCAAAGATGATATCAAAAAGAGAGATATCTGAATAGTTATACGCGTGAATTCCCTTGGCATGGTGTATGGTGTGGGCTTCAGGCCGCTGAACAATATACCCCATCCACCTTGGCGTTCTAATATTGGCATGTTGAAATATGGCCAAAAATGTGGTGATCAGGATAAAGAGGGTAGCGGCTTCCGGTGTAAACCCAGCAATGACAACAAGACAAAGGCTTCCCAACAATGAAAATCCGATCATGTCCATAGGGCTGAAATAAAAGGCACCGTAACTGTCCATACGTTCCGCACTGTGGTGCATTTGGTGGAATATTTTCCAAAGGGTGTCATTTTTATGCATGGCATAGTGCCAAACATAAAGTCCAAACTCGTAAATCATTAGGGCAACAAAGGCACCCCAACCAGCTCCCAAAGCGGTTAGGTCAAAAATTTGATAGTCCACTAAATAGGTGTCCCAAATTAATGGAAAGTAGGTGGACAGATAAAAAAACACGCCGAAGGACACAAGTCCTCTCAGCTTCCAGTTCTTCACTTTTGGCAGTTCCCTAGCTGGAAAAAGGGCTTCCCAAATCATCAATACCACGTACATTCCCAAAACAATTAGGGAAATAGGGTCGACAAGTACGGCCCATGGGTTTGGTAAATTTTGAATAATCTCTAGCATTTTTGTATTGTTTAGATTGTTGTTCAACCTTATAGGCTAAAGTTTTCGACTTACATTGTAAGGAAGGTGCTGTAAGTAGTATTAAACGGTCCACTCATGTGGTGTCTCTGGCTCATAGCTACAATAGGTTCCTGTTTTGATGGAATTGGCCAAGTGCTTGGCCAGTTGGGGATGTACTTTTTCAATTTTTTTGATGGCATTCCGGATTCGCCATGTTACTGCTGCCCTTGCTTTTTCATTGGAAGAGCCTGTCTTCCGAATTTTATTGGACAACCCTGTTACTTTTGACAGGTGCTCTACCAAGGCCTCATACTCTTCTTTAAATTGATCGGCCTTTTGATATAGTCCCATTTCCTCGGCATCGGAAATGTCTGCTTTTAAGGAGCGGATTTTTTCTTTGTACTCTTTTAAAGCTTGGTCATCAATTATGGACGTTCCTACAGTTTCAAGGACCACACCCATAAGTTCGGTGCAATGCAATTGTGACTCGGGCTGTTCCAGTAATTTGGAAATGTCATGCAGCCCTTTGCAATCTTTTATGGCAACAGATAAATCCAAATACGAGAGTTGCCATAAGTCCCCATTATGGATAAATCTTCCTTTTGAAACAGCACTTGCCCGTGGAACACTGGAGGTGGTTTTCATTGGGGAATCTCCTAGTTTAAACTCCCAAAACGGTTCCAAATTACTTTTTACCTTATAGGGGTTGACCACTTTTTGCCATTCTACTGCCTCTTTATTGGTGGCCTCTTTTCCTTCATTGATATTTTTTTTGAAAAGTTCCAGATATTTCTTCCAGTACAGATTCATCTGTTCATAAAGGGAGAGATGGTAATAGGCCGCGGCCAAAAATGCAGTGAAATCGGTCCAAATAGAAATATTGGCTACTTTTTCCCCTAATGCTGTGGCTCTTTTGTAATCTCCTTTTTCAAAATAGATTAGCATGCCGATGGGCAGGTAGGCTTCGGGATACAACGGATTTAAATTACGGGCCTTGATGTACAGTTCTTCGGCTTCCTCTAAATACCCCAACCATACCATACAATTTGAAATAAGAATGAGGTTGTCAGCATCATTTGGATTCATCCGCAATGACTTCCGTAGAAGATGTTCAGACTTGTCATAATCGCCCAAATACAAAAAAGTCCTTCCCAAAACTGCCAATGAAACGTAATCGTTTTCATCCAATTCAATGGCCTTGAGGGCGTAATCGTGAGCTCCTTTTTGGCTTACTTCCCAACGGTCCCACAATTGGCAGCTCCATTCATTGAAATAGGAAAGGGATATTCCGGTGTAAGCCCTGGCAAACAAGGGATCTATTTTTAAGGCGGCTTCAAAATAGTTGCGGGCAATCAAATCGCTCTCAACGGTCCCTTTTTTTAATTCCTTTATTCCTAGAAGCCAATTTTCGTAGGCAGCGAGTCCTACAGATTCCTTTTTGTAAGAGTAGGAAAGAAGATCATGCTCTATCTGTTGTTGCAGAACACTCACCATTTGTTGCGTAATGATATCCTGGGCATTGAGTACGGTTTCCAAAGACTCGTCATGGTTTCCGGCAAAAACCACTCTATTATCTTTGGTTCTTATGAGCTGAACCCCAATTCTATACCCTTTTTCTATTGGCCTAAAACTCCCCGTTATGAGGTAATCCGCTCCCAACTTTTCAATGGAATCGGTGTCCGAAATATCAGAAATACCCATTGTAGAATATTGGGAAATTACTGAAAGGCCATTAAACTTCGAGAAATTAATAATCAAGTCTTCGGTAAACCCTCTTATAATAGGGCTCATAGCATTTTCTACCCCATTAATCTGAAAGGGCAATACTGCAATTGTAGTCTCCTTATTACCAACCAGTTCCACCTAAAATACAATTGAAAGTCAAATATACAAAAGATCGCTTACCAAGAATAGAACATAAGGTATGTCTCCTATTTTTTGTACGCTTTGGGGATGAACGTTTATAAATGGTCAATAATCCTGTAACTATGGTTGAAACTGCAAGGGATTTATTTCAACCTTGTATAACCTGCTGTTTCCATTTTCATAGGAATTGAGAAATTGAACCAACGATTTCATAGTATGAATTGGCCCATCAGGATTTGTGACTCTTCGGCTTGTAAAATACAACATGTTATTGGCCTCATCCACAAAGGGGCAATAATCCATTTGTTTAGAATTGATGGGTTGGGGCAGGGGTTTAGCTTTGGACCATTCGCCTGAAGCGTTTTTAAAACTAATGTACAAATCGCCGCTGCCTTGTCCATCTTTACGGTTATACCCTCCAAAAATTAAATAAGTTTCTTTTTTTGAAATGTAGGCATTGTATTCGTAGCCTTTGGAATTAATGTTTTCATTCAAAGAGATAGGTTCCAAGTAGGTTCCATTTTTGAACTCACTGAAAAAAATATCATCTTCTCCCTTGGACTCAGGTCGGTCACCTGTATAATAGAAATTACCATTTTCGGCCACGGCAGGATAAAACTCATTGTGTTCTGAATTAATGGGTTCTCCCATATTGATCGGTTTGGACCAGGCCGATGTTTTTGAAAACCGTTCCACATACCAAATATCGTAATCCTTGGTTTTGGAAATGGAATCATGCAGGGGACGGTTTGACACAAAATAGAGCCGAAGCCCATCTGGAGCTAAAAACGGTTCCATGTCTTTGTAAGTTCCCGAAAAGGGAGCAATTGTTGGTGTATTCCATTTGTTGTCCGTTTTGGCAACGATTGAAATCACCGAAACATCTTCAGTCTGGGATTGAATGGTAAAGTAAGCCTCGGAATCGGAAGCATCCATGGTAAAGTCCCTGACTTTGTCAAATTCTTTTAAAACCTCAATTGCAGGATGAACCATTATCTCATTTTGGCCAAAAGCAACTAGAGTACAAATAGAAAAGACAAAAAAGAGACTACTTTTCATTTTTGACAACTTGTTCGATAGCTTTTTGAACCAATTTTTCCATTTCGGCATAGCCCGCTTTGGTCAGATGGACTTCATCTGTGGTCAATGCTTTGGGAAGCCCGTTACGATCATCGGCCATTTCCGAGAAATAATCCAAATACATTACACCCTCTTCTTCGGCCATAGCCTTAAGCATTGTATTGAGTTTGGGAATCTTTATATTAGGCTGTTTGCCTGGTCGCCACGGATAATCATAAGCGGGAAGCACCGAACAGACAATGGGAAAAATGTTATTGGCCTTTGCCAGTTCTACCATGGAAAGCATATTGTCCCGAATTTGTTCCAAAGTCATGGGGCCTGTATTGCCCGCAATATCATTGGTACCCGATAAAATAACCACGATTTTCGGTTTAAGGTCAATAACATCTTGTCGGAAACGAAGTAGCATCTGCGGTGTGGTCTGTCCACTGATTCCGCGATTGATATACGAATTGTTTTTAAAGAAATCCGGGTTGGCATTGGACCAACCTTCGGTAATGGAGTTGCCCATGAAAACGACACGGTGTTCATTTTCCGTAGGAGCGGATAGCTCAGCATTTGCCTTTTTATACTTTTCCAAGTTGGGCCAATCTTGCGCTGCGGATTTGTTCGGATTTAAAAGTGCTAACAGTGAAGCCATGGTCCAAATTACAGTTTGTACTTTCAAAATGTCAGTTTTTAGTTAAAATTAATTGTGCAGTTGCTGTAAATGTAAATAAAAAAGGCAGGTTATTTAACCTGCCTTTTTTCCATCATTAACTTTATTAGTATTTAGCACTCTTCCCATTGGTCTGGGTTCTAAGAATAAAGTCCCTGATATCATCATTAGCCTTTTGAAGATCCTCTCTTCGCAAATACATCATGTGTCCAGAGCGATAGCCTTTAAAATCAAAACGATCTTTCATGCGTCCACTGGGGTCTACTTGAGACATGGTATATTTGGCCGCAAAGTAGGTACAGGCTCCATCATAATAGCCAGATTGCACCAAAACATTCAAATAGGGGTTTTGGGCCATCGCTTGGCGGAGATTATCTCGAACATTGTCATCATCGTTGTTCCAAGGATGAACCGGACCGAACATGTTATACTTAATGTCTGTTTTGAATCCTAATTCTTCCTGTAGGTAATAATTTATCGCAGGAGTAAAGCTGTGCAGCCAAGAAGTCAACTCAGGAGAATAGTCTGGGCTGTCCCCAAAAAGTTGCCTGTCAATTCCCAAATAGCGGCTGTCCAATCTACCTATAGTGTACCCTCCTTTATCTTTTAAGAGCGCCTTCCAGAAAAATTGGGTGGGCACAACCAAATTGTGGTCAATAATGTCCTTTTCCTTCAATCCTGTATAATAGGCCATTTGTTTGGCAACTTCGTTCCGTTCCGCATCTGGAATAAACCCTCCTTTGGCAATGGCGGGCAATAGCGTGTTTATGGTATACTCCTCAACTTCCGGTAACACCTCCAGCAAATCCTTGCTCTGCAATGCTGCTGGTAATGTCTTATGATGCCATGCAGCAGCAGCAAAATAAGGAAGGTTTAAAGCGCTTGAAACCGGGTCGTTGTCACGGAACACCTTATAATCAGCAGGAGATACCATAATTACCCCGTTTAAATACATCCACTGCTGGTTTTGCAATGCCAAGGAAAGTCCCATTACACGGGTTCCTCCATAGCTTTCTCCGACAATGTATTTTGGAGACCTCCAGCGATTGTTTCGGGTTACAAAGGTGTTCAACCATTCTGCCAAATATTCGGTGTCTGCATTTATTCCAAAAAACTTTTCACGCTTCACTTCTTCCCCAGTTTCGGGAATGGTTCGGGAATATCCAGTGTTAGCGGGATTCACATATACAATGTCGGTCACATCCAACACAGAGTAGGGGTTATGATCCACACCATAAGGTTGAACGGGATAACCTTCATTATCAATTTTAAGGATTCGAGGACCTGTGTAGGCCAAGTGCATCCAAACAGAACCCGAACCGGGACCACCGTTGAAGGAAATCAGCAAGGGGCGTTCGGCTCTGTTTTTAACATTGTTTCTAGTATAATAAGTATAGTGAAGCGAAGCAATGGGCTCCCCCATTTCATCCCATACGGGTTGGGTACCTGTAGTGGCTGTATAGTTAATATTTACTCCTTTTATGGTAACTGAATGTTGGGTCGTTACCGTGGTATCCACCGGGAGTTTTCTGTTTTGGGCAATGGTAAGGGAAGCGCATAAAACCATGCTTAAAGCAAGATAAATTTTTCTCATAGTATTAAGTTGAATTAGTCTATCGCTAAAAGTAAGTATTTTGAAAGTTCTTTTTTTGTTAAAAGAATGGTAAAACCCAGGAAAAAGCTGTGCATATCGGCATAATTCTTAATTTTAAGACACACTGACTAAACATGGTATCAATGAAAAACTTATCAAGAAGAAATTTTAATTCTCTAATGGCTAAAGGCATGGGAACAGCCGCCATTATGGCAACCACACCATTGGCTTGCGCCATGGGCAGTGGACAGGACAAAAAGAAATTGGGAATTGCCCTAGTGGGTCTTGGTAGTTATAGTACTTACCAATTGGCTCCCGCACTACTGGATACCCAACACTGTTATCTATCAGGGATTGTAACAGGAACCCCCGAAAAGGAAAAAACATGGGCTGATAAGTATAACATTCCAAAGAAAAATATCTACAACTACCAGAATTTTGATGACATAGCAAAGAACGATGATATTGATGTGGTCTATGTGGTACTTCCGAACAGCATGCATGCCGAATTCTGCATACGTGCGGCCAAAGCCGGAAAACATGTCATCTGCGAAAAACCTATGGCAGTAAGTGTTGAGGAATGCGATGCCATTATCAATGCCTGCAAAGAAGCGGGTGTAAAACTCGGTGTTGGATATCGATTGCAGTCTGAGCCGTACACCAATGAAGTAAAGCGTTTTGTGCGTGAAAAAACGTTTGGAGATATCAGGTATGTATCTGCGGATGCCGGATACCATTCTGGCGGAAATCCAGACCAGTGGCGTTTGAACAAGGAACTTTCTGGAGGTGGGGCCTTATTGAATATGGGTGTATACGCCATTCAAAGTGCCATTTATGGCTCTGGGCAGAATCCCATTTCTGTTACTGCCCAAGAATATAGCACCCGTCCAGAATATTTCAAGGACACCGATGAGACCATTACGGCCCAATTTGAGTTTCCAAACGGAGCAGTGGGAAATATCATGACTTCCCATAACATTAGCGCAAACAGTATGTATGTGTCGGCAGAATCAGGATGGTTTGAATTACAACCGGCCAATAATTATGGCCCGCTTAGCGGAAGAACCTCAAAAGGGGATGTGATTGAGTTCCCTCATGAAAGTCAACAAAAACTACAAATGGATGATTTTGCCAAACATGTACTTTTTGATGCTCCCAACATTGCCCCAGGTGAAATGGGCAAACGTGATATGATCATCTGTGAAGCCATTTATGAATCCATAGCGAAAGGTGGACAAAAAGTTATGCTGGACTTGGAACCCGGATACGGTTTTGGCGGATTGCCAACATCCTGAAAAAATTAAAGCTTCCAAGGGCTGATTTTGAAATAAGTCACTCATAACCAAAGTCTAGCATTCAAAAAAATAACGTTTTCAAGAGGTAAACTATCAGAATTTTAGTTTTTTTGTAATAACAAATCTTATGTATTATGAAAAAACTTATAATTCCTACGCTGGTCGTGCTGTTTCTTGGCTGCGACAAAGAAGATTCGAAAACCCCAACCAATTCAGAAGCTGTTGTTGATGCATTAACAGAGTATGTTATTGTAAATAAAGTGTTTCAGGATATTGGCAACAACAACGGAGATGTTGTTTTATCTGCTGAAAGTACTACTTCCACGGCAAAATCCAATTCAGTGGAGAAAACTGCACAAGATGTTGAAGTAACTATATCACCTGCCGATTTTGTAACTTTTCCAAAAACCATAACCGTGAATTTTAAAACAGGTGTTTTGGGCAAAGATGGTATTACCCGCAAAGGAGAAATCACCATTGTTTCCACCAATTGGTATAGAGAAACTGGAAGCATTCATACCGCTACTTTTACGGATTATTATCACAACGATTACAAAGTTGAGGGAACTCATGTGGTTGAGAATACGGGTGAAAATTTAGATGGAGATTTGGAATATAACGTAGTTATTCAGGATGGGAAAATCACAACAAAATCTGGTGCGTTAATTGAATATCAAGAAAACTCGACCAGAACATGGATTGCTGGAAGCGAAACACCGTTGTATATTTGGGATGATGAATATATATGGGAAGGTTCGCAAACAGGTACAAGTTCCAAAGGTTTGGATTATTCCTTGACCACTGAAGAATCGTTACATTTTGTATTGCTTCCGCGGAGTATTAAATCGGGTATCCTGGACGTAGATATCGCCAATATTAAAGACATCAAAATAAATTACAACAATTCCACAATCACCATTTTGGGAAAAGAGTATCCCTTTACAAAATAAGAATGCTTGCATAGAAAGAGGACCTATAACTAATCTCTCAATAGGTCTTCTATTCTGTCATTGCCAAAAAAATCTTGTTCCGTATTACTTCAAGCTTTCTGTGCAAAGGACTGTACGTTACCGTTCCAATATTGATGGCAACGAACATGTATCGGTCAGTTTCAGGAAAATACCGAAGTTCGCAACCTGCGCCAATTCCTCCTCCTGAGTGTCCATAATAGGGATGTCCGTTAACCTCACCATGACCCAATCCAAGTCCGTAGGCAGGTTTTCCCTCTTTATTTTTAACCCAGGTCATCATCATGTCCAGAGTGCTTTTTTGAAGTAATTTCCCTTCTAACAATCCTTTTAAAAACTGTATGGCTTCAGAAGTGGTGGTAACAATTCCGTCATCCCCAACCATATAGGTTACGTTTTGTTTTTGGATGTGAGAAATGTTTTCCAAAATCCCATCACTGTAGCGGTCCCAATAACTACTTGCCAAAGTCTCATTCCAGAGCTTTTCATCAGATATACGGTAGTAGGTATGCTGCAAACCTAAAGGTTTAAATATGCTTTCTTCAATAAAAGAGGTATGGTCACCAGTAATTTCATCGGCTATCATTGAGAGAAGTACATAGTTTGTATTTCTGTATGAGTATCGGCTTCCGGGATCAAAGGTCAATTTTTTCCCATCGACAAATTTGATATAGTCCACAGCCGTAAAAGCAGTCTCTGGATTTTGGAGTAAAGTACTTGCATACTCGGGGTCAAAGTTGTATTCTGGGATACCGGAGGTATGGTTCAACAGCATTTTAATAGTGACTTTATCCGCTCTATCCACCATGCTGGACACTTCTTGAGCTAAATATTGGGTTATGGGTTCATCCAACTGAAGTTTGCCTTCTTCGTAGAGTTTAAGAATCGCCACAGCCATATAGGTTTTTGCCACGCTTTGCAGGTAGTGCAAATGGGTATCCTTCATTTTGCGTTGTACCTCAATATTGGATAATCCTTCACTTTGCAACCACCAGCCATCTTTGTCCAGTATAGCCAAACTGACCCCAGGACAACCATACTCTACCAATGATTTTAAATAAGGTGATATTTCAGTTCCCTTGGGGTGATTTGGATTGGATTCTATCTGGGACCAACCAAAATAATACCCACTAAGTAAAAAGATGTATATAGTTATATGTTTCATGACGTTGTTTTATGTTTTAAAAATGTACACGACTTCCAAGTTCCATCAAAGTAAAGGGAACCAAGGGCATACTTTCATTGTAATTGGTAGCCAATAAAAATTGGTAGTTGGCAAATGGGGAAACATAAGTGCCTTCGCTATAGGAATCGTATCCCAATCCAATTCCAATGGGCACCACAAACATTCCTTTTCCTTTTTTGCCTATATTTTTCCATCCATTTTTCGTGGGAATATACCCGTCTTTGGGACGTTTGGCGTATAAGTAACCCACCCCTAACTTAATTTCAGAAAATGCATCGTCAACCATGTTGGGCCGCCACAAGGCTTGGGTTTGAAACAAAAGTCCACCGCCAACCGTTTTGTTGCCGTACCAGATCATTTTGAATTGTTGCACCCAGTTTCGGTTTCCATTATAGCTCACTTCGGTACCCAATCCAATCCCTATATTTTTAAAAAGGGACTTTTTGTCTTTAAAGGGAAGGGATAGTGAGTGAAATTCTATGCTAATGATTAATGGAAAGTTTCTGTGATTTCCTTCATCCCTCTGAGCCAAACTGGATTGAACCATCAAAGTGCACAAAACAAATGCTATAAATACTGTTCTCATTTTTGATTGATTTGATGGTTCAAAAGTAGGAGGAGAGAAGAGCAGCGGTCAAGGAAAAACTTGGTCTTTTCCTTGAAGTGTAGTAAAATTTAGGTTGAAATGTCAGTCAGATGTCCGAAACCAGCGCTTAAATGCAGGTGCCTTGGTGCGACTTACTGGGATTTCTGACGGAAGTGCACTTTCTTCTACCAGAGAAACACTGATTTTCCCATTTTCAAGCTTAATGAATCCCATAATTTGATCTCGGTGGGCAATAAATTGCCGGTTGAGCCTAAAAAATAGGTTTGATGGAAGCTCCGATGCAATTTTTTCCAGTGGAGTGTCCAAAAAATACTGTTTTCCATCCATGGTATACAAAACCACATATTCACTTTCTACGGAAAAGCCCGTAATGTTTTCAAAGGGAATCCTGTTCTCATTTTTACCCTCACGCACTAAAAAACCAGTTTGCAGTTTTTGTTTTTCCAATAATACTTGTTGTGCTGTTCCTTGCCATTGATAGTAATAATGAATCATTACATAAATGGCATTGATGAAAAAGAACCAAATGGCAATAATAAAGAGGTCGTAATTGTAAAAACTGGAATGGGCCCATTTCCCTTTCACAATAAGGCTGGAAAGTTCGGTCAAAAAACTGATGATGAACAGTCCTGCAAAGGTGGTGAGCAAAAACTGTAAAGTAACGCGTTTTGCAAATTGTGTATAAACTATCTTTTTATCGAGCCACAAAATAATTCTCCGCACAGCAAGCCAAGCCGCATAACCAATTAGTGTATCTAGTGTATAGGTAAAAGCAAACCACCAATCGAACTTTACATTGGCGTAGGTGAGATAGTAGTTAAAGGCACTGATAAATGGAATGAGCACCAAAAAAAGGGGAATATCTGGATAATATGGTGACTTTCTATTTGATTCCATAGTACTTTACCGTGGATAAAAGTAAACTATACGCTGAAATTTAGAAATATGAATTTTAAATTAGAACTTTTCAAATACCCCAAGTCCAAACAGTGCAAAATCATATTTTACCGGGTCGATTGGGTCGAGTTTTCTTAGTTTTTTATCCAGTTCTTGTAGTGCCTTGGCATCGTTTTGTTTCCGTTTGAGCAGCTTTAGTTTTCGGGCTACATTACCTGAATGTACATCCAACGGACAGGAAAGTTGGGACGGACTTAAACTTTTCCAGATACCAAAATCAACTCCGGTACTGTTGTCACGGACCATCCAACGCAAAAACATGTTAATGCGTTTGGCTGCAGAACCTTTGTTGGGGTCAGAAATATGTTTTGTGGTTCGTGGCAAATGAGGGAGTTCAAAAAATACCTCTTTAAACTTGGAAATGGCAGACTGCAAGGAATCCTTTTCTTGATTTTTACTGAAAATAGATTCCAACCCACCATGATTTTGGTAGCTATTTTTCAAACTTCGCAGAAAATAGTGCAAATCCAGCCCATTGAACGTTCGATGGACAAAAGGAATTAATTTGTCCAGATCACCTTCTGAATTATTTATAATGAAGTCATGCGGTGCATTGTCCAAAAGCTCCATTAGTCGAGAAGCATTGTTGATAATACTTTTTCGATTTCCCCAAGCAATGGTCGCGGTTAAAAAACCACTGATTTCAATATCCTCTTTTTTGGTAAATCTATGCGGAATTTGAAGCGGGTCATCTTCCAAAAATCGGGGATGGTTGTACTGCACCACTTTTTCATCCAAAAATTCCTTTAGCTCCGACTGGGTCATTTTAATTAAGAAACGATGAGACCATCCACCATGGTCAATTTTCGGTCGGCCATATCGGCCAATTCAAGGTTATGGGTCACAAGAACAAAAGTTTGTCCAAATTCGTCCCGTAGCTTAAAAAATAGCTTGTGAAGGTTATCCGCACTTTCCGAGTCCAAATTTCCACTGGGTTCATCGGCCAGAACTATGGAAGGCTTGTTCATAAGAGATCGCGCCACAGCCACACGTTGCTGTTCACCTCCAGACAGGGCATTGGGTTTATGGTGGTACCGGTCTTGGAGTCCCAAAAAATCCAAAAGTTCCTTTGCCCGTTTTTCGGCTTCTTCTTTAGGTGTTTTTTTGATGAATGCCGGAATACAAACGTTCTCCAAGGCCGTAAACTCTGGCAACAATTGATGAAATTGAAAAATAAAACCAATATGTTCGTTCCGAAACCGGGCCAAATTCTTATCATTTAACGCAGTTACATTGGTGTCATTGATGAAAAGGGTACTTTCCCCAGCATTTGAAGGCGAATCCAAGGTGCCCAAAATCTGTAATAGCGTGGTTTTACCAGCTCCTGATGCTCCAACAATGGAAACTACTTCTCCTTTTTGAATCTTCAAATCAACACCTTTTAAGACCTTGAGGTCTCCGTAGTTTTTTTGAATATTTGTGGCCTTTATCATGAAAATACTTCTCGTTGTGAAAATACGGATTACAGCTGAGTGGGCAAAGATGTACCTTTCAAATAAGTTTTCCAATGGTATTACGACTATTTGCAGAAGAATAAGTATTTGATTCAGATGGTAGAATCACAAACTTTGTTTAACTTTGAAACTTAATGGATAAACAAAACAAATCAGTACTAGAGACCGCCATATTCGCTGGCGGTTGTTTTTGGTGCACAGAAGCCGTTTTTCAGCGACTCAGTGGAGTAGAGGAAGTACTCTCCGGTTATACGGGAGGTACCATTAAAAATCCAGCGTATCGGGAAATTTGCACAGGAAGGACAGGACATGCAGAGGCGATAAAAATTACATTTGATCCCTCAAAGGTCTCCTATGTTGAATTGTTGGAGGTGTTCTTTGTCACCCATGACCCTACCACTTTAAACCGACAAGGTAACGATGTGGGTACCCAATACCGAAGTGAAATATTTTATACATCCACCCAACAAAAAGAACAAGCCGAAGAATTTATTGCCCTTTTGGAAAAAGAACGCATCTTTAAATCACCCATTGTAACGGCCATTTCTGAGGAAAAACCCTTTTATTTGGCAGAGGAAGAGCATCAAAATTATTACAATGACCATAGGCAACAACCGTATTGCCAGTTTATCATTGACCCCAAAATTAAAAAGCTGAACACTCATTTTTCAAAGAAGTTAAACACCACTAGTTAAATATGTCACCATACCGAAATCTGGAAGAGTACAATATTGAAATCACCAACGAGGTAAAAGAACATTTCTCCAAAATTGTGGATGATATTGGGGAAGACGTAACTCGAGAAGGCCTTTTAAAAACCCCTGAACGTGCCGCAAAGGCCATGCTGTTCCTAACCCAAGGGTACAAACAGAATGCAGAGGAAATCCTAAAAGGGGCCATGTTCGCAGAAAGTTATGATGATATGGTGATCATTAAGGATATTGAGGTGTATTCGCTTTGTGAACACCATATGCTGCCATTTTTTGGAAAGGCACACATTGCGTACATTCCAAACGGACATATTGTGGGACTGAGCAAAATACCCCGTGTGGTAGATGTATATGCCCGAAGATTACAGGTACAGGAGCGCTTGACACATGATATTTTGGAGTGCATCAATTCCACCTTAAAACCCAAAGGTGTTGCGGTGGTGATTGAAGCAGCCCACATGTGCATGATGATGCGTGGAGTACAAAAGCAGAATTCTGTGACCACAACTTCCGGTTTTAGGGGTCAGTTTGAAAAGATTGAGACTAGAAATGAGTTTTTGAAACTTATCAGTTCTGATTTGTCCTAAGGGATTTTCCCATATCGAGCAGATTTCCTAATTTTCCTGAATGGCAGAAGAGAAAGACCCAAAGTACCGTAATCTCTTTTTGGGATTGTTGCTTGACGGCATAGGAATGTTGTCTTTTATGATTCCTGGAATAGGGGAGTTCTCCGATGTAATCTGGGCTCCAATTGCGGGCTGGCTCATGACCCGTCTATACAAAGGAAAAGTTGGCCAAGCTGCCGGTTTAATTGCCTTTGCCGAAGAATTAATTCCGGGTATGGATGTTATACCAACCTTTACCCTCACTTGGATTTACACCTATTTGCTGAGCAAAAAGAAAAACCTTCCTGTAAAAGATTAAACCTATAATTGGTAAGATTGAGCACAGTCGAAACCTCTTTATTGTGAAATAATTGAGTTCTCGACTGCGCTTCTATTTCTGTTATAATCCTATGCTTAAATTAAAAGCAATGTTTCTTCCAATATTAGCTATGCCATCAGGCTTTAGACGAGACAGGTGTGAGATGTAGGTCTTGTCAAAAATGTTATTGCCACTTATTTTGTACCCTACATTTTGCTCAAAAATCTTTATTTCCCCTCCAAATCCCATGTTGAACAGACTATAGCTGGAGGTTGGCGTTTCAAAAGCGGCCACTCTATTTTGGTCAAAATAAGATTGTATCGTTGCAAAAGCGTAGCTCTTGGATTTGGTTCCCTTGGTAGTATTCCATTCTACTCGCAGTGTATTGTTCCAACGATTGGCAGGAATTAGGGGAAGGTCTGTTTTATCTTCCAATTCACCAAAAACCATATCAAAATTACTTTCAAAATGCAGCCAATCCAGAGGGTGCGGATGTAGGTGGAATCCAAACTCACCACCGTACAATTTGGCATCTTGTTGTTCAAAAAGATAAATGGGGTCTCTCTCCCTAAATGCACCAGTGGGTTGAAGGTAAATGTAATCGCTTATAGTATTATAGAAAGCATTGGCGTACACTTCTATGTGCTGGTTTCCATATTCCATGGCAAAGTCAACTTGGACATTTTGTTCACTATCCAGTTCTTGGTTGCCAATTTCAACCCGGTTGGCGCCGCTGTGTAGCCCGTTTGAAGTAAGCTCAGATAAATTCGGTGCTCTAAATCCAGTGGCCAAATTCAATCGGAACAAGATATTATCCGTTAAATCTGCCCGATACCCCACTGCTGCATTAAAACTGTTGAAATTCTTATCTAAAGAAGGAATGTACTCCTCATCACCTTCAATACCACTTTCTTCCCCGTTTATAGATCTTAGATCATATCGCAAACCAAACTGCAGGTCACTTTTATTGAAATGGATATGCGAAGTGGCCAAAATTCCAAAATCATTGGTGATGGCACTGGGAATCAACACCTCTTCTCCGAAATTTTCATTCTTCTGGTGCATCCCCTGAATCCCAAAAATGGTAGTTATGCTGCCCCATTGTGGATTGTATTGAAGGTTGTAGCTGAACGTGCTCAGGTTCATATCCAACGAAGGGCCCTCTTCTTCAAGTTCCTCTTCTTCATGTTCTTCACCTTCTTCCTCATGGTGATGTTCTTCAAACTCTTTCCTATCATTGAAAATATAGCCAAAAGTGGCCTCCAAACTGGATTTTTTAAAGAAAAAATTGGTTTTAGAACTAAGGATATGTGTCGCAATCTCTTGATTGGGCAACAAAGGTTCTCTTTGATTATCCTGTACACCAATTTCTTCAGGAATCCCCAATTTTGAAAAGTTATAGTTATAGCGGAGCTCGGTTTTAAACTTACTGACTTGGTATGCCACTCCTGTTTTTAAATCGGCTTCGTTGAAACGGGAGTTGGTAACCCCAGTACCATCGCCTGTTTCGTAATCGGCATTGGAAGCGTAAGCACCTCTGGCCAAAAACTTGAGTTTCTCTCCAGATGTTTTCACTCCGGCATTGGCTCCATACCCCAACGTATTGGTGAAGTAATTGAGGTTGACATCCCCTGAGGTTTCCCCTGGCAATTCAAAACTCTCGGGATTTAAATAAAGCACACCCCCCAAAGCATCAGAACCATACAACAAAGAAGCAGGGCCTTTTATGACCTCTACACTGGAGATACCGGCATCGTTGATACCCAAACCATGCTCACCACCAAATTGTTGGTTTTCCAAACGAACTCCTTGAGTGTATACCAAAACACGATTAAAGCTAAGTCCGCGAATTACAGGTTTGCCAATACCCACCCCTGTGGATACTGAAGATACTCCGGCAATATTGGAAATACCATCGGCCAAGGTCATGGCACCATTACTCTTTAGTTCCGCGATGGATTTCTGCTCCACTTTCATCACATTCTCACGTTGCAGTTTGTGAAATGGTGTAGAGAGAACCACTTCGTCAATTTCTATGGCCGATGGACCCATTGCATAATCAAAAGTGTTGGTCCCAGAATTGATGTCCAGCGAAATGGAATACGTCTCGTATCCCAAATACGATATGACCAGTTTGTAAGTGCCTTCTGGAAGGTCCTTCAGCAAATAATTTCCATTGGCATCCGTGACAGTGCCTTTTTCCAATTGAGGGATATATACAGAGACTTGTTCTAAGGATTGATTGTTTTCTGAATCTGATATGTTTCCGCTGAGGGTGTTCTGCGCATGTATAAATAAGGGAGTCAATGCCAAAAGCATTGAAATATAAAATTGTTTCATTTGATAAATAATAAGTTATTAGAATGTTCTAACCTGGTATATCTATTATGAAACTTGTGGGGGGCCTCTTAGGGCTTGGTACTCCTTTTTGTGGGATTTAAAATGGTAAACAAAAAAGGTCTGTGGCTGCCCAAACTGGGGAGCTTCCACGGGAGTGTAGATAAATGAAGAAGGAAAGAAGACCTTGGATGCCAAGGTGAAATCATGGAATTCACAGTGAATATCCCCATCATGGATGTGTTTGTCGCCATGTGAAACACATTTCTTTTCTTGGGTGTGCCCGTGTATGGCGTGGGCAAGTTTTATCGCAGAAGGGGTCAGTATCCCTATCGTTAATACGAGGGATACATAAATGGCAATACGTTTATTGAGAAACGAGGTCATTCGATTCAAAGATAGGTCAGCTCTTTTGATTTCATGTGTTAAGAAAACCATAAACTATGGAAAAAGGAAGCCCAAGCCCAATCGTTTCAGCATCTTTTTCTCAAATTCCCAGAAGAATTGGAACTGTCCAAAAAACCATCCGATTACAATCAATATAACTTGGTAAATGGGAAAAATCAAGAGGATACGGGCAGTCCAATATAGAAACCCATTGACATTGTCTCTTCCAAGGCCAATCCATTCGGTGAGGGGGCCGGCCAGTTTTCCTGCCAAACTCCCGGTTATGGCAAAGACGATGAAAATGGCTATCATTTCCCATTTATAGGAGACCTTCCATCTATTCTCCAGTTTTTTAAAGCACCAAACAAAAAATCGAACCAAAAGGAAATACAGCGTAATGGCAATCACCGAGACGAAAATCCATTCCCAAATGGTATTGTTGAGCCCGAATAGGTGCAGTAACCGCCTGGCAACGGTGTAAGAAGTAATCATAACCAATGCCACGCCCAAAAAAAGGTGTGTAAGTTGCCAGTTTTTAGAAATCTCCCAGCGCTTTTTTATTTTCTCCATCGGCTAAATGTTCCGATGCAAAATTAAGCTATTAAATTCTAGGGACGAAAGGACCCAAGCGTTGATTGTATTTCCGCTGGAAATAAATGAAGTAATTGTAGAGCTTATAATTCACTTCATAGCCATAATCAATATTTTGATCATAGTTGATTTGCATTTCATACAGATTGGGATTGTAGCGGAGTGGTTGCATCACACGCTGGTTCCAATTGGTAACCATGATGGCATTTCGGTTTTCCAAAAAACTTTGGGAATAATAGCCTTCCGGTCTGGCAATACTGTTCAGCCAAGTGTAAAAACCAGGTTCAATGATAATGATCTCATACTCGGTTTCATCATCCTTAATTTCCACTTCCTGCTCATCATCGGAACTAAAAACAGCCTGTTCCTCATTTGAGATATCCAACGCTTCCTTTTGAGCGGTGCAGGAGAGCAAAAGTGAGAAAATAAGCAGTACAGGTAAAATTCTCTTTTTCATAATCTTAAGATACAAAAAAAGCCATTTGAAATTTCAAACGGCCTTGTTAAATAAAGTTAAGGTCTTTTCTGCGGTTATTTGCCAAAAAGTCCGCCAAGTATACCACCCAGGCCACTTTTTTTCCTGCCTCCTCCGTTCAATACCATTCCGGCCAAGTCATCCATAACGCTACCATCTCCATCTGAATCCAAAAAGGTTTCAATCAAAGATTGCTGCTTTGCGGCTGTTCTTCCGCCGCCCATTAGTCCGCCCAACAACCCGTTAAGGCCATCTGGACTGCTTACATTTTGTTGACGTGTCTGTTTGCCCAAATAACCCAGAATAATGGGCGCTGCAATTTTTAGAATTTGGGAGATGGTACCGGCATCAATCCCCGATTTGCTACTGAGCGCATTTTCTACCTGGGGTTGCTTGGCACCAAAAACATGGCCCAATATTCCCGCTCCGTCATCCATTACGGATTGGTCCACACCACCGCCAAAAAGACCTCCAAGGTCATCTAAAATACTCCCATCATGTTTGGAGGATAGCGCATTCATCAATCCCTGCGCTCCACCTGGTGTGGAGGCATTTTTCTTCATGGCACCCATTAATAAGGGCATGGCCATACTCAAAACTTCGGCTGTCTTGTTTTCCGGTTCCCCAGTTTGGTTGGAAACACCACTGATCAATTGTTTGCCCATGGGGCTATTGAGTAAATCCAATAATCCTGACATTTTCTTATGTGTTAAGGTTAGAAGAACAATGTACAAAAAAGAAGCCCTTTAACCCTTATGAAGAGCCTATTTTAGCAGTTTAATAACCTGGGATGCCAATTCCAATCCGATTCGCTCCTGAGCTTCTTGTGTGGAGGCGCCAATATGGGGAGAGAGCGATATTTTAGGATGCATTAGTATTTTTATTTCTGGATTTGGTTCGGATTCGTAGACATCCAATCCGGCAAAGGATACTTTGTTGTTGTCCAAAGCATCCACCAAAGCCACTTCGTCCAGTACACCCCCACGGGAGGTGTTGATGATTCCAACACCTTGTTTCATTTGATCCAACTCTTTTTCACCAATAACATATCCATTTTGGGCGGGGACGTGCAAACTTATAAAGTCTGATTCTTTCAAAACCGTTTTTAAATCGCTGTTTGTTAGTTTGAATTCTACCGATTGTCCATCAAAAAATAAAACCTTGACTGTTTCCTTTTCAATATGATGGTCGGTGAACAGTACCTTCATGCCCAATGACAAACCCATCTTCGCAGTGGCATGTCCAATAGAACCAAACCCAATGATGCCCAAAGTCTTGCCTCGGAGTTCACTTCCGCTGGCATAACTTTTTTTCAATTGTTTGAATTTGTGATCACCCTCCAAGGGCATATCTCGATTGGAGTTGTGCAAAAAACGGATACCGGTCAACAAATGGGCAAAAACCAGTTCGGCAACAGATGCTGCGGAAGCAGTAGGGGTGTTAATGACATGAATTCCCTTGGATTTGGCATAATCCACATCGATATTATCCATGCCAACGCCAGCACGCCCAATTAGCTTGAGGTTAGGACAGGTGTCAATCAGTGATTTCCTGACTTCAGTGGCACTCCGTACCAACAAAGCACTAATGTTGTTTTTATTGATGAAATTTACCAACTGCTCTTGGGCAACTCTGGTGGTAATGACCTCAAAGCCTACTTTTTCCAAAGCATCAACTCCCGATTGGGCCAATCCGTCATTTGCAAGTACAACTTTCATAGGGTTTCACTCTTAAAAAATAATGCAGGATGTCAACCGAAATCAGAAATCCGACAACTGATAACTGATAACAAACCTACCCCTTCTTTTCCAATTCACTCATAATATCCACCAAAACCCCAACACTTTCCAAAGGCATTGCATTGTACATGGAAGCTCTATACCCTCCTACGGACCTATGCCCATTGATTCCGCTTATGCCCGCCTCTTTGCACATTTCATCAAATGTATCTTTGAGTGCATCATCGGTAATGTTAAAAGTCGCATTCATAGTGGAACGGTCTTCCTTGGCCGCAAAACCTGAAAACACAGGATTCAGTTCTATTTCAGAGTAAATAAGGCTTGCTTTACGTTCGTTGATTTCCTCAATGGCAGAAATTCCGCCTAAGTCCTTCAACCACTGTAGGGTAAGCATGGAAACATATACGGCAAAAACCGGAGGTGTGTTGAACATACTGTCTTTGCTTACATGCACAGCATAATCCAACATGGATGGAATTTTTCGGGAAACCTTACCTAAAACATCCTCTTTCACCACAACCAAGGTGGTTCCAGCAGGACCCATATTCTTTTGGGCTCCGGCATAAATTAAGTCAAATTGGGAAAAATCGAGCTGTCTTGAGAAAATATCCGAACTCATATCACACACCAGAGGAACATCGGTCTTTGGAAACTTCTTGATCTGTGTTCCAAAAATGGTATTGTTGGAAGTCAAGTGCAGGTAATCCAAATCTGAGGGTATTGCATACCCCTTTGGAATATGGTTGAAGTTTTGTTCTTGGGAAGAGGCCACTTCCACGATTTCACCGAACAAACGGGCTTCTTTGATGGCTTTCTGACTCCACGTACCCGTATTCACATATCCCGCTTTTTTATCCAAAAGATTATAGGCGGCCATTAAAAACTGCATGCTGGCACCGCCTTGAAGAAACAGGGCTTGATATCCTTTTCCTTCCAATCCAAGGAGCTCTAGGGCAAGGGAACGGGCCTTTTCCATTATAGTCACAAATTCCTTGCTTCGGTGTGAGATTTCTATGAGTGATAGACCAATGCCGTCCAATTCCAGAACGGCTTCGGAGGCTTTCTGCATTACCTCTTTGGGCAAAATACATGGGCCTGCGCTAAAATTGTGTTTTTTCATTTGCTAGGTTTGAGTGGATAAAGGTCTTAAAAAAACTTGGATCTAAAAACGATTCAAACCAAAGGTTGAACCCTATAGTTTTAGTAAAAACTCCATAGTGTCCACACCATCGGCGTAATCGTTGAGTTGGGGCTTCTGTGTTTCACCAAAAGGAATGTCATCAGCACTTTTACGGTTTGAAACCACACACTGGATTTGTTCTTCATTTTCGGCAAGATGCATGCGTAACTCCTCCTCAGATGTATAGTAGGAATAAAAAAGAGCAGCAATTGGGGAAGAAAAGCCTTGATCTTCCTTTAAGATCAAAAAACCGTTGTCCCGAAGTTTAAAATTGCTCATTAAATATACCGCTTTATTATAATCGTAATTATTGGCATATTTATGTTGATGGATTATCGCCCCAAACTCAAAAATTGCCTTGAAAAACGAATCAAAATCATAAGTTGTAGGCACATAGATCTTGGAGACATTGCGGCACCCCAGTCCATAATACCTGAAAATATCTTCACCAAGAGCTTTGAGTTCTTTCTGGGTTTCATTTCCAGTAAGCACCGCCACAGAGTTTCTATTTTTTCGGATAATATTGGGCTTCTTCCCAAAGTAATATTCAAAATAGCGACTGGTGTTGTTGCTGCCAGTTGCAATAACGGCATCAAAACCTTCTAATTTCCCCTCAGTGAATTTAATCCGTTCCGCAAGCAAAGGCTCTTGTTCAATTAAATATTGGGCAAGAAAGGGTAATAATACCTTGTCATTCGATGAGAGTTTGGCCAAAACCTTGTTGCCAAAGCACAAAACACACAGAAAATCATGGAATCCAACCATGGGGATATTTCCGGCCATCACTATCCCAATGGTCTTTGGTGCCCCGCTATTTTCAAAATTATAATTGGACAACCATTGTTTCAAGTTATTTTCAGTCAGCAATGCTGACCACTGTTTTAGTGCAAAAAGGATGTTTTCACGGGTAAACCACGCATTTTGTTGCTGCGATTTGGTAATAACAACCTCAAAATCGGAATGGGTATCGGATGGGTTTTCATAAGAATATTCACAAAAATCCGTTAGATAATTTCCAAGTTTAACAAAAGCTTCCAATATTGGGAGATGTGCGGTCATTATATTTGTATACTAATTTGGTAGGGTTTATTTTTGCCAAAAGTAAGCATGCTGAAATAATTCGGCACAATAGAAAAAGAAAATTATGGCGATTATCATAACTGATGAATGTATAAACTGCGGTGCTTGTGAGCCAGAATGCCCAAATACTGCAATTTATGAAGGTGCGGATGAATGGAGATATAGCGATGGTACTTCCTTAACGGGCGACGTGGTGCTTCCCAATGGAAAAGCGGTGAATGCCGATGACGTACAGGAACCCATTAGTGATGAAATATACTATATTGCTCCAGATAAATGTACAGAATGCATGGGCTTTCATGAGGAACCCCAATGTGCTGCGGTTTGTCCCGTGGATTGTTGTGTTCCCGATGAAGATCACGTGGAGAGCGAAGAAGTCCTTTTGGGCAAGCAGAAGTTTATGCACCCAGACGGGTAAGCAATAAAGTTTAAGTATTTTAGCCCCGAACGTGTTTCGGGGTTTTTTTATGAAAAAAGAAAAAGCATACAATGGATTTTGGAAACAGCTGGGCTGTATACTCTCCCTTTTGGCCATTTTAGGTATAGCCGCCGTTTTTATTATTGGCTTCTATTTGTTGATCAATGGATTTTAGGCCCCTAAAACAAAACTTCAACTTATATTTGCAGCCGGAATTCAGACCTCGGACTTCAGATGTCTGAAATCTGACAACTGAAATCTTAAGTAAGAGCCAATGAAAGCCGGTATTGTAGGATTGCCCAATGTAGGAAAATCGACTTTGTTCAACTGTCTGTCCAACGCAAAGGCACAGAGTGCCAACTTCCCCTTTTGTACTATTGAACCCAATATTGGTGTGGTTAACGTACCTGATACCCGTTTGGAAAAATTGGAGGAGTTGGTCAATCCTGAGCGTGTGGTTCCTGCCACGGTTGAAATTGTGGATATTGCCGGTTTGGTGAAGGGTGCCAGCAAAGGGGAGGGGTTAGGAAACCAGTTTTTGGGAAACATCCGTGAAACCGATGCTATTTTGCATGTGTTGCGCTGTTTTGACAATGATAACATTGTACATGTAGATGGTTCCGTTGACCCTATCCGCGATAAGGAGACCATCGATATGGAGCTTCAGTTGAAGGATTTGGAAAGCGTTGAAAAGAAACTCGATAAGGTAAAACGTGCCGCCAAAACCGGAAATAAAGAAGCTCAAAAAGAAGAAGCCGTTCTAAATGCCTTGAAAGAAGGGTTGGAATCTGGAACATCGGTACGGGCCATACAATTCAGTGACGATGATAGAGCGGAATATGTAAAACCCATGCAACTTATTACCGATAAGCCGGTGATGTACGTTTGTAATGTTGATGAGGGAGCTGCTACGACTGGAAATGCTTATGTTGAAAAAGTAAAAGAAGCCGTGGCCAACGAAAATGCGGAGGTCATCTTTTTAGCGGTCGGTACTGAAGCTGACATCACTGAGTTGGAAACCTATGAGGAGCGTCAACTCTTTTTAGAGGATTTAGGGCTTTCAGAACCGGGTTCCGCCAAATTGATTCGTGGTGCTTACAAATTATTGGATTTGGAAACTTATTTTACCGCCGGGGTCAAGGAAGTACGCGCATGGACCATTCCTGTTGGGGCCACTGCACCCCAAGCCGCAGGAGTCATCCACACCGATTTTGAAAAAGGATTCATCCGTGCCGAGGTCATTGCGTATGATGACTATATTAAATATGGTAGCGAGACCAAAGTAAAAGAAGCTGGCCGTATGCGGGTAGAAGGCAAGGAATACATCGTTAAAGATGGTGACGTCATGCATTTTAGGTTTAATGTCTAGCGCTTGGGCATTGTAATTCACTCTTTTTCAATATTTTTTTGAAAACACCTTGATGTAGCTTTATCCCATGTCAACAAAAGGCCTGGGCATTTTATACGGAATATTGGGGGTAGTTTTGTTCTCCTCAAAGGCGGTCATGGTAAAACTGGCCTACCAATATCAGGTGGACACTTTGGACCTGCTTATGTTCCGAATGTTTCTCTCCCTGCCATTCTATATTCTTATTCTTTTTATCATACGAAAGAAGCGTCCTTCCGTTGAAATCAGGACAAAAGATTATCTATGGTTGCTCGCCTTTGGCTTTGTGGGTTACTATTTGGCCAGCTATTTTGATTTCTTGGGCCTCAACTACATCAAGGCAGGATTGGAGCGCATCATTTTATTTGTCTATCCCACTATTGTGGTGTTTTTGGGATGGTTATTTTTTAGGGAGAAAATAACAAAAGTACAAACCACGGCCATCATCATTACCTATATGGGTGTAGTGGTCACCTTTTGGAACGAATTAGAAATCGCGGGAAATGAAGCTTTGATAGGAGGATTTTTGGTTTTGTTGAGTGCCATTACCTACGCTTCGTATTTGGTGGGTAGTGGTTGGTTGATTCCCAAGTTTGGGGTGCTCCGGTTCACCTGCTATGCTATGATTGTATCCACCTGTTGCATTCTGATGCATTATATTTTCGCTGGCGATTGGGACTTGTTCCAGTATCCACTCCCTGTTTATGGGTACGGATTCGCTATGGCCATTTTTGCCACTTTGATACCTTCATTTCTGGTCTCGGCCTCGATTGAACGCTTGGGCGCCTCCAACTTTTCCATTTTAGGTAGTTTAGGTCCTGTGTCCACCATTTTATTGGCCTACGTTTTTCTTGCTGAAAAACTCACGTATTGGCAATTATTTGGAATGTTGATTGTGATTTTTGGGGTCACCTATCTCTCGCTGAACAGAAAAAGAAAGGCCTTGCGCTAATTTATATTAACAATCATACCGTTTTCTTTGTTGATTACTTTCTGCCGCCAATACTTTTATTTTTGCTCCGAAATTTTATATTGCAAGGATTAACCCTTAACTAATGTCGCAAACCCAGTATACCGAGGATAACATTCGTTCCCTGGATTGGAAGGAGCATATTCGCATGCGCCCAGGGATGTACATTGGAAAACTGGGAGATGGTTCCTCCGCAGACGATGGTATTTACATTCTTCTTAAGGAAGTCATAGACAACTGTATTGATGAGTTTGTCATGGGTGCTGGGAAGACCATCGAAATCAATATAAAGGACAACACGGTACATGTTCGTGATTTTGGACGTGGCATTCCACTGGGAAAAGTGGTGGATGTGGTTTCCAAAATGAACACCGGTGGTAAGTACGATACGCGAGCCTTTAAAAAATCCGTGGGATTGAATGGGGTAGGGACCAAGGCCGTGAATGCCCTATCTACTTATTTTCGGGTGGAGTCCACCCGTGATGGGCAATCCAAAACTGCAGAATTCGAAACCGGAAACCTGACCAACGAAGAGCTGCTGGAAGAGACTTCCAGACGGCGTGGAACCAAAGTAAGTTTTGTACCGGACGAGTCCATTTTCAAAAAATACAAATACCGAAATGAGTATGTGGAACGCATGCTCAAAAATTACGTCTACCTCAATCCTGGGTTGACCATTGTCTTTAATGGCGAAAAATTCCATTCAGAGAATGGATTGAAGGATTTGTTGGAGGACAACAATAATGAAGACGATTTTCTATATCCCATCATTCACCTAAAAGGGGATGATATTGAGGTAGCCATGACCCACAGCAAAACGCAATATAGCGAGGAGTACCATTCCTTTGTAAATGGGCAGCATACCACACAGGGCGGAACACATCAATCCGCTTTTCGGGAAGCTGTGGTAAAGACCATTCGTGATTTCTACGGAAAAAACTACGATGCTTCAGACGTAAGAAAGTCAATCATTTCTGCCATCTCAATTAAAGTGATGGAACCTGTTTTTGAGAGCCAGACCAAGACCAAGTTAGGCTCTACGGACATGGGTGGAAAACTGCCCACAGTACGTACCTATATCAATGATTTTGTAGGCACCCAACTGGACAATTACTTGCATAAAAATCCTAAAACTGCTGAGGCTCTCCAACGCAAAATTGTTCAGGCCGAAAAGGAACGAAAGGAACTTTCAGGCATTCGAAAATTGGCTAGGGAACGCGCTAAAAAAGCAAGCCTTCATAATAAAAAATTGCGGGACTGTAGGGTACATTTACAGGACATGAAGAAGGATCGAAGATTGGAAACCACCCTTTTTATTACTGAGGGGGATTCTGCATCAGGCTCCATTACTAAGTCGAGGGATGTAAATACGCAAGCTGTTTTCAGTCTTCGAGGCAAACCATTGAATTCCTACGGAATGTCCAAAAAGATTGTCTACGAAAACGAGGAATTCAATTTACTACAGGCCGCGTTGAACATTGAGGAATCCATGGAGGATTTGCGGTACAACAATATTGTAATCGCCACGGATGCCGATGTAGATGGGATGCACATTCGGTTGTTGTTGATTACCTTCTTTTTACAGTTTTTTCCAGAATTGATCAAGGAAAATCACCTGTATATTCTTCAAACGCCGCTTTTTAGGGTTCGCAACAAAAAAGAAACCATTTATTGTTACAGTGAAGAAGAGAAAAGAAACGCCATTGAAAAATTGACCGGAAAACCAGAAATCACCCGTTTTAAGGGATTGGGTGAGATTTCTCCGGATGAGTTCAAGCATTTTATTGGAGACGATATTCGATTGGAACCCGTAATGTTGGACAAGGCCATGAGCATAGATAGTCTGTTGCAGTTCTATATGGGCAAAAATACCCCAGACCGACAAGAATTTATCATAAATAACCTTAAAGTTGAACTTGATCTAGTTGAGGAAAACCAACTATAAACCTATTAAATGCACGCCCTTCTAAATGGAAGAGAACGAAGAACTGAATGATGAAGGTTTAGAAAACCAAGAGGACAATTCCCAAGATAGCCTGGTCAAGGTTACTGGGATGTACAAGGATTGGTTTTTAGACTACGCTTCGTACGTGATTTTGGAGCGGGCCGTTCCCGCTATTGAAGACGGATTCAAGCCGGTACAGCGCAGAATCATGCATGCCCTCAAGGAATTGGACGATGGTCGTTACAACAAAGTGGCCAACGTAGTGGGGCATACCATGCAGTACCACCCCCACGGTGATGCCAGCATTGCGGATGCCATGGTCCAAATTGGACAAAAGGACCTACTCATTGATACCCAGGGAAACTGGGGAAATATCTTGACTGGTGATGGTGCTGCCGCGTCCCGATACATTGAGGCTAGACTTTCCAAATTTGCATTGGAGGTAGTCTTTAGCCCAAAGATTACTGATTGGCAGCTATCCTATGATGGTAGAAAAAAAGAGCCTGTTCATTTACCGGTAAAGTTTCCCTTGTTATTGGCACAAGGGGCAGAGGGTATTGCGGTTGGGTTGTCAACAAAAATATTGCCACATAATTTCATTGAGCTTATAGATGCGTCCATCAAACATTTAAAGGGGCAACGTTTTAAACTGTATCCTGATTTTCCTACAGCGGGTATCATTGATGTTACCAACTACAATGACGGCATGCGAGGTGGGAAAATCCGAGTTCGAGCAAAGATTTCAACACTTGATAAGAATACCTTAGTAATCAATGAGATACCGTATGGAACCAATACATCTTCTTTAATTGATTCCATTCTTAAGGCCAATGATAAAGGCAAGATTAAAATCAAGAAAATAGAAGACAATACGGCGGCCGAAGTTGAGATTTTAGTACATCTGCCTCCAAATATTTCACCAGACAAAACCATTGATGCGTTGTACGCCTTCACGGCCTGCGAATCGTCTATTTCGCCTTTGGGCTGTATCATTGAAGACAATAAGCCCTTGTTTATTGGAGTGACAGAAATGCTGGAGCGTTCTACGGACAATACCGTGGAATTGTTGAAAGCCGAATTGGAGATTCAATTGGGGGAATTGGAGGAACAATGGCACTTTGCATCATTGGAACGAATCTTTATCGAGAACAGAATCTACCGCGATATCGAGGAAGAGGAAACTTGGGAAGGTGTCATCGCGGCCATTGATAAGGGATTGAAACCCCACACCAAAAACCTAAAGCGTGCCGTAACGGAAGAAGATATTGTCCGCTTGACTGAAATACGCATCAAACGGATTTCAAAATTTGATTTAGAAAAGGCACAGCAACTCATTGAAAGTTTGGATGAAAAAATCGCCAAGACAAAGCATCATTTGGCACACTTGGTAGACTTTGCCATTGATTATTTCAAGGAACTTAAAAAGAAATACGGTGCCGGCCGGGAACGAAAATCAGAAATACGGATTTTCGATGATATCGAGGCTACCAAGGTGGTCATCCGAAACACTAAACTGTATGTAAATCGAGAGGAGGGTTTTATTGGAACCTCACTAAAAAGGGACGAATACGTCACCGATTGTAGTGATATCGATGACATCATTGTCTTTACCAAAAAAGGAGAGATGATGGTAACCAAGGTGGATTCCAAGGTTTTTATCGGAAAGAACATCCTCCACGTTGCCGTATTCAAGAAAAAAGACAAGCGCACCGTTTATAATATGATTTATAAAGACGGGAAAGGTGGTCCCAGTTACATCAAACGATTCAACGTAACCAGTATTACACGGGACAAAATATATCCATTGGCGGGAGATAAGGCCACTGCGGAAGTTCTTTATTTTTCTGCCAATCCCAATGGTGAAGCTGAGGTTGTTACCGTAATGTTGCGCCAATCAGGTAGTATCAAAAAATTGAAGTGGGATCTGGATTTCGCCGATGTTTTGATTAAAGGCAGGGCATCAAAAGGAAATCTGGTCACCAAATATGCCGTGAAACGCATCGAACTGAAGGAAAAAGGGGTTTCCACATTGAAACCCAGAAAAATTTGGTTTGATGATGTAGTCAACAGGCTCAATGTAGATGGAAGGGGAGAGTTACTTGGAGAATTTAAAGGTGATGATCTTTTGCTGGTCATTGACCAAAAAGGCATTGTAAAGACCATTGCTCCAGATTTGTTGACCCGTTTTAATGAAGACATGATCGTTTTGGAGAAATGGAATCCAAAGAAGCCCATTTCCGTGGTGCATTATGAAGGCGAAAAGGAACGGTATTACCTGAAGCGCTTTTTAGTGGAAAATCCCAATAAAGAAGAATTGGTGATTTCTGAACATCCAAAGTCGTTTATGGAGATGGTCTCCACAGATTGGCGTCCAGTGATAGAAATTGAATTTATAAAGCCTCGCGGCAAGGATGCCAAGCCCAACCAAGAAGTGGATGTTGAAGAATTTATCAGCGTAAAGGGCATAAAGGCCATTGGAAATCAATTGACTACGGAAAAAGTAAAAAATATTAACCGATTGGACTCCTTGCCCTTTGAGGAACCCGAAGAACAATCTGCAGAAGAAATGGAAGTAATAGATGAGGAAAGTATAGACGCTCCCAATACTGATATTGAAGCAAAAGATCAAGGTTCTGATCAAACCTCTTTGTTTTAATGCTTTTTCTGCCTATTTTGTCGGTATCGAGTTAGACACACACCAAAACCAGATAGCTTAATATATCTTATGGATTTTACCAACCCGTTGGTATACGGCGTACCCGTTTTTATTGCCTTCATTTTATTTGAACTTACCTATAGCAAAGCACATGGAGACGACCATCTCTACGAATGGAAGGATTTAGCCGCTAGTGGATTTATGGGAATTGGGTCGGCCATTTTGGGCCCTCTCTTTAAAGTGGCCTTTGCCATTGTCTTTTTTGAAGCAGTTTATGAACTCTGCAATCCAGAAGTTAATGGTGTCAGACAAAATTTTCTCGGGTATGAATCCTTTGGATATGCCTGGTACATTTGGCTACTTTGCCAACTAGCGGACGATTTCACCTACTACTGGTTCCACAGGGCCAACCACGAAATCCGTTTACTTTGGGCAGCACACATTGTACACCATTCTTCAGATAACTTTAATTTAGGAACTGCAATCCGCAACGGATGGTTCACTATTTTATACAAGCCTTTCTTTTATGCTTGGATGGTGGCCATTGGATTTCCTCCGGAAATGGTAGTGGTTTGTTTGGGAATTGAGGCCTTATGGCAATTTCAGTTGCATTCCCAATATGTTCCAAAATTGGGCTTTTTGGAAAAGATTTTCAATACACATACCATGCACCAAGTGCACCATGCCCAAAATGTGGAATACTTGGATAAGAACCATGGTGGATTCTTGAATATTTTTGACAAAATGTTTGGAACCTGGAAGGAACTCGATGACGATATTGATGTGAAATACGGTGTGATACACGCCCCAAATTCTTATAACCCCATGGTTATACTGACACATGAGTTCAAGGATATTTGGAACGATGTAAAAAAAGTTGACAAGTTATCCCATAAGCTGATGTATATCTTTGGTCCTCCGGGGTGGAGCCATGATGGAAGCACCATGACGGTGAAACAGCAACAAAAATTCTTCAGGAAATATAAAGAATCTCACCCAGAGTTAATCTACCAAAGACCCAATTGACGTTAGGTCAGTTTTCTTCAACAACTTCTTCTTGCCCCATTTCTTGATTCTTTTTCATTCTTAAGTCCAGGAATTCAACCATCAATGAAAAAGCAATGGCAAAATATAAGTAGCCTTTGGGTATGGAGCCTACTTCATTTCCGAACACGATTAAGTGCGATAAATGCGCTGCTTCTGCTATCAACATAAAGCCAATCAAAATAAGGAACGAAAGTCCCAATACCTGAATGGACGGATGCCTATTTACAAACTCGCCAACAGGATTGGCAAACAACATCATGATTACCACGGAAATAACTACTGCGGTCACCATTAGAACAAGAGCATCATTGGGGTTGGGGGAAATTCCATTTGTCATTCCAATGGCCGTTAAAATAGAATCAAACGAAAAAACAATATTAATTACCGTGATTTGAACGATGGCATTGGTCAAGGACGAGGAACGGGATTTTTTAACCTCTCGTTCATCGTGACCGCGATCTTCTACCTTTTCATGGATTTCCTTGGTACTTTTGTACAGCAAGAACAGTCCACCCAAGAACAAAATAACCGCCTGCCAGCTTATTCCACCGGTAACCCATGATTCATCCAAGACCCAAAACGGCTTTTTCATTTTGGTGAGCCAGGTAATTCCAAAAAGCAGAACAATCCGCATCACCATAGCAAGTACCAATCCAATATTGGTGGCCTTTCTACGGTTTTTCTTTTCCAGCTTTCCAGCAGCAATGGAAATAAAAATGATGTTATCAATCCCAAGAACAATTTCCAAAAAGGTAAGGGTAAGCAATGCCATCCAGGCATCGGGGCTGGTAAAGATTTCAAACATGATCAGTCTATTTTATAAGCGGTTCCTTTAAATTTTCGTTTATCGCCAATGGCGTTGTATTCAAAAGTATATGAAGAATCTGTTGTGGTCAATATTTTTATATGGATTGATTTCTCTTCAGACTTGTTTTTTGGGTTTTTGTTCTTCAGCACATATTCACAATCGTTGATCCACCGTACGGAAGATGTATCGCGATGCCCTTCAAAATAATCCACTTCGGTATCCAAGGTCCTCTGGAAAGTGGTTTTCTTTTCCTCGCCATCAACAATGGTAGTAAATGAAAATTCCCCAGTTTTAAAATCGGTGCAGTTACGTTGGGGAGGTTGTTTGCAAGATGCCAATAACGCTAATACGACTCCTAAAAGAAAATGTTTTGCCATACAGCAAAGTAACGGAAACTAGCCAAAAGGGTCAATCATTTTTTGACTTGAATGTGGTAAATGTTCCGTCAGCGTAAAAGAAGACTATTCTTTCAGGGGTATCCCCATCAATTGTCTTTATTGGTGGTGGATTTTTGGGCTGCTTGTCTTTTACTTCGGGTTTATGAGGGGTGTTCACAAAATCAAGAGTAGGGGAATCTTCTCTTAATGTAACTTGGGTTTCCCGGGGTTCTTTTGCAGGAAATTCTCCATTTCCTTGAAGCAACCAATACAAATCAACTTCTGGATAGGCCTCGACCAATTTTAAAACAAAATCCAAACTTGGCTTGTTTCTTCCATTGAGCAAATGGGAAATGCTGGATCGTTGTACGCCAATGGTATCAGCAAAAGCTGAAACACTAAGTCCGTAATGAGCAATAATGCTTTTGATGCGTGTTACAATTCCTTTATTCACAATTGTAAATTAGTTAGCACCAAAGTTAACCATTGAACAAGAAACAGGCAATAAATAAAGAATAATATAATTATCAATCTAAACTTTATATTGAAATAATACTATTCAAACCACTGTTTACGTGTTATTTACATAGATACCGTTGACTTTAAGTAACATTTGTCACAGGTATTGCAAAACACCATCATGTCCTTGTATACATTTGTATAGAATAGGTATTTGCACATTGATACAATTGTAATCAAATCAAAGTTTACATTTGTGGTCGAAAACAGAATCCGAATACATGATAGCGCATTCATTATATAAGGAAGCTTCAATTCAAAATAGATACATAACCCATGACATGCTGCAGAAATGTTTTGCAGAACTGCCCGCTTCGTCAATCGAGGAAATTGGACAATCCGTGCTTAAGGTTCCCATACACTCTTTTATATTGGGGCACGGAAGCAAACACATTCTGATGTGGTCACAAATGCATGGAAACGAATCGACCACCACCAAAGCAGTTTGGGATATGGCAAACTTTCTACGTTCCAATGATCCCCTGGCGAAAGCTATTTTGGAGAATTGTACCCTAATGGTTGTTCCCATGCTCAATCCAGATGGGGCAAAAGCGTATACCCGTGTCAATGCCAATGCAGTTGATTTAAACAGGGATGCCAAGCAACTTACCCAACCTGAAAGTGTTGCGCTCAGAAAATTGTTCGAGGATTTTAAACCAGATTATTGCTTTAACCTTCATGGTCAGCGGACCCTTTTCAGTGCTGGGCAAGTAGAGAAGCCTGCAACGGTTTCCTTTTTGTCTCCATCAAGCAATGCTGCCCGCGACATAACACCAACCCGAGTGAAAGCGATGAAACTAATAGCTGCGATGAACGCAATGCTTCAAAAATTGATTCCCGGCCAGGTGGGGCGTTATGACGATGGATTCAATGATAATTGTGTGGGCGACAGCTTTCAAATGTTGGGAGTTCCCACAGTGCTGTTCGAAGCAGGACATTATCCCAATGATTATGAAAGGGAACAAACACGGAAATACATTTTTTTGGCACTGATCGAAGCTTTAAAAACTGCGTCCACTGATTCCCTTGGCCAATTCAGTACAGGTGATTATTTCAACATTCCTGCGAATGGAAAGTTGTTCTATGATATTTTGGTCAAAAATCCACAGGTACTAAACCCAGCTTTGTCAGGAGGTAGTGCCATCGGGATTCGATTTAAGGAAATTTTGGAAAATGATATAATCCGTTTTAAACCCGAAATCATCGATGTTGGAAATCTTAACGGCTTTTTTGGGCATCAGACCTTCAAATGTGCTGATTCCATGGATTTTGAAGCTGTAAAATCCAATAGGGAACTGTATGAATTACTGCTTCAGGCTGAGGAATGATCAACTATTTTTAGTTAGGTCTTGCGTTTTATTTAAAAAAGACCCATTTTTATTACGTAAATTTCCTTATTTAACTAATTTTGCTGAAAATTTCAATGTAATGAACAAAGTAAAACTCGACGAAATCGACCACCAGATATTGGATATGTTGATTGATAATACCCGTACACCATTCACCGACATCGCCAAAAAACTGTTGATTTCCGCCGGTACCGTCCATGTCAGGGTAAAGAAAATGGAAGAATCCGGGATCATTAAAGGTTCTTCGCTTACATTAGATTATGTTAAGCTTGGCTATTCTTTCATTGCTTACGTGGGCATATTTTTGGAAAAAACGCATCAGACCAAATTTGTGCTGGAGCGCCTCAACCAGATTCCATATGTGACGGTTGCGCATATCACCACTGGAAAATTCAATATTTTCTGTAAAATCCGTGCACGGGACACCACACATGCCAAGAATATTATTTTTAAGATAGATGACATTGATGGTATTAGTAGGACGGAGACCATGATTTCATTGGAAGAAAGCATCAACGACAAAAAACGATTGATGCACACCATTTTCAACGAACTATAACCTTTATTTTCATAGGATATGTTGCGTTCAGAATTACCAATTTCTGAATACAATCCCTTTTATCAGACTTATTTGTTGGCTTTGGGTGATGTGGACCTAATCCAAGAATTAAATAGGGGAAGGGATGAACTTATAGCACTTTTGGAAGAAATTCCGGAGCGTAAATTGAGTTATGCCTACGGTGAAGGCAAATGGACCTTGGCCGAAGTGTTTTTGCATATTATGGATACGGAACGGGTTTTCCAATACAGGGCTTTGTGCTTTGCGCGCAACGACAAAACGCCATTTCCTGGTTTTGACCAAGATGAATATGTTCCCGAATCCAATGCATCTGCTAGAACAAAGGATGATTTGCTTCAGGAATACAAGGCAATCCGGGAATCAACACTATGCCTTTTTAATTCCTTTGACGATGATGTTATGAAACGGGTAGGGGTGGCCAGTGGGTCCCAAATGAGTGTCCGTGCAATGGGATATATCATATCCGGTCACCAGGCCCATCATTTAAAAATTATCCGTAAAAGGTACTTGTAGTGTAATTTTCTAATATAGGCTTTCGTTTTCTGGGTCCGTATCTGGATCAGCTTCAAAATCTGAGTCGTTGTACGAGGTTTCATCCGCATCCAAAACTGCTTCCTTTTCTAAACTTTTTTCCAATTCCCTTTCAATGGTCTCTTCAAAATTGGCAATGAAGTTGGAAAGGCTCTTACTGATTTTCACCAGATAAATGGTGTCTTCCGTTTTTACTTCAACCGCCTCAATAATTTCTCCATTAGGTTTTTTAAGGGTGATGATGTCATCATCGCCATACCCATAAGGGTAGGAATCAATCAAAACCGCCGCAACACTATGGTCCAGCTTTTTGTAATCTATCAAAATACGTTTCATAATGGATAGGTTTAAATTCCTATCCTGAAGCTAAAACTTTTTAAGTAGGTGCTATTCAAAGAGTTGTAAACCTAAAAAAATAGTATATGAAGTGCTTATTCCCTGTAGTATGCAAATGCTTTATAAAAAAGTTCTTCGGGAACCTTTACATCAGAAACGGCTTCTCCGATGGATTGTAGCAATACAAAATTAATGTCCCCATGCGTGTTTTTCTTATCAAATTTAAGAAGCTGAAGGATGGCATCCACATCCACATCGGTAAAATCAACAGGATCAAAATAGTGCAAAAAGGTTTCTTTGATCTCTTCCAAGTAAAGTTTGGAAAGGCCTTTTAATTCGTGCGAAAGATATCCTTCCAAAATCATTCCAACGGCAATGGCCTCTCCGTGGAGCAATGCTTTTTTCTCAGGGGTTTCCAAACAATAGGATTCTATGGCATGTCCTAAGGTATGGCCAAAATTTAAAATTTTTCGCAATCCTTTCTCTGTTGGGTCTTGCAGGACAACCTTGTTTTTAATGGCAATGGACTTTTGAATGCTATCAGGTTCGGTAAAATTGCCGGTTTCCTTCAATTCATTCCAATATTCCCTGTCTGAAATGAGTCCATGCTTCAACATTTCGGCATATCCGCTTACCCGTTGTCTTGGCTCCAATGTTTTTAAGAATTCAGTAAAAACCAATACCATTACAGGTTGATTGATGACTCCAATTTGGTTTTTCAATACACCCAAATCCACTCCCGTTTTACCGCCAACCGAAGCATCTACAATGGAAAGTAGGGTTGTGGGGATGTTGATAAAGTCAATGCCTCTTTTGAAGGTTGAAGCCACAAATCCGCCCAAATCAGTGAGCACACCGCCCCCTAGGTTGATCAAAAGACTTTTGCGATCTCCATCAAAATTGGAAAGCAACTCCCAAACCTTGGTGCAGGTGCCTATATTTTTGTTTTCTTCCCCAGATTCAATCTCAAAAATTGAATCAATGGGGTGAGCCATGATTTCCTTTTTAAAAAATGGAAGGCAGTATTTTTTAGTGTTCTCATCCACCAAAACAAACACCTTGGAATACCCACTTTTTGCAATGTGCTGTTTTAGAGCAGCTTTCGCCAATTCTCCAAAATGAACCTCGTAGGATTGTGATATTATAGAGTCCATAATTCAAATTACACTGCTAAATAAAGATTATTTTTATAGAAATGGATATGGAATACGTACTTATATTTGGATCTTTAATGGATTTCCAATAATGCAACCAAATTTTGAGAATACTGCAATAGCATTTGAGTTAAAAACCGACTCCCAATTGGAGCGGGCCTATTTTTTGTTTAAGATGATTGCCAATGAACCTTTGGTTCGCATTGGCACTGCGGTGACCAATTTTGCCATTAAGGCACACCTCCCCGTTGAGGGGTTGATCAGGGCAACGGTCTTTGATCATTTTTGCGGTGGGGTCAGTGAGAAAGATTGCCTTCCGGTGATTGACAAAATGTACGAGAAAGGGGTGTACTCCATTTTGGATTATTCAGCAGAGGGAAAGGAAGCGGACAACCAGTTTGATTTTGCCTTGGAGAAGACCTTGGAAATTTTGGATTTTGTCAAGGAAAAAGATGCCATTCCCTTTGCCGTATTCAAGCCCAGTGGGTTTGGACGGTTCAAATTGTATGAAAAAGTCAGTGCTGGCGTAAAATTGACTGAAAGTGAATCGGCTGAATGGGACCGCCTCATAAATCGATATGAAAAAGTTTGTAAAAAGGCCCACGATCTAGAAGTAGCGTTGCTCATTGATGCCGAAGAAAGCTGGATGCAGGATGCTGCTGACAATTTGGTGCTTGATATGATGCGCAAGTACAACAAGGAAAAGACGATTGTCTTCAATACCTTTCAGATGTACCGTTGGGACCGAATGGATTATTTAAAGAAAATCCACAAAATTGCCTGTGATGAAAACTTTAAAATCGGGGCAAAAGTGGTTCGTGGTGCTTACATGGAAAAAGAAAATGAAAGGGCACAGGAAAAAGGGTATACCAGCCCCATCTGCAAAAACAAAAGGGAAACCGATGAAAATTTCAATGCGGCCATAGCCTATATTATGGAGCATTTGGAAGACATCACCATATTTGCTGGTACGCACAACGAGGAAAGTTCCTTTAAACTGATTGCTCACATGAAAGAAAGAAACATTGACCCTTCGGATGGGCGTGTTTGGTTTGGGCAACTTTTTGGTATGAGTGACCACATCACCTTCAACTTGGCGGCGCAGGGTTACAATGCGGTGAAGTATGTGCCTTATGGCCCGGTTCGGGACGTAATGCCCTATTTAATACGAAGGGCAGAGGAGAACACTTCGGTTGCCGGGCAGACTTCACGGGAATTGGCCTTATTGCAAAAAGAGCGGAAGAGACGAAAGTTGGAGGAGTAAAATCTACAAATGTTTTTTTGAAAGCACTGGGGTTTAATTCCCAATATCTAAAAGAAACTGTTTTTTGTAACAAAAAGGCAAATGATGAGACATATGGGTAAATAGTTTTCTTATGGAACTAGAAGTATTAAAGGAAAACTGGCAAAAACTTCATTTTGAGATATCCAACCAAAAAATAGGTGAAATTCCCACCAAATTCAGGAATAAGTCCATTTTACATTCCCAGACAATCACAAAAAGACTATTCATATTTTCCCTAGTTGAGTTCTTTTTATGGGGAGTGATTGGTATTGGATTTCAAGTATACTTTAGCGATTACAATCCGCAATCATTTTTAGAATTTCAACCACTGGTTTTTATAGAAAAGTTAAACTATGTAGCCTTGGGGTTGTTTGTTTTAGCCTTTCTGCTATCATTTAAAACAATCAATGTTATAGGTGACATTAAGCTGCTAATTGTCAGAATACTAAACACGAAAAGGATAGTTAATGGATATATCTATTACAACCTCGCCATCTTTGCCATTACATTTCTAATGAGTTTTATCTGGGAGCTGTTCAATAATAGCGAGGTGACGGTCCTATTGCAAGACAAAGAACGATTTGTTTATGTGGCATTAATTGTTTTCGGAGTTGTTTTGACCTTGGGTTTTACCATTTTGATTTATAAAATCTACAGATTCGTTTATGGTCGTTTTATCATAAATTTCGAGAGTCTCATTAAAAACTTGAGAAAGTTGTAGCCTTCCCTAAAAATAGGACAGTTTAAAATTCAGATTTTCTAACTTTAAATTTTAACTGTCACATGAAAAAAAGCAAGTTTACCGAGAGCCAGATCATCAAGGCACTGAAAGAGAACGAACAGGGCCGCAAGGTGGGTGACATATCCCGTGAGATGGGGATTGACACCAGCACTTTTTATTATTGGAGGAAGAAGTACGGGGGCATGGAAGTTGCGCATATGAAGCGCTTGAAGGAACTCGAGGAGGAGAACCGCAAACTCAAGCAGATGTACGCCGATGCCAGTCTTGACATCCGTATGCTCAAGGACGTACTGTCAAAAAAGTTCTAGGGCCTTCCGACAAGAAGCAGCGCGCCAAATATCTCCAGGAGGCCTATTCTGTATGTGTATCGCGTTCCTGTGGGGTACTGGACCTTGCCCGGTCGATGTGGTACTACCATAGCAGGAGGGACGACACCGAGGTCGTCGATGCCCTTTCCAGGCTGGCCGAAGAGCTGCCGACAAGGGGATTCGAGGTGTATTACAAGCGTTTGCGTCGCGAAGGCCGCAACTGGAACAGGAAACGGGTGTTGAGGGTCTACAGGTCCATGAACCTAAAACTCAGGAGGAAGCACAAGAAGAGGCTTCCTGCAAGGACAAAGAACCCACTGGGGGCCCCGATGGAGCTCAACGAGGTCTGGAGCATGGACTTTATGGCCGATGTGCTGTCCGATGGAAGGAAGATAAGGGTGTTCAATGTGATGGACGACTGCAACCGGGAGGCACTGGCCATGGACGTGGGGCTGAACTATCCGGCGATAAGGGTAGTGGAGACCTTATCACAACTGGAGGAGGAAATAGGCCTGCCAAAGACCATACGCTGCGACAACGGTCCGGAGTTCATATCCAAGGCCCTATCACAATGGTGCAAGGCCAAACGTGTCGAGCTGCAGTTCATCCAGCCCGGCAAGCCCATGCAGAACGGATATATGGAACGCCTGAACAGGTTTTACAGGGAGGATGTGCTCGATGCCTATTGGTTCAACGACCTCCACCAAGTAAGGGCACTGACCCAAAAATGGATAGAGGATTACAATACAAGGCATCCCCATTCATCCATCGGGGATATGCCGCCCAGGGAATACAAGAAACGTTTCGGGGAAGAATTCTTCCCCGAAACAGACAACATTAATGATAATTTTATGAATTTAGCGATGTCCTAAAAGGGGTAAGGCTACAAAGTTGGATAATGAGTTTTAAATATAAAAGTCAGTACTGAATCAACAGTACATACTTCAATTTTCCGAAACAGTCTCAAGAATTAGTTTATCTGGGCAGTTTTTTACTTTTAAAACTCGAGTGTCTTTTTCAATATAATACGTTTTACACGGCTCGGACTTGGTATCGCTCTTGCCAAAATCCACGTCGCCATCCGTTAAAAAGGACTTCACGAACAAGGTGTCCCTATATTTTTCGGGCAACGCCTCACCAAAGGTGAGAGGTTTTGAGCGCATGTCCTTAAGTACCCTACAATTGGGAAAATAGCAGAAGTCTATTCCTTCCTCACCCGATTTTTTCTTTAGAAAAAATACCAAAAATACTATCCCAATGGACAGTCCTACCAAGTACCATCCCAAGCGCCGTAAAAATGCCATTCAATTAAAAAATAAGAAAATTAATATCGTTGTAGTTCAATCCAAACCAATCACCAACCGACTTATTGGTCAAGATGCCATGGTACATATAAAGGCCATTTCGCAAGCCTTTATCAAAACGCAAGGAATGTTCCAAACCACCATCTTCACCAATTTTAAGCAGATAGGGTGTAAATATATTGCTGATGGAAATTGAGGATGTTCTGGGATAACGGGAGGGAATGTTGGGCACGCCATAATGGATAACCCCAAACTTATCGATTGTGGGCTTGTTGTGCGTGGTCAATTCCGAAGTTTCAAAACAACCTCCCATATCAATACTCACATCGATAATGACGGCCCCTTTTTTCATGTTCTCCACCATGGAACTGGAAACCACAACGGGCGAACGATCTTTTCCACGAGTGGCGCCGATGGCAACATCGCACCGCTTAAGGGCTTTTATAAGATTCTTGGGCTGAATGGTGGATGTATAAACAGTACGGTTAAGATTGGTCTGTATATGCCTCAACTTACTGATGGAATTGTCAAAAACCTTTATGTTGGCACCCAATCCCAAGGCTGACCTTGCGGCAAATTCCCCGACAGTTCCTGCACCAATAATCACCACTTCCACTGGGGGCACACCACTGATGTTGCCAAACATCAAACCATTCCCCTTGCTGGTTGTGGCCATCAATTCCGAAGCAATGAGGATAGAGGAAATCCCTGCAATTTCACTTAAGGAACGTACCGCGGGATAATTTCCGTCTTCATCCCTGATGTATTCAAAGGCAATGGCCGTAAGTCTTTTTTTGGCCATGGTCTCAAAATACTCTTTGCTCTGTGTTTTTATCTGCAAGGCAGAAATAATAATGGTCTGTGGGTTGAGTAAATCTATTTCAGAAAGGGTAGGAGGTTCCACTTTAAGAATGATGGAACAAGAAAAAACTTTCTTGACATCCCTTGTGATTTCGGCACCGGCATTGGTGTAGTCTAGATCCGAAAAATTGGCGCCATCCCCGGCACCCGATTCAATCAAGACCCTGTGTCCATGCGCAGTAATGGCATTAACAGCATCCGGGGTTAAGCATACCCGCTTTTCCTGATATTGGTTTTCCTTTGGAATACCTATAAAAAGTTCTCCCTTTTGTTTGAGAACCTCTAAGGTTTCTTCTTGGGGCAAAAGTTGTTGTTTGCTAAAAGGGGATGACGGTTGGTTCATACGTAGTAAATCTGTTCATCGTACCACATCAAGGTAAGAAAACAAATTTACACTTTTTTTGAAAGGGTCTTTTGGCGTTCTTCCAGTTTCTCACGCTCTTTACGAAGCTCTTCTTTTTCCTTTAATATCTGCAGCTCGGTGTCCATGGCATCAAGATCAATCCCATGCACATGCTTATCCACCAATTTAACCCGAATAAAATATACAATGGGGACCACCACCATGGTAACGGCGATTACATAGAACACCTCATTTTCATCAACTTCTTGGGAGCTTTCAAATATGGCGCTGTACAATTGAAAGCTGTACATGGATATGGGAATCAATACGGCATGGTACCACCATTGCTTACTGGTGACAAACCAAATGATCAATAATACCAAAGGAATCAGTTTGATGAGATAAAACCAAACTGCTGTCCTGGCATCGGCAAACCCATTTGTGCCAATCTTAAATATGATAAAGTCCAATGATTCTGTATCACTGGGCATATATTTATACGAATAAAACATGATGGGCGAAAGCACTATAAGCAAAGTAATAAGCCCCTCAAGAATAAAACGTTTTCTTATTTTTTTCTTACTGCGCATACATGTATAACTACAGATGCCCCGTTTTATTGTATAAAAAAACCCCTTCCGAGAAGGGGTTTTAAAAGAATAATCTTTTTGACTTCTTACATCTTACCGATATCTTTTTTCTTAACGCTTACGGTCTGATCTTTGTCAATATCAACAGTACCTGTTGAAACCGCAGTCATTGCCAAAAAAGCAACAGCAAGTAGTCCAAAAAAAACTTTTTTAGTGTTCATCGTAAAAGAGTTTTTGGTTAATAAATGAATTCATCTACAATACAAATGTAGGAAAATATTTCAACCTACACTACATTTTGTCGATAAAAATGGCATTTTAACGTTTAAAACAATCATTTTATCGATTCCATACAATATCGCAGACGAATGAGTTCAAGATAGCAGGAATGCTCTTTAACGAATATTTAACTCGACTGAACGTGTGTTTTCGTCGATAAAGTGCAAGAAAATGGATACAACATCCTCAGGTAAGAGTGACTTTATTTTTTCGGGCCATTCCATAAAGACCCAAGCGTTGGAACCCAAGTAATCCTCAAGTCCCATGTCCAATGCTTCTACTTCATCTTCCAACCGATAAAAGTCAAAATGATAGGCCAATAAATTGTCTTGGCTGTCATGGTATTCATTTACCAAACCAAAAGTGGGACTGTTTCCGCTGTCCACAGCCCCCAATTCTTTTACCAATGCCTTGATCAAAGTAGTTTTGCCAGCACCCATTTCACCATAAAAACAGAGTTGCTTGCCAGGGGCGGCTTCAATAATGGATTTTGCCACCTGTTGGATTTCATTTAATTGGAACGTTTTTTTCAAGTTGGTCTTATTTTGCTTCCAAAACTACAAAAGGAACAATCATTTCTTCCAACGAAACCCCGCCATGTTGGTAGGTGTTTCTGTAATAGCTCACATAATGATTGTAATTATTGGGATAGGCAAAAAAGAGGTCGTTCTTGGCAAAAATATAGCTGCTGCTCAAGTTGATGTTGGGCAGATGAATCTCCTGCGGGTTTTTTGAGGCCAGCACATCTTTATCTTCATACGTGAGGCTTTTCCCGGTCTTGTACCTAAGGTTTAGACTGGTCTCCCGATCTCCAATGACCTTGGAAGGTTGTTTCACATTTATGGTGCCGTGATCAGTGGTCAAAATAAGTTTCATGCCCAAGCTTTGGGCTTGCTGAATGATTTCCAACAAGGGTGAGTTCTTAAACCAACTCAAGGTAAGTGATCGGTAAGCCTTGTCATTGGAGGCCAATTCCTTAACCACCTCCATTTCGGTTTTGGAATGGGAAAGCATGTCCACGAAGTTGTAGACCACTACGGTCAGGTCGTTGTTTTTCTGCGATTTGAAGTTCTGCGCCAGTTGTTTCCCCTGTTTCAAATTACTGATTTTATGATATTCCCACTTCAGGTTTAAGCCTAACCGCTTCAATTGTGCTCCCAAAAAATCAGCTTCAAAAAGGTTTTTCCCGCCATCTTCCGTGTCGTTCTTCCACCAATTGGGATATTGTTTTTCCATATCCAAGGGCATCAATCCCGAAAAAATAGCATTCCGGGCATATTGTGTGGCGGTAGGGAGGATACTGAAATAGGCACTTTCCTGTTTCTTTTTATAATGTACCGAAAGGGTTTCCTCAAAAGCCAGCCATTGATCGTAGCGAAGATTATCGATGACCACCAACAAGGTTTTGTTTCCCTCCAGTTCGGGTTGAACCTTACTTCTAAATAAGGTGTGAGACATAATGGGGGCATCGCCCCCTTTAAACCAACTCGTGTATTTCTTGTCCACAAACTTGCTGAACTGGGAGTTGGCCTCCACTTTTTGGGATTCCAAAATTTCAAACATGCCAGAATCTTCAATTTCTTCCAACTGGAGTTCCCAATAAATGAGTTTTTTATAAAGTTCTGCCCATTCTTCGCAACTGTTTACCATGGATAGGTCCATCGCAATCTTCCTGAACTCTTGCTGATAGCTCGAAGTAGTCTTTTCCGACACCAATCGGGAATTATCCAAGCTCTTTTTTAGAGACAGCAATATTTGATTGGGATTGACAGGCTTGATCAAATAATCGGCGATTTTGGAACCAATGGCCTCATCCATAATATACTCTTCCTCGCTCTTGGTAATCATCACCACCGGAATGGAGGCATCGAACTTCTTGATCTCGTTCAAGGTTTCCAAACCAGAGATTCCCGGCATATTTTCATCCAAAAAAACAATATCAAAAAAGGAATTTCGCAGTTCCTCCAACGCATCTTGCCCACTTTGGCTGGTAACTACGTTGTAATTTTTGCTCTCCAGAAAAAGAATGTGCGGTTTTAGCAGATCAATTTCATCATCGACCCAAAGAATTGTAATCTTGTTCATATAGTAGTTATCTTTGTGGCATTAAAACAAACTTCCTTGGTAAAAACCAATAAGCTTAACGTTTTTAACGATCCAATTTACGGTTTTATTGGAACTCCAAATGAACTTATTTTTAAGCTGATAGGGCATCCGTACTTTCAGCGGTTGCGGCGGATTTCGCAAATGGGGATGTCCTATTTGGTGTATCCGGGAGCGCACCATACTCGTTTCCATCATGCTTTGGGAAGCATGCACCTTATGGATAAGGCCATTCAAATCCTAAAATTAAAGGGCATAACTATTTCTGAGGACGAAGAAACAGGCTTGCTTTGTGCCATATTGTTGCACGATATTGGTCATGGTCCATTTTCCCATGCTCTGGAAGGGTTTGTAGTGAAGAATCTGAGCCACGAATCCCTTTCATTGAAATTCATGGAAGAACTCAATGCTGAATTTGGTGGACAATTGAATACCGCCATCTCCATTTTTAAAGGAGACTATCCAAAACCTTATATGAACCAGTTGGTTTCAAGTCAACTGGACATGGACCGCATGGACTACCTGAAACGGGACAGCTTTTATGCCGGGGTAACCGAGGGGAATATCAACTCAGAACGGCTTATTTCCATGCTCAATGTTGCCGACGGAAATCTGGTAGTGGAAGAAAAAGGCATTTATGCCGTGGAAAAGTTCCTGATGGCAAGGCGATTTATGTATTGGCAGGTGTATTTGCACAAAACAGGCTTGGTGGCGGAACAGCTGTTGGTGCGGATTATGCAGCGTGCTCGCAAGATTTTATCCGAAGAAGGCCATTTGGAAGGAAGTCAACCACTGTTGTATTTCTTAAAGCAGAATGGCACCATTAATTTCGATTCCAAAATATTGTCAATTTTTGCCCAGTTGGATGATGTTGATATTTTGGGAGCGGTAAAATCATGGCGATCCCATAATGATTTTGTACTCTCAAAAATGTGTGAGATGCTGTTGGATCGGAAGTTGTTGCACATCAAAATAAAAAAGCGAAAGGCCGACCCTCAAAAACTGGAGAAAAAATTGCAGGAAATCATCCAAAAGTACGATCTTTCAGCAGCGGATGCCGCCAACTTTGTGTTTCAGGGTGAAATCTCAAATAAGGCGTACAGTGAAGAACAACAGGCCATTAACATTCTTAAAAAGAATGGAAAGATAACCGATGTGCTCAAAGAATCCGATCAACTCAGTTTAAAAGCATTGTCCACAACCGTATTCAAATATTATAGCTGCTACCCCAAAGAAGCTGTTTAACAAATTTTGTTACTTTTGCACAAATGAAATTTACAGCGACCCAAATTGCCGGAATCCTAGAAGGGGAAGTTGAGGGAAATCCTCAAATTGCTGTCCATAAATTATCCAAGATTGAGGAAGGGGAAAAAGGCTCGCTGACATTTTTGGCCAATCCAAAATACACTTCTTATATATACTCCACCAAGGCATCCATCACTATTGTAAACAAAGATTTTATCCCAGAACAATCCTTGTCCACAACATTGATTAAAGTAGATGATGCCTACAAATCCTTTTCCAAATTATTGGAATACTACAATCAGGTAAAAAGCAATAAAGTAGGCATAGAAAGTCCCACCTTCATTTCTGAAAGTGCAAACTATGGAGAAGGGTTCTATTTGGGCGCCTTTTCGTATTTGGGAGAAAATGTGAAGATTGGTAGCAACGTAAAGGTTTATCCCAATGTATATATAGGAGATAATGTTACTATTGGCAATGACGTAATGATATTTGCTGGGGCCAAAATATATTCTGAATCCATTATTGGGAACAATTGCACCATTCATAGTGGGGTGATCATTGGTGCCGATGGCTTCGGATTCACTCCAAATTCCAATGGCGAATACAGCAAAGTACCCCAAACAGGCAATGTAATTTTAGAAGATAATGTAGATGTAGGCGCCGGAACCACAATTGACCGTGCCACCTTGGGATCCACAATACTGAGAAAAGGCGTAAAATTGGACAACCAAATCCAGATTGCCCATAATGTTGAAATTGGTGAGCATACCGCCATCGCAGCCCAAACCGGTATCGCAGGATCCACCAAAATCGGAAAAAATTGCCTTATTGGTGGTCAAGTGGGTATTGTGGGCCATATTACCATTGGTGATCGGGTAAAAATCCAAGCACAATCCGGTATTGGAAGAAACGTGAAGGATGATGAAGTCCTTCAAGGATCTCCGGCATTCAACTACGGTGACTTCAATAAATCTTATGTACACTTTAAAAATTTGCCAAAATTGGTAAATCAAATCTCCAACATAGAAAAAAAGGTTGAAGGTGAGCAAAACTAGCAACAAGCAACGCACCATAGGAAAGAAAGTAACGCTACAAGGAGTAGGGTTGCACACGGGCGAAAACGTTACCATGAGTTTCGTTCCTGCAAAGGAAAATCACGGTTTTGCCTTTAAGCGGGTAGATTTGGAAGGCGAGCCCATTATTGAGGCCGATGCCAATTATGTGGTCAACACCCAGCGTGGGACCAACTTGGAAAAAAACGGCGTAAAGATTCAAACTTCTGAACACGTTTTGGCTGCCTTGGTGGGATTGGACATTGACAATGTCCTGATTGAACTTGATTCCCCAGAGCCTCCCATTATGGATGGATCTTCCAAGTTTTTCGTAAAAGCTCTGGAAGAAGCAGGCATTGTGGAACAAGATCTTGAACGCGAAGAATATATCGTAAAAGATGTCATTTCCTATAAAGATGAGACCACGGGTAGTGAAATTACCGTGATTCCCTCTGATCACTACCAAGTAACCACAATGGTGGATTTTGGCACCAAGGTCTTGGGCACACAAAATGCAACTTTGGAAAGAATTTCGGATTTCAAGGAAGATATTGCCGATGCCCGCACCTTTAGTTTTCTCCATGAATTGGAAATGCTTTTGGAACATGGACTGATCAAAGGCGGGGATTTGAACAATGCCATTGTATATGTGGATAAGGAAATCTCAGAGTCCACAATGAAAAAATTGGAAAAGGCGTTCAATAAAAAGAAATTGTCCGTTAAGCCCAACGGAATCTTGGACAACCTTACCCTTCATTATCCCAATGAAGCGGCAAGGCATAAATTACTCGATGTAGTGGGGGACCTGGCCTTGGCCGGAACCCGAATCCGAGGAAAGGTTATTGCCAATAAACCCGGCCACTTTGTAAACACACAATTTGCAAAGAAGCTTTCTAAAATCATTAAAATCGAAAAACGAAACAAAGTTCCAACCTATGATCTTCACCAAACTCCTTTAATGGACGTGAAGCAGATCATGAACATGTTGCCGCACAGACCACCTTTTTTATTGGTGGACAAAATCTTGGAACTTTCAGATACCCATGTGGTCGGTGTAAAGAATGTGACCATGAACGAACCTTTTTTTGTAGGGCATTTTCCCGGGGCACCTGTAATGCCCGGGGTCTTGCAAGTTGAGGCCATGGCCCAAACAGGAGGGATTTTGGTGCTGAGCACCGTTCCAGACCCAGAAAACTACTTGACTTTCTTTATGAAAATAGACAATGTGAAGTTTAAACAACAAGTAGTGCCAGGGGATACTTTAATCTTTAAATGCGATTTAATTTCACCCATTCGAAGGGGAATTTGCCACATGCAGGCCTATGCCTATGCTAACGGTAAGTTGGTTTCAGAAGCGGAATTGATGGCGCAGATCGTTAAAACCAAAAACACCGATTCGTAATGAACCAGCCCTTAGCATATGTACATCCAGGCGCTAAAATCGCCAAAAATGTAGTGATTGAACCCTTCACCACCATACACAATAATGTGACCATTGGGGAAGGCACTTGGATTGGGTCCAATGTCACCATAATGGAAGGTGCACGCATTGGAAAAAATTGTAATATTTTCCCAGGTGCCGTAATATCGGCCATGCCACAAGATTTAAAATATCAAGGTGAGGATACCACGGTTCAAATTGGGGACAACACCACTATTCGGGAATGTGCCACTATTAATAAAGGTACTTCAGACCGGATGAAAACGGTAATCGGCAATAATTGCCTTATCATGGCGTATTGCCACGTGGCCCACGACTGTGTTGTGGGAGATGGTTGTATTTTTAGCAACAATTCCACACTGGCAGGCCATGTCACCATTGGTCAAAATGTGGTTTTGGCGGGAATGGTCGCCGTGCATCAATTTGTTTCTATCGGAAACCATGCCTTTGTTACCGGAGGGTCTTTGGTTCGAAAAGATGTTCCTCCCTATGTAAAAGCAGCCCGTGAACCGCTTTCGTATGTTGGAATCAATTCCATTGGATTACGACGAAGAGGTTTTGAAGCCGATAAAATCAGGGAGATTCAGAATATATACCGAATTCTATATCAACAAAATTATAACAATTCCCAAGCGGCATCCATCATTGAAGCGGAAATGGAAGCAACTCCAGAGCGGGATGAGATACTTCAGTTTATCCGGGATTCGCAAAGAGGAATCATGAAAGGTTATTTTAGTTCAAATTAAATTTATGGCAAGCACGTCTGATATTCGAAAAGGGTTGTGCATACGGTACAACCATGACATCTATAAAATTGTGGAGTTTCTTCACGTAAAACCGGGAAAAGGCCCAGCCTTTGTCCGAACAAAATTAAAAAGCGTTACCACGGGAAAAGTAATCGACAATACGTTCTCCGCAGGTCATAAAATTGAGGATGTGCGCGTGGAAACACGCTCATACCAATATCTCTACCCAGAAGGGGAGACTTTCCATTTTATGAATACGGACGATTACAACCAAATTGCTTTGCAAAAAGATGCACTGGATGCGCCGGACTTACTAAAGGAGGGTGAAGTGGTGACCATCATTTTCAATGCGGAGGATAATATGCCACTTTCGGTTGAAATGCCCGCCAGCGTTATTTTGGAAGTGACCCATACCGAACCTGGAGTAAAGGGAAATACCGCAACCAATGCTACCAAGCCTGCCACCGTAGAAACCGGTGCCCGCATCAATGTGCCGTTGTTCATTAATGAAGGTGACAAGATTAAGATTGATACGGAAAAAGGAGCCTATTTGGAACGCGCTAAAGAATAAGGGAAATGAAATTTCCTAAAGCCCACACTTTAAAAGAGATTTCAGAAATCATTCAATGCGAATATGTTGGGGATGATGTGTTTCCCGTATTCGGGATGAACGAAATCCACATTGTGGAAGAAGGTGATATTGTATTTGTGGACCATCCCAAATATTATGATAAAGCCCTTCAATCCAAAGCGTCCGTGGTGCTTATCAACAAAAAAGTGGATTGTCCCAAGGGAAAGGCCTTGCTAATTTCCGATGATCCTTTCCGGGATTTCAATAAATTGACCCGCCATTTTAAACCCTTTCAGAGTGCCAATACCTCCATTTCGGATACGGCCCAAATTGGGGAGGGGACCATCATTCAACCCAATGTTTTTATTGGTAACAATGTAAGGATTGGTAAGCATTGTGTGATTCACCCCAATGTCACCATCTACGACAATTGTATTATTGGCAACAATGTTACCATCCATGCAGGAACTGTGTTGGGTGCAGATGCCTTTTATTACAAAAACAGACCTGAAGGGTTTGACAAACTCCTCTCTGGAGGAAGGGTAGTGATTGAAAATAATGTGGATATTGGAGCATCTTGTACTATTGACAGAGGTGTTACAGGTGATACTACCATTAAAGAAGGTTCCAAACTGGACAATCAGATTCAGGTGGGCCATGATACGGTAATAGGTAAAAAATGTTTGATTGCCTCCCATGTGGGAATTGCAGGTTGTGTGGTTGTTGAGGATGAAGTTACCCTATGGGGACAGGTTGGGGTCACTAGCGGAGTTACCATCGGCAAAAAAGCGGTATTACTTGCCCAAAGTGGAGTAGGCAAATCGTTGCTAGGGGGCAAAGCCTATTTTGGAAGCCCAGCCGAGGAAGCTAGAGATAAGCTAAAACAAATGGCGCATGTAAAAAAGATTCCGGAAATCCTCGAAAAATTAAAAAAGAATTAAAAAATCAATAGACAAAACCCCCTGCAAAGTTTATTTTTGCACCTAATTAAGTTTAATATATGAGCGTCTTAGTAAATAAAGATTCAAAAATAATTGTACAAGGTTTTACAGGTAGTGAAGGAACATTTCATGCCGAACAAATGATCGAATACGGTACCAATGTTGTTGGTGGAGTTACACCAGGAAAAGGTGGACAAGAACATTTGGGGAAACCTGTTTTCAACACTGTAGAAAAAGCGGTAAAAGAAGTTGGTGCCGACACCACGATTATTTTTGTTCCTCCTGCATTTGCCGCAGATGCTATCATGGAGGCTGCTGACGCTGGAATCAAGGTAATTATTACCATTACTGAGGGTATTCCTGTTGCCGATATGGTAAAGGCAAACGACTATATCAAAGATAAAGAATGTACATTGGTAGGGCCTAACTGCCCAGGTGTCATTACTCCCGGTGAAGCCAAAGTGGGTATCATGCCCGGCTTTGTTTTCAAAAAAGGAAATGTGGGTATCGTATCCAAATCTGGAACGCTCACTTATGAAGCTGCCGATCAGGTGGTACGCCAAGGATTGGGTATTACCACTGCCATTGGTATTGGTGGAGACCCTATTATTGGAACCACCACTAAACAAGCCGTTCAATTGCTGATCAACGACCCAGAGACTGAATGTGTGGTCATGATTGGTGAAATTGGGGGTCAATTGGAAGCTGATGCCGCAAAATGGTACAAAGAGAGCGGAAGTAAGAAACCGATCGTTGGATTTATCGCTGGTGAAACTGCACCTGCTGGTCGTACCATGGGTCACGCTGGAGCCATTGTTGGCGGTAGCGATGATACAGCCCAAGCCAAGAAACGAATCATGCGCGAGTGCGGTATTCACGTGGTGGATTCACCCGCTAAAATTGGCGAAAAAGTAAAGGAAGTGGTTGGATAACCAACCGTTAAAACTATTCTAAATCCCGTTTTATGCGGGATTTTTTTCTTTAAAAACATAAAACAACAACTATATTTGGTTGATAACCGTTCAAACACATCATCTATGAAACTTTTGGAAGGCAAAAACGTAATTATAACTGGAGCAAGTAGAGGTATTGGAAAAGGAATTGCCCAAGTTTTCGCAAAACATGGCGCCAATGTGGCATTTACCTATAGTTCCAGTGAGGCTCCCGCTTTGGAATTGGAGAAAGAATTAACCGGCATGGGCGTTACGGCCAAAGCCTACAAAAGTAATGCCGCTAGCTTCGAAGAAGCCGAAAAACTGGTCGCCCAAGTTTTGGAAGATTTTGAAGGAAGAATCGACGTATTGATCAATAATGCTGGAATCACCAAAGATAATTTATTGATGCGAATGGGCGAAGAGGATTTTGATACGGTTATCGAAATCAACCTGAAATCCGTTTTCAACATGACCAAAGCAGTGCAGCGTACCATGTTAAAACAACGCAAAGGTTCCATTATCAACATGAGTAGTGTAGTTGGTGTAAAAGGAAATGCGGGACAGACCAATTATGCCGCTTCAAAAGCGGGAATGATTGGATTCACAAAATCCGTAGCCTTGGAATTGGGTTCGCGAAACATCCGCTGCAATGCCATTGCACCCGGTTTCATTGAAACTGAGATGACCGACAAATTGGATGAAAAAACGGTTCAAGGCTGGCGAGATGCCATTCCGTTGAAAAGAGGTGGAAGTCCTGAAGATGTGGCCAATGCGTGTTTGTTTTTGGCTTCAGATTTATCGGATTATGTTACCGGACAAGTGCTCAACGTGGACGGTGGTATGTTAACATAGAATTGGATGGATTTTCGCACGGTACTCCTTATTATTCTTGCAGCGATTACCGCGCTTATCGTAGTTTTCTATCAATATTTCTATAAAAATCCCAGAAAGGGCTGGCTGAAATTTGTTTTGGCCGCATTGCGATTCATCACATTGTTCTGTGCACTTCTGCTGTTGATAAACCCCAAATTCATCAACAGGGACTATTTTTTGGAAAAAGCCAATTTGATTGTCTTGGTAGATGATTCATCGTCAATACAAGAAGCACAAGCAGAAACTCCCATATCTCCATTGGTGGAACAACTCACAACCAATGATGAATTGAACGAACGGTTTTCCATTCACCAATATACGTTTGGAACGACCTTGCAAGCCACGGACTCGCTCAACTTCAGTCAAAGGAACACCGATATTTCCAATGCACTATCCACTGTAAATGAAATTTTTGTTAATGGCACCAATGCGGTAGTATTGGTAACCGATGGCAACCAAACGCTTGGTAGGGATTATGAATATATTGGCCTTGGCTCTAATTTATCCGTAAATCCCATGGTGGTAGGGGACACCACGGCGTATGAAGACATTTCAGTGGGACTGCTCAATAGCAATACCTACGCTTTTCTTCGCAATCAGTTTCCTGTGGAGGCGACCATTTTATACCGAGGTTCACGCCCTGTTTCCAAAACAGTGTCAATTTCTTTGGATGAAAGTCGGGTGTACCAACAACGCCTGAATTTTGATGCATCCAAAAACAGTCAAACCATCAATCCCCTCATAGAAGCTAAAAGTGTGGGGGTGAAGACCTTGAAAATTGAGGTTGAACCCCTGGAAAATGAAAAAAATCCATTCAATAATGGCAAGGAAACAGCCATCGAGGTCATTGACGAAAAAACCAATGTGTTCATTGTTTCTGATATACTTCACCCAGACATAGGCGCATTGAAAAAATCAATTGAAGCTAACGAACAGCGTTCCGTGCGCATCGCAAAACCAAATGCTGCTTCAGATCTGGAAGATGCGGACATTCTAATTCTATATCAACCCAACCGAAATTTCAGAGGCATTTACGACTATGTTTCAAAATCGGGTAAAAGTATTTTTACCATTACTGGGTCCAAAACCGATTGGAATTTTTTAAATCGGACCCAACAGAGTTTTGCGAAAGAGAACATTAATCAGACCGAAGATATCATACCTATACTAAACAATGCTTTTGGCGTATTTGGTCTTGGAAATTTCAATGTGGATAATTTTCCTCCGCTTAGAGGGAATTTGGGAAATATCGACCTACTGAAAAATGGGGAGACCCTGCTTTATCAACAGATTAAAGGAGTGGATTTGGACCAACCACTGCTTGCGGTCTTAACGGAAGGAAAACAACGGGAAGCGGCCCTGTTTGGTGAAAATATCTGGAGATGGCGGGCCCAAACGTATCGCAACACCGAAAGTTTCAACAATTTTGATGAGCTTATGGGTAATCTTATGGTCTACTTGGGCAGCAATGACCAACGAAGCCGTTTGGAACTGGATTTTGAGTTAGTCTATGACAATGCAAGCATGGCCCGGATAAGGGCGTCTTATTTTGATGAAAGCTATCAATTTGACCCTGATGGTTCTATTACCATTGCCATTCAAGGCCAGAACAACAATTTCAATCGCGAATCGCCCATGCTGCTCAAAGGTAATTTTTATGAGGTGGACTTGAGTGACCTTGAGGCAGGAGAATATCAATTTACGGTAACGGTTTCAGGAGAAAACCTAAAGCGCTCTGGATCCTTTAAGATTTTGGACTTTAATCCAGAAAAACAACTCATCTCATCCAATCACTCTAAATTACAACGCCTCGCAGAGAAAACTAATGGAAAACTTTACTTTCCAGATAAGCTGGATGAACTGGTGGATGAGCTATCGACCTCACAACGCTATCTTCCGATTCAAAAGAGCCAACAAAATGTTGTATCTTTAATAGATTTCCGTATTTTATTGGGACTGATTGTCCTAGCTCTTGCCCTGGAATGGTTCATCAGAAAATACAATGGATTAATATAAACTATATATATGGACAGATTACCAAAAATTGCTTTGCCTGCCATTGCGGGCATTATTATTCTCATCATATTTATTTCGAGATCAACCGTGACCATAGGTTCCGGTGAAGCCGGAGTGCTCTACAAGTATTTCGGTGGAGGTGTTGTTACCGATGAGCCTCCTTTGGGAGAAGGTTTTCATTTGGTCGCCCCTTGGAACAAGGTATTTATTTATGAAGTACGTCAGCAGGAACAGCTTGAAAAAATGAATGTGCTCTCCTCCAACGGACTGGATATTAAGCTGGAAGCTTCCGTTTGGTTCCAGCCCAAGTATGAAGAACTTGGGAAATTGCACCAAGAAAAAAGCGAACAATATATTGAACGTGTTTTATTGCCTGCAATTCGGTCCGCCGCACGTAGTGTTGTGGGGCGTTATACCCCGGAGCAGTTATACTCCAGTAAACGGGATGCCATTCAACAGGAAATCTTTGAGGAGACCGAAAAAATTGTAAGCGCCCAATACATTCAGTTAAACGAAGTATTGGTGAGGGATGTAACCTTACCACCAACCATTAAGGATGCCATTGAACGCAAATTAAAACAAGAACAAGAATCGTTGGAATACGAGTTTCGATTGGTGACTGCTGAGAAAGAAGCAGAAAAAGTCCGAATTGAAGCACAAGGTAAGGCAGATGCCAACCGAATACTCAGTGCGTCACTAACAGATAAAATACTTCAGGACAAAGGAATAGATGCAACACTAAAGCTTTCAGAATCGCCAAATGCCAAAGTGGTGGTAGTGGGGTCGGGTGATAATGGATTACCATTAATTTTGGGAAATAACTAAATAAGGCTTTTTTGATAAAAAAATATATCCTACTTTTGGAGTGAAATGAGAAACAAAAACACATATCATCATTTGTATACTTGCCCTCAAGCGAGATAGAAATGTATTGTTGTTTTTAAAAATATAATTCTAACCCGTTTGAGAAATCAAGCGGGTTTATTTTTTGTACCTATTTGATTTTTCAGACAAAACGATTGAAAAATGACAAAAATTAGAATTGCCGTCCAGAAGAGTGGACGCTTAAATGAGGATTCACTCAAAATCCTCAAGGACTGTGGCATCAGCATTGACAATGGAAAAGACCAACTAAAGGCCACAGCCATGAATTTTCCGTTGGAAGTATTTTATTTACGCAATGGCGACATCCCCCAATATTTGCGGGATGGGGTGGTTGACATTGCCATTATTGGTGAAAACGTACTTATTGAAAAAGGCCAGGACATTTCCGTAGCCGAGAAACTCAACTTCTCAAAATGTAAAGTGTCTTTGGCCGTTCCAAAGACGGTCAAGTACAATTCGGTGAAAGATTTTGAAGGCAAAAAAATAGCTACTTCCTATCCCAATACGGTCATCGAATACCTTAAATCAAAAGGAGTTACGGCAGATTTACACATTATCAATGGCTCTGTGGAAATTGCTCCCAATATTGGTTTGGCCGATGGTATCTGTGATATTGTTTCCAGTGGAAGTACCCTCTTCAAAAATAATTTGAAGGAGGTAGAGGTCATATTAAAGAGTGAAGCGGTACTGGCTGTTTCTCCGTTAATTTCGGAAGAACGAAAGGAAATCCTGAAGAAAATGCAGTTCAGGATTAAATCTGTGCTCCAGGCCAGACAGAACAAGTATGTGCTTTTAAATGCTCCCAATGACAAATTGGATAAGATTATTTCCATTTTACCAGGGATGCGAAGCCCCACGGTATTGCCCTTAGCTGAAGAAGGGTGGAGTTCTGTACATTCCGTCATTAAACGGGACACATTTTGGGAAGTCATTGACGAACTAAAAAAAGCCGGAGCCGAAGGCATTTTGGTGTGTCCCATTGAAAAAATGGTCATGTAAGAACATTGAGGTATGGAAACACAATTTACCATATCGTGGATTCCCATTGAAAACCTGAAGAGTATTCTGCCTTTGGCCTACATACTCAATGGGGAACAAATTTCAATGGAAGTTTTGCAAGATCGATTATCAGAGATGATCCCGATGGGATACAAATGCATTGGCGTCTATCATGGCGATGAATTGATCGGAATTTGTGGAGTTTGGATATTGAACAAGCTCTATGCCGGCAAACACATAGAACCAGATAATGTAATTATATCGCCAGATTATCAAGGTAAAGGCATTGGAAAGCTCATGATGGATTTCTTGGTGGATTATGCCCGAGAAATTGGTTGCGAAACTGCTGAGGTCAACTGTTATGTTAAAAACGAAAGAGGGAAGAAGTTCTGGGAAACCCATGGGTATGTGCCATTGGGTTTCCATATGATCAAAAGATTGAAGGATGAATAAAATAGTTAATCCAAATAAAGAGGATTGGCAGCAATTGTTGCAGCGTCCAACCCAAACGGTGTCGGATATTGAGCAGACCGTGAACACCATTTTTGAAGACGTAAAAAGGGGTGGGGATACTGTTGTTCAAAAGTATACGGAACAATTTGACAAGGCCAACCTGAGTTCGCTTTTGGTTGGTGCCAACGAAATTAGGGAGGCATCTGAATTGGTTTCCGAGGAACTGAAACAGGCTATCCACTTGGCAAAATCAAACATAGAAAAATTCCATGCTGCACAAAAAACAGCCAAAGTTGAAGTGGAAACGATGCCTGGAGTACAGTGTTGGCAAGAAAAACGACCCATACAAAAAGTGGGATTATACATTCCTGGTGGAACAGCTCCTTTATTTTCCACGATTTTAATGCTTGCAATTCCTGCTAAATTGGCAGGATGTAAGGAAATTGTGCTGTGCACGCCGCCCAACAAAGATGGAGAAGTGAACCCGACTATTTTATATGCGGCCAGCCTTTGTGGCGTGACCCAAATTTTTAAGGTTGGTGGCATTCAGGCCATCGCAGCCTTGACCTTTGGTACGGAATCCATTCCTAAAGTGTATAAAATTTTTGGGCCGGGAAATCAATATGTGACCGTGGCAAAACAATTGGCCACTAAATATGGCGTAGCCATAGATATGCCTGCTGGGCCAAGTGAACTTTTGGTCGTGGCCGATGATTCTGCAAATGCCGCTTTTGTGGCCTCTGATTTATTAAGTCAGGCCGAGCATGGTGTGGACAGTCAGGTCATTTTGGTTTCCACTTCAGAAAAAATGCTGGATGATGTGGAAAGCGAGATTGAAGAGCAGCTTATAGCTTTGCCCAGAAAGGAAATTGCAGAAAAATCCATTGCCAATAGCAAATTAATTTTGATGAAGGATGATGAAATTGCCATAGACCTTATCAATGAATATGGCCCTGAGCATTTTATTGTTTGTGTGAAGAATGAGGTATTTTACCTTAACAACATTCAAAATGCAGGGTCAGTGTTTATTGGGAATTATACCCCGGAAAGTGCTGGGGATTATGCATCGGGAACCAATCACACACTGCCCACAAACGGCTACGCCAAGCAATATAGCGGGGTGAATCTGGATAGTTTTATGAAGAGTATGACCTTTCAGAAAATATCCGAAAAAGGAATGGGAAAAATTGGGAACGCCATTGAGTTAATGGCCGAAGCCGAAGGCCTACAAGCTCATAAGAATGCGGTAACCCTCAGATTAAATAGTTTAGAAAAGAATTAAAGTCAGGTCGAGCGTAGTCGAGACCTTAAAAAATGAATAAGATATTCAACATAGTTTCATTGACCAGGGAGAGTGTAAGAAATCTAAAGCCCTATTCCTCCGCTCGGGATGAGTACGTTTCCGATGGTTCTGAAATGATTTTTTTGGATGCCAACGAAAACCCCTTTGAAAATGGGGTCAACCGCTATCCAGACCCCTATCAGAGAAGTTTAAAGTCGCTTTTGGCAGAGCAAAAAGGGGTTTCTGAGACGAACCTATTACTTGGTAATGGGAGTGACGAAGTTTTAGACCTTATTTTCAGGGCCTTCTGTGAACCGAATCAAGACAACATTATTACATTGCCACCCACCTATGGCATGTACAAAGTCCTATCTGGTATCAATGCTGTAGAAAATAGGGAAGTATTGTTGAACTCGGATTTTGAACCCAATGTCCCTGAAATCTTGAAGACCGCTGATAAAAACACCAAGCTGTTATTCATCTGTTCGCCCAATAATCCCACAGGAAATGCATTTTCCAGAGAAAAGGTGGGCGAACTATTGGAGAATTTCAATGGATTGGTGGTGATTGATGAAGCCTATATTGATTTTTCGGATCAAGAGAGTTGGTTGACCAACTTAAAAGACTATCCTAATCTGATTGTTACCCAAACGCTGTCCAAAGCATACGGCATGGCAGGAATTCGATTGGGAATTTGTTATGCATCCGAAGAAATCATTGCCATCCTCAATAAAATCAAACCGCCTTACAATGTCAATCAATTGACACAGCAGCAAGCCTTGATACGCGTGTTGAACCAAGATGCTGTTGATAAAGAAGTGACACAGATTTTACGAGAACGGGATAACTTGATTGTCGCATTGAAAAGTGTGCGATTCGTTCAGGAAATTTACCCCACCGATGCCAACTTTGTTTTGGCCAAAGTGGATAATGCCAATCAACGGTATCAAGAATTGTTGGAGGAACGAGTAGTGGTCAGAAACCGGAGTACACAACCGCTGTGCGAGAATACGCTTCGGTTCACTGTAGGAACTCCAGAAGAAAACAAAAAACTGATAGCCATTTTAAAAAAATTGGGATAATGGGCAAGAAAGTACTTTTTATCGACCGGGATGGGACCATCATCAAAGAGACGGAAGACGAGCAGATTGACGCTTTTGAGAAAATATCATTTTATCCAAAAGTGTTCACCTATTTAGGGAAAATTGCCAAAGAACTGGACTATGAATTGGCCATGATTACCAACCAAGACGGGTTGGGAACCGATATTTTTCCGGAGGAAACCTTTTGGCCCGTGCATAATTTTATTTTGAAGTCTTTTGAAAATGAGGGGGTTGTTTTTGACCAAGTTTTTATAGACCGTACCTTTCCAAAGGACAATGCCGATACCCGGAAACCGGGAACAGGAATGCTCACTTCCTATTTTTCGGAAGAGTATGATTTAGGGAGTTCTTTTGTAATCGGTGATCGTCTCACGGACATTGAATTGGCTAAAAATTTGGGGGCCAAAGGTATTTTCATCAATGATGAAACCCACTTGGGAACGGGAGAAATCACCGTGAAACGTGACGAATTGGATAGCTACATCGCTCTGGAAAGTAACGATTGGGAAAAGATTTATGAGTTTTTAAAACTAGAAAATCGAATTGCGGAAATATCCCGCAAAACAAATGAAACTGATATTTACATCAAGCTAAATTTAGATGGAACCGGCAAAAGCGACATACAAACTGGTCTTGCTTTCTTTGATCATATGTTGGACCAATTGGCGCGCCATGGCCAAATGGATTTAACCATAAAAGCTGATGGCGATTTGGAAGTGGATGAACACCACACCATTGAAGATACGGCCATCGCTTTGGGTGAAGTGTTTTCAAAAGCTTTGGGAAATAAACTTGGTATTGAACGCTACGGTTTCTGCTTACCTATGGACGACTGTTTGGCCCAAGTTGCCATTGATTTTGGAGGACGAAATTGGCTGGTTTGGGATGCCGATTTTAAACGGGAAAAAATAGGGGAGATGCCTACGGAGATGTTTTTGCACTTCTTCAAATCCTTTACTGATGGAGCCAAGGCCAATTTGAATATTAAAGCGGAAGGCACCAATGAGCACCATAAAATCGAGGCTATTTTTAAAGCTTTTGCCAAATCCATCAAGATGGCGGTAAAAAGAGATGCGGAGAAAATGGTACTGCCTTCAACCAAAGGAATGCTTTAAAAGGGAGAAGTACGAACTAAGAAGTACGAAATTCTATGAAGAAAGATTTAAAAGATAGAACTAAGGCCTTTGCCATAAGGGTTTGGAAATTGTGTTCAAGTTTTCCAAAGTCAAGAGAGTTCAATGCCTATGTGAATCAATTAATACGGAGTTCAAGTTCTGTAGGTGCGAATTACAGGGCCTCCCAAAGAGCTAAATCGAGAGCTGATTTTATCAACAAGCTTAAAATAGTTGAAGAAGAAATAGATGAAAGCATGTACTTTTTGGAACTGCTAATAGAAACGAGTAAAGAGAATATTTCAGAAATGAAATTAATTCACGCTGAAGCCAATGAAATTTTGGCCATAGTAGTTTCTTCAATCAAAACAGCACGAGCAAATGGAAAATAATAAAAAGAAATACCTACTTCGTACTTTCAGCTTCAAACTCCGTACTTCGCTATGAAAATAGTCATCATTGATTACGGCGCAGGAAATATCCAAAGCATCAAATTTGCCATCAAACGGTTGGGCTATGAAGCCGTTTTGAGCCATGATGTGGCGGAAATCCAAAATGCCGATAAAGTCATTTTCCCAGGGGTGGGGGAAGCGAGTTCTGCCATGTCAAAATTGCGAGCTACTGGTTTGGACAAAATCATTCCCCAATTAAAACAACCGGTTTTGGGCATTTGTTTGGGGATGCAGTTAATGTGCAGGTCATCTGAAGAGGGTAATACAAAAGGCCTTAACATTTTTGATTTGGATGTGGTGAAATTCTCCAAAACCGTAAAAGTACCGCAAATCGGATGGAATCAAATCACCAACTTGAAGACAGATTTATTCCAAGGAATTCCAGACAAATCCTATGTTTATTTGGTGCATAGTTTCTATGCTCCTCTACATGCAGAAACGATTGCTGTTTCGGAATATGGGCTGTCTTACAGCGCTGCCTTGCGGAAAGACAATTTTTATGGAGTACAATTTCACCCCGAGAAAAGTAGTGATGTAGGGAGTAAGATACTAAAGAATTTTTTAACGGTCATTTGATGGACTATTACATTTCAACCGATAAGGATAAATTGGATATCCCAAAAATTCACGAACAGGTCAAAAGCACCTATTGGGGAGGTTATCGCACCTTGGGATTGACCACCACAACCATTGAGAGCTGTTTGTGTTTTGGATTATATACCCAAGAAGATGAGCAAATTGGTTTCGCCAGAGTCCTAACAGACAAGGTGGTTTTTGCCTATCTTATGGATGTCCTGATTTTTGAACCTTATAAAGGGAAAGGCCTGGGAAAACTATTAGTGAGACATATTTTGGAACACCCAGACATTAAAAACGTTTTCACCGTTGCGTTGAAAACCAAAGATGCTCATGGATTATATGAGCCTTTAGGATTTTCAAGAGTTGGGGATTCCGAGATGTGGATGGCCATGGACAAAGCAAAATACGATTAACATGAGATTGATTCCTGCTATAGATATTATTGATGGAAAATGCGTTCGTCTTTCCAAAGGGGATTATGGCACAAAAAAGATTTATAACGAGAATCCTTTGGAAGTAGCTAAAGAGTTTGAGGCGCACGGTATTCAGTATTTGCATGTGGTGGACCTGGACGGAGCTAAGTCCAAGCACATCGTCAACCATAAGGTATTGGAGGCCATTGCATCCCAGACCAGCTTAAAAATTGACTTTGGAGGGGGATTGAAATCCGATGAAGATCTATATATTGCCTTTGAGAGTGGTGCCCATCAGATTACCGGGGGTAGCATCGCGGTCAAGGACGAAGAAACGTTTTTGGGATGGTTGGAAACCTACGGTTCGGATAAAATCATTCTGGGAGCCGATGCGCAGAATGAGAAAGTGACCGTATCTGGATGGCAGGAGGAATCCAACCAAGAGTTGGTTCCCTTTATCCAATCCTACCAAAAGAAGGGGGTTAAATATGTGATATGCACCGACATTAGCAAAGATGGGATGTTGGAAGGGCCTTCGTTTGAACTTTATAAAAGAATCCTGTCCAAAACCATGAAGCACGAAACATTGGTTACGGGCAGTGGTGTAGAAGATGTGGAGACCATTGGTATTAATTTGATAGCCAGTGGTGGCATTTCAACTTTTGATGAACTCCCCGAACTCGCCGAAATAGGCTGTGAGGGCACCATAATTGGCAAAGCCATTTATGAGAATCGAATCAGTTTAAAACAATTGGAACACTACATTGTTGAAAATGGATAAAGAAAAACAGCTTCAGGAAGAAATCGTTTGGAATGCAGGGTATCGTATGAACGAAAGCCTGCGCATGATCAAAATCTGTTTGGACCGGCTTTCGGAAAAAGCGGTTTGGCAAAAACCGAACGAATCATCAAACAGCATTGGGAATTTGATAGTACACCTTTGCGGAAACATTACCCAATATGGAATAGCTTCCATTCAGAACTTGGAAGATAACCGCAAACGTGACGAAGAGTTTTCTACAACTTCTGGATATTCCAAGGACGAATTGATTCAAAAACTGAGCGATACCATTGATGAAGCCAAAAGGGCTTTCTACGAGGCACCGTTAGAGGAATTACTTCGTAAAAGATCGGTCCAAGGATTCAATTTTTCAGGAGTGGCCAATATCATTCATGTTACCGAGCACTTGTCCTACCATACAGGACAAATTGCACTATGGACCAAGCTATTGAACAATCAAGATTTGGGTTTTTATGATGGCGTGGACCTCAATGTAAAGAACGAATAACGTCATTCCGAACTTGTTTCGGAATCTCATCATGAATAAATCAATGTTTAATGAGACCCTGAAACAAGTTCAGGGTGACGACAATTTAGTATGGATATTTAAAGTATAAAGTGTCATGCTGAACTCGCTTCAGCATCACATACAAAGGATATAAATAATTTACGGAAACCCCTAAAACAAGTTCGGGGTGACGAACAAAAACTATGCTCACAAAACGAATTATACCTTGCCTGGACATCAAAGACGGAAGAACCGTAAAAGGGGTCAACTTTGTTGACCTTCGGGATGCCGGCGACCCAGTGGAACTCGCTGCCATTTATGCGAAAGAAGGTGCTGACGAACTGGTTTTTTTAGATATTTCTGCCACTGAAGAAAAACGGAAGACGCTTGCAGAGTTGGTCTATCATGTGGCCGAAACCATCAATATTCCGTTTACGGTGGGTGGTGGAATTTCATCGGTGGAAGATGTGGACATCTTGCTGAAAAATGGAGCTGATAAAGTTTCCATCAATTCATCCGCGGTAAAACGTCCCGAACTCATTAATGAGTTGGTGGCTAAATTTGGCTCCCAATGTATTGTAGTCGCCATTGATGCCAAACAAGTGAATGGTAATTGGAAAGTCCATTTGGTGGGAGGCAAGGTTCCTACGGAGATTGACCTTTTTGAATGGGCTAAAGAGGTTGAAAAAAGAGGGGCGGGCGAAATTCTGTTCACCTCCATGGACCATGATGGCACTAAAAACGGGTTTGCCAATGAGGCCTTGGCCACATTATCCGAGTTGGTAAACATTCCTGTAATCGCTTCAGGTGGTGCGGGAACCGTTTCACATTTTACGGATACCTTTACAAATGGAAAAGCAGATGCAGCTTTGGCAGCAAGCGTTTTCCACTTTAAAGAGATTGAAATAAAGGATTTAAAGAACGAATTAAAAGGAAAAGGAATTCCTGTAAGAATTTAATATGATGCCACACCAAGCTGTCATCCTGAGCGCAGTCGAAGGAGCAGTCGAGATGTAGTGTATTCCAAGAATAAAAAAATGAAAATAGACTTCAACAAAAACCCAGACGGACTGGTACCTGCCATCATACAAGATTCGCAGACCAAAAATGTTTTGATGCTGGGCTATATGAACCAAGAAGCCTTGGAGGAGACTCAGAAAACCAAAAAAGTCACCTTTTACAGTCGTACCAAGCAACGGCTGTGGACCAAAGGAGAAGAAAGTGGCAACTTTCTAAACTTGGTTGATATCAAATCGGATTGTGATAGTGATACACTTTTAGTTACTGTAAATCCGGTTGGACCAACTTGCCACAAAGGCACCGACACCTGCTGGGCTGAGGAAAATGTTCAAGAATATGGTTTTCTATCCGCTTTGGAAGAAATTATCACTTCCCGAAAAAATGACCCCGAAAATCCAGATAGTTATGTCGCTTCATTGTTCCGAAAAGGCATCAATAAAATTGCCCAAAAAGTGGGCGAGGAAGCTGTGGAGACCGTGATTGAGGCCAAAGATGATAACGAGGAACTATTCTTAAATGAAAGTGCAGACCTTTTATTCCACTATTTGATTTTGTTGCAGGCCAAGGGCTATAAATTGCATGATATTGCCCAAGTACTTCAAAAACGCCATTGAACAAGAGCGTTAAGTTTTTTTTAAAGGCCTAGTCGTTACACGGAAATACCGTAATTTTATGTAATGGCTATGAACACAAGAAAAGGGTTTCGTTTTACTACTTACGAAGCCCCAGACCAGACCCCGTTTGAAAAACTCTTTGAGATTTTTCAAGAACTCATTACACATACTTCTGGCGATGTTGAGGAAGCTTTGGATTGGCTCCGTGAGTTGGACAAGGAATATGAACTCACTGATGAGGACTACACCATCGATGATTTTATAGAAGACCTTAAAGCAAAAGGATTCATCCGCGAGGAATTTGACATGGATGACCGCGAAGGGGGTGAAGGTGAAGAGGGCGAAGAAGGCGGCGGACCAGGAAATCTCTCCATTACGGCTAAACTGGAACGTGTGCTCCGGCAACGTGCTTTGGACCAAATCTTTGGAAAGCTCAAACGAAGCGGTGCCGGAAATCACCGTACTGGAAAGTCGGGCAGGGGAGATGAGCATACCGGTGATTTTAGGGAATACCGTTTTGGAGATTCCTTGGAAAGTATTTCCATGACCGAAAGTTTACGAAATGCACAGGTCAATCATGGTTTGGACAGTTTTTCCTTGAATGAGGACGATTTGGTGGTGGAAGATACCCATTACAAGGCCCAAATGAGTACCGTGTTGATGATCGATATCAGCCACAGCATGATTTTGTACGGTGAAGACCGAATCACCCCAGCCAAAAAAGTGGCTATGGCGCTCGCAGAATTGATTACTACGCGATATCCCAAAGACACTTTGGAAATTTTGGTATTTGGAAACGATGCTTGGCCCATTCCCATTAAGGATTTGCCCTATTTGAAAGTCGGGCCATACCACACCAATACCGTAGCCGGATTGCAATTGGCCATGGATATGCTTCGTAGAAAACGGAATACCAATAAACAAATATTCATGATTACGGATGGAAAGCCGTCGTGTTTGCGTTTGCCCAACGGTGATTATTACAAGAACAGTGTTGGTTTAGATGAGTACATCGTGGAAAAATGCTACGCGATGGCCCAGCAGGCTCGGAAACTTCATATTCCCATTACCACCTTTATGATTGCCCAAGATCCCTATTTAATGCAATTTGTGCGTGAATTTACCCAAGCCAACAAAGGCAAAGCCTTTTATACGGGACTTAAAGGATTAGGGGAGATGATTTTTGAAGATTACGAACAGAACAGAAAACGAAGAATTAAAGGATAAACTAGTATATGAAATTGGATCATACCAAAATCAAAACTTTAGGAGACTTAAAATCGGCAGGGTACCAAAGTAAGAGCATCAAAGATGAGCTACGTGAAAATCTCCTGAACAAAATTTCAAAAGGAGAAGAAGTATTTGAAGGCGTTTGGGGTTATGAAAACTCTGTAATTCCCGAATTGGAACGCGCGATTCTTTCCCGACACAATATCAATCTTCTTGGCCTTCGAGGACAAGCCAAGACCCGTTTGGCTAGATTAATGGTGCAGCTTTTGGACGAATGGATGCCCATTATTGAAGGTTCCGAAGTGCATGATGACCCACTCAAACCAATTTCTCGATATGCCACGGAGCTAATCAAGGAGAAAGGCGATAAAACGCCCATAGGCTGGATTCACAGAAACGAACGGTTTTACGAAAAACTGGCTACGCCAGATGTTACCGTAGCCGATTTGATTGGTGATGTGGACCCCATTAAGGCCGCAAACCTAAAACTTTCGTATGCGGATGACCGTGTAATCCATTTTGGGATGATTCCCAGGGCCAACCGCTGTATTTTTGTGATCAATGAGTTACCCGACCTTCAAGCGAGGATACAAGTGGCGTTGTTCAACATCCTTCAGGAAGGGGATATTCAGATTCGTGGGTTTAAATTGCGGTTGCCGTTGGACCTTCAATTTGTATTTACGGCGAATCCAGAGGATTATACAAATCGAGGAAGTATTGTAACCCCGTTGAAAGATAGGATTGGCTCCCAAATTTTGACCCACTATCCAGAAAGTATCGAAATCGCCAAGAAAATCACCAAGCAAGAGGCCCAACTGGACCAAAGACAATCGGACAACATTTATGTGCCCGAAGTGGCAATGGATGTTTTGGAGCAAATAAGCTTTGAGGCCCGGAATAGCGAATATGTTGATGCCAAGAGTGGGGTTAGCGCCCGAATGAGCATTACCGCTTTTGAGAATCTGCTGAGTACCGCTGAACGCCGTGCTGTTCATTCCGGTGATACAAAAACTTCCGTTCGATTAAGTGATTTTATGGGTGTAATTCCTTCCATCACCGGAAAAATTGAATTGGTGTATGAAGGCGAGCAAGAAGGTGCCGGTTTTGTTGCCGAAACCTTGATTGAGGATGCCATAAAATCCCTTTTTCCCAGTTATTTCCCCAAAATAGACAAACTTCAGCGCAAAGAAGCAGAAACCGAATACGACGAATTGGTGAACTGGTTTTTTGATGGCGAAGGATTTGACCTACTGGATGATGATTCCGATGACGACTACAAAACCAAACTGGATTCGGTAGGACCACTCAATAATCTTTTAAAGGAATATCAACCCTCTATTTCCAAAGAAGATAGCTATTTTATGAAAGAACTATTGCTCTGGGGATTGGTAGCCCATAAAAAGCTGAGCAAACACCGTTTTACCAAAGGGATTCAGTTTAAGGATTTATACGGAAGTTATATCAGAGGACTCTAAACCTTGACAAAACTATTGCCAGATATTTAGATTGTCGTTGTAGTTCTCAAAATTGTACACCCCAATATATCGTTTCCTGAGCCAAAACGTATAAAGCGACAATATGGGCAATATGCTGTAAAGAACAAGCGTAAGAGTGGCCATAGGTTTAAAGGAAGTAGGAATGATATGTTCACCGTATGCTTCAACGGAGTTGAGAACCATTACGCTATCATAGATTTTAAAAAAATATACAATAATGATGGCGTATAGCACATATTCAATATTCCGCATTTTAGGGTCTGGAAGCTCATCTTCCGAAATTTTGAACCATATCACGTACAGATAAAGAAAATGTACCGAGCTAAGTATGGGGAATATGTAATTGTCTGGTTTTGTAAAATAGAATTGATTGGTATAAACACCATAAAAATTCAAAACAATCAAAATCAACAAAACTGCTAAACTAGCCAGAATGTTCCTTTTCCAAGTGATTATTTTTGAAAGTGTATTCATATCAAAATAAGGATTTGGGACTTTATTTTGATGTAAAGAAAGGGTTTTTAGGTCGTATTGTTTTAAACAAATCGATGAACCGAGGACAATGTTGGATAACCCGAAAAAACCGATGTGAAAACACAATTTTCAGTGATGTGTGCAATAACTTTCCTTACTCGTAAATCCAACCGCCTGATTCATAAGATCATAAAATCTATGTATCCATATTTTTTGTATTTTGGATAAAACACGGGTTGCATGCAAAACTGGCTCTACATCGTATTGGCTGTTATCGGGCTCTATCTTTTGATCAGTGTGTTGCTCTATTTTCTTCAGGATTATTTTTTGTTCAAACCTGAAAAGCTTCCAAAGGATTTTCAATTTTACTATGACAACCAAGAAATTGAGGAATATAATGTGGAAACCCGGGATGGCGCCACAATCAATGGGCTGCGGTTCAGGTCACCGAACCCAAAGGGTGTAGTCTTTTACCTCAAGGGAAACTCAAAGAGCATAAAAGGTTGGGGCAAATTTGCCGTCGACTTTACGCGGCATGGGTATGATGTAATCATGGTAGACTATCGAGGCTTCGGGAAAAGCACTGGAAGAAGGACCCAAAAAGCCGTGAAACGCGATATGCAGGTCATCTATAACAAAATAAAGGAAAAGGTGGATGAAAAATACATTATTCTGTACGGGCGTTCCATGGGTTCTGGATTTGCCGCCAAGTTGGCCTCCATGAACGACCCCAGAATGCTTATTTTGGACGCGCCTTACTATAGCCTGAGCAAGGTGGCAAAAAAGTTCATTCCCTTTATGCCCTTGTCCATATTGATAAAATTTCCCATGCCCACCTATAAATGGTTGAAATATGTGAATTGCCCCATTCATATCATTCATGGTACCAATGACCGATTGATTCCATACAAAACCAGCGTGAAGCTTTCCAAGATAAAACCCGAACTCACCAAATTGTATACAGTAATAGGTGGTGGACATAAGGACTTGAACAATTTTGAATCCTATCATAGCATGTTGGAGGAAATTATAACGAGCCGTCCTAAGAAAACAAATTTGGAAGGTTCCAGTATCAACGTAACGCATTCCTCAAAACGTGTCAAAAGCAACCCTTAAACGAATAAGCCTTTACGGGCTCGCTCTTTTATTCTTGATTTTAGCCATGCTTTATTTTCTTCAGGAAAAACTTATTTTTTTGCCCACCAAACTGCCAGAGGACCATGTGTATACTTTTAATGCTGAATTTGAGGAGTTGTTTCTAAGTGCACCGGATGGAGCACGGCTGAATGCCCTGAAATTTTATGCGGAGAATCCAAAGGGGTTGATTTTATACTTTCATGGAAACGCTGGGGATCTATCCAGATGGGGAAGGATTGTTGTTCCTTTTACAGATTTGGGTTACGATGTCCTCATAATGGATTATCGTACCTATGGAAAAAGTACGGGAAAACTCAGTGAAAAAGCACTCTATGCTGATGCACAACTGTTTTATGACCGTGCCCTCGAAAAATATGCAGCTCAAGACATCATTATTTATGGCCGTTCATTGGGAGCTAGTATAGCCACCCATTTGGCTTCCAACAACAATCCCAAAAAGTTGATTTTGGAAACTCCGTTCTACAGTTTGCAGGAAACGGCTCAGGAGCGTTTTCCTTTTTTACCCACCAAGCAACTCCTAAAATATAAAATGCCTTCCTTCAAATTTATACAAAAGGTAAGTAGACCTATCCGCATTTTTCACGGTACTAAGGACAATGTGGTTTCCTACGAATCTGGTAAAAAGCTCTTTGAATCCATTCTCCATGACCATAAAAAAATGTATACTATAGAAGATGGCGGGCACAACAACCTTAGTGATTTTGAGACCTATTGGGAGGGAATCAGGAAAGAGCTAAGATAACTAATCGAATAAATCCGAGGACAAGTATCTATCTCCCCGATCGCAAACAATGGAAACAATGGTTCCGCTTTCCAAGGTTTCGGCAAGTCGTAGTGCAACTGTGGCAGCACCACCGCTACTCATCCCCGCAAAAATACCCTCTTCCTTGGCCAATTTTTTGGCCATGTTGACAGCATCTTCCTCACTGACCTCCATAATACGGTCCACTTTGTTCCGATCAAAAATCTTGGGTAAATATTCTTCTGGCCATTTCCGAATGCCTGGAATACGGGATTCGTCCGTAGGCTGAACCCCAACAATCTGAACGGACGGGTCTAGCTCTTTCAAATAGGTTGATGTTCCCATAATAGTTCCTGTGGTACCCATACTGGAGACAAAATGGGTAATTTCCCCTTGCGTATCTCTCCATATTTCCGGCCCCGTAGTTTTATAGTGGGCCTGCCAATTGTCGTTATTGGCAAATTGATTTAGCATAATATAGCCCTCATCTGTTACTTTGGCCTCGGCATAATCCCGAGCACCTTCAATGCCTACATCAGAAGGAGTCAAAGTTACTTTGGCGCCGTAAGCGCGCATGGTTTGCACTCTTTCCTTAGTTGAATTTTCGGGCATAACCAATTCTATATCCAAACCATAAAGCCCTGCAATCATAGCCAAGGCGATGCCAGTGTTGCCACTGGTGGCTTCTATCAGTTTCGAATCTTTGGTAAAATCACCACGTTCCAGACCGCTTTTGATCATGTTATAAGCGGGTCGGTCTTTAACGCTCCCTCCGGGATTGTTACCTTCCAGCTTAAAGAACAATTTTACATTGGGATTGGTATTTAAAACTCTGGATTCCACCATAGGGGTGTTACCAATAAGGTCGAGAATGCTTTTAGACATTGGGTGTTGTCTTGATTTTGATTTCTGGTGTGTGATAAACGGTTGAGTTGGCAGGAACTGAAGAGGTAAGCCATGCATTACCGCCGATAACGGAGTTTTTTCCAATTACTGTTTCCCCGCCCAAAATAGTGGCATTGGCATAAATGGTAACATTGGATTCAATGGTGGGATGCCTTTTGGTTTTTTGCAGGTTCTTGGCCACATAAAGGGCTCCCAAGGTAACTCCTTGATAGATTTTAACATTATCATGAATCACCGCCGTCTCACCAATCACAACCCCAGTTGCGTGGTCAATGAAAAACGATTTTCCAATGGTAGCACCTGGATTTATGTCCACACCAGTCTGTCTATGCGCATATTCAGTCATCAATCTTGGAATCAACGGCACGCCCTGCACATATAGTTCATGTGCCAATCTGTATATGGCGATGGCATAAAATCCAGGATAGGCCATATAAATTTCTTGAATTGACAATGATGCTGGGTCGCAGTTCAATATTGCCTCGGCATCCAGATTGAGTTTCTCCAGAATTTCCGGCAATGTGGTAACATAACTGTCCCAAAACTCGCTACAGGGTCTTTCCAGTTCCCAACAAGCCATATCAAGCAGGGTATTGAACTTTTTCTCCAACATTTCCAAGTTTACGGCAACTGGTGTGTTGGCATCAAAAAGGGTATAAAAAAGTGTATCGGTAAAATCCTCGGTTTCCTGTTTTAATCTAAAGTCAAGATAGGGCAGTTTCTTATGCCTGTTCAACTCAGAAATTATCTTTTCCTTATCCATACTGTTCATTATGGTCTTAAAATTAGACAAATCCTTACCATGCTCCCCGATAAAAAGCTAACTTTAGATAAAAAATAACATATTATCAAAATAAGACTGTGAGCAATTCCACTATCCCAAAAGATGCATTTGACTTCTTAAAAGAGCTTTCCAAAAATAACAACAAAGATTGGTTCGAACAGCATAAACCCACTTTCAAAGCACATGAAAAGGCGGTAAAATCCTTTTTTGAAAGTGTGAAGAACGAGCTTAGCCACCATGATGAAATAGAAAAAATGAAAATGTTCCGAATTTATCGGGATGTGCGTTTTTCAAAAGATAAGACACCCTATAAAACCCACTTGGCGGCTTCGTTTGCACGCTTAGGGGCACATTTACGCGGCGGATATTACATCCATCTCACGCCAGGAGGTTCATTTTTGGCGACTGGTTTTTGGGATCCCAACAAAGAGGATTTGTTCCGTATCCGTAAGGAGCTCGAAATGGATGCTTCGGAATTTCGTGAAGTAATTAATGGGAAATCTTTTAAAGCAATTTGGGGCGATTTGGCCGGTGATGCAGTGAAAACAGCGCCCAAGGGATTTGACAAGGAACACACTGACATAGATTTAATTCGGAAGAAGCAATTTATTTTTATCCGAAACTTTTCGGACAAAGAAGTACTTTCGGATACCTTCCTTCAAGAAGTGGACAAATCCTATCGTGCCATTCGGCCTTATTTTGACCTTATGAGCGATATCTTGACCACCAATCTCAACGGGGAATCCATTTTATAAAAGAACTTCTTCTTTATCTAGCAGTTGCACTTGGTCCTTTAAACGTTCAACGACCATATTCATCATTCGTTTGTTCAAGGCAGAGGAGTTTAGAATGTAATTTTGATATTCCTCAACGGTAAACTGACCAATGACCATGCCCTTCAAGGAATTTCTGAATTTGATATCCTTTTGTATGGCCCGCTCAATGTATGCCAAACGTTTTTCTAGGGAAAGGTCGTAAAAAACACCTTTGTGTTTAGCGATGTAATTTTTAAAGGCCTCTACCAGCAGAAAGTTCTGCAATTTAATTACCGGACGCAGGGTTTTGTTCTGAAAACGCTCTTCAGAACCCATTTGACTATTAAAATGTGACTGTGGAATGTCCGGACGAATCTCCAAAAGACTTTTGGATCGTGAATCCATGGCTGTAAGTTTTACTAAAATTACATAATCAAAAACCGCGCAATTTTGTTGGCGTCAATAGTTTTTAACGATGTTATAAACAAGTCTTCAGGTCTGGACGATAGAACCAGAGGTTGCAAAATGTTTTATTTGAGTATTTTTAAGGCCATTTAATTCAACAAACATCATGCACATAAAATTCGTTGGCCTATTATGCCTCGCCCTGTTTATCTTTTCCTGTAAAAATCAGAATAAAGAAGAAAAAACCAACCCATGGCACACCAAGCAAATTGCGGCGGAAAATGAGAGTCACAATACTTTATATGATATTGAAAAAGAGCAGGGGTGGGAATTGTTATTTGATGGCAAAACCTTAAACGGTTGGCATGTGTACAATTCTGGAGCTCCATCCGTCTGGGAGGTTAAAGACGGGGCCTTGCACCGCAATCCACAGATTGAAACCCAAAATAATGAAGATTTGCTTACCGAAAATGTCTATGAAAACTATGAGCTGGTGTTGGAATGGAAAATTGGGAATCGTGGGAACAGTGGTATCTTCATCAATGTACAGGAAAAACCTGAGGTGGCCACGGCATACCAAACTGGACCTGAGTACCAAATTCTGGACCCTAACCACATGGATCAAGATATACCCGTGAAAAAATCTGGCTGTTTGTATGGGTTTTCCCCACAACTCAATGAAGCCATCACCCATCACGGCGAGTGGAACCAAACCCGAATTAAACAAGTGGATGGAAAAGTGGAATTTTACCTAAACGGTGTTCTCACCAGTACCCAGGACTTTACAACGCCTGAATGGAAAGAAAAAATAAAGGAAACCAACTTTACCAATTACCCTGAATTTGGCAAAGCCACCCAAGGCAAAATAGCCTTACAGGATTGGTATTTTGAGGTTTGGTTTAGGGATATAAAAATCAGGGAGCTTTAATTAATATTTCCCCACAATCCACCATGCAATCATGATGACCACAAATACCGCGGTTTGGATATAAAGGAATAGTCTGAAGATGTTATGGCTCTTTCTGGTCATACGCTAAAGATACGCTTTTATTTTCTTCAGTGAATTCCACGAATTCACCAAAACCATGGAACTAGACAAAACCAACCCGAATTTAAAACCGGCTTCTTTTTAAATAGAGTAACTGCATCAGGCAAAGTGCAACAGGAGCTGCATACATCCAAATTAAAGTAGGCACCATGCCGCAGTAACCACTGTTGTTCATTTTACAATCAATGTAATTGGAGAGATAGAGTACGCCAACCAGCATACCAATGGTAGCCAAGGTCCATATTAACCAATCAGAGTTTAATCCAGCTTTTACATTTTTATAAACCAATACCAAAAAGATGACCCCTACCACGATAAGAAATATACCCATACAAACGGAATTTGCTTTGTTTAGGGGGAAGTGCTGGTAAGATAATCAAATGCATCAAGAATCGATTGCAGATAATCCTGAAAAAAACTGGGGGTTTTGTTTGGTTGCGTTAATAAAATAAATTTCATACCCCTTTTTATTTAATCAGCCCGATGATTAATTTCGTCAATCTTCTTTCCTCTTCTGAACTCCATAAATTTAACCAAAGGATTGGTGTCTCTATTCAAAAAGCCATGAATACCAGAACTCACCACTAGAATCAATGCGGCTGCTCCGGCAGTAAAAACAATGCTTTGATGTTGTTCATAATTGGCAAAGGCAATCGCCACCAAGGCCCAAGCCCCCACCAAGGCGAATTCGCGCATATTTCTTTTCCAGGTAACGAGCAGATTTATGACCAGAGCAATGACAATCATGATCATGGTCCAAATCTCTTCTGAAATTCCAAAACCATCCCAGCCCAGCTTGACCAGATACACTGAAACGTTTGCTATACTAGCGACGGTTACCCAACCGGAGTAAAACACAAAAGGCCACCATAAAAATGCGATGACACTGATTGGGGCATCCCATAATTCCATAGCATTATCCATTACAATTTTTAAAAGGGAAAGTAGCAGTATAAAAATGAAAATGCAGGATAAACCCGTATAACCATACAACCAACTCACCACCCAAGCGATATTTGCTGCACAAGAAAGGGCAAAATTCCACCCAACCTTACCTATAAAACCATCATCCCGAACCTGGGTAAAAAGACTTCTGCCTTGATAGACAACAAAACCCAGTAGTAGCAAATAAATCAGGCCCCAAATTGAAAAAGCATAACTGGCAGGTGTAAAAAGTGAATCCAAATCATTGGAAACCTCGCCAATGGATGTATTATTCATTTTTCCTGTATTTGATAGGTAATTGACAAAAACCGTTGAGACAAAGGCTATTGTATTTACGATTTGAAGAATTCGTTTCATACTGCATATATTCGTTTTATTGCACCATTCAATGTAGAAATTTTTAAGTGATTTTAAGATAGGAGCTATAGAAATAGGGACAATAATCCCATTTTTATACTTTTAAGCAACTAAATCCATATTATGAAATTCGGCAAAGTAGAGCATCCCGAACTTATTGACTTTACAATACCACCAGACCACCCAGATACGGCAGTGGTTTTGTCCAAAAACAAACAGGACGGGGAGACCAAGATATTTGTGGGCTGCGCCAAATGGAACCGGCAAGATTTAAAGAACTTTTATCCGCGCGGCACCAAAGATGAGTTGACGTACTATTCCACCCAATTCAATTGTATTGAGTTGAACGCTACTTTTTACCGCATCTTTCCGCCAGACACCTATGAAAAATGGTACAACAAAACCCCGGAAGGGTTTAAATTCTTTCCCAAAATGACAAGAGATGTCAGTCATTTACGCCGCCTTAATGATAAGGTCTACGAAGTAGCGGACCGCTATTTGGAGGTCACCTCACTATTGAAAGAAAAACTGGGCACCATCTTTTTACAGATGCACAACAACTTTGACCCCAAAAACTGGGATAGGGTCGAACGCTTTGTGGAGTATTGGCCCAAAGAGTTTCCGCTGGCCCTAGAATTCAGGCATACGGATTGGTTCACCGATGAAACGGTTTCCCAAGAACTCTATCATTTGTTGGAAGAAAACGGAATAGCCAATGTTTTGGTAGATACAGCAGGTAGGCGAGACCTCATGCACATGCGATTGACCAACAATGAGGCATTTATTCGCTATGTTGGAGCTAACCATGAGTCCGATTATTCCCGTTTGGAGGATTGGGTGGAACGTTTGGATGCTTGGAAAAATATGGGCTTAAAAAATATCCATTTCTTTGTACACCAGAACCTTGAGTTGGAATCTCCTTTGCTTTCGGCCCATTTCATTGAAATGTTAAACCCTAAATTGGGAACGAATTTGACCATTCCCAGGTCGACTTTAAGCCCCCAGAAAGATTTGTTCAATTAATTGATGGATTGAAAAATCCCAAGGTCAAAAATTGTCGTCTAAACACTTCTAAAGAGTAGAAAATCTCAAATTGATAAATAACCGAAAACAAAGCGGTAATTAACTTCAACTTAACACCATTCAACTAACTTTGCATCTGAATTAGTAAAGTTTCAATTATGCGATTTCATACAAGAAAATGGGTAAAGCCGGGAGATTTGAACGCCAATGGAACGCTGTTCGGAGGCAAGGTCCTTGCTTGGATAGACGAAGAAGCAGCACTATACAGCATCATACAACTGGAGAATAAGAAAGTGGTCACCAAATATATGTCCGAAATCAATTTTATGAGCACCGCCAGCGAAGGTGATGTCATCGAAATTGGAATTGACGTCATTAAATTCGGGACTACTTCAATTTCCCTGAACTGTGAGGTGCGGAACAAGATGACCCACGAGAGCATTGTCACCGTGGACAACATCATCATGGTAAACTTGGACGATAAGGGCAATCCCAAACCCCATGGGAAAACCAAAATAGAGTTCGTTAAGGACCGATTGGCCAAAAAGGAAAAGGAGGAAGAGGCAAAATCCTAGTTGATAGCGTTGGCATACGCCTGAACCTCATCCAAAACCCGTAACAGGTTTCCACCCCACAATTTTGCGATTTCTTCTTCGGTATAGCCTCGTTTTACCAGTTCCAAGGTCACGTTGAAGGTTTCCGAGGCGTCGGACCAACCTTCAATACCGCCACCTCCATCAAAATCGGAGCTGATGCCTACATGGTCTATGCCAATGAGTTTCACCATGTAGTCGATGTGGTCCACTAAATCGGATACATTTACGGCTGGGGGTGCGTCCGATTTCGTAGCTGCGATTTCATCACCCAACTGGGTCACTTTAGGGTAATTTTCCATGAACTCGTCTTGTTGTTCTTTGGTCAATGATCCAAATTGGGAGCGTTCGTACCAATTCAGACCTAGTGAATCTGCAGCTTCTTCATAAATGCCTTTCATGTAAGCAGAACGGGCCTCATCTTTTTCGGTGTTCAAGTACGAACTGAAGGCCACGGTCTGTACCACACCACCATTCTCTTTCAACAACAGCAGTTGCTCATCATCCAAATTTCTGCTATGGTCGCAAAGAGCTCGGGCTGAGGAATGCGAAGCAATAATGGGAACTTTGGAAAGTTCAACCATCTGCAGCATGGCTTCTTTGGAAGGGTGAGAAATATCGATCATGATACCTACCCGGTTCATTTCGGCAATGGCTTGTTTTCCCAATTCACTTAAACCATTGTGCAGCCAAATACTGTCCTTTTCGCCCGTATTGGAATCCGAAAACTGACTGTGACCATTATGGGCCAACGACATATAACGCGCTCCACGCCTTTGGTATTCTTCAATTTTAGATAGATCCTCACCAATAGGGTAGGCGTTTTCCACCCCGATCATGGCCACTTTTTTCCCAGATGCCGCTATACGACGTACATCTTCCGAAGTCAATGCCAATTCAATCTCATCTGGCGCAATCTCCTCGCAGAGCTTATGGATGGCCTCAAACTTGGATATGGCATTTTCGGATGCAGCGGCATACCCTTCTACGCTTAATGTATCCTGACCGGTGTAAACGATAAACCATGCCACGTCCAATCCTCCTTCTTTCATTTTGGGCAGATTCACCTGTGTATTGAGGTTTTGGGTGTAGTTGATGCTATCCGTAAAGTTGTTCACATTAATGTCATCATGTGTGTCTATGGTGATGACTGTATCATGGATACGTTGGGCTTTTTCTTCCAAAGTTTCTGCTTTATTCGGTTGTTTTTCTGCACAGCCTACAAATACGGAGATGCAGCACAAAAGGTAGAAATATTTCATGGTCGGTTTTTTACACCTACAAATAAAGCAATTTGACAACAAAATCCACAGCCTACAAAACAATAAATTGGTATCCCTTGGGCTATTCCTGATTTTTAGTAGAGAATAACCAATGGAAGAAAGAAATTGAAAACACGGGAACTACTCACGTATTTGGAAAAGTTGGAAATAGGACTCAGCAGTTTTTCCTATGAGGAATTGGGCACTGTTGAAGCCGGAGAACTAAAAAAATCCTTTGAAGTGTTTAAGCACGGATTGGAAAACAAGGTTTTTGGGGTTTCTGAAATGAAGCAATTGGAAGTTATCTATGAGCGGATTGGCATTCAAAGTTCAGAAAGAAAGCCCTTTGAAGTAAAAGACCATAATTTACTCACCCTGATAGATTCCTTGGAAAAGACACGTTTGTCCAAAGATCAGAAAGAAATTGTATCCGCCTTGCGCGAAATAGCCCAAAGTTTGGATAAGAAAACCAAAAAGAAGCCTGCCAAAGGCAAGTCATTTGAAAGAAATCTGGAATCCAGCTTCTCCTCCAACAACATCAATCTAAAACCTGTGTTGGAAGACTGCATGGGGCAGATGGAACTTCTGGAGGAATTGGTGAAGCTTTTTAAACAAAATGTATTGGAATTTGTAGGCAGTGCCAAGGTACACCTTCAAAACGAAAATTTTAAAGAACTGGATTTATCCTGTCAAAAAGTGCAATCCTGCCTGCGAATGCTAAAGACCGAAGGTCTTTTGGAGATAACACAGGAGATGATCACATTATGTCGTACAGACAATGATCAGAAACACCACTTGTTTTTATATGATCAATTCGTGGAGGAATTCCCAAGAGTACAGGAACAGGTGGATTTTGAAATGGAAATGTTACGAGCTATGTAATAAAATTAGCTGCCATGGTAGACAACGAACTCCCAAAATATCTGCAAAGTATTTTTTACCCATTATTTCAGCACACCACTGATTTGAAATGCAAGCTCATGTTGTTGGATGAAATGTTGGAGGTTGGCGACAAAAAAGAGATTCCTTTTTTAGAAGAGTTGGAAAACTGTGATGAAGTCAAGATCAGCGACAAGGCTTTTGAGATCAAATCAGCACTACAGGAAAAATTGGGGGTGCTTGCTTCAGAAAGGGAGCGAAGGAGATTGCCCATGAGCCTGTGTTTCATCTACGATGAATTCAATATAAGACCTCACAAGGTAGATTCTGACCTAGATTTTGAAGTGGCCTTGGATATCATGGAAATGGAAGAATGAGTTGCCCTAGTTTTTACAACCAAAAAATAGGATTTCACCACAATTTATTGTTTCACCATAATCTTTACAATAGATTCACGTTATAACAAAGACCCAAACATTTAAACGTAAGATTACCATGTTATACGATACCTACGGAGAAGAATACTTGGCCTTTCTGCAAGAACTCAATGAGATTTTGAGCATAAACCAATTGGCCGAACTGGATTATTTATAGATAACACCCCAAACGCTTTACCATGAAAAATCATAATCAAGAAAATTCCGCTTACTTGAATTTCATTCAAAATTTGAACGAAATGCTGACTGATTTTGATATTACTCAGTTGAGCAGACCTTGATAGTTTAAGTGAATATCATGAAAAAGGGGATGTCAAAAACATCCCCTTTTTTATTTTCTCTTTCTTCGAATTTATCCCAAATAGGATTTTAAAATCTTACTTTTTGAGGTATGCCGTAGTTTACGGATGGCCTTTTCGCGTATTTGACGCACACGCTCCCGGGTCAAATCAAAGGTGCTGCCTATTTCTTCCAGGGTCATGGAAGGTTGGTCCCCAATGCCGTAGTACAGTCGGACTACGTCCGCCTCTCGGGGGGAGAGCGTATCCAATGCACGATTGATTTCCGTATTCAAGGATTGGTGCATTAATCCTTTGTCCGGTTTTGGCGAATCCCCTGCGTTGAGCACATCATACAGATTTGAGGTTTCGCCTTCCTTCAACGGTGCGTCCATGGAAACGTGTCGACCAGTATTCTTTAGGGATTGTTTTACCTCAGAAACGGTCATATCCAATTCTTTAGCAATTTCTTCTGCGGAAGGTGGACGTTCATGGGCCTGCTCCAAATAGGAAAATGTCTTTTTTATTTTATTAATGGAACCTATTTTGTTCAAAGGGAGTCTTACCACACGGGATTGTTCCGCCAATGCCTGAAGAATGGATTGGCGAATCCACCACACGGCATAGGATATGAATTTAAACCCTCTTGTCTCATCAAATCGTTTGGCGGCCTTAACAAGGCCTACATTGCCCTCATTGATCAAATCTGGGAGTTTCAGCCCTTGGTTTTGATATTGTTTTGCAACGGAAACCACGAATCGTAAGTTGGCATTGGTCAATTTTTCCAGTGCCAACTGATCCCCCGCTCTAATGCGTTGGGCCAACTCCACTTCCTCTTGAGCAGTAATCAAATCAATTTTACTGATATCCTGTAGGTATTTGTCAAGGGATTTGGATTCTCGGTTGGTGACCTGTTTGATGATTTTTAACTGCCTCATTCTTAATTATGGTTTGTACGTGTTATAAGCTTACATTATACATTATAAAAGCCTATTTTCCAAGTCTCAAATGTTATTGTTATCAAAATGTTATGAGCAAAACAGCAAAAATTTTAAAAAGTGCTCATTTTATCCATTGTTGATAGTATCTTAATAGAAATGCGATCCTAGTGTTCCAACGTACTCCAAAAAACTCCTAATTTTGTAGGGTTTGTTAATTCAGAATACAAAAGCCATTTTTCCCTTGGAAGTAAAAAAAGGAGTAAACAAAAAAACATTATACGATTACCAGCAAGAAGATTTACGCAAAATCTTCAAGCACTTAGATGAAATGCCCGAGGGCACCAATTTGCTGTACCAACTTCCCACAGGTGGGGGAAAAACTGTTGTTTTTTCTGAAATAACCCGAAAGTACATCCAAAACACGGGCAAAAAGGTGATGGTGCTCACGCACCGGATTGAGCTGAGCAAGCAGACCTCTCAAATGCTCCACGGGTTTGGTGTGGCCAACAAAGTCATCAACAGCGAGGTCAAAGAACTGTACGATCAGGATGATTATATGTGCTTTGTGGCCATGGTCGAAACCCTCAATAATCGCCTTCAGGAAGAAAAAGTGACCATTAACAATATTGGTCTGGTCATTATTGATGAAGCCCACTATAATTCCTTCCGGAAACTCTTTAAATATTTTGATAAGGCCACCATTCTTGGGGTGACGGCAACGCCGTTGAGTTCCAACATTAAACTCCCCATGAAGGACAATTACAAGCATTTGATCATTGGGGAATCCATTAAATCGTTGATTGAAAAAGGGTTTTTGGCCAAGGCCAATCTCTACAATTACGATGTGAGCCTTAAAACCCTTAAACTGGGCATCCATGGGGACTATACCGTAAAATCATCAGATGAATTCTACGGAAACCACAGTATGCTGGGCAAACTATTAACGGCCTATGAGGAAATTGCAAAGGGAACCAAAACCTTGATTTTCAACAATGGTATCAACACGTCGCTGTACGTCTACGAAACCTTTAAAAAGGCAGGCTACAACATTCGCCATTTGGACAATAAAAACACGGCCACGGAAAGGCGCGAAATTTTGGACTGGTTTGCGGAAACCCCGGATGCCATCCTCACCTCCGTCAGTATCTTGACTACAGGTTTTGATGAGCCTACCGTGCAATCCATTATCCTGAACCGAGCTACGAGATCACTCACCCTATATTTTCAGATGATCGGGCGCGGTTCCCGGGTATTGCCAGATAAGGACGAGTTCAATGTTATTGATATGGGGAACAATATTGCCCGTTTTGGGCCGTGGGATGTTCCCGTAGATTGGCAAGAAATCTTTCATTTTCCTGATTTTTATTTGGAGAATATTAAAAATGATGAGGAAATTGAGCGCGACTTTGTCTATGAAATGCCCGATGAACTCAAGGCCAAGTTCAGCAAATCCGATGACATCACCTTCGATATTAAAGCAGAGTACAAAAAAGTGTTTGCCGAAGGGAAAAAATCCAAAGAGGTTCTGGAGCGAAGCATTGAACAGCATGCCAAAATTTGTGTGGAAAACAGTGAAGATGTGTTTGATGCCCGGATTCTGGCCAAAGAACTCAAGGATGAAATTGCGTACCGGGTGCGCCAATATTCCTATTGCATCATGAACAACACCAAAAACTACAAGGAGTGGTTGGAGGAGGACTATGAGCGAAAACTCCGCTCCAGTATTTCCAAGAAGTTTGCCGCAATGCTTTAGCCATGAAAAAGGCCTTCTTTATCGGATATGTTTGGCCTGAGCCCAACACTACGGCAGCAGGACACCGTATGGTCCAATTACTGGAAGCCTTTCAAAGTTTCGGGTATCAGATTACTTTTGGTTCCACCGCGGTGAAAACGGAATACAGTTTGGATTTAGATGCATTCGGTATCGATTCAGTGTCTATTGCATTGAACGATTCCAGTTTTGACGATTTCATCAAAATGCTGAAACCCGATGTTGTGGTCTTTGACCGTTTTATGATTGAGGAACAATTTGGTTGGCGGGTGGCCGAATTTGCTCCACAAGCCCTTCGGATATTGAATACCGAGGACCTCCATGCCTTGCGAAAGGCTAGGGAAGAGGTTCATAAAAAGAATCTATCCTTCACTATTGATGATTGGAAAAACCACCCCATGACCTTGCGGGAAGTGGCCAGTGTTTATCGTTCCGATATTACGTTACTGGTTTCCACTTATGAAATGGAGATTCTTCGGAATGAATTGAATATTCCTGAATCATTGCTTTTCCATTTGCCTCTGATGTTGGATAAATTGAATGAATCTTTAGTTTCAAAATGGCCCAAGTTTGAAGAACGAAAAGATTTTATCTGTATTGGAAATGGCAAGCATGCCCCAAATGTAGATTCCATTCAAATATTAAAAAATGAGATATGGCCACGCATTCACAAACAACTCTCTGAGGCTAATCTTTATGTGTATGGTGCCTATTTACCCCAACAGGTTAAAGAAATGCACCAGTCAAAAGAGGGCTTTCATGTTGTTGGCTGGAAAAAAAACATTGAAAACGTTCTCAAAAATGCTCGCTTGCTTCTGGCTCCCTTACAGTTTGGAGCTGGAATCAAGGGAAAATTATTGGATGCCATGTGCTATGGAACACCAAGTGTCACCACAACCATTGGCGCTGAAGGAATGTTAGGAGATTTACCTTGGAATGGTACCATTTCTGATGAATGGAGCTCTTTTGCAAATGCTGCTGTTGAATTGTATCAAAATCGCAAAAAATGGAACGAAGCACAAAAAAATGGGGCAGTGCTCATCAACAATTTGTATGAAAAAGAATTCCAAAAGCAATCACTGAAACAAAAAATTGAAGCAACAGCACAAAACCAGGATTCTCATCGGTCCAAAAACTTCATAGGACGAATGCTACAACACCATACCCAAGCCAGCACCAAATACATGGCGAAGTGGATCGAGGCAAAAAACAGTTGAACCTACCGTTTTCTCAACTCAAAAATATCCTTTCTCCTGTCCTTTAAATTTCTTACGGCACCAAATTGATGCAGTTCCCGTAATAGGTCAATATCCAAGTCCGCAATAAGTATCATTTCAGTATTGGGTGTTGCTTCAGCTTTGATCCCATTGGTAGGAAATGAAAAATCGCAGGGGGTAAAGACCATGGACTGGGCAAACTGGATGTCCATATTATGAACATTGGGCAGGTTACCAACGCTTCCTGCAATGGCCACATAGCATTCATTTTCTATGGCTCTGGCCTGTGCACAATTCCGAACTCGGGAATACCCATTTTGGGTATCAGTCAAAAAAGGAACGAAGAGGATGTCCATTCCCTCATCGGCAAGAAGTCGACTTAATTCAGGAAACTCTGAATCATAGCATATAAGGACCCCTATTTTACCACAATCCGTATCAAAAACCTTGAGTTCCTTGCCGCCCTGTAACCCCCATACTTTGGCCTCATCGGGGGTAACGTGCAATTTTTCATACCGCTCCACGGTTCCATTTCTTTTGCATAAATAGCCAACATTGTACAGCTTTCCGTCCTTTATTTCGGGCATACTCCCTGCAATAATGTTGATATTGTACGAGATGGAAAAATTGGAAAATTTTTGTACGATTTCTTCGGTATGCTTTGCCAATTCCCGAATAGCCTCCGCTTCGCCCAAATGGTTGTTTTTAGCCATTAGTGGCGCATTGAAAAATTCTGGAAATAGTGCAAAATCTGAGCGATATCCTGAAACAGCATCAATAAAATATTCGGCTTGCTGAAGTAAGGAGTCAATATTTTCATACGGACGCATTTGCCATTGAATGAGCCCCAACCGTACCACCTTTTTCTTGGTAGCTGCCTTTTTTATCGGCTTTTCATAATAAATATTGTCCCATTCCAAGAGCACCGCAAATTCCCTGGAGGCTTCATCACCTTCCAAATATCCTTTTAATATTCTGGCCGGATGAAAATCATTTGATATTTGAAAGTTCAGTACGGGGTCCTCAATTTCTTTTCTCCGTACTTTTTCAATGTATTCCTTGGGACTCATTTCTTGCGAATATCTATGGTAATTGGGAATCCTTCCCCCAAAAGCTATTCCTTTGAGGTTCATTTTTTCGCAAAGTTCCTTTCTGTAATCGTACAACCTTCTCCCCAGTCGTAGCCCTCTAAATTCAGGCTTGATGAAAATATCTATGCCATATAACATATCGCCTTCAGGGTCATGGGAATCAAAAGTGTAGTCCGCAGTGATTTGCCGATACGTGTGACTATCATCAAATTTGTTGTAGTCGATAATAATGGATAGGGCACATCCCGCGATTTGACCATTGACTTTGATGACCACCTGGCCTTCTTGAAATTTATCGAGCAATGTCTGAATATGGTGCTCTTTCCAAAAAGCTTCCGGCATGGTAGAGTAAGCCGAGACCATGACATCCTTTATCTCCAAATAATCCTCAAACTGAAGATATTGTAATTCTATAGTATCAATTTCGCTGATTTTCATTCAATTCATTTTTAATCATCAATAAAATTTTGGTGAGCCCTTCACAATATATTCCGTTAGGTCATTTATAGCTCTTTTTCAAAGTAAAAATTGCTACTTCCGATAATCCAAAGCTGGTTTTCTGTCCCCCAACAACGCTTCGTATGTAAAATCCGCCCCCCTTCGTTCCTCGAATTCTGCTTTCGCTTTTTCCAATACTTCTGGTGAATTATAGAGGTCAATGGCGGACAAGGCCATCGTTTTGGCCGCTACCATCATCCCTTTGAATCCGATGCTGGTTCCCCCCGCCGCTACTGCTTGCCAACTGTGAGGTGGGGTACCCGGCACCCAAGTGGCGGCCCGGACCGCGGCCATGGGCACATTCCAGCTCACATCGCCCGTATCTGCCGATGCTTTACCGTAGGTAAACACCATAGGTTGAATTTCCCCGGCACTTTCAATGGGTTTGGGTGCGCCCAAGGTTTTCTGGATTTCTTTGGCAAAGTTGACCTCTTCAGGTGTGTATTCCAATCCGCCTACCAAGGTCATATTCTTATGCATTAAAGAAGCCAATACTTCATTGGGCAATCTGTCATACGTTCCACCAATAATTTCGTACGTCATTTCCGTTTCCGTGCCGATTGCAGCACCTTCAGCAGCTTTTACTACGCGGTCCCAGACTGCCTTGACCTCATCCCGGTTGGAATGGCGGATAACATAATACACTTCAGCTTCCGCAGGTACAATGTTGGGAGCATCCCCGCCTTTGGTAATCACATAATGGATTCGGGTTGATTCTGTGGTATGTTCCCGAAGCATGTTCACCAAATCGTTCATACCTTCGACACCGTCCAATGCAGAACGACCCAATTCTGGAGCTGCGGCTGCATGTGAGGATTTTCCTGTGAATCTGAATTTTCCTGAAATGGTAGCTAAATTAGTTCCCGGATTGGAGGTGTTTTCATCTCCCGGATGCCAAGAGACCACTGCATCCACATCATCAAAAAGTCCAGCACGTACCATATATACTTTTCCGGAACCCCCTTCTTCAGCAGGAGTCCCATAAAACCGAATCGTACCTGATTTCCCTGAACTCTTTAACCAATCCTTTATACTGATGGCCGCCGCCAGCGAACCCGCACCAAACAAATGGTGTCCACAAGCTTGCCCTGGTGCACCTACCACGCGAGCCTTTTTGAACGGTTCAGCGGATTGGGACATCCCTGGAAGGGCATCAAACTCGCCCAAAATTCCTATCACAGGACTCCCTGAGCCATAGGTGGCCGTAAAGGCCGTGGGTATCCCGGCAACCCCTTTTTCAATGGCAAAGCCTGCTTTTTTCAGTTCCTCCTGAAAAAGGGCAGAGCTGTTCTCTTCCAAATAGCCCAACTCAGGATTTTCCCATAATTCCATGGCAATTTTGGCGTAATGCCCATATTTGGACTCCATGTCATTTATGATGGCTTGTTTCTCATCCTGAGCGCGAGAAAATGAAATGACAAAAAGAAGGGATAAAAACAGATGACTTTTGATACGTAGTTTCATTGGAAAATGAGGTTTGAGTTAGTTGTTTAAGGGTTTCCATAAGGATAGCTTCTAATTTCGGGGAAATTCGAATGAAAACCAAAGCACGCTCCCAATAAAAATGTCTACTGTGGTATTTGTTGACTGAGACAATGAAGGGTTCCAAACCCCCAAATAAAATCGATACAGCTGATACCGATCACTTCTCGCTCTGGAAAAAGTTGCGCCAGAGTGTTCAAAGCTTCCCTATCCCTTGAATCATTGAATGTGGGTACCAACACAGTTTTATTGGTAATCAAAAAATTGGCATAACTTGCAGGAAGCGCAATTCCATCAAAATCAATACGGTGGGGCATGGGCAAGGTTACAATGTTTGCCTTTTTGCCATTTTCCAAAACAGCGTTTTGCAGTCTACGAAGGTTTTCCTGCAACGCTTTATAGTTTGGTTCCTTTTTGTCGGATTCCACCACAGTGACAATGGTATGGTCATTCACGAAACGGGCTAAATCATCAACATGACCATGGGTGTCGTCACCTTGCACACCATCACCCAACCAAATCGTGTTGGTAATGCCAAGGTATTGTCTAAAAATAGCTTCGTAATCTTCTTTGGTGAAATCTGGGTTTCGCACCTGAATTTTTGGGTCGAGTAGGCATTCTTCGGAAGTGATGAGGGTTCCTTTTCCGTTTACATCGATGGCGCCGCCTTCCAAAATCACGGGTTTGCCTTTGTATTTTACTTGTTCTATCTGAATTTTAAGAAAATTGGCTACTTTTTGGGGAACATATTGGTCTAGCAGGAAATTTTTGTACTTGGCCCATCCATTAAAATTGAAGTTGAGTGCTTTTCGTTCTTCACCGTTTGTAACAATGATGGGGCCTGAATCCCGCATCCAACTGCGATTGGTCTTATGGATAATGAAGGAAACTTGTTCCAGGTTGATATGGGCCGTTTCCAACATGTTCAAAACCTTTTCCTTTAATTTTTCCGATGCTACCACGAGAATAACCTCTTCGTGAGAGGCTATCTTCTTAATATACTCCACAAACGCCCACTGAATGGCAGAATATTTGCCCGGCCAATCGTTTCCATTATGTGGAAAGCACAGTAATATGCCCTGCTGTTTTTCCCATTCCGCGGGAAATCGCCATGAAGCTCCCATGCTAGTCAATGGCTCGTTTGGTGATTCCGCCGTACATATCGATCCTGCGATCCCGCAAGAACGGCCAATTTTGACGCACATTTTCTTGAAGTTCCAAATCCACCTCAGCCATTAAAATTTCTTCTTTATCTTGAGAGGCTTGTGCCAAAATTTCCCCTTGCGGGCCACAAATAAAGGACGCCCCCCAAAACTGGATACCATCTGTATTGGGTAAATATTTTTCAAGACCGATTCGGTTGGCGGCGGCCACGTAGACTCCATTGGCCACGGCATGTCCTTTCATTACATTCATCCAAGCTCCTTGTTGATTGGCCCCAAATTCTTCTTTTTCTTTGGGATGCCAGCCAATGGCGGTAGGGTAGAAGAGCACCTCGGCACCTTGTAAAGCCGTCAATCGTGCTGCCTCAGGATACCACTGGTCCCAACAGATAAGGGTTCCAATGTTTCCTTTTTGGGTCGTAATGGTCTTAAATCCTAGGTCTCCCGGCGTGAAATAGAACTTTTCATAATAATGGGGGTCATCTGGGATGTGCATTTTGCGATAAAGGCCCGCTTCGGAACCATCGGCATCAATAATATAGGCACTGTTGTGATACACCCCGGCCATACGTTTTTCAAAGAAAGGCACAATGATTACCACTCCCAATTCCTTGGCCAATGCACTAAAGGCCTTGAAAGAGGTGCTGTAAAGTGGTTCTGCCAACGCAAAATTGTCCGTATCCTCGCTCTGACAGAAGTAATGACTGCTATATAGCTCTGGCAATGAGATGACCTCGGCACCTTTTTTGGCAGCTTCGCGCACCCATTCCATGCATTTTTTCAAATTATTTTCTGGAGTATCGTTAAGATTGAGTTGTACCACCGCAATGGTATACTTGTTCTTTTTCATGTTAAATTTTTCAATCAAGGTTTTTCGTAAAAACGCGATAAAGGTAAATTTTTTACCCTTTAGATTCGGACGTCTCATTTAAAATATAAGCAATAATATTTTATCACTTATCCATAGGTGAACTTGGTAGCAAAGATGGATTGTACTCGGCTCCTTTGGCCACTTGTATCATAGTAATCCGGACTTTGGTGGGGAAAAATTTCTCATGGTCGGCTCGCTTGTGGGCATGCCCTTCTCCACCGCTATCATCTTTGATGACCAAATCCATTTGTTTAATACCTTCCGACCAAACAATGGACCCGTTTTCCCAAAACTCGGTCATGGAAACATCCTTTTCATAGATGCCTTCATCTAAAAACAGATCAGTAGAGGTACAGCCATAGCCATTACCTTGTCCTCTATTGGGGATATAACACAAGGTCCATTTGGTGGGTTCTCTGCCTGGCGGCTTTTCCACAACTTCAAGTCGAATGTGAACTGTACCATTTCGATAATCCACTGGACTGGTCCAGTCTTTGGGAATATCTGGGTTTAATTTATCTCCAGTGACATAGTAGTGCGATTTACTTGGGGTGGAATTGTCCGCATCCGCTTTGGTATAGGTGAACTCCACATCAAAAAGCACAAATTGCTTTGCATCTGATTGCGCGCAAAAGACCATCGGGAACAAAAAACAAATAGATAAAAGATATGTTTTCATGAGTTGAATTTCAGCTTATTCTCTGGTGAAAGTAAAGTTTGCTCCACGCTGCTCAAAAGCCATTTTGTTTTCCTCGGGATTAAACTTCATCACAATACCTGCTGGACTAAACTCGAATTGATGCTCCGCAGTTGCTTCCAAAGGAAATGAAGGTTGTCCCGTGGCCTGTCCCATAAGTTGATTATCTTCCTTGGTGATATTGATCTTCAGTGGAAAACTGGATGAGGTATATGAACCAACATACTGCTCCAATGTTGCTGGGTCCACAGAATAGGAATTAAAGACGGGCATTTCAAAAGGTTTATTGTATACCGCGCTCAATAGGGCAATGGCGATATCGTTGGTATTCATATTGAAGCCATTGGAAGTCATTGCGAACGAAACCTTGCCGTCTGGTAAATACCCAAACAGAGACGAAAAACCATCAATACCTCCCGTATGCCCATAACTGATACGCTCATGGAATGGAAATCGGAACAGACCCAAACCATACCCATCTTGAATCGTTTCCATCATTTCCAATTGTTCTTGAGTAATGAGTTTTCCACCAAACAGGGCATCACTAAATTTTACGATATCCGTTGGAGTGGAAACTACCGCGCCAGCGCCAACAGGAATAGACATATCCGTATCCGTTTCCTTTTTCCATGTCCCATTATGCTTGTAAGAACTACATTCATTTCTGGCAATATCGATTACGCCGCCGACATAGGTATTGGATAATCCCAACGGTTGTGCAATGTATTCCTCAAGGAGTTGACCATAACTTTTTCCAAAACTCTTCTCCAAAATATAGGTCAACAGCACAAAATTAGAGTTGCTATATTCCGCTTTGCTTCCGGGTTCAAAGTCATTTCCTGCTTTTACGATGATATCCACCATTTGTTCTTCAGTTTGAGGACTGGTATTATACGTCATGTATGCTTCATCATTCGTGAAATTATGAATACCGCTACGATGTCCAAGCAAGTGCTTTATGCTAATGCTATCTGAATTGGTGATCTTAGGAAAGTATCGGTCAATGGTTTGGTCAAGGTTCAATTTACCTTCAGAAACTGCCTTAAAAGTCAAAACGGTAGAAAACGTTTTGGAAATGGACCCGATGCGGAAAATAGAAGACGCTTCGGCCACAGTTTCAGTTGATAGGTCACAATACCCCAAGGACCTTGTATACATCAATTCACCGCCCTTGGAAATGGCCACGCTGCCCATAAACTTATCGTTTGCTTCTAGAACATCGAAGTACTGGTCCAGTTTAGTTTTATCAAATTCTTGTGCAGTGCTGCATGAAATAAAAACCCAAAAAAAAGCCAGTACTACATAAATTGTTCTCATGATTCTTGTTTGTTTAAATAGATGTTAGTCTTTAGAAACATATCCAGGTCCGTGAACTACTTGTCCCGGTAACTCACCTGTATGTTCACCATCTTCCAATACTTGTGTGCCATTAACGAATACGTGCTTCACGCCCGTCGCATATTGGTGAGGTTCCTCAAAAGTGGCCTTATCTCGAATGGTATTAGGGTCGAAAAGCACCACATCTGCATAGTACCCTTCGGTGAGAGCGCCCCGTTTTTTGATTTTTAGATTGGTAGCGGGAAGGGTAGTGAGTTTATGAATCGCCTCTTCCATGGGAATGACCTTTTCGTCCCTAACATATTTTCCGAGTAACCGAGCCACGTTTCCGTATGCCCTGGGGTGTGTACTGGACTTGAGAAAAACACCCTCTGTCGCCAAAGAGCCCCCATCGGAACCAAAACTCATCCACGGGAGTGCAATTTGTTTTTTGACATTTTCCTCAGACATTAAAAAGTAAATGGTTCCTACTCGACTGCCATCCTGAATCACCAAGTCCATAGCAGTTTCCTCGGGCGAAAGACCTCGCATTTCAGCCACTTGGGCAAGTGTTTTTCCTGTGAGATATTTTAAGGTGTCGTTTTTAAACCCTGCCAATAAAATTTTACTGGGGTCACCTGCGGCTTGCATCAAGCTTTCCCATTCGTCTGTGGGCGTACGCATTTCTTCCATCACTTTCTTGCGGATGGCCGGGTCTTGCAATCGCTCCGCCCATTTCTCATAACCACCTTCCTGGACCCAGGGCGGCATGGAGGCGTCCAAACCGGTTGCCCCAGCAACATAGTTGTACATATTTGCTGTAATTTTCAAACCTGCGGCTCTAGCAGAGTCCACTTTTTTCACAACCACATCAAATTTGCGCCAATTCTCTTTTCCACTTTGTTTTAGGTGATAAATTTCAGCCCGTATGCCGGCTTCATCTGCAATCTGGATCAACTCATCCAAACTTTCCAAAAGTTGGGAGCCTTCACTTCGGATGTGACTAATATACATACCATCATATTCAGCGGCCACTTTGCAGAGTTCTATTAGTTCTTCGGTGTTGGAATAAAAGGCAGGAGCGTATATCAAGGATGAGCCCACACCAAGCGCCCCTTCCTCCATGGCTTGTTTTACCATGAGCTTCATGGAATCCATTTCTTGGGGGGTAGGAGCACGGTTCTCATAACCCACGGTGTGCACCCGAAGGGTGGTAGCCCCTACAAAAGAAGCCACATTTGGAGATACCCCCTTGCCGGTCAAGTATTCCAGATACTCGTTCAAAGTGGTCCATTCAATATTAAACTTAATATCTCCCTGACTTTCCTTTTCTTCCTTTTTCATGGAATCGTTCAAAGGTCCCATAGACCAACCTTCACCAAATACCTCTAGAGTGACCCCTTGTTTAATATCACTCATAGATCGACCATCCTCAATAAGGGATTCCACAGCCCAGCTCAGCATATTGATAAACCCTGGGGCAACCACCAAACCCGACGCATCGATTTCTTTTGTGCCGGTTGCATTTTCAAAATTACCAATGACGGCAATGGTATCGGCATTGATTCCAATGTCCCCAACATAAGAAGCTTCCCCTGAGCCGTCCATGATTGTGCCATTTTTTATTAGGACATCAAAGTTTTGAGATTGCTTGCAACTGGATACCGCAATCAGGAAAACGAGAAGAAAAAGTAGTAGGATTGGCTTCATAGCTGGGTTATTTAGTGTAAGATAACCAAGTTATGAAATTTTGTCAAAGCATCATGACGCCAAGTTAGTTTACTTTCGGAAGCCTTAATTTCAAGAAAATGAGACCGGTTCTGTACTAAAACAAGGTAAATCCAGCTATAACAGAAAACGCCTGGTAATCAGAACTCCATGATGGATAACCATTTAAAACATCACGACTTGTCATATATCTAAATTCAAGACTGTACCTATCCCTATATATATAACCCAAACCAAAGGCCGCGTTATTTCTGGTCTCAATTTCCAAAGAGTCAAATGTGGAACCATCAGTCCTAATAAATTCTATGGAAGAGCTGGAATTGAAGTCAAGTACATAGGCAGCATTAATGAAAATCTTGGAATTATCGTCAAGGAAGAAATAATACCGAACACCTATAGGCAATTCTATGGATTTGTAATCGGCCTCTACATTAAGTTGACCGTTGACTGCAAAATCAACTTCAATTGTTTCTTGCGATTTAAAATTCTGATACGTTGGTTCAACTATAATGCCCCACTTGTTCTTGTTGAAGGGTAAGATAAACTCAGCCTCAATGCCAAAACCAAAACCTAATTCATTTCCAAAACTGGTGTCCCTGGAATCCGATACTGAATTTTGAATATCCAATGAAGCATTTACAAGTCGAGGTCGCAGGGTTAAATTGAACAAATCTTCCTTTTGGATTGGCTCATAATTCACAATATCTGAATTGACACAACTGTTATAGTCCATAAAAAATCTGATCAAACTCTTTTTTTTGTACGCTACCCCATCAATAGAATTCCTGGTGATAGTAGAACACACCAAATCTGAAAGCAGTTGTTGTTTGAATTGATTATTGGTCGCTATATCACCCCCTGAAGTCTTGTATCTTTTATGAATAAGTTGAACAATTTCAGAATTACCTTGACTGTAGAAATACCGTTTTAGATTTCCATCTTCATAATAGTAAAGACTTGCATTTCCTTCAATCAAGACCTTTAAAAAAAGCTGCTCCTCATTCAATATTGGGCTTTTTTGATCACTTAAATCACTTACCGCATTGCTTGATCTATCTATTTTGACGGTAGCCCTTATAAATTTTGAATTATTGTAAACCCCAAATTCTTTTACCGCAGCTATATCTTGGGTTTGAATTTCACCATCCTCCGTCATTTTATATCGAAAATTGCTGGGATTATTTTTCCAATCATCATTTTTGATGAAACATTCTGTTTTTTGATTTCCATTGGTAATAAAATAGCCTTTTTCAAAAGAAATTTGCGAATAGCCGTTGATCATAACCATTGCAACCAAAAGAAATAGTAGTTGTTTTCTCATTTTTGAGGTTGTAAAAAATGTTTTGGTTTTGCTTAGAGGGACAAATCAAAATATCCGATGACCCCTACGATAAAACTCAATCATTTTTGTTTCTTTAACAAAAGATTTCGTTCAAAAGTATAAGTTAATTATTAACAGAATGGGATAATCGTTCGTATTGCAGTAAGTTAATCTACCTTAAAACTTTCAGGTGGCCCCAAATAGCTGGGCCGTAATCCACCAAGATCAATCACAAACTTTTGAAAAACAACCCCTGGGTCCACCATCCAGATTTTTAGGGTATGCTTTCCCGGTTTTAAAGACGTATGTTCCGTGCGCTTTTTCTTGATATGATCTGTAACGGAATTGTTCCACCAGTCCGGGTATTCCCAATCGGGTTGGGTCTCGCCCTCGTGCATGTTCACTATCTGTGGTGCTTCATCATCAATGGCGATGGCATATTTGAGTCCTTCATTTTTCTTATAGTTCAGCGTAGGGGAGAGGTAGGTCTCCACCGCGATTTCTGTTTCATTAAAAACGGTAAAAGCATAGGTCACGGAAGGTGCACTTTTAGGGGATTGTGGTTCAGCATTGGCTGGCTCCACCATGATTGATGAATCAGTCCTGCCCAAATTGGGCACAACCGCCCAATGAATGTCTTTAGTGTCTTTCTTTTCGAAGAAATGTGCGGCGTTAATGGAAATGACTCCATTATTTTCCACAAAGCCAACGGCTTGCGGTATATCATTTCGGATAGGTACATTAACCATATATTCCCTTCCTGCTCCAGAGATGATAATCTCGCTGGATGCATTTCCTTGGGGTGCTTTTTCCCAATCTATGCTGACAAACACCTTTTCCTCAAACTTAACCTCACCCGAAGCGGAAGATAGTTCCACCCAATCATCTTTTGGGGTAAGGGTATAGCTCAATTCTTTTTCTCCTTGATTGAAGATTTCCAAATAGTAGCTTTGGTCATTTATCGAGTCGAAAGTAGAAAAGGTTTGACCAAACAATCCAGCGGTGTTCCAACGCGTTCGAGGTGCGTGTTCCACCACATACCCCAGCGCAGCATTGGGATTATTCTGAAGGTAGGACACCGCAGGCATTGTATTGTATTGCGGGTTATTCCAACTGGTATATCCAATATGGGTCTGGGCCATCATGTGGTTCCATTTTCCATTTTCGAGCTCCTCATGAAATTCTTTGGTTAGTTCTTCATCTTTGAAAAACAGTTCTTTTACTTTTTCGGCATATTGGTTTGTGGATGCCCTTCCTTGTTGTGCATACAAAGCATTCTTTCCGGCAGCTATATACATTTCGTTCAAGTTGCTGCACAATTCCACAGGAGAGAGCACCAATTGGTAAAATGCTGATTTATATCGCTCAGGTAGCTTATTATAAATGGTCTGACTTTTCTCTACCAGAGTTTTATAATCCTTGACAATGGTTTCCGCTTCGCGATAATTGGAAAGACTGTACGTGTCAGGTTTTAGCATCTCAGGGGTTCGGCGGGCATTGTATTTGGTGTAGAGGGATAAAATTTCAGCAATTTCTTCGGAATGTTCATCACCAAATTGCGCTTTGGCCCAGTTTACGTAATAGTTGGGAAGGTCTTTAGCCCGAATGGCATCGGTATTCCAGGCAAAATCCAAGAAAAAACTGATGGGAAGCTCCATGGGCTTTAAATCCCCCACATTTACGATCCATAGATCTTTAACACCCCATTCGTAGGACAAGTTCATCTGCTCCCAAACCCGTTCCAACTGGGTTACATTGAGCCATCGGTAGGATACAGGACCTCCAACGAAATCAAAATGATAATACATTCCATACCCACCTTTGTGGTCCAAATCCTCTTTCTTCGGAAGAATGCGGACGTTGCCCCAATTGTCATCGCAATACAGCACTAAAATATCATCATCTACCCGTAAGCCTTTGTCATAATAATCCTGAACCTCTTTGTAAATGGCCCAGACCTGTGGGGTTTCTTCGGCGGGTTTTCCGGTTACCGCTGCGATGATGTCACGCTGGTCGGCAATAATGGTTTTGAGCAAGTCCACAGCCGTTTCTTCGGACATGGCCTCATCGCCATCACCCCGCATACCCAGGGTAACCACACTTTCATAATCGCCCATTCGCTCAATACCCTCACGCCAAAATTCCTGTAAATTTTCTTTGTTGGTCTCGTAGTTCCATGCACCTTCTCCATAGCGACTCCATTCATCATGGGCACGCATCATAGGTTCATGGTGACTTGTGGACATTACAATGCCGTATTCGTCTGCCAAGCGTACATTCTCAGGGTCATCGTCAGCGAAGGCAGTCGGTTGCCACATGGCTGGCCACAAATAATTGGCCTTGTTCCGCAATAAAAGTTCAAACACCTTTTCATAAAATTGATGGTTGAAACCTCCAAAAGTTTCTTCCGCCCAGCCCCGTAATGCAGGGGCCTCATCATTCAGGAAAATACCACGATATTTCACTGATGGTGCCTTGGAAACATATTCTCCTTTATGCACATAAATGGCCTCCCGTTGTTTGGCTGGGACATCGGCCCAATAATGCCACGGAGAGACCCCAATTTCTTGGGAAAGTGAAAATACACCGTAAGCTGTTCCACGTTTATCGCTTCCGGCAATGACCAAGGCCTGGGATACCCCAGGGTAGGGATTCTTAACAATCTGCATTATAAATCGTTCCCATTGCCCTTGGATAGAATTCACTCCAATCTTTTTAGATGCAATTAGCCCGTCAATAAACTCACTTTGACCAATAGTTCCTATAATGACCACGTTTTCATTAAGAGATGTACCTGAAGTTGTAGATTCAGGTTTTTTTCCGGTTACTTTTTCAATATCGCTGGCAAGAAATGATGCCGCTCTATGAATCAATACTTCATCTGAAGCATCATACAAAATAGTTGCCGTTGAATTTTCACTTACCAAAGGAAATTGCTGCTTGTTTTCCCTAGTGCTGCTGACCTGCAGCTGTGCAATGGACAAAAGGGGCAATAGCAGAAACCCCAAGAATAATTTTCTCATTTTTATGTGACTGATATGAACCTATTTAGACAACAGGTTTAGTTTGCTGTTCGAATATACGCAATCGATTGCGTAAATCAATAGCGGTAGAAAGAAAATTTACACATCTTTTGCCAAAAGCCTCAAACTGAATTTTAAAACCAACACCTGTTTTTATTTCCAATAAATGGAAATTTAGTATATTGTTTCCATAAAAAGGAAATAAATAGATTTGTTTCCGAAAAACAGAAACAGTATGTCAACAAATTATCACATAATAATGGCAGATATTATCTCAAGTCGTCAAATTAACAAAAAAGATGACTTTATGAGGCAATTTAAAGTGCTTACCAATTTAGCTAACCAAGAGTTTAAAAACCACATCATTTCACCATTAACTATTACGCTTGGCGATGAATTTCAAGGTGTTGTTGATAGTAGCGAAACTCTTTTCAAGCTTTTATTTTTTTTAGATGAAAGTATTATAGCCACTAAATATTCTTTTGAGCTCCGGTATTCTATGGTTTATGGGGAAATAGAAACAGAAATCAACAAAAAAATCGCATATGAAATGTATGGCTCTGGACTTACCAAAGCTCGAGAGGCCTTAAAAAATGTAAAACTTTCCGGGGACAACTATTTTATCAGTTTAAACCAGAAAACAGATAATCAACTAAGTTTATGTATGAAATTGTACCAGTCAATAAAATCAGAATGGAAATTGTCTGAATTTGAAATTGTATCGGCCTTCTTAAATAACAATGATTATAAAGATTTAAAAAGGATGGGGCTTTATAAAACAAGATCAGGGGCATGGAAAAAAGGGAAATCACTGCGCATAAATGAATACAACATTATAAAACAACTAATTTTCAATATCATAGATAATGAATGACATTAAATATAAAATCCTTTACTGGGTAATTGTTGAAGCTTTTCTAATTATCATCTTTTATGCTGTTTCAAAATGGTTGAACCCAAAAAACCCAAGTAAAAATTTTGAAGAAAAATTCACTTCATGGCTTAAAGGTTTTTTAGAAAGAATGTTTCTTGTGTTCTTATTATTGACAAATTTTCAAGGAGCGACATTGATTTTATTCGGTGCAATAAAACTAGGTACCCGGTTGGACAGTGATAAGGAGAAAAAAATTAGCAACGACTATTTTGTTGTGGGAAACTTTGTGTCGATTGCAGGTGCAATAATCACTTATTTGCTGTTCAAAGAGATATTTACATTTCATTGAATTTACTAAAAGACAGGCCTAGGGTGATTTAAAATCCAATGGTGTGAATATGCTGGAAACTATCTGCCCTTCCTTTACCTCATAAACCGTAAAACCAGATTTCATTTTAAATCCATTGTATTCAAATTCATCTGGGCGTGTAATGGCGGATGTTTGCACAAATCTAGTTTCGTCACCCATAATTTGCCCTTCTTGTGCGGAATGGTAATGCCCAGACAGGGCTAAGGGATAGGGGTGGTTACCGATACGCTTTTTTACGTCTTCAAAGTTGTACACGATATGGCGATGTTCCAATTTTCCATCTTGTTCCAACAATTGAGGCCCATAGAAAATGTGGTTGTCATACTCTTGAAATGAAAATCCCGGAGAAACAAAGGGAATGTGATTGAACGTCACAACGGGAGTCTCGTCAGGAAGGTGCTTTAAATCATTTTCCAGCCATTGCAACTGAATGGAATCCACACCTCCAAAATAATAGAGGTTTTGATAATCAACCCCATCTACTGCCACAAAATGGATACCCCCGTAATTAAAGGAATAATAATCTGGACCCAAAAAGTGTCGATACATCCCTTTACCGTACAATGGATGTTCCGAGCTTACCAAAGATTTATCCCGTTCAATCCCAAAAAGTTCATGATTCCCTACCGAACTGTACACCGGAACCTTTAATTTCTTGATCTCCTGAAGGTACATTTTGTAGTAATTGCTGGCTGTTTCTTCATTCACTCGCAATGCATCACGAATCAAATCCCCGGTCACAATCACAAAATCCACGCCAATGGAATCCACCATTTCTCTGAATCGAGCCATTCGTGGAAGGTTAAGGGAGTCCACATGGGTATCGGAAGCATGAATGAATCTGAAATTGTTCTGATCTTTGGTTTTTGATAGTGGAAAATTGACTTTTTCAGCCTTGGGATAATAAAACTTCCCTGAAAATCCAGTGGGCTGTGAAACAAGAACATATGGAAAACCAGATGTTGATTTTAATGAATAGGCCCCATTTGTATCCGTTACCGCCACATGCAATTGATCAGAAACCACAACACCCGCAATTCCTTTTTCTTTGGATTCTTTGATGCCATTGCCATTGGCGTCCTCAAAAACCACACCTGTGATGCCCTTGCTTTGGGCAAAAATTAGAGTAGAAATACAAAGCACCAAAAGAGTTAACGAAGTTTTCATAACGTTTTCCAGGTTTGTCCTCAGGGAAGATACTGAAGTTTTTTTGATCTTATTATCAGGAAAAACCCATATCCTGAAAGGACAACGACCCCATCCTATTTCTGATGATGTTTCTCTATATGCTGTTTCAACAAATCCTTCCCATAATCATTTCCATTTGGGGTCCTAACTATGGTATGGATATGGTTTCTTGTGGGATTCTTATGATCGGAATTGGGCACACCAACGGCTATCTGGTGATCAAATTCAATCAAAACCACTGGGCTGTGAATTCGATAATAAAATACCGCATCCTCATTTGTTTCTCCAACCCATGCAAACCAAGTTTCATCCCAGTATTCCAGTATTTCCTCCATTTTAATCTGCTGATGGCCCTCCCTTATGTTGGAGATGTATTGAAAGATCAGTTCAAGTAATTTTTCTTTTTTTGATTCTGACAATCGGCCAACATTTAGCCCTTCGTAATTTAGGGTAAGATTGTCCTTGTTTGCTTCTGCCGCAATGTTGTTTCCTTTTTTGATGTTTGATATCTCGGCCATTTGTTGTTCATCATCAGCTAGAGACAGCATAAATGATAAACCCAAATTCTGCTCATCTTGAAACAATGTGTTACCCTCATATTTCCCTGAAGTTGTTAGTACTGGCTCAGCTCCCATAAAAACAGGTGACATCACTATTTGATCCCCCAGCACAAAATAATTGATGACCAAATGATGACCATCCAATTGCCAGCCCCAAGGTTCGGTTTGGGACGGTTGCCCCATAATGGTAAAAAAATAGAGTTCCTCATCGTAATCAGCCAAATCATTGTTAAGCTCCCTTAAAGTCTGGTCCGTTTTCATGATATCTCTACTGAGTTGGAGTCCCTTTGCACTCAGGGAAGTTTGCATTAAATGAAAAGCCGCCTCCTTCTGCTCGGCATTCATTGCCTTTAAACTGATGCCCTGTCGATCATAAATACCATTGTCAACATTGGACCATTTACGCCACTCTTCATTATCAATGGAAAAGGTTGTTGATTTTAATTGCGCTGCGGTTAATTTTTCCAAAAAACCTTTTGCTGCATCAACAATGGGCTGGGTGGACACGTTCGTGGCCTTAATGGGAAAAAGGTCGCTATACCCCTGATGCTCACTAAAGATGCCTTTATAGGTTTCCTTGAGTGCATTTTGCTCCATTTTTAAGAAGTGTTCCTTTACCGGATCAAGTGTTGCATCTTCAGTTGGTCTTTGCTGAACTGTTTCGGTATCTCGCCCTTCCTTACAACTCAACGTTAGTGCAAGAACACATAGGAATACATATCTCATGGTTGAAAAATAAACTCAATGTAAGCTATTTTAATCCCATTTGCCAAATTAAGTTCATACAGCTTTATTTGGGAACGCTAATTTCCGAATTGACAAAACGGGAGCCAAAGCTAAGCTTTGTGTTTTAACTTATTTTCCATGAAACGTAAATGCATAGCTTAGGGGTAATTGAACCCCCAGTTTTTCAGCTTCGTAACACTGCCCACATTACTTACATGTACCCCATATGGGTGGCAGCATTTATTTCACAAATGAGATACCGTGATTCCCACAAATCTTGGAGACTTTTTCAAAATTAGGCGGACCGGGAGGTAATTCAGCTAATTCCTCAAACATTTTTTCTATTCCGGAGGGGAAAGCACTTGTAATCATTTTTGCTTTTTCTGTCCCAACTACTTTCCAAGAATGAGGTAGGTTTTTCGGTGCAAATGCAGTATCCCCTGCCTCTAAAACTACCGTTTTTCCATTGACCATTATCTCTACTTGACCTTTGATCACCCTAAAAATCTCGTCTTCATTTGTATGTATGTGAGGCGGAATACCAACACCGGGTTCTACATTATCTACCCATTCCGTTATCTGGTCGTTGGTATCACTTCCTGTTAATTTGTGCGTTTGAATGTCGCCAATGACATTTAACACTTCCCCTTCGTTGTCTTTAATAATCTTTGAGTATTGGTCAAGATTGTTGTTCTTGTCTTCAATTTGGGTATTTCCAAAGACCATACCTGGCATAATGGAAACTCCAAATCCAATGCCCGCTGTTTTAATAAACTTTTTTCTATTCATACTACTGTGTGTTTTGTGAGCACGTAAAGTTATTGGGGCAATAGGTCAGAACACTTAGAAAAACACGGTATTTCAGTAGAATTTAGGGAGAATCATTCTTTTCTTACCTGTGATGGGGTCTTTCCTGTTTGTTTTTTAAAGTAGTAGCTAAAATATTCGGGGGAACTGAAGCCCATACCATAGGCTATTTCTTTTACTGTTTTGTCGGTGAACTTTAATTCCCTCCTGGCGCACATTGTCAATTGCTCATCAATAAGGTGTTTCGCACTTGTACCCAATACCTCTTTCACACATTCGTGTAAGTATTTATCAGAAATATTGAGTTTCCGGGCATATTCGCCCACTTCATGGAACTCAGAAAAGTGTTCGTTTATTGCTTTTTTGAATTTATATACAAGAACAGATTTTGCATTATTTTGATCAATTGATGATTTTATATTGCACTTTCCGTCAATATAGACAAAGAAAGTGCTGATTAATGAAAGTATGGCGCTCTCTTTATGTTTGAGATTGGTGCTGATCAATTCGTCAAGCATTTCAAGAATTGCCTGTATGCGTATTTCAATTCCGGGCGCCAAGTTCACTTTGGGTATTTGCTCCGTATTAAAAACCCTTACTTCATTGATGTGTAGATTTTTAAACAAGGGATCTTCCAAAATGTTTTTAGGAAGGTATAGTACGTACCCTGAAGAAATTGAAGTGTCCTTGCGTATTATTTTCCATTTAAAATTCGGTTTCAGGAAATAAACCGCACTCACAATGTTTTCGTACAAAGTGTTGTCTATTGTAATGCTTTGCACAGCATCCTTTATCCAAAGAACTGAATAAAAGTCGCCTTCCTGGCTTGTTACGGTTCTATTTGTAAGTCGTGATATTTTTATGTTTCTGGTCATTCTGATATAACGGCAAGGCTTAAAGATATGATTCGTTTTAATAAATGGCAATGATTGGGATTTTCCGTTATTTTGTGATTACATCAAATAATCATAACATGAAATCACCCAACTGGCAGACTGCCATGGAATTTGAGGATATTACCTATAAAAAATGTAACGGCGTGGCCCGCATTGCTTTTAACCGACCAGATGTGCGCAACGCCTTTCGACCCAAAACCACCAGTGAACTCTACAAGGCTTTTTACGATGCGCAAGAGGATACCTCCATCGGCGTGGTGTTGCTTTCTGGCGAGGGACCGTCCAGCAAAGATGGAAAATGGGCCTTTTGCAGTGGTGGTGACCAAAAGGCTAGGGGGCACAAAGGTTATGTGGGCGATGATGGTTACCACCGCCTCAACATTCTCGAAGTGCAACGCCTTATCCGCTTTATGCCCAAAGTGGTCATTGCCGTGGTGCCTGGTTGGGCCGTTGGGGGAGGGCATAGTTTGCATGTAGTCTGCGATATGACTTTGGCCAGTAAGGAACACGCCATTTTTAAACAAACCGATGCGGATGTGACCAGTTTTGATGGTGGATATGGGTCCGCCTATTTGGCAAAAATGGTAGGACAGAAAAAAGCGCGTGAGATTTTCTTTTTAGGCCGAAATTACTCCGCCCAAGAAGCTTTTGAAATGGGAATGGTAAATGCCGTTGTTTCCCATAACGAATTGGAAGACACCGCCTATCTATGGGCGCAAGAAGTGTTGGCCAAGTCGCCAACGTCCATTAAAATGCTCAAGTTTGCCATGAACCTTACCGATGATGGCATGGTAGGGCAGCAGGTTTTTGCTGGGGAAGCCACACGTTTGGCCTATATGACCGAGGAAGCCAAAGAAGGAAGAAATGCCTTTTTGGAGAAACGAAAACCTAACTTCGGAAAAAACAAATGGATTCCGTAATTCAATTGACAGATTTCAATTAACAATGAAAAACAATTGGTGTAATTCGTGCAATTAGTGTCCAACTAAGAATTACAAAAGGCTGTAAACCAAAAAGAGCCTTGCCACTTGGGTCAAGACTCTTTTACGAGAACACTATATGAAAATGAAAAAATTACTTTCTATTTTAATTACATTGTAAATTTACCACCAGACTCCCCACAAATGAAATTATTGTTGTGAAACCACTCATAGTTGTGGCGTTGGGAAGCGTTTTTGTAAGTCATCCGGTTTTTTTGCGACTCAACCAGAAATACCAACACCATGAAAATCAATTTTATAGCACTAATTTTTAGTGTACTTCTTGTTTCATGCTCCTCATCTTCCGGTTCAGAGGATATGGTACCTGAAATGGATGGAACCCCAATGGAAGGAGAAATGGAAACACAATCCACTCTAATGGGTGAATTTGTAAATGCTGCCCATCCTACCATGGGAAAAGTAACGGTAAACGAAGAACACACTTCTTTGTTCATCACCGATTTTAAATCTGATGATGGCCCCTTACTTGAAATGTATCTCTCTACAGATTTGGAAGCCACCAATTATATTTCTCTGGGAGAATTAAAAGGTCTCGAAGGCAACTTCAACTATACTATCCCCAATGGTGAGACCCTGGATTTTACCGAATACAAGTATTTAATGGTTTGGTGTGTTGACTTTTCAGTCAATTTTGGGCATGCTGTTTTAGAGTGATTATTCACCAATGGCATCTACTACAGCTTTCAATACCCGATTCACATCAAATTCCGGCTCCTCTGCGAGACCCGTCCGTACCACAACCAAATCCTTGGAAGGAATCACAAACACATATTGCCCCTGATATCCGTTGCAGGAAAACAGGTCTTTGGGCACATCGGGATATTTTCCTTCTGCATTCAGCCAAAAGTGTGCACCATAAGTGCCATTGGAATGTTGGGTAGGGGTAGTGATGTAATCCACCCATTCCGAATCAAAGATTTGCTCCCCGTTCCAAGCGCCTCTATCCAAATACAATTGGCCAAAGCGTGCCCAATCCCGTGTGCTCGCCCAAGAGTATGAAGAACCCACATAGTTTCCGGCAATATCAGCCTCCAAGACCATGGAATACATGCCTATTTTATCAATCAAAGCGGAATAGGGAAAGTCTAAATACTCTTGATGGCTTCGAAATTGCTGCCGAAGAATCCCGGAAAGCAAATTGGTGGTTCCTGAGGAGTAATTCCAAATTTCGGTAGGCTTGGCTATGGCTTCCTTTTCTTTCTGCATTTGGGTCATATCGCTATCCAAGAACAGCATCTTGGTCACATCCGATATGCCGCTATAGTCTTCATCCCATTCCAGTCCGCTTTGCATACGCAGCAAATGGTTCAGGGTGATGTCCTTCCGTTCATCATCCTTCCAATCGGCAATTGGCGCGGGCCAGTCCATTTCCAATTTTCCTTGATGTTCCAAAATTCCGAAACAGGTGGCCAATACACTTTTGGTCATGGACCACCCCAAAATGGGCGTGTCTTTATCAAATCCATCAATATATTTCTCTGCGAGTAAATGACCTTTATATAGAATCAAGAAAGTTCGTGTTTTCTGTACCTCAGGATTGGCAAAGGCCACTGCCAAGGCTTGATTGATTTGGTCCATATCAACCTCAGCGAAAATGGAATCTACTGGTGCTGCTTGCCCGTATGGATATGGAATCGTATCCATGGGTTTGGTTCTTTGGGGTCGAATGGTAAGCCTGCTCGGATCGTAATCATCATTAATGAGAACAGTTCCCAACCCATCACGATATACCGCGGTTCGTTCCATGAGGCCATACACTGTGGAAGAAGCTGATTCCTCCGCTTTGTTCACTTCGGTTGTTGCCAATTCCACCAAAGGGACATTGTTGTCATTCAGATTCATGGAAGCTTCAGAACGGCCTGCGACGTAGACTCCAGAGGCCACATTTTTGGCCGCATAGCCAGAGATGATATTCAATTTGGGATAATTCAGGTAAACCACCACTCCAATTACAAGCAATAGGAGCAGTAAAATGCGCTTAAGTAGTTTCATGGTTTTGGATTTGTCGTAACTTTCTGCATCTAAATATAAACATAAAACTATGTCCAACATTGGATTGATCATAGAAGAACGCAGCAGGGATATTGGGGATTTTTTAGTAGGCCGACTTATCCCTTTTCGAAAGAAACGAATGATAGGCCCATTCATTTTTATTGACCATATGGGCCCCACGGAACTCGGCCCAGCTAGATATATGGACGTGAACCAGCACCCCCATTTGGGACTTTCCACCTTGACCTTTATGTTGGATGGTGAAATTATGCATGAGGACAGTTTGGGGACCCAACAGCGCATCAAACCCGGTTCTGTAAACTGGATGACGGCTGGAAAAGGGGTTACCCATACCGAACGGACCCCAGGGGATATGCGTGATGGAACACTATTCACGGCCCATGGCTATCAAATTTGGGTGGCTTTACCGAAGGAATTGGAAGAAATGGAACCCCAGTTTCATCATATTGATGGAGCCGACTTACCGAAATGGAAGGAGGATACCGCTGAATTCACTTTAGTAGCAGGCAAAGGTTATGGAAAGGAATCTCCGGTACCCGTACATTCCGAATTATTTATGGTGGAAGTGAAAAACGAAGAAACATATTCATTGAACGTGAACGGAAAACTGAAAGGCGAAATCGGTATTTGTATTGTGGAAGGTAGTATTGAGGCTTGCGGAGAAGTGGTCGACAAAGGAAATATTTTGGTCTCCAAAGTGGAAGACACTTGTAACATCATTTTGCAACCGAATACCCATCTTTTGCTGTTTGGTGGCGAACCTTTTCCAGAGGAACGACATATTTATTGGAATTTTGTGTCTTCCAACAAGGACAAAATTGAAGCAGCCAAAGAGGCATGGCGCAACAAAACCTTCCCCATGATGGAAAATGATGACACCTATGTACCGCTGCCTGAGTAAACCTAAGAAATATGTATCTTTAGGAATCAACCATTCATAACGCCTATTGAAGAAATTACTCTTTTCTATCATCGTAGTGGTTTCGTGTACCCAACAAAAACCTGTTCAAAAACCCACTCATGAATGGATAGGGCATGAGGTGACCGCATCGGCCTATAATTCGGTTTTTTGGCAGACAGATAGCATCAACCCTTCTGTGGCGGCTTGGGGAGATACGTTACAACCAGGTATGAAGTGTATTGCCGTATCCCGAGATCTCATTAAAATGGGATTGAAACACAACACCATGGTGAAAATCGACACCTTTCCTGACACCTTTTATGTAAAGGACAAAATGCATCACCGCTGGCGCAACCGTATAGACATCTATATGGGTAAGGATGTAAAAAAAGCTAGGGAATGGGGGCGAAAAAAGCTTATGATTTGCTATGCCGTCCCCATTGAATAATTTTTGATTTCACTCCTGGTTGGGGGCCACATCACTCCATAGCCATTCTAGGGACTCCGGCAATATAGATCCTGCATGACCGCCATCATGACCACCGGTCCCAGGCACAAACTTGTAGTCATACCCTTTAAACTTTAAGGCGGAATCCATCTGAAGGTTGGCCAACCACCAATTTCCAAATTGATTGTCCAGATCGTTGGAACCATCTTGCATAAACACTTTAATGTCTTTGGGTTCATTCTTTCGAATCATTGGGGGATAATTATGCCCTCCCCGGATATCGGTAAAACTTCCAATATGACTCATGACTTTTTGAAAACGATTGGTGTGGAACCAAGCCACAGAAAATGCACAGATTCCGCCCGAAGAAAGGCCACAAACAGCGTTCATTTTAGGGTCTTCTGAAATTCGATAGTTTTTTTTAAGTTCTGGAATCAATTCTTGAAGTAGAAAATCACCATAGGTTCCAGAAACTTCATCATATTCAACGCTTCTGTTGGTCACGCGCCATGGGCTCTCCGCCTCCGGTGCATCCTTATCGTGGCCAGGATTAATGAACAGTCCAATGGTGATCGGCATTTTTTGCTGGGCAATCAGGTTATCAAAAACCGTGGGGACCCTGTAATCACCTTCCAAATCCACGTAGGCATGTCCATCCTGAAAAACCATCAGGGCAGCTTCGGAAGTACCATCGTACTGAGCGGGCACATAAACATAATAATCCCGAATGGTGTTTGGGAAAATTGTACTCTCCCACACTTTTTTAACCATCGTTCCTTTAGGAACGTCTTTCTGTACCAGTGAATTTGGCCCAAGCTCATACACCTCTTGGGCGTTCATGAAAAAGCAGGTCAATACACCAAGGGCAAAGCTGATTCTAGTTTTCATTTTATTGTTGATTATACGAGTTCCATAAACTTTTTGCTTGGGTTTCATCCATCTCACCATCAAAAACCACAATCCGGTATTGTAACTTGTAGGTGTTTCCCGCTTTCAGCACCCAGTCTTTGGTCTTGATGGGACACACATTTACAAAAATGTAACCGTCATGCATTTCTTTGGGCCAAATCCGTAGCGGTTCAGGATGATTGTAATTGTTGGGATTTGACATCAGCAAAAACCCACCGTACCCATCTCCCAATTCCCCTTGCACCAAACACCATTTGGCCAGTGAACCGTCCACATTTTCACGGGTTATGCCTTCAGAAGTCAGGATTTCACTGTTGGCATCCGTCCATTCCTTAGTAGTCCTGATGGAAAAACCGCCATAGCGGTATTCCATAAGTTCAAAATCACTTCCGGTAGTTTGATATTCAATAGTAACATCCAAGACATACGCTTTATCATTCAACTCGGTTATCTTCACAGTTTGGATTTCGTTGAGTGCAACTTTTTCGGGAAGATGTTTTAACACCACATGCTCATGATGTGCACTGAAGGTATTGTCCCCAATTTTTTTAAACTCCTTGAACCGTACCGTGCCCTGTTTTTCGCCAATATTCCAAAAATCGATGGTATCGCCCTCATAAACCACGCGTGTCCACGGGTTCCACACGCCAAAATGATGGTAATGGTCTTCTGGGTGTATGGTCGTTATGGTATGACCGCCCAGAGTCTTGAGCGGATGGATAAACCCGCTACGGTGAAAAGCGGAATCAACCCCTTCAGGTGGTGGCATGGTTTTATATCGATAGGAAAGCACATCATTATCCGAAATGGACAGGACCAAATTTTCAGATTCTTTTCGGGATGCATATGGATTTTTGCTGCAAGAAGCCATCAAAATGAATGTAACTGCAGCAAGGAAAAAGAAATATTTCATGGTCGATTATTGTTGGTTTGAGTAGAGAGAGTTTAAAAAAATTATTTGGCGTAGTACATAAACCAGATAATCCACCATGCCACAAAAATCAATGGGCAGAGCACTGAATTTCCAAAAAACAATTTTGAGATGCTCACTTTCTTCAATACAAAAAAGAGAAATCCAATCAGAATATTTAATACAAATAAGAAAATTGCAATGCTCAGCGTGTTAAACAAGGCTATTTTTTCTGGCTGCTTTAGAAAAAACCAAAGTCCAATACCCACCATTTGTAAAACGAAAAATAGGATCCCAAAATTCATCAATTTTCTATAATGCATATTGAATGGATTTTGAGTTTCCTGTCCAAGCTTTTCCATACCTTTAAAGATATAAATAAAAACAATTCGCGCTCCAATCTTCAATTTTAGGCTACATTTGAGCATGGTTCCATTTCAATTCTTCTGCAAAAAAATAGGGCTTGGAGTGCTTTTTGGCGTTGTGTTCATTTCTTGCAGTGTTCAAAAAGAGATTGTGGACATTCCTATAATTTTTGATGAGCAACGGATTGAATTGACCAAGGAATATTTGGCACAACGCTACGGGTTGGAGCAGGACACCACCACCATTGTTCCCAAAATGATTGTGTTGCACTGGACGGCGATTCCAACATTGAAAAAGTCTTTTGCCGCCTTTAATAGGTCAACCCTGCCCAACTGGCGCCCGGATTTGGAAAATGTAAGTGGATTGAACGTTTCCTCCCATTTTTTGGTAGACCGTGACGGTACTATTTATCGGTTGATGCCAGAAACCGTAATGGCTCGACACACCATTGGATTAAACCACTGTGCTATTGGTATTGAAAATGTGGGTGGTACAGAAGGTTTTTCCTTGACCCGAAAGCAACTGAAGTCAAACATTTTTTTGGTAAAGTATCTCGCTTCAAAATATAACATTGAATATGTAATTGGCCACCAAGAATACACCCAGTTTGAAGGGCATCCGTTATGGCTGGAGGTAGATGATGGCTACCGCACCACAAAGACGGACCCCGGCATGGATTTCATGAAAAAAGTGCGAAAAGCAACGAAAAAATTTAACTTTAAACCCGTTCCAACAAAATAGAACTATGCTCAAAAGACTGCTTCCTATCCTCATGCTATTGCTGACACTTTCCATAAAAGGTCAAGACCCCATTACTTCCAGGCTGTACGAAACCTATGAAAAGTATAAGGAACCATCTTTGGGAGAACGCCGCATAAAACATCATGAAATACAGCCCTTAATTCAGCAATTTAAGGCCAATCCAAAGTTTGAGGTGCAGAAAGTAGGGGAGTCCATTGAAGGACGGGATTTGAGTCTCATCAGTATTGGAAATGGGGACATCAATGTGTTTTTATGGTCGCAAATGCATGGGAACGAACCTACGGCCACCCAAGCCATTTTTGACATTCTCCATTTTTTGGATGCACCGGATTTTGAGGAAGAAAAACAAGAAATCCTTTCCAAATTAAAATTGCACTTTTTGCCGATGGTCAATCCAGATGGGGCAGAGGTGTTCCAACGCAGAAACGCACTGGGTATCGATATCAACCGAGATGCATTGCGGTTACAATCGCCCGAAGGGCGTGCCTTAAAACGAATTCGGGATAGTTTGGATGCTGATTTTGGTTTCAACCTTCATGACCAAAGCACCTATTATAATGCTGAACTAACGGACAAACCGGCCACGATTTCCTATTTGGCCACAGCCTTTAACTATGAAAAAGACATTAATGAGGTACGGGCCAATGCCATGAAGGTGATTGTGTACATGAACAAAATCATCCAAAACTATGCGCCAGGGCAAGTCGGCAGATATAGTGACGATTTTGAACCGCGTGCTTTTGGCGATAACATTGCCAAATGGGGTACCAGCCTTATTTTGATTGAATCGGGCGGGTACACCAATGATCCCGAGAAGCAAGAAATTCGGAAACTCAATTATGTTTCCATTCTTTCAGCCTTGTACACCATTGCCAATGGCAGTTACAAGAATATTCCTGTGGAAGATTACGAGAAAATACCCCATAACGACCGCAAGTTGTTCGATTTGAAGATTAAAAACGTCACCTATGAACTTTTGGGGAAGGATTACATCTTGGATTTGGGTATTTTCAGAAATGAAATTGACCTAAAAGGGCACAATGATTTTTATTACAAAAGTGTGGTTGATGACCAGGGCGACCTTTCCACATTTTATGGGTATGAAACGTTTGATGCCTCAGGATATACCATTGTACCACCAAAAGTGGCCAATTTGGGTAATAATCAGAATCCGAAAGACCTTTTGCAACAAGGTGTTGCTTATGTGAAAACCATGCTTCCAGATAATGGATTTTCCGTAAATCAACCCGTTCATAAAACCAGTTTGACTTTTAAACTCAACACCTTCAACCTGCAACCCGGGGTGAATCCCACATTTTTTCTGGAAAAAGAAGGAAAAATAACCCACGCGGTCATCAATGGGTTTTTGCTGGACTTGTCCAAACCGCTTGACGAACAAAAATTCGGAAACGCCCTGATTTATCGCTAGTAGCCGTAATGAAACGTAATGCTGGAACCGTGAAGAATCAGAACGGTCAGCATGGTCAGCAAGACGCAGACAATTGAAGCAAATAGGGAAAGTACCACACTTTTAAATCCATTGGAAAATGGACCTATGGCACTGTTGTCGATAATTTCTTTTACTACATCCATCACATTTCATTTTAAGTTCAACTTTTCTTTCGGTCATTAGGATGTTTTTAGTTGTCGTCTGTATACTATAAACAACTATCGGTCTAAAAACCCTACGTTTTGGACGCTATCCCCAAGATTTCCCGTATTTTTTTGCCCAGATTTATACAATTATGAAAAAACTGATTTTAACAACACTACTTCTAGTGGCCGTGCAATGGATATCGGCACAGGAAACAACCATTGATTTGTTCAACGGTGAAAATTTGAACGGATGGGTCAACCACGGCGAAGAAAAATGGTTCGTAGAAAATGGCGAGCTTATCTGTGAAAGTGGTCCCAAAGCCCAATATGGGTATTTATCCACCGAAGACTTTTATGATGATTTTGAATTGACCTTGGAATTCAAGCAAGAAGCGGATGGGAATAGCGGTGTTTTTATCCGCTCCACTTTTGAAGGCACCAAAGTAAGTGGTTGGCAAGTGGAAGTAGCCCCTCCAGGAAAAGATACTGGAGGTATTTATGAATCCTATGGACGTGGCTGGTTGATAAAACCGGACCCTGAAAAAGACAAGGCCCTTAAAATGGGGGAGTGGAACACTTTAAAGATTCGGGCTGAAGGTCCCAATATCACCTCTTGGCTCAACGGTACCGAAATGGTCCATTTGGAGGATGAAAAAATTGGCGAAGGCAAAGGAGCCATAGCACTTCAAATTCATGATGGTGGTGGTATTCGGGTAAAATGGCGGAATATTAAGATTACCCCTTTGAAAAATTAATAAAAACGACAGTCTGAAATCTAGTAACTGTGTCATTCTGAATTCATTTCAGAATCTCATCATGTTGATACAAAACCGCATGAGAACCTGAAACAAGTTCAGGTTGACGGAAATCTATCTTTTAGACTGTCTCCCTTTATAGTTTAGGGCTACATAGTTAATAATGCAAAGTCACCACGACAGGTAAGTCTTATTTTTTCAAGGGGGTCACCACAAAACTTTTGTACTCTATAGGGCCATGATCTCCTTGAACCATGAAAGGCCCTGGTTCGCCCTCTTTGCTATCCAAAGCACCACCTGTTATTCCGGGAATGGTGGCATCGTTGATGACTGTTTTGCCATTAAGTACCACAGTCACCCGTCGCCCAATTAAGGTGATGTCATAGGTTTGCCATTCACCCGCAGGTTTGGAGGCATTTTCATTGGGTTCCAAGAATCCGTAGATACCGCCCAAGTAAATATCCAGAGGCTCCAAGCCTTCACTGTCTACAATTTGTACCTCATATCTTCCACGAAGGTAAATTCCACTATTGCTACCTTTTGGATATCGGAATTCCACATGCAACTTAAAATCTTGGAATTTTTCATCGGTAATTAAGTTGGAACCGGATTCTGGGCTTGTCAATATACCATCTTTTACTACCCATTGGTTCTTTTCGCCATCTATATGCCATCCTGATAAATCTTTTCCGTTGAAAATGTCAATTGGTTTATCCCATTTCGGATTTTCAGTGTAAGCCAAGTCAGGTGCTTTTACTCCGCTCCATTCAGCAATGGAACCATCGGTATAAATCATGGTTCCACTGAGTTTGCCATCGGCCAGTTCACCATGGAATATCATATCACTTCCTTTAGGCTCCCATTGGTTGGGAATGCTGAAGGTAAATTTGTTATCGCCAAAGGTTTCTACTTCAGCAATGGGGCGAGCACTGCCAAAGGCGAATACAAATCGACCTATCAAAGTAGCGTTTCCAGAATGCCGTATTTCCAGCCACGACGGAACGGTTTGGCCATTGAATTCCATTTCCAAATCCCATCGTCCTTCCAAAGGACTAATGTGTTGAGAGTATGACTTAACAGTCATTCCCAAAATACATGCAAAAAGAAAAAGATGTAGCAGTTTTGCTTTGATAATCATAGTTTGCTATTTAGTTGGCATCCAAGATACATATTCTTGTAAATGCACTCTTTATCAACCTATAAAAAATGTGCTACTCACAACCACCGGTGAACCCTTTGGCGTTGAACTTGGTCTGCACTGCACCTTGCAGGCTTCCGTTGGTCAATTGAATTACAAGATTGTTTTCGCCACTGCCATCCCGTTTTGGGGTGCAGTATTCGAAAAGATAAAAACTGTTGGCTTGTTCAGAAACCCGTTGCGAAATTTGGTTGAAGGTCGTTTCCAACTCTTCTTTGTTTCCAGCAAAAACACTTGCGGTTTTCCCAATTTCCATTAAAATATCTGCATCTATCTCAGCACCTAATCCAATAGTGAAGTAGGAAATGTTTCGACTTGCATTTTCAACAGCCCTCAGCGCATTCTCTTCACTATAACGGGAAGCTTGGTCGGTACCATCGGTAAACAATACAATGGATGCCGCACCAATAATGGATTCTTGTTGGCTATTTCTTAATAAGTCCTCAGCAATATCCGTAGATTTTATTACCGCTCCATATAAATCTGTTGATGGGTCATCGCTGATATCTGCCGTAATGCCATCTATGGCTGCGGTCAATTCTGCCGCAGAAGATGAGGGTTCGTTCAAAAGATGCAATTCATCTTCACCATCAAACCAATAAATGGACATTTTAAAGGATTCTGTTTCTGGGGAGGGTATCACATTGTTCACAAAACTGATGGAAGCTGATTTCAATTCCGCCAAACTACTTTGAAGCACACTGTTACTTAAATCGAGGACCAACAAAGCATTGTTGTTAAAAACCTGGGTGTTGGGTGAAATCCGCGCTTGCGACTCGGAGGAAGAGATGACATTGAAACAATCGTCATTTCGGCCTTGTTCATATATGGTGAATTGATCTGCACTCAAACCGGAAACAGGATTACCCTGAAGGTCGGACACTTTAAAAAGGATGGAGACTTTAGCGGGTGCAGCGGTAAACTGGTCCTGTATGGAAAGCAACAACTCGTTATCGTCAAAACCGAGGCAATCATCAGGGTTCTGTCCTTGGCCCAATTCCCCGTCATTAATGTCAAAGCTGACATCATCATCGGCGTTTCCACAAGAGAAAATCAAAAGAGTTAAGGATAACAGAAAGCAATAGCGAAAAGCGTTTTTCATTTTCATATAAGTTAAGGTTCAACATGCAGAACGCTCAATTTGCTCGAAAATTATCTTAGGAAAGCGCAATAGATTTAAAGAAAAGTTAAAAAAAAGAGGGTGCTGTTAAAAAAGAAGCATTCCATTCATTTTTTGGTAACTTCAACAACAATAGTAACAACAAACAATCAATTCAAAAAACTATGCCAACGTATCAAATCACTGTCAATGGCGCGTCAAAAATGGTTGACGTTGCTGAGGATACCCCTGTTTTATGGGTGCTTCGGGATCATTTAGATCTTGTGGGCACCAAATATGGATGTGGAATAGGACAATGTGGGGCCTGTACCATCCATGTTGATGGCACGGCCATGAGAAGCTGTTCTTTAACCCTTTCCCAAGTGGAAGGAAAATCAATCACCACCATTGAAGGCCTTTCTGAAGATGGCACACACCCTGTTCAAGAAGCTTGGAAAGAAGTTGATGTGCCCCAATGCGGCTACTGTCAGGCAGGTCAGATCATGACCGCCTCCGCCTTTTTGGCGAGCAATCCGAATCCCTCAGAAGAGGATATAGAAAACGCCATGCATGGTAATATTTGCCGATGTGCGACCTATACCAGAATCCGAAAAGCAGTACAAATTGCTGCGGACAACATGGAATAATTCCCTTTTCATCCAAAAAACAACAAAATGTCAACAAATCCTATACATAATTCACTTAGTAGAAGGTCATTTCTGCGGAACTCTTCCCTCGCTGGAGGCGGTTTGCTGATTGGCTTTAACCTTTTCCAGGCGTGCAAACCCAAAGTCATCCAAGAACCCGCCATTGATTTGGCGAGTTTAGATTATAACGACTTTAATGCCTTCATCAAAATAGCCGATAACGGCGCGGTCACCATTTTTTCACCCAACCCAGAAGTGGGCCAGAACGTAAAAACCTCCATGCCCATGATCATAGCCGAAGAGCTGGACGTGGCCTGGAAGGACGTTTACGTAGAGCAAGGTATTTTGGACACCAATAATTACACCCGGCAGGTGGCCGGAGGTAGCCAATCCATCCGATTTGGATGGGATGCCCTTCGTCAAACAGGAGCAGCGGCCAAGCAAATGTTGGTCAGTGCCGCGGCTGCGCGTTGGGGTGTGGACCCATCCGAATGTACCGTGAGCGAAGGTATCATCACCAATGCCGCTGGGGAAACCCTGGGTTATGGGGATGTAGTGAAAGAAGCGGCCCAATTGGAAGTTCCTGAAAATGTGCCGCTCAAAAAACCCAGTGAGTACAAAATCATGGGTAAACCCACACCCAATGTGGATATCGATGAAATCATCACCGGAAAACCATTATATGGAATGGACTATAAAGCAGAAGGCATGGTGTATGCTTCGGTTTTGCGTCCAACTTTCGGACAAAAACTGGTTTCTTATGATGATTCTGAGGCTAGAGCGATGTCCGGCGTAGTCGATATTTTTACTATTGGCGAAAAAGTACGGGAGCTGGCTGAAAAAGAACCCAGTGTTCTGAACATTATCAGTGATAGCGACAAAGTGGTGGTCCTTGCCAATTCAACCTGGGAGGCCATGAAAGCCAAAAATGCCATAAAAGCGGAGTGGGAAGAAGTCACAAAACCTGAAAGTACAGAAGAACACGATAAAATTTTGACCGGCCTCTTGGATGGTAATAAGTTCGACACTCGAAGGTCAGACGGAAACGTCTCCAAAGCCTTTGCCGAAGCGGACCAAGTTTTGGAACGCACCTATGAATCGCCCTTTTTGCCGCATAGCTGTATGGAGCCCATGAACTTTTTTGCAGATATCACTGCTGAAAAGGTGCATTTGGTGGGACCCATTCAAACTCCGGAGCGAACCGCTGGTTTTGTATCCGCTCTCTTAGGTAGGGCACCGGAAGAAATTCTTTTGGAAATGACCCGAATAGGAGGTGGTTTTGGAAGAAGACTCTATGGTGACTTTGCCATTGAAGCTGCCGAAATTTCCGATAAAGCCAAGAAACCGGTAAAACTGGTCTATTCCCGCGAAGACGATATGGAAGATGGCATCTATAGAATGTCCATTAAATACCGCATCAAAGCTGGAGTGAAAGACGGAAAGGTTACGGCCTATCATTTAAAGGAAGCGGCGGTCAATTCCAATATGTACGGATTGGTTCCCAATTTCTTCCCTGCAGGAGCCATTCCAAATTATCAAGTTGACACCGCTTCGTACCAAAGTAATATTACCACTGGGGCGTGGCGTGCACCTTATACCAATTTCTTGGCTTCTGCCGAACAAAGTTTCTTTGATGAATTGGCGGAACTCATGGAAGTTGATAAGATTCAATTACGCTTGGACCTTTTGGACAATGTTAAGCCCGAAGAGGATGAAAGTATTCAATATTCCCCAGAGCGGATGAAAGAAGTCATTCGGACTGCGGTTGAAAAATCGGGTTGGGGCAAAAAACCGGATAACGTCTACCAAGGATTCGTGAATTATTACTGTCACAATAGCCACGTTGCTGAAGTAGCTGATGTGGAAATTGAAAATGGAGAACCTGTCATCAAAAAAATCACCTGTGTAGTGGATTGCGGTATTGTTGTAAATCCGCTTGCGGCCAAAAATTTGGTCGAAGGTGGTGTGTTGGATGGGGTAGGACATTCCATGTACAGTGAACTGACCTTCAAAGATGGAAAACCTACCGCCACTAATTTTGATGGTTATCGACTCATCCGAATGAAGGAAGCCCCCATCGTGGAAACCTATTTCATAGACAATGGACTTTCACCAACTGGATTGGGCGAGCCCACATTGCCGCCAGCCGGAGGTGCAGTATCCAACGCATTGAAAGCCGCCACAGGCAATAGACTTTATAAGCAACCATTTACCAAAACACCAGAACTTTTAAAAGTACCCGAAAAAGAAATAATAGGTTGATTATATGACAATACTCTTGTTTGGAATTACAAAGGACATCGTTGGAGCTCCCACCTTGTCCGTTCCTACAGCTAGCGTAACAGGAAAAAAAATACCAAAAACAGTAAAGGAATTGAAAGCGTTTCTGGGCAATACCTATCCAGAACTGAACAAACTGTCCTCTTTAGCCGTGGCCGTCAACAATAGCTATGCTGAGGATGACCAAGTCATCAATTCCTATGACGAAATTGCACTTATCCCTCCGGTAAGTGGGGGATAATCCATGCAAAATCGGTAACTTACCACTGTAAAAGAAGTAACGGATTTATGCTGATAGACAATCACAGAAGAAAAATCAATTATTTACGACTGGCGGTCACCGATAGGTGCAATCTGCGTTGCAATTATTGTATGCCTTCGGAGGGCATCAATTTTGTGAAAAATGATAGGTTGTTATCCATGTCGGAATTGAAGAAAGTCAGTGAAATTTTGGTTTCCCAAGGGATTGATAAAATACGAATAACTGGTGGCGAGCCTTTTGTCCGGAAAAATTTGATGTCGTTGATGCGCCATCTTTCAAAACTGGAAGGACTTAACGATATTTCCGTAACCACAAATGCCACATTGATTGGTCCTTACATTGATGAACTCAAGGAATTGGGAATTACCAATATTAATGTGAGCTTGGATTCCATCAACCGGGAGACCTTTGAACGCATCACCCGCAGAAAACAGTTTGATACGGTTCACAACAATCTCATCCGTTTGATTTCGGAGGGATTCAACGTGCGCATTAATTTTATTGTGTTGGATGGACAGAACGAACAGGACATCATTCCCATTTTGGATGTGATGAAACACCATAAGGTTTCCGTTCGATTTTTGGAAGAAATGCCGTTCAATGGCGGATCCAAAAATTTCAACACCATCAAATGGAACTACAAGGCCATTTTGGAGCATATCGCTGAAACTTATCCCAATTACAAAAAACTGGAATCTCCGAAGGAATCAACTTCCATCAACTATAAGATTGAAGGGCATACAGGGACTTTTGGAATCATTCCCTCCTTTAGCCGAACTTTCTGCGGTAGCTGCAATCGTCTTCGGATAACCGCAACAGGGGATGTTATTACCTGTTTGTATGGAAAACCAGTAGCCAATTTACGGGATTTGGTCCGTGGTGAATCGGACACAAAAAAAGTAAAGGAAACCATTCTCAGCGCCATTGGCAACCGAGCAAAAACTGGTTTTGAGGCGCAGGAAAAACACGCCCAAACCGTATTTGATAGTTCCATGACCTCAATAGGAGGTTAATTTTTGGATAAAACGAAATACTATGGCCAGCACACCACAACTTTACGGATTGGTCCTCGCAGGTGGAAAAAGTACCCGAATGGGTTCGGACAAAGGGCTGCTTACCTACCATGATGTTCCACAACAAGAATACCTTTATCAATTGTTGGGAGAACTTTGTGATGATGTATTTCTCAGTATTCGGGATGAGCAAACCAATACAATTCCTGCCGGGTTCAAGACTATCATTGACCAAAACGAATACCGTGGACCGTTCAATGGTATATTAAGTGCGCATAAGGCATATCCCGACGTAGCTTGGTTGGTTTTGGCCTGCGATTTACCCCTAATTGACTTGGAAACTTTAAAACACTTGGTGGAAAACAGGAATCCAAAACAAGGCGCAACATCATTCGCCACCAAAGAAAGTAAACTTCCCGAGCCATTAATCACGATTTGGGAACCCAGTGGGTTACAGGAAGCAATTCAGCATATGCAAACTGCAGAAAGTTCATGCCCCCGCAAGTTTTTGATCAATTCTGATACAAAATTGGTCTTTCCAGAACGTGACGAAGCACTTTATAATGCGAATTATATTGAGGATTACAAGTATGCCAAATCCAAAATAGTTTGACCGATGAACAGGTACGCCAGACAGACCCAGCTAAAGGATTTTGGACCCGAAGGACAAAAAAAACTGTCCCAAGGCAAGGTCTTGGTCGTGGGTTTGGGTGGACTTGGGCTTCCTGCGCTCCAATATCTGAATGCCATGGGCGTAGGGACATTGGGATTGCTAGATCAAGATGTGGTTGAACTACACAATCTGCAACGGCAGGTCCTGTATACAGAGCATGATATAGGCCGATTGAAGTTGGAGGTGGTGCATGAAAAATTGAGTGCGCAGAATTCACAGACCCATTTTAACCTTCATGACTCTTTTTTGACCAAGGACAATGCGTTGGAAATAATCAAGGACTATGATGTAGTGGTTGATGCCACCGATAACTTCCCAACACGCTATTTGATTAACGATACCTGTGTTTTACTAAAGAAGCCCTTTGTGTATGGAGCCTTGCACAGTTTTGAAGGACATGTGAGTGTTTTCAATTACCAAAACGGACCAACCTATCGTTGCCTCTATCCCAATATGCCTAGTGCCGAAGAGGTGCCCAATTGCAATGAGAATGGGGTATTGGGGGTTATACCAGGAATTATAGGAACTTTTCAAGCCTTGGAAGCCATAAAAGTGTTGACAGGAATAGGGGAGGTGCTCTCTGGAAAGCTTTTGTTATTTGATGGTCTGAGCCAACAATCCACCAAAATCGGGTTCAAACTGAATCCTAAGAATTTGGAGTTGAAAAAACTACAAGATTTTTATGAACCTTTGGATTGTGATGTAGTGCCTGCCATCACCGCCGAAGATTTTCAATCCTTATTGGAGTCCATAGCCAACATCACCCTAATTGATGTCCGAACCGAAGAAGAATTCACAGAACGTAATTTAAAAGAAGCCATCAATATTCCTTTGGATAGTTTGGATCTGGCAACCACGCATATTACTTCCGTTGACAAAGTTTATGTCATCTGTCAATCTGGAAAGAGGAGTGAAATAGCCGTAAAACAATTTCAAAAGCAATATCCAAACAAACAATTCTTCAATATTCTAGGAGGGATGAACAAAATTGCCAGCGTATGTCCCTAGGTTCCACCGATTTTGTCTTATTGACATTGGCATTCTTTGTTGTGGCTACACTCTATTCCGCAGTAGGTTTTGGCGGCGGGTCCAGTTATCTGGCCATTTTAACCTTGGTTCTAACCAGCTTTTTTGCCATCCGAACAACGGCTTTGCTCTGCAACTTAACGGTGGTTACTGGAAGCTGCTATCTTTATTATAAGAACGGACATTTATCGCTTAAGAAATTTCTGCCGTTTGTCATAACCAGTATTCCATTGGCATTTTTGGGTGCCTCGTTCCGGCTCAAGGAACAGGTTTTCTTTATCCTTTTGGCATTGGCTCTGATTGTTTCGGCCATTGCGCTCATTTATCAGACTATGGCGCTAAATTCAAACTTTACCGTAAAAAAGTATCCCCCGTATATGTCCTATCTGTTAGGAGCCGGAATTGGTTTTTTATCCGGTCTGGTAGGCATTGGTGGCGGTATTTTTTTGGCACCCGTGCTCAATCACATGAAATGGGACAAACCCATCGTAATAGCATCTTTGGCCAGCTTCTTTATTTTGGTCAACTCCGTTTCGGGAATTGGTGGATTGTTGACCAGCAATTCGTTTGAAATATTTTGGCCCGAAATATTGGGACTCCTTTTTGCCGTGCTGCTCGGTGGGCAATTAGGTGTTCGGCTCAGTATTGGTAAATTGTCCGCCAAACGTATCCGAATGTTGACTGGTATTTTGGTATTGTTTGTGGGCATTCGAGTATTGTTGAAAAACGGACTGGAAATTGCACTTTTTTCATGATTACATTTGATGAAGCCTTACAGAACGTTCTGGAACATTCCCAAAACTATGGGGATGAAATGGTGGAACTGGTTGATTCCCATGGAAGAATATTAGCGGAAACCATAGAAGCGGACCGCGATTTCCCTCCTTTTGATAGATCCACTAAAGATGGCATTGCCATTCGGTTTGGTGCCCTTAATTCCCAAAATCAAAGTTTTACCATTTCAGGCATAGCCCAAGCTGGCAGCCCCCAATTGGTTTTAACTGATGAGAATTCCTGTATTGAGGTGATGACGGGGGCCATGGTCCCCAAAAACGCCGATACGGTGGTCATGTATGAGCATACCACAAAGAATGGGGAGACTTTTACCATTGATGAATTCGTAAAACAAGGGCAAAACATTCATTATCAATCCAGTGATGTGCATAAAGGTGAAGTTTTACTTCAGTCTGGCATTAAAATCACCGCAGCAGAGATTGGCGTGCTGGCAACGGTGGGGAAAGCCAAAGTTTCCGTTAAAAAACTTCCCAAAGTTGCGGTAATTTCCACAGGAAATGAATTGGTGAATGTGGATAAAACCCCACTGCCGTTTCAAATACGGAAATCCAATTCGTACTCCTTGATTTCCCTTTTGGAAAATGAAAAAATTAAAGGGGATATCCATCATGTATTGGACGAACCATCAGCCATTAAACAAACACTGAAAAACCTTCTGAAAGATTACGATGTACTTTTGCTCAGTGGAGGGGTTTCCAAAGGAAAGTACGACTTCCTTCCAGAGGCTTTTGATAGTTTGGGGGTTGAAAAGGTTTTTCACAGGGTATTGCAGCGCCCCGGAAAACCGTTTTGGTTCGGAAAGCAAAAACAATACGAAACTACTGTTTTTTCCTTCCCAGGAAATCCAGTTTCCACTTTTGTCAACTATCACCTGTATTTTAAACCCTGGCTTAACAAAACTTTGGGAACGGACACAATGCAATTTGATGTATTTTTAGATGAACCCTATAGGAATAGTACTGATTTAACACTGTTTGTTGGGGTTAAAGTAAAAATGATGGAAGGGAAATTGGTTGCCAATACCATCTCCTCAACTGGTTCTGGGGATTTATTGGCGTTGGCCAAAGCCGATGGTTTCATAAAGGTACTTCCGAAGGAAGAAATAGCAAGAGGCAAAATTGTTCCCTTTATCCCAACCAGAAATAGGATGTAAGTATGACACATGAGTTAAAGACCATAGTCCAGCATTACGAAGCCCGTCAAGAAAAGGCAATATTGGCCACAGTAGTGGCCTTGGATGGATCTTCCTATCGCAGACCCGGTGTACGTATGCTGATTTTTGAAAATGGCGACATGATTGGTGCCGTAAGTGGCGGTTGTGTGGAAAAAGAGGTGCTTCGCCAAGCACAATCCGTTTTCACAACAGGGGTGTCCCGTGTAATGGTGTATGATGGTCGCTATCGCTTGGGGTGCGAAGGTGTTCTTTACATTTTATTGGAACCGTTTAATCCAGAACATTCCTTTTTGACTGAATTTTGGAAAACCATTGAAAGCAGAAAGCCATTTCTTATCCGGTCCTATTTTCAAAAAGAGCAAAGTGACAATACGGGGTACCATTCGGTATTTCAATTTGGCGAAAACAGTTATGCTGTTTCCCAAACCAGTGAATCCAATCAAGAATTTTCCGTTTTTGAACAGGAAATGCATCCCTGTTTTCAATTGGTCATCATTGGAGCCGAGCATGATGCCGTCCAATTGTGCAAATATGCTGCATTGACCGGGTGGGAGGTAAGCGTGGTGGCCAATCCCAGGGAAGAAAAGACCAAAAAAGATTTTCCAGGCATTCACAAACTCATTCAGGTGGAGCCTGAAATGTTTCAACACCCCCTGGATGAACAAACAGCTGTGGTCATCATGACCCACAGTTTTGTGAAAGACCTTCAATTTGTAATGACGCTACGGGAGGAAAAGGGTGCCTATATTGGGTTGTTGGGGCCTTTCCAGCGACGGGAAAAGCTCTTTGATGAACTTTTAGAGCGCTTTCCTGATATTTCCGAGGACTTTTTGGAGCAAATCCATGGTCCAGCGGGTATTGATATAGGTGCCGAAACACCACAAGAAATTGCGATTTCCATTTTGTCTGAAATTCTTTCCGTGGTCAACAACAAAGAGCCACAATCATTAAAGGATAAAATGGGGAAAATACATAGCTAGCCCATGACGTCCATTGCTGTTCTCATATTGGCCGCCGGTGCTTCCACAAGAATGGAGGGCGGGCCCAAGCAGCTATTACCATGGAAAGACTCCACGCTTTTAGGACATGCCATTGAGCAAGCCAAGCTACTCACTAAATCAGTATTTGTGGTTTTGGGGGCGCATGCTGATGAAATCAAGGAAATTATTCCAAATAATGTGAAGACCATTTACAATCCAAGTTGGGAACAAGGAATGGGCACCTCCATTTCAGTGGGAACAAAACATCTTTTCAAATCAAATAGCAATTTATCTGGCCTTCTTATCATGTTGGTCGATCAGCCATTTCTAGATTTTTCCTATTTGAGAAAGATAAAAACAGAATTTGAAAAGGACAAATACAAAATAGTGGCCACTTCCTATGGAAAAAAATTGGGAGTGCCCGCAATGTTCCATCCATCCTTATTTTTAGAACTCTCAAAATTAAATCAGGATGTTGGAGCCAGACATATTATTGAAAAATACAAATCAGATACCATCCCTATTTTTCCAGATGGAAAACAGATTGATATCGATACAAAAAATGAATACAACCAATATATTGATAATAAATAAGTTATATATGAAAACCTATACTATTACTTTACTAGTGTTTTTTAGCTTTTCACTTACCTACTCACAGGAGATGAGCTTTGAAGAATACAATCCCACATCTACTTTAGTGGTTCCCGAACACCCTGTGAAAAAGGCTAAATTCACTTTTATTGATGTGCATAGCCATCAGTATCGCATGGCGGGTCAAGATTTATCGGAGTTGATTGCAGACATGGATAACATCAACGAGGGTATTATGGTGAATTTAAGTGGTGGTTCTGGGGATGATCTTGTGGCCAAATTAAATAATGTTAATGAGCACTATCCCAATCGGTTTGCCATTTTTGCCAATGTGGATTACAGCGGGGTGGGAAACCCCAATTGGGGCGAGCAGGCAGCAAAACAATTGGAAGAAGACGTTAAAAATGGTGCTAAAGGGTTAAAAGTTTTTAAAAGTCTAGGGTTACGAAACACGGATGTTAATGGAAACCGAATTCCTGTCGATGACCCAAGGCTTGATCCCGTTTGGGCCAAATGTGCTGAACTTGGCATTCCAGTTCTTATTCATTCTGCCGACCCAAAGTCGTTTTGGGATCCCATGGACGGTGACAATGAACGATGGCTGGAACTTAAAACACATCCAAGAAGAAAACGCACCGCGACAGACCCAGAACCTTGGCAGCAAATCATTGACGAACAACACCGCATGTTCAAAAAACACCCTAAAACCAAGTTCATCAATGCGCATATGGGATGGTACGCCAATAATTTGGACAGGCTAGGGGAGTTGATGGATGAAATCCCCAATATGAGTGTTGGCATAGGGGCTGTTATTGCGGAATTGGGACGTCAACCGAGACGCGCTCGGGAGTTTTTCATTAAGTACCAAGATCGTATTGTCTTTGGAAAGGATAGCTGGAAACCGGAAGAGTTTCCCACATATTTTAGGGTATTGGAAACTGCCGACGAGTACTTTCCGTACTACAAAAAATACCATGCGTTTTGGGCCATGTACGGGTTGGACCTCCCTGATGAAGTTTTAAAGAAGGTGTATTACAAAAACGCGCTCAATCTAATTCCAGGGTTGGATAAATCCCTATTTGAAGATTAATCCAAGTGCTTACTTTGGGATTGGGGCTTTTTGGAATCCATTTCCATAAGCTCCAAATCCTGAAAGATACCGCAGGATATTTGTTTTTTTATCAGTGAGGCTGATTTTTTCCGTTTAATCTTAGCTTCAATTTCTTTGTTTAAAAACTGCATGGGAAAATCTTTTAAATTGAAACGAATTTTAGTTTGATTTATTTTGATTTTCAATGGATTGCCCTTTGTTTTTCTCTATTTCTCGTTGAACATACTCCAAAACTGTCATCCAGTTCATTTTCAAGATTAAAGCTGCTGTGGGGATGTTGTCTTGTTCTATGGCTTGTATAATTGACTCATTTTGACGGTTGGCCGTATCAAAAAAAGTAGCGTCTCTTGCAAGACTCTGTTCATAAAAACGTAATCGAACCTTTAGGTTTTCCAAGGTTTGTAATAGAATGGTATTATTGCAATTTTGAACAAGTAGACGATGAAATTCAAAACGGGCATTCAAGCTATTTTCATTTTGTAGGCGCCTTTTCTGTAATTTCAACACCTCAATCTCCTTCTCGCCAAATAGGGAGCCTTCCAAGGCCATAACCTCCAACTGTGCCACTGTTTCATAAAGGTTGTAAGCCTCTTTTTTTGTCAAATGCGTTACCACAAAACCACGGTTGGGAACTGCGTTTATGACCCGTGCCTGCTCTAACTGGCTTAAAGCTTCACGAATAGGGGTAACGCTGATACCTATGGTTCGCGATAGGGCCGCAAGGTTAATTGTTTTTCCAATGGCAAGCTCTCCTTTTTCTATCTGCCCCAACAAATGGTTTTTGACTTTATCCCTCAGGATGGTAATCTGGCTCATAATGTAAATGTACAAATCGTATACGATTTAAAACGATAAACCTTTGGCCTTATTATCATATATTTAAGCTCAAATTCAAGGAAATGAAGAAGTGGTTTTTAGGCATCTTACTTGTGCTATGGGTAATTGGTTGTAAAGAAGAGGGTCAATCGGATCAAAAGGTCAATTTTTATGAAACCCAGCTGTTCAAGGATGTGCAGTTGTCCTCTATTTTTGAAGATTCCAAGACTTTTGTGGATTTGGTCCCAAAGGAGGAGGTTGCTAAACTGGAACAGGAATATCTGAAGCAGAAGGAAATGCAAGGGTTTAATTTGAAGACTTTTGTGCAGCGTAATTTTGAGGATAAGTCCATGCAATCCTTGGTTTTTGAAACCGACACCACCAAAAGCATGTACGAACACATTTCCTTGATGTGGGATAGGCTTACCCGCTCTCCGGATAGTGTAATTCCAAATTCATCCCGGATTGCATTACCACACAAATATGTGGTTCCTGGAGGAAGATTCCAAGAAATCTATTACTGGGACAGTTATTTTACCTTAGAGGGACTTTTGGCTGATGGGCATGATACCCTTGCTAAAAGTATGGTGGATAATTTTAGCTTTTTGATTGATTCCATTGGTTTTATACCAAACGGTACTCGAAATTATTACAGAACACGATCACAACCCCCATATTACGCTTTAATGGTGGATGCACTGGCCCGAAAGAATCAAAACTTCCTTCTGTATTACCTACCTGAATTGTCCAGGGAGTACGAGTTCTGGATGCAAGGAGAAGACATAGCGTTACCAGGAAAACCTTTTCAGCATGTGGTGGACATGAACGGTAACATATATCTAAATAGGTATTGGGACAAAGGAAATACTCCCAGGCCCGAAGCTTACAAGGAGGATTTTAAACTGGCTAGCTCACTGGAATCCGATTCCTTAAAACAGCGACTATACAAAAATTTAAGGTCGGCAGCGGAATCAGGGTGGGATTTTAGCTCCAGATGGTATGGTGCAGAAGGTGGATTGGTCTCCACCGAAACCACTTCCATCTTACCCGTAGACCTTAACTGTCTTCTGTATTTTATGGAGCGTACTTTGTACAGAGCATGCCAGCTAAGGGGAGATCGAGATGCCATGGGTGAGTTTGACAAAAGGTCTCAATTGAGGAAAATTGCCATTCAACAGTACTTCTGGGATGAAGAATCAGGATTTTACCACGACTACAATTTTGAGAAAGACTCCATTACCCCCGCTATGACGCTTGCTGGGGTGACCCCATTATTTTTTCGCATTGCGGACCGAAACCAAGCAGAGAAAGTTAAAAACGTACTCATGGAAAACTTTTTAAAAGAAGGAGGGCTCATGACCACCTTGGAACACACCGGACAACAATGGGACGCACCAAATGGATGGGCTCCATTGCAATGGTTGGCGTTTAAGGGGTTATTAAACTACGGGTATCACCAAGAGGCCAAAGAAATAGCACATCGCTGGTTGACACTCAATGAGCGGGTATATGCCAACACCGGAAAAATGATGGAAAAATATAATGTGGAAGACCTTTCCTTACTTTCCGGGGGAGGGGAGTACCCTACCCAGGATGGTTTTGGATGGACCAATGGTGTGGCAATCAGTCTCAAAAAAGCTTTAGAAAAATTAGAACTTAAACAATAGTAGGTTTAAGGTTCGTTTTCATCCAAGTAAGAGCCTAAATTATCTAAGGCGGTATCCCAAAACTGCTCATAAAATTTCACCCATTCTTTTATTTTTTTTAAAGGCTTGGCGTCTGCAATGCAGAACCTTTCCCTTCCCTTTGATGAAATTTCCACCAAACCGGCCTGTTCCAAAGTTTTAATGTGTTTGGTAACCCCTTGCCGGCTAATCTCAAATTGACCCGAAATCTGCGTAATGGACAGAGCAGAGGAAGCAATAATCAAGGCGTGAAAAATTTCACGCCTTTTGGGATCTGCGATTGCTTTTAAAATTTTGGTAATATTATCCTGCATGAACTTTTTTTGATATATATGAATGGAGCTCCTTAATACAATTATCCCATCCTTTGTCAAAACTAGTGAAAAATGATACGGCCGAATCTCCAGGATATTTGGATATACCTGAATGTTCCAAGTACAGTTTGGTACCTTCTGGAACTTCTTTTAAATCCCATTTTACGGTGGTTTCCGTATCTGTGTTCTGAACAATCCAAGTATAAATCAAGGTATAGGGGTCTGCACTCTTAACCTCACCTGTTATCTGAGTACAGCCTTGCTCTTCAGTTGCAGAAAAGGTATACCTGTAGCCTTTTTCAGCCTTAAAGTCAGCTTTAATGAACCAAGTAGAAATTTCTTCGGCCTTGGAAATTGCATCCCATACCTTACCGATTGGATGCTCAAATACATGTTCTTTTGTGATTACATCTTTCATATTGTCTAATTTATTGATTAATTACGCAACTATTTGGTTGCTAAATTAAGCAAATATTTTTAACGAGCAACTTTTTGGTTGCATTTTATCCAATAACATTATTTATTTTTAGTTCAATCAACTCATCGGAATATGTTGAAAGCTTCATCAGGATACTCAGGAACACCTTTGGCCAAAAAACTGGGAATTAAAGATGGTTTTTCCATTTTAGTATACAATGCACCCAAACACTATTGGGATTTGTTTACAGATTTACCAAACAATTTGGATGTTCAGAAAGGGTTGGGGGAGGACAAGCTGGACTTCATCCACATTTTCTGTACCACTTTGGAGGAGTTGGTCAAGGTTGCTGCCCCATGTAAAGAAGCACTAAAAGTGAACGGCGCCCTTTGGGTAAGCTGGCCCAAGGGCACGTCCAAAATCCAAACCGATTTAAAGCGGGAGCCCGTGCGCGAACATTTACTTTCCATTGGATTGGTGGACACCAAAGTAGCTGCCATTGACAGCGATTGGAGCGGGCTTAAATTTGTTTATCGACTAAAAGACAGGAACTGAATTCCAATTTAAAGGTATTGGCATCTTTTCACATTTCTTTTGCGAATAAGCTTGCAGTTTTGGTTATATTACAATGCTAATTCAACTTAAACTGTTACATATGGGACACTACTACAAATTCTGTTCTGCATTTCTTCTATCCCTTATTTTTTCTCTTTCATTATTCGCTCAAAAACCTGACCCATCCCCTTATGCTGGTTTGGAATTCAGAAGTGTTGGGCCTGCATTGACCTCGGGACGTATAGCCGATATTGCCATTCATCCAACCAATGAAAACATCTCGTATGTTGCCGTAGGTTCCGGTGGTGTTTGGAAAACTACAAACGCAGGAGTCACTTGGACCCCTATTTTTGATGAACAATCCAGCTATTCCATTGGATGTGTAACCATTGATTCCAACAACCCCAGTACCATTTGGGTAGGAACAGGTGAAAATGTGGGAGGCAGGCATGTTGGTTTTGGTGATGGTGTCTATGTTAGCCATGATGAAGGCGAAACTTGGGAAAACACTGGGCTAAAGACCTCAGAGCATATTTCCAAGATTATTGTCCATCCAGAGAATTCAAATATTGTGTGGGTGGCCGCGCAAGGGCCACTTTGGGCCAAAGGAGGAGAGCGAGGCTTTTATAAAACCACAGATGGCGGAAAAACCTGGAACAGAACACTCGGTAACAGCGAATGGACAGGAGTTACCGATATTGTAATGGATCCCACTGATCCAGATGTCCTTTACGCTGCAACTTGGGATCGTCATAGAACGGTTGCTGCTTATATGGGAGGCGGACCTGGGTCTGGAATCCATAAAAGTACCGATGGAGGGGATACTTGGACCGAATTGACAAACGGCATTCCAACTTCAAATTTGGGAAAGATTGGTTTGGCCATTTCACCTTTTGACCACGAAACCGTTTATGCGGCCATTGAATTGGACCGAAAAAAAGGAGGATTGTACATTACCGAAAATGGTGGTGCTTCTTGGACCAAGCAATCCGATGCAGTTTCAGGAGGAACAGGACCCCATTACTATCAAGAATTATACGCCTCTCCACATCATGAAGGAAGACTTTATTTGATGAGTTATATTGTATTGATTTCCAATGACCATGGAAAAACATTTATCCAAATGAATGAAGATAAAAAGCATGTGGACAGTCATGCTATGGCCTTTAAAAAATCTGACCCAGACTATGTGCTTTTTGGAACTGATGGAGGTTTGTATGAATCTTATGATCACACCAAAACTTGGCGGTTTTTTGATAATCTTCCTGTAACCCAATACTATAAAATTGCAGTTGATGATTCAACTCCTTTCTACAATATCTACGGAGGCACTCAGGACAATGGCTCCCATGGTGGGCCATCCCAAACCAAAAACCAGGCTGGGATATTGAACTCCGATTGGTGGATAACTCTGGGAGCTGATGGACATCAATCCGCCACGGAACCCGGAAATCCAGACATCACCTACGGTGAGTTTCAACAAGGATGGCTATGGCGAATTGACCAAACCACGGGTGAAACTGTTTTTGTACAACCACAGCCCAAAGCAGGCGAACCCCATGAACGTTTTAATTGGGACGCCCCCATATTGGTAAGCCCACACAAACCCGAACGTATTTATTTTGCCTCATACCGCGTATGGAAATCGGAAAATAGGGGGGATGACTGGACCCCGATCTCACCAGACCTTACCAGAAATGAGGAGCGTCTGACCCTTCCTATCATGGGTGGCCAACAAAGTTGGGACAATCCTTGGGATGTAGATGCCATGTCCAATTATAATACCATCACTTCTTTAGCCGAATCCCCGGTTCAAGAAGGGCTCATTTATGCGGGTACGGATGATGGCCTTCTTCAGGTTACCGAAGATGGAGGCAACACCTGGCGAAAAATCATGATGGGCAGCATTAAGGGAGTCCCAAGTAGGGCATTCGTCAACGATGTAAGGGCCGACCTGTACGATGCCAATACCGTTTATTTGGTTCTGGACAATCACAAGGAAGGAGATTTTAAGCCTTACCTGCTCAAAAGCACGGACAAAGGCAACAGTTGGACCTTTATCAACGGAAATTTACCGAAACGTTTGATTACATGGCGAATTGTACAAGACCACAAAAAGAAGGACATGTTTTTTGCTGCTACGGAATTTGGTATCTATTTTACCAATAACGGGGGAAATACCTGGACAAAACTGGATGGGGGAGTACCCACAATTTCTTTTAGGGATGTTACCATTCAAAGAAGGGAAGATGATTTGGTCGGAGGTTCCTTTGGTCGTGGTATTTATATTTTGGATGATATTTCACCGCTACGGGATTTCAATCCATCCACAAAAGAGCCTACGCTGTTTGCCGTAAAACCGGCTTATTGGTATATGGAAAGGGAGGCAGTTTACGGGCAAGGCCATTCTGAATATGCGGCTAAAAATCCACCCTACGGGGCCACATTTACCTATTATCTACCCGAAAAACTAAAATCCTTAAAAGAAGAAAGAACCGAAAAAGAAAAAGAGCTCACCAAACAAAAGGCCAATATTCCTTTCCCCGGTTGGGACAAACTTGAAAATGAAACCCTTCAGGAAGAACCCACTTTGGTACTTTTGGTAAAGGACAGTTCCGGAAAAGTGGTCAACACTGTGGATGGAACCAACAAAAAAGGGTTTAATCGAGTTGCCTGGGATTTATCCTATGCGGAGCGAAATGGCATCCCATTGGAAGAGTCCAGTGGCGGAGGGGATGAAGAATTTTTGCCATCGCCCTACAAAGCCACACCCGGAACCTATTCCGTGGAATTGTACCAAAGGGTGGATGGAGAGTTGAAGCAGCTTTCCAGTGCCCAGAGCTTTGAAGTAAAACCTTTGGGTGAAGGTGCACTTCCCGCTAAACCTGTCACTGAAATTGATGCGTTCCGAGATAGGTTCCAGATGTTCCAGCAAGATCTTACCGCAACCACTACCGTATTGCAAAAAAGTTTACAAAAAGTGGATGCCATGAAACGGGCCATGGAACAAGCCGAAAGCCCCAGCACATCGCTTTCCAACAAAATTTTTGAAGCAAAATCCCAATTATCAGCTTTAAACATTAAAATGAATGGAAATCCGGCCAAAAATGAAATAGGGGAGCGGAACCCTCCTTTACCTAGCGACGGTGTATTTATTGGAACCGTAGCGCTCGGGAATACCTATGGACCAACTGGAAACCAAAAGGCAGCTGTGAATAGGGCGGACGCCCAGTTGCAGGACATCAAAAAAGAATTGTCCGTATTGGTCAACAGCACATTGCCCGCGTTGGAGTCTGAATTAAAAGCTACGGGAGCACCATGGATTGAAGGTCAAGGGCTTATCAAAAACTAAAGACTATGACATTTTTCCGTTCCTCCTTGATCATTTGTATTTGTTCGGTGTTTGGATTACAGGCACAATACACCGAATCGGATTGGGAGGAACGGGACAAATGGATGAAAACCCAATCTTTACTTGCCTTGACCGCAGTGGAAGTGGGAGACAAGGTGGCCGATATTGGTTGCCACGAAGGCTATTTGAGCATACATTTGGCCAAAAAGGTGTCCGAAACCGGAAGAGTATATGCAGTGGACATTCGCGAGGATCGCTTGGAGAAGCTACGAACCAACGCACAGGACAGAAATCTTGGTAATATCATCACCATTTTGGGCGATACCAATAATCCAAAATTGCCGGAAGGCGAGTTGGATGCTGTTTTCATTTTTGATACATATCACGAAATGGATGCCCATGAAGAAATCCTTCAACATGTAAAACGTGCCCTGAAACCTGGAGGGCAACTCATGGTCATGGAAAAACTCAAAGATTGGGTGCGTGGCAAATCCAGGGAACGACAAGTATCTTCGCACTCTTTGGGCATTGAATATGTCCGAGAAGAATTAAAGCAAGCTGGCCTCACTATAGTTTCTGAAATAGAAGACCACGGCGATTGGGAGCGGGAAACCGATAAGCAAATGTGGGTAATCCTCGCTCAAAAATCAGATTAGCAAGAATACCTACTCACGCTTAACGTACACATAACTTTGAATTCCGGGTAAATCAGCACCTACGTTTTTGATGAGTCGATGACCACTAAAACTATTTGTAAGCTGGCCGCCGTCAACACTAAGGGTGCCCAAAGTACTGCTGCCCTGAAACGTAATTTGGTTGCCGCTTACAACCCAAGCACCAGTACCTATTGTTGTATTATCTGTGCATTGGGCAGAATATTGCCCTCCAGTAATGCCTGTCACGGAAATTGCAGTCTGTTCAAAAATCCATACACTATCTCCATCAATCAAAATAGTTCCAGAAATACAATCCAATTCATCCATCAGATTTGTGGAGGAGGTGCCGTCCATGTCAATATCCTGTGCAGAACTCACATTGACTTCGGCCAAATCCCATATCCCGATTACCTGTACTTCATCAGCCACCATGTCATCACCGCTATCATCACTACCGCAGGATACCATCAGGAAAATGAAAAATAAACAGGAGAAAACGACTCTAATTTTTTCCATAACTCAATTGTTTGGTTCAAGTAAAACATCTGTTAAATAACACAAATCAGGATGTAATATTTTAAAAAGGTTGCATTTTATCGATAACTCATTACTAAAAACACTAAATAACATTGCAGTTCGTTAGTGCAACGTAACCCATAATCCAACAACATGAACAGAACAATACAGAAAATCTGTGCCATTGTCTTTTTAAGCCTTGCTGTGCTTTTTGTACAATCCTGTAGTGACGATGCTAAATCTGTTACCGAACAGGAACTGACACAGGCCGAGGTAAAGACCATTTTAATAACAGATGATATATCTGGTATAGCCGATAATGCCTTGGCAGAACTTTTTGCAGGTGACGGTACTACTACAAAAACAGCAAAGGCCAATGACTGCTATGTGGCGGAGTATACCGAGACCGGATTTGTGGCCACGTTTAACAACTGTGTGCTGAATGGAACCGACAATGTGAACGGTACCGTGACCGCAACGTACGAAATGGCAGGAGAAACTGCCTCCTTTGCAGTAACTTTCACCGATTTTTATGTAGGTGACATAAAGCTCAACGGAACCAGGGACTTTGTTGTCAACGGTGATATGGAAGGAAATTCCTTTTCTTTCACGGTAACCAGCAATATGACCATAGAATTGGCGGATGGCAGCATTATTGAAGAGACTGGGAACAAAACGTTCACTTTCACTTTTGGTGAAAGTCTTGACAACATCACAATTGGTCTCTCTGGAACCTGGACCATCAAGTCCGATGGCAATACCTATTCCATTGAGAGCGATGGTGTACAGGCCGATGCCCAATGCGGGAACTTCACTACGGGCACCATGACCATTTCCAAGATTGGTTTGGTAGTGACCGTTGATTTTGGTGATGGCGGATGTGATGACAAAGCAACTTTAATCTATCCCGACGGCACAACTGAGGAAATAACCATTTAGAAGTATTTCCCATACGAATATGAAAGCATCGATGAAAGTCGATGCTTTTTTTGTTTACCAACTTTCTACAATGCCCTAATTTGGGTTTGATTATATTTATGGAAATCATTTGAACTTGACCATGGTACAGGAAATTGTAAACGCCCAAAACGAATTTTTTGCGACCCAGAAAACCAAGGATGTTGTCTTTAGAAAACAATTCCTAAAACAGTTGAAGCAAGAAATCATTGCACAAGAGGATGCCATTTGCGATGCACTGTATGCTGACTTTAAAAAACCAAAGTTTGAATCACTGGCCACGGAGACCCAATTGGTACTTGCAGAATTGGGCTATGCCATAAAAAACATAGAGCGATGGAGTAGACCTGAACCCATTGAAACTTCTTGGACCAATTTTCCATCCAAAGATTGGATACAGTCCGAGCCTTTTGGCAAGGTGTTGATCATTTCGCCTTGGAACTATCCCTTCATGCTAACTCTGGCACCGTTGGTGGGAGCATTGGCCGCTGGAAATACCGCTGTTTTGAAGCCTTCGGAATTGAGCCCCAATACTTCACGGATCATTGCCAAAATCTTACAAAATGTTTTTCCCCCAGAATATGTTACCGTAATGGAAGGGGGCGTGGAGACCTCACAAGCACTTTTGGCCGAAAAATGGGAATATATTTTCTTTACCGGGAGTACTCGGGTAGGTAAAATTGTTTACAAGAGCGCAGCAGAGCAGCTCACACCCGTTACCTTGGAACTCGGAGGTAAAAACCCTTGCATTGTGGACGAAACGGCCTCCCTAAAATTAGCCGCCAAGCGTATTGTATGGGGAAAATTCATCAATGCGGGACAAACCTGCATCGCTCCAGATTATATTTTGGCCCACAAAACGGTCAAGGAGCGGTTTGTGGAAGAACTCAAGCGTTACATTACTGATTTTTATGGGTCTGATATACAAAAATCCCCGGATTTTGCCCGAATCACCACCAAAAAACACTATCAGGAACTTAAAGAAATGCTTCAAGGGGAAAGTCTTCTTTTCGGGGGGAATTTTGATGATTCCGAAAAATACATTGAGCCTACCTTGGTGGATGAGCCGAAAATGAACAGTCAAATAATGGAAGGGGAGATTTTTGGTCCCATTTTACCCATTATTCCGTATGAAACGGAGGAAGATTTGCACCTGTACATTTCAAATTATGGAAAACCATTGGCTTTCTATTTATTTTCCACGGATAAAAAGTTTCAAAAAAAGCTAATGTCCCGATATTCCTATGGCGGGGGAACCATCAACGATACCGTGGTGCATATTAGCAACAAACGACTGCCTTTCGGTGGAGTGGGCACATCGGGAATAGGGGGGTACCATGGGAAACATTCCTTTGATTTGTTTTCACATAAAAAATCTATCGTAAAACGGGGCAATTGGCTCGACATTCCTTTACGGTATGCGCCTTATAAGCTTCCTGATGCATGGGTGAAGCGGTTTAAACACCTGTTTTAGTGGGCTTTTTTTATCAAATCCTCAAATTTGATGGTATCGTATTGAACACCAAACATTTATTTACTAATCAAAAGTTAAACTGTGGGATGATGAACCTATTTGGTGCTATATTTAGATAAACACCAAAAACAATTGCACCATGACCGCTAAAAACACCTCGAGCAAATATCGTATCTCTGTCTTATTGGACCTGTCCAAAAGCTCTGAACTTGTATTGACCAATGCCGTACAATTGGCCAAGACCCTAAATGGGTCAGTGGAGGTCTTTCATGTAAAACCGGCAGCAGATATCGTTAAACGTGAAAGTCAACTATCTGCCATCCGCACCATTTATAAGGATGACCGGGATACCCGTTCCAAAATGCAGGATTTGATTCGCTCCATAGAACAAGAGGAAGGAATTACACTTTCCTATAAATTGGAATATGGCAACGTAAAGAACCGGGTGAGGGACTATTTGGCTTTACAAAAACCCGATATTTTGGTCTTGGGCAAGCGAAGAGCCGGATTTTTTGGAGAAAGTATCACCGATTTTGTGATCAATGAAATCAATATCAATGTATTGATTACAGGAAAGGATGACAAATTCCACACCTTTAAAGACATTAATTTGGGCGTTTTTGGCAGCGGTCTTCGAGAAAATGGTCTAGAAATCATAAAAGATTTAAAACGCGACAGCGAAAAGCCTGTGCGTATTTTTAATATTAAGGGAAAAGTACAACTCAGTGAACAAGAAATACATCCTTTGCAGAAAACGGTTTCCTATGTGTTTTCGGAAGGTGCCAATGCCTTGGATGGCTTGGTGAGCTATGTATCGCGTACCAATACACAACTGTTATGTGTTCCCAAAAGCCAAAGTAAAACCTTGGCGTTTCAGACCAGTCCGGCAAAGCAGGTGTTGCGCAAAGCCAACGTACCGATTTTTATTATGGCATAGAAGGCATAAAAGGGGAGTTTTTAATAGCTTCCCTTAGCTTTAAAACTTTTTATTTTACATAATGTGGATTATAGTACAAATAGGCGATTAAAAAAAAGTGGAATCAAAATCCACCTTGCCAATCTATGCCAATTTCCTGTAACATCAAATCCATTTCGATTAAAAACAGTACTCTTTTCATGATTTTTCGCCTTTTGTAAAGATTTGGTCAATACCCTTGTAGTATTCTCCCATAAAAAAATCGAATTTTTCTTTAGGAATATCCACATCAGGATTTTGGTTCTTTACGTAATTGACCAATCTACAGTAAAGAACATTTTGTAAATCCCTCACATTTTCGGCATCACCTTTGAAATCCAAATGCGGTGACCCGTGAAACTCTGGCTGATTATTGACTAAAGCCATATCACTGAATCAAAAAGACGGTTTCGTCAGGAAAGACAAAAACAGATTCCTTCGTATCACCATTAATCAAATAATGGTCGGGTATATTAATACCCATATACGAATAAGCCTCTACAAACAAAATTGTATTGACCGAAAACCGTTCGTGCCAATTTTCCTTTTGAAATTCCATGCCAACTTTTAGCTCTTTTCCTGTTATGGGTTCCATCTGTCTTGCAAAATGTTCACAACAAAAAGCGCAAAAGCTATCCCTATACAGGCAAAGACAATGCAAATGAGTACTAAATCAGTACCGCAAAAACATCTAAGAGGCATCTTTTATAGTTCCATTTGGCTCCAATTGCTTTTGCTGCAAATCCTTCAATGAATAAGAATCATAGAAGTTTTTGTGCTTGTTGTACAAAGCTGATTCAAAAGCAACCAAATTGATGTCTTTTGGAACTTTCAAAATGTAAGGTTTACCTTGGTACGGTGTAATTAAATATTCTAACATAACGTTTGATTTTTATTGCACCGCAAATAGGCAATTCCACTATTTCAGAGAACGTATAATTCTTTTCAAACTTAATCAGAATTTTCTATAGTTTTTTTGAAAATTCAAAAAAAATTGTAAGAAACTGATTTTCAGTAATTTATAAATAAAATTGTAGAGTATTGAAAATCAAGGCATTACAAATAATATGCTGATTTACAGCGTTTTAAATCATTTTAAAGATTAAAGAATTGAATATCAATATGTTGAACCATACCACCGAGTTTTATTCTCGCGCAAAATTCATTTTTTTGCAATTCGCTGATAACCACGAAACTAAAGCGAAAAACATGTAAAATATGGTATACGGTAGCACGTGTTACTAAGTGGCGTGCTACACGTTTTTAAAAAATTGGATTTTTTGGGATTTTTTGATGAAGGGGAACAACAATCTGTGTTGTTTATCAGAAGAAAATCCATCCCAAAACAAATTTCCCTGCCCCTGAAATACATTCCAAGGGATGGATAAGGGGTTTGTACCACAAGGGAAGGGAAAAGCCCGTCAAAGGGCTTGTTTTGGAACTGGATTTTTCCATAGCAAAAAGTAGTGTGCGCCACTAAAAACAGTTTTCTTGACGATGATCCCCCAGGATCATCTGAAAACCGTTTTCAGATTCATGGCGCAAAGTCTTTTGGTATGTATTACGGCAACAAAAAGTTGCCTCATACATGGTAAGATTTGGGGAAATAGGAAAGCATTACATTTATTGGCCAACATTGGCCAATAAAAAAAAGGGAACCCTTTCGAGTTCCCTAGCAGCTATGGCACAGAGCAAATAACACTACTGTATCTTGAATGCCCAACCCCTGAAATAATAATTGTCACCGACAATATTTTTCACGTTCCGGAAAACCTCTATAATCTGCCTATTGCCAACAAGCGAAAAATCACAATCACCGTCCAAAACCATATCCATGGTGGTATCTTTCCCAATGGTCAAAATACCATAATAATAAACCCCATCCTTGGATGCGGTCATGTTGGAATCAATATCATCCTTTGTCATGATAACGGCAGTTGGCGTAATCTCACGATTGAGATTAGCCTTTTTCTTATAAGCGCAAAGAACGCTCTGAAAGTCCTCTATAAGTTTAGTACAGCACATAGTCTTTATTTTTTAATCCAAATCAACCAAATTCATATACTCCTCGATATTGTCGTAACCATCACCATCATAGTCGCCACGGTAACTTTGGCTGAGATCGCCAAACTCCCTAATCTCCCAAGCATCGGACATACCATCGTTATCAGTGTCATAACTGGCAGGCCTCACATTGTTGGGAATATTGGGAAGTACCCAATTCGATGTAACCCTACTGTTATAGTCCAAATTATTTTGGACCACATTCAACATTTGGGAATCAAAAGAATCCCTATACTCTTGGACAATACCATCATTGTCCAAATATTTGTACGCCCCAACATCGGCATTGGTGACCAATCTTGTAAAAGCATCGTTGGCAGTGGTCTCAATCCAAGGGTAATCAAGTTCCAAATCATGTTTGGTTCCGGTAAAGTAAAATGCATCCGCAGGGGTAACCCTATCGGCCTTTACCCATATAACCTTATTGTCCTCAACAGGATTTCCGGTAAGATTCACGGATGACCCGCCAACATTGCCACTGTAAACATTTCCATTGGTAAAGACCGATGGATGTTTTTCACCCTCTTGATTGTTATCTATCCAATTATAGGAATCATTTGTTCGCTGATAATAATTATTGATATGGTTCAACTTTATCAAATGATATACACGTGAATTTTTATGCGGTGTATCATGCATTACGTTGTTCACTATCTCACCTTGATTATCAAAGGCCATGTTAGGGGTACGGTTGTTGGAGACCGTCAAATTGTTGAGCCAAGAAATCTTATCAATGAACCTTTCAGGGTCTCCTGCCCTGCCCCCATTGGTTGTAACATACATTGATGTACCCGCATCACCGTAAAGGCCATGTTGGAAGGTAACGTTCCTTAACCAACACGGACAATCGGGAGAAGAAACATGTTGCTCCCTAGTGGAACCCCCTATAACCTTATCACTTGCAAAAGAACCTGAAATGTGGTCAAGTATGATACGCTCACCACCACGAAAAAGAAAACTCCATGTATAGGCATCATCCTGAGAAGCATCGATGGAACCATCCCTCAACCTTATAGGACGGGAACGCATGTACCTAAAAATCAAATTATAGATACCATTGTCATAACTTTGGAAACGGTTGGAACCGCCCCATAAAGTTATGCCACCTTGGGGAGCGGATTGACCATAAACACTTTTATTGTGAACCTGCCTAAAAATGTAGCCACCCACGCCAATATCGATATTGCCCGAAACATTGAAAACGATATGGCCTACATCGGGCAACTCCAAAGCATTTTTATATCCACCTGTATAATACTCATCACTGGATGCAGTGGCCTCATGATATGTGTAACCCGCATCAAAATCAAGTGTATTGACAATATAAAGGACACGACCACGACCACCCGTTGCAATGGCACCACCGCCATAAGCGGTATAGAACGCCTTTAACTGTGTCGTGTCCGCATCAACAGGCGGTTGTGTACCAACAGACACCGTTTGTTGTGAAACAATGGAGTTCAACATATTGAACTGCCCCAACAAAAGGGACGGCAACAAAAAAAGAAAAAGAAAAAAACCTTTCATCATTCGAGGACAACAATTATTTCATCAATATGGAACTCATCATTAATGGAACCACCCGAGGTGGTACGTATTGTCAACTTAGGACTATCAACTTGGGCAACCATGCCAACATCATTGTATACAATCTGCTCCCACGTTCCAGCAAGGCCATCATCTACATTTCTTTGATACGTAGTGTTCCAATCACCACTTAAAAGTCTTGTCGTCCATGAAAGACCAACGACCTGTTTTGCCCTAAAAGAAATACTTTGTATCGCATCCCCATTCTCAACCCCAACCAAAGGAATACCACCATCAACAGAACCCGCAATATTAGTCACTATCCGAAGTACCCTAGTTCCATCGTAAGGGTCAGTTGCAACAGAGGTAAAGGTAACATCACCGCCATTATCATCGGTATTAGCAATGCCATCGACCTCATTGTTGGGGTCTGCGGCATTAGCTCCCAAATAGACATAACCCACACTTGGAACATACGTTTCACATGCACCACAGATTGAAGTCCAACCCGTTCCGGTGTAATGCCAAAGAACCACGGCACCCTCTTTTGTGGTACGGACATACTTGTCCTTTCTAATATCCTTAAAAGGGAACTGCAACCTTCCCGTAGAATCTTGAACAAAGTACATGTAATGACCATCAACATAACTTCCAGTAGGCTCAGAAACATCAATATCATTCACGTTCCTACCATACTTGATACGAAAAGTATCAACCGCAGTAGGTTGGTAAGTGGTTCCGGTAAACGTATCATCAACAATAAGTGACGTACCACCGGAAACGGAACCAACAGGTTGATTCGTGACCTTTACCCAACTCGAAGAAATGACCATATAAAGTTCATCATCCAAAGCCCTCACAATAACGCCATCGGCATAGGTAGAAGCCGAAACGGTTCCCACATCAACCTGTTTAGGACGAAAGGCAGAGAAAAACTCTATAGCCTCAGCACCCGGCACAGCCTCAATGCCACTTATATAAACGGCATTGTCATTATTACCACCAATCCTGATAACAGTCGTTCCATCCTGTTTGAAATCCAAATTTCCCGTGTTAACGGTATTGATAACCCTTGTGGTATCATTTGGAATCGATTGGTTCTTCAGTTCCAAGGAACCCGAAGCAGAATTTCCACCCAAGGAATTACCACCCCGATAAAGACCCTGTGAATGACCAAAAAAATGGAAACACAGAAAGAAAACAAAAAACAATATTTTTTTCATCAAGAAATTGATTGATACATTATTACACCCGAAACGACAATCTCACCAGTGGTTATCGAGGGAATCACGCCCGTATAACTGTTACCGTTCCTAGCCCTGATTTCCATATACGTATAATTTGAATCCATATAACCCCTGAACTCAGAATATCCGGCAGGCGGATTGCTCACATAAACATTGGCAACATGCTCCACACCCGAATTTTGAAAGGGAAGATTATGTATCTCCATATCACCGGCAGCCCAATCAACACCCGTTGGAACCGTGAAACGCCAAGAATAGAAACAAAGCCCATCCTTGTAATAAGTGGTTATTCCTTTAGCAGAACTTTGAACGGCACCATCCACACGCAATTCAGGAATTACAGCTGATGTTTGCCAAGCAAACGAAGAACCATCGGCACCATCTGCACCTTTGATGTTCATTATCAAAAATTGCTGCCCTCCTGATTTTTTGTACAAATCACCCGTTGTGGTACGAAGGTACCAATCACCATTGTTGAAAGCTGCATCATTTGGTACACCAGTACCATAATACATCTGTGAACCGTCGGCACCATCTGAACCATTGGCACCATCAGCGCCATTGGCACCATCGGCACCATCGGCACCCTTGATGTTCATAATCAATGACCATGTTCCTGAGTTCTTTTTATACAAATCACCAGTGGTATTGCGCAAATACCAATCACCATCACTGTGTTGGGCATCATTTGGAACCGTAGCATTGAAATAAATAACAGAACCCCTAGCACCATCGGCACCATCGGCACCATCGGCACCCTGCAAGCCTTTCAAACTTCCAATCAAAACCCAAGAACCCGTCTGTTTTTGATAATAATCACCGTTGGACTGGTTCAAATAAAAATCAGTGTTGTTCCCGTTGGCATCATTGGGAACGCCAGTACCCAAAATCCACCTGTTCGTCTGCCCAGGATCATTGCCCGAGGCATCCGTAACATAAAATGTATTTCCATCCTTTACGGGCAATGCGTCCCACTCCGCTTGCGTTCCCATCCAAAATTTGGGAACAACAGGGGAACCATCAGCAATGGGAACATAGTTCCCTCCTGCTCCACCACCGCCAGTATTTCCATCGTATACCTGCATACTACTTTTTATTGACGTTAATCTGAGGGGCTATCTTTTCGGCACTCCTACCAACAATATAGCCGCCTATACCAATCTGTAACACTATCCACAGTTCATGCGGCACAGGCTCCAAATCCGGCAAAGCGGGATTGAAAGCCCTTATCACCGGATAAATTACCCAACCGAACATTATAATAATGCCAAAACACAACATGAGAATAGGCCTCCAAGTCCTTTGAAGAAAATTTCCCTTTGCCTCATCGGAAATGATGCCCGCCCTCAACTTATCGGTTTCGAGGGCATGCCCCAAAACCATGTTGATGAGCTTGTTTTTAAGAAGTTCCTTTTCTTCCTTAGTAGTGACCACATCGTCCACAATGGAACCAATATCCTTAATGATGGTTCCTTTAAGCCAGTCGAGTATTTTGTTCATAGATATTTATTTCTAACTTGTCTAACAGCAGCCCTTACCTCACCTTTTTCAGGGTTTCTCAAAACCCTATCGCTTAACCACCGTTTCTTTCTAAGAGCTTTTATTGAACGCTTCATAGATTGACGACTATTGTACTTTTTGAACATCAATTGAGATGTCAAAAATTTGTGATAAACAACAACATAAAAATTATTCATGTCAACAAATTACTTTTACATCATCGATGACCTCAAACATTTCGTTTAAATCGGTCAACTTTTCAACCTCGACAACGGTACTCCTTTCAATAAAAGTACCGTCAACATCGGGATGATTCAATTCAATCCATTCCTTATAGAAAACAAGAACAGTTTTCATAAAGGACTATTTACGTCTTAAAGCCCTAGACAAACGCTGCCTCGCAGTTTTGGGCAAAGACATAAACTGTTTTTTGGTCAAAGGTTGCTTTGTCCAATTTCTTTTCTTAAATCTCCTACGGGTTCTTTTATAAGCCATCACACAAAAATTAAATTCAACAATTATTTTTTTCTTCCTTTTTTGATTGTGTACCAAATGGTAACAACCGTTAAAACTATCTGTAGAACAAGGCTAAGCCCGTTCAAAAAATTCAAATTCAAAAAAGAGGCCAACGCACTCCCCCCGTAAATCTTCAAATCAGATTTATGGGAACAAAACCAACTCATCAACACCCTTGAAACCAATCCAATCATTTAAAGTTCTGCTTCCACATCGGTTGGACAACAAGCCTAACGACTATTGTCGCAATAACCGTCATTATAAGTACATCACTAAAAGTGCTCATTGCGCTTTTTTTTTTCGGTTATCCCATCTTGCCCTAACACCACGGACATCGTAATGAACCCAAGTATCGTAAATGCCCAAACCACCCTGCTCCATTTCACCAATAGAAACAAGATGCTCTATCGCATCGTTCAATTGTTGGGTAGTCATTCCATCAACCCTAATGTCAGCAGCCTGACCATACAGATGCCTAGAATCCTTGACACCGCCCACGGCCTCATTATGTTCAACACTCCTAAGACCAGAATTGACAAAAACAGGTTTGCCAACATAATTTCTAAGAGCCTGTAAATTGGATGCCAAACGCTCCAAATTGGACATTTGGCTATCCGTAACAGCCCTATCATAATTCCTTGTGAACTCCCCCAATGAAAAATTAGTTGTCAACAACATTTTTAGATTTTCTCTTTAAATCCAATTTACCTTCCAACACAAGTTCAAAATCCAATTTTCTCCTATTGAGCACATTCCTTAGTTCCAAATATTTTGTCCAACAGAAATAAACCAACAAAAAAGGAAGTGCAAAAACGGCAACCGCCAAAAGCGGAAGACCGAGCACCAAAATCGCCAAGGCGATAAGGACAAAACTTTGTGTTTTTGATAAATTCATATATTAGCTACAATAATTTTCTATAGTTTTTACACCATGAGTTTTTTAGATGCTTTCAAAAAAGGAATCGATACAGTCAAAAAAGAATTGAACAAACCGGAATCGTTCAAAAAAGGAGAAAAATTTGAAGCGTTCGCCAAAAACAAAGTTTACCCTGACAACTTGTTTAAACTCCTTTATGAAACACCTGAACACGATAAAACGTCAGAACGCTTCAACCAATCAGCACAAAATCCCGATTTCAAATTCATGGACCTTAAGACAAAGGAAGAATTTTGGGTTGAATGCAAATACAGGTCAAAAACAAACGATAAAAACCAAATCGAAGCGGTCAAACCATTTCAACTGAAAAGACACCAAAATTTAAAAGAACCTGTTTATTACCTTATCGGATTTGAGGGAGAACCATCAAATCCCAAGGAAATATTTGAAATCCCAATAGAAGAAATGTACACATCCGTATACCTTTCACATGCAAGGAAATTCAAACTCATTAAAATCTAGAACAACTCAAACCCAACAATCTCTTCCAATTTGTTCCTTTCGGAACTTGAAAGCTCGCTCAACAACCAAAAATTCAAATCCCTTTCCTTACTGAGATTTGCACTCGCCTCACCCAAGTGACTGTTATAAGGCCTCAATCCAAATGCGTTGTAAACCTTTGCATAATCCGCCTGGGTCAACCCCTCAAAAACGGAATAAATCAAATCCTCATCGGTTCCCATGTTCCGCATGGCGGTAAAAAGCGCATCCGCTTTTTGTTTAGCCTCAAATTCACTCAAAGAACTTCCATAATCATTTTTGGGATTGGGAACCCTATCGACATCCTCACTGGACTTTTGACCAAAGAACAATCTTTTCAATTGCGGTAAAAGAAATATGGAAACCAAAAGAATGCCCATCAACATGGGATTCTTAGTAACAAGCCGTACAATTCTTTTCACCAACAACATAATTCTCTTTTACGGTTCCGGCATACATACCGCCCAAATCACCAACAACGCCTTTCGAAGCAACATAATTCGGTGTCTTAATCAAATCGGAAACATCTTCCTGCTCCAAAATCCCGTCTGTTCCAAAGTCTCCAAACTCACCCTGCCCAACCTCTACATAAGGTTCCGGTGATTTTTTCCAAGACAAGAGGAAATAGGCCAATGCCAAAAGGAGCGCAATCACCACCCCCCTTTGCTCCTTTGATGTTATAAACTTATTTCGACTTTCCATTTCAACATGAATTAAAAAAAGGCCTCTTTGTCAGAAGCAAACAGGCCTTTCAATCATTAATAACCCAAAACAAACTACGAGAATCCACTTCCTTAGCTACTTTATCGGCCTATCCTGAAGATAGTCCTCATACGTAGCATATCTAAATTCCTTTTTACCAATCACCTTCTTATAGGCTACCTTTGGATTTTTGGCCTCACTCTTGAAAACCTTGACGGCTCCCTTATCTTTAATCAATCTCATCGGAACAATTTTTTTCTAAAAACGAACAATCCCAAGCCCATCATGAGCAAAGGCACAACACCGCCATTGTTGGAACCTGAAACGGTTCCCCCAATCTTTTCCAAGGCAGTCTTAGGCGACAAATCAATCTTATACTGCTCCACCTGCCAAGTTGTCTCCCTTTGGTCGATAGATGCCTTTGCAGGTACAACAACAGTTTTGGTGCCTATGGAATACATACTATGACCCCTATCGGCAACCTCCTGCTCAAAAGCAGCCGTTACCTCCGCTTTGACCATATCCAAGGCCTCCATTTCAAGTTCAATACCTTCCAAGGTGCAATCCCTTGCACCATTTCCCATCCAATCACGGTGTTTGGTTCCGGTATTGTAAAAAAGGACATACCAATCATTAATACGCTTTTCAAGTTCCGAATCGGAAGCCCTAATAGCATACTCAGCAGCATCCTTCAAAGGCGGAACCCACTCACTGATATTGCGGGAAGCAATATCAGGATTGACAGAAGCGCCCCAACAATCAAGACCATGCTTCAAAGCGGCACCAATGGTATTGTTGATAATCTCCTTCGGTACAATGCCCTGCAAAATTCCCAAAGCGGTGGAAGCGGTTCCAACCGCGCCCACGATACCCCCGCCCTTTGGCTTAGGGGTATACGTCGGGGAAGCACTATATTGTGTTGTGGTCAACATCTTTCAATCTTTAATCAAGTCCACTGTAAAAACCTTCTTGCTCCTTGGGCGGGTCGATAATATTGTTAAACTCATTCTTGATGAACAGATATACAATCGGCATCAAAAGTTTAACATATATCTCCTTATGCAATTTTGCATACAACGCCTTAACCTTGTTCTCATGGTCGGGCGTACAATCCTTTTCCCAATCAGTAGTATCTTTCCAAAGTTGAGCCAACTCATCAGAACTGGAAAGATTGAAATCCTCAATCAACTTCAAAAAAATATGCCAAAATTTCATGCTGCTTTATTTAAAATTCTACAAACTACACTTTCATGAAGTGCTTTACGATAATTCTTGCAAACTGGTCGGCAGGAGCCGAAAGACGACCCGTCAACCTTGCATTGTGCAACAACTGGTCTTTAGCCCTAAAGACCACCAATTGAGCCACAGAGGATTCGGGGTTATCGTCGAACATAAAAATGTTGTCCGTCTCAACCGCCTCTTTGGGCAATGCCTGTTTGAAGGATTTTGTACCTGAAATATCCGTTCCGGTAACAACTATGTCACCCGCAAACTTAGCTTTGGCAGAAGCCGTGTAAGTAGCGGTGAAATCCAGTGCAGCAACGATTTGATGAACATTGTCCTTCAAATCCATTGCAATGTCCACATTGCCATTGGCAATGGCATAGGAACGGGTACAGGCAATTACGTTCTTTGGATTGCCATTGGAAGCAATGGTGAACGCCTTTACCTTTGATGCGGCCTTTCCGGTATCAATCGAGGTAAATGCGGCAGAACGTGCCTCCAATCTCAAATACATCTTATCGTTGCCACGAAGCGCAACGGTACCGCCAAAATCAATCAAGAAACGGTAATCAAGACCAAATCCCTTTTTGGAAAGTGCATACTCAACAGATTGGGCATAGAGACCCGTCAAAATCTCATCCAAATGCCCACTATGGATGGTCTCAACCCTTCCACTTCCACGCTCAATGGTCAACTCGACATCGATATGTCGCAAATCATTGATTGCAGCCAATGTATCACCCGCAGTGGAAGCACCACAGGAAATAACTATACCTCGTAGAACCTCGTTTGAAATCTCTACTTTCTCACTTACATCGTATGTAAATAAATGATTCATTTTTTACAATTTTTCAAAGTTCAACTTTGGGCTACTTAGCGTTATCCCCTACTTTTGATTCAACATCAATACTGCCCACAACTGGGATTTTGCGCCACAACCCAAGAATCTTGTTCTTGAAAAGTGCGCCAACCATCAAAATCCCCGCTACCCAAAGGATTTTTTTAAACATCGATTTTCTCCTACGACCAAACATAATTTTGTTATTTAATTACCTTCACGACCCCAAAAATAAAGCGGCATTAAAGCCGCTTTTGTTTTTCTATAGATAATTCCTGTTTCAAAATCTTGTTCCTTCGCTCCAAATCCTTGACCCTATACCTCATATCGGCATAATCGACAACAATCTTTACCAACATCTTTGAAGCAGTCCTAATGCCATGTGCATCCATCAAAAACCTAAAGGTTTCCCTTGGAAAATCCTTGTTCAACCAAATGTGATTCTTCAACTCAGCCATAAAACCTCAATTTCCACAAAAACAAGATTCTCCCAAATCTGAAAATTTTAAATTTTCAATTTTAGAATCATTTATTAAATCAATTATGGATTTTTTACCACGAAAAAAAGTATCATGATACTCTTTTTCTAACCGATAATAAAAATCCAAATACTTTGATTCCTCATTTCGGATTGTACGTATCAAATTCAAATCAGACTTTTTAAAACAAAGTCTACAGTTACCCAAACTACTTGGAATCTTTAAACTAAAAGGCTCCTTTCGCCAAAAACTATCAAGATGGTAATTACTAATAGGGAAATTAAAATCGGTCAACAAAGGAGCAATAATCTTTTTATTTAATTCCAACGAAGAAATCGTTATTCTTTTAGGCATATCTTCAAACCTATAACCAACAGCATTTATAAAATCATTGGAACCAAAAAAAGATTTTGCAAAATGTTTAATAGGCCTAACCTTTAATCTATCCGAACAGTACGGATTAGCTGAACTGGGTAAACCATTAAATTTCCCCTTATTAACGTGAACTATAGAGTTTTTAAAAACAACTCCATCCATATCCAAAGACTTGAAGTCAACAATTCTATGTTTAACACCAACACCCATTATAGTACTATATTCACCCTCAATAGAATATAAAGGCAAACCCCAATAAGTAACCATATCTTTGAGAAACTGAATTGTTTCAGGCCTTTCTAGACCTGTGTTTGCAAAAACAAATAATTTTTCAAAATCATTATATTTTGAACTAGTTTGAATATACCTAGCCATGAACGCCGATGTTCTGCCTCCACTTACACTAATAACAAGTTTCTTTTTATCCATATTTTGACATTTGTGGTTTTGTATAAAATTTATCTACATTGTTCCTATGCCCCGCAAAGGCATAGTAATCCCTAAAATCAATGTTCGTATCTATCTTTTTTGGCTGCATGACACTACGGTCATTAATGCCAAAAATTTCCAAATCCTTCCTGAAACGTGAACGTTGGTTGGCGGAAAATCCAAGTTTTACAAATATCTGCCTCAACTTTTTGCCCTTTTCAAGTTCCCTTAGAATGGTTACCATGTGCATTACGGAAACCTTTTTGAAACCCTTTTCGACCATTTCTTTTTGCGTGAGCAACTGTGTTGCCTTCTTAACCTTTCTAAAGGGAACCACAGGCCTTCCATCCTTGAAATTCGCATTGTGAACCATAACCTTTGAACCGTTCATTTCATTATAGGCATTGGCATTCTTGACCGCATCCCTGTTGTATTGTTTTATGCGGGTCACCAAATCATCAAAATTGGAAACATTCTCAACCTGATAATACTTTACCTCTTTCCAAAAGGATTTGAACATCAACCGGAAAAGTTCCGGTGAGAATGTCGCTATGTCCTTTCCACTCAATATCGTTTGGGAAAGAGGCCAAGGCTCTATTTTATAAAAATCACTAACGGCATCATAATTAGGATAAGCATTCTGCTCATAGTTCTTCAACATCGTATTTGTCTCAAGCATAAAATGACAACCACGTGACATATAGTTGTTCATTGCGTCAAAATTCCTTTTTTCCTTGAAGGTCACATCGTCCTGAAAGGCCTCGTAACGAGAATCATATTTCTTTTTTGTCTCCAAATATTTGACCATTGCAACCCTATGCATAGCATCCTTTCTCCTAAAAAGATAGCGTTTATAAAGACTTGACATATAGGTGTTCTTTATACTGCTTTCATACCTAAGAACCCTATCCATTGCATCTTTTAAAAAAACCGTCTTAAACGGCAACATATCGTAGATTTCCTTTAACGGTAAATCAATCTTATCCTTAATCCCAGGATCAAGATTGATTTTTTCTTTTTTTGTCGCCTTGTTCAACACATACTTTAAAATGCCCTTTTCCTCAGCATAAAAAGCCCCCAACCTTTGGGGCAATTTTTGGGCATCCAAATAATTGTAGTTTATCTCCTCATGTTTCTTCAAATCACCAAATTTGCTGGATACATATTCGGCACCTTTATTGTAAATCTTAAAAAAACATCCATCTGCCTTGGAATACGTCAATGAGGTTCCATATTCCTTTGCAACATTGGCGTTGTTCTTGTAACGCCTAACATTCATGTCCTGCTGATGTGCATGGTACTCGTTTGCATCCTCAGCAGTCTTAAAAAACTGATTGAAACAAAAATCGACCCTAAGAACCTCTATATACTTTTTATTGAGCTCAGTGTCCAATTTGAACTTATAACACAAATCCATAAAGAACCTATCCAAAAACTTCATGAACCTATCGTACAAATGGTCGAAGTGGAACCAAACATCATGAAGCCTCTCAAAATTCCTTATAGCAAAAGTAGACTTTGGTTGTGGTACGAACTGTGCCAAAGAATGCCCGAAAAGATACTTTGGAATGCTCAGTTCAAAATCAATATAACCCGCATTCTTATTGATTGAAAAAGTAACACCACCAAAGGAAGAAGGAACACGGTAAGAACCGTGAAAGCGTTTATAAAACTTCTTTACCTTGTTCTCATCGACAATGACCATCATTCCCGATTCAAACCCATGTTTCCCCCACTTTTTGTTCGTCATTTTATGTACCCAATCTTCTTTGTCGTCTGGTGAAATACTTTCAATGGTCTCATTGCCATCTGCCTTAAGGTGAAAATATTTGCCCTCATATTCCAACATGGATATATACAGTTGGTTATGTTCGGGAACCAAAAAATCGGAAATCTTACGAACCTCTTTGTTTACAAACCTTTTTTCCTTTGATACTTTGTCGTTACAGCCATGAATCCTAATCCTAACTGTGTCCTGCATCTATCAAATCCCTATGCTTTTGATAATAAGAAAAAGCGTTAAAAACCGATTCGGACAACTGGCCCAAATCCAACTTTCCGGCACAATATCTTTTGTACAAATCCCTCATGTGGTGCTTTGTCTCCATTTCGGGCATGCCCATCATGTTCGACAATAAAAGCCAAGCGGTATCACAAACAATCATAAGGCATCATATTTAAGTTCAAGGGACTTAATGTTTTCAAATTCAACCTTAAAACTCAATAGAGTAATAAACGCATCCATACCTTCAGGGGTATCATAAGTTTCATGAATAGTAAGACCATCCTTTGTATGAACTATAATTTCCCACATACCGTCTTATTTAATTTGACAGGGCTTTTCAACCCTTTGAACAATTGATGGTTATCATCGTTCAAAACATAGAATTTCTGTGAAGCTGCGTAATTTGAAAAAAGGATGATATCAAAAAGGACAAAAGCATGGTTCTTTACACGGTTCCGCCAAATCTCCTTTACAATCTGTTTGGGAGCATCCAAATACAGATACGCCCAATGGTCCGAAAGTTCTTCTAACCTAATTGTCTCTTTGTGAACTATTTGTGCAGTGGTCAAATAGTTATCGGTTCCATATTCCAAAACCTCATAATCCAAACCGATTTTCCAATAATCGGAATGTACTTTTATCTCTACAAAAGAATTTTTTAAATAGCTAGGATGCTTTGTTAGGTAAATGCTTTTCATTTTCAGAAGGTTTTAATGATTGTAACCTTCCCCGATAGCCATGTGCAACAAAAAGACCCTTGACCTCATTTGAATAGTTCCTTTCGGTCAAGACCAAGATTTTAGAGATACCATTCAGCTGATTGAGCAATACGGGCTTTTTGTTCCTTTGCCCGTAATCCTTCATAAAATCAACTATATCAAACAAAAAATCAAAAGAAACCCTGATTTTATTGAATTGGACAGCGCATTCATTTTCACCGCCCATGTTACAAAAAATCATACCATAGGAATCATGAAAATCAATGAACGCATTGAGTAAATTCCTTTGCATCCTTGTATCCATAAATTGAAAATGTTGATTTCTCAACATATTCAACTGAAATTCCAAATTCAACATTATGGGCAGATTATCAGTCAAGACCGATTTATATTTTTTAATGTACTGGTTTGCCTCTGCCTTTGTTCTAAACAAATGGACGACATCCCTTTCAATATAAATCCTATAGGTCTTTCTTAAATGGGTAATCTTGAATTGTAGCTTTTGCATGGCACATTATGGAATGAGCCTATTTGCGGTAGATTAATTAATGATTTTTCCTACGACCTTCGTAGATTTTTCAATAAATATGCCCTTCCTAGGAAAAGCATAACTAAAAAGAGGTAAACAAATTGTTTTCAGGCAATTAAATTTTACCAATATGTGGATTATAGTACAAATGTTATCGTACAGCAAATTGCGTATAGCCGTGCTATTTGATATAAAATCAGTTCTGATGCTTTAGCATCATAACGATACCGATTTTATGTCAAAGTAATTTGCTTTAAACATTCGTTGTTTTATTTCCAATGCACCATCTCGCCGCCAACTAAAATCATCCGCTGGATAATTTTACCTGTCACGTGTAAGCTATAATTCTCCATTATGTAAAATATCCCTCGTGTGAGCGTCATGGATTGAAATTTGCAACGGGGTCATGAATAATTTAAATCGGTGTGCTGCGCACCGTTAGTTTTTATTTGTACCATAATTTGTCGCTATGTAAAATAGTCGCTCGGCCAACAGCACATTGCTTTCATAAAAAGTAAATGCCCAAGCATTTATTTTTATACGCAATTCTCAGCCACTTGGCCAGCGCCATTAAAAGCTCAGCTTTTCGTATTTGTTGAAACCTTTGGTTTAATTGAAAATCTGGAAAAGAAAAATTACAGGGAAATCTAGTCAGCTTGTCGCAAAAGCTAAAAATTTAGCCGAGCATAAATTTCAATGATTTCTATTTATTTCTCTCAATATTTAAGAGCTGTCTATTGATATTCTGGAACTATTATGAAAAAACACGGCCTTAATTTTACTAAGCTCCTTTTTCATCTCTGGCAACCAAGCACAAACATTAATTATTATCATTAAAGCAGCAAACATTGGCATTTTCATTGATATTGCAATTGCTAAATGAATTAATATAATGTTTATCAAAACTATTTTTCTTGTTTTAGGTATCCACATCAAAATAAAATATGATACTTCTATAGCAATTACATATATCCCTAATACAGTAAATATTATTGGGTGATTTTTTAAAAAACCTAACTCTATACTACTGAAATCTTTTTGTGTTAGAGCATACCACATTGTTTCTCCATTCCACCACTCAGGGAGAAAAATTTTCTCTATACCAGCTGATAAATAAACAATACACAAATGAATTTGCACAACGCGCAAACCGAGTCGAGAATAGTGACTTTTTCTATAACATTTTCTTTTTTTTAAATTCTTCAAATAATTGTCGATAGAATAGGAATTCCCCGTTGGCAAGAACAGAAAATAAAATAAAATGATTTGAAGAAATACGTCCTTGCCATAGGTAAACAAAGGCATGGTCGAAACTAATATCAAGTAACCTAGAAACAGAATTAAAGAAAACAGTCTAGAATAAAAACCAACAAGTAAAAAAGCCGCACTAACAAAACAAATTAAAAACAAACTGTTAATTGCTTCTATTTCTTCCAGATTTAGAAAGTTCGCAAAATCCGATAGATGGGGTAACCAAGGATTTAATACATTTCTGCTAATTGTCCAACTAACCCAACCAGAATCACCTAAAAGTTCATATCTGTCTTGAAATAGAAATGCGAATTCCAAAAGACAAAATGAACATATTAAAATTCGTAGAACTCCAAGCCAATTATTGTAGCCTTACCCCTTTTGTAGCCTTCCCTAAAAATAGGACAGTTTAAAATTCAGATTTTCTAACTTTAAATTTTAACTGTCACATGAAAAAAAGCAAGTTTACCGAGAGCCAGATCATCAAGGCACTGAAAGAGAACGAACAGGGCCGCAAGGTGGGTGACATATCCCGTGAGATGGGGATTGACACCAGCACTTTTTATTATTGGAGGAAGAAGTACGGGGGCATGGAAGTTGCGCATATGAAGCGCTTGAAGGAACTCGAGGAGGAGAACCGCAAACTCAAGCAGATGTACGCCGATGCCAGTCTTGACATCCGTATGCTCAAGGACGTACTGTCAAAAAAGTTCTAGGGCCTTCCGACAAGAAGCAGCGCGCCAAATATCTCCAGGAGGCCTATTCTGTATGTGTATCGCGTTCCTGTGGGGTACTGGACCTTGCCCGGTCGATGTGGTACTACCATAGCAGGAGGGACGACACCGAGGTCGTCGATGCCCTTTCCAGGCTGGCCGAAGAGCTGCCGACAAGGGGATTCGAGGTGTATTACAAGCGTTTGCGTCGCGAAGGCCGCAACTGGAACAGGAAACGGGTGTTGAGGGTCTACAGGTCCATGAACCTAAAACTCAGGAGGAAGCACAAGAAGAGGCTTCCTGCAAGGACAAAGAACCCACTGGGGGCCCCGATGGAGCTCAACGAGGTCTGGAGCATGGACTTTATGGCCGATGTGCTGTCCGATGGAAGGAAGATAAGGGTGTTCAATGTGATGGACGACTGCAACCGGGAGGCACTGGCCATGGACGTGGGGCTGAACTATCCGGCGATAAGGGTAGTGGAGACCTTATCACAACTGGAGGAGGAAATAGGCCTGCCAAAGACCATACGCTGCGACAACGGTCCGGAGTTCATATCCAAGGCCCTATCACAATGGTGCAAGGCCAAACGTGTCGAGCTGCAGTTCATCCAGCCCGGCAAGCCCATGCAGAACGGATATATGGAACGCCTGAACAGGTTTTACAGGGAGGATGTGCTCGATGCCTATTGGTTCAACGACCTCCACCAAGTAAGGGCACTGACCCAAAAATGGATGGGGGATTACAATACAAGGCATCCCCATTCATCCATCGGGGATATACCGCCCAGGGAATACAAGAAACGTTTCGGGGAAGAATTCTTCCCCGAAACAGACAACATTAATGATAATTTTATGAATTTAGCGATGTCCTAAAAGGGGTAAGGCTACATTTTTAGGGAAGGCTACAGCTCTATATTCTTTAAATGTCCTTCAATGAAATTTGGATTTTTTTGATATCCTCGAAATAAATCATTTAAGTGTGCATTTGAATAAGGAACCGTAATTTGTTCTTCAACAATTAAGCTTTCTAATTCTGAATAAATGATTTTTTCCTGTTCAGGAAGATTGCATTTCTTTTCGATTCTGTCGAAAATGTTTAAATCAAAATATACATTCATTTATTAAGGAATGTCACTATAATAAAACCTATAAAATGTTTTGGTCAAGCTTTTGTAGGTACTAGTAATTCACGAATATCAACTCCTAAAACTTCTGCAATTTCACGAAGTGTTTCTAAAGAGGGCTGCATTTCATTTGTACACCATCTGGATACAGTGGTTCTACTCTTTCCTACTCTTTCTGCCAACCACTTATTGGTTCTATCTTGTTCTGCAAGGACCACTCTAATTCTATTGATTGGCTTTTTGGTGCTCATTTGAATCGTTTTACGTTAAATCTGTATCATTTTAAACAAACTTAATTCTCTAATTCATATATTATAATTAACTTTAAACGATATATTTGATTCTTTTTAATTAAATATTATATCGTTTTAATTAAATATTTAATATTCAAACGACATATCTATTTCCTTTATGGTTTTTTCAACAATTTAATAACCAACTATATGAATCCCAAAGAAATTAACCTACTCCCCCCTACTCTCCTACTTTGAAGAATGCCATGAGGGAGACCTGCTTTCCTTTACGCAATGGTTGGATAAGGCCATTTATATGTTCCATTATCTCCCAACAGATATTTTTTCAGAAACGGAACGGCAAAATGTTTGTCATGTGCTTATGGAACTCAAGGAAGCTGTCATGCAGGTTTACCTAAATAACGAAAACGGCAATTAGCCAACCTTGTTAAAAAGCCTTAACTAAGGACATACACCCCAATAGAAAGTGCCTCCGTCACACCAATTAATCGCTTGTGTAATGTAACTCCCTGGGTTCACAAAATAACATCTTACACAATTACCAGTGCAGTTATTTAATACGATATAAAAATAAGCTCTTTGACTACATGGATTATCTACCCTAACATTGATGTTGCACCAGTCGTCACCAATCCATTTCCAACTAGGCACACACTGTTCATCCCCGTTATTTGTATTGTAATTTTCGTTTAAAACTTCGATTCCGCTAATGTCTGTTCTACTGTCAATTGGTTTTGAGGACAAATTCAAAATGGAAAAACAAGATACTGCTAATAAAAAAATGTACTTTTTCATGTGATTGATTTTAATGGTTAGTATTTCTAATCAAAAGTTTTAATTTTTGCACATAGCTTCAATACCCACAGATGGGTATTTTCTTGGGGGAAGTAAGTCGTAGGAAGTCAATAACTTGGAGTTCTTAAATGTAGAAAATGAGTAGAAAAACCCATTGCACAAAAACCTTAAAAATTCTGGGGTTTTTCTGCAATACTTTAGGCTACTTCTAGAAGGCTCCGGCTCAAAAAAAGTTTCAATTCTCCCACCCTTCAGGGACCCTGCCCGTTCTATATCGGGATTCAATACAGGGTGCGGTAGTTGGTGCTCCCGGGCCACTTTCATAATTGGCGGGTAGCCTATATTCTATAGGGTTCTCTTCAATGGTTCCCCGCTCAATAAAAATGGATTGCGTAGTGGAGGCCAAAGCGGTAAACCTGCCCAAAACAAATTCATCATCGCCATTGAGGCTGACCAAGTTGCCTATCAGTGCTGCTGGTGGCGGGGCATTGAACCCCGAGTTGTTGTCAACAATGTCCTTGAGTACCTTGTAATACTCATACGCCTTGGGTGAAATGGAAAACTGTTGCAGCTCTACCAAGATATCGGCTTTGGTATACAGGGGCACTTGGGCCACTAAGAGGTTATTTACGGCCAAACCGTTTACGAACTCATCGGACAACAACTGGATTTTTTCGTGATACCGTATCTGAAAGCAATCGCTTGTCTCACAGGCATAGGTAAAGTAGGGATCACTATTGGATTCGTTTCCAACGCAGGTGCCATTTCTAAAAACACCATCATAGCACACCTGGCAAAATTGAGGTCTTTCAAAAGAACGATATCCCCATAAATACTGGTTTGCGGTTTCTCCTGGATCGTTAAAGCTTATGGTTATGGCGTGTCCTGGCACAAATCCCTCGACATCTTCTCGATACAATAATTCTTTCCGGTATTCCGCGGTCATATTTTGAAACGGAATCGGCGTGTTGATGGTTTCTGGTTGTGAACGATATTGCCTGCCGTCCACCAAAGTAATCTCCAATTGCCATGTCTCTCCGTCCTCGGCTTGAAAACCTTCCGGCGGAACGTAAATATCCTCTTCTTCCAAAAGGGGGATGGTTTCGTTGGTATCCACGTTTTTAAAAACTACCGTGGCCCCCTCCTGAAAAATGTTTCTATACAGTCTAAAATCCGTATTGGATTCATAAATTCTGGTATAGGATGTACCCACGGCGGTTGAAATTTGGGCGTCAATGTAGATGAGTCCTTCCTTATAGCTGTACTCAGGCTCAACTGGGTCTGTGCAGCCGAACAGAAGCACTGCAACAGACACTACCCAATATTTTATAGAAAAAGAGTGTTTCACTGGAACACAAAATTATAGGTTAGTGCAAACAGGGGGCTATTTAGAACAGAAAGCTCATAGGCTCCCAAAGGACTATTGCCAAAGAATTCAACATTTTGATTTCCAGTTCTTTGTTGGTAATAGATGTTGAACGGATTTTTTCTGGCATAAAGATTATATATGGTGAACACCCAGTGATTCTTCCATCTTTTGTCTTTCTTCGGATTATAGCTTACCCGCCACGAAAAATCAAGCCTGTGATACACGGGCAAACGACCATTGTTGCGCTCCAAATAAATGGGGACATCAATGTCATCGACCTGCACAAAACCGTTGGCCATGGTATAGGGCCTGCCCGATTGTGCTGTAAAATTCAGGCTCCATTTGTTGTACGCGTTACTTTCAAAATTTACCGTGCCGTTAAAAATATGGGGGCGATCAAAATCAGATGGAAACCAGTCATTGTTGTTGATCCTATCGGCCAAATTCTCATTGTAGGTACGAACAAAGCTGCGGGACCACGTATAATTTAGCCAACCATTGACTTTTCCGCCAGTCTTTTTAAGGCTGAACTCAACACCATAGGCCCTACCCTTGCCCTGCACCACCTTTTGTTCCAAAAATTCCTCAAGAAAAAAATCAGCACCCGGCTTATAGGTAAGGTCATTTTGTGAATCCCTGTAATACCCTTCCAACCCCAATTCTAGGGCACTGTCATTATTGGTATCACTAATGTTATGGTAAATCCCCAACCCATAACTTTGACTTTGTTGGGGTTTGATATGCCTATCTGATGATTTCCAACGCGAAGTGGGCAAAGGTGTGGTACTGTTGTATACGTTTTGAAGGTACTGGTTCACCTGGGCATAACTAAGCTTGAACGAGGTCTGTTCCCCCAATTTTATATTGGCCCCTACCCTTGGCTCCAAATGGTTGTAATCTATCACTTTGTCTCCTTTTTCAAATTCTTCAGCGGTTACAATATTGCCTTGGTCATCGTATGTGTTAAAGGTATGGGGGCCACCAAACACATAATGGTTGAACCTAAGCCCTAAAGACAGGGTTATTGGTGATGCCAATTGCCAATTTACATTGGAATAAGCAGACAGTTCATAACTGTTTTCATCTTGTAATGCTACCGGTAGGACGCTATTTGTTCCTCCGGGATCCAGCGTGCCTTGGCCAACCACATATTTTTTGGCCTGCAGACCCAAATAATAGTCAATTGCGGGTTTGGGTCTATTGGCATATTCCGAAATAAAGCTCAGGTAATTGATCTTGGAGCGGTATTCAATTTCATCTGTACTTCCCGTGATGGGCAGTATTGTTTTTGGAACATAATTACTGGAAACAAAAATTGAACGCAGACTGGCCTTTTCATTGAAGGTATGCAACCAATTCAAGGTACCGTTGAGCGCCATAAAATCATACCGGTTCTTATCGGAGTTTATATTGTCAATCTGTGAAATAAGATCAAGTTGATACGTATCCTTGCTATAAAATCCAGTTAGAAAAATTTGGTCGTTGGGATTGGGCAACCAAAGTAGTTTAAAGGTAGTATCGTAAAATTTGGCTTTGGTATCCTTTAGTCTTTTTGAAAAAATGGGCAGCAAAAAATCCGTGAACCCGGCCCGGGTGCCTGCAATTAAACTTAGTTTGTCCTTCACCAAAGGAGTTTCAACGGTCAACCGACTTGAAACCAAACCAACACCACCAGAAAGTTTAAATTTATCCGCATACGGCTTTTTTACCCCAACATCTAAAACCGAGGCTGTCCTGCCTCCATAACGAGCCGGTATGTTGGCCCTATACAAGTCTATGTTTGAAAGGACATCAGGTGTGAAAACGGAGAACAAGCCAAACAAATGTGTTGGATTGTAAATGGGAGCATAATCGAAAAGCACTAAATTTTGGTCCAATGAACCTCCTCTAATGGACAGGCCATTGCTCACCTCCCCTGCATTGTTTACACCTGGGAGCAACGTCATGCTTCGCAATACATCATATTCGCCCAAACCGGAGGGAACTTTTATAAGATCTTGGCTTTGCAGTCGTAAAACTCCCATCTGGGGCAATTCCACATTTTCATTTTTTTGTTTGGCACTCAGGAATATTTCGGATAGCTGTTCTACTTTTTGAAGCAATTCTGTTTCAAGATTGACATCCGTGGTCAAGGCTACCTCCAAGTCATTACTTTGAAAGCCTGTGTAGGAAACGGTTATCTGGTACCTACCTTCAAGAAGGAATCTGGAGTACCTTCCATTGTTGTCCGTGATTCCCCCACAATTGCAAGGCCTAATATAAACATTGGCATTCTCCAAAGGATTTCCAGTGCTTCCATCATAAACCGTGATGGAAAATAGCTTGTCTTCGTTTTGACCATATAAAAGTGCGCCACCCAGTAATACGAATAACAATATTGTGAAAGAGGTTTTTTGGTTCATTGCAGTTGCCAAATGACTGAAGGTAACATGAAATTTTAAAAGTTTTAAAAGGAATATAAAAAACAATGAAATTGTGGTATATCTAACAATCTAGAAAATCTGCAAAGTTTTGAATGTACATGCCGATAGACTAAGGCTATGGAAAAAGGTCTAGCACTTAAAACAAAACGGTGTCGCAGAAAAAAAAACGCCTTACTGATGTGGTAAGACGTTTTGTTCAATGTTAGGGATGGATGTCCTATAGAATTTCAACCACCTCTAGATCAAACACCAAATCATGGCCCGCCAAAGGATGGTTGGCATCTATAATAATATCTTCTTCTTCAACTTTTGCTACTCGAAATTGCTGTTCCTGTCCTTCTGAATTGGAACCCACCAAGCCCATTCCAACCTCAGGTTTAAGGTCTTCGGGCAATTGCGATTTTGATATTTTTTGAAACAGAGACTCATTTACCTCTCCATAAGCATCTTTCTTGTCTATGGTTATGGTTTTCTTTTCGTTCACGGCCATATCAATCAGTCCTTTTTCAAATCCTGGGATAAGCTGACCTTGACCCAAGGCCACTTCCATGGGCTCCCTTTCCAAAGAACTATCAAAAATCTGCCCATTGGTCAATTTACCTGTATAATGCACCTTTACAGTATCATTTTCCTTTACTTTGCTCATAATTTTGCTTTATAATTTTTAGAATCAAAACGTTGCAAATATAGGAGCTATAAAATGGTTTAACGAATGCGCGGGCCATTGCTTTGCCTAGAAAGGACTTTTGAAAGCTCAAAATCCACCGTGTTTTTCGTTCTCGATGCGATTTTGGAAGGTGATGCTAAATACACAATTTGTCCGTATCTGGAACGGGGCGATAGGCGTAATACTGCAGAATTTCCTCTAAAGCCATTTTCAGCGCTTTGTTTATGGGAACTATTTTGTTGCCTAATTGAAAATCTATTTGTTTCAACTGCATATAATAATCGGTAAATACGGGGACATATAATCCTTTTGCAATTGCCTCGGAAATGGAACGATACTCATCTGCCCTCCCTTCTTTGATAATTTTACAGGTTGCCAATCGCAAACTCCCATACTTGTCCCTATTGGCCGCAAAACCGAACAATCTACATATCAAACCGCGGTGATCATAGCTGCTACAATGTCCCTGATCTACCGAGGAAAGGGGTTTAAACAGATAACAGTTTGTGCTCTTGGTTTGATTGAGGGCGTGAAGTGTCTCTTCTGCTTTGCCCAACAAAAACATATGAAATGCCCAAGGGAAGAATTCCAAGGGGGAAGCTTCTATATTGGGATATGTACAACACTTTCCACAGCCCGAAACGCAACCCAAACCAGATATCTGCTGAAATTGGGCACTTTCTTTTTCCAATTGGTCAAATAAGTTTTCAACCGATCGCACTTTTAGCGTTAACGCCATATTTTTTCTACCGAAGGTAGATTTAATTTTGACAAGTAGTTGAACTTATCCCATAAAAAAATTATGCCCAAAAAGACACTTAAATAGCTTATTTAGAGAATTTTACGAAAAATTGTATTTGACCCTACCTGTTGGAGACTCCTTCAAAAGTTATTTTTACAGCTGATGCGTGTCATTCGTATCATCTATCATGGAACCCAATGCCCCTTAGAATTTTTGGAATGTATTTTTCAATTCGGGCTTTTCGGGTCTTGGGCTGTTTGGCTCCGGAAAAATAGAGCAAGTACCCTTTTTGTCGTCCCGGGGTAAGACCCTCAAAAGCAGCTTTCAGTGCTGGGTCGGCATCCAGCCTTTCTTGAAACTCTTCGGGCACCTCATAGTCGGACAACTTTTTCAATTTTACTTGCAATCCGACCTTTTCCACTTCAATGGCTTCAAAAACATAGCGCTTCAATACCTCCCATTTTGCCATAATCTGCTTCACATTGGTAAACCGTACAAACCTAACGGATTGGGAGTTTTCCCCTGGCTTTTCCAAAATATCCTGTTCGTCTTTTAACAACACCCCCTTTAGAAAACTCAGCGCACAGTTATCCGCAAAGGCAGCAATCATCACCACATTCTTGTTGTTAAGGGTGTAACAGGGTGAACCCCACTTGCGTTCTTCGGTGAGTCCACATTCCAACAGCAGTCTCCGCAAAATCTTGAGTTCTTCTTGCCAAGTATGCACCTTACATTCAGGAGTGCCCACCAAGTCGCAACGGCCGCAGCCTTCGGCTAAATATTCATCAACTTTGGGGTTTGTATTCATTTGGAACTGATTGGAACAAGTTTTCTATTTGTAGGTCTAAAATACCAAGAAATTTCGGTCAATATCAAGAGTAAGGCTGGACCAAAGAGCTCTACCATACCGTCACCCAACGCCAAATGGGATGCAAGGGCTCCTATCATGGTAAACGCAAAGCCTGCATAGGCCCATTCTTTCAATACTGGAAACTTTGGAATTAAAATAGCGATAACACCCAATAACTTCCAGACACCGATCAGCGTAAGAAAATAAATGGGATACCCCAAATGTGCCATCATCTGCACCTCCTCCTCCATGTGCATCAATTGTACAATTCCTGTGGAGGTCATCCCCAAAGCCAGCCAGAGTGTGGCTACCCAATACGTTATTTTGCCTGCCTTTTGTTTTGTCATGTTGTTTGATTTATGGGTTACGAAGTTTTTGAACAGTTTCTTGCAAGCGGTCGTGGGCCATACTGATTCCCTGCGCAAAAGGAAGTTGCAGCATGCGGTCCCTGTCCCCTAACGATTTGAACACCATCTGAATACGGAGTTGGCTTTTTTCTTCCGAAATGGATTTAAACTCCAAGAATTCCAGTTGCACCGGAAATCCGGAACCCTCCATTTCAAAGGTGCGGGTGATTTTCACTTCGGGTTCAAATTCATGGATGGTACCATTGAACCGATGCTTGTTTCCTTTAGGGTCGGTGGTTTCAAATTGATAACTGCCATGTTTTCGATTATTCAACTTCAGTACTTTGGTTCCCATCCATTGTTCCACAATTTTAGGCTCCACATACGCTTTGAACAACAAGTCCAAAGGCAATTCAAACTCTCGGGTAATAAAAATTTCCTGCTTGCCATCCTCGGCATGCACATTGGTTTTTCGCTCCATTGTCCTAGGATTTTTTCTGATTCTTCATAATGGCTTCCAGCTTATTGAACCTATCATCCCATAATTCCCGGAAAGGTTCAATGAAATCTGCTATTGTTTTAAGTTTGGTGGGATTAAAATGATAATAAATCTCCCTACCCTGCTGGTCTTGTCGCAACAGTTCGCATTCCGTTAAAATTTGAATGTGTTTGGAAATCGTCTGTCGTGACGAATCAAAATTTCCGGCAATGGCCCCTGGCGTCATGGCGTTGGCAGCTACTAAGGCAATGATGGCCCTTCTTGTAGGGTCGGCTATCGCTTGAAATACATCCCTTCTTAATTCCATTATGCAGTTATTTGATTGCAAATATATATGCAGCCATTTAACTGCACAACTATTTCTGAAAAAATAAATTGTCAAATCTGTGAATTCCCTAATTCTTTTGGAAACTTCTCTAGTTCTTCTTGAATTGCTTTAAAAAACTCAATGAATCTCTTACATTTAAGAGCTAATTCAAACAAAATGAAAAAAAGACTATTCCCCCTACTCTTCCTTGTTGCAGTAACTACCACTTGGGCCCAAGAAAGCATTATCGGGTTCAGCAAAGATGCTGCCACCAAACAACTGCAACTCGAAAGTGAATTTGAAAAACAATTATCCACTGAGAATCTGGACCAATGGATGCAACTTCTGGCGGGTGAACCGCATTGGGTCGGCACCGAATATGGCGAAAAGAACGTCAAATGGATGGAAAAGCAGTTCAAATCTTGGGGGTACGACACCAAGGTGGAAACCTATCATGTGCTTTTCCCCTATCCAAAAGTTCGGGTGCTGGAAATGACAGGACCCACTACGTACAAAGCCAAATTGGAGGCCGTTCCCGTGGAAGGCGACCCGTATACCAGCCAAGAAAATCTATTGCCCAGCTACAATGCCTATTCCACCGACGGCGATGTGGAAGCAGAACTGGTATACGTAAACTATGGTATCCCCAGTGATTATGAGGAATTGGAAAAATTAGGCATCGATGTCAAAGGAAAAATCGTTATCGCGAAATATTATGGTTCTTGGCGTGGCATCAAACCAAAATTGGCCGCTGAAAAGGGGGCTATTGGCTGTATCATTTATTCCGACCCAGAGGATGACGGCTATGTGCAAGGCGATGTCTATCCAAAAGGTGCCTTCAAAAACAAAACTGGGGTGCAGCGCGGTTCCGTGATGGACATGCCCCTCTACCCTGGGGATGTATTGACGCCCGGATACGCCGCCACCAAAGATGCCAAACGTTTAAAGCGTGAAGATGCGCCTACCATTACCAAAATTCCCGTTTTGCCCATTTCGTATGAGGATGCCCAGCCCTTGCTTGAAGCCCTGGAAGGTCCCGTGGCCCCAGCTTCTTGGAGAGGTGGATTACCCATAACCTACCATATTGGACCTGGGCCAGCCAAAGTACACCTAACATTGGAGTTCGATTGGCAATTGAAACCGGCCCATAACGTGATTGCCACCTTAAAAGGTTCCGAGCTGCCTGACCAATGGGTGGTGCGAGGAAATCACCACGATGCTTGGGTACATGGGGCCAGCGACCCCATTAGTGGTTTGGTGGCCTTGATGGAGGAAGCCCGTGTGGTGGGAAAACTGGCCAAAGCTGGTAAAAAACCAAAACGAACGTTGGTGTATTGCGCTTGGGATGCCGAAGAAACCGGACTCATCGGTTCTACGGAGTGGGTAGAAGACCACCGAGCGGAACTGCAACAAAAAACGGTAGCCTACATCAATACGGATGGCAACAGTCGTGGGTTTTTAGGTGCTGGAGGTTCCCACACCCTGCAAGCGATGGTGTCTGAAGTGGCCAACAAAGTAACCGACCCACAAACCAAGGTCTCCATTGCAGAGCGACAAGCCGCCAGAAACGTTGTGAACGGAGGCTCCGATAAATTTGCATTGTATGCACTCGGTTCTGGTTCGGATTATACTCCCTTTATTCAGCATAGCGGGATTGCTTCTTTGAATCTTGGTTTTGGTGGAGAAGGTTCTGGCGGGGAATACCACACCATTTATGATACCTATACCCATTATACCCGATTCAAAGACCCTGGTTTTCAGTATGGAACTACCTTAGCCAACACCGCAGGCCGAATCGTACTCCGTTTGGCGAATGCAGAGGTACTTCCGTTTGAACTGCAACAATGGTACAGCACCATTGACGGTTATTTGGGCGAAGTGATGAAAACCTTGGAAACCATGCGTTCCGATGTGGAAAAACACAATGCCAAGGTGGCCAAAAATCAATATGGATTGGCCAATGACCCAAAAAAATCGGTTAAGGCTGCCGAGAAAAAAGCGGAAGTCCCCTATTTGGATTTTTCACCGATTCAAAATGCATTAGCCGATTTAAAGAACACTATTGATACCTTTTCCAAAGTGGACAAGACCCAGCTCTCCGCTGCCAAAAAAGCGGAACTCAACCAAGCGTTGATGCACATGGAGCAAGCCCTGACCTCAGAAAAGGGATTGCCCCGAAGAGACTGGTTCAAGCACCAGATTTATGCCCCCGGATTTTACACAGGTTATGGGGTAAAAACGCTTCCAGGCGTGCGCGAGGCCATCGAGCAGAAAGAATGGCAAGAGGCCCAAGAACAGATTGGGGTCCTCGCCGGCACGCTTAAAAACTTTGCTGCACACATTCAAAAACTGAATACTATTATGCGCTAATTTTTTATGTTTCGCTATTAGGCCATCGCCCTTGCAAAGCCTACAGTTTCGCGGTAAACCTTAGGTGAAATGTCTGCATTGTTCTTAAAAAAGCGGCTGAAGTAATGTTCATCATCATACCCTAAATCAAAGGCAATCTCCTTCACCGATTTATTGGTAAGGTACAGCTCCCGCTTGGCCTCAATAATGATGCGCTCTGAAATCAAGTTGGTCATGGTCTTGTTAAAATGGTTCTTGGTGATCTTGGCCAATGCTTTTGGACTGATGTTCAACAAATCAGCATACTCCCCTGCCGAATGCTTGGTTTTAAAGTGCGTTTCGATAAGGTCCTTCAGGTTTTGGATAATGAATGGCTCTTTTTCATCCGGACTGTCCTTTAGGGATTCCGGTTGTTGTTTGGCCTTGGCCCGTGAGGCGGTAATCAAGAATATTTTTAGGTAGGACACCAACAATTCATATTGGGCCAAGTCCGCTTTTTGAACTTCAGCACGCATCTGTGAAAGCACCATTTCAAACTGACTTCGGATGGTATCGTCTACACAAAAATACGGGGGATTGTAAATATTGTTGAACAGTACCCCATTGCAGGCCACCTGTTCTTGGTGTTTGTGGATACAGAAAAAATCAGGATGAAAATTCAACACCACACCCTCTATTTTTTCCTTTTCAATGAGGCTAAAAGGTTGGTAAGGAGTTAGGGCAAACAATGTGTCCGCGGTAAAATCAAACTCTGCGAAATCTATTTTGGCGGTGCCACTCCCCTTCTTAACCCAAATTAAGGAATAATAATTAAATCGTTTTAGGGAACAGAACTGGCAGTCATCTTCAAAATGAGAAAGTTTAAAGGCCAATTTCCCGGTCTGTTCGTTGATGAGTGTGTTGGTGTTGTAGATGTCCATTTTTGAGTTTATGAATTAGCTGAAATCCATTTGGTAAAAAATTCGTCACTTCGAGCTCTCATCCTGAGCGCAGTCGAAGGAGCTATCGAGAAGTCATCAATCTCAACCACTTCAATGAGGTCTCGACTGCGCTCGACCTGACAAATTTTGATTGACTATAATCGTCGTTCGTTGGCGGCAATGGGCAGATCATTAATGCTGGCGTAGCGTTTCTGCATAAGCCCATGCTCATTGAACTCCCAATTCTCATTTCCATACGCGCGGAACCACGCTCCCTGGGCATTTTGGTATTCGTATTCAAAACGAACTGCTATTCTATTGTCGGTGAAAGCCCAAAGTTCTTTCTTCAACTTGTAATTTTTTTCCTTTTGCCACTTTTCGGTCAAAAAAGCGACCACTTCTTCCCGTCCATTAACAAACTGGGAACGGTTGCGCCATTCGGTGTCCACGGTATAGGCTTTGGACACTTTTTCAGGGTCTTGGCTGTTCCAGGCATCCTCGGCCAACTGTACTTTTTCTCTGGCCGTTTCCTCGGTAAAAGGAGGTAACGGAAATTTTTGTTCTATTGCCATTTTATGTTTTTTTTGAATGAAAAAAGGGCAAGCTGAATTTTCAACTTGCCCTTAAGGAATTATTTACCATCCCTAACCTTTGGCCAACTGTCATGGGCTGCTTTCTTCAATTCTGAAGTACGGGCACTCCAATCGGGTAAAGTGTTAAAAGGCTCCCCGTTGAAATCGCCGTTAAAAAACAGATAGAGTTTTCCGTCGATCACATCAAATGTTTCAGGGTTGATGGGAAATTTGGCTTGTTTTTCACCAACGCCCCAAGCGCAATAGCCGTCAAATTGCGGCAAGTACATGCTAGGCGATTGGGTAAAAGTGGCCTTATTGGCCTTGCTGGCAAAATAATAGGTTACCCCATTGTGCTTGGCGGCATAGGTTTTGTTGCCCTGTTTTGCTTCGCCAGTGAAATAGGATACCACATCGTACCCGCCAATGGCTACACCATCTTTGCTTACGGGGTCAACTTGGGCGTGTGCGGCAATTCCCCAAACCAGGGCCATTGCCAATAGAACTAATTGTTTCATTGTTTTTATGATTTTGGATTAAACTTGTGATTACTGGATTAAACAGTTTCTGCTTCAACCACCGGAAAATCAATATCGGTGTTGGCTGTGTTGTTGAAATAGTTGGTGAATACGTTCAAGGCCACGTGAGCCACGATCTCTCCCACTTCGCCATCGGTGTAACCAGCATTTTTAACGACCTCAACATCATCTGAACTTACCCTTCCGCGTTTTTCCACCAAGGTCTTGGCAAAATAGAGCGCAGCGGCTATTTTTGGGTCTTTGTTTCTCCCTTCACGGGCCATGTGCAAGGTATCGGTGTCAATGAGCACCAATTTTTCCCCGATAAAGGAATGGGCGGACAAACAGTAATTGCAGCTGTTGGATTCGGCCACGGCCAAGGCGATCAGTTCGCCCAATCGACCACCCAAGGAACCTTTGCCCAGCGCGTCGCTTAGATTTAGGTACCCTTGCAATACGGCTGGGGAATTCCCCATGGTGCGCATCATGTTGGGAACCATTCCCAATTTGCTCTGGATACCGTTGAACAACTCCTTTGCCTCTCCGGTTGCTTCCTTTGGATCTAATGCTTGTAAACGTGTCATAGTCTTGTCTTTTTTGTTATGAATTATTATTGGTACAAAGTTGCAGCACGGGCCCTTGGAATAAAATGGACAAACTTCACTTCCTCTTGGACATTTTTCCCGATATGCCACTTTCTGAAAAAAACAAAGGGCCAAACTTTCGTTTGACCCCTCGTCCTTCAACCGCACCATCACACTTCTCGTTAAACACTGTTTTTTATTTTTTGTGCATCTCAAGCTCGCTTACCAATTCTTGGGTGGTAAAGACTTTGCTTGAAATCATTTTGTAATTGGTCTGGGCAGCTTGGTCGCCATCCAATCCGGGAAGTTTGGCCGAAGCAGTGGCATCACCCACCACGGCAACCTCAAAACCGTTCTCCACCAATTCCCTCATGTGCGATTCGGCACAAAGGTTCCCGGACATCCCAGCCAAGATCACCTTATCAATTTTTTGCTTACGCAATTGTAGGGCCAAGTCGTTGCTTTCGGAACCAAAGACCTTGTGTGGGCTGGTCACCACTACCCTATCCTTGTTGATGTACTTTTTGTAGCGAGGCAACCAGTCGGCGCCGGAGCCTTCAAAACCTTCAACGTTCAATTGGTCACCACGATCAAACATGGTTATGTTGTGCATGAGTTTCTCCAAAGTCCCCTCAAACTTCCAAACATGGTCGTGCTCGTAGTAGTAATGGGGCGATACAAAAACGGGGATGTTGTGTTCTTCGGCTAACTTAAAAATGGTTTCCAGGTTTTCAATGGTGTTGTTCTCCTGTACGCTCTGGCCAACGGCTCCCCAAGCCACCCCATCGGGACTTAAAAAGTCGTTTTGTGGGTCTGTGATCACAATGGCGGTATGCTCATCTATGATAAAACCCGGTTCTGGTAATTGGGCAAAAGCGCCCATAATTCCTGTTGTAAAAATTACGAATGTGCTGATTAAATTTTTCATAGTGTTGTACTTAAAAATGTTATACTAAATTTGATAGTACAAAGTTGAAGCGATCTACAACGGGATAAAATGGACGAAGTTCGCCACTGAATGGACAATTTTCTTTACGGGGTATGGGGTGAAAGGTGAAGGGTGAAAGGTGAAGGGTGAAAGGTTACTCCGGCCAATGCATTTGATTGTAGAGCTTGGTATACCTTGGGTCTTGGGCTTTTTTGAACCGTTGCAGGAGGTATTCGTTTTTGAGCCACAAAATTTCCACATCTTTGCGGTCGAACGATTTTTGTAACCACTGGAAACCGGTTTCATCATCCTTGATATAAAAATGGTACATGGCCAAAAACCAAGCAGGTGAACCTGCCATGCCCATGTTGTATTGGTCTTCCAAAAGGTTTAGTTTTTCCTGAATTTTCTTGGGGTCTTCCCCTTTGTAGCGCATTTCAATGGCATCGTAGTAGAGATGGACAGCGGCATTGTCCAGAAAATTGGTCTTTAGGATATTGTTCATTTCCATAAAGGACTCCATATTGCCCATGTTCAGGTGCACCATGGCCACATCGCGCATATAAAATTGATCATGGCGGAATTTGGCATCATATCGGTTCATTAAACTATCGGCTTTGTCCCAACGATCGGAAAGGAAATAAGCACGAATCATCTGTGCGAATCCGTTGCCCGCTTCAGGGAAGCGCTCAATATAATTTTCAGCATAGCGAATGCCCTCATCATATCTACCTACAATATTATTGTAGACCGCATAAAAAGCCCCATCCGGAAACGGTGGCAAAATGGCGACCAACGATAGATGCTCCTCCGAATATTCAAAATCAAAATCAAAAAAGAATTTGGTGATCAACACATATTGGTATGCTTCCAAAGTCGGCTTCAACGCCATAGATTTTTCAACGTATTCTTTGGACAGCTTTTCAGCTTCCTCTTGCCGAAAAATGCCCCAAATAAGCCCGCCAATGGTATACACCCGCGCCATTCCCATATAACCGTCGGAAAGGTTGGGTTCCAATTGGATCACTCGTTGGTACAATGACATGGCCTGATACAGCGATTCCTTATCCATTTTATCCGCAATGGCATTCGCACGTGCCAGCAGTTCACTGGCATCTTTGTTATCGGTAGGACTGGGTGAAATGGTAGTATTGGCACTGTTCATATGTGCATTCAATTCTGCGGAAATGGCACCGCTTGCTTGGGATTGCAGCATTGTTGCCACATTGGCTCCAGAAACATGGTCATATCGTTCGGACCAGAGATACATGCGCTCCATTGCATCGGCCAACCGAAGGTCCAAATTGTAGAGACTGTCCGAATGATGCAAAGCACCCTCCAAAATATAGCCCACATTCAATGCAGCGGCCATTTTTTGTAGGGGTTCGCCCTGGTCCAAATAATCCTGGATCAAGGATTTGGGTACCACCTTTACCATCCCCACCTCATCAGACAATTGCCCAATAAGGTCATCGGTAATGGTTTCGCACAACACATCATTTTCTGAAATCCCGGTAAGATTCTGCACCGGTAGTACCGCAATGCTTCGGAGAAGCTCCCCATCCCCTTCGGGGGACTTCTCATTTTCGACAAACGTAAAATAGAGCCCTGCCAAGATCGCCAACAATACCAAGACGCCACCCCATCGGAGGATTTTTTGCTTGGATGTCCCACGGTTTCCTGCCCCTTTAAAACTGGAATGGGACTTGGTCTTTACATAGGCTTTTCGGTCTGGGGCCACCAATTGGTCATCTACCAATGCATAGACGGGAATGGGTTCCTTTACGTTCTTAAAATGGAAAACGTCCAAAAATCGGGTCTCGAATTTTTTATGGCTCCGCAATTGGTCGTTCACATGGTCTGAAAAGAAAACGCTGCCCGGCACGCCCACCGATTCTATCCTAGAGGCCACGTTTACCGCATCGCCCATAATATCATCATCCGAAAGGACAATGTCCCCCATGTGGATGCCAATACGTACGGGAATCACCGGCGCTTGCCGGAACGCCTTTTGCAACTCCAACGCGCACTCCACGGCGTCCACCGCACTGTCAAAAACAGTAAGCGTGCCATCGCCAAAATACTGCACCACGGTGCCTCGGTGTTTTTCGGTAAGTTCGTTGAAAAGCTTTCGGTGCCTGCTCCGCAAGGTAAGGGCCCGCTGTTCATCCTCGTGCATAATGGCGGTGTACCCCTGCACATCGGTAAACATTATGGCGGTCAATTTACGGTGTATGCCCATGGATGAGGTTGGTTCTGCGTCCCTAAAATAGTGAAATGGCACCATACCCCGACGCCAAAGGCTGTATTGGACCCAAAAAAGCTGGTTTTTGGTTTTTTCATGGGCATGGTTTACCTTTCCAAGACCCAAATCACCTACCTATGAACGTACGGCTTACCCAAGAACAAAAGATCAAAGTGCTCAACGCCAGAGACATTTATACCATTATGCAGCAAATACTGCTGCGCGAAAACAAGATTCGCCGCAACCAAGAGCATTTTTGGGTGGTGGGGCTCAACAACGAGAACAAGATCCTGTTTGTGGAACTCATTGCCCTTGGCGCCCACAACCGGGTAAACGCAGACCCGCCCGATGTCTTTAGAATGGCCATCTACAAACTGGCCAGCAAGCTGATCTTGGTGCACAACCACCCCAGCGGCAACCACGAGGTAACGGATGCCGATATTCTCTTTACCGACCATATGCTGAAAGCCGGGAAGTTTCTACGGATTGATGTACTGGACCATTTGGTGATCACCGAGACCGACTACACCAGTTTTGAGGACCAGGGCGTAATGGACGAACTGCGTAAATCTGGACTGTTTGAGATCGTAGGGCCCGAAAAGCAGGAATTGGAAGCCTTTAAATTGGAAACGGAGCGGAAAAGGGCAAAAAAAGAAGGGTTAAAGGAAGCCGCTAAAAAGATGAAAGCTGATGGTGTTGACCCGGAAACCATTAAAAAGTATACGGGATTGAGCTTAAAGGTGATTGGGGGGTTGTAGAAATTTTCAATTATTCACATTAAGCCTCCCAGATTACACTGATTATTGTCTTATATTGTTTAGTGGGTATGCAATACTCCAAAAAGTCAGAGTCTTCTTGATTTTCATGCAATTGGAACCATGTTGAACGACTTATTTCTTGTGCTTTTTCCTCTCCCTTATATATGAATTCGTAATTGGCATCTATATACTCTTTTGCGACAGAATCATCTGGAGGGGAAAGTTTGGTAATGTCCTTCACCCATCCTCTTAAATCAGTAGATTTCCTCCAATATCTTACCACTCCATCCGTCATAAACACAACCAATATTGGTGCTATATCCAATGAAATAAGCCTGTAAATTACAGATGTTAAGCTGGTTTGAAATCTTGTAGAAATCTCTTTTATTAAAGAAGGCGTAAAAGATTTATTTAAAACAAACTGACGAAATAATTTTTCTGGCATTAATAATTCCGAGGCAAAATCATTTGCTTCAAATTCTTGCAATCCTCTTTTAGCTTGTTTTTCTATTTTAAACCAGTTCAATGTTTTTGAATTATCAGTATGAATTTCCAGTTTGTCATGTAAAAAATAGTGTCCCAATTCGTGAGCAGCTACATACCGAATTCTTCCTGGATAGGGAATTGAAGAATTAACTTTAATTATTGTCCTTTTTTTACCTCTTATTATTTTTCCATCAGCATTATCTAATGGCTCAGAAATATAAATTATTCCGAAACCACTGATTAGTTCAGAGTTTGAAAGCTCAGTAACCTCATCAAAGCCTATTTCCTGCAAAACCTCTATTGCTTTGTTTTTTCCCTTATTGTTCGTCTTCAAGTAACTCAATGATTTCAATGAGATTTTGGTCTTTTATAATTTCCTTTATTTCATTTGCACTTAATTTATCCAAACTACTGTATTGAACCGCTAATCGATTTTCTTTTATTAGAGAGTTTAAATAAGCAATAGGTTTTTCTAGACCTTTGTTAATGGCTTCTTGAAATGACTCTGTTGCTTTCAATAAAAGAATATCATATTTCTCTTCGTTTATAGACGAGCGAATTTTAAACTTTAATTGTTTGATCAACTTATTCTGGCGTTCCCTATTTTCATCTAAATCCACACCATAGTCAGACAAACTTTTGCGGATATCCGTAATATCCCCAGAAAGATAATTTTGAGTAATCCCGTTATCAATTATTTTTTTAAGCTTATCCATTGTTCCTTTAACTTAATAGTCTTCCGAGAAAGTCTTTTTACAGCATTATTTACTTCTGCTGTAGTAGTACCACATAACTCTGCAATTTCTTGTGGTTTTTCATATCCTGCAAGCCAACATTCAAAAACTCCAATTTCAACCTCATCCGCTCCTTGTTCTTTCAATGATTTTAAAGCATTTTGGGAAATATTATCGAAGTCTAAATCTTGTTTGGACTCTTGTGCTGGTATTTCGTCTAAATCGACAATATCATTTATTTCAATAAGATACACTTCCTTATCTGAAATGGAAGTGTTCTCATTTTGGATTTTTTTCCTTTTTTGGCTTCTAAAAAAACTATACAAATCACTTTTAAGAGCACCAAAAATGAAATTTTCAAATGAGGTTTTTTTCTTGTCCCAATTTCTTACACCAGTACAGGCCTTCATGAGAACATTGTAGCAGAAGTCGAGGTAATCAAATCCCTCCCTATCCTTTTCGGACCTACTGTAGAATCGAGTACGCACATAATCTTCCATTCTATCCAAAAGCTCATTCAGATCGATGGATTCAAGTTGCTGGAGAATCTCTTTTTTGCTCGCTGTAGCCATATTACAATTAAATATGCTCTTCAAAACCAAAAAATTGCCAACCGAATGGCAAAAAAATGAAAGTTATGAGCATATACCATTGAAGCGTATTGATATCCTCTTCTGAAATATCATTGTGCCATGTTTGAAAAATAAAAATATTGTAAGCATTAACCTATAAAAATTAAAAAAAATGGCTAAAAATAAACCTATTGGCGATAATGCAAGAAAAGGGGCTGTGAAAAGTCGATCGCAAGTATTCAATCCAAAAACCAAACTTTTTGTAAAGAGGGATTCAGAAACAGGAAGGTTTATGGATGTAAAAACTTCGGGAGGTAAGTTCAAAGGAGTAAGAAAAGAAAAATAATTATAAAGTAAACATTATGAATAGTAAAATGAAAAAAGAAGACGCCCCTGGGCAAAACAAGGAGTTCACCATTTATGTTAATGCAACTCCAGAAAAATGGATCGGCAAAACCATATCGTTCGATGAAGTCACCAAATTGGCCTTTCCTAATCCACCTTTTCCAAATACCGAATATCAAGTAGTGTATTCTGGAGCTCAAGGCAATAAAGATGGCACTTTAGCTGAAGGCCAAGAAGTTAAAATTAAAGAAGGAACCCAATTCGATGTCACAGCAACTGATAAATCATAGTGAAGACCTGCAAAGGCTTTTGGCTGATGGCTTGGTGTTGGATATCAAAAATAATTTCTTGTTTATTCATCGAATTCCATACTTGACGGCATTAGGTGAGATTAAATATGGGGTTATTGTATCACCACTTGAGTTAGCAGGTAATAAAACCAAACCAAACCCCTCGCATACAGTACATTTTTCTGGTGAACCACCATGTAAATTGAATGGAAAAGAGTTCAACATAATAAACAATAAAAGGAAACAAGTTGTTGCAAATGGGTTTGAGGTAGACATGCTATTTTCCAGTAAGCCCAAACCTCATGGCTATACCGATTATTATCACAAAATGACCACATATATTAATATGATTTCTTCACCTGCCAAGGCGATTGATGAAAACGTAACTGAAAAGGGCGAAAAATTAGTCGTCTCCGATGAAGAATCAGTATTTAATTATGCGGACACCAATTCCAATAAACCAGAATTAGTTGGACTTACAGACAAATTTCTCGATCAAAAGATTGGAATCATTGGTCTTGGTGGTACTGGGTCATACATTTTAGACCTTGTTGCAAAAACTCCTGTCCAAGAAATACATCTCTTTGATGGGGATTGGTATTATAACAACAATGCTTTTAGATCTCCTGGTGCAGCTTCCATCGATGAATTGAAAATTCCAAAGAAAAAAGTTGACTATTATTTATCAATTTATTCAAGAATGCATAGAAAAATTGTAGTTCATCCCGATTACTTGACGGAAAAGGATTTTGATAAGTTATTACAATTCACTTTTGTTTTCTTGAATATCGACAAGGGGGAAATCAAAAAGAAAATCATTCAATATTTACAAGATAAAAACATATCATTTGTCGATTCAGGAATTGGTGTTGAATTTAAAAATGGTTCCCTTACTGCTCTAATAAGAAATACCACTAGCACGGATTCGAAGAAAGATCATTTTTGGGATAGTCCATACATATCTTACACAGAAAATCCCGAAAATGAATATGGTAAAAACATTCAAATCGCCGAGCTCAATCTTTTAAATGCAGGTTTTGCGGTAATGAAATGGAAAAAATTATTGGGTTTTTATCATGATCTTACAGGTGAACATAATATGTTTTATCGAATAAGTGCCAACAAAATTCAAAATGATGAGGTTCGAGCATAGGTTTGTTGAATTCATTCCAAAAGAATTAGAAGATAATGTCTTATATATTTCTATCCGATTTTGTACAGCAGTTCACATGTGTGTTTGTGGTTGTGGCAACAAAACAGTTACTCCTCTTACTCCTACGGATTGGAAATTAATCTTTAATGGGAAATCGGTTTCTTTGGACCCATCGATTGGAAATTGGGGTTTTCCATGCGAATCTCACTATTGGATAACAAACAATAAAATAATTTGGGCAACAAAATGGACTAAAGAACAAATTATTGAAGGTAGAAAACATAGCAAAAAAGAAAAAGAGAAGTATTATCGGGAGAACCTTACAAACAAACTTCATACCAGTACAAAGTCCAAAACACCATGGTGGAAATTTTCTTGGCTGTTCAAGAATAGGTCGAAAACCTAGAGTTATAAAAAGGGAAGACCCTTCGGCCTTCCCCTTCAAACACTATGCAACAACAAATTTTTAGGGCGTATACAGCTCTGGTAGCCCAGTGGTTTTGATCAAGGCGTTTACAGCCGTCACCTCCTGGGTCTTAATTTTTTGTAGGTCAGCTTTTAGGCCGTCCCATTTTTTGAGGTAGTCGCGGGCCACGTCGCGGGTGCCTTGGGTCACGGGCAGGTTGCCGCGGCCAATATCTCCCAAAAAGCCCTTAAATTTCACTAAAAGGCGGGCCTCAAACATATAGTTGTTCTGTTGGGTGCGCAGCTCTTTCTGCAAGATTTCGGCAATCCAAGCCTCAATGGTGGCATCCAGTTCCTTGCCCTTAGCCTTTAATTCATCTGAGCTGGTCTCGTCCATTACAAAATCCAACTGCTGCTGTATCTTGCGCAGGTCGCGCACGCCTTTGGCCATTTCTGTGGCGCCTTGGTAAATGGACTTGGAGATGCCATCGCGCTCCACATAGGCGGCCTCCACATTGTCCACACTCATTTTTATACGGGGATCAATGGTAATGGCAAAGTCCTGGGTCTGGGTAAAATCTCCAATGGTCAGTTTTACGGTGTAGTTTCCGGGGGCGGCTTCGTAAGCGCCCAAGCCACGGCTGGTGGCGGTAACCTCCTTTAAACAATCAATCATGCCCACTTCCATGTCCCATTCGTAGCGGTGCGTTCCCGCGCTTCGCTTTAATTGGGGCTTTGTAAAGGCATCGCACTCGGTTTTGGGGGCATCCGTATACTCAGAGTAGACCACTTCGCCCTTGCTGTCCGTAATCTCTAGGGACATGGGGGTGTCCTTGGGAACTTCCTTGTTGAGCACATAATGGATTTGTACACCTTCGGGTGGGTTTTGCCCGGGTGTGTTACGCGCCGAGTAGGATATGCCGAGCAGGGCATCCGTATCTCTAGGTTTGTAGAGGTAGTAGTCCGCTTTGGCCACCGCATCAGAAACTTGGTGCAACGGGGTCAAATCGTCCAAGATCCAAATGGCCCGCCCTTGGGTGGTCACCACCAAATCCTTGCGCTGCACCCGAAGGTCGGTAATTGGCACTTCGGGCAGGTTGTTCTGTAGCGACATCCATTGCTTACCCCCATTGAAGGAGACAAACATTCCGGTTTCGGTACCTGCGTACAATAAATCTTTACGATCAGGGTCCTCGCGAACGCTCCTGGCAAAGGTATCGCCAGGGAGTCCATTCACGATTTTTTCCCAAGAGGCTCCGTAGTCGGTTGTCTTGTAGATTTCGGGGGTAAAATTGTTCATTTTATACCCTGCCATGGCAAAATACGCCGTGGCCGGGTCGTGTGGCGAAGGTTCCACCACATTGATGATGCCTTCCTTCAAACCTTTGGGGGTCACGTTGGTCCAGGTTTCGCCACCATCTTGGGTCACGTGCACCAAACCGCAGTCCGAACCTACCCAAACCACCCCTTCGCGTAGGGGCGATTCCTCAATGTTAAAGAGGTTGTTATAGCTTTCGGCCGTAATCTGCTCATTGGAAATAGGAATACCGCCCTTGCCCTGATGGTCCTTGTTGTTTCGGGTAAGGTCCTTACTCATGGTTTCCCAAGTCACCCCGCGGTCGGTGGATTTCATCACGTATTGGGAACCGTAGTAAATGGTATTGGGATTATGGGGCGATACCATCACGGGACCGTTCCAGTTGGCACGCAACTTTAGATTTTTGGGCTGCTCCCCACTGATGCGCTCTGGATAGGGTCGCACCATGCGGTTGTTGTCAATTTTACTGTCCCACTCCGTAAAATGGCTCGCAAAATAGGTGGAGTAAATGTATCTGGGATTGTTGGGATCTAAAGCTACTGTGGCCGATTCCCCGGCACGCATAATGTCCCAGTGCATTTGTCCGATGCCGTTGTCCATGGCACGGCTATCTATGGCGATGGTGCTGTTGTCTTGCTGACCGGAATACACCCGATAAGGATATCCGTTATCAGTCAAAGCGCGATAAAATTGCCCCGTGGGCTGGTTATAAATGGTTGACCACGATTTTCCACCGTTGAAGGTGATGGAGGCACCGCCGTCATTAGCATTGGCTATGACATTGCTATTGTTGGGGTTGATCCACATATCGTGATGGTCCACATGACTACCGACCATACCGGTATAGGTCTTGCCCCCGTCAATGGATTTCATGGCGCGACTGTTCATCACCCAGATTTCGTCCTCGTCATTGGGGTCTGCAATGATGTGCATATAGTACCATGCACGGGCAAATGTGGTGGGGTCGTTGGAAACTTGTTTAAAGGTTTCCCCGGCATCGTTGGAACGGTACACACCACCTTCGCGTTCCAAGGCTTCAATGGCCAAATACACCACCTCGGGATTGGCTGGGGAAATGTCCACACCTATTTTTCCCATCAACTTGGGAAGACCACTGGTGATCTCTTTCCATGTTTTACCGCCATCAGTGGTCTTGAAGACCTTGCTTCCCGGGCCGCCACTCTGTACCACCCAAGGTTTCCGTTGAAAATCCCATGAAGTCACCATCATATAATTGGGATCGGTGGGGCTCACCGTCATATCCACAATTCCTGAGGATTCGTTCACGTACAGTATTTTCTCCCAAGTATCTCCCCCATCTTCAGAAAGATAGAGTCCTCGATGTTCGTCTTTGCCATAAGGGTTACCCTGTGCGGCAACGTACACTTTATTGGGATTGGTGGGATGCACAAAGACCTCCCCGATATGTCGGGTGGCCTCGAGGCCTAAGTGCTTCCAAGTTTTTCCAGCATCGGTAGATTTGTACATGCCGTCGCCATGTGAGGTCTTTACCCCTCGGATACAGGATTCTCCCGTACCGACGTATACCACATTATGGTCCGATGGAGCTACGGTGATATCGCCAATACCTGTGGTATTAAAATAGCCATCAGAAATATTGTTCCAAGTTTCGCCACCATCAGTGGTTTTCCAAACCCCACCTCCGGTGGCACCCATATAGTAGGTGAAGATATCATCCGGGATGCCTTCTATGGTAGTGGCCCTACCGCCACGGAAAGGGCCAATGTTCCGGTAGGTCATGGATTCGTAAAGGGTTTTACTTATGGTTGGCCCAGAAGCCTTACGCTGTCCTGAGCTGTAAAAGACCATCCCAAGGCCTAAGAAACAAAGGAGAATGTGTTTTTTCATGAATCTAGTGTTTAGCGTTAGTCATTTGGATTACACAGGGTTTAGCCAACCTTGTTATTTATAAGTTATTAAAATAACCAAATAGGGTGACAAAAGGATGGTTTTTTCAGAAATGCCTTTGAAACCCAAAAGGATGGACAAAAGAATTTTTGTAGGGTAAATATTTCACACGTCAATTCAAATGTACTATCCATCAATTCTAAAGGTTCATTCATCAATTTAAATGACAAATTCTAAGCGGGTAAATCTAGATTGCAATAAAACAAGAAAATGACTACGCTAGAAACCATAAATCTCTTACAAATGATTTGCTTGGGTCTTGTAGGCCTTATTCTTTACTTATTGGGGTTTCTGCATGGCGCCCATTGGGGAAAGAGAAACCGGGTATAAACAATACGATGCCCTTACAAACGTTACAATAATTCCAAATCAACCTAAACCAAGAACCAGTCATAGCCATTCCCCACAAAACAGACCTACAGAAAATCCTGATCTTATGCCATAACGCCGACTATACGGTGCGGGTGGACGAACTTTGCAATGGACAAATTCGATACCTATGTTGGCACAAACCAAAAACTGTTTTGGAGCCTCCAAATCTTGTTTTGGAAAACGGAAGTATGAAGCAAAGTCCCAAAAAGGACAAAACCGAATATGTTTTTTCCTGTGGGGATTGGGTCTATAGTGTTGAACGCATCGTATCCCTTGGAAAATTTGCCTCAACCCATATATTTCTCGAGGTATCTGACTCTCAAAACCAACGTAGCACCTGGAAAATGGAAGATTTGACCCCGCCCAAGTATCTGGAATTTCTATGATGAAAAGTTAGGTGTACTCTATACTACTATCGGAATGATTAGCCACTGTACGTGACCCTATAGATGGCATTGCCCTCATCATCGGAAATCAATAAGGAGCCATCTTCCAAAAACAACAGGTCCACTGGTCTACCAAAGGCTTCCTGACTTTCTTCGTCCAACCAACCGTCGATAAAGGGTTCATAGCTAACAGCCTCATTGCCATTCAATTTCACCAATGTTACCCGATACCCTATTTTTTTGGAACGGTTCCAAGAGCCGTGTTCGGCCAAGAACGCGTGGCCTTTATATGCTGAAGGGAACATGGAACCCGTGTCAAACTTCACTCCAAGTGCGGCGACATGGGCATCCAACGGTTGTACCGGTGGAACAAAATCCGAGCATGGTCGTTGTTTGCCAAATTCGGGATCGGGAATGGTTCCTGCATGGCAGAAGGGATAGCCAAAATGCTGACCCACTTCGGCCAAACGATTCAGTTCTCCCGGAGGGAGGTCATCCCCCATCATATCCCTGTTGTTGTCCGTAAACCACAATTCCTCAGTTTCCGGGTGCCAGGTAAAGCCAACGGTATTCCGTACACCATGGGCCACAATTTCCCGATTGCTTCCATCTGCATCCATTCGGGTAATGGTACCAAAACGCTCGTCCTCATCGGTCCGGTCACAAATGTTGCAGGGAGCACCCACGGGAACATAGAGTTTGTCATCAGGGCCGAAGGCTATGTATTTCCAACCGTGGTGGAATTCGGTTGGGTAGTCGTCATAGATCAACTCAGGCGCTGGAGGGTTGGACAATGATGCTTCAATATTGTCATATTTGAACATTTTGCTTACCGCTGCCACGTACAATGCACCATCTTTGAAGGCAATGCCGTTGGGTTGTTCCAAGTCTTCAGCAATGGTATAGACATCATCCACTTTAAAATCGCCATCCGTATCCTTAAGCGCATAGACTTTATTTTCATTTCGGGTACCCACGAACAAAGTTCCGTCCGCTCCCATGGCCATGGATCGGGCTCCTTCAATGCCTTCGGCATAAGTATCAATCTTAAACCCTTCAGGGAGGTTCAGACGGTCCAAGGGTAAACTGGATTCTACGGAACCATCATCTTCATTGGTGTCTTCTTGCTGGGTCTGGTCCGGGGTTTCTCCTTCATTTCCTCCTTTCTTTCCATTACAGGATAAAACCACAAGGGAAAATAGAATCAGAAAAATTGATTTTAGCGTGAATCGGAAGATCTTCATTATAAGAAATTTTAATGCTTTTGGTTTCTAGATGGATAAAGCTAAGACAAAATCGTCTAAATATGGGGCGAAGACAGAAATTTCGTGACGGCCTCTTACACGTTTGGGACAAAGCAGGTTTTCTTAGCCCAGATTTTTCCAAAAAATAATGTCCTTTACAGCGCAAGAAATAAGCACGTTATGAATCGAAAAACATTTTTAAGACAGCATTTGATATTGGGTGGGATTGCTGTGGCCACACCAACACTTCTTCTGGGAAACCAGAGCGCTCCCCAAAATGATCTATTTGACTACGACCTAATTCAGGAGTTTGTATTTGCCGCACATAAGAGCCTCGAAAAAACACAGAGCCTATTGGAAAAGTACCCTTTACTGCTAAATTGTACCAGTCAATTTAAGAAGGGAGATTTTGAGACCGCTGTTGGGGGTGCTTCACATATGGGCCGAAGGGATATCGTGGACCATTTGGTGGGCAAAGGAGCTCGCTTGGATATCTTTAACTATGCCTTTTTGGGGTATGATGATTTCGTTAAGAGGATAGTGACTGATTACCCCCATCTCCTCAACTCCTGCGGACCACATGGTTTTACGCTTTTGCACCATGCTGAAGTAGGCCAGCGAAAGGATTTAGCCACTTGGCTCAAATCTGAAGGACTTACCGAGAAAATCTTTAAAGGGGTCTTTGGTTGATTGGCTTTTACCTGAGATTAAGCCACTGGGCATTATCCGTATATTTGCTATACCTGATTATTTATGAAAATGCGGACAATTCCAAATGAAAGACGGTTTTATGTTTTGTCGATAGCATTATTGGTTATCCTTTTTGGAATTACGCTGATCCAAAACATGATTCGGTATGGTCACCATGACAACTACAATCTTTGGACGAGTGTGGTGTACCTCTGCTTTTCCATTCTATTTTTTCTACCGTTTTTGGTATTGTGTTTTCATATTTTAAAAACCATTCAAACTCGTTTTGGGAAATGGTTTTGGCCCTTGACTTTTCTTACCGCTTTTTGTTGCCTTATTATCTTTTACCTCGCTTCCAATAGTATTTTGCACAGTTTTGGCTATTTTGATTTTTTTGTGGACGCTGATTACGCCGGATATTATTTTGGGCGCGAGGCCCTGTATCATTTAGTATTTGTTCTGGGAACTGGTGTCTATGTTTATGCATCCAAAGAGAAAACCGAAACCATTAAGGTATATAAAGGAAAAAAAACCGTGACACTTGCCATTGATTTGGTTCAATGGATAGAAGTTGAGGGGCATTACCTTAATTTTTACACCGAAAAAGAGACCTACATTAAACGTACCTCTTTGGGAGAACTTGCCAAGCAACTACAACCAGAATTTATCAGGATACACCGTAAGTATATTGTGAATAGGAATGAGATCGTGGCCATTGAGAAAGAAGGTCGTGATGAATTCACTTTGCTTTCCTCCGGAAAAAAACTGAAGATTGGACCATCTTATAGCCCTGTTTCTTGGTAATACTATTCCTTCTTATATTCCGAAAGTGTCCCATCATACCGTATTTGGGTTCTGTGCGAACCTGTAATACTCATGGAACTGGAGCGGGAAGGCATTAATTCGGCGATCACCTGAAAGTTTTCCGTGCCATTGTTGATACTGAACCGCATGGTATAGCCCTTGGTTTTAGCATTTGGTTCTATTTGTAGGTTTTCAGGTACTCCCTCAAATTGTATTCCTGTTCGTTGTGGATCATACCCGCCAGACATTTGTCGCTCTCCAAAATAAGGTAAATCTGCCTCTACCCAATTATCTACTAGCCGTAAATAGCTTGAGTTTCCTGTTATATCTACCTGGTTGGCATTACTGCCATAGGGAAGTAGTCGGGCATTGGAGATGCTGTTGAGCGCTTGACTGGGCATGGGTCTGGCCCATCGGGCATTGACCTCAAAAGATCTACTGGCCACCAAATCATTCAAAGCTTCTATATCTTCAGGGGAAGCGACTGTCTTTGTTCCTCCACAGCCCATGGCAGCTACCATCAATATCCATATTCCTAAACGCAGTAGTGTTCTCATTTGTTTCAAAATCAAAAACTTACTACAAAATAATGAATCTCCCCAACATTTCTGATTTTAGAAGTATATTTAACAGCAAACCAGACCTCATTTTATGAAAAACCCCCTTGCAAAATTGTCTTTTCTTGCCATACTGGCCTGTTTTGGTCACGTGCAATCCCAACAAACCCAACAGAACAATGCTCAAACGTATTATGCCACCGTACTTGAGGAGGACCCACTGGTAGACGGGGAAGTCATCAACGACCCGGTATGGCAGATGATTCCCGCTATAACCGACTTGATTCAGATTCGCCCAAATTATGGGGAGCCGGTCTCAGAAAAAACCGAAGTGCGTATTGCATATAGCAGCAGTACCTTTTATGTATCGGTGGTTTGTTATGACACAGATGCGGACCGAATTGTGGTTTCCGATTCACGTAGGGATGCGGACCTAAATGATGAGGACAGTTTTCTTTTTATCATTGATACCTATCACGATCGCCAAAACGGGTTTCTGTTTGGTACCAATGCCCAAGGGATGGAGTACGATGCACAAATTGACAACGAGGGCAAAGGTAACTTCAATGCCAATCGCCAGCAAGGTGGGGTGATCGGGGGGACCAACATTAACTGGGACGCCACATGGAAGGTACGTTCGCAATTGGGAGACTATGGGTGGAGTGCCGAATTTGCCATTCCGTTTCGTTCTTTGCGCTACGCACCAGGAGAGAACAAGACTTGGGGGTTGAATTTCCAACGAAACATCAGCAAAAATACCGAAACGGCCTATTGGACTTCCCTCCCATTGGGATTTGATATGAAACGATTGTCCCTAGCGGGAAGCCTAAACGGTTTAAACCTACAAAATCCAGGCAATCTGAAACTCATTCCCTATGTCTTGGGTCAGCATGTGAATGATAAGGCCATGGACAACACCGAGACCAATTTTGATGCCGGGGCCGATATTAAATATAGTGTTACACCAAGCCTTACGCTGGATCTTACCTACAATACGGACTTTGCCCAGGTGGAAGTGGATGACCAACAGGTGAATTTGGACCGATTCAATCTGTTTTTTCCTGAAAAAAGAGCCTTCTTTTTGGAGAATGCCGGACAATTTGGGGTCGGTAGCCCCGGGGAGGTTGATTTGTTCTTCAGCCGGCGCATTGGAATTGGTGAGGATGGTAGCCTTGTACCCATCATTGGTGGAGCGCGATTATCCGGTAAGGTGGGACAGACCAATGTGGGCTTTTTGAGCATGTTCACCGACGACGTAGCAGAAGCCGCTATTGAAAAGAACAATTTTACCGTGGCACGCGTCAATCATAATTTTGGTGGAACACGTTCTTCACTGGGAGGAATTTTTATAAATAGGGCCGGTTTGGGTGAAATGGACGACGATTACAACCGAGTGTACGCCATGGACGGCAAATGGGGCATCGGGAATAAGGCGGAGATCAATGGTTTTGTGGCGAAAAGCACCACCCCTGGCATTGAGAGCGGCGACCATGCCTTCAAAATTTTGGGAAATTACAATTGGAGTGGATGGAATATCAATGCGGGATATACTGAAGTTGGAGAGGGATTCAATCCAGAGGTTGGTTTCCTACAGCGAACTGCTTTTCGGAAGCCTGAATTTTTAATTTTCAAAGCGCACCGATTCAAGGATGCCGGTAAAATGTTGGAAATACGTCCGCATGTTTCTTACAGAGGGTATTGGAATTTTGATGATGAATTGGTCACCAGTTTTCTGCATGTAGATAACCACTGGGTTTTTAAAAGTGGGTTTGAAATCCATACTGGAATCAATTTTACCACAGAGCAGGTGTTTGAAGATTTCACCATTTCCGATGTTACAGTTCCAGTAGGTTATTATAACAATGAGGAATTGCAATTGGTCATTACAACCAACCCTAATACTGCGTTATCGTTTGATACCCGAACCATTATTGGTGGTTACTTCAACGGGCACCAAATTACCAATAGCGGTACGGCAAAGTATCGAATTGGAGATAGGTTCAACAGCTCATTGACCATGAGCCATAGCGATATTCAGTTGGACACAGGTAATCTTACTGCTTTGGTGGGTGGACTCCGGCTATCCTATTCATTTACGCCCAGGATTTTCTTGCAAAGCTTGATTCAGCGCAACAATGTTTCCAATATAACCTCGGTGAATGCCCGGTTCGGATGGTTGCAGAATGCCAATACTGGACTTTTTGTGGTATTCAATGTGGTCAAGGATGATGACTTAGTCGATGCTGTGGACAATCAGACCTTTACCATAAAATACACTCATCGCTTTGATATTTTAAACTAGAAAATTATCGCTTAAACCGTTCAAAAATAGCCAAAGTCTTTTTGGTGTTGATGAAGTAAACGCCCGTAAGCAAAACCACAGCTGCCACCACAGATTGAACCGTAATCTGCTCATCCAAAAAATACCACCCCAACAAGAGGGCAACAATGGGGTTAACATAGGTAGATGTGGCCACTTTTTCTGGTGATACGGCTTTTAGTAAATAATTGAAGGACGTAAAAGCCAGGATACTGCCAAAAATGACCAAAAGCACCATGGACCACTTTACTTTTACACTCCAATCCAAAGGCGAACTCCATTCTTCACCAAAGCTCAGGCTCATCAAGGCCAAAATAATGCCCGCTGTGAACATCTGGTACCCTGTATTTACAAAATAGTTGGTGGGCAGGTCGGCCTTGGCCACAAAAAGACTACCATAGGCCCAACTCAGCATACAAAAGAAAATCATGATCATACCCGTTATGGAATCTTCTTGGGCTATCACTTGTTTTTGACTGACCAACAAATAAATTCCAATAATACCCAGAACAACGCCTACCACCGACATGGGCTGAATCTTTTTGCCTTGTAAGATGCGCATCATCAATAGGATAATAAGGGGTTGTGCCGAAATTTCCAATGCTGCAAAACCACTGTCCACATACCGAAGTGCCCAGACCACTACCCCATTTCCAAAACTCAGAAACAGAATTCCTGCGATAACGGCATTGATGAATTGTTTTTTGGTAATACTGAGGGAAATCCCCATGATTTTGGCCAAAATGAATATAAAACTCCCAGCCGTGATAAATCGGCATGAAGCCAGCAAAAAAGGAGGTAGTTCCGTAACCGCGATTTTATTCAAAAGATAGGTAGAACCCCAAAAAACATAAATGGCAAAAAAGGCAAGGAATACCAGTGCGGAATTTGAGGATTTTCCCATGAAAAGAAGTTTGGTGATTACCCTGCAATATTACGCATGTTTAAAAGAGTACAAAACAGATTGCGCACTAACTTTTCCAAGAAATTGCAATGTCTTGTCGGGAATACGGAAGAGAAAATTCAATAATGTTGTTTGGTATCCAAAAGGTATCCCGCAATGTCCTTCTCCAATTGTTTGAACCGTTTTAAATGCTGCTCAATTTTTTGGTCCAATCCAGGGGATTCATCCTTTTTGGTCTTTAGCTGCGCTACGATGTCAGCATGCTGCTTGGCAAAAACCTTAAAACTATTTTTTATCTCATATAGTTTTTCAAAACAGGAGGGGTTATTGGGTTCGCAGGTATAAGAGGTCAATTTTTTGGAAAGACGTTGTACAACCTTGTTGTTCCGCTCCAAGCGGACCAATAGTTCCTGAACTTGATGGGTTCTTTGTTCGGCAACGGGAGTCATAAGGTATACGTTGTCTAGGAGTTCAATTAATTTTTCTTTAAGATAGTGATTTTCCTACGTTTTAGGAAACCGTACCACTTCAAATTATTGTTAATTAACACAGCGGTTTACCACAAAAAAAGCCCGATGCAAAAACATCGGGCCTTCTGGTTATCTTGAAATTGGTTATTAGCCTTTGGTTTGTTCGTAGGCTTCCTCTTTCAATTCCTCACTGGCAACAATGGCCAATTCCACACGACGGTTTGCCGCTTTTCCGGCAGCAGTGTCATTGCTTTCTATGGGTTGGGTCTCTCCATACCATTTTGTGGTGAATCTTCCACTGGAGATTCCCTTTCCTACCAAATAATTGGTAACAGCTTGGGCCCTTCTTTGCGAAAGGGTCATGTTGTATTCTTCACTACCATCACTATCGGTATGGCCTTCCACCAAAATGTTTGATTTTGGATATTCTTGGAAGATTCCGGCCAATTTGTCCAATGTAGTGGCAGAAGTTCCTTTGATATCAGCTTTGTTGGTATCAAAATATACTCCGTTTTCACCACTGAAAGTAACATTGATTCCCTCTCCAACACGTTTTACATCCGCACCTGGGATTTCTTCTTCAATGCGCTCTGCCTGTCGGTCCATTCGGTTACCAATATATCCACCGGCAGCACCGCCAACCACGGCACCAATAATGGCACCCAAGGCTGTGTTTCCTTTTCCAACATTGTTCCCGATGATTCCACCAATAACAGCTCCCCCACCAGCACCAATGGCAGCGCCTTTTTGGGTATTATTGGCATTTTTTACGGCATCACAGCTCAGGATCAGTGTTAAAGCCAAGAAAGCCGTTGTACCTTTTAATACGATATTTTTCATGTAATTATTTTTTTGAGAATTCATAAACTATGGTTACGGGTTGCCCATCAACCGATACATTGGATTTTAAGGTCATGGCCTGCTCCGTTAAACTAACAATGTTTAAGCGATAGCCATATCCTCCGGATATGTCCTTTCGGTTTTCATCGATAAACTTGAACTGCAATTGGCTGCTATAGTTCTGGGAAGGCTCTACTACTGACCACCTAAAGAATCGGTCCCCTCCATTACAAAGGGTGCTTTGGGCTATGGTATACCTTCCAGTACTATTATTGTCCCGGAAGAACCAATCACTACCTTCAAAGCAGATATCCTCTGCATCATTAAAGATGACGGATTTAAAATTACCCGAATTGTTTTCGTAAGTAATGTTGTCCAGGGACCATGTACCACTCATGAGGTTCCGTTGGGTCCTTGCACTTTTGGAAACCGAGCATGATGCTAGGAAAATTCCGGCCAGTGCAACAAAAAAGAATTGTTTTACCATAAGAATTTGGAGTTTTAGTTTTTATATATACGAGTGAGACACCAGATTTGGTGTTTTGTCTTGTTAAAAAATTGTTAATGAATTGTTCTAGTAGGCGTAAAGATCCAATAATGTTGATTCAAACCGCTGTTTGGGCAGGTAATTTTCTTCCAATGTTTTAGCAAAGGGAACCGGGGTTTCCAAACTACCCACTCTTTTTATGGGAGCATCCAAAAATTGAAAACATTCTTCCATGACCATTGCCGAAATATCACTGGCTATACCGCCAAATAACGTATCTTCTTGTAAAATAATGAGCTTCCCTGTCTTTTTCACCGATGCGTAGACAGTATCTATATCAAGAGGTTGAAGTGTTCGTAAATCTACGAGATCTGCTTCAATATTTGGATGTTTTTCCAATACTTCGAGCGCCCAATGTATCGCCGCTCCATAACTTACAACGGTAATGTCGCGTCCAGTTCTCAAAAGATTGGCCTTTCCAAAAGGCAAAGTATAGTAGTCTTTGGGTACATCACCATAAATACTTCTATACAAACCTTTGTGTTCAAAGAACAATACAGGGTTTGGATCATTGATAGCAGTGTTCAACAACCCTTTGGCATCTGCAGGAAAAGCAGGATACACCACCTTAAGCCCCGGTGTCTTGGTAAACCATGCCTCGTTGGTCTGGGAATGGAAGGGTCCAGCTCCCACGCCACCGCCGCAGGGCATACGGATGACCACATCTGCTTTTTCGTTCCAGCGGTAATGCACTTTTGCCAAATAGTTGACGATGGGATTGAATCCAGAACTGACAAAATCCGCGAATTGCATTTCTACCACTGCTTTCATGCCGTTGATGGACAACCCCATCGCGGTGGATACAATGGCCGATTCACAAATTGGGGTATTGCGCACCCTACTCTTCCCAAATTTGGAAGTGAAGCCTTCGGTAATCTTAAAAACCCCTCCGTAATCGGCAATGTCCTGACCCATGATAATCAATTCATTGTGGCGGTACATGGATTGCTCCAAACCTTGGGAAATGGCATCCACAAAACGAATATTCTCCGTTTTTTCTTTAGATTCAATATGCTGATAATTAACTTTTTGATAAACTTGACCTAATTCTTTTATTTCATCAAAAGAAACTTGAGATTCATCAAAGGCTTTCTTTAAATTCTCGTTGATTTCTTCAGAAATATCTTCCTTAAGCTTATCTATTTCTTCCGAGGTGATGATGTTTTCCTCCAACAGAAAAGCTTCATAGTTGGCAATAGGGTCTTTCTTGCCCCATTTGCTCATCAATTTCTCTGGAACATATTTGGTACCACTTGCCTCTTCGTGGCCGCGCATGCGAAAAGTTTTGAATTCCAATAGGATCGGTCGGGGTCGTTTTCGCATGGCCTTGCAAAGTTCATCCACTTTTGTGTAAACCTCCAAAATATTGTTCCCATCAATAATTCGGGATTCCATGCCATACCCTTTGGCCCTATCCGCCAAATGCTCGCAGTTATACTGTTCGTTTGTGGGAGTGGATAGACCGTACCCGTTGTTTTCAATACAAAATAACACTGGAAGGTTCCAAACTGAGGCAATATTCAAAGCTTCGTGAAAATCACCTTCACTGGTGGCACCTTCACCGGTGAATACAGCAGTGACCCGCTTTTTTCTACCCAACAAATCTGCCAAGGCTATACCATCGGCTACGCCCAACTGAGGACCTAAATGGGAAATCATACCCACAATTTTGTATTCTTGGGTGCCAAAATGGAAGCTTCGGTCACGCCCCTGGGTAAAACCACTTTGCTTTCCCTGCCATTGGGCAAATAATCGGTGTAAAGGAATGTTTCGGGAAGTAAAGACTCCTAAATTGCGGTGCATGGGGAGTATGTACTCATCCTCTTTTAACGCTTGGGTCACGCCCACCGATATGGCTTCTTGCCCTATTCCACTAAACCATTTGGAAATCTTGCCTTGCCGGAGTAAAATCAGCATCTTTTCCTCAATCATTCTGGGCTTTAGCATTCCTGTGTAAAGCTCCCGTAGTTTTTGGTGGTCCAAATCCCCAATGTGATATCGCATATCGTGAAAATTCAACGGGATAAATGTAGTAAAAAAGCCATCCATCCACCTTCAAATTTCCAAACGTTCGGCAATATTCATTACTTTTGACCGTAATCAAAAATTGATGGCATGAGTTCAATTCCAAGTGTAAATCTAGAAGATTTTGTTTCCGGGGACCCCGCCAGAAAAGAAAAGTTTGTCAAAGAAATCGGAGCTGCTTTTGAGGATATCGGTTTTGTGGCCCTAAGCGGCCATTTTTTGTCCGATAAACTGGTGGACGACCTTTATTCGGAAATCAAAAAGTTTTTTCAATTGCCCCAAGACGTCAAGGATAAGTATGAGATAGAGGGCATTGGCGGACAGCGTGGATACACTTCCTTCGGAAAAGAGCATGCCAAAGGAAGAAAAGAAGGAGACTTGAAGGAGTTTTGGCATTTTGGTCAATATGTTGAGGACAACTCTAGACTAGAAGCTGAATATCCGGATAACGTTATGGTAACGGAACTGCCAGAATTCAATGCTGTTGGCAAGGAAACCTATAAAATGCTTGAAAAGACAGCACAATATGTGCTTCGGGCCCTGGCACTCCATTTAGGGTTGGAGGAAACTTATTTTGACGAATACATTAAAAATGGAAATTCCATTCTTAGGCCGATTCACTATCCTCCCATTACCGAAGAGCCCAAAAATGCAGTGCGTGCGGCCGCGCATGGGGACATTAATCTAATCACATTGCTCATGGGCGCCCACGGAAAAGGACTCCAAGTGCAAAACCACAAAGGAGAATGGGTTGATGCCATTGCCCAACCTGATGAACTGATGATCAATGTTGGGGATATGCTTTCAAGATTGACCAATAATAAGTTGAAATCTACCATCCATCAAGTAGTGAACCCACCCAAGGAACTTTGGGGCACATCGCGCTATTCCATTCCGTTTTTTATGCACCCCATCAGCGAAATGCCCTTAAACTGCCTGGAAGACTGTATAGACGAAGAACACCCAAAAGCGTTTGAGGACATTACGGCGGGTGAATTTCTTCATGAGCGCTTGATAGAACTTGGATTGATAAAAAAATAAGATATGGACCTTAAGGACCAACTCAAGAACTTGTTCCCAGACCATGTTCCTGAGAAGGATACGGAGAAGAAACAAGAAAAGCCCAGCTATTGGCTTCAGGATGATCCCATTATCTGCAAATACGAAAAGCGAAAGGGCAAGCCAATTACCATTCTGGAAGGCTACAACGGTGCCGATTCCGATTTTAAAAAGTTAGCAAAAGACCTCAAGACCTTTTTAGGTGTGGGTGGTAGTTATAAAAACGAAACCATCATTATACAAGGGGATTATCGAGACAGAATCATGGAGTTCTTAAAAGACCATGGATTTTCCGTGAAAAGAGTGGGTGGATAAGGATTTACAGATCCTTCCGTGTTAAATTTTTACATTGAAAACCAATGTTTTATGAAAAAATTTTTATGTTCTTGCTATAAATCTTACTTTTATTCTTCCTAACCAACGAAAACTGAGCTGAAAATGAAATCACTGTTGCACATTACCAACGGGGACAGTTTCACGTCAAAATTACAATCGCTACAACTACAGGGAGACATCATCACATGGCGAGAGATGCTCTGCGAAGGCAAAACCTTATGTACGGTGGGTAGTGAATCTTTCTGGAAAACACGATTTGAATTTCTGAACAAAAACTACAAGATCTCAAAATCTTGGTTTGTTGAAAAAACGCTCAAAGAGTATCGTTCACTCTGTAATCACAAACAACAGGACCATATTGTTCTTTGGTTTGAATATGACCTGTTCTGCCAAATCAATATGCTCGCAGTTCTCAGTTGGTTAAAAACCCATAGAAGGCATGCCGAAATCTCATTGGTGTGCAGCGGCAAGGAAGATGATAGCGATAAATACTATGGTCTTAGTGAGTTGAGTGATGAGAAGCTCATGGAACTCTATGAAAATAGGATCATGCTCACTCAAGATGATATAGAATATGCCGATTATGTCTGGCAACTGTACTGCAGTGACAATCCAATCCGTCTTGAAAATTTAATCAATAACGATAATTTCCAATTTGAATACCTTTCTGATGCCCTGAAAACACATCTAAAGCGTTTCCCAACCATTAAAAATGGTTTGAACGAATTAGAAAACCATATTTTGGATGTAGCGGTCACCCAAAAACCGAAATCCAAAAAAGAACTTTTAGGCAGTTTGCTGACCGATCAAGGTTTTTATGGATTTGGCGATTCGCAGTATGAGCGTATCATCACCTCTTTAAAACCACTGTTCGGTTCATTTAACCCGGTAAAGTTGACCAAAAAAGGTATGGAAGTTTTGGAAAACAAAAACAACTACTATTCACAAATACGTGATAATCAATTGTATTTAGGAGGTTCCTTAAAGTACAACTTCCTATACAATACCGACACGAACCGTATTTTAAAACTCTAGAGATTTATGTCCTTAGGCAGCTCAGAATTGATTCTGAACCCTGATGGCAGCATCTACCATCTCAACCTTCTTCCAGAAGATATAGCCGATATCGTAATCACCGTTGGTGACCCTGACCGGGTATCTCAGGTTTCCAAGTACTTTGATTCCATTGAGCTAAAAAAGAAGAAACGGGAATTCGTAACCCATACTGGCAGTATTTCGGGAAAACGGATTACAGTAATTTCCACAGGTATTGGAACGGACAATATTGACATTGTTTTGAACGAATTGGACGCCTTGGCCAATATTGATTTTACCTCACGGACCATCAAGGAAAAAAAAAGACAGCTCAGTTTTATACGGATTGGTACATCGGGAAGTATTCAACCCAACATCCCTATTGACTCTTTTGTGCTAAGCTCATCGGGGGTCGGTTTTGACGGACTCTTGTATTTTTATGACAGTGGACAGGCACGCAACAGCGAGTTGGAACTCAAACTCAACGACTACTTAGGATGGAGCACGCAGAACATCAGGGCCTATGCTGCTGATTTTGATGAAAAACTGGCAGAACAATTTGCTTCAAATCGTATACGATATGGGATAACAATCACTAATTCAGGATTTTACGGACCTCAAGGAAGAAACCTTCGCCTAGCTACTGCCATACCTAACTTTAATGAGCGACTTGCCGCATTTTCCCATCAAAATTACCAAATTACCAATCTGGAAATGGAGACTTCGGCCATCTATGGATTGGCCAAATTACATGGACACCGTGCTATTTCACTAAATGCCATACTGGCCAATAGGGCCACCGGTGAATTTTCAAAGAACGGTAAAAAAGCAATTGATCAACTTATTCAATTTGCATTGGAGAAGATAGTCTCTATTGATTTGAACTAAGGTTTTACCATTTTATTTCTGCAAAAAGAAAAGATACCAACCGGAATCAATATTTTTACTTAACCTTAAAAAAATCTCGTGAAGACCGTAAGAATAGTAGGAGTTCCAGAACATTTTAACCTTCCTTGGCATTTGGCCATAGAGGATGGTGCCTTTGAAGACCGGGGCATCAACCTTGAATGGACCGACATACCGGAAGGAACAGGGAAAATGTGCCAACTATTGGAAGACAATGAAACGGATTTGGCCATAATTCTTACTGAAGGCATCATCAAAAGCATTTCTCAAGGAAATCGCTGTAAAATTGTTCAAGAATATATTTCCTCACCTTTACTTTGGGGCATTCATGTGGCGGCCAACAGTTCCAGGAATTCAATTCAAGAAGTAAAGCATGATAAAGTCGCCATTAGTCGACTTGGAAGCGGCAGTCACTTAATGGCATATGTAAATGCCCAAAATCAAGGATGGAATCCTGAAAAACTACAATTTGAAATTATAAATAATCTGGATGGAGCCGTTAAAAGCCTGACCGAAGGTTCGGGAGCCTACTTCATGTGGGAGCGTTTCACTACAAAGCCCTTGGTAGATAATGGCACATTTAAATGGTTGGGGGACTGCCCTACCCCATGGCCCTGTTTTGTAATTGCGGCTACAGATTCGTTTTTGGAGTCTCAGCCAGGGTTATTGAAGCACATTCTGGAAGTCATCAACACCTACACAGAAGAATTTAAGCAGATTCCGAGTATTGACCGCACCTTGGCAAACCGCTATGACCAGAAGTTTGAAGATATTCAAGAATGGCTATCAAAAACTACTTGGGGACAGCATCAATTATCCGAAGAAACCCTTGAGAACGTTCAACAGAAGCTGTTCAGTTTAGATTTAATTGAAGAAAGAAAGCCAGCAGACAAATTTCTGTATTCTAATCGCTAAAAAAGTGTTTGGTGACCAGTGCCCTAAACTTGATATCCGACAAGGGCTTTTGTACCATTTCCACAACACTGGGGTGTGTCATGGCCATGACATTATCATCCAGGTCCATTCCAGTAAGCACCACAATAACAACATCCTCCTTTAATTGGTCATCAAACTTTTCAGAATAGACATCCAAGAACTCCCAACCATTCATGATGGACATGTTCACATCCAACAGTAGTAAACATGGCAAATCTTCATTGGGGGAAGCTTTCTGTAAAAATGCAATGGCTTCCTTGCCATTGCGGACCATGTGCACCTTTAAAGTGCTGTCTAGTTGTCTTATGAAAAAGCTGTTGACCAAATTGGTGGTGTCATCGTCGTCTACCAATAAAATAGATTTCAATCTCTCCAAATTGGGGCGTTTCAGCTAAAGGGGCCAAACATACAGAATTTTATACAATTACAAAACCTATTTAGCTGAACATCACCATTCTATGGATATTCTCCCCATTTTGGATAGTAAACTGTTAGTTTTGCTGAAATGCTGGTTGCCAAACCACAGTCCCCTATTGGCACTTAAGGGTGAAGGATGGCCGGAAGTAAGTATATGGTGCTTGCTCTTGTCTATTAAAGCTGATTTCTTTTTGGCAAATCCACCCCACAGCAAGAAAACAACACCATCCAATTGACCGGAAACCGTTTTGATCACCGCATCCGTGAACTGTTCCCACCCTTTATTCTGGTGGCTTCCCGCATTATGGGCCCTTACCGTTAATGTGGCGTTGAGCAACAAAACCCCTTGATCGGCCCATCGTTCCAAATTACCGCTCTTGGGATAGGGTTTTTGCACATCCACTTTAATTTCCTTGAAAATATTCACCAACGAAGGTGGGTGCGGAATCCCATCCTTTACCGAAAAACACAGTCCATTGGCTTGATTGGGCCCGTGGTAGGGGTCTTGACCAATGATCACAACCTTTGTTTCCCGAAATGGGCAATGGTCAAAGGCCGCAAAAATATCCTTGCCCTTGGGGTAACAGGTGTGCTTTTGATACTCTTGTCGCACAAAGTCACTCAATTGCTGAAAATAGGGCTTCTCGAATTCGGGTTGTAAATGTGCTTTCCAAATTGGCTCAATGGAAACATCCATACGCAGCTTACTTCTTTTTGGTCAATTTATAAATTAGATACCCAATGCCCGCAACAAAATGAAGCAGGATAATTCCCGCAATGACATATACTAGGGTGTGGTCATTTTGCATACTTTGGGACAAAAATGAGGTTAGACTTCAAATTTAGGAATTGAATGGATTAAATCGGCATAACTCACATCAAAAAGCAGCTTCCCGTACCCATTCAAAATTATATCTTTGCGCTGCTAGATGAAGCAAATGCAAAAGATTCACCCTAAAACTCTTCAGGATTTAGAATTTCCAACGGTACTACAGCAGGTTTCAACCCGTTGCAACACCGAATTGGGCAAGGAAATGGCATTGACCATAACTCCCATTGCAGACAAGGATATTTTGTTGGAGATCTTGGGGCAGACCTCGGAGTATTTGGCATCCTACTCCAATGACAACCGTATTCCCAACCACGGATTCGACAATATCAATGCCGAACTGTCCCTGCTAAAGATTGAAAACAGCACTTTGGAAGTTTCTGGGTTTAGAAAGATTGGAGGTATTTGTAAAACCGTGGCCATCCACCAGAAATTCCTGAAAAAATTCAAGGAATACTATCCATTACTGCATAAAAAAGTGGATGCACTGGATGCCAACAGCGAAATTCCGGAGGCCATTGATCATGTCATTGATAAATTTGGCGAAATCAAGGATTCCGCTTCCAACGATTTAAAACACATTCGCTCCCAAATCAATGAGGTAATGGGTAAAATCAACCAAAGTTTCTCCTCAGCCTTAACTCGGTATCAATCCTCCGACTTTTTGGACGATATCCGGGAATCTGTTGTGGAAAACCGAAGGGTTTTGGCGGTAAAGGCTATGCACCGCCGTAAAGTGAAAGGCACGGTAATGGGCAGCTCCAAGACCGGAAGTATTGTCTATATTATTCCCGATACTACGGTGGGCTATACCCGTGAGCTCAACAATTTGGAGTTTGATGAAAAAGAGGAAATCCAACGTATTCTCAATCAGCTTACCGATACGATTCGCCCTTTTGCCGCATTGCTCAGGGAATACCAATCGTATCTGACCGATATCGACATTACTGCGGCCAAGGCCAAATATGGTTCGGAGATGAATGCGTTGTTACCGGAAATCAGTGAGGAGCGAGAATTATCTCTACGGGATGCTTACCATCCTCTCCTTTATTTGACCAACAAGCGTAAGAACCAAAAAACGTGGCCGCAGACCATCCAACTACATAAAGACAACCGAATCATCGTCATTTCGGGGCCTAATGCGGGTGGTAAGAGTATCACGCTAAAGACCATTGGGCTGCTGCAGGTGATGCTCCAAAGCGGTATGTTGATTCCAGTTCATGAACGCAGTACCGTTTGTCTTTTTGATAAAATATTGACTGATATTGGTGACAATCAATCCATTGAAAATCATTTAAGTACATATAGTTACCGTTTAAAGAACATGAATCAGTTCTTAAAACGGTGTAACGACAAAACCCTGTTCCTTATTGATGAATTTGGCACGGGTAGTGACCCCGAATTGGGCGGTGCTTTAGCCGAGGCCTTCTTGGAAATCTTCTATGAACGAGAAGCATACGGCGTTATCACTACCCACTACGCCAACCTCAAAGCTTTGGCTGACGAACTGCCCCATGCCACCAATGCCAATATGCGCTTCAATTCCCAAACCTTGGAACCCACCTTTCAATTGGTGTTGGGCGAAGCGGGAAGTTCGTTTACGTTTGAAGTGGCCCAAAAGAACGGCATCCCCTACTCGTTGATCAACAAGGCCAAGAAAAAAATAGAACGTGGTAAGGTTCGGTTTGATGCTACCATTGCCAAATTGCAGAAAGAGCGCAATAAAATGGTCCAAACGGGTTCCAAATTAAAGGAAGAAGAATCCAAAGCCCGAGAAGAAGCCGATAAGCTAGAACAACTGAATTCCAAGATCAAGTCCAAACTGGAGAGCTATCAAGAGTTGTACGATCACAACCAACGGATGATCCAATTGGGCAATAAAGTGAACAAGGCTGCGGAGCAATACTTCATCAACAACAAAAAACGCCCCCTGATTTCTGAACTGCTCCGCATTGTGGAAACGGAAAACAGCAAACGTAAAAAAACCACTGCACGCAAGGCGAAAGAAAAGCAAAAACAGCAACAACAAGTCGCCCAAGAACTGGAACAGAAAATGGTGAAAGTTCGAGAAGAAAAAAAGGTTGAAAAGAAAAAGGCCATCCAAAAAGAGAAAAACAAACCCAGACCCGTCTTTAAAATTGGGGACCGCGTCCGGCTCATGGACGGAAAGGCAGTGGGCAGCATCGATACTTTGGAAAAAGGAAAGGCTGTGGTAAATTACGGGATGTTCACGACCAATGTAAGCGTAGATCAATTGGAGTTGGTGGAGGCTAAAAAATAAAACTTCTAAGTCGTTCTTATATACCTGATCTAAATAAAATTAACACAGCCCCCTAAATTTTCCCAAAAAAAAATGATCAAAATGATGCGTGATTTACAAGTTGACCACATTTTTTCATCTCCTTCGGCATAGATTCTTTGTCCTCTAGCGAAAACCAATCAATTCTCATCCGTATTTCTGCTATCTTGTAGGCACCATTCTAATTTAAGACAAGCTTTACAGACATGAATCAAAAATCCAACCCCTCAAGCAGAAGAAACTTTATAAAAAACACAGCAATCGCCTCAGGCATTTTTATTGTTCCACGCCATGTTTTGGGTGGCCCCGGTTATTTAGCACCCAGTGACCGCCTACATCTAGCGGCCATCGGTTCTGGTGGCAAAGGCACCAGCGATATTACCAATGCCTCTGTAAATGGACGTGAGCGGGTGGTAGCCCTTTGTGATGTTGACTTTTCAGGGTCTGCTAAAAGTACAGTGGAGAAATTTCCAAAAGCAGAGTTGTTCAATGATTATCGTGAGATGCTGGATAAGGTCAAAGGCATTGATGCCGTGACCATCAGTACCCCAGACCATGTGCACGGACCCGCGGCGGCCTATGCCATGGAACGTGGTAAACATGTGTATGTGCAAAAGCCATTGACGCATAACATTCGTGAAGCACGAATCTTGACCCAAATGGCTCGGGACAAACAGGTCGTGACCCAAATGGGGAATCAAGGTGGGTCTAATCCATTATTGGGTCTCGTGCAAAAATGGGTCGACTCTGGGGCTTTGGGAAGAATCACCAAGGTAGAGATTTGGACCAATCGCCCTGTATGGCCGCAAGGATACGCAATGCCAGAACCCGACCCAGCAAGCAAACCAGCAGATTTAAACTGGGATTTATGGTTGGGGCCGGCCCCTGAAAGTCCCTATATTCCAAACCTTCATCCGTTCAATTGGCGAGGTTGGTGGGATTACGGAACAGGCGCTTTGGGGGATGTAGGCTGCCACTTGATTGACATCCCGTACAGGACCTTAAACCTGAAATATCCAACGGCTGCAGAATGTAGTGTGGGAACCGTGTTTTCCCAAATGTGGAACCCGGATTACCATCCTGAAGGTTGTCCTGCCACCTCATTCATCACCCTGAATTACGAAGCCACGGACAAGACCGCTGCTCCGTTGACCATGACCTGGAGCGATGGAGGCATCCGTCCCTCACACCCTGAGATTATTCCTGCGGATAGCGATATTGGCGGACCCGGAAGTTACAACGGGGTGTTGATTCATGGGGAACATGGTATTATTTCCACCAACATCAATGATAGTTCGCCACTCACACCAAAATTGTATATGAACAATGGGGTAACTGAATTCGGTCCCGAAGTAGAGGATATGCCCGAACCGGAATATGGTCACCAGCGCAAATGGGTGGATGCCTGTAAAGCAGGTTTTGGTAGCCCGGAACATCTAGAGCTTACCTCCTCTTTTGATTATGCCGGCCCCATGACGGAAACCGTATTGATGGGTAATTTGGCCATTCGAAGCTATATGTTGCGAAGGGAAAATGCCGAAGGCAACATGGAATTCTATGGCCGCAAAAAACTGTTGTGGGATGGGGAAAATATGAAAATCACCAATTTTGAGGATGCCAACCAATTTGTCACCCGAACTTACCGCGAGGGATGGAAAATGTAGCTAAATCAAATTACACAACATAAAATTAAAAGCCGCTTCCAGCGGCTTTTTTTGTCAATTTTCCAAATCTAAAAAGTTGACCCACCTTGGTAATTACAGCAATAATCCTTTGAAATACAAAAAAAATCCTTGAACTTATCATCATTTGATAACACGGGCAACCTATTTATGCGCCGATTAAATCAAAGATTTACATGAATCAATTTCTACACGAATGGGGCAAGGCGGCTTATACCAGTTTAGGATTCTTTTGGATGGCCCTATGGGCCTTTGCCCTAGGCTATTTAATAAGCTCCATGATCCAAGTTTTCATTACTGAAAAAAGAATGCAGCGTGTGATGGGAGACAAAGGGGCAAAAAGCATTTTGCTGGGTACTTTTTTTGGTTTTATAAGCAGTTCCTGTAGTTTTTCGGCACTTGCCACCTCAAAATCACTGTTTAAAAAGGGAGCCAGTTTTGTTTCCTCCATTGCATTTTTATTGGCATCCACCAATCTGGTCATTGAACTTGGGATCATCATTTCCATCTTTTTGGGATGGCAGTTTGTGGTTGGGGAATATGTGGGCGGAGTTTTGCTTATTCTATCCAGTTGGGTACTCATCCGAATCATCAATCCAAAGAAATTGATCCAAAGTGCAAAAAAGCGTCTTGACGCATCGGGTAAAGAACATTCGGACGAGACCTCCTTCACTGAAAAGATAAGCTCACATGAAAATTGGGCCAAAGTGGGCAAACAGTATGGCATGGAGTGGAAAATGGTCTGGAAAGATGTTACCGTAGGGTTTACCATTGCGGGCATTGTTGCCGCTTTTGTCCCCGATTCCTTTTTTCAAACCCTATTCATCAATACGGGTCAAGGCCAACAATCGTTCGGATTTTTCACCCTGCTGGAACATGTTGTAGTTGGTCCAGTAGCTGCATTTTTAACGTTTATTGGATCAATGGGGAATATTCCCCTAGCAGCTTTACTTTACGGCAAAGGCGTAAGTTTTGCTGGAGTTATGGCATTTATTTTCAGTGATTTAGTGGTGTTTCCCGTATTGCGAATCAATGCCAAATACTACGGTTGGAAAATGTCCCTTTTTATCCTTTTCTTGTTGTTTACTTCATTGGTGGCCGCATCCCTTTTGTTGCATTATGGTTTTGATTTCTTCAACCTGATCCCACAGGGAACGGACAAGGGAATCACAGAAAAAGAGCACTTTTCCACCAACTATACTTTTTTCCTGAATTTGGCTTTTATGCTCCTATCTGGGCTGATGCTGTACTTCGGCTTTTTTAAATGGAAAAATGTAAAGCACCATAAAGAAATGGCACCCAAAAGCCCACTGTTGGAAAAAACATTGAAATGGATAGCCATCGTTTGCTATCTATGGCTTGCTGTTGGAATGATTTTAAAGTTTACGATTTAAAGACGGAAGAGTGAAAAGGGCATCTGATTTTAAAAAAACAATTTAAATTTCACTAAAGTCATCCCCTATATTAAACCATCTTACCTTTTGTTGATAATTCAGGATAATCCTAACACATAACGCATTGATTGTTAGGGAAATTAATGCGAAATTAGTCCGTGACATGGATTATCCCGATTTTGGGTCGATTCTACTCAAAAATTAACTAAAAACAAACCTTTTCATTCTGCAAACATGAAAACCATTAAACCTGTATCGTTCTTACTGATTTCATTGGTAAGCCTTTCCCTGTATTCACAAGGAAACTATCAGAATTTTAAAACATCTGTCTACACCAGAGCTTATGAGGTCCAAAAAATGGAAAACCCCCATTGGTTGGATTCCACTTGGCAGGTCATCTCGTCCCAATTGAAAGTGGATAAGATTTACTTGGAAACCCATCGCGACTTGCTCATTGTAGATAGCAAGATTTTAAAGAAAGCCACTAAGTTTTTTGAAAAACAGGGCATTGAAGTTGTGGGCGGTATAACCTATACCATTGATGAGAGCAACCAATTTGAAACCTTTTGCTATACCAATCCAGAACACCGTAAGAAAGCCCAAGAAATCATAGAGCACTCCGCAGCCCACTTTGATGAAGTCATTTTGGACGATTTTTTCTTTACCAGTTGTAAATGTAGTCTTTGCGTTGAGGCCAAAGGAGACCGAAGCTGGGATGAATATCGATTGGAATTAATGACTGAAGCAGCCAAAAATGTCATTCTGGGTCCAGCAAAAGCGGTGAATCCAGATGTGAAAATCATCATTAAATATCCAAATTGGTATGACCATTTCCATGAGCTTGGTTTCAACTTGGAAACCGAACCCAAACTCTTTGATGGGCTCTACACGGGAACAGAAACCCGGGACGCTGTCAGAAGCAATCAACACCTTCAACCTTATTTAGGCTACCTTATATTCCGATATTTCAACAATCTAAAGCCGGGTAAGAACGGTGGTGGTTGGGTAGACACTGGCGGTATGCGCTTTTATGATCGGTATGCCGAGCAACTATGGCTCACGATCTTGGCCAAGGCCCCTGAAATGACGCTGTTTGATTACAGACAATTGCTCATCCCATTACGTGAAGATTGGATTCCCGAATGGAAAGACGAACAGGTCAGTTTTGACTACAATGGCTTTTTGCCCCTCAAATCCAATGAGACCATGGCCAAAACAGCATTTCATTCCTTGAAGACCATCGATAAAATTGCGGGAAAATTGGGAACTCCGTATGGCATAAAAAGTTATAAACCCTTCCATTCCAACGGGGAGGACTTTCTCCAAAACTATTTGGGTATGATTGGCATTCCTATGGACTTGGTTTCTGAATTTCCTTTTGAGGACGAAATGATCATCCTCACGGAGCAGGCTCAAAAGGATGAAACCATTGTGGAGAAAATCGAACAACGCTTATTGAGTGGCAAAGATGTTATTATAACTTCAGGTTTATTGAAAGCTTTGCAGGACCGTGGTATTCGTAAAATTGTAGACCTTGAATACACCGACCGAAAGGCCATTATCACAGATTATCTCCTGCGCAGAGATATTGTTAAAGGCGAAACACCGATTACCATTCCCCAAATTGAATATTTCACCAATGATTCTTGGGAAATGATTTCCGGGATGGATGATGGTCTGGGTTGGCCCCTTTTGCATCAGGGGAAATATGCCGATGCCACCTTGTATGTTTTGACAATCCCCGAAAACTTTTCTGATTTCTACAATTACCCAGAAGAGGTATTGAACCAGATTAGGGAACTGGTCAATAGTTCATTTGATTTAACCATAAACGGACCTTCCAAAGTTTCCCTCTTTTTGTACAACAACGACACCTTTGTAGTGGAATCCTTTAATGACAATCCGGTTGAAATTGAAGTGGTGATGACCGAAAAAGTGAAGTCCATCACAAATATTTCCACGGGAGAAAAGCTAAAAATGGAAGTAATCCCAGAAGTGAAATTCTGGGGAAGGGTTTTTGCTCCAGAAAAATATAGCTATACGGTGCAATTGCCCACGCATTCGTTTAAAGGGTTTAAAATCACCAAATAATTCAATGGAAAAGTGCTCGGGCAATAACGGTAACCAACATGCTTAAATTCTTTAGAAAAATACGGCAAGGGTTAATATCCAATACTGCTACCAATGGAGAATCAAACAGGTTCAGTAAATACTTGCTCTATGCCATTGGGGAGATTGTACTGGTGGTTATTGGTATTCTAATTGCACTTCAAATCAATACCTGGAATGAAGCAAGAAAATCTAAAGAATTGGAGCTGAATGTACTTGCCGAAATATCTCAAAATCTTGGCGAGGATATCATTTCACTGGAAAATGATGTGAACTTAAATGAAGGAGCCATTAAAAATGTGCAAGCTATTAAAAATGCTTTGGCTTTGAACCAACCTATGACCGATAGCTTGCAAAGACGGTTTGGTTTAATCACCTTCAACGCCACCTATACCTTAAAATGGAGCGGGTATAAAAATCTTTCCAATATTGGATTTCACATTTTAACCCAAGATACCATTCGGGAATCCATCACCAATTTATATGAAACCCACTATTCCTTCATAAAAGAACGTGAGGCGGGGGCCAAAAAGATAACCTACGAATATGTGGCTCCGCGTTACCTTGAATATTTCAAGGAAATAAAGATTGGCGAAAGTGTTGGAGGGTCAATTCAACCCAAAATCTATGTTCCCGAAAATTTTGAGACCCTAGAGAATGACCTTGAGTTTAGGCGTCTTTTGGATTACACCAAACAAATCAAATATGACAACTTATATGACCTGCAATTGACGCTGAAACAAATTAGAGACACCAAAAAAATGATAGATACGTATCTCAGGGATAATGATTTTGAAACACATCTGAACAACTGAAGAGCATTTATAACCACTAAAGGTTTTAGTCCTAAAACAACAGCCGGCATCAAGTTGAATCCACAACCTGAGCGGCCGACTGTTTTTCAAATCTTAATTGCAACTGGCATCGGATTCCACGGCATTGCTTTCCACCTCAACGGCATTTTCAAATTCAGCGGTCCCGCGAAGCGTCATGACAATGAAGGTGTCCCCCACCTCCGTGATGGTACCGGTTACCCCTCCAAAAAAAGCTTGCGTAGCCAACTCTTGACCAGAAATAATGGCTCCATCGGGGTCTGTCCCCGTCAGCTTTACTTCCTGTACATAGGGTATGATGATATTTTCATAGGTCTGAATGGCATCGTAGACCTTGGTCTGTTTTCCAGAGGGCACGTTTACCGTTCGGCTGCTTGTAAATTCTTGTTGCTCCGTGGTACTGGTGCCTTCAGCAATGGTATTTTGTTCGCTAATGGACTTGGAATAGTTAAAAGACTGCTCGGCACGACCCGTTACCGAACCTCCATTGCCGAAGAACGATACTTCGGCAGTTGCTTCCACGGCCAAGCTGGTCTCCCCGCCAAAGGAGCTGACCACTTCCACGGTTTCCTCCCAAGAATTGCTGAAGGTAAGTTGTTCTGTCACACTCAACTCAAAAGTTTGCGACTGGGTTTCCGATGTGCAATTGGTGAGGGTCGTGTTTACTTCAAAACCATTTTTGACAGATGGAAGTATAGGCTCTCCATACCAAGTAGCGATATCCTCCAAGTCATACTGAATCTGGGTGGACACAATCCTAAAGTTTTGTCCTTCAAAACCAGAAGCACTGGCGAAAGTGGTCACGTAAGTGTCATACGTTACAAAACCAATATCATAGACTTCCAGCCGTTGATAAAATTCATGGGCATGTCCTGTGGTATAGTTCAACAATTTGTACTGGTTACCCTCTTTTGTGATTCTAAATTTAAATTCAGTTCCCAAAGATGCGACATTGCTGGTTCGGGTTACATCGGAAATCAATAGTTCCGCATCCCCGGCTCCAGGAAGCTCGCCCAAGGGTACTGATCGAATATATGTATTGCTCTCTTTAGAAACGATTGAGTATACATTTTCCTCCCCTTCATGGCGCTGAAAATAGAACTGTTGCGAATTATCGGCATCCAAAAATTGGGCATTTTGCTTTAAAGTGGGAGTGTCCTCATGGTACTTTGCATAGATTCCAGGTATTACTAGCGCTTCGGTTGGATCACTGAATGCCAAACCATCTTGGGTGTCCAATGCATCCGTTGTAAGGCTTCCATCATCATTGACGAATTGGAAAAAATAGGGAATGTCCGGATTCAAGGAAACCACATCATTAAGATCTTCTACCGTATTAGCTGCCAAGGCAACATTGTTCCCATTTTCCTTAAAAAGTACTTTTTCCTTGGTTTCTGAATACAGTTCATTATCAGAACCATCCAAAAGGTCAAACTTCAAATCAATTCCGGCCCTTAGTTCGGATTCCATCTCACTGGAAATATCCTCAATGGCAAATTTCAGTTGGGCCGTGTTGTACAATCCGTCAACCGAAAGCACCTGTTCTTCAAAAAAGTTAGTATTCGTAGGAGTCACTCGAACTTTTTCAACGGGCTGTCCCTTTTTAAAATGCTCACGGGCATCGATATTGATGCCAATCTCGCCTTCAAAAGCTGTTAGGTCATCTTCACTGATACCGCCATCGGTCTCATCAAAATCTCCGGATGGATCGGGATTGGAAATGGGAGGCGTTGTTTCATCTCCCGGTTCTTCTTTACTACACCCGCCTGTAACGAGTAACAAGACCACCATTAAAGCCATAATGGTCCTATAGGTTCTTATTGTTTTCATACTTCAAAGGTTTTTGGATTCAACGTCTCAAAACTAGAAGCAGAACGCGCCCAAACCTAATTTTGTCCATGGACAAAGTATGGACAGGAACCTTGGACAAACGCAACGTCGACTATGGACAAATCGTCTAAATCATTCATTAGAAACATTTTATTAATTAGATAATCAACACTTTACACAAAGCATAGAATGTAATACTTCCTAAAAAGCATGGACAAAGTCAGGATTTTGATTGTGTGAAGCCATCATCTACTATGGTGAATGCATAGAATATTCAGTACCTTGAAAACAAACAACAACTTCAGATGAAACATCCGAAAATCCTTTTTATCGCTCTCTTGGTTTTTCCAATTCTAGGCTTGTGCCAAAATAAAATTGACAGTCTTTCTACCCTATACAACCAATCAAAAGCCATTGACAAAAAAGTTGATGTATTGAAACAAATCTTCAATATTCAATTATATGTGGAGCCTGTAAAAGCAAAACAAGTGATTAGCGAGCTCCTGGAAATTTCAAGAAAAGAAAACTATACAAAGGGAGTTGCCACTGCAAATTATGGATTGGGCAGTTACCATTTTATCACCCAAGCGTATGACAGTGCCACTTACTATTATAGAAAAGCCCTGGCGATAAGCAAGGAAAACGATTTGCCCGATAACTTAGTGGGTGCCTTATCTGGTTTAGCTTCGGTAAAGGCCAGTGTTGGGGACTATTATGGGGCCATAAAGCTCAATGATTCCCTTTTGCCCCTATTTAGAGCAAATGGTGACTATCTTAACTATGGCGTCGCACTTGGAAATACGGCGCTTTATTACAACAATATGGGACAATATGACCGAGCCATGGAAGGCTATATCGCAGCATTGGCCGTTTTGGACACCATAGCTGAAGAACCCTTCCGAAGAGCGGATATTTTAAGAGGTGTCGGACGTATAAATTATGATCAGGAAAATTATGAGACCGCATTGGATTACTTCGATCAAGCGCTTTCCGTATACCGCCAAACCGAAGACAATTTGTATCAATCCTACACGCTCAACAACATGGGCAATACCTATTCGTCCATGGGTGAAACCGAAGCCGCAATCGAGCACTATCAAAAAAGCTTGGTCATCAGCAAAGCGTTTAACTATGAAGACAACACAGCGAATGTACTGGCCAATTTAGGCTCTACATATAGGGACATGGGCAAGTACGACCTCGCATTGGAACATCTTTTGAAGGCATTGGAAATAAGCAAAACTGGAAACTCAATGGACAATGTGGCAAGTCAACTGGGGGAAATCGGAAAAACCTATGTGGATAGAAACGAAATCTCTAAAGGAATTTCATATTTGAATGAATCCATTGTGCTGGCTGATTCCGTCAATGCCAAAAACTATGAACTCTGGGCCTTGGCGTACAGAGCTGAAGCCCATAAAAAAAATAACGATTATAAATTGGCTTTTGAAGACCAAAAAAGATACCAGGCATTGAATGACAGTCTTTTTAATGCTGATAAAACAAAACAGATTGAACAGCTGAGAACCCTTTATGAAACAGAGCAAAAGGAAGCCGAGATTGCCTTACAAGAAGAGGAAATCAATACCCTGAACGCACAGGCCAAGGTAGACCAACTCACCAAAGGACTCTATGCCGGAGGTATGGCCTCTGCCCTAGCCCTTTCAGGGTTATTGGTCTTCGGCTTTCGCCAACGGATGAAGAAAAACCGCATGGCCCGCGAAAAACAGGAGGAAATCTACAAGCAGGAAATTGAACACAAAAAGAAGGAACTGGCCAGCCAAACCCTACATTTGGTACAAAAGAACACCTTTATCCAAGAGTTGATGGAAAACCTGGAGAGCATTAAAAACTCCCCGGAAAAATTCAAGATGGAATTTCGGCGGATTGTGATGCTGCTCAAAAAGGAAAATGCCTCCGACAAGGATTGGGAGGTCTTTAAAACCTATTTTGCCGAGGTGCACAACGACTTTGATCAAAAACTCAAGACGCTCTACTCCGATATTTCAGAGAAGGAAATCCGCTTGGCCGCCTTTCTTCGCATGAACCTTACCACCAAGGAAATTGCAGCTACGCTGAACGTACTTCCAGACAGTATTCTAAAATCCAAATACCGGTTAAAAAAGAAATTAGGATTGGACAAAGAGACCGATTTGACTACTTTCTTAAATACGTTGTAGATCAATAATTTTATTTGCAGACTGCCTTAAGTCAAATATTTAGACTTATTTTAAAGGTCTAAATCAAAAATCAACCCTAATGAAAAAATCAATCCTGGCATTTGCTTTCGTTTTCTTTATAGTTAATGCATTTTCACAAGAAAAAGAAACTCAAAAGGACATTCCCGAAGCCGAAACATTTACTTCCACGCAGTCGGTCACCATTAATGGCCGAACTACACAATTGGCCACGGAAACAGGTACGGTTCAGCTAAGGGATGAAAATGATGAACCCATTGCGTTGTTTGGTTTTACACATTACCAAAAGACAAATCCATCCAATAATCGACCCATTGTATTTGCTTTCAATGGAGGTCCATTATCAGCCTCTTTTTGGCTTCATTTTGGGGTATTGGGCCCTAAACGAATTGAAACCAACGACCCTTCGTATTCCAAACCTGCTCCGTACAAGGTGGTTAATAATGAATTTTCCATTTTAGATAAGGCCGACTTGGTTATGATTGATCCCATTGGCGTTGGTTTCAGTAGACCTGTGGGTGATGCCAAATGGGAGGATTTTTGGGGCGTTGACCAAGATATTCGAAGTATTGGGCTCTTTATTGAACAGTTCCTTATAAGAACAGGCAAAATGAATTCGCCAAAATATCTTTTGGGCGAGAGCTATGGCACCTTCAGAAATGCAGGGTTGGTCAAACACCTTCAGGATAAGGGTATAGCTATGAACGGGGTGATCATGGTTTCGGCAGTATTTGACTTGCAGCATCTGCTTTTTGGACCAGGTGACGATACCGCTTACCTGATTCATTTTCCAACCTATGCTGCCACGGCTTGGTATCACAATAAAATAAAGAACAAGGGAGCCAATCTAGAATCCTTTTTGGATGAGGTTCGTGCATTCACTCAAAATGAATATGCCCCGGCCCTGCTCAAAGGAGACCAGTTGAGTGCCTCGGAAAAAAATGCAATGGCCCAAAAACTGGCAGACTATTCAGGGTTGAGTCAAGATTTTTATCTAAAGGCAGATTTAAGGGTCACCAATGAAGAATATTTTCAGGAATTGCTAAGAGACGAAGGCAAAACCGTAGGAAGATTGGATTCCCGGTATGTGGGAATCAACGAAGACCCATTATCCCAAAACTCGTTCACAGACCCACAAAGTGATGCGATTTCCACGCCTTACATTGCCGCATTCAAGGATTATCTGTACAATGACCTAAAGGTGAGAAAAGATTTGACCTACACTACCACTGCTGGGTCACGTAAAGGTTTTAAATGGGACTGGAAGCACAATGGAAACATTATTTGGAACATGCAAGTGGCCACCTCTACTCTACCTGACATGACCTCAGCCATGAAGCGAAACCCCAATCTCAAAATTTTGATTTTAAATGGGTACTACGATTTGGCCACCGTATTTTTTGGTGTGGAACATTCTATCAACCATATGGGCTTGGATGCGGAACTGAAGAAGAACATCATTATGAAATATTATGAAGCCGGCCACATGATGTACACGCACCTGCCTTCCATGGAAAAATTCAAAAATGATGTAGATGAATTCATCGATGAAACTTCCAATTAAAGAACCATAAAAACGAACTTAGAAGCTTTCCCCCAGTAGTTAATTCCGTATTTAGCAATTTCTTGGTATGAAAGCCACCTCAGAAAATCGATATTTTATCTTTTCGGCCATTTGGTTTCTCCTCATCGTGTTTTGGGGGTTTGCCTATTCCTTTTATATGCCCAAAGTATTTGGGAACAATGAACCCTTACCCACCCACCTGGTTATTCATGGTACTGTTTTTACCCTTTGGATATCGCTGTATGCCGTGCAAGTATTCTTGATTCGGTTCCGTAGCTATAAAGCCCACATGACCTTGGGGGTTTTGGGTGTAGTAGTCATGGCCGCAATGATACCTACGGGTCTTTTTCCGTCCATCTACAAAATGTATGCAGGTATTATTCCCATTGATGCGGCGGGACATAATGTATTTCGGTTGCTTTCGGCCTATACCTTGTTTGGTTTTGCCTTTGCCTACCGAAAAAAAGCATTTTTGCACAAGCGATTCATGCTGGGCTCTATGGTGATGCTTACGAGCGCGGCTATATTTCGGTTTTCGTTTGATTTGGGACTCCAAGAAAGTCAACTGTTCAATAAGGGCATACAGATGTTCCCGGCACTGCTGCTGTTTCTTTTTGATTTGGTAAAACTGAAAAAAGCCGTGTGGGTCGATTTAATTTCACCCTTTTTGGTTTTAGGTATTTTCTACTTCGCCGATTATTTCTGGCTATCCGCAATTGGTGATGGTTTTATGGACATCCTTGCCGCCATTTTTGTGAAACCCTTTCTTTAGTTCAGACTACAGATTTCAGATATCAGATTTCTGACTACTGACCTGTGCCTACTGCCTACTGACCTCTGACTTCTGACTTCTGACTTCTGACTTCTGATAATTAACACTTTAAGCCCACCAATCCCATAAAACATACTCGTATTTTAACTATATTCACTTGCACAATTTTATAAAATCATCACACGAAACAAACACTCATGACAACAAAAAGCACACTCCTTGCCCTAGCCCTGATCATGATATTCGGATTTGCCAAAAACGAAACTGCCGAGTATCCCAAAATTGAAAAGGGCATGATCAAAATGACCATTTTTTATCCCAATGGCGAAGACGTAACGTTTGACATGGACTATTACATCAACAATCACATGGCCATGGCGGCCAATCTTATGGGCGATGACCTAAAAGCCATGATGATCGACAAAGGCCTTTCGGGTGGCACGCCAGACAGCCCATCCCCATATGTAGCCGTAGGCTATTTTTATTTTGAAAGTATGGAGGCGTTCCAGAATGCCATGGGGCCGATCTCGGACAAACTACGGGCCGATGTTCCCAACTACACCAACATACAACCGGTAATCCAATTTAGTGAGGTGCAGACCGCGCAGTGATTTTTAGAAGTCAGATTTCAGACTTCGGATATCAGACCGCTGACCTCTGACTTCCGACTTCCAACTTCGTACTTCCAACTTCGCACTTCACGCATTGATGCGTTCAATACACTCCCAAAGCCCCTTTACGGTAAAGAGGGCATCTTTTTCTGCCTCATCCAAGGGTTCATGGGAATGGTAAATGGTAATGTCGTGGAGCAGTTTTAGGGATTTTACCAGATCGGGACCATCCAGGTGATCGGCATACTCCAAGAGTTGTACTTGGGCGGGGGTAAGTTCTCGGGAAATTTTCGGCGCGCTTTGCGCGGCATCGGTACTACCCTGTTGACAATGCGGGCAGTTTTTTTGACCTTTTGAGTGTAGCATAACAAAAGAATTTATGGTGAAATATGGGACAGGTCACTGCTACACTCATCAAAGCGGTGCCTTGAAGGTCTGGGGACTTTCACCCTTTTGCCTGTCCTTTAATTATTCAAATGAGGTTGGAGAGGACACCTTAATTTCGATAAGTGTAGCACGGTAAATATACGTTTTATAAAGTTATAAGTTGATAACTATTGAACTCTCGGAATGTAAAGTATTGGTTTTGAGAAAGGAATGGGTAATTTATAGTTGTTTGTGCCCTATAGTGGCTATTAAATTTTTCTTTTCTTAAACTAAGAATCACTTATTAACACCCTCATAAATTGGTCCATAAAAATTAGTGTAAGTATCCTCTAGGCTATCCCATGAGTTTCTAATATCCTTAATTCCAAGAACAAAAACAGGAACATTATCTTCTAATAAATTGAATTTCTCTATCAATTCATCCTTTAAAGATTCAGCTACAATATCTCCATAATTGTTAACCAAATTCAACAAAGTCCTTTCGGTCTTATCAAGTTGTTCTAAAATTCTTTTGGTCAATTGATCTTCATCTTCATGCCTAAAATTAACGACTTCTGAAATATGTTTTTTTATCAAGCTATTAATTTCAGTTCGCAGTTCAACCTTTGCCCTACGTTTCAATCTGCTTTTTTCGGCCTTATCCAGGGACTTATTTTTATCTGTATGGTTTTCCACTTTTTGTGTGGTTTCCAACAATTCCAGTTTACTGGATATTTCTATGTTTTCTTTTTTTGTTTGAGTTAATTCATTTAGTAAGGATTCCGCTTCGGACCTTTCCTTCTCTAGTTCTTGATTCAAAGTTTGAATTTTTTCATTCAACTGAGTTACGTCTTTATACTCCGTACGCAATTTTTCCAACTCCACTTCTGCGTTCACCACATCAATCGAAGCATTCAATTCAGCAACTCTTCTCTTACTAGCTCGAATTTTTCTTTTCTTGAATGAATCATCCGTTAAAAAGTCTATCAGCAGCAACAGATATGGTATGACGAGAACATAAAAAAGAGCAATAAGAAATGGTATCCAAAAACCGGGCTCCCAAAAACCACTATTAGGTCTCACCATTTCAATTCTTTGTTGAATAGTCAAATCTGAATAAAATACAATGAGTAGACTATCCCAATTGTAAATTACCCATGAAATAGAGAAAGACCCAATCAAAGGGTTTCGAATTCTCTCTTTCGAGACGTTTAATATTGAACTAACGATATCTAAAATGAGTAGAAGGCTTTATCCAAATATAGGTGAATAATTAAAACAATGATATTTAAATCCTCCATATCAAACGATTACATTTGGAGGGCCACTTGTCTTTACCCCGGAAATGGGTAAAATCATTGGAACTTACCTTCACCGGACAGCAACAGCGGACCATCCCATATATCGATTTTCTGGTTATTTTGAGTGGAAATTTTAGACCATACCGTAGAACTTCATTACCTTAAAATTTTTTAAGGTAGATTCAAACCATACCCCATTCTTATGATGAATACACAAAAAATAGTTGCTGTTCTCTTTCTTTCCATGGTAATTTTTGGCTGTGAAAGCGAGTCAAGTTCCGGTGACATCGATGAAATCGACGAAGTGCCCCCCAGTATAAACATTACCGGCATTAATGGTTCCTTGGAAGAGCTTACTGCGGTTAGCATCAATATTACTGACAGTTCCCCATCCGTTACCACAAAGGTGTCCATCAATAACGACCAAGTTTTGGAAACGACCCAAAAACAATTTACGTACGAAATTGACCCATTTTCGTTTCCTACTGGCGCTACAACGTTGACCATAAGAGCTGAAGATGAAAATAACAATCAAACTGAAGTAAATAGGACTTTTGAACTATCAAAATTGTTGGTCAAAATAGCTGATAATGTATCAAGGACAAATCCCGAATTTGTGGAAGTTTTCTATGCCGTCAATACTATGGACGGCGAACTGCTCGGCTATACTGATGCCGTAAATAGATGGGATACCGTAAAAATTTATGCGCCGGATAATTTTACGGTGCAACCCATTATCCTAACATCGTACATGCTCAGTTCTGCCATTGGTCCAGCTTTTGTGGCCACTTCATTTTCCAATATTGTCCCCGGCACCGATTTTTTTCCTTTTCAAGAAAATGCTGGCCAACGAACAGCAAATAATGCGGCGGCGTTTGACTCTGGTGTGGGTTTTAATGCTTCTTTTGATTTTTCAATTACAGGAATACCTTTTGAACCCGATGCATCGGAATTTGTAGGTTTTGGCAGTAGATATGGAGTTATTAGTAGCGCAACCATTACTCCAAATGGTACTGATTTTGATTTTTCATTGGCTTTTGGATATAGAAGTGAATCGGCCCAAGACGTTGTGATCACCAATGGAACTTTTGAACATCTCAACGAGTTGGTGGATTTGGAATATTTTGAAATTGCAGCATTGGAGAATCAATCTATTTCGTATGCAGACTTAAAAAAACCTGAAAATTTTATAGCTATTCAAATTCCGGAAACGGTATCCAGAGGTTCAACCGTACGCTTGGATGGAATTAAAGAAAATAACGACAGCCCATACGATGATTTTAGTTTTTTGCTGACTACACCTTTTGACGTGAACGGAACATCAAACAATGTTTCCAATATAAGTATTCCTCAAATAAGTGGGTTTGATGGAATACGTTTTACAGCAGGACTAAACCTCGCAGATAATGGCAAAACGTTAATCTCTTCCACCATTGGTATTGAAGATATCGTTGTTCCCGCTTGGGATGCTTCCTTAATTGGCAATGAAGTAACCGCGACGGGCGACTTTGATTTAATCGCTATTGAAACCCAAAGCGACCCAAATAACTTTGTACTTGAGGAATCTTTTAGGTGGACCTATTTTATGCCCAAACAAAATGAAATACAGATTCCTTTCTCGCTGATTGAGATTCCTGAACCAATATTGCAGAATCCAAAATTTCCCAATGTAGAACAAAGTGCTATGAGTACTACAGGGGATTTGACGATCACCCTGGAATCCTTTTCAGAAAAACCCAGCTATGAACAAAGTCTTTTTAGAAACGAATTTGAACAAGGGCGAAAAGGAAATGAACTATCATTGAGAATTCCTTTGTAAAATTGAAGTGTCCCCATTCCCGAAAGAATGTATTTTGTGACCTAGTTGCGGTATTTTTCTTTGTCATTTCGACATGAGGAGGCAACGACGATTGAGAAATCTAGATTTCTCACACTCCTTCCAGTCGGTTCGAAATGACACCCTCTATAATTCGTGAAGATTTGTGCAATTCCTGCCTGCGGCAGGCAGGCGTGTCGTACCATCCGCTACCCAAGATCGTATAATGTCAACTACTTGTTTTTCAGCCAGAAATAGGTGAACTCAGAAAACCTTTTTACATTTAGGATGACCAACCACTGACCCCATGCTGAAATTCTTTAGAAAAATCCGCCAAAACCTACTTTCCGAAGGAAAAGCGGGCAAATACCTCAAATATGCTGTGGGCGAGATCGTGCTTGTGGTCATTGGGATTTTGATTGCGCTTCAAATCAACAATTGGAATGAGGAACGGAAACGAAAAGAAAACTATCAAGCCACTATTGAGCAGATCTACAATGTGCTGGAATTGGAAAAACAGGAATTACGTTCCAATATTAAGGGGTTGAATTTGCAACAAAGGTATGCAGACAGCCTCTACAATTATTCCGATTCCCTAAACATTGAGCAAATTCCAGGGCTTCTTTTTTATATGGAGTCTGAACCTGAGACCTTTACTTCATCCATAGCCTTTCCTATTCAAAATATGGTTGTCAACCCAAAGGATAAAAGCGAAAACTTACTGGCGCGAAATCTGACCAATTATCTGTCCCAGTCTTCTTCGGATATCACTACAAGTGAAAAGACCATTTCAACAATTTTGATCAAGGAAGGTTTGCCGGTCCCTGCCGTTAATTTTGGGTATTCGCTCTTGATGGGAACGTTGAATGACCCCGGATACTTCAAGAAAAAAGATTGGGAGAAGGCAAAAATGCTACTCCAAACACAAGAAATTAAAACTGGTTTGATTCAACTTGCCCAACAAAAAGACTTTGAAAAAAATGTATTTGCGCAATTGGCTGAAATGGCAACCAATTCCATGGCGCAAATACAAAATCTGTATCCAGATGTTAGGTTGCTCTATGAAAATATTGGAATCGTTGGAGATGGTACATCCTATAAAAACTGGAGCAATGATGTTTTTTTGAGTCAGGTGGACGAAAAGAATGCGATTTGGGAAGCCCTTGTTGACTTGAATGGAGCGGGCATTAAAATCAGGGAAAACAAAAGCTGGAATGTAAACTGGGGAGGAGCCACTTTTCCAAAAGGAGAGCTGGAATGGTTTGGCCCCAATATCCCGACGGAAAAGGGAAAATTTCGACTTGTAGTCAATCTCTCTGAAAAGAATTATGAATTTATTCCTGTAGCCCAATGATCAAATTCTTTAGAAAAATTCGCCAAAAACTACTGTCGGAAAATAAGTTCAGTAAATACCTGCTCTATGCCGTTGGAGAAATTGTGCTTGTGGTCATTGGAATTTTATTGGCACTTCAAATTAACAACTGGAATCAACAACGGATTGAAAACAAACAGGAGATAGAAATACTGATCTCGATAAATGATGAGTTTCGATATAACTTAAGAGAACTTGACCGATCAATAAAAATTAATAAAAAAGTCGCTCAATCTTGCCTGGAATTAACAAAACTCATTAGACTGGACTCTATAAGCAAAGTACCGGAAATTGTTGACTCCTTACTCGTAAACATAGGTGATTTTAATTCATTCGATGCTAGAATTGGAGTAACGGAAGAAATTGTAAATTCAGGTAAATTAAGCATATTAGAAAATGATGAGATTCGAAATCACCTAGGTAACTGGCTAAAAATTCTAGCTGATGACGAAGAAGATGTTCTTTTCAGATCAGACAATTATACAATGAACTTGATGCCGTTTTTAATGAAACGATTTCCTCTATCAAACGGGGAACTCACAAAAAAATTGGAGTTTGATAAGAATAATTATTTGGTTACCTATAAAGAAAAGTCACCATTCAAGATGAACTTATCAACAGAAGATTTAATGCAATTTGAGAATCAAGTTTGGCATCATAAACATAATCATGACTATGTTGTTATAAATGAACTTAACATTAGAGACTTTGTGACTACAACAATAAAGATGATAGAAGAAGAACTAAATAAAAAGAAATAACGAAAGCACAACACAGTGAATAATTAATTGGGGGTGGAATTTCCACATGGAAATTCCTGCAATCAATTGCCTTTAAAATCGGGTGGACATTTTCCGCTGGAAAAGTCCGCAACTAATTATACAAGAGACCGTTATGCTTCATTACAGCCAATCACTGACCCATGATTAAATTCTTTAGAAAAATTCGCCAAAAATTACTGTCAGAAAATAAGTTCAGTAAATACCTGCTCTATGCTGTTGGCGAGATTGTGCTTGTGGTCATTGGGATTTTGATTGCGCTCCAAATCAATAATGCAAACGAACGCAGTAAATCCAGCGACATGGTGGATTTATACAAAAAGAATATTATTTCCGAACTACAAGCAGATATTGAGGAAATAAATAGGTTGGACAGCCTAATTAAAGCGCGTAAAAAATCAATTCAAGATTATGTTGATTATTACGAGCAGGACGAATTGGACATTGAACTTTTACATGATAAAATAAACAGTGCACAACTTACCCTAAGTGATTTCAATACCAAAACATATACGGTACAGGATTTGTTTACCACAGGAAATTTAAAGTTGTTTTCGCCCGCTTTAAAAAATGCAATTCTTGAATATAAAAACAAACAAGACCAAAGAATCCAGACGCAATTAAAAATCAACGATTTCCAAATAACAAAATTCAATGAGTTGGAAAAACATATTGATGCCTTGTACAGTAACGGCTTTTCGACCAAAGAACATTCCGAAGTAAAAGGCTGGGCAAACAACCTTGATTCACCACAGTTTCGTATGCAAAATAATTATATAGCCGGTTTTATGGAATATTACAACTTTCAATTGGGTTCCATTGAAAATGCAAAGGTAAACTCAACGGAGCTGTTGAACCAATTACAAGAGGATTAACGTCTTTAGCTCCTTTTACCCCATGCCCTATTTTGATAAATCATTTAACTTACACCAACTAAAAAACCATCCTCCTTGAAAACAACCAACATTATTCTGGCTTTTTTATTTGTGCTTTTGCTCAGCTGTAACACCAATACAAAAGAAAGTTCGACAGACAACCTGACCACAACTCAAAATTTTACCTCCAACGATTATCAAGACCTAGTGGCCTTGTTCAAAGAATGGAGAACGTTCGAAAATCCTCCGCTTTTGAATGGCGCTCCCGATTATACCGCGGAAACCTTTGAGAAACGTTGGCCTACATTCAAAGAATTGCAGTCTAAACTACAGACCATCGACACCACCAATTGGTCCGTGGAGAACCAGGTGGATTGGATGATCGTTTGGGCCGAAATGAACGGCTACGACTTCAACCAGCGCGTTTTACAACCTTGGGTGCGCGATCCCGCTTATTACAAAGTGGTTTGGGAATATAAAAGCGATGTGCCCGCCCACGAGGGACCCACCAATCATGGGACAACAGAATTGTGGACTTACGACTTTCCTTTATCCACCGAAGAGCGGTCCAGGCTATTGTCCGACCTAAAGGTAATTGCACCCTTCTACACCCAAGCCAAGAAAAACTTGACAGGAAATGCAAGGGAGTTATGGATCACAGGTATCCGGGACATCAAAAACCAGAGTGTAGTGCTCACCGAATTAAAAGAAAACGATGCCATTACAAACGATGCCGAACTGGTTGCCGTTATCGATGAGGCCATAGACGCCACCAACGATCTTGTGAGTTGGTTGGAGACCGAATCCGAATCAAAAACCGGCCCTTCGGGCATTGGCAAGGACAATTACACCTGGTATATGCAAAATGTACGCTTGGTGCCGTTGACTTGGGAAGATGAAGTGATGATCCTAAAACGGGAACTTGCCCGCGCATGGACCTCATTAAAATTGGTGGAGCACAACAACAGAAACCTGCCAGAACTGGTGGATGCGGACTCCCCAGAGGCCTATGATAAAATGGCCGATACATCCGCTAAAAGCTTGATGAATTTTTTGGAGCAACAGGACATCGTTACCGTAAAACCGTATTTTGACCCTGCCCTTCGCGAGCATTTGGGGGAATTTATTCCCAAGGAAAAACGTAATTTCTTCGCCATCGGGGAGCATTACGATGCCAGACCCCTCTACTCCCATTTTTACCATTGGTTTGAACTGGCGCGCATGGATTTGGAACCCCACAAAAGTGAAATCAGGAAAGGCCCGTTGTTGTATAACATTTGGGATTCCAGAAACGAAGGTACTGCCACGGCCGTGGAAGAAATGTTTATGCAGGCAGGGCTGTACAACGATAGCCCAAGAACCAAAGAGATCGTATACATCATGATCGCGCAGCGTGCGGCCAGAGGTTTGGGCTCGCTATATGCCCACGCCAATGAAATGACCATGGAAGAAGCCGGAGGTATCCACAGCGAATACACCCCGCGTGGTTGGATGAAGACCGAAAAAGAACTGCTCATTTTTGAGCAACACCTCTATTTGCGCCAACCTGGGTATGGCTCTAGCTATATTACCGGTAAATATTTATTGGAAGCCGCCTTGGCCGATTATGCCCGAATCCAAGAACTAGAGGGTGAACCCTTTGCCCCAAAGGACTTTTTTGATACGTTGAACAGCATTGGCAACATCCCTATTTCGTTGGGCCATTGGCAAATGACGGGCTCCAATGACCATTTAAAAATTATAACGGATTAAAATCGCTAGCTATCGCAATGCAATTTCCGAGACCGCTGGGCATAATGTCTGAAAAACGAAATCATGCAGCAATTACAAACACAGATACCCAATGAAAAAAACTCAACATATCCTTTTTGCAGTGCTATGTATGCTGTTTTTCACATCAGAATTATTTTCCCAAACCGATAAAGAGCAAATAGTATCCATTAGAAATGCTTCCAATTCAGCACTGAAGTCTTATGATACTAAAGAGGTGCTATCTTATTTAACAGATGATGCATTGACTACTACGGGAAATGGAACGCTCTTATGTGGGAAAGCGGAATTGGAACAATATATTTTAGAGGGTGGAAAAAGTAAAATGTATTGGATACGTGATACAAAAGACATTATAATCAATACAAAAAGAGGTTTGGCTTGGGAAACTGGGGTTTGGAATGGATATGACCCAGAAAAAGGTGAAGATTCCATAGTCAACGGGAATTATTCAGCAATGTGGACCAAAGCATCTGGAAAATGGAGAATTAAATCACAGCTTTTTGTGACCCTGAGAGAAAATTAAAGTGTTATGCACTAACCTTGTATAATCCATTACTCCCTCCTCTCCTAAACTAAATTCCCTACTTTTAATAAAACAACCACTGATAGCCGAGGCCGTTACATAACATTATCAACATGGGAAGAATTATAGTTCTACTTTCATTTATCATAACTATCACAAGTGTAAACGCACAGCAAAAGATCACGTATTTGCTCAACAAGCAAGCCGATTTAAATAAAGTAACGGTTCAAATCACTTTTGATGCGCTACCGGCCAGTGATGCCTATTTAGTGATTCCAAGAAGTGCCCCGGGAACTTATAGTCTTACCAACTACATGGCCTATGTGGACGATGTTGTGGGCTATACCACTACAGCTAAGCAGTTGACTGGTATGATCGGGGACGGCAGCTTCTTTATGTTTGGAGAAAGTAATGACCTTCTGAATAAAGTGAGTTATACGGTCGATATCCAAAAAATGGAAAATGATTTATTGGATGCCGCTATGAGTTCCAAAGCCAGAAAAGACTATCTGGGACTGTTTGGCTATTCCGTATTTGGATGTATTGAAGGAATGGAAACAGAGGCCATCAATTTAACTATCAATACCGACCCAACATGGCCTATTTTCAGCACCTTAAGGCCCGATACTCATCGAAAATACGGAGCGGATAGTTATGAGGTCGAAAATTATGCCGAACTGGTCGATGCTCAATATCTCTTAGGTACCGGCGTTCAGGTGATTCGAGTTGAAGAAGCGCAAATTCCTTTATTCGTAGCAGCCTATACTGAGACCACCGTTGCTTTGGAAGGCATTGGGGACACAGGCTTATCTTCGCTGCAGAAACTTGCCGATTACTTTGGATACGTTCCCATGCCACATTACACCCTGGTTTATGAGTTTCTAAAACCAATTTCGGAAAGGCATGACTATGGTTTTAATATGGAACACCTAAATAGCATGACGGCACACAGGGATATTTCCCAGGAATATCATCCCAATAGAGATTTAGGAACCATCTTACATCATATGGGGCATTCATGGATGCCGTTAAGATCCTGGGGGGAAGGTTATCGCCCATTTGCATGGCAAGTGGCACCACTTGTAGAAACCATCTGGTTAAATGAAGGGTTTATATGGTATGTTTCATACGCTAATATCCTTAATAACGAGGAAATAGTAAACTGGTGGAAGTCCAACATGGCCACTGCTCCGGATTTTATTAAAACCAAAACCTTAAAGGAATTATCTCTTCTGGGTTCAACTCAATATGCCTCTGATTTCAGAATAGGGAAAAACCTTTTTTCAAGAGGAGCTTTAATGGCTTATGATTTAGATGAGCATATTCAAAAACAAACCAACGGGGAAAAATCCTTTAAGGATGCTATGCTTGGACTGCTTAATTGGTCTAATAAAAATCAAAGAGCCTTTACATACAATGAGATTGAGTCGATAATGTCTCAGACCACAGGTGTGGATTTAAGTGCGATATGGAATACATGGCAAAAAGCACCGAAATAAATTAAACGTTATGTAACATTTTGTAAAAGTAATGGCAGGCAATATGGTAATTTTCAAGGTTTGTAGCCCCCTCTCCCACAAGATTGTCCCTTGCATCCCACTTGCTTTTATCCCAGAAATAGGTGAAATTAGGTCAATTGCAATATAGGTGAACACTGATAGCTCCATTAAATGAAAAAATCAACTCGTATAACGGCCATTATACTGTTATTTTTTAACGGCATATCTGCATTGTTTGGAGGCGGAAGTTTACTGTATGATCCATCAGGAAAGTCTTTACAAATGCCGATTGCGTTTTTAGAAAACTCCCCTTTTACCAACTTCCTGATTCCGGGTGCTATTTTGTTCTTGGTAAATGGATTGTTCAATGTAGTTGTTGGGATACTCGGGATACGGAAAAGTAAACTGTTCGCAAACCTTACCGTACTCTGCGGACTCTTGTTGATCGGTTGGTTAACGATTCAGATATTAATTATACGGCAATTCTATGCACCGGCACACGTGCCCTATTACCTTGTTGGGTTCATCTTGGTAGTTCTTGGAGTAAAGCTCAGAACTAAGCATGAATGAAAAAACGAAATGGTTTACCTAATGCGAAGCACACCCCCGCTCCCTCCAGATTGTATCTTGTGGCCCACTTGCAGTACTTTCTTTATCATTATGACATGAGGCGTGCAACGCCGATTGAGAAATCTAGATTTCTCACGCTCCCTTCGGTCGGTTCGAAATGACACCCTCCAACATTCGTGATGATTCTTGCAATTTGTGTCCAACGTAAAAAACCTGCCTCCACAGGATTGGATCGTATGAGCCATTGGCGGTACGAATCCCGTGTGACAATGATTGTTTAAAAGAGATTTCTCCTCGTCCCGATAGTTATCCGGACTCACTCGAAATGACAGCTATGACCCCAAGGGTCATTGCTACATAAGGAACACAGTGACGGTCAGTTGAGCAATGTCCATATCCATTTAATTCACTTTTTTAAAGCACCTACTTTTCCAGCACTCCGAAACTGGCTGATAAAAAATAGCATTCCAAGGGTAAAAGATATCAAGGCCAGGGTAAAGAACAATTCATTTTGAGTAAAAAAGTCCAAAAATGGCAATAACACAATGGGAGATAAGAATTGCCCCGTAAACCAGAAGGTTGTTAGTCTCCCGATTTCCCTTCCCCTAATTTCCGGCGGCGCCAATTGCATGACCCAAACATTGGCATTCGGAATCATTAAACCTAAGCCTAAACCCGCTAAAATGGTTCCCAACAGCACTGCGGAATAGGAATCTCCATAGGATATACTCAAATAAGCCAGGGCCATCAACACATATCCTGCGCCAAAGACCTGATTAAAACTGAACCTATCCTTTATTTTGGAATAGGAAAATGCAGAAATTGCCGAGAAAAATGTACTGGATGCGATGGCGATGCCTATAAGGGTGTTACTTTCAATTCCTATGGATTTAAGGTAAAATGGAATCTGTACTGGGATAATGAAAAAAAGAATCCACATGATCATCACATTGATGAAGACCATCCAGATTATCGAGGGCGACTTAATCTTGGTGGGACTTTCATGAACTGTTTTTGTGATTTTTGGCTCCTTCAGAAAAAGGTATACGGTTGGTAGTATCAAAATTGAATAGAGATAGAGCAGAAAGGGTATTTTCCAATTAATATCGGCCAATATTCCCCCTAAGGTGATAAATACGATTCCCGCAATGGACATCACCGCTATTTGAAGTCCGGCAAATTTTTGCCTAAGCTGGCCTTCATAGTAATCGGCGACCAAGGTAGTGACGATGGTCATACTGACGCCCACGCAGGTACCCAACAGCGCCCTTCCGGCCAAAATAACATAAAGATTGTCCGACCAATAACCGGCAGTTCCACCAATAGCATAGAGCACCATGGAGGCGCCCAACAACTTCAACCTACCAAATCTATCAATAAAAAGGCCTGCAAGGATTGCACTTATAGCGATAAAAATTCCAGGGAAAGAAAGAGAAAGCTTTACTAAGTCGGTACCATTGGGCAGATCCTGAAAAGATTTTGTCATATCCGGCAAGGAGGCGGATACCGTAATCATGGACATTATGGTGAGGCTACTAACCAATAGTAGAGCGGTCTTAACCTGCCAGCTTTGTGTGTTCATTGTTCCACATTTAGAAAAAATGCCCGCGGTAATACCTTGGGCATTCAATTATTTGGCATTCTGGATTAAGCCATCTGACCTTTCATCAATTTAGGAAGCATCTCCTTAAAATTTTCTTTTTTGTTGAGATGTGGCAGTGGTTCAGCAGGTTCTTCAACCCCGAGAAATTTGCATAAGGGGGCCCATCCATCACGAACATCATAAACCAAAAGTTTATCGTTTGGCACATGGTCCTTAACACTTTCAATATGTTTATCCCACACCATTTTGGCATGTTCCTTATCTTCAAACTGTCCACTCATTTCTCCCACGAAAAATGTTTTCTTGAAAAATTTAATACAGTCCACTACTTTCTTAATGCGGGGAGTAGTCACTAATTTGAACAACATCTTTATCTTTTCCCCAGGTGTCTGCGGGCCGGCTCTGTAGACTGTACTGTCCACGCTTTTGTACCACGCATCAAAATCCCTCACGGTAAGTATCACTTTGGCATCTGGATATTGTTTCATGTGTTCTTTGTACCAAGGATACCCTGGGAAATCAACCGTACCGTCAAAGCCATTGTATAGCTCGTCCCATTGGGTTGTTCCCGTTTCAGAGAGCTCTTTCCAGTATTTAAGTTGAACCGGGTTAACCAATAATTCCTTCATGTGATAAACCCTATCACAGTATAGAATTTCCAGTGAACGTTTTAGCGTTGTTGTTCCCGTACGGGGAAAACCCGCTCCTATTATTTTAATAGACATAGTTTTTTGGTTTAGTTAGTTGGTGTTATTTATTGAGCGTTGGCATTTTCAGGTGGTGGTGGCATCTTAAACTCGAATGTTTCGGGTTGAGGCTGAATCGGTTTTAAATCCTTCCCTTCAAAACCGGGAAAATCTGGCATAAACTGGGTGGCCCTAAACTGGCCATAAATAAATGGCCCTGTAGGTTGGGAGGCTGAACCATCGGGCAATACGTAATGATGCACATACGGATTCCAGTATTCCCATACAATTTCCTTATCGGGTGTTACCTCAAAAAAACGTCCTTTTGCACCCGAAGCGATTAGCGTATTCCCATTTTTTAAACGTTGTGCCCCTGAAATAAAGGCGGAGTAAAATGAGTATTTATCAGGTGCCATATAATCCCACTGAGGTTCCTTTGGACCGAATGGGGCATTTTCTTTGATTTCATAGGAACCGCTATTGTCCTTCGGAGGTGAAAATTCAAAAACGGCACTATAATTCCCTAGATCCTCAATTTTTACTTGGGGGTCAGGAGATTGGGCTTGCATAATTGCTGCCCATACCGAAGGCAGCTTGTTCCCCGGTTCAGGAATATCATTATTAAAGACAATTAAGTTTCCAGCACCTGGATATCCTTTTGGAATCCACTTTACATCATGTTGTCCATAAAGAACTTGATCTTCTTCGGTACCTCGACCATAATTTTGGGGATTGCCCCATCGGTACAGGAGGTCTCCCGCTTCACCTTTGGCTTCTTCAGTGCTGATGCTATGATCAATAATATAAACTTCATGTAAGTGGGGAGAGCTAAAGACAATTTGATCTAACTCTGCATTATACGCCACGGCGTTAACGTGGGTGATATCAGAATTTTGATTGTCCACGGTAGCGTTGGAGGTTGTAAATCCCATTTTCTTCATTTGCTCTATCTGCTCTTCGGTCATTGGTGGGCCTCCCTCGCCCCCACCGGCATTCACATTAATTTTTCGGGGATGTTCAGCAACTATTCCGTAGTTAGGCTTAGTGGAATCGCGGTCTTGAACAATGTGGTCCCACATCCGCCATTCCCATACCACCTCTCCACCTTTCGGTCTCTGAGGTTTAATCTCAATAATTTTATCTGGCCAAATGCCCGCCTTAGCGGTGTGCTCTGGGTCCCTACCAGCTGCAGCCGCTTCCTCTGGCGATATTACCTCATAGCTTATGGCTAGAATATTTCCATTGGGCAGTATTTCAATATCATGATGAATCAGTTCAGTTTCTGTGGCATATTCATAATCCCAAAGCAGATTTCCATCCCAATCATACTCTCGGATACGTCCTGCCTGTCCACCAGCCGCGAAGGTTGGGAAATCAATATCACGATCAAGCCGGATAAGGTTTCCGTTATCCTGAAGGTAGGATTGCATACAATTTAATTCTCCAGTCCATTTATGCACCACTTCGCCTTGCTTATTAATAATGAAGGTTTCCGTACTGCTTGAAGGCTGGAATAGAACATAACCTGGAGTGGCCTTTTCAGAGTTAAGGATCAATCCCCTCTCTTCAGTTACGCCGGTTATACTTCGAGTATCATCAGGTTTCCATTGCCGAATTTCGGAAGTGGTTTCAGCGGGTTGGTGTTCGGGTTCGGTCTTACAGGATTGAAATGTAATAAAGACCGAAAAAATGGCTGCAAAGAATAATCTGTAATTCATGTTGTATTGGTTTTATGAAATTGGTTAACAGAAGATTCGGTAGCAGTAACCTTACTAATATATGTTAAAAAAATGTAAAATTCATCAAATGAAAAGGTAGAATATCAAACTTTTCTGGTAGTGTAGGAATAGGGCTTATATTATTGTAAGTCAGAATAATATTAGAAAATTATTCTAGGTATGGATCTTTTAGTGACAAGTTGTTTTTTGAGGGTTTTAAACCCAGTGGAAACCACTTAAAAGTTTAAGATCTCACTCGCTCCCTTAGTTCGGTTCGAAATGACAGCCCCACAATCTTCGTGAAGATTCATGCAATTTGTGTAAGGCCCCTAGCCTTTCGTTCCAAACCTGCGTATCTTTGTAGTATGGAAGAGGGCAAGAAAATTATTCTTTTCGATGGTGTATGCAATCTATGCAATAGTTCGGTCCAGTTTGTAATCAAACGGGACAAAAAAGACCTGTTCCGTTACGCCGCCCTACAAAGTACAATTGGGGAAAAGTTGGTGGCAGAACGCAACATTGATACCAGTCAGGTAGATTCCATAGTTCTCATAGAACCGGGAGTGGCCTACTACACCAAATCAGATGCTGCACTTGAGATTGCGCAAGACCTGGGCGGTCTTTGGAAGTTGATGGGGATTTTCACCTGGATCCCCACCTCCATCCGTAATGCTATTTACGACTTTGTGGCTCGAAACCGCTACAAATGGTTTGGCAAACAGGAATCCTGTATGATTCCCACTCCGGAGCTAAAGGCCAAGTTTTTAGGATAAGGTAACTACGCAACGTTAACGTCAATCAGCCATCTTATCCAAAACTGAAGATGAAACATCTCTTTATCATATTCGCATTTGGTATTTTCTTATCCAACTGCACCAATGATGACGCGCCCAAAGAAGACATACTTACCGGAACTTGGAACGTACAGAACATCAGCGGTGGGTTATCGGGCATCGATGATGATTATGAGGCTGGGGTCATTATCTGGACCTTTAGTGCAGAAAACGCCACTTTGAGCGTTGAAAACAACAATGAGGCCAATGTTATCTACGATGGATTGCCTTCAGGAAATTATGCATACTCAATCTTAACCGTTGAAGGCGAACAATTTTTGGAAATTAATGGTCAAGGGCAGTTTGGTATTGTTCTATCCAACGGACAGGTGCTCTTGGATCAAAATAAAACCTCAACGGGTACTGGAGCGGATGGTTTTCAGATAATTCTTGTGCCTTAACCCAATATTATTTGAGCTCATCCAAATGGTCATCCCACTCCTCTACATGGGGTTCTCCCAATTTTCCAACCGATTTGGCTACAATCATGGAAACAGTGGCATCACCCGTAACGTTAACCACAGTTCGGCACATGTCCAAGGGTCGGTCCACCGCAAAAATCAAGGCCAAGCCAATGGCCAATTTATCCGCAGGGAAACCAATGGATTCCAAAACGATGACCAACATCACCATTCCCGCACCAGGAACTGCCGCAGAACCAATGGAAGCCAACAATGCCGTTAAAATAATGGTCAACTGCCCAGAAAAAGTGAGATCAAACCCAAGAGCTTGCGAAATAAAAACAGCTGCTACCCCTTGATACAGACTTGTTCCATCCATGTTGATGGTCGCTCCCACGGGCAACACAAAACTGGACACTTCCTTATCCACACCAATATGTTCCTCCACACGCTCCATAGTCACAGGCAAGGTGGCCGCACTGGAGCTGGTGGAAAAGGCCAATAACTGCGCCGGACTGATTTCCTTTAAAAACCAAAACGGGTTCTTCTTGGTATAGGCCGATACAATGATTGTGTAAAAGACAATCATTAAAAGGAGCCCCAAGACCACCACTCCTGCATATTTCAAGAGCGCCAGTAGCAGGTCAGGGTCGCTTGAGGATACTACCACTCCTGCCAAAAGCGCAAATACAGCGTAAGGTGCCGTGAGCATGATCAAATCCACCATTTTAAGGACCACATCGTTAAGGGCATCGAAAAAATCTTTTAAGGGTTTTGCCTTTTTCTCCCCGATCAAGAGCATGGAAATGGCCAACATGATGGCAAAAAATATCACTTGGAGCATTAATCCGTTATCGCTCATAGCCGAAAAAGCATTGTCTGGGACCATGTCAATCAAAAATTGCAGGGGGCCGCTTTCCTTTTGCCGAGAGGCTTCTTCCAACTTAGAGGTAACCCCAGCATCTCCAGCATAGGTATCCGTAAGTTTGGTCACTGTTTCTTCCGAAATGCCATTACCGGGTTGAAGTACGTTCACCAAAAGAAGACCAATGGTGATGGCCACCACCGTGGTGACGATATAAGTGCCAATAGTTCGCAAACCAATGCTTTTGAATTTTGAAATATCCTTTAAGTCAGAAACTCCCTTGACCAATGATGCCAAAATAAGCGGAATGGCTATCAGTTTGAGCAGTTTTACAAAAATGGTTCCTAAAGGCTGGATCCAATCTGAAACAAAATCTATCCCCCAAGTTACCTGGGTCATTGCAAATCCAAATAGGATACCCAAAAGCATCCCGATAAGAATCTGCCAGTGCAGTTCAAGTTTACGCATGAGTAGTTTTTAGGAAAGTAAGATAGTATTTTGGCGGGAAACGCCCTAATGCGGTCAAATTTTATTGGTGCGGGCCAACAGGGTAAAGTCCGCCAAGACCAATGCTGCCATGGCCTCCACAATGGGCACCGCTCTGGGTACCACACAAGGGTCGTGCCTTCCCTTGCCTTGGGTGGTCACTGGCTCTCCTTCTTTATTTATAGTTTCGTAGGACTGCAATATGGTGGCCACAGGCTTGAAGGCCACATTAAAATAGATGTCCATGCCATTACTGATACCGCCTTGCACTCCCCCACTTCGGTTGGTTTTGGTGGTACCATCTGGGTTAAAGGCATCATTGTGCTCACTACCCTTCATTTTAATCCCTTCGAATCCACTACCATATTCAAATCCTTTTACCGCATTGATGGAGAGCATGGCAGCACCTAGTGTAGCGTGGAGCTTATCAAAAACAGGTTCGCCCAAACCGATAGGTACATTTTGAACAACACAAGTAATGACCCCGCCTATGGTATCGCCCTCTTTTTTGATGGATTTGATGTACTCCTCCATTTTCTGGGCCATTTTAGGATCGGGGCAGCGCACAGGGTTCGATTCAATCAATGAAAAGTCCAATTCCTGATACGATTTTTCCATTTTCAGTTCTCCAACCTGAGAGACAAAGGCATTGATTTGAATGTCACTCAAAAACTGTTTGGCAATTGCACCGGCCACCACCCTGCTGGCCGTTTCGCGGGCTGAGCTGCGCCCCCCTCCGCGATAATCGCGAAAACCATATTTCTTATCATACACATAATCCGCATGGGAGGGCCTGTACGAATCCTTGATATGGGAGTAATCCTTTGATTTTTGATTGGTATTGTGGATAGCAAAACCGATGGGTGTTCCAGTGGTTTTTCCGTCAAACAAACCGGAGTAGATTTCAACCGTGTCGGGTTCTTTTCGCTGTGTTACGATGGACGATTGACCTGGTTTTCTTCGGTTTAATTCCAATTGGATTTTTTCGATATCCAATTCCACCCCTGCAGGGCAACCATCCAATACGCCACCAATGGCTTTTCCATGTGATTCACCAAAGGTGGTCAACCTAAAAAGTTGCCCAAAAGAATTTCCAGCCATCCGGTATAAAAATTTGTGGTTGCCCAAAGGTAGATGTTCTAACCCTAATTAAAAAGCAACTCCAGCAGTTAATCTTAATGTAACATAGGATTCTTAGCCTTGATGTTTTGTTAACCATATCCTCATAAATTATTGATTTGAATTTGATTTTCAGTTTATTCCTACGCCGTTATTTTGCATTTAAACCCTATACATTTGAAAAAAAGGAAGATAGAACTGGCGGTTATATCAGATGTCCATCTTGGAACCTATGGCTGTCATGCAGATGAACTCATTGCTTACCTGAACAGCATACAGCCGAAAAAGCTCATTTTAAATGGGGATATCATTGATATTTGGCAGTTTAGCAAACGGTATTTTCCTCCATCTCACTTAAAAGTGTTGAGAAAGCTCATCGGGATGGCCTCAAAAGGAACGGAAGTTTACTATATCACTGGAAATCATGATGAAATGCTTCGTAAGTTCAGTGATACTTCAATGGGAAATTTTAAAATAGCGAACAAGCTAGTCCTGAATTTGGATGGTAAGAAAGCATGGATTTTTCATGGTGATGTTTTTGACGTTTCCATCCAAAATGCCAAATGGCTGGCCAAACTTGGCGGATACGGATACGACCTCTTGATTTTGATCAATAGCTTTGTGAATTGGTGGTTGGTGAAGTTGGGCCGCGAAAAATATTCTTTGTCAAAACGTATCAAAAACAGCGTAAAAAGTGCGGTAAAGTACATCAATAACTTTGAAAAGACCGCGGCAGAACTCGCCATTGAAAATGAGTATGATTATGTAATCTGTGGGCACATCCATCAACCCAAAAAGGAGCGCTATGAGAATAAAAATGGGAGTTGTATCTATCTCAATTCTGGCGATTGGGTAGAAAATTTGACCGCTTTGGAATATTCGTTCAAACGTTGGAGAATCTACCATTACAACCATGATAGGTTATCCCCATTCTTTGTGGATGAAGACCTTAAGGAGATGGACATAAACGAACTGATCGCTTCCATAACCGACAAGGAAGTAGATATGGAGGAAATCAATGATGAGGACTTACCTAATGAAAATTTCAACGACGAATCTTCATCAAAAGAAAATACCAATGATCAAAAGCAAAACAAAGCGAAATTAGACAATCAAGGCTTTGCGCAAGATTGATACCGGGTGCAGGGCATCCCTCTCCGTGCCATCCTTTATTTGATGCCTACAACTTGTTCCATTGGAAGCAATCAATGTTTGCTCATCAGTTTTCTTCACCGCCGGGAACAATTTTAAACTTCCCACCTTCATACTGGTTTCATAATGTTCCTTCTCATACCCAAAGGAACCCGCCATACCACAACAACCTGACGCAATTATGGTGACTTTGTAATTTTTGGGGAGATTCAATACATCAAAGGTTACCTTTTGATTGCTCAATGCCTTTTGGTGGCAGTGGTTATGCACTTTTACGGTACGTTCCTCTTCGGTAAAACTCCCGGGGGTAATATGACCTTCAGAAATCTCACGAGCCAAAAATTCCTCAATTAAAAAAGATTGGGAAGCTAATTTCGAAAGAAGTTGTGTATTATCATGAAGGCGCTGATACTCATCCCGGAATGAAAGTATAGCTGAAGGCTCCAACCCTACAATAGGAACATTTTTGTCCAAATACGGTGCTAATTTGGACATGTTCTTGGCCACCAATTTTTTTGCTTGTTTTAAAAATCCTTTGGAGAGATAGGTCCTTCCGCTTTCAGCATAAAACAGTTCCACATCATAGCCCAACTTGCTCAGGAGCTCAATAGCGTCTTTTCCAACCTCAACATCCAAGTATTTGGTGAACTCATCCAGATACAGCACCACTTTCTTTTTGGAAAGGTCAGTGTTCTTCAGCTTGAATTTTTCCAAATGCTTTTCAAAGTTGAAGTTATACACTTTGGGGAAACTTCGCTCCGAAGCTACACCAGCAGTCTTTTTCAACATTCCGCTCAAGGTCTTGGAACCGTAAACCGCATTGGTCAACCCTGAAATTTTGCTTCCCAACGCATTCAGTTTGGTATTGTGGGCAAATAGTTTACTACGTAACGGATATCCATTGGATTCCTGATATTGATAGAGAAATTCCGCTTTTAAGGTAGCCACGTCCACATTACTGGGACATTCACTGGCGCATGCCTTGCAGCTCAAACATAGGTCAAAGACTTCCTTGAGTTCCTTCTGGTCAAACCGATTCGGCTTTTCCGATTGGGTCAAAAACTCCCGCAATGCATTGGCTCTACCACGAGTGGTATCTTTCTCATTCTTTGTGGCATGGTAGCTGGGGCACATGCCGCCAGACATCGTATGACTCTTTCTACAATCTCCACTTCCATTACATTTTTCAGCGGCTTTTAAAATGCCTTCACTGTCCGAGAAATCCATCAAGGTTTTCACTTTGGGTTCTTCCCGATCTACTTCATAGCGCAACGATTCATCCATAGGAAACGCATCCACTATCTTCCCGGGGTTGAATATGTTGTTGGGGTCGAAAGCCTTTTTCACCCGTTTCAACAACTCGTAATTGGCTTCGCCAATCATTAATGGGATGAATTCGGCACGAACAATTCCATCGCCATGCTCTCCACTGAAACTTCCTTTGTATTTTTTGGTAAGCTTGGCCACATCCGTAGTGATCGAACGGAACAAGACCACATCTTCAGACTTTTTAAGGTTAAGGATAGGACGCAAATGCAGTTCCCCTGCTCCAGCGTGGGCATAATACACCGCTTGCTGGTCATATCCCTTCATGATTTGGGAAAACTCCCCGATAAAATCCTTTAAATCCTCCAACGCAACGGCGGTATCCTCAATACAGGCCACCGCCTTTCGGTCACCTACCATATTACCCAAAAGACCCAGTCCTGCCTTACGCAATTCAATGGCCTTATTGATATCATCTCCCATTAAAATGGGATTGGCATAACTCAATCCAGACTTCTCGATGGTCTTTAGCAAGGCCTGTAACTGCTTTTGAAGGTCCTCTCCGGTGTAGGCTTTCAATTCCAACATTAAAATTCCAGCGGGATCCCCGTCAACAAAAAAACGATTGGCCAACTGTGCCCTGTTATTTTTGGTGCAGTCCAAAATCACCTTGTCCATCATCTCGCAAGTATGCAGGTTATGTTGCATAACGGGTGCCACATCGCTCAAACAATCTTCCAAGGTTTTGTAATGCGTGGCCACCATAGCAGATAACGGTGGCGGCAAATCATCCAATTGCAGGGTGATTTCAGTGGTAAACGCCAAAGTGCCTTCGCTACCAGACAGTAATTTGCAGAGGTTAAAATCCTCTTCATCGTTTCCGAAAAGATTGTTCTTTAAAAGTTCGTCCACCGCATAGCCCGTATTCCTTCGGTGTATGCTGGGTTTTGGAAATTCGGCAAGTATGTTCTTTTGATTTTCTTGGTTTGAAAGCTCTTCTTCCAAGGATGCATAAATACTACCTTCCAAGGTGGCTTCCTGTTTTTTGGAATCGTAAGTTGCTTTGGAAATGGCCGAAAAAGTTGCTTCGCTGCCATCGGAAAGCACACATTTCATGGCAAGTACCTTATCCCGCGTAACCCCATATTGAATTGAAGTCGTTCCCGAGGAATTGTTACCCACCATACCCCCTATCATACATCGGTTGGATGTTGAGGTGTTGGGACCGAAAAAAAGACCGAACGGTTTTAAATATTGATTCAACTCATCCCGTACAACACCGGGTTGCACTTTTATCTGCTTTTTTTCTTTGTCCAATTCCAAAATTTGGGTGAAATGCCTAGATACATCCACCACAATACCATCGCCAACGCACTGTCCGGCCAAAGAGGTCCCTGCCGTTCTGGGAATAAGTCCTACTGTGTTGGTATTGGCAAAGCGAATCAATGCCTTAAGATCATCACCGTTTTTGGGATAAGCCACGGCCAAAGGTGTCTTGCGGTACACTGAAGCATCAGTGGCATACAGGGCTCTACTAAGGTCATCAATCAATAGTTCTCCCTGCAGTTCTTCAGAAAGGGCTTTTAACAAATTTTTATTCAATGTGGAATAATTTTTACCTTCAAAAAAAGTTTATATGCTCTAGAAGATGTACAAAACTATCTCTAATTTTTAACTTAACGAGTAAACTTATGAAGATTACCACATTATTTGCTGCGCTTTTTTTGTTTGCAACAGCCTCCGTTAGTGCGCAGGAGATTTCAGAACATGCTCTTGGTCTCCGTTTGGGCGACAGTGATGGGTTTGGGGCCGAAATTTCCTATCAGAAATCCATAGGGAGGTATAACCGAGCTGAATTTGACCTTGGCTGGCGGGATAGCAGGTATTTTGATGCCTTTAAACTTACTGGCATTTACCAATGGGTGCACCAGTTGGATGGCAACTTTAATTGGTTCTATGGCGTAGGTGGTGGATTGGGAAGCGTTGATTTTGACCACCCCGACCCAGTCATTGATGATGATTATGACGGTCTCTTCGTCTTTGCTGCCGGGGATATTGGTGTGGAATACAACTTTGATATTCCCCTACTCCTTTCCTTGGATTTTAGACCCGAAATTGGACTGGTGGGCTATGACGGATTTGACAATGATTTTGACTTTGATATTGCCTTAGGAATACGATATCAATTCTAAAAAACAAGCTTATAAAGATCCACCCTTGGCCTTTCATTAGGTCAAGGGTTTTTTTATGCAATAAGTTATGAATACCTTAGCAGCTTAAATAACATGAAATGAAAAAAGTATTTGCAATTGTGCTGGGGGTTGTATTCTTGGCATCATGTGGTTCTAAATCTGATGGATATACATTAAATGGTACGGTTGATGGCGAAATGGACAATGGTACTTTGATATACCTAAAAACTACAGATTCCATTAACCAATTGGTAGATATTGATACCACCACCATTGAAAATGGGGTTTTTAGTTTCAAAGGGTCTCAAGCAGAACCCAAACTGCATTACATTTTTATGGAATCCAATAGAGGGAATATCCCTTTCATTCTTGAAAATGGTGAGATAGATATCGAGTTCCAGAAGGATAGTATGAACTATGCCAAGCTCAAGGGAACACCTCAAAACGATTTTTTTATGGAATTCTTGGATGAGTCAAGAGTACTTTCCGAGCGCGCCATGTCCATGCAAAATGATATGAGGGCTGCCGCTCAACAAAGAGACACGGCAACGGTGAATGCATTGCGGGAAGAGTTTATTGAATTTCAAGAGGAAGCCAAAAACTTTAATGTTGATTTTGCCAAGAACCATCCCGATGCCATGATTTCTGTATTGATCATTGGCAATCTTATGATGAGCAAAGCCATCCCTCAAGATGAAATTAAAGCATTGTTTGAAGGTCTTTCCCCTGAAATGAAGGCCACCAAGCCCGCCATGGAACTAAAGGAGCGCTTGGATAACATGAAATCTACGGAAATTGGTGCGGTGGCACCAGATTTTTCGGCCCCTACTCCCAGTGGTGAGACCTTGGCCTTGAGCGAGGTAACCCAAAAAGGCAAACTCACCTTGGTCGACTTTTGGGCTGCTTGGTGCCGACCATGCCGTATGGAAAATCCCAACATAGTTTCTGTTTACAACAAATACAAGGACAAGGGATTTAACGTACTTGGGGTTTCCTTGGATACTCGCGCAGAGGATTGGAAAGGGGCCATTGAGGCCGACGGATTGGCTTGGAACCATATCTCCAACCTAAAGCGCTTTCAGGACCCTATTGCAGAATTGTATAATGTTGATGCCATACCTGCAGCTTTTCTCTTGGATGAAAACGGTGTTATAGTGGCAAGGGACTTGCGTGGATCCGCTTTGGAAGAAAAAGTGGCAGAACTTCTCAATTAAGAAGAAATAAATTCAAATTTAGATGAAGGTTCAAGGTTTTCTTGAACCTTTTTTATGGGTCATATTTTGCCCATCTTCTCCAAAACAAACAAAATCACAATCGGGATGGCCAACAGAACCACAATAAAAGTATCTGTTGCAAACAATTCTGGTTTAAACAGTAAAGTGGTGGCATAACCGCCAATGGCACCACCAAAATGGGCGGTATGGCCAATATTGCCCAGTCTACTTTTCATCCCGTAGATGGAATAGAGCAAATAAGCGATCCCCAGCACGTATGCCGGCAATGGTATGGGAATGAACATAATGCCTAACTGCATATCAGGATTCAATAAAATGGCGGCATATAAAATTCCCGTCACGGCGCCACTGGCGCCAACCGCACTGTAATATGGTTCATTCTTATGAAAAAACATAGCTAGCAAGCTTCCTGCAATAAGGCTAATAAAGTAAATGATCAAAAACTTTCCTGGGCCAAACCAATTGATGACCACATTGGCAAAAAAATATAGGGTGAACATGTTGAAGAACAAATGGGAAATATCAACATGCAAAAATCCAGACGTAACGGTTCTTTCCCGTTGTCCGGCTTGTATTGCCCCAATGCTGAACTTATATCGGTCGAAAAAAGTGGCATCACTAAAGCCCCGTAGTGACACAATTACGTTGGCGGCTATAATGCCGATAGTTGCTATATGCAAATTGAACATGATTGTACAGGTTTGGATTCAAATATAGCTATATTTGCACACAAGAATCGTTATGCAGCTGGCCGTATTTATCCTTGCTTACCCATTGCTCTGGTTGGTTTCCAGACTCCCTTTTAAACTTATTTACCTTCTTTCGGATGGAATTTATGGGCTATTGTACTATGTTATAGGCTATCGCAAAAAAGTAGTCCGCGAAAATCTGGCCTTGGTATTTCCTGAGAAATCGGAAAAGGAACGACTTCAAATCGAAAAAAAATTCTTTCACCACATGTGTGATATGTTCATGGAAATGATCAAGACCATGGGTATCAGCAAAAAAGAAATCCAAAAACGATTTACCGTAACAAACATGTCGTTATTGAACGATCTTGAAGAAAAGGGAATCAACACCATGCTCATGCTCCCCCATTACGCAAGCTGGGAATGGGTCTTGTCATTAAACCTCCAAATAAAATCCAAAGGCTATGGTATCTATCAAAAAATACAGAACAAGTATTTTGATAGATTGGTTCGACAAATCAGAGGCAAGTTCAATACTACTTTGATTTCCACCAAGGAATCCAAAAAAATTCTAAAAGCAGCAAAAGAGAGCAATGAGTTGCTAATGGTGGGCATTATCAGCGATCAATCACCCATGGTTATAAGAGCAAAATATTGGACAGAATTTATGGGAATAGTAGTGCCTGTTCATGTGGGGGGCGAGGAAATCTGCAAAGCAAATGGCATTGTTCCTGTCTACCTAAAAGTTTGTAAAAAGAAAAGGGGCTATTATGAAGGGACTTTTAAAATAATTACCGAGAACCCAACAGAAGTCGAAAATTATAAGATTACCGATGCTTTTTTAAGGGAAACTGAAAAATCTATCCGTGAAGCTCCCGAGTATTATTTTTGGACCCACAAAAGATGGAAGCACCGTGACAAAGCTCCTGAAGTTCTCCAACAATAAGTTATGAATGAGCCAAATGGATACTAATGGGTTAAAAATCCTATACTTTTCTTAAAAACCAGTGAAGGTTCAAGATTGTTTCATACATTAATCGAAATCAATCAATCAAAAATGAGACAGTTATCAACCCTTGTACTCCTGTGCTGTTTTGCACTGTCCTTTGGGCAACGTCCTGCAAAACAAATTTCAAACGAAACTTTAGAAACCATTAAAAAGGATGTTTGGATACCCTTTATGGAAGCTTATGACCAATCCGATTCGCAAAAATTAAAGTCCATTCACTCCAAAGACATAGTTAGGGTGACCCAGGACCAAAATCTAATTGAGACTGGGGAAAGTTACTTAACGAACTTTGGCCAATTTGTGGAATCCGTGAAAGCACAAGGAAATCAACTCGGAATCGCTTTTGCCATTCTGTCCACCGCCATGGACGAAAGTGGTGAACTTGCCTACCAAACCGGATATTATCGGTTCAGCTCTAAACGCGGAACAGACGAAGACTTTGTGGTAAGAGGCTACGGAATATTCAGCGTTGGGCTCAAAAAAGAGAATGGTTCATGGAAAATATGGCTCGATTCAGACAAGCATATTGACCTTCCCCACGAAGAATTCAATGCCCAAGAAATTGTGTATGAATTGGAGGAATCTTAATTGATTCCAGCCACCTCCTTAATTTCACCAATGATTCGGTCTGCTAGCCGATCTGCTGCTTCCTGTGATTTGGCTTCGGTATAAATCCGGATGATGGGCTCGGTATTGGACTTGCGTAAGTGCACCCAGTTTTCAGGGAAATCAACTTTTACACCATCAATGGTCGAAACTTGCTCATCTTTGTATTTGGTATGCATGGCTTCCAATAAGGCGTCCACATTTAACTCCCGAGTCAGCTCAATCTTCTTTTTGCTCATAAAATAGCTTGGGTAACTGGCTCGAAGCTCCGCTACAGTTCCACCTCGCTCCGCCATCAACATGAGAAACAAGGCCGTTCCCACCAAGGCATCCCGGCCATAATGGCTTTCAGGATAAATAATACCTCCATTACCTTCCCCACCAATAATGGCATTGTTGGCCTTCATTTTGGCAACGACATTCACTTCGCCAACGGCAGCCGCTTCATAAGTGCCACCATGTTTTTCGGTGATATCCCGCAATGCACGTGATGAAGACAAATTGGAAACGGTATTTCCCTTAGTTTTACTCAATACGTAATCGGCACAAGCCACAAGTGTATATTCTTCGCCAAACATTTCCCCATCATTGCTGATAAACGCCAAACGGTCTACATCGGGGTCGACCACAATACCAAAATCAGCCTTTTCCTCCACTACTTTTTTGCATATATCCCCTAAGTGCTCTTTTAAAGGCTCTGGATTATGTGGAAAATGACCCGTAGGGTCACAGTACATTTTAATGACTTCGACTCCTAATTCTTCCAATAATTTTGGGATAGCGATACCCCCAGTGGAATTCACTCCATCCACAACTACCTTGAAACCGGCTTTTTTGATGACCTCTGCATCCACTAAAGACAGTTCCAGAACTTCATCCACATGGATGTCCATGTACGAATCGTTCTTGGTGATTTCTCCCAAATCATCCACTTCTGCAAACTCAAAATCTTCTTTTTCAGCCAAAGCTAAAATCTTAGCTCCTTGTTCTGCATCCAAAAATTCGCCCTTCTCGTTCAACAATTTAAGCGCGTTCCACTGCTTTGGGTTATGACTCGCCGTTAAAATAATGCCGCCATCAGCCTTTTCCAAAGGCACCGCAATTTCAACCGTTGGCGTGGTGGACAATCCTAGGTCAATCACGTCAATTCCAAGGCCCACCAAGGTAGAAACCACCAAATTTTGAATCATCTCACCCGAAAGTCGGGCATCACGACCAATAACCACAGTTAGTTTATCCTTGTTGGCATACGATTTTAACCAAGTTCCGTAGGATGCTGCAAATTTAACCGCATCCAGTGGGGTAAGATTATTGTTGGTTTTGCCTCCTATGGTTCCTCGTATTCCAGAAATTGATTTGATCAGTGTCATAAATTGTTAAAAAAGTTTTTGCAAATATAGTTGGGCATTCCCTAATCCAAGTTTTGAATTTGTAAATTTCGTCAGAAAAGGAAAAGTCCCGATGAACTTCTTGGCACATATTTATCTGTCGTTTGACGACAAGGAAATTACTTTGGGAAACTTTTTTGCCGATCATATCCGAGGTAACAAGTACAAGCACTACCCAGAAAGAATCCAAAAAGGTATCATTTTACATCGGGAAATTGACACCTTCACGGATTCCCACCCCATTGCCAAACAAAGTAGCAAGCGGCTCCATAAAAATTACAGTCATTACAGCCGGGTAATAGTGGACATTTTTTACGATCATTTTTTGGCCAAAAATTGGAATGATTACTCTCCGGTGCTCCTTGCCGAGTATGTGGAGAATTTTTATGATCTGTTGGAGGATAATTACGAAATACTTCCACTGGGTACCAAACGGTTGATGCCGTATATGATTACTGATAACTGGTTGCTCAACTATGCCAACCTTGCTGGCATAGATCGGGTTCTCAACGGGATGAACCGAAGGACGAAGAACAAATCCAGAATGAATTTCGCCATCATGGACCTAGAAGAACACTATACTGATTTTGAAAATGAGTTCACCGCTTTTTTTGAAGAATTGATTACCTTTTCCCGGCAAAAATTTATTTCTCTATGCGAAGACTGATACTCCTCCTTCCCTTTATCTTATTTGTACATTGTAAACAGCAACCAGCCGCACCAACCGGTCTGGTCACCGAAAGTGCCATGGTGGTCTCAGCTCGTGAGGAGTCCTCCAAAATAGGTGCAGATATTATGAAAAAGGGTGGCAATGCGTTTGATGCCATGGTGGCCACAGAACTTTCCTTGGTCATCTCCTACCCTTTTGCGGGCAGCGTTGGTGGTGGAGGTTTTATGGTGTATCGAAAAAATAACGGTGAAGTCGGGGGCATTGACTACAGGGAAAAAGCCCCTTTGGCGGCACATAAAGACATGTATTTGGACTCCTTGGGCAATGTGATTCCCGGTTTGAGTACATCGGGTGGAACGGCATCCGGGGTTCCCGGAACCGTGGCCGGTGTTTTGAAAGTGCATGAAAAATTTGGAAAACTTCCCTTAAAAGAAATCATTGAGCCCATAATTGCACTCGCTAAAAAAGGAGTCGTAATCACCGAAAAACAGGCAAGCCGATTGGAAAGGTACAGAGAACAATTTATTGAAGCCAATGGGGACAGTTCTAAGTACGCAATGAAATTTAAAGCAGGTGATACCTTAAAAAATCCTGAATATGCCAATACCCTTCAAAAAATTATGGATGAAGGTCGAGATGGATTTTACAAAGGTGAGATTGCCCAAAAATTGGCCACATTTGTTCAGGAAAATGGTGGTTACATCACCGAAAAGGATTTGGCCAAATATGAAGCCGTCTGGAGAGACCCCATTGTTTTTGATTACAAGGACATCAAAATTATTTCCATGAGCCCTCCCAGCAGTGGTGGGGTGACCATCAATCAAATTTTTAAGATGATGGAGCCTTATCACCTTTCCGATTTTGGCCATAATTCCACCAAGACCATTCAATTGTTTACCGAAGCTTCCAGACGAGCCTACGCGGATAGAAACTACTTTTTGGGCGACCCTGATTTTGTGGATATTCCTTATGATGTTCTCTTGAACGATGAATACCTACAAGAAAGAATGTCGAGCTTTTCCTTTGATCAAGCCACACTTTCTTCCGAAGTAAGCCATGGTGAGGTAGAAGTTGTGGAAAGCTCCCAAACCACCCACTACTCCATTGTGGACAGTGAGGGGAATGCCATTTCGGCCACCTCCACACTAAATGGAGGGTATGGTTCCAAATTATACTGTGCTGAACTGGGATTCTTTTTAAATAATGAAATGGATGATTTCAGTGCCAAACCCGGTGTTCCTAATATGTTTGGTCTTGTGGGTGCCGAAGCCAACAGCATTGCTCCCGAAAAACGGATGCTCAGTAGTATGACGCCTACAATTGTGGAAAAAGATGGCAAACTTTACATGGTTGTGGGTACTCCCGGTGGCTCCACCATCATTACGGCGGTAGCCCAGACCATTCTCAATGTGTATGAGTTCAACCTAAGCATGCAAGAGGCCGTAAATGCCCCGAGGTTCCATCATCAATGGTTACCGGACATGGTGATTTTTGAACCTGAAGGATTTACGGAAGAACTTAAATCTGAATTAAAATCCAAAGGATACATCATTAATGAGGAGCGTACACCCATTATTGGAAAAGTGGATGCCATTCGCGTACTCCCGGATGGCAAATTGGAAGGGGGAGCAGACAAACGGGGTGATGATACAGCGGTTGGTTTCTAAATTACGAAGGAATGAGTTATGATGCTGTAGTACTCACCGACCCAAGGTACATCAATCCCATAAAACAAAGCGTTTATATTGATAATGTCCTATTGGAAGACCGATTGGTTTTGGAGGCTTTGCAAAAACACGGGTTAAAGGCTGTTCGGAAATCGTGGGACGACCCTGATTTTGATTGGTCATCCACAAAATATGCCCTATTCCGCACCACTTGGGACTATTTTGACCGTTTTCCAGAATTCTCTAAATGGCTAGAGGCCACCTCGAAAAAGACCAAATTCATCAATTCCAAAAAACTCATCTATTGGAATATAGACAAGCATTACTTACAAGACCTTTCCATCGCCGGAGTTACAATCCCCAAGACATATTTTGTGGAGAAAGGAACTCAGATTAGTTTAAAAGAAGCTTATTACCATACCGTTGAAGAGTTAAAGTTTAAACCATCTACCTTTATTTTAAAACCCTGTGTATCTGGAGCCGCTCGGCACACCTATAAAATCCAGAAAGAATCCATAGAAGATTTTGAGGGGATATTTAAACAACTGATTGCTGAAGAAGCCATGATGCTTCAAGAATTTCAGGAAAACATTGTAAAAGAAGGTGAAATTTCCATGATGGTCTTCAATGGGGAGTTCACCCATGCCGTATTGAAAATCGCAAAACCGGGCGATTTTCGTGTTCAGGATGATTTTGGCGGCACTGTACACCAAATTAAGCCCTCAACAGCGCAAATCGATTTCGCCACCAGTGTGGTTCATGCAGCTCCCGAACTTCCCATCTATGCCCGAGTGGATATTTTCAAGGATAATTCCGGTAATTGGGCCTTGGCCGAATTGGAGATTTTTGAACCTGAGCTTTGGTTCCGTCTCAATCCCAAAGCAGCAGCTATTTTAGCACAATCTATAGTGAAAATGTATTTTTAGTTACGCACCCAAGGTTTCTACCTACAGTTATGATTATATTTAAACCAGTAAACAATCAAAATGAAAAAAATAGCGCTCCTTATAATGGGAATTACATTGGGATGCACGGCCCAAGAAAAAACAGGAAAACTCGTGGTTGAGAATGAAAAATTTTATGAATATGTAGATAAAGATGCCGAGATAGAAGTCTTGGCAGAGGGATTTACGTGGTCCGAAGGCCCGGTGTGGGTCAAGGAAGGTGGGTTCCTTCTTTTTTCAGATGTGCCTCAAAATACCATTTTTAAATGGAAGGAAGGTGAAGGAATCACTGAATTTTTAAAACCTTCCGGATATACGGGAATCCTTCCTTACAGCGGAGAACCTGGTAGCAATGGACTCATCATAAACAATGAAGGTGAATTGGTGGCCTGCGAGCACGGCGACCGACGAGTTACCCGGATGCCTTTGGTCGGAGGCGGTAAATTCTCTTTGACCGACACATGGGAAGGCAAACGTTTCAATAGCCCCAATGATGTGGTACAAGCTTCCAACGGAACCTATTATTTTACCGACCCACCATATGGGTTGCCTGGTCGGGAAAAATCAGAAATAAGGGAAATTGATGCCTTTGGTGTATATAAAATTGACGCTGGCGGAAAAGTTGAAATGGTGATTGACAGTTTAACTTTTCCTAACGGAGTGGCATTATCCCCGGATGAAAAAACCCTTTATGTTACTCAATCTGACCCCAAGGCACCTTATATCTTGGCCTACGACGTTAAGAGTAACGGTTCTTTAGAAAATGGTAGGATATTTTTTGACGCTTCCTCTATGGTGAAGCCTGGATTACCAGGTATGCCTGATGGTGTTAAAGTGGACCAAAATGGGACTATTTTCTCGACGGGTCCTGGAGGGGTGCTTATCATAACTCCTAAAGGTGAATTATTAGGACGAATTGATACCGGACAACCCACAGCTAATTGTGCATGGGGCGATGATGGTTCTGTGCTTTACATGACCGCAAATAATTTTTTGATGCGAATTAAGACCAAAACGGTCGGGGATGGATTCTAACTATTTTATTTGACCCATTTGCTTTTTCAACTCTTCCATGGATTGCTGCAACTGTTTTAAAAGACCAGTTTCTGTAGTAGCATCCACATTGAAGGTCAGTTTACTGCTTACCTCCCAAATTTCTTGAATTTGGAACGGTTTAATATCATACGGAGGATAGGTCTCGTTCAAAGAAACCAAGGTAATGTTATTGGAATTTGGCTTTCGCTCAATTTTTTTGACCATAACGGAGTCTTGAAGCACCACCACATACATCTTATTGGGACTCACATGGTCAATGTGCTCAATGGCACGTGCCAATACCCAATCGTTGGGTCTTAGATTGGGCAACATACTGTCCCCTTCTACCTGAAAACCACGATATGTGGCGTTGCGCAACTCTGGAATGGGCATATCAAACGCGGGAAGTTGTTGATACCAGCTCGTATCTGTAATGTTCTGTGGGTAGCCTGCGGCGGCTTTGGCATTGACCAAGACCATATTGTCTTGATCGGAACTATCCACAGTGACCACTTTTGGAATAACACTGGTTTTGGAGGTATCCAAATGCTTCTGGTCGCTATCACCAAAAAGCCAAAGTGGATTTATTTTGAACTGCTTCAACAGCTCCTCCACCACTTTTCCCGATAATTTGGTCCGGCCCCGTTCAATATCTGCAGTGGTGTTCTTAACCCCCAACAATTGAGCAAACTCAGTTTGGGTATAGCCCAACTCCCTTCGAATATCTATAAACCGTTTTAAGGTAAGCTCGTTTTCCATATTTCAAATATATACAATTTGGAATATTTCCAAAAACTTTTTTGGATTATATCCATTATTTGGAATATTTCCATATATTTGGTTGGAATATTTCCAAGTTATGGACTTTGATAGAATTCAAGAAAAACTAAACATCCTTGCAGACGCTGCCAAATACGATGTGTCCTGTGCCAGTAGTGGCAGTGACCGGACCAACAAGAACCAAGGTTTGGGGAATGCTTCTCGGATGGGCATTTGCCATAATTATACTTCAGATGGCCGTTGTATCTCCCTTTTAAAAATTCTGCTGACCAACCACTGTATTTTTGATTGTGCGTATTGCGTAACCCGAAAAAGTAATGATGTTAAACGAGCTGCTTTTAAAATTCAAGAGGTTGTGGACCTTACCATCAATTTTTATCGCAGAAATTATATTGAAGGGCTGTTTTTGAGTTCGGGGATTTTCAAAAGTCCTGATTACACCATGGAACGCTTGGTGGCCGTGGCCAAAAAATTGCGCGAAGAGGAAAACTTCAACGGGTACATCCACCTCAAATCCATTCCAGGTGCCAGTGATGAACTCATGTACGAGGCTGGACTGTACGCCGACCGACTTTCTGTAAACATTGAGGTACCAACCATTTCCGGATTAAAATTGTTGGCCCCTGACAAAAAGCATGAAGATTTCACCAAACCCATGTTGAAAGTCAAAAACGAAATTGTTCGTTACAAATCTGAGCGAAAAATTATTAAGAGTACGCCCAAATATGCCCCTGCAGGGCAAAGTACCCAAATGATTGTGGGTGCTTCTGGAGAGACGGATAAGGATATCATGTATTCCGCGACCTATTATTACAAAACATACCAAATGCGACGAGTATATTATTCTGGTTATGTTCCTGTTGCGGATGATGCGCGCCTACCCGCCATTGGTTCCCAAGTGCCCATGCTTCGCGAAAACAGATTGTACCAAACGGATTGGTTGTTGCGGTTTTACGGTTTCGCCGTGAATGAAATCTTGAACAACGACCATCCCAATCTGGATATGGATGTAGATCCCAAACTTTCATGGGCCCTACGTAACCTTCATCATTTTCCGGTAGATGTGAATTCGGCGGATAAACGTCTTTTGGCACGTATTCCAGGCATTGGCATGCAATCTGTGGAGAAAATTATGAAAGCTCGAAAATTTCGAAAATTGAACTGGGACCATCTCAAAAAAATTGGAGTGGCCCTCAACCGTGCCAAATATTTTACGGTGTGTGATTCCCGGCATTGGGAGCGCCGTGATTTGGATGCGGAGAAAATCAAAGGCATGATTTTGCAGACTTCCTCTGGCAAGTTTCGAAATCAGTACAGTACACAATTGTCATTGTTCAATTAACAATGAGCAATGAACAGGAGTATGTCATTTCTCACGCGCGTTCGAAATGACAATTTGAAGTTTTAAAAAAATGAATTAATAGTGAGCACTATGAATCCTTCAACAACCTTAATTTATGACGGCAGCTTTAACGGCTTCCTCACCACCGTCTTTGTTGCTTTTGATGAAAAACTCAATGTGGCCGATATCCAAAAAAACAGCGAATGCCAAAACGGTTTGTTTTCCGAAACCGAAACCATTTTCACCAATGTTGAAAAAGCCAAGCGTGTATGGAATGGCATCCGTAACAAGAGTCACAACGCCATTGCCAACGTCTATTTCGCTTTTTTGAGCGAAACAGAAGGTGTGGAATTGATGCTATACACCTACATCCAAAAATTGATGGCCACTAAAAGTGGAAAGCAGTTGGATTATTCCGATGGGATTGTACTGCACATTAGCCAATTGGCCAGAAAGGTAGGTCGTGAAAAACACCGGATGGAGGCTTTTGTTCGGTTTCAGTTGACCAAGGACGACATCTATTTTGCCAACATTGAACCCGATTTTGATGTCTTACCTTTAATTTCCAAACATTTTCGGGACCGCTACGCGGACCAACAATGGTTGATCTATGATGTAAAACGGAAATATGGCATCTTTTACAATTTGGACCATGTGGAAATGGTGTCATTGAATTTAAGCGACATCCACCACAACAAAACCGTTAAAAGCGATGCTTTTAAACCCGAGGAATACGATTACCAAACCCTCTGGAACGAATATTTTAAAAGCACCAGCATTAAATCCCGTATCAACCCCAAATTACATACGCAACATGTGCCCAAACGCTATTGGAAGTATTTGAGTGAGAAAAAGGAGGCGGTGTAATATCTATTTACTCCTCTCCCCCACAAAATGGTCGCTTTTGTTTTTAAAAAGCACATTAAAACTGGTCAAGCTGCCATAAATACGGGTAATGTATTGCTGTAGGTCTATCTTTTCTTGGTCATCCAAGTTGTTACTGCTGTTGATTTTCTGTTCCATCACCCGGATACGGTCCCGCACCATCACAATCTTATGAAAAAAGGTGTCAATGGGCATTTCCTTGTTCTGGGTGGCATCACCCGGGTCCAAAATCAGTTTTCCGCCTTTCCATTTATCGGCGATAGCCACTTTTTCGTGGGTGTCGCTCCACTTTTCCAATATCTTGACCAAGGAACGCTCTACCTCAAAAAAACTGACCGAATCTACTTCGTCCTCTACCCCTTCAATGACTTCAAACTCAGCATCGAGGTCAATGGTTTCCAATCCATTTTCCAAAAAAGTGACCCAATAATGCTTGGATGATACATTGGTTACCACCCCTTTTCCATACTCGGGGTGATCAATTCGGGAGCCAATACCCAATAATTTCATAAATCCTGTTTTTATTGCTCACAAATTTAGAATTTTTGGAACTTTACCCTACTTTCGAACTTGGTTTTATAAACCATTTTTAATGGAACCACAAAAACTTAGGGTAAAACTCGGGGAGTTGGCCTCTACCTCCATCAGTGGTAACGATATCAGTTCTTCTTGTCTGTACGTATCGGCCTTGGCCGTACTGCATGCCGGTCAATATGCCTGGATTTCACTGTTGATTGTTGGGGTTGTCCTTTTCCTATTTCGGAAAATTTATGGTGAGGTTGTGGGAGCACTACCTATGAACGGTGGAGCCTACAATGCCCTATTGAACACCACAAGCAAAGGGATGGCTTCCTTGGCCGCGTCCTTGACATTACTTTCATATATGGCCACAGCGGTCATTTCAGCCAATGAGGCGATGAAATACCTGTATACCATGGCCCCGCAGTTGCCAGTAATTCTGGCCACCATTGTGCTACTGGCCATTTTTATGGGTTTGGTCATCATTGGCATTGGCGAATCTTCAAAAGTGGCCATCGCTATCTTTATTTTCCATCTTACCTCATTGATCATATTGTCCACCTTTGCCGGTATCTACATTTTTAATCACGGATGGGATGTCTTTGCCAGTAATCATGCCCTTCCGGTGAAACACGGTAGACTCACTTTAGCCCTCTTTTTTGGGTTTTCCGCAGCCATGTTGGGCATTAGTGGGTTTGAGAGTTCGGCCAACTTTGTTGAGGAGCAGAAAAAGGGTGTTTTTCCCAAGACCCTTCGAAATATGTGGGCCGTGGTCACCTTTTTTAATCCTTTGATCGCCTTTTTGGCCTTGGCCGTATTGCCCATCACCGCTATCGAGGTCAATAAAGATGCTTTGCTATCCGTTATGGGCAGCGAGGTTGGTGGGTCGTGGCTTTCGGTTTTGGTTTCTGTGGATGCTGTTTTAGTTTTGAGCGGTGCGGTACTGACTTCTTTTGTGGGGGTGTCCGGTTTGGTGGAACGGATAACTTTGGACCGAATTCTTCCACCCTTCTTGTTGAAGCGTAACAAAAAAGGGAGCACCTACCGAATTGCCATTTTCTTTTTTATTCTGTGTGTTTCTATCTTACTTATCACCGAAGGTGATTTGGAAGCCTTGGCAGGCGTCTACACTATTGCCTTTCTTTCTGTGATGGCTCTATTTGGAATAGGAAACATCCTGCTCAAGGTTCGAAGAAAGCATCTACCACGACCCGAACGCTCTGGATGGTTGTCTTTATTGGTTGCCATTATGGCCGTAATTACAGCTTTGGCTGGAAATATTATCCTGAATCCCGATTATCTGGCCGTTTTCATGGAGTACTTCATCCCCACGATCGCTGTAGTGTTGGTGATGCTCAACCGAACCGCATTACTGAAATTACTCCTTAGATTGATTCGGTATTTTTTGGATCCCATCAACCGATTCTTGTTGAAGTCTTACAAGAGCATCAACAATACCATCAACAAAATCAATGATCAGGAGTTTGTTTATTTCACCAAGAAAGATGACATCGCTTCTTTGAATAAGGTATTGCTCTATATACGCAATAATGAACACACCCGAAAATTGAAAATAGTCTCAGTTTTCCCCGAAGGAGAACAAGCCACTTCCAACTTTATATCGGATTTGGATGTGTTGGACAGAGAGTACCCGGAAATTAAAGTGGAGTACATTCAATTGCATGGGGAGTTTACACCAAAGCTCATTAAAAAACTCTCAACGGAATGGGGGATTCCCATCAACTTTATGTTCATTGGGAGTCCAAGTGACCGATTCCCATATCCGTTGCAAGAACTTGGTGGGGTGCGATTGATTATTTGATATGATTTGGATTCTTGGGCTTTGCTTCGAATTCCTAAAAACGAAAGCTTTACCTCTTTCTTTTTTACGTGCCAAATCGCTATTTTTGAGGTTTGCTATGATTTATGATCAATTACGAAGAACATATTGAGGTTAGAGGCGCCAGAGTCCATAATCTTAAGAATATAGATGTTACCATACCCCGTGAAAAGTTAGTGGTCATCACAGGACTTTCAGGCAGCGGGAAATCCTCCTTGGCCTTCGATACCATTTATGCCGAAGGTCAGCGCCGCTATATAGAAACCTTTTCTGCCTACGCCCGGCAGTTCTTGGGTGGATTGGAACGCCCGGATGTGGATAAAATCGACGGGCTTTCCCCGGTCATCGCCATTGAACAAAAAACCACGTCAAAATCGCCTCGCTCCACCGTAGGTACCATTACTGAAGTTTACGATTTTCTCCGTTTGCTCTTCGCGCGAGCTGGAGATGCCTATAGCTTCAACACTGGTGAAAAAATGGTGAGCTATAGCGATGAGCAAATCAAAAATCTCATCACTGATTCGTATCTGAATAAAAAAATAAATGTGTTGGCGCCCGTGGTCAAGTCCAGAAAAGGGCATTACCGTGAATTGTTTGAACAGATTGCCAAACAAGGCTTTGTAAAAGTACGGGTAGATGGAGAGATTTTGGACATTACCAAAGGTATGAAGGTGGATCGCTACAAAACCCACGACATCGAGATTGTGATTGATCGTTTGAAAGTCAATGACACGGAAGATTTTCACAAACGTCTAAGTGAGACCATCAACACGGCCATGTACAGTGGCAACAATGTACTTATGGTTTTGGAAGAAGGTGAAAGTGTTCCTAGATATTTCAGTAGGGACCTCATGTGCCCATCCACGGGAATCTCCTATCCCACTCCCGAGCCCAATACTTTTTCGTTCAACTCGCCCAAAGGCATGTGCCCGGAATGTAGTGGATTGGGCCATGTTCACGAAGTGAACGAGCACAAAATCATCCCGAACAAAAAATTATCCATTAAAGCTGGTGGATTGGCACCTCTAGGTGAATACAAAAAGTCATGGGCGTTCAAGCAATTGGAAACCATTGCCCAACGGTATGGGTTTGATTTGTCGGATGCCATTGAAAAAATTCCTGCTGAGGCGATGGAGGTCATTTTAAATGGCGGAAAGGAAAGTTTTGAGGTCGATTCCAAGACTTTGGGCGTAAAACGGCAGTACAAAATTGACTACGAAGGTATTTCCAATTTCATAAAAACCCAGTTTGAAGAAGCCAACTCCACTTCCATAAAGCGATGGGCCAAGGACTATATGGACAAAGTAAAATGTCCGGAATGTAATGGAGCCCGACTGCGAAAGGAATCGCTCTACTTTAAGATTGGTGAAAGAAATATTGCAGAACTGGCCCAAATGGACATTGCGGAGTTGGCCGACTTTTTTGCACAATTGGAAAATTCCCTTGAAGGCAACCAAAAAAAGATTGCGGAAGAAATCATCAAGGAAATTAGGACCCGTATCCAGTTTTTGTTGGATGTTGGATTGGATTACCTTTCTCTGAATCGCAGTTCCAAGTCGCTCTCGGGGGGTGAGGCACAGCGTATTCGTTTGGCCACCCAAATTGGGTCGCAGTTGGTGGGCGTACTCTATATTTTAGACGAGCCCAGCATTGGACTGCATCAACGGGACAACGAGCGGCTGATTCATTCCTTGGAATCCCTTCGCGATATTGGAAATTCGGTTATTGTAGTGGAACACGACCGGGATATGATCGAAAGTGCAGACCATGTCATCGACATTGGCCCCAGAGCTGGAAAGCACGGTGGAGAAATCATTTCCGAAGGAACCCCACAAGAATTGAAGGATCACCATACCCTTACGGCCCAATACATTACCGGCGAATTGGAAATACCAGTCCCCGCAGAGCGAAGAAAAGGAACAGGCAAAAAAATTGTGCTTTCGGGCTGTACAGGAAACAACCTTAAAAATGTTACAGCTGAATTCCCGTTGGGAAAGTTAATAGGTGTTACAGGGGTATCTGGAAGTGGTAAATCCACCTTGGTCAATGAGACCCTCTACCCAATCATGAATGCCCATTACTTTAACGGCGTAAAAAAACCTATGCCCTATAAAAAAATAACCGGGCTGCAGCACATCGACAAGGTCATTGATATCAACCAATCGCCTATTGGACGAACGCCGCGCTCCAATCCAGCCACGTACACAGGAGTTTTTAGTGAGATAAGGGCCTTGTTTGCCAAAACCACCGAAGCAGCAATCCGGGGATACAAACCGGGGCGGTTCAGTTTTAATGTGGCCGGAGGTCGCTGCGAGACTTGTCAAGGTGGCGGTTTAAAGGTGATTGAGATGAACTTTTTGCCCGATGTATATGTGGAATGCGAGACCTGCAACGGCAAACGGTTTAACAGGGAAACGCTTGAAATTCGATATAAGGGAAAATCCATTGCTGATGTCCTTGAAATGACCATCAATGAGGCTGTGGATTTTTTTGAAAATATTCCCAAAATACATCGGAAGTTAAAGACAATAAAAGACGTGGGATTGGGTTATATATCATTGGGGCAACAGTCCACTACCCTGTCCGGTGGTGAAGCGCAACGGGTGAAGTTGGCCACAGAACTTTCCAAGCGCGACACCGGAAACACGTTTTACATCCTCGACGAACCTACAACTGGATTACACTTTGAAGATATCCGGGTGCTTATGGAGGTATTGAACCAACTTGTGGATAAAGGAAATACCATTTTGGTGATTGAACACAACATGGATGTAATTAAAATGATGGACCACATTATAGACATAGGCTATGAGGGAGGCCGTGGGGGTGGAATAGTTGTTGCAACAGGTACACCGGAGGAGGTTTCAAAAGACAAAAAAAGCTATACGGCAAAATTTTTGAGAAAAGAACTTGAGCATACTAAGCAAAGCATTGCTAGGGCCGTTTAAATAATATATAATTATGCAAATGCGAAAAGAACAGCACACCAAAGGGTGGAACGAGATAAAGACAAACGATTCTTGGGCCATATTCAAGATTATGGGCGAATTTGTCTATGGATTTGAAAAAATGAGTGCCATTGGCCCCTGTGTTTCCATATTTGGTTCCGCTCGGGTGAAGGAAGGGGAACATTACTACGATTTATCCGTAAAAGTGGCCCAAAAAGTGGCCGAAGCCGGCTATGGAATCATCACTGGAGGTGGCCCCGGAATTATGGAGGCCGGAAACAAAGGTGCCCATTTAGCAGGTGGGACTTCCGTAGGACTCAATATTGACCTACCTTTTGAACAGCATGACAATCCCTTTATAGATGAAGATAAAAGTTTGGATTTTGATTATTTCTTTGTGCGAAAAGTAATGTTTGTAAAATATTCCCAAGGATTTGTGGTTATGCCGGGCGGATTTGGCACATTGGACGAGTTTTTTGAAGCCCTTACCCTTATCCAAACCCATAAAATACATAAATTCCCCATCATTTTGGTAGGCTCCAAGTTTTGGAAAGGGCTCATAGATTGGATTAAAAATACACTGTTGGAAGCTGGGAATATAAGCCCTAGAGACCTAGATCTGATCAAATTGGTGGACACAGAAGATGAGGTCGTGGAAATCTTGGATTCCTTTTATAAAGAACGTGACCTCAGTCCAAATTTCTAAATCTTCCCCCTTTGAACATCCGCTCTACCCCATTTAAAATATCACTGCTCGTTTATATGCTTTGCACCTCGCTTTGGGGGCAGCATAAAAATGAGCTTACGGCAGAATTGGATGGAAGGAGCATTAAAATTACGCAAAAGCTCACTTATGTAAATCAATCTAGCGAAGGGCTTTCAGTTTTGTACTTTAACGATTGGAACCATGCCTACTCCAACAAAAATACCGCTTTGGCAAAGCGCTTTGCTGAAGAGTTCAACCGCAGCCTTCACTTGGCCAAAGACCGTGAAAGAGGTTTTACCAACATCAAGAGCATAGTAGCAGAAGATTACGCTGGTTTGGATTGGAAGCGTTTGGGCAATCGGGATATTATTGCTGTGACCATGAACGAGGCGCTTCAACCCAACGATTCCATTCAACTGTTCTTTACCTATACCGTACAACTTCCAGATACAAAGTTTACTGCCTATGGCTATACACCCGGATTGGGGTACAATCTTAAAAACTGGTACCTCACCCCTGCAGTTTATGATGGCGAATGGAAGTTATATGATAACATTAACCTGGACGACCTCTACACCGGTGTTACGGAAACCACTATAAACCTTACCTATCCAGACCGATTGCACCTTTCTTCCAATTTTAATGGATCCAGTGCCACCAAATTTCCTGGAGGGCAGTTCATTCAACTCAGCGGAAAAAACAGAAAAAGTTGCGAGATAATCTTAACCACCATTGATAGGTTCACCAAACATCGAGTTGGAAATGTGATTGTCTCTACTGATTTGGAGTCCAACAAATATGATGAAATATACCAAGGTATTTCCATAAGCAAAATTGTGCATTACCTAGAGGAAAACCTAGGTGAGTACCCCCATGAAAATTTACTGGTCAGCGAATTTGATTATAACCGATCCCCCTTGTACGGCATAAACCAACTGCCCTCGTTTATACGGCCCTATGAAGAGCAGTTTCAATTTGAGATGAAATTCTTAAAAACGACCATTCGCAGTTATTTGCAAGAAACACTTTACCTAAACCCTCGCACAGAACGCTGGGTAAACGACGCCATTGCATATTACCTTATGATCAAATATGTGGAAGACCATTATCCCAACCAAAAGTTGGCCGGAAAGCTTTCCAAAATTTGGGGCATCAGAGGGTTTCATTTGGCTCAAATGGATTTTAATGAACAATATGCCATGTTCAGTATGTTATCCGCCCGAAAGAACATTGATCAGGCATTGACCACTCGTAACGACTCCCTCATAAAATTCAACGAGAAAATTGCCAATGGCTATAAAGCAGGACTAGGTATGTCCTACCTATCAGAATATCTTGGGGAGAAAAAGATAGATAGTAGCATTACGGCATTTTATAAGAATTTTAAGTTGAAGCCAAAAGTGTCTGCATCTGATTTCAGGAAAACCATCGAGCAGTTTTCAGATAAAGATATTGACTGGTTTTTTGAAGAGTACGTGGCCACCGACAAAAAAATTGATTTCAAGATTGATAAAATCCAAAAGACCGAAGATTCCATCTCTTTGACCATAAAGAACAAGCGGGGCACCAATGTCCCCATTTCACTGTTCGGCCTTCAAAATGATTCCGTGGTCTCGCAGTATTGGTTTACAGATATTGACACCACTAAAACGGTCACAATTCCCCGAAATGGTGAAGACCGAATGGTGCTCAATTATGATCAAAAAATCCCCGAGTTCAACCAACGCAACAACTGGAAGACCCTCAATGGTTTCTTTTCAAGCAATAAAAAATTGAAATTTCAATTTTTCAAGGACACGGAAGACCCTTATTACAATCAGGTTTTCTACGTACCCATTGCCAATTTCAATATTTACGATGGAATTACACCGGGAATGCGAATCTACAATAAGACCTTTTTGGAAAGACCGTTCCAATACGATATTTCACCCACATATTCTTTTTTGGAGCGCACCCTGGTAGGCGGGGCAAGCTTCAGATACAGGAAGTATCATAATAAAACGGGGCTTTATGTATCCAACTATTCCATTTCCGGCTCAACGTCCCATTTTCAGGTGAATTCCCGTTTTTCAACCCTAACACCAGCCGTCAGTTTTGGTTGGAGACCCAATGACCTGCTGTCCAATCGAAGACAAACACTACTTTTTCGATATAGAAATGTGTTTAGGAGCATTGATGACAATATTGCGGATGAGATAGATACAGATCCCGATTATGGGGTGATGAACGTACGGTTCACTGATGTGGACAACAACATTCTAAACTATAAATCTTGGTTTTTGGATGCGCAACATTCCAGTGATTTTACCAAACTCGTCTTTGAAATGGAATACAGAAAACTGTTTCAAAGCAACCGGCAGTTGAACTTTAGGCTTTTTGCCGGGAAGTTCCTTCGCAACAAGACCGAATCCGATTTTTTCAGTTTTGCATTGGACAGACCTACCGATTATATGTTTGATTTGGCCTATCTGGGTAGATCGGAAAGTTCAGGGATCTACAGCCAGCAGGTTATCATTTCCGAAGGAGGTTTTAAGTCCAAACTGGATAATCCGTTTGCCAATGACTGGATTGTTACCACCAATGCAAGCACCAATATCTGGAGATGGGTTGAAGCTTACGGCGATCTAGGGTTTATAAAAAGTAAAGGAACAGACGCACGCTTTGTCTATGATTCCGGGGTTCGGTTGAATTTGGTTACCGACTATTTTGAACTTTATTTCCCGGTTTATTCCAACAATGGATGGGAAATAGGCCAAGATGATTACGGACAGCGCATTCGCTTTGTTGTCACCATTAGCCCTAAGATATTGGTGGGCTTGTTCACCCGAAAATGGTTTTAATATTATTATATCCTCAATAAAAATGTAATTTAAGGTTATTTATTTTTCATATTCATTTTTAATTAATCATTTTTTTGCCATATTGTTAATTTATTAACAGGGTTTCGTGTTGCGAATTTGGATGTATTTTAGTAATTTCGCAGAAATCCAGAATTGCCTACATGAAACCTGACCCAAGTACAAGCCAAGACATTTCATTTTCAGATTTTCAATCGCAGATTCTTCAAGATTATGAGACTGCTGTAACAAGTCGGGAATGTAGTTTAATGGGCAGGCGCGAAGTACTTTCAGGAAAAGCCAAATTTGGGATTTTTGGCGACGGAAAGGAGCTTCCGCAGCTGGCCATGGCAAGAGCTTTTCAGGATGGTGATTTTAGGAGCGGTTACTACCGTGACCAGACCTTTATGATGGCCCTAGGTTATCTAAATCCCAAAGATTTTTTTCACGGACTGTACGCCACCACCGACCTAGAAAAGGAACCCATGAGTGCCGGAAGACAAATGGGCGGACATTTTGTGACCCACAGCTTAAATGCGGATGGCTCTTGGAAGGACCTCACCAAACAGAAGAACAGCAGCGCCGATATTTCCTGCACCGCCGGTCAAATGCCACGATTGGTAGGGTTGGCACAGGCATCAAAAATATATAGGAACGTTAAAGGTATAGATCAAACCAATTTTTCCAATAATGGAAATGAAGTGGCTTGGGGCACCATTGGAAATGCAAGCACCAGCGAAGGGCACTTTTTTGAGGCCCTTAACGCCGCCGGCGTAATGCAGGTACCCATGGTCATTTGCATTTGGGATGATGATTACGGAATCTCGGTACCTTCTAAATACCATACCACAAAAGGAGATATTTCAGAAGCTCTAAAAGGATTTCAACGTGATGATGAACAAGAAGGTTTTGAGATTTTAAAAATAAAAGGCTGGGATTACACCGGTCTTATCCACGCCTTTGAAAATGCTTCGGACATTGCTAGGGAGAATCATGTTCCTGTATTAATCCATGTTACGGAACTTACCCAACCCCAAGGACATTCAACCTCAGGGTCCCATGAACGGTACAAGTCACCCGAGCGTTTGGAATGGGAACGGGAAAACGACTGCAACAAACGATTCAGGGAATGGATTCTGGAAAATGGCATCAGTACCGAAGAGGAACTCAAGAAATTGGAGCGCGAAATCAAGCACAAAGTACGTTCTGCGAAAAAAGAAGCCTGGACGGAGTTCTTGAAGCCCCATCTTCAAGCTAAAAAGCAGCTTGAGCAATTGTTGGACAACGTTGCAGGTAAGAGCTCCAATCGCTCTTTTATTACAAAAATCAAGAACGACCTTATTGCCATTGAAGAACCTTTAAAAAAGGATTTGGCTTCCAAATCCCGAAGCGCACTGCGATATCTCTTGGGAGAATCAAGCCCAGAAAAACAACAACTTCAGCAATGGGTCAATACGTTTTTGGACACCACCCAACCAAAATATAGTTCTCACCTATATAGTGAATTGCCCAACAAAGCCACAAAGGTAGCGGCGGTTTCGCCTACCTATCCAGAGAATTTGGAAGAAGTGGATGGCCGAATCATCCTTCGCGATAATTTCGACGCGCTTTTCTCCAAATATCCAGAAGCTTTGGTTTTTGGAGAAGATACTGGAAATATTGGTGATGTAAACCAAGGCTTGGAAGGACTTCAGAAAAAATACGGCGAATTGCGGGTGGCCGATACTGGAATTCGGGAAACCACGATTATCGGACAAGGAATTGGGCTCGCGTTAAGAGGTTTACGCCCAATTGCTGAGATTCAATATTTGGATTACATCCTTTACACCATTCAAACCTTAAGTGACGATTTGGCTTCCTTAATGTATCGAACCGTTGGGAAGCAAAAAGCACCACTTATTGTTCGTACACGAGGCCATCGATTGGAGGGGATTTGGCATTCAGGATCTCCCATGTCTGGATTGATCAGTCTTTTGAGAGGCATGTATATCTTGGCCCCCAGAAATATGACACAGGCGGCTGGTTTTTACAATACCTTGATGAAAAGTGATGAACCGGCCATAGTCATTGAAAGCCTCAACGGGTATCGGCTTAAAGAGAAAAAACCTGCCAATCTGGGAGAGTTCTGTACTCCTATTGGAAAGGTAGAAACCCTAAAAAAGGGTACGGACATTACCATACTCTCCTATGGTTCTACACTACGGATTGTGGAAAAGGTGGCCCAAGACCTTTTGGAAGTGGGAATTGATGTGGAAGTTATCGACGCACAATCGCTTTTGCCCTTCGATTTGGACCATGACGTAGTAAAAAGTCTAAAAAAGACAAACCGACTCTTGATTGTGGACGAGGATGTTCCCGGAGGGTGTTCTGCCTATTTGCTGCAGGAAATCATTGAAAACCAAAAAGGGTACCGCTATCTGGACAGTGCTCCGCAAACACTGACGGCAAAGGCACATAGACCTGCCTATGCTTCGGATGGTGATTATTTTTCCAAGCCCAATGCCGAGGATATTTTTGAAAAAGTGTATGAAATCATGCACGAAGCGGACCCAAACTCCTATCCCGCCCTCAGGTAATTGAATTTCAACGAAAATATCAATTGAGACCTATATTTGGTCAATTATTATTGCGTCGATTACGTCATAATTCATACTTTCACGTGAATTAAAAATTCCCTCGATGAAAAATAATGCTTTAGTCCACTTGGGATTGGCCATACTTCGGATAGTGCCTTCTGTGTTTATGATCACCCATGGATACCCAAAACTTCTTAACCTTATCAATGGAAATACCGAGTTTGCCAACCCTTTTGGCATCGGTCAGGCTCCTACCCTTTTTTTAACTGTTATCGCTGAATTTCTGTGCCCTGTTTTAATGATTATAGGTTTTAAAACAAGATGGGCTGCCATTCCAACCGCTTTTACCATGTTCGTCGCTGCTTTTGTAATTCATGGTGCGGACCCTTTCGGCACTAAGGAAAAAGCTTTGCTTTTTTTCGTGGTTTTCTTAGTCGTTTTCTTGTTAGGACCCGGTAAATACAGTGTGGACAAAAGGTAACACTAGATTATTTCTGTAAGCAACTCTTTGAGCAGTTCAGACTGGGCCATGTTATTGGCTCCTACCCCTTTGCTTTTCAAATCCAGCTCCCTTAAACTTGAAATAATACCACTGACCCGCTTCATGGGATAGTTTCTTGCCGCTACAGTGTACTCCTTCACAAAATAAGGGTTTACCCCCAACACCTTGGCAACATTTCCGGGAGAATGATCTTTTAATCCATGGTATTGTAATAACTGTGTGAAGAAGGTGTTCAGCAAAGTTACCGTGACCACGAACGGATTGTCCTTCGGATTTTGGGCAAAATAATCTATGATTCGGGCAGCCTTACCCACATTTCGCTCCCCAATGGCTTTTTTCAACTCAAAATTGTTGAAATCCTTACTTATACCAATGTGCTGCTCTATCAATTCCGGGGTAATCTCGGTGGATGGAGAGACCACCAAAGTCAATTTATTAAGTTCGTTGTTAATCTTGCCCAAATCGGTTCCCAAAAACTCAACAAGCAAAATACAGGCTTTGGGTGAAATCTTATAATTTTTAGTGCTCAATGTTCTCCGAATCCACTCGGCAACCTGATTTTCATACAGTTTTTTGCTCTCAAAAAGTTCCCCATTCTTTTGAACGGCTTTGTACAACTTTTTGCGCTTATCCAGTTTCTTGTATTTATAGCAAATAACCAAAACCGTGGTCGGCTGTGGATGCTCTACATAAGCCGTAAGGTTTTCAATGGTTCGGGAAAGGTCTTGCGCCTCTTTTACAATGACCACTTGGTGGTCGGCCATCATAGGAAATCGTTTGGCATTGGAAATTACTTCGTCCACAGAAGTGTCGCGACCATAAAGCACCATTTGATTGAACCCTTTTTCATCCTCGGATAGTACATTATCTGCAATATATTGCGAGATTTTATCAATATAGTAGGGTTCCTCTCCCATCAAAAAATAGATGGGTTTTGGTTTACCGGCATCAATTTCTGCAACTATTTCCTTTACCTTGTCCATTCCGAAAAAATTTCATCAATTTTGTCCAATGCAACCCTTGAACTTTCCTGCGTATTCGTTCCGAATCAAAAATAGCCAAAATAGGCACTACATTTTTGATGGCATCCGCAAAAAATTTGTTTTGCTTCAGCCTGAAGAATGGGTACGTCAGCATGTGGTTCATTTTCTGACCTTCACAAAAAATTATCCAAAGAGCCTCATCAACGTGGAAAAACAATTGCTGGTGAATAAAATGAAAAAGCGATATGATATTGTGGTTTTCAATCCTGATGGCTCTATTTTCCTTTTGGTGGAGTGCAAAGCTCCCGAAGTGAAGATTGACCAAACAACGTTTGATCAGATTGCACGCTACAACTACCAACTAAAATCCGAGTATTTAATGGTAACCAATGGCATGGAACATTATTACTGCCAAATGGACCATGAAAATGAAAAATATACGTTTTTGAAGGATATTCCTGATTTTAGCTGTTAATTTGCCCTCGTTTTGAAAATCGCCGTAGTCATACTCAACTGGAACGGGGAACCCTTGCTAAAACAGTTCCTTCCCTCGGTCATGGCCCACTCTACAGGAGCGGACATCTATGTGGTGGACAATGCCAGTACCGATGGTTCTGTTGCATTTTTGAAAAAAGAATATCCAACGATTGGAATTGTCCAAAATTCAGAAAATGGTGGTTTTGCCAAAGGGTACAATGATGGCCTAAAACACATTGAGGCCGATATTTATTGCCTTTTGAATTCTGATGTGGAAGTCTCCCAAAATTGGTTGGAGCCCATTCGCGAAGCATTCAGCAACTTTCCCGAAGCGGCCATCATCCAACCTAAAATATTGGATTTAAAAAACAGAGAATACTTTGAATATGCCGGGGCAGCAGGTGGCTTCATTGACATGTTGGGTTATCCTTTTTGTAGGGGCCGGATATTTCAGGCTTTGGAAAAGGATGAAGGTCAATACAATGACACCACCGAAATTTTTTGGGCCACAGGAGCCTGCATGTTCATTAAGAGTAAAGTCTTTAATGCCCTTGGAGGGTTTGATGAGGATTATTTTGCCCACCAAGAAGAGATTGACCTTTGTTGGAGGGCAAAGAATGCCGGGCACAAAGTCCTTTACGTTGGCAAAAGCCATATCTACCATTTGGGGGGATCCACCCTGAGCAACATGAACCCCAAAAAGACCTTCCTTAATTTTAGGAACTCATTATACTCCATCACCAAAAATCTACCAAAACGAAAAGCATTTCCCATTATCTTCATGCGCTTGCTACTGGATGGCATCGCGGCCATGCGTTTTGTTTTTCAATTGAAGTTTGCGCATTGTTGGGCCATTTTACGTGCTCATATCAGTTTTTATGGTAACTTTAGGAAACTTTACAAGAAGCGGGAAAAAGCTAATTTTATATTAAAGTACTATACCACGACATCCATAGTCTGGTCGCATTTCGTAAATCAAGTAAAGAATTTTAACATTTTAGTAAAAGATTAACTATACCGAAATATGGACGTTTTGCTTTTTATCTAATTTTGGTTGAAATTTTAACATTGATATATCTAACAATCCTTAAATTATACACTGAACTATGAAAAAAGTTTTTCTAGGAACATTGGCGATGGCAATTTTATTATCATCATGCGTATCCCAAAAAAAATACGCTGAGCTTGAAGCCAAACAGAAAGAAACCCAAGATTTATTGAATTCTGCAACCGTTAAGCTTAATGACTGCTTGGAGGAAAAAGCTACTGCAGATTCAAGACTGAAAACCCTCGAAGATCAAAACGCATTTTTGAAAGCCAACAACCAAGAGCTCATCAACAACATGGGCAACTTGACCACGCTTACCACCAAAGGTGCCGAGAATCTTGAAAAGTCTTTGGAAAGTCTTCGTGAAAAAGACCTTACCATTAGAAAACTACAAGATGCGGTTACCCGAAGAGACTCTGTAAACCTTGCTTTGGTACAGAGCTTAAAAGGTGTTTTGGGCAACTTGGATGATGAAGATATTGAAATCAGCGTTGAAAAAGGTGTGGTATTTGTATCCATCTCAGACAAATTGTTGTTTAGAAGCGGAAGCTACAATGTAACCAATGCAGCTAAAGAAGTATTGGGCAAAGTGGCCAAAGTGGTCAACAACAAGCCTGATTTTGAATTTATGGTTGAAGGTCATACCGATAATGTACCTTACCGAAGTGGCGTTCTATTGGACAACTGGGATTTGAGTGCCAAAAGAGCAACATCCGTTGTGCGAATCCTTCAAAACGATTTTGGTGTAGATCCTGCTAGAATGACAGCTGCCGGACGTAGCTACTACGTACCACTTGTAAGTAATGACACTTCTGCTGACAGAGCCAAAAACAGAAGAACCCGTATTGTGGTACTTCCAAAAATTGATCAGTTCTACAGCATGATTGAAGAAGGTATGAAAGACCCTGCCATTAGCGGAGGTCAATAAGACCAGATAAAATAAATTGAAAAGCGGCCTTTTGGGCCGCTTTTTTTATGTTAGAATATTTCCAGACTTCCCTTTCCTTCCCGAACCACCTCGGGAATACCTTCCGATAAGTCAATTACCGTTGAAGCTACATTGTCCCCATATCCACCATCTATCACAACATCAACCAGATTTTGCCATTTTTCAAAAATAAGTTCTGGGTCTGTGGTGTATTCCAAAATATCATCCTCATCATGTATAGAGGTTGAAACAATGGGATTGCCCAACTCCGTGACCAAGGCTCTGGCTATGTTATTGTCCGGCACTCGTATCCCTACGGTCTTTTTCTTTTTAAAATCTTTGGGAAGATTGTTGTTTCCCGGCAAAATGAATGTGTATGGTCCCGGTAATGCCCGTTTTAAAATCTTAAACGTGGAAGAATCAATCTGCCGCACATAATCGGACAAGTTGCTCAAATCAGCACAAACAAAAGACCAGTTGGCCTTATCCAACTTTACTCCTTTTATTCTCGCAATGCGCTGCAAAGCCTTGGAATTGGTAATATCGCATCCAAGACCATATACCGTATCCGTAGGATAAATGACAAGACCGCCTTTCCGAAGCACATTGCCGATCTTTTCAATTTGCCTCGGATTTGGGTTTTCCTCATAAAGTTTTATGAACTCAGCCATACTATTTTACCTATACCCTACAAATTAAAGAAGTTTAGAGGCACGTTGCATGATATAAATCAACAGAATGTGTTAAAAATGTCTTGTTGAGCCAACCTCTGCGTATTGGGGCATCTACTATATATCAATTCAAAGGGGGTATTCATGCATTTGTATTGTTCCCGTTTAACTTTAATCCACAGCTTTGTGCAACTATCATTCAATTTTACGATGAGACCGTATTATCAAAAATTTTTTGCCATGCTTTTGTTGTTTCAAGTTTTTTTGAACTGCACGCTCCATGAAGGTCAACAGAACAATCAAAATGAAGACCTAAGCAGTGGCAAAGCTCTTGTTGACCATTTAGATGATTTATTTACATCATTGGAAAACAAAAATGCCAGTGACAGGGACTTTCAAGAATTGGTTGTGGCCATCAATGAAAACATTAGGCAATCCATTGAACACAATGTAACCAACCCAAAATTTTTGAAGGAAATCCAAACCTACTTCCCGCGTAAAAAGCATAATTTTTTATTTCTTCTTTCAGAGGACGAAAAATTTGGAGTCTTCTCTTGGTCCACGCGAAAGAAAGAGTTTCCCATCAAAAACATCGCATTTTATGAAAGTGGAAACGGGTTTGCACCCTCATCCCTGTATGGCAATCCGATGGTATATGACCAATTGGATATGATTCATGACAGTTCTTCGGGTATGTCTACTTATATTCTTGGTGGATTGAAGGACAGCACAGCCACCGCGCACCAGTATTATTTGAGTGCCTACATCATCAGACAAGATGGTATTGAGGAGTCCCCTATTTTTCCAGGTGGTGAAAGTTACATCACAATACGCTGTGCCGAAAATAACCTTGAAACCTGTTTGGCCATTGAAAAGGACAAATCTCTTCCCAAGACCATGTATACTGCCATTGCGAAACAATCTTTAACTTCTGAGGATGGAGAGTATATTTTTGACTGATTTTTATTCCGAAAGGATTTTTTCTTCTTTCATGCTATTCCCATAAACACCAATATCGTCCACAACCACTATACCTAGGGAATCTTTATCAAATACCAGACTGATGGTTTTCAGCCTGCTAACATCCAGACTATTGTTCTTGTGTAAAACTGATGCAATCGGCACATAACAGCTCTTCATCTGCACTTCCCAGGCGCTACCTATCATCTCCTTATCCAAAAACTTGAATTTGGTGAACTTACTTCGGATGGGTACAGGTAAAATAGTGGTGCTGGCCAAGTCAACAGAGGCCGTGTTGCCCAAACTATCTTTAAAAACCACACTAAAGTTGAACCCCATTCCTGAAAAATCCTTTTCTTTTTCTTTAAGGTCCAATTCTGAAATATTTCCAACACCAATAGATAATGCCAGTGTATCCATGGTACCAAAATCCTTTAAAGTGTCCGGTATGTGGATATGGTATTGCGGTAATGAATCTTTGGTAGCCTTACTTCCATACTTCCAACCCAAGACCAATGCATTGTTTTGTCGCTTTTCATTATCCCGAGACAAAAGTCCCTCTTCGCGCCATATTTTAAAATTCTCGGCACTTAGCTGTATATTTTCTTTTCCTGTAGTCACATCGATGTCATCTTCAAAATCCAACAATATTTTTTTGGAAGCGTCTGCATATTGACTCAAATAGGTTTCTCCGGGAAGCCAATCCTTTACCCCATCCACACTTTTGAAAACGTTTAGATATTTGTTGTTGTCCTTCAATACCGTTTCCACAAAGGCACTGACATAGACCTTGGCCATCTGGCGCTGGTCCTCACCAGAAACCAGCGGTTTTAGGTTCAACAACCACTTCATAGGCGCCCCAAAATCTGAACGGCCCCAAGTGGAATTGAACTGCCCGTGGTTTGCGTGGTTCATGTACACTCCCGCCTTAAATCCTTTGAAGTCATCCGAAAACTGCAATCTATGGTAAGGACGCATACCCCAGAAACTGACCTCATCCGAATCGTAGGCACCTTGCAGAGACAAGTAATTGATGTTTTTTAAGGTGATTTCCCGCTCATACCGATAATCCGTTGGGGCAACTGTGATGATTCCCTTTATTCCAAAACCAAAATTGAAGGTTTCCTGTGCATTATCCGGAAATCGTTCCAATTCATTATAAGCTGCTGCAATGGAAACGGCCTCACCTCCCCTGGAATGTCCGACCAAAACAATATGGTCCATATCCACCTTTCCAGCCAAATCAGAATTGCCCCCATCATTCCAATTTTTCCATTGCTCCAAGTGCTTCAACAAAAGCCAACCTCTTGCCGGCATTTCTTTGCCCCTAAAATCACCGGACCAATGTGCATTGATGAAATTCTCGTCCACAGATACGGCTATAGCGCCCCTACTCGCCAACAATTCCCCGAGATAGGCATAGCCCGCATCGGAATAATCAATCATACTATGGTTTCCGTGCACCATAAGCACCAATGGAAAAGGACCATCGCCTTTGGGCATGTACACTCGTCCGTTCAATGGAAAGTTTTCTACCCCAAAACCCCAGAATTTTTCACGCCATTTTTTCTTTTTGCCCTTCCAATCGGGCAATATTCGGGAAGCGTCGACCGTCGGAGTTTTTATCTTGACTCCTTCGGTATATTCAGGTCTTTTTTCATCAGTTCCGCTTCCATAGGTGAACGTTTCAACCTGAAAAAGACCCTTTTGAGAGGGATCTTCAATTCCCATTTCTGAAAGCATGGTACTATTTCTATTGGTCTCCGGTTTTGTTTTCGTATTCAGATACGGGTCACCATCCAAACTATTGAATCCATAAAGGCCCAATACCACAATGACCAATGAAGCGATAATCATGACCCAACCAGTCTTGCCATTCTTCTTGCTCTTGACTTTTTTAAAACCCAAAATAAGAAGCACAAAACACATAAAGACCCATAAAGCCAGAAGATAGAACAACAATGTAGGCCAACGGAAAGCAAAGTTTTTTAAAATAACCAAGGCCAGCAAACCACTTAAAAACGTGGTCAGAAATCCAATAGAAATCGTTTTGAACACCGGTTTGGCCAATGAAATAAGGAGTTTTAAGCTGACCAACAGTACTATTCCGATGATAATGCCCAATACCATTCCGATCATGGGAGGAAATCCCATTTCAAAATGAAAACCTGCAATTCCAAAAAGCAGTACAATCAGTAAAGTGGTGGCCAGAAAAATGGGGTCGGAGAATAATTTTTTCATAGGGGGTTTGGTATGGTATTCAAAAACATAAACGGTTCTGAATTTAAACATTTTTTCAGCCCTACTGTCTGTTAGGTGGACTATTTTATGTCATCACTAATCCGAAGCAAGTTTGATCATGGGAATATATTTCAAACCCAACCAAAATTGGTTTATGTATTATCTATGACCTCTAACTTGGCAAAACGGAGCAACAGTTTTTTCATACCGCCTTGCTCAAAATGGATTTCAGCTTTCTTGTCATTTCCTACACCTTCAATCTTGAGCACCTTGCCCCTACCAAAACGGGTATGGTTCACCAATACCCCTTCCGATAAGTTGGAATCGATAATATTATTGTTAGTGGTTGATGTGGAAAGTTCAGGTTTCAGCTTTCGCAACTTTCGCAATTGCTGTTCATTAGGCCTATGGGTGCTGGGTGGGGTTCCACTCTTTGGCTTAATCTGCCGAAGCTTGCTTTTGTCCACTTCTCCAAAAATATCGGCATTGATCATAGATTTATAGCGATACCCATCATTTAATGGAGTAAGGTTTTCCACATATTGCTCATCGATTTCCTCCAAAAACCGACTAGGCTCTGCATCAATAAGTTTTCCCCATCGATAACGGTTTTGGGTATAGGTGAGAGTGGCCTGCTTCTCTGCCCGGGTCAGGGCCACGTAGAACAATCGACGTTCTTCTTCCAGTTCACTTCGGGTATTCATGCTCATTGCTGATGGAAAAAGGTCTTCCTCCATCCCAACCACATATACATACGGAAACTCCAATCCTTTGGCCAAGTGGATGGTCATTAAAGCTACTCGGTCATCATCCCCTACTTCCTTGTCCATGTCGGTGGCCAAGGCCACATCTTCCAAGAATTCGGTCAGGCTTCCCGTAGCATCGGCCAATTCTTTCTGACCTTCCACAAAATCCTTGATTCCGTTCAAGAGTTCCTCAATGTTCTCCATTCGGGCGATACCCTCTGGAGTCCCATCCTTTTTAAACTCCAACAACAATCCTGTTTTTTTGGCCACATGCTCTGCCAAGGTAAAGGCATCAGCTCCTTCATTCATGATTTGGAAACTCTTGATCATGGTCACAAAGTCCCCAAGCTTGCGTTTCGTTCCGGCATTGATGTTCAGGTTAAGCTTGGCCAAGTGCTCCATTACCTCAAAAATGGACCGTCCATAATGATTTGCTGCTACGACAAGTCGGTCTATGGTGGTTTGACCAATACCCCGTGCCGGAAAATTGATGACCCGCTTTAGTGCTTCTTCATCCTTTGGGTTGACGATCAACCGCAAATAGGCCAATACGTCCTTGATTTCTTTACGTTGATAAAAAGAAAGTCCTCCGTAAATGCGATACGGAATATCCCGTTTTCTGAGCGCATCTTCAATGGATCGGGACTGTGAGTTGGTCCGATACAACACCGCAAAATCACCGTTTTGCAGCTGTTGTTGCATTTTGGTCTCAAAAATGGAGCTGGACACATATCTACCCTCTTCTGCATCGGTTGGGCTTCTGTGTATTTTTATTTTATGCCCTTCATCGTTGGAGGTCCAGACCACTTTTTCCAACTGGTCGCGGTTTTTAGCGATGATGGAGTTGGCCGCTTTGACGATATTTTGGGTGGACCGATAATTTTGTTCCAATCGGTATACGGCCACATCGTCATAATCCCGTTGAAAGTTGAGAATGTTAGTGATGTTGGCCCCTCGGAAGGAATAAATACTTTGCGCATCATCTCCCACAACACAAATATTCTGGTATCGGTCCGACAATGCTTTTACAATCAAATATTGGGAGTGATTGGTATCTTGGTACTCATCCACCAAAATATACCGGAACCTATCCTGGTATTTCATCAAAACCTCTGGAAAACGGGTCAATAGCTCATTGGTGCGCAGCAGAAGGTCATCGAAATCCATGGCGCCAGCCTTAAAGCAACGATCTACATAATTCTTGTAAATCTCTCCCATTCTGGGTCGTTTGGCCATGGCGTCAGCTTCCACCAATTCAGGATTCTGGAAATAGGCCTTGACCGTGATCAAACTATTCTTGTAGGATGAAATTCGGTTCTGAATCTGTTTGTATTTATATATATCCTTGTCCAATCCCATCTCTTTGATGATGGCCGCAATCAAACGTTGGGAGTCTTGGGTGTCATAAATGGTAAAGTTGCTGGGGAATCCCAATTTATCACCGTCATAGCGCAACAACTTGGCAAATACCGAGTGAAAAGTCCCCATCCAAAGGTTCTTCGCCTCCGAATCCCCAACAATGGAAGCAATCCGCTTTTTCATTTCACGGGCGGCTTTGTTGGTAAAGGTCAAGGCCAAGATATTGAACGAATCCACCCCTTGGTTCATCAAGTGGGCAATACGGTATGTTAGAACCCGGGTCTTCCCGGAACCGGCACCCGCTATCACCATCAAAGGCCCATCCTTGTGCAATACAGGGGCTCGTTGCGCATCATTCAATTCATCCAAAAAAGTACTCAAAGGCTCGGATTTTTAAAAAGTAAGTGTGAAATTAGCCAATAATGACCTTATGCTAAAATCAAGCTGTCAATATTTATAAACACGGAGGTGTTTTGATTTGAATTGAATATATTTAAGGCCATAACCCTTTTTATTGATGATGTACAACCGTTTCCCCATCTTGATATGTGCGTTTTTCAGTCTTTTTGCACTGTCCCAAGAAAAAAAAGCAGGTCCAATCATCGAAAAATACGGTGAAGTATTCACCGTGGATGCCCCAGACTTTAAAACCAATGTCAACGAGGAGTTTAAGGTGGTTTTTGATGTAGCCATCGGTCCGGAATCCCATGAAGAAATCAACAAACGGATTGAAACCGCTGCCCGTTTTTTAAACATGCATGCCCAAAATGGCGTGCCAGCTTCCCAATTAAAGGCTGCTCTGATTATACATGGAACGGCCACGACCAATATTATGAACAATGAGGCCCATGAAAAACGGTTTGGTGTACCCAATCCCAATGCTGATCTATTACAAAGCCTTATGGATAATGGGGTTGAAATCATCCTTTGTGGACAATCCTCAAAATCCAGAAATGTTCCCAAGGAAGACCTTATTTCCGGAGAAAAAATTGCCCTTTCGGCCATGACAGCACTGATTCAATTACAAAATGACGGATACCGTCTTATTAAATTATAACTAACTCAACATTATGAAGAAAATTTTAGCCCTTACATTTTTAATTACAGGTGTTGCCGCCTTTGCGCAAGACTTGGGAAAAGATATTGCCGCAGTTGAATCCAAAGTGGTTGAATGGAGACGTGACATCCATGAACATCCCGAACTCAGTAACCGTGAATTCAAAACCGCCGAAAAAATTGCAACCCACCTGAAATCTTTGGGCATTGAAATTCAAACTGGGGTGGCTCATACAGGAGTGGTTGGCATTTTAAAAGGCAACAAACCGGGAAAAGTAGTTGGCCTACGAGCCGATATTGACGCCCTTCCCGTAACCGAACGCAATGATTTGCCTTTCAAATCAACCGTTACCTCCGAATTTTTAGGAAAAGAAGTCGGGGTGATGCATGCCTGCGGACATGATACCCATACTGCTATTTTAATGGGTGTGGCCGAAGTGCTTGCCAAGAACAAGGATAAAATCAAAGGAACCGTAAAATTCATTTTCCAGCCTGCTGAAGAAGGGGCACCTCCGGGAGAGGAAGGTGGAGCCAAATTAATGGTGAAGGAAGGCGCACTTACCAATCCCGATGTTGACGCCATTTTTGGGCTTCACATCAATTCACAAACACCTATAAACACCATCAAGTATAAACCAGGCGGAGCTATGGCATCCGCTCAACGCTTTGTAATCAATGTAAAGGGAAAGCAAACCCACGGCTCCCAGCCATGGGCAGGCGTTGACCCCATTTTGATCAGTGCCAAGATCATCAATGGGCTTCAGACCATCATCAGTCGAGAAACTGAGTTGACCAATGAAGCGGCCGTTATTTCCGTAGGAAAGATTACCAGTGGGGTTCGTTTTAACATCATCCCTGAAAGTGCAGAAATGATTGGGACCATCCGAACTTTGGATTACGACATGCAGAAAAAGCTGAACGACCGTATGATGGAAATGGTTCCTGCCATTGCCAAAGCCTATGGTGGTGATGCAGATATTGAAATCACTACTTCCACTGCGATTACGTTCAACGATTTGGATTTGACCGCTAAGATGGCTCCCAGTTTAGAAAAGGCGGCTGGCAAGGATAATGTATCTGTCACTAAAGCAATCACTGGTGCCGAGGATTTTAGCTATTTCCAGGAAAAAGTACCCGGACTCTTCTTTATTTTGGGAGGAATGGCGCCAGGTACCACAGAATCATTTCCGCACCACACGCCAGACTTTAAAATTGATGATAGTGGACTGTTGTTGGGCGTGAAAGCGATGACGCAACTTACTTTGGATTATTTGAACATGTAAATGGATTCCATTTTAGATTTTTTGAGTGACATTCCTTGGTGGGGGTGGCTACTGAGCTTTCTTTTGATAGTTGCCATTCGGGATATCTTTTTCCAAAAGGCGCACACCATAAGTCATAATTTTCCCATTGTGGGGCATTTGCGGTATTGGCTGGAAAGCATAGGACCGGAAATGCGGCAATACTTTGTCGCCAACAATCGCGAAGAGTTGCCGTTCAACCGGATTGAACGCAGTTGGATTTATGCATCAGCCAAAAAAGAAAATAATTACGAGGGCTTTGGAACAGAACGGGATATCTATAAGCATCAGCACATTTTTGTAAAAAATGCCATGATTGCCTATCAAATGCCAGAAGGTCACCCGAACAGCAAAGACCCTTATTTTATACCCTGCGCCAAGGTGATTGGAGCTTATAACAAGAGGAAAAAGCCCTATCGTCCGGCTTCCATCATCAATGTGTCAGCGATGAGCTTTGGTTCCTTGTCCGCTGCCGCCGTGGAATCCCTGAACAGTGGGGTGCAAAAATGTGGTGCTTATCACAACACGGGTGAAGGAGGCCTCTCTCCTTATCACAAGCAAGGTGGCGATGTTATTTTTCACTTTGGGACAGGTTATTTTGGGGTGCGTACCCGGGATGGGAACTTCTCCATGGAAAAAATGAAAATCCTTGTGGATGAAAATCCCTGCATCAAAGCCATTGAAATAAAACTTTCTCAAGGGGCCAAACCCGGAAAAGGTGGTGTTTTGCCTGGAGCTAAAATCACCCACGAACTTGCAGAAATTAGAGGCGTTGAGGTTGGGAAGGACGTCATCTCCCCTCCCACCCATAAAGCGTTTAGCACTATTCCTGAGCTTTTGGAACTGATCGAAGCCATTGCCGAAGAAACGGGACTTCCAGTAGGCATTAAAGGAGCTATCGGGAAATTGGACCAATGGGAAGAAATGGCCAACCTCATGAAAAAAACAGGAAAGGGTCCGGATTTCATCACTATTGATGGTGGTGAAGGTGGCACAGGAGCAGCTCCGCCCAGTTTTGCAGACCATGTATCCCTGCCTTGGACCTATGGCTTTTCCTCGGTTTACAAAATTTTTAAAGACATGGGTTTAACGGAGCGTATTGTTTTTATCGGGAGTGGGAAATTAGGGTTCCCTGCCAAGGCGGCCATGGCCTTTTCCATGGGTGTTGACTGCATCAATGTGGCTCGGGAAGCCATGATGAGCATTGGGTGCATTCAGGCGCAGGTATGCCATACCAACCGATGCCCTTCAGGCGTGGCCACACAAAACAAATGGCTGCAGAAAGGCATCAATGTTCCGTTAAAGTCGGATCGGTTGGCCCAATATTTCAAGACCTTTCGTAAGGAATTTTTGGAAATCACCCATGCTGCGGGCTATGAACATCCTTGTCAATTTAAGATGAACGACATTCAAGTGAATGTGGATGATGATTATCTTAGTAGCGATTTGGAGGCCGTCTATGGCTACAAAAAAGCAGAGGTGCCTTTCACTTCCATGCAGGAACTTTATGAGTGTTCCCACCTAGGAGGTAAGTCAATTTGAAAAAAACATTATACTTTAGCTCCAAATTTGAACGTCCAAATAATACTACTTATGAGAAAAATACTACCCCTTATCCTCTTTCTTGCTGTTGCTACGTCGGCATTTGCACAACGAAAAAGCGACCTGATTGCTGAAATTGATGACTTAAAGTCCAAAATTTCTGAAGTAGAGCAGGAATTGGCCAAGGCCAAGCGTGAAATTTCTTCAAGCACTGCCAAAGCAGAAGCTTTAGAGGTTGAAAATGCAGGTTTGCGAGATGCCAATGCCACCTTGTTGGGGAATTTGAGCAATTTCTCCGAGTTGTCCAAGCAGAGTTCCAATAATGTGAACAGGGCCATGGAAGCCTTGGCTCGCAAGGAAAAACAATTGAGCGGTATAAACGATATGATCTCTGCCAATGACTCCACAGCCATTGTTTCGTTGACCCGCATTAAGCAGACCTTGGGTGAAAATGCCAACGTGAGTGTTGCTGAAGGTACCATTGTTATCTCCAGTAGTCTGAGTAACCTTTTTGGTTCGGATACTTCCTCTGAACTCACCGAAACCGGAAAAGCTTGGTTGACCAATGTATCCAAAGTCATTTTGGCCAATCCCAATTTTAAAACTGAAGTGGAGGGATTAAACATCACCGGAGAGTTTGGCCCCACCTTTGACCAAGTTGTTGCCGTTTCCAAAGAATTGGTTGGTGTTTTGGGCGTTCCCAGTGAAAAAATTGCCATCACTGCCAAGGATGGCAACTTTAAGGAAGGCGTAAATATCAAATTACAACCAGATTACAAGGGGTTTTATGCCCAAGCAAAGCAAAGTGTCAAGGCGATAAATTAAGTTAAATTATTTATTCGGGATTTTGAGATTCTATTTCTGAGGTGTCTATTTTACTTTTTCCAGTAACGGGGGTGTAATAGAAAATCATCTCCTTATAACCCTTTTCTTCAGTGGAGAGTGGAATTTTATTCAACCCCAACCATTCAACAGATTCATCGTAAGATTCTAAGTTGTCAAATTCAACGGCATAGGTTCGTTCCAATTCTAAATTCTCATTGTTAGCGTAATGGGCATCATTAATTTCGCTCACTAAATCCTCTGGCATTTCCAAAACTGGCATGGGGATGTTGTTATCGCCTGTTCCAAAAGCTCTGTAATTCCATGTCCAATATCTTAAGCTATTCAAGTCAGAAGTATCGTTACTCCTAAACTGGACCATATAATAATCCAAGTCATTGTTCTCCTCAATGAATATTTTATTGTTCTCAATACCAAAATTCAGCTCCCAATTGGGCATGGTAATATCCAAATTATTACCGAATAGGTATGCATAAAGTCCTTTTCCATCTATGAAATAGTTAATGGTATTCGAATATAACCCTAATCCTTCCACAACGGGAAGGTCCACATAATCCCTATAGGTGTCATTGGGTTCGTGAACCACAAAAATTTCGTGGTTGGTGTTTGAGGCCAAATCTGTTTCATTTTCAAATCCATATCTATTAAAAACAAAACTGCCCGGCATGTGGTCCGGTACTTGAAGCGCTATGTATTCATTTGCGGGCATTAAATCACTTTCATCAATGGTAATGACCGGCATGGATAATTCCGGTACAAATCGGTAATATCTATAGTTTTCTTTTTTTCCATCAAAAAGTTCTGGCAGCCCTCCAAGAAAATATGTTTTTAAATAGATGTAATCCGGGAAGTCATATTTAAAACCGACTATCTCCAAAAAACTTCCCCCTCCACTTTTATAAAGATCATATTCAGAACCTGACCCATTATAGAGTGGGTACCCTTCAACATTATCCTCTTCTAAATTAACCTCTACATCAACATAGTTTTGGAGGTTATATGTAGGGTAGTATTGCAATTCATTTCTAGTTTCCCCCAAATTGAACCGATACGTAGTATTTCTTAGGGCCCGATTCTGTCCTTCAATTCCCAAGATTTCATACTTGGCAATGGTATATAGTACATAGTCATCTGGAACGATTTCATCCGTATAGATTCTAGTGGACCCAATCTCTGCTTTTTGGGATTGCAATAGATTGCCATCAGAATCATTGAAGAAAGTCCAGATAGCCGTATATCTTTCATCCTCGTCAGGTGCCATGTTGAATTCCATTAAAAAGTGCTTTATCTCTATCTGAAAATCCTGTGTAGTAACATTTCCAAACTCATCTTCTGAAACAACCTGAATTTGAGCAATACCAACAGGAATGACATACGGATTCAATTGATAATTGAAGTGAAGCTCTGAAGTGGTGAAGATTTCCTCGTCATTGATCACAATTTTGGTCTCAACAGAAGATTCATCTGAAATTACAGCTTCAATATCCGTATAGATTTCAATAGGTCCATCTAAACCAGTTATGGTCAATGTAGGTGCTGTCTCATCCGTGATCTCGACTTCATCATCATCGATTGGCTCTTGCGTAACATCATCATCTGGCAGGTCTATTTGTCCATTTTCACTGTCACATGACATAATTAGGGCTACCAAAAAAAGTAACCAGAAAGATTTAAAATTCATTTTAATAGTTTAGCTCAGTAAGATATTGCCTACAATAAACAGATATTTTTTTAAATAGTAAACAAATTCCGTTGAAGCGTTCTGTTAATCTTATATGTTTGGTTTTTTATTTCACTTTAGCGAAAAATACTTTTTGCAGCTTTGGTTCGTTCTTGTTGTGTAAAATCAACAAAAACCAAACTATCTTATGAGTGGAGATGACATCCTTCAACTTTTTGCGTATTTAATGCCAGCCGTCGTGACTGGCGCCGTAGCCTTTTATTTTTTTAGACTGCACACCCGGAATGAAGATGGTCGCAGACGATTTCTTTTGCACAAAGACGCCCAAGCAGAGACACTTCCCGTTCGACTTCAAGCCTATGAGCGAATGGCTCTCTTTTTGGAACGTATTGCCATCAACAGTCTTGTGGTGAGGGTGGCTCCCAAAGGAAAAAACAAAAGGGATTACGAAAATTTGCTGATCAATCAAGTTGAAACGGAATTCGAGCACAATCTTTCCCAGCAGATTTACATGTCGGAAGAATGCTGGAACATCATTAAAGCAGCCAAAAATGCCACCATTCAGATTATTCGTTCCGCGGGCATGAGTGAAACGGATTCTCCAGATAAATTAAGGGAAGACATCCTTAACCAGACCATGGAGAAACAATCACCTTCCAATACCGCCCTCGCTTTTGTAAAAAAAGAAGTGAGCGAGCTTTGGGATTAGCGTCTATTCTTGATGCTCTGGGTCTATAGGGCTGGTCTCTTCATTTTTATTCTTAGCATAAAGGTAGCCTCTTTTCCACCATAAGGTCATACGTTCCTTGTTGAAAATCAAGGAGTTTGTGGTCAGCACTGTAGGGGTGTAATAGAAATTGATAATCGCGTCTTTTTGGTTGGCCACTAACTTGCCAATTCTAATGTTTTGGTTTTCAATCCGATCCAACATAAAGCTGAAAATGGTGGTAATCAAATCAAAAGGGTTTTTGGTGGACATGCGGTTCAAGTGGTTCACCTCGGTATGCAATACCACCACATCCACTTCGGTGGCGCCTCGATTAAGCGCTTCTTCAATAGGAACCAAAGTACCAAGTCCTCCATCGGCATACTCACAGCCATTCTTTTTTACCAAGCTCATAAAGGGCGTATAATTGGAGGAAATCCAAATCCAGTCACAGAATTCATCGTAGGTACAATCGTTGATGGATTTGTACTCCACTTGGTTCAAGGACAGATTGGATACCGTGACCACCACATCCATATCACTTCGTTTTAATTCCTCAAATTCCTCAACAGTGATGGATTGGCGGATGAGTTTACGTAGGTTTTCACTTTCCCCAAACGTTTTTTTCCCTCTGATAAAATTCTTTACAACGTTCCAGTGGTTGATGGCAATGATTTCAACCCCATGCTTTTTCTTGATTAAAAAGGGACAATTGTTGAAAATGCTTTCTTGATTTACCGAGGAATAAATTTCCTTGATCTTATCCAGTTTATTGAGTGCCAAATGGGATATTAATAGACTTCCGGTGGAGGTGCCCACAAAAATATCATACTTATGTCGGGCCTCCTGAATCAAAAACTGCGCAACACCACCTGCAAAAGCACCTTTGCTTCCACCTCCAGAAATGACCAATGCCCTCATTTGCCCAAAGTTTTATCCAAATATTGCTGTTCTTCTTGATTTAGCAAAGGATAAAGCGCCTTTAATCGAGCCATGCTGCCCTCACTCTTCAAAAATTCCTTTAAAATTTGGCGGGACGATTTTTTAAAATGCCAAACATGATGGCTACAGGCCTCGACCAAGTTTTTCAGTGAAGCATCGTTGAACCCTCCAATGCTCTTCAGATATTGAAACGCCAACAAACGAACTTCAAAGTGATATTCTGAACTGGTATAATTGCTCAATTCTTCAAAATAACTTGGCTTTAGGTCAGCATTGTACTCTGGGGTCACCAAGGCCAAGGTCAACCAAAGCAAGCGGATATTTTTATTGGAAAATCCGATAATACCATCGGTGTTGTCCAAATATTTCTTTCGGTTTTCCGGAAAATCCGTCCAAAGTTTGTACAATGCTGATTCCAAGGTGACATAGCTTTCATCCTCCAACAAAGTCTCAAAATTTAGTTGGATTTCTTGCGGTATTCTGTCCATAGATAATGCCACAGCTTGCCGTACTTTCAAGTTTTCGGTGTTCAGCATTTTGGAAATGATGGGAATGGAAAGCTTACTGCCATAATCCAAGACAAGATGATGCTTCAACTGCTCAGAGTGCAACATGCCCCATGTATCCTGCAAAATGCTCTCCGCGGATTCCAAATCCTCACCAATTTGGTTTTGTAACTCAAAATAGGTTTTAATGGATGGACTTTTTTCCATTAAAAAGGTTTTCACCGCTTCAAATGGAAATTCCGATTCTTGAAGCCAAGTTTCCTCAAAATTCGAAAGGTTCATTCCTGAGGTCTTTTCCATTTCCAGCATAAAATCGGAAATGGTGACATTTTTATAAGCATATTTGTTCAGGTAGTTCTTTATGGCATTTTTAAAGTTGATATCCCCCACTCTTTCCTTTAGCATAACCAAGGCCCAGGCCCCTTTTTCATAAAAAGTAAGACTTCCAGCACTTGAACTGGTCAGTGCCTCTCCATTACCGTCACCAGAAAAATTGTCCAATGCCTGTGCGGTTTCCAAAAGGTGCCAGTAGTAATAGTCATCCCCAAAAATGTCCTTCTCAGCCAAATAGGCATAGAAGGTGGCAAAACCTTCATGCAACCAATGGTGTTCCCCACTTTTCTCCGTAACCAAATTACCAAACCATTGGTGCGCCAACTCATGGGCATTGACATTTACATAGTTTTTGTCCTTAAACGCAATGGAATCCACCGCAAGGGTATTGGAAAAAATAGTGGCACCCGTATTTTCCATTCCCGCATACAAAAAATCTTGAACAGGAATTTGTTTGTAATTCTGCCAGGGATATCTAACGCCAATCTCCTTTTCCAAAAAGTCGAAAATATGTTGGGAGTATCGATAGGTGGGTTCAACTTTTAGGCTATCCTTGGGCTCGTAATACAGTTCTATGGGTACTCCAGAGGTAGAGTGAACGGTCTCCTTTTCAAAATTGCCGATGGCAAAAGCTACAAGGTAGCTGCTCATGGGTTTTTGCATATCAAACTGCCATAAAAAAGCCTTTGAATCAGGGAGTGTATCTTTCTTTACTAATTTACCATTTGAAACTACCTGATAATTCTCTCTTAAAATAAAATTCAAGTTGAACTGCACTTTTTCAGTCATGTCGTCAAAACTTGGTAACCAATGACTGGTATATTTCCCTTGGCCTTGCGTCCAAATTTGCTCATCACCCATGATGTTATCGTCCCAACCCAAAAAATAAACCGTTTGTGTAGGGTGGGCCGTATATCGCAGTTCTATGGAATGGGTATTTCCTTTTTTGAATTTTTCTGAAATAGAAACTGTTCTTCCTGTGCTCGTATAGGGTACACTTTTTTTGTCCAAAAGAACAGAAGAGAAATCTATGCCCTGGGCATTTAAAAAGATGGAATCCACGTCTTTGAGCACATCAAATGTATAAATGACCGATCCATTTATTTTCTTTTCCTGCGGAATTGGTTCGACAAAAACCTCTGCATGGGTAAAGTCCACCTTATCCTGAACCTGGGCGGAGAGCAACTGCGTGAGTAGAAAAAAAATAAGAAATGGGCTTCGCTTCATACCGTCATACTATCAAAAGTCCTTCCAAATTACATATTTTAGTTTGATGAATCCCAATTTTCTGCAAACTCCTATTCCCTATCTAAAAGGTGTTGGCCCCAACAGGGCCGACATACTCAAGGCTGAGCTGGGAATTGAAACCTACAGGGACCTGCTCCATCTGTTTCCCAATCGGTATTTGGATAAGACACAGTACTACAAAATTGCTCAGTTACAACCCAGTGGTGCCGATGTGCAAGTAGTTGGAAAAATAATCCATCTCAAGACTGTGGAACAAAAACGGGGCAAGCGACTCGTGGCCACTTTTGTGGATGACACCGGACAAATGGAGCTGGTTTGGTTCCGTGGGCATAAGTGGATTCGGGAGAACTTAAAAATCAATGAACCGTATGTGGTCTTTGGTCGAATTTCCAAATATGGCAGCACCTTTTCCATGCCCCACCCCGAAATGGAGCTACTTTCCGAACATCAAAAAGGACTGAAAGTGGCTATGCAGCCCATTTATCCCTCCACAGAAAAATTGAGTGCGAAGGGAATTACCAATCGGGTGGTGGGAAAGATGATGCAGCAATTGTTTTTGGAGTCCAAAGGACAGTTTTTAGAATCGTTACCTAAAAATATTTTGGAAGAATTACGATTGATTTCCAAAAGTGAAGCACTGTTAAACATCCACTTTCCCAAAAATCAGGAACTATTGGCCAAGGCCCAATTTCGATTAAAATTTGAGGAACTGTTCTTTGTGCAATTGCAGCTGATTTCCAAAAAACTGGTTCGAAAACAAAAAATAAAAGGTTTACCATTTGAAAATGTCGGGGAAAATTTCACTTCCTTCTTTGAAAACCATCTCCCTTTTGAGCTGACCGACGCCCAAAAACGGGTCATTAAGGAAATCCGAGGGGATTTGGGCAGCAATGCACAAATGAACCGCTTGCTTCAGGGCGATGTGGGCTCTGGTAAGACCATCGTGGCTTTAATGTGCATGTTATTGGCCATGGACAACGGATTTCAAGCCTGTTTGATGGCCCCCACAGAAATCCTCGCCAATCAACATTATAATGGTTTAAAGGAGTTATTGGGTAAAATGGATGTTAAGATTGCCTTGCTGACGGGTTCCACAAAAAAATCGGAACGTACACTGCTCCATAATCAATTGGAAAATGGGAATCTGAATATTCTGGTCGGTACTCATGCCCTTTTGGAAGATAAAGTGCAATTCAAAAACTTAGGCCTAGCCATTGTGGACGAGCAACATCGGTTTGGGGTGGCACAACGCTCCAAACTTTGGCATAAAGGTAGCTCACCCCAAAGCCCGGATGGGGAGGATGGAGGGGCCATTCCGCCTCATATTCTGGTCATGACCGCCACGCCAATTCCACGCACCTTGGCCATGAGTCTGTATGGTGATTTGGATGTTTCGGTCATTGATGAACTTCCACCGGGGCGAAAACCAGTGAAGACGGTTCATCGGTATGACAGTAATCGTTTAAAAGTGTTCAGATTCATCAAAGATGAAATCAAAAAAGGACGACAGGTTTATATTGTTTACCCCTTGATTCAGGAATCCGAAGCCTTGGATTACAAGGATCTCATGGATGGATATGAAAGTATTGCCCGTGAATTTCCCATGCCGGAATATCAAATTTCCATTGTTCACGGCAAAATGAAACCTGCCGACAAAGATTATGAGATGGACCGCTTTGTAAAAGGTGAAACGCAGATTATGGTAGCCACCACAGTCATTGAGGTTGGAGTGAATGTCCCCAATGCTTCGGTAATGATCATTGAAAGTGCCGAGCGTTTTGGGCTATCACAATTGCACCAGCTTCGGGGGCGTGTAGGTAGAGGTGCTGAACAGAGCTTCTGTATTCTGATGACTGGTCACAAACTATCTGAAGATGCCAAAACCCGACTGCAGACCATGGTGCACACCAACGATGGTTTTGAAATTGCCGAGGTGGATTTAAAACTACGTGGTCCTGGGGATTTAATGGGCACTCAGCAAAGTGGATTGCTTACCTTGAAGATTGCCGACATTGTAAAGGACAACCAAATCCTAAAAACAGCACGCTACCATGCCCTGCAATTGCTCAAGGATGACCCAAGACTGGAAAAGGAAGAAAATCGGCTAGTTCGTATCGCCTATGCCAAAATGATGGCCAACAAGACGATTTGGAATTATATCAGTTAAAAAAAGCCCGGCTTTCGCCGGGCTTTTATTTCTTTAGTTAATATCTTTTTCTTCCTCCAACTGAGTGATATAGGCCGCAATGGCATCTTTATTTGGTTGATCGGGAGCTCTACTTGCTGCTATCTTGAGGTGTTTTAGAGCCGTTTTATAATTACCAACTGCTGAATATCCTCTGGCCAATCCAAAATCAACGGGCCACGTACCCTTGTGTTCTTTGGCATTCCATTTAAAAACTTCAAGTGCATCGTCCTTTTTGCCTTGGGCAATTAATTGACGACCATATGAATGTATTTCAAATACAGTACCCAATGGCATGGCTTCATCCATAATTGCTTTCGCCTCAGCAGTTTTGCCCTGTCGCTCTAAAATCTGTGCCTTTAAGCTCAGATTATTGAAGTTCTTCTGACTAAAAAACTGTCCTTCAATGGCACCATTCACCCATCCTAAGGCTTCATCCAGATTACCTCCATTGTTCAAGGCGTACCCTGCTGCTTGTTCCCAAGTTTGGCGGTTAAATCCTGGGGAAGTTTGTAGTTGTTGACGGATTTCAGCCATTACATTCGCAGTGACATCGGTTTCAATGGTAAATGGAATCTGCTTTTTCTCCCATTTCAAAGATGCCACAGCTGAATTTGCCCCTACTTCATCAAATGAATAGGTCAACAGTTCGGTATGAGGAATTTCGTTGGTCGTCACATCCACCCGAAGCGCATCTTCCGATGGGTCATAAAAATAACTGCCCCACGCTCCATGATTTTTGGAAAAAATCACTGTTGCCGTGTTGTCTTCGTTGACAATCATGTGCAATCCGTATTTTCCGGCGGGTAGGGCTTTTCCGCCAATGGTAAGGTCGTGTGTGGTCTTGAAAACCGTGTTTTCATTGGCCCCAGCTCTCCATGGAGACTCTGTGGCCGTTCCAAATCCAAAATTGTTCATACCATAAGGCACCAAAGCGCCCCAGATTTCCCTTTCGTTTACACTTGGCCTTGAATAAATGATGCTAACATCGGTGTTACCGATACGTTGGGACACACTTGCCGCTTGGCTACCTCGTGGTAAAAAGTCCAATTGTGCTGTTGCAGTAGCTGATATAAAAAGAACTGCGGTTAGAATTGTGGCCGAAATGGCCGAGTAGAATTTTTTCATTGTAAGTTGTTTGATTTAATTAATGAATATGTTATTGAGTAGAATTTCCCTAAAGTATGGAGGTTGTTGTTCTGGCAACGTTACAGCTATGTTAAAAAATATCAGACTTTGTTAAAAAACAACATACCACATTAAATTTCAATAGCTTACCTTATATTTTTAAGTGATGTATCCAAACCAAAGTGATATTTGAAAATGTGGGGCGAACATTTGTTAGCATTCCGTGAATTTCATGAAAATCGTGGTTGAACATCGTAATTTTACAGACAACAAGAAGACAGGTTTTAAATCAAATTTTAACTTTGTTTGCTTACAAATTATTGAATCTGACAATGAGTAAAACACTATTTGACAAAGTATGGGATTCCCATGTGGTGAAGCATATTGAAAACGGTCCGGATGTACTGTTTATAGACCGACATTTGGTGCATGAAGTAACGAGTCCCGTAGCTTTCTTGGGATTGAAGAACAGGGGCATTAAAGTGCTATATCCTGAACGTACCTTTGCAACTGCCGATCACAATACACCAACTCGAAATCAACATTTACCTGTTAAGGATCCTTTGTCCGCAAATCAGTTAAAGGCATTGGAAGAAAACGCCAACGCCCATGGCATACCCTATTGGGGGCTTGGACATAAGAAAAATGGAATCGTACACGTAATTGGCCCAGAAAACGGAATTACCGTTCCCGGAGCCACTATTGTATGTGGAGATTCCCACACATCAACCCATGGAGCCTTTGGTGCCATTGCCTTCGGAATTGGAACCAGCGAGGTTGAAATGGTGCTTTCCACCCAATGTATCATGCAACCCAAGCCCAAACGGATGCGCATCAATATTAATGGCTCATTGAATAAAGCGGTTACTCCTAAAGATGTAGCGTTGTTCATCATTTCACAGTTGACCACCTCTGGAGCCACCGGATATTTTGTGGAATATGCCGGGGATGTGTTTACCAGCATGTCCATGGAAGGTCGTATGACGGTTTGCAACCTGAGTATAGAAATGGGTGCCCGTGGCGGGATGATCGCTCCGGATGAAACTACATTTGAATATATCAAAGGACGCGAGTACACCCCAAAAGGCAAGGATTGGGACACCGCAATGGAATACTGGGAAAGACTGTATTCCGATGACGATGCTGTTTTTGACAAAGAATTGACTTTTGATGCGAACGAGATTGAACCGATGATTACCTTCGGAACGAATCCTGGAATGGGAATGGGAATAAGCAATAACATTCCCTTGGCTGAAACCATTGATGGTGCTGTCGCCACCTTTAAAAAATCCTTGGAGTACATGGATTACAATGAGGGCGAAGCAATGATTGGTAAACCTATCGACTTTGTGTTCCTGGGAAGCTGCACCAATGGTAGGATTGAGGATTTCAGAGCTTTTGCATCCATCGTAAAAGGTAGAAAAAAGGCTGATGATGTGACTGCATGGTTGGTGCCTGGTTCCCATAAAGTGGAAGAGGCCATTAGGGAAGAAGGCATTCTGGATATTTTGGAAGAAGCGGGTTTTGAACTTCGTGAACCAGGATGTTCTGCTTGTTTGGCCATGAACGATGATAAGATTCCCGCTGGAAAATATGCTGTGAGTACCTCAAACCGAAACTTTGAGGGAAGACAAGGTCCCGGAGCGCGTACACTGTTGGCAAGTCCACTGGTGGCCGCTGCTGCTGCTGTTACTGGAAAAGTGACCGACCCAAGGGAACTCATGCAAGAAGAACTTCAAGAAGCATAATAACATTCAGGAAACAATAACTTATAACTGTCAACTGAAAACTTAGAACTATACATGGCTTACGATAAATTCAACATACTAAAAAGCACTGCGGTGCCCATGCCCATTGAAAATGTGGATACCGACCAAATCATTCCAGCGCGATTTCTAAAAGCGACGGAGCGCAAAGGCTTCGGTGATAACCTTTTCCGCGATTGGAGATACAATTCCGACGGAACCCCAAAAGAGAACTTTGTACTGAACAATCCCATTTACAGCGGAAAAATTCTGGTGGGCGGTAAAAACTTTGGTTCCGGTTCTTCCAGAGAGCATGCTGCCTGGGCGGTTTATGATTACGGTTTTAGATGTGTGGTTTCCAGTTTCTTTGCTGATATTTTCCGAGGAAACTGCCTAAATATTGGGGTTCTTCCGGTACAGGTAAGTCCAGCGTTCTTGGACAAAATCTTCACTGCCATTGAAGCTGACCCAAATACCGAATTGGAAGTCAATCTGCCTGAGCAGAAAATCACCATTTTGGCAACCGGGGAAAGTGAAAGCTTTGAAATCAACGATTACAAAAAACAAAACATGCTCAATGGTTTTGATGATATCGATTACCTATTGAACATAAAAAAAGGCATTGAAGAGTTTGCTGAAAACACCCCGCTCTAATTAAGGCTTTTAGAACACCACATCGAAAATGAAAGCACGCACCATTGAAATCATGGACACCACCCTGCGGGATGGTGAACAAACTTCTGGGGTTTCCTTCTCCGCTTCTGAAAAACTCACTTTGGCAAAATTGCTATTGGAAGAGCTGAAAGTGGACCGCATTGAAGTAGCCTCTGCACGAGTTTCGGAAGGCGAACTGAAAGCTGTTCAGAATATAACGGAATGGGCAGCTTCTGAAGGATACCTTTCAAAAGTAGAAGTACTGACTTTTGTGGACAATGGAGTTTCCTTGAAGTGGATGCAGGAAGCGGGTGCCAAGGTCCAAAATCTGTTGACCAAAGGGTCTTTGAACCATTTGACCCATCAGCTGAAGAAAACACCAGAGCAACATTTCAACGAAATTGCAACGGTCATTTCCAAAGGACAGGAGTTGGGCATCGAGACCAATGTATATTTGGAAGATTGGAGCAACGGAATGCGCAATTCCGAGGACTATGTTTTCCAATTTTTGGATTTTTTGACCTCCCAACCTATTAAGCGGATTTTATTGCCAGACACCCTTGGAGTTTTGACCCATTTTGAAACGGGTGAGTTTATCAAAAAAATTATTGAGCGCTATCCAGATACCCATTTTGATTTTCATGGGCATAACGATTACGACCTGAGCGTCGCCAATGTCATGGAAGCCGTAAAGGCGGGTTGTCATGGTTTGCACCTTACCGTAAATGGTATGGGCGAACGTGCAGGCAACGCTCCTTTGGCCAGTGTGGTGGCCGTCATCAACGATTTTTTGCCCGAAATCAACATCGGCGTCAAAGAATCTTCACTTTATAAAGTGAGTAAATTGGTATCTGCCTTTACCGGTTTCAACATCCCTGACAACAAACCCATTGTTGGTGATAATGTATTTACACAAACTGCTGGTATACATGCAGATGGGGATAGTAAAAAGAATCTTTACTTTAACGACTTGTTACCGGAAAGATTCGGTAGGAAGCGTAAATATGCACTAGGAAAAACATCTGGAAAAGCCAACATCCAAAAGAACCTGCAAGAATTGGGGTTGACCTTGAATGATGATGAGCTCAAAAAAGTCACTGAGCGAATCATCGAATTGGGCGACAAAAAGGAACGGGTCACCAAGGAGGATTTGCCCTATATCATTTCGGATGTGTTGGATAGCAATCTGCATCAGCAAAAGGTGTTTGTAAAGTCATACGTGCTTACCCACTCCAAAGGATTAAAACCCTCCACTACCCTTTCCATTGAGATTGATGGGAAGACCTATGAGGAAAACGCCCAAGGGGACGGACAGTTCGACGCCTTCATCAACGCGCTGAAGAAAGTGTACAAAAAAGAGAATCGGGAACTGCCCAAATTGGTGGATTATGCTGTGCGAATCCCTCCAGGAAGTAATTCGGACGCCCTTTGTGAGACCATAATCACCTGGCAGACCAAGGAAAAGGATTTTACTACCCGCGGACTGGACTCGGACCAAACGGTATCTGCCATTAAGGCGACAGAAAAAATGCTTAACCTTGTTTAAATCGATAAAACTAGTAACCAGAAACAAATAACGAACAACCTGAATACATGAAATTGAACATAGCCCTTTTGGCCGGGGATGGAATCGGCCCGGAAGTGATAGATCAAGCTGTAAAAGTATCCGATGCCGTTGCCGAAAAATTCGGACATGAAATATCATGGACACCTGCTTTGACCGGTGCCGCCGCCATTGATGCCGTGGGAGAACCATATCCAGATGAAACCCATGAAATCTGTGTAGCTGCCGATGCCGTGCTGTTCGGAGCTATTGGCCATCCTCGTTTTGACAATGACCCGTCCGCTAAGGTCCGACCAGAACAAGGCTTATTGAAAATGCGTCAAAAATTGGGACTTTTTGCCAATGTACGTCCAACTTTCACCTTCCCTTCCTTGATTGACAAGTCACCTTTGAAAAAGGAGCGCATTGAAGGAACCGATTTGGTTTTCTTGCGAGAACTTACTGGAGGCATTTATTTTGGAAAACGAGGTCGTGAGGACAACGACAATACCGCTTACGACACCTGTACCTATACACGTGCCGAAGTGGAGCGTTTGGCCCGCAAAGGCTTTGAAATGGCCTTACAGCGTTCCAAAAAGCTTTGTTGCGTGGACAAGGCCAATGTTTTGGAAACTTCCCGTCTATGGCGCGAAACCGTCCAGAAATTGGAAAAGGAGTATCCTGAGGTGGAAGTTTCCTATGAATTCGTGGATGCTGTTGCCATGCGCTTGGTGCAATGGCCAAATTCGTATGATGTTTTGATCACGGAAAACCTTTTTGGAGATATTTTGACCGATGAAGCCTCGGTAATCTCAGGTTCTATGGGATTGATGCCATCCGCATCTTTGGGCGAGAAAACATCCCTGTTTGAGCCTATACACGGTTCCTACCCGCAAGCTTCAGGAAAGGACATTGCCAATCCATTGGCTACTGTTTTGTCTGCTGCCATGATGTTTGAAACTGCTTTTGGATTGCAGGATGAGGCAGATGCCATTCGTACCGTGGTCAATAAATCGTTGGCCGAGGGCGTTGTGACGGAAGACCTTGCCGAAGGAGGCAAAGCCTACAAAACCAGTGAAGTTGGTGATTGGCTGGCATCGAATATCTAATTAAAATAACCAATTGAAATACTGAAGCCCCATTATGGGGCTTTTTTTATACTAGTATTTTATTTTTTCGCAATTCGCCAGGTGATTGGTCAATGCATATTGTTCATTTATAATTGTCTATCCGTCAACTCAAATAAAGCATCCCTCAAATAACAGGCATTCACCCATAATCCATCAGTTACTTTTGGTGTTGGGTATTCAAAAACAACCTGTTATGAAAAAAATTATACTCGCTATTTTATTCATCACGTCTTTACTGGCCATAGGACAAAAAAAGATAAAAACCAAAACAAACCCTGTTGGATGGTCCTACACCATTGCTCCGCTCATCAATTTACCCGATGAAACAAAAACCTATTCCATAGCTGTTGAAACGGACTTGGACCCGATGGATTTTTGGGATGAACTCAATTGGAATATGCAGGTATCAGAAAAAAATTCAGAAAAACGCCAGTTACTGTACCAGCAGGCGGTACAAGACACGCTAAACAAATGGACCGAAAATTATCTGGAACTGAGTGGCTCCACCTTTAATCGAACCAACTCTTCTCCAGACTTCATCATAACACTTGTTACCGATACTTTTACCATGGATAGTATTCCGGAAATAATGGATTATTCCGACTCAGATGCTGTTTTGGGGGAAATCAATGTGTCTGCGACGCTCACCGTTCGGACTTCACAAGGTGAAACTATACTTGAGGAAAATATCCCATTTTATATTGATGACCCGGAAGGACCAACCTCCACGCTACAACTTCGTCATTTTGTTTTGAATCCAGCATTCAAACTAAAGTTGAAGCTTACCAAAAAGCCAGAAAAGCGTAGACGACTATTGACCAATCGTATAAAACGTTTTGAAGCCGATATACTGGAAACATTCATGCAAAGAGCAGGAGATTTGCTAAAAGACAATTTTCTCTACCAAAATAGAACTGCTTATGGCGCTATGTTTTCCTTTAAGGACAAAGAATATGACGAATTCAATGAACATGCGGAAACTGTTCAAGAATCCATAAACTCCCTTTCTGCATTGAGTAAAAAGAAACGTAAAACGTTGGATGAGATTCGCCCAGCTCTTGAATCTGCAGTGGTCCTTTGGCAGCAAGAACTCCCAAAAAGCGATTATCCCGATGTGCAGGATGCACTCAACGCCAATATCGCCCTAACCTCGCTTCTATTGAATGACATGATAGCCGCAAAGCTCCATTTTAGCAATATACCGGATACTGAGAATTTGGAGAGGGAGATGATGGTCGCTGGAAGTTCCAATTACTATCTAAAAGGGCTTCAGGATGCCATTGTGGTAAAAGAACTTAGTGGTGACCGCGCACAAGTATACCAATCAGAATAAAAAATTCCCAACCTAACCAAAAAACGAAGGCCATCGGAAAATTTCGGATGGCCTTTTTTATTCTATAGAATATAATCCGTACTCAAAAAGTTGCTCACTTTGGCTTCCATCAATTGCTCAATGGCACTGGTATTCAACTCATTATCCTTAAAGGCCACAAAAGTCCGAATGGAAAATGAGCGCAAGGCATCATGTACACTTAATGTCGATTGGGCAGAGTCTTTTCGTCCCGTAAAAGGATACACATCCGGACCACGTTGACAAGAACTGTTCAGATTCACACGGCATACCAAGTTGGCCAAGGTATCAATTAAGGGTGATAAGGTATACACATCCTTTCCAAAAAGACTTACTTGTTGTCCGTAGTTGGATTCGGCCATATCATTCAAGGGCTCTTCAATATCTTTAAAAGACAGTACAGGAATCACAGGGCCAAACTGCTCTTCTTCATACACTCGCATGTCCTTAGTAACAGGATACAACACTGCTGGCCAGATGTAATTATCAAAATGCTTGCCTCCCTTTTTATTCTTTATTTTGGCACCTTTGGTTTGGGCATCATCCAACAATTCTTGAATGTAAGCTGGTTTCCCTGGCTCTGGCAACGGTGTCAAATTCACCCCCTTCTCCCACGGATTTCCAAACTTAAGGGAGTCCACTTTTTCAGAGAATCGTTTTAAAAACTCATCCTTGATGTCCTCATGCACGTAAACCACTTTGAGAGCAGTACAACGCTGTCCGTTAAAGGAAAGTGTTCCAGAAATACATTCGTTGATGGTAAGGTCCAAATCGGCATCAGGTAAAATAATGGCGGGGTTTTTGGCTTCCAATCCCAACACCAAACGAAGACGGTTGCTCTTTGGGTGCTGTTCCTGTAACGCGTTGGCCGATTTACTGTTGCCGATCAAAGCCAAAACATCTACCTTGCCAGTTTTCATAATAGGTGCTGCAACAGCCCTTCCCCTGCCAAAAAGAATATTCACCACTCCTTTTGGAAAACTGCTTTTAAAAGCTTCTAAAAGCGGTGTGATCAACAATACGCCATGCTTGGCAGGTTTGAATATGGTGGTATTCCCCATGATAATAGCCGGAATCAACAAGGCAAAAGTTTCATTGAGCGGATAATTATAGGGACCCAAACAAAGTACTACCCCCAAAGGGCCCCTTCTGATATGGGCATACACTCCATCATGCTTTTGAAACTTGGCCGAATCACGGTCTAACTGCTTGTAATCCTCAATAGTGTCATAAATATACTCAACGGTACGATCAAACTCCTTGTACGAATCCGGTTCGGACTTACCAATTTCCCACATGAGCAACTTTACAACTTCCTCACGTTTTTGCTCCATTCGCTTCACAAAGGCCTCCATGCATTCAATACGGTCCTTCACCTTCATGGTAGGCCACACCCCTTGTCCTTGGTCATATGCACCCAAAGCGGCTTCCAATGCTTCCAATGCTTCGGGTTCGCCCATATCGGGAATGCTTCCCAAAGTAGTGGGGGCATACGCTTCCGTTGAGGAAATGGTAGAAACTACTGGGGTAGTACTTCCTTCCCATTTTCGGAGTTCGCCGTTTACCAAATACGTCTTTTGATGGATTTCTTGCGTTATCTGAAGTGCTTCAGGAATTGCTGTTGTTGTAGCTGGCATGTGTAGTTGTTTTAAGTGTTTTATCCAAAATGAACCCTCGTTCACTTACTGCAAAGCTAACACAAAAACAGCTGAAAACGACCTCATATACATTGTCTTAAAATCGCAAACGATTGAAAATTTGTTATAGCAATCACACGAGGTATTGAAACAGGTCTGGCTTGTCGTTGAGGTAGTCGCCAAAAAAGTTGTTAGCCTTCATCCGTTGAATCAAAGGTTCCAAATCAGCAGAGGACTTTAACTCAATCCCCACAACAGCGGGTGCATTCTCCCGACTGGACTTTTTGGAATATTCAAAATGGGTGATGTCATCATCTGGTCCTAAAATATCCGCCACGAATTCTTTTAGGGCTCCAGGACGTTGAGGAAATCGAACAATAAAATAGTGTTTCAAATTAGCATAGAGCAAGGCCCGTTCCTTTATTTCCGCAGTACGCGTAATATCATTATTGCTCCCACTGATGATACAGACCACGTTTTTCCCTTTGATCCCTTCGGCATAATCATCCAAAACAGCAATGGTCAAAGCTCCAGCTGGTTCCACCACAATGGCATCGCGATTATAGAGATCTAATATGGTCTGACATACTTTCCCTTCGGGAACGGTGGATACTTGATAGAGGTGGTCCTTACAAATCGGGAACGTCAATTGCCCCACTTTTTGTACTGCAGCTCCATCAATAAACTTATCAATATGCTGCAATTCGACCAATTCTCCTTTTTCTATTGATTTTTTTAAGGAAGGTGCTCCCTCTGGTTCTACGCCAATGATCTTGGTTTGTGGAGATAACGCCTGAAACGTTCCGCACAATCCAGCTGCAAGTCCTCCGCCACCAACGGCAGCAAAAACGTAATCGATAGGCTCATTGGATTGTTGCAAGATTTCCAATCCTACCGTAGCCTGACCTTCAATGATTTTTTCATCATCAAAGGGATGCACAAAGGTCTTGCCTTCCCCCTCGCAGAACGCTTGGGCAGCTTTATTGGAATCGTCAAAGGTGTCGCCTTCCAACACTACGCTCACCCATTCCCCTCCAAACATTTTGGTCTGGTCAATTTTTTGTTTTGGTGTGACGACAGGCATGTAAATAGTTCCCTCCACCTGCAAATGGCTACAGGCAAAGGCCACTCCTTGGGCATGGTTTCCTGCGCTGGCACAGACCACTCCCCTTTTCAGCTCATCCTGGGTCAGTGAACTGATTTTATTGTACGCACCGCGAATCTTGTAACTACGGACGCGGTGCAAATCCTCTCGTTTCAAAAGGATATTGGCCCCATATTTTTTGGAATAGCGGATACTTTGCTGCAAAGGTGTTTCGTCAGCAACCTGCCGAATCGTCTTCGCTGCCTGATAAATATCCGCTATTTGTGGAAAATAGGTGTCCACCGTTTTCATGGGGCCAATGGGTTGTTTATCCGATAGGTTTCATGGCGGTCATGGATGCACGCAAACGAGCTCCAACCACTTCCACATCGTGTGTACGGATGGCTTTGTTCACGGCAATCAGCTTAATGTTATCCACGCCCGTATCTTTCCCTTCTCCGAAATGCTTTCCAATGACATCGGTTTCGATTTTCTTCATGAAATCGGTCAACAATGGCTTACAAGCATGGTCAAATAAGTAGCAACCATACTCAGCGGTATCGGAAATAACACGGTTCATCTCGAACAATTTCTTTCTAGCAATGGTATTGGCGATCAACGGGGTTTCGTGAAGCGACTCGTAGTACGCAGATTCACCAATAATTCCGGATTCTGTCATGGTTTCATAAGCCAATTCAACTCCGGATTTTACAAAAGCGACCATCAACACGCCGTTGTCGTAGTATTCTTGTTCAGAAATGGACATATCGCCGGCAGGAGTCTTTTCGAAAGCAGTTTCTCCGGTAGCGGCACGCCAATCCAATAGATTTTTATCGCCATTGTTCCAGTCTTCCATCATGGTTTTGGAAAAATGACCGCTCATGATATCGTCCATATGCTTTTGGAACAACGGACGCATAATTTCTTTCAATTCTTCGGCCAAATCAAAGGCTTTGATTTTGGCAGGGTTGGACAAACGGTCCATCATATTGGTGATACCTCCTTGCTTCAATCCTTCGGTAATGGTTTCCCATCCGTATTGAATCAATTTGGAAGCGTATCCGGCATCAACGCCCTTTTCAATCATTTTATTGAAAGAAAGGATAGATCCTGTTTGCAACAAACCACAAAGAATGGTCTGCTCCCCCATCAAATCTGACTTTACTTCAGCTACAAAGGAAGATTCCAGTACACCAGCTTTGTCGCCACCAGTACCTGCAGCATAGGCCTTAGCCTGCTCCAAACCTTTGCCCTCTGGGTCATTTTCTGGGTGAACGGCGATTAAGGTAGGTACCCCGAACCCTCTTTTGTACTCCTCACGCACCTCAGAACCCGGACTTTTTGGTGCCACCATGATTACGGTAAGGTCCTCACGTATCTGCATTCCTTCTTCTACGATGTTGAATCCGTGGGAATACGACAATGTCGCCCCCTTCTTCATCAATGGCATTACCGTACTCACCACATTGGTGTGCTGTTTATCTGGAGTTAGGTTGATGACTAAATCCGCGATGGGAATCAACTCTTCATAAGTTCCTACGGTGAAATTGTTTTCCTTGGCGTTTTTATAGGATTGTCTTTGTTCTTTAATGGCGGCGGCGCGTAGTGCATAGGAAATATCCAAACCGGAATCCCTCATGTTCAAACCTTGGTTTAAGCCTTGAGCACCACAGCCCACAATTACAATTTTTTTGCCTTTTAGGGCGGTAACACCATCGGCAAACTCGCTGGGGTCCATAAACCTACATTTTCCCAATTGGGTCAATTGCTCGCGAAGTGACAGTGTGTTGAAGTAATTTGTCATTTTTAGTATCTGATTTTGCTATTTATTGATTTTGAAATTCTGCTAAAATATTAGTGATGGGCATTGCCACTTTGCTCACAGCAATTCTGCCGGTGCGCACAAACTGCATAATACCGTAAGGCTCCAAGGCGTCATGCATTTCATCAATCTCATGGCGACGGCCTGTTTTTGCCAACACAAAGAATTCACGACTTACGGTAACAATCTGCGAATGGTGCTCTTTAATGATATTTTGGATTTGACGCTCATCAAACAACAAAGCAGAGGCTATTTTGAACAATGCAGACTCTTGATAAATGGTCTCATCATCCGTATGGTAATACGCCTTGATGACCTCTACCTGCTTCTCTATTTGATTGACAATCTTTACGGCCCAATCTTCGGTGGAGTAAATTACTATTGTAAATTTAGAAACTCCATCAATCTCTGATTTTGAAACATTTAGACTCTCTATATTGATGTGTCGCTTTAAGAATATCCCCGATATTCTATTAAGCAATCCCACATGATTTTCGGAATATACCGAAATGGTAAACCATTGTTTTTCCATGCTTATTTTATTTTAACTGCAAGGATAAGCCCGGTGGACCAATCCATCTTTGTAAGTGTTATATCTTCTCTCTTTTCCAGTATTTGAATCAATTCTTTGACCTTTTCTTCATGTCCTGATGGCCAATTGGGCTGTTTGCGCATATCATCAATCACATAAAACCCACCGATTTTCAGCAATTTCAACGCTTTGTCCAAATGGCTGTATTTCCCGGGCCAAGCATCAGCGAAAATCAAATCGAAAGCTGCTCCGTTATACGATTCCAGCCATGCACCACCATCCGCGCAAACCAATTTAAGTCTTGATTCGCCGTGAAAAAAGGCGTTGGCAATCTGGATAAGCTCCGAATCGTTATCAACACTGATAATTTGGGATTTTTCATCCATGCCTTTGATCATCCAAGCCAAGGACAGACCAATTCCCGTACCCAACTCCAAAAAATTCCCATTGGGCTTGGAGGCTGTCAAAGTCTTCAGCAATGTGCCAATGTACACGTCAGAAGACATGCCAAAACCTATTTCTCTTGATTTCTCAAGCAACGCCGGATACCTACCCGGCATTTTTAAAATATTCGCTTGGTCCATGCTATTTTAGTATGATGTCGGAAATAGAAGCCCCTGTTGGCACCATTGGGAACACATTGTCTTCCTTCTCTACCCGAACTTCCAAGAAGTAAGGGTCTTTGGAAACCATCATTTCTTCCACGGCTTCCTTCAATTTTGAACGTTCCACTACCCTTCTGGATTTGATGTGGTACCCCTCGGCGATTTTCACAAAATCGGGGTTAGTCATAACGGTTGAAGCGTAACGCCTTTCAAAGAAAAGTTCTTGCCATTGACGCACCATTCCCAAGTGGTCGTTATTCAATACCACAATTTTTACGGGAAGATTATGTTGGAAGATGACCCCAAGCTCTTGAATGGTCATTTGATAGCCCCCATCCCCAATAATAGCTACAACCTCGCGGTCCATGGCGCCCATTTTGGCCCCAATGGCTGCCGGAAGGGCAAAACCCATAGTGCCTAAACCTCCTGAAGTGATATTACTTTTGGTCTGTTTGAATTTGGCATAACGGCAAGCAATCATTTGGTGCTGGCCAACGTCAGATACAATAACTGCCTTGTGTCCAGAAGCCACATTGATTTGCTCAATAACCTCACCCATGGTAAGTCCCGGTTTGGTTGGGTGAATATCTTTTTCGATTAAGGTGTCATATTCGATTTTGTGCTTTTTATCAAACTCGGCCAACCATTCCTTGTGCTCGTTTTTGTTCACCAATGGAAGCAGTAAGTCCAAGGTTTGCTTGGCATTACCCAAAACGGCAACTTCCACTTTTACATTTTTATTGACTTCGGCTGGGTCAATCTCAAAATGAATGACCTTGGCCTGCTTGGCATAGGTTTCCAGATTTCCTGTTACCCTATCATCGAAGCGCATGCCGATGGCAATAAGCACGTCGCACTCGTTGGTAAGCACATTGGGCCCGTAATTTCCATGCATACCTACCATACCCATGTTCAATGGATGGTCCGTATCCATGGCAGAAAGTCCCAAAATGGTCCAAGCCGCTGGAATTCCAGCCTTTTCAACCAAAGCTTTTAACTGCTCTTCGGCCTCACCCAAAATCACCCCTTGTCCAAAAACAATATAGGGCTTTTTGGCATTGTTTATCAATTCAGCCGCCTTTTCAATGGCAGTTATATCTGGGTCTGGAGCCGGTTTATAGCTTCGTACACCTGTACATTTCTCGTATGTGAAATCCAACTCATCAAACTGGGCATTCTTGGTGATGTCCACCAATACAGGGCCCGGTCTACCTGATCTAGCGATATAGAACGCCTTAGCCATGATCTCTGGAATTTCTTCGGCACGGGTAATCTGATAGTTCCATTTGGTTACCGGGGTTGAAATACCCACGATGTCCGTTTCTTGGAAAGCATCAGAACCTAATAGATGTCGTGCTACCTGTCCGGTGATGCACACCATTGGCGTAGAATCTATCTGCGCATCGGCAATACCTGTCACCAAATTAGTGGCACCAGGACCGGAAGTGGCCATGGCCACACCCACTCTTCCACTTACTCGCGCATACCCTTGAGCTGCGTGGGTAGCCCCTTGCTCATGTCGGGTAAGAATATGGGTGAGTTTATCTTGAAATTTGTATAACTCATCATACACTGGCATGATGGCCCCTCCGGGGTAACCATAAATCAAATCGACCCCTTCCGCCAACAAACAATGTATTATGGCCTCAGCACCAGTAATGCGAATAGAAGTGCTTTTTTTCTTGTCTTTCTTTTGTGCTTTTAACGTCTCCATAAGCGTATATTTTAGGGAAATACACCCTTGTTCCTATATTGGAACTTTATCTATTAGAACATATCGGTAACACAGCCTTTGGAAGCTGATGATACCATTTTTGCGTATTTGTATAAATTTCCTGATTTGATCTTCAACTCAGGTTGTTTCCATTCTTTTCTTCGTTGTTCAAGCTCTTCGTCTGAAATATTGATGTTGATGGTATTGTTCACAGCATCGATGGTAATCTCATCACCATCCTTCACCAAGGCAATACCTCCACCCACTTGAGCTTCGGGTGAAACGTGACCCACCACAAATCCGTGGGAACCACCGGAGAAACGACCGTCGGTAATCAAGGCGACATCTTTCCCCAAACCAGCACCCATAATGGCAGATGTAGGCTTCAACATTTCGGGCATTCCGGGAGCTCCTTTTGGTCCTTCATACCGAATGACCACCACATCCCCTTTTTGTACTTTGCCCGTATGAATCCCTTCGTTAACGGCAGTTTCACTATCAAAAACACGGGCAGTTCCGGTAAATTCAAGTCCCTCTTTTCCTGTGATTTTTGCGACAGCGCCTTCGGTTGCCAAGTTTCCATAAAGGATTCGGATATGTCCCGTTTCCTTGATGGGTTGGTCTTTCTTTCGGATAATATCCTGACCTTCTACCAAGTCTGGGGCATCCAATAGGTTTTCGGCCAACGTTCTTCCGGTCACGGTCATACAGTCGCCATGCAACATGCCTTCTTTCAACATATATTTTAGTACTGCTGGAACACCACCTACTTTATGAAGGTCTTCCATCAGGTACTTTCCACTTGGTTTTAAATCCGCCAACAAAGGGGTGGTTTCACTGATGCGGGTGATGTCCTCTAAGGTAAAATCCACATCCCCGGCATGGGCAATGGCCATAAAGTGCAGTACCGCGTTGGTAGAACCGCCCAACACTGTTACCAATCGGAAGGCATTCTCCAACGACTTCTTGGTGACAATGTCACGAGGTTTAATGTCCTCGCGCAGCAAGTGCAACATAGCTTCACCTGCAGCCTCGCAATCGGCACCTTTTTTGGCATTCACAGCAGGAATGGATGAGTTAAAGGGCAATGACATTCCCATTGCTTCAATGGCCGAGGCCATGGTATTGGCCGTGTACATTCCGCCGCAAGCCCCGGCTCCTGGGCAGGCTTTGTGAATCACTTCCTTGAATTCAGTTTCGTCTATGGTTCCCGCTACGCGCTGTCCGTAGGCCTCAAAAGCAGAGATTATGTCCAATTTCTTATCCTTATGGCATCCAGGAGCAATGGTTCCGCCATAGACCAAAATGGAGGGGCGGTTCAATCGCAATTGCGCCATCAAGGCACCGGGCATATTTTTATCACAACCCACCACGGTTACCAAACCATCATAAGCCATGGCCTGCACCACAGTTTCCATGGAATCGGCAATAATATCCCTTGAGGGCAGTGAATAGCGCATTCCAGGGGTACCGTTGGAGATACCATCACTCACACCAATGGTATTGAAAATTAGCCCGACCAGGTTGGAAGCCTCTGCTCCTCTTTTGACATCAAGGGCCAGTTTGTTCAAATGCATGTTACAGGGGTTGCCCTCGTAACCGGTACTGGCAATTCCTATAAAGGGCTTTTGTAAATCTTCATCTGTCAGCCCTAGTGCATGCAACATGGCTTGTGCAGCAGGTAGCGTAGGGTCTTGGGTCACAGTCTTGCTAAACTTGTTCAATTCCATTGTAAAATTTCATTCAAATACAGAATTCCATTGAATTTAATCTGTCATTCAAAGATAAATGTTTAAAAAGGCCCATATTTTTAACAGTTTCGGGCGGTTTAAATCCATTTAAAAAATAATCATGTTAAATACTTGTAATTCAGATACTTAGGTTAATTCAAAATCCAACATTCATTTATTTTTATTCGTAAAGAAAAAGGGCCTGTATCGTTTTGATACAGGCCCTTTCCCAGAAATAGTGCGACTGTATCATTCCCAATTGGGAACAATAATGACCACACCGTTGACTAGGATATTTCTTTTCATACGTCAATGTTACAAAAAATAAATCTTAAAAAGAGGGAAAACTTAAATCAATTTAAGGGAAAGGGAATCTCCTGCCTTTTTCTGGGCCAAAACACAAATAGCTGCTTCGGAAAGTTGCAAGATTCTAGGATATCCGCCCGTGGTCTGCCCATCTTTCATCAGGATGATCAAACGGCCTGCCGGGGTAAGTTGAACGGTTCCAGGCAATGTTCCGGAGGTGAGCATGGAATGGGAATGTTCTGCAATAAGTTCGTTGAGCTGATACGCCATTCGGTCGTTGGCCTTAGAAACGGTAAACGGTTTTGAAAAGATTTCAGCCAATTGTTTATCCGTCAGAAGTGAGAACTCAGGCCCTTTAAACACTTCCAACTCATCCATGAGAAAATGGTCCTCAATCTTTACTTCCGAAATGATGGGTTTGTACGATACTGTTTCCACATATGGGATTTCATCCCCATCCTTGATGCGCTTTTTCTTGGTTACCGGAAAATATTGTGAGCGACTTTCAAGCACCTTTTCGGTCAAAAAACCTCCCTTTACAGCCAAATAGGTTCTAAATCCATTTTTCAACTTTCCAAAAGACAATATGTCTCCTTTGGACACCTGAACCACTTGATGGTTTTCAATGGAAGTGTCATTCAATTTGGGCTCAAGATGAGCTCCAGACAAACTAATGGCAGTAGGCTCCTCAAATTGCAATTTTGGGCCCATCATAGCAATCTCCAGCACAGCATCGTAGGGGTCGTTCTCCAATAAGAGGTTTGCTTTTTTCACTGATTCCACATCCATGGCTCCCGAAATGGGAACACCAATGTCTCGGTGACCGAAACGGCCCAAATCTTGAATAGTGGCAAAAAAGCCCGCTTTTAGCACCTTAAGCATCCAACAACACTTTTTCTGGTTTATAAATCCCTACTTCACCTTCTATCTTATGCAGGTCATACTCTGCTCTAGATATTTTTTGAAACTGTATCTTGTCCCCCACTTTCACAAAGCAAGGATCTTTTAAACTTGGATTGAACAGGGGAATTGGACAGTTGCCGATGATATTCCACCCACCCGGAGAATCTTGCGGATATATCCCGGTCTGCTTTCCTGCCAATCCCACGGAACCCTTGGCCACTTGAAGGCGTGGTTCTGCTCTTCTGGGAATCTCCAGGGATTCTGGTAACCCGCCCAAATACATGAATCCTGGTAAAAATCCTATTCCATAGACAATGTATTGATAAGAGGTGTGCTGTTTTATAAGTTCATCCTTGGATAACTTTAAGGTTGAACAGACTTCCTCTAAATCGATACCAAACTCGGCATCGTAACAGACGGGGATTCGCCATAAATGCTGAACACGTTTGGTCTTGGAAGCGGCTTGTTTTTCATGACACTCAAGGATGACCCTTCTTATATTATCAAAATCCAAATGTTCATCGTTGCACACCATGGTAAGGGAATTATAGGCAACGGACATTTCCCATCCAGGAAGCTTTAGTTCCTTAAACGCATCCATGAAATCGAGGATATCAGCCAAAATAGACACCTCTACCTTGCTGGGCCATTCTACTAAAACGGCTCGCTCACCAAAGGGTTTGATGCTTATGGGGTAACTTTTCACTGTAGTAATTGCACCTGGTGTTTGGATAATTCTTGGGAAAGATACATTAATATTTCCAATGCGGAGGGGGTATCCCCATGGATACAAAGGGTTTTTGCCTCAATTTTGACCAACTCGCCTGAAACCGCCCGTACCTTGCCTTCCTTTATAATCGGGAGCATGTGTTGTAATACTTGTTCGGGGTCTTGAATAAGTGCATTACCCTGCTTTCGGTTCACCAAACTTAAATCTCTGTTATAATTTCTGTCGCCAAAGGCCTCATACCAAATTTCAAATCCTTGGTCAAGGGCCTCCCTGGCAATCTCTGAGCCGTAAGGAACATAAAGTAGGGCTCGCGTTTTATATTCCTGAACGGCCTCCAGATAGGTTTTAGCCAAGCTCTTATCCTTTGCCGATTGATTGTACAAAGCGCCATGTGCTTTAATGTGATGCAACTCCCCTTGTTCGTTGACGAGAATCGCATCAAAATTCTTCAGTTGCTCTGTGATACTTCTTTGTAATTCCTGTTTTGAAATATCCATCACCTGCCTTCCAAAATTCTTTCGGTCTGGATAGGAAGGATGCGCGCCTATCTTAACTTTATGTTGATTGGCCAGTTTCACGATTTGGGTCATGGTTTCAATATTACCCGCATGGCCACCACAAGCAATATTACATGAACTGATATAGGGAAAGATTTCGGTTTCATTACCTACACCTTCCCCCACATCACAGTTGATATCTATTGTCCAATTCGCCATTAATACACTCCCATTACTTTAAGAATGCTCTTTACCCCCAAAAAGATGGCAAATCCCACTATTGTCAATCCCAATATGTTTTGAACTACGGTATTCTTATGTTGTCCCATCACTGTTTTTTGATTCACTATCCATAATAATAAGATAGCCATAATCGGCAACAGCAATCCATTGGCCACTTGGGCAAATTGAATGACCTCGATGGGCTTGATGTCAAAAGACAAAAAGAACACCCCACAAAAAAGTACTACTGCCCAAACCAACTTAAATCTTTTGTCCTCCATTTCTCCGCCCCAATCAAAACAACTGCTCGCCACAAAGGCCGCTGCAAGTGGAGCCGTTATTGCCGATGTGATACCTGCAGCCAACAAGCCGATGGCCATAAAGAACCCTGCCATTTTTCCAAAGAGGGGTTCCAAACCTTTGGCCATATCCAATGCACTGTAAACGTTGTCTATGGGAGCTGAAGCCGCAGTGACCAAAATGGCCATGGATACCAATCCGCCCAAAGCGATGGAAATTATGGTATCCCACTTTACGGTTTTGAGTTCTTGGCTCGATTTCCATTTCTGCTTCACCAAAGAGGCGTGTAAGAACAAATTGTAGGGTACCACTGTAGTGCCTACCAATGCGATGACCGTAAAAAGTCCTCCTTCTGGCATTGTGGGCAAAAGTGCTCCTTTTACTATATCTACAAATGAAGGTTTGGTCATGATAGCACAGATTAGGAAGCTCACCCCCATAATGCCCACAAGTCCAACAAAAACCCGTTCCAAAATTTTATAGCTGCTGAACCACAACAACATGAAAATGAATATGCCCACAATGGCCGGGTAATAGGATGTCATTGTTGTACTTGGAAAGAGTTGCTCCAATCCCAAAGTGGCGCCTCCTATGTTTCCTGCCTCATAAGCCGCATTGCCAATTAGAATAGCAGCAAGGACCACGAGGATGACAAACTTTTTAATCCATAGTGTTTTTAGTTTGGTACGGACCACATCTACGAGACCTGTTTGGGCCACCACCCCAATTCGTCCTGCCATGCCTTGAAGTACAATGGTGGCCAAAACCGATACCAACAAGGCCCAGATCAAAGCATAACCAAACTGCGCTCCTGCCAGTGTACACATGGTAAGGGTCCCTGGGCCTACAAAGGCAGCTGCCACCAATACACCGGGACCTATTTTTTTGAGCATAGTTACGGAGGGTTTTAGGGTTTGAATTTAAGAGGATATTAGGATAAATAATGCATTTCATCCAAAAAAATGCATTTCGTCTAAAAGTGGGATGTTTTACATCGAGTTTTTATACGAATATGAAAAAACAGAAGTTATAATAGTCCCAAATCATACTTAGACCTAAAACTTGACAAACACTTATGACATGTAAGGATTGCGAGAAAAGTATTGGACATCAGCAATATAAAGAATCTATGGATTCATTGGGTGTTCAACTTTGTGAAAGACATACACGACTTATAAAAAAAGTCATTCTAGATAACAATACTCCCCTAGAAGCCATCCATTTATTTTACGCACTAAAAGAAGCCGGTGCCTATCCCATGTTGGAATGGTGGGATGGAAAAAAATCGGTTGACATTGCCATTTCAAGAGTAAAGCTCAATATTGAAATTGATAAGGACTATAACATGATTACACATGAACAGGCCATAAGTGATCTTGAAGATGCGATGCATTCCTTTAAAAATGGGTTTACCACGGTTAGGATACCGCACTTGGCGGTTAAATATTATCTAGAAGATACAGTACAGAATATTTTGGGCATTATCTCTGGACTTAAGGCCAATATCAAGGCCATTTAATTGCTAAACTGCAATCGCTTGTCCATCCTGGTCTCTTTGTATTCCAAAATATTGATGACAACGGATTCCTCCCCTATGTTTTCTAGATCGTTCACATAGTTTTTGCCCCTATTCTCAAAATATTCGGTGTCTCCGGAATCAAGCTTTATCATGTCTATTTTGCCATTGCCATATCGGGTAAGGACAAGGCCCCCGGTAGTACAGACCCAACCATAGTTTGTATTGTGCCTTCTAAAAGGGATACGCTCGCCCGGAAGCAAGCATAATTCCCATAGTTTGACACTTTCATTTTCAAACACCAATCGATCACTCAACGATTGTGTAATTTCCTGATGCAGCAACTCATCAATCTTCTCCTGCTCCCACGGGTCAAAATTACCAGCGGGATTCAATTCAACACATTGCATTCCATGAACTTTTAAAAAACGAGCGCGAAAGTACCTCATATTTAAATCAATAATCGATTGATTAGCAATGTTTAACGATTTTTTTGCACTTCTAATTCAATTATTGCAATCGATTTCCTTTTTTTACCGAAATAGCCGCTAAAATTGTCATTTTCTTAATCTTGCCGTTTTTTATGTCAACCAACTAAAAATTTATATAATTTGTAGAGCATTAATGTATTTGTAATCATGTTACGCTAGATATTCAATAACCAAACTACAAACCAACCACCAACCAAACCATGAAAAAAATACTACTTGCCCTTCTTGCTATCACTATAGTGCTAGCTGCTATTTTAGTATTCAACACCCTATCATTGACCTCCAAACAAGTGGAACCTGAACCCCTCACTGAAGTTCAATTTCCAGAAACTATTTATCAAAATCTCTCCAAGGCCATACAATACCCTACCATTTCGCATAACGAAGAGGCCATCCCCGACTCCACAGCCTTTAATGGGTTTCACCGGTTTTTAAAGGAGACTTTTCCATTGACGCATGAAAATTTAAGTCTTGAAAAAATCAGCGATTATAGTTTATTGTACAAATGGGAGGGTTCAGACCCATCAAAAAAGCCCATTATCCTCATGTCTCATCAAGATGTGGTTCCTGTTGACCAACCCACGTTGCAGGATTGGGAAGCAGCTCCCTTTGAAGGTATAATTACCGACACCCACATTATAGGTCGCGGTACTATGGATGATAAGAGTTCCTTAATTGCTTTAATGGAATCTGTAGAAAAGCTATTGAGTGAATCGTTCGTTCCTTCCCGCACCATTTATCTGGCTTTTGGGCATGATGAAGAGCTTGGCGGGTCTAATGGTGCTAACAAGATTGCGGCCCATCTAAAAGCCAAGGGAATTCATGCCGCCATGACTTTGGATGAAGGTGGCATGCTTGCCGAAAACATGGTTCCTGGAGTTGAAGAAACGGTTGCCATGCTGAATTTGGCTGAGAAAGGGTATGCATCCTTCCGCCTAACGGTAGAAACCACAGGAGGTCATAGTTCTGCTCCACCTAAAGAAAATACTATCGGAATGCTTGCCAAGGCCATTGTTGACCTTGAAAATAACCAACTCCCCTACAAACTGGTAAAACCAATTGACTACCAATTTGAATACATGGGTGCGGAACTTCCGTTTTTCAAAAAGATGGCATTTGCCAATCCTTGGTTGTTCAAAAAACCCGTTCTGGAGGCTTTGAATGCCCATACCACTACTGCCCCAACAATAATAAATGGTGGAGTCAAGGACAATGTGATTCCTACTGTGGCTGAAGCGACCATTAACTTTCGGATTTTACCGGGAGAGACGATTGCATCAACAAAAGAACATATTCAAAGTGTAGTGAGTGATAAAATTAAGGTTGAGGAAGCCGGTTTTGTTACCAACCCATCCCCTGTTTCGGGAATTGATTCTGAAGCATTCAAGACCTTGGAAAAAACCATTCGCTCTGTATTTCCAGATGCTATCGTAGTTCCGGGACTGATTGGCGGTGGTACGGATGCCCGGTATTTTTATGAGGTTTCTGATGATGTATACCGATTTTACCCTATTCGCATCAATCCAGAAAGCATGACCCGATTCCATGGCATTGATGAGAAGATAAGCAAGGAAAATTATAAGGAAATTGTCACCTTTACGTATTACCTCATCCGAAAGTTTGGGTAGAGCACTGGTTAAGTTCAACCCAACCACCCTTCACGATCCAAACTGCGGTACTGAATGGCCTCTGATATGTGGTTGGTATTGATTTCAGTCACATTCTCTAAATCTGCGATTGTTCTGGATACTTTCAAAATTCGATCATAGGCCCGGGCTGAAAGGTTCAACCGCTGCATGGCATTTTTCAACAGCTCTTTTGAATCTTCATTCAAGGGACAGAATTTTCGAATCAATTTTGTACCCATCTGGGCGTTGTAATGAATGTTTTCCAGTTCGGTAAAACGCTCAGCTTGAATTTTCCGAGCGGCCACCACCCGTTCCCGAATAACGGCACTATCCTCTCCTTTTCGGTCGTCCGATAGTTTTTCAAACGGAACCGGGGTTACTTCAATATGAATGTCAATCCTATCCAACAAAGGACCGGAGATCTTGCCTAAATACCGCTGCATCTCCACAGGAGAAGAAGACAGTGGGGCATCAGGGTCGTTAAAATAACCGCTTGGACTCGGGTTCATACTGGCCACCAACATAAAGCTACTGGGGTAGGTTATGGTATATTGTGCACGTGCAATGGTTACTTCCCTATCTTCCATGGGTTGGCGCATTACTTCCAACACGCGACGTTCAAATTCGGGGAGTTCATCCAAAAAGAGCACCCCATTGTGGGACAAGGAAATTTCCCCGGGCTGGGGATAGCTTCCACCTCCTACCAAAGCAGCTGCGCTGATGGTATGGTGAGGATTCCGAAAGGGCCGTTGGCTCATCAAACCTCTATTCTTGACTTTGCCCACCACGCTGTGTATTTTTGTCGTTTCCAACGCTTCGTGTAGGGTCATGGGCGGCAAAATGGAAGGCAAACGCTTGGCCAACATGGTCTTTCCCGCTCCCGGTGGGCCGATCAATATGATGTTGTGTCCACCAGCAGCCGCTATTTCCATACAACGTTTTATGCTTTCTTGGCCCCTAACATCCGAAAAATCAAATTCAAGGTGGCCGTATTGCCCATTAAATTCCTCTTGGGTATCCACTAAAGTTTCAGTCAAAGGTTTCTCGGAATCGAAAAAGTCGATGACCTCTTTAATGTTATCCACGCCATACACCTTAAAATCTTCCACCACAGCAGCCTCCATAGCATTCTCATTGGGAAGAATAAATCCTTTGAAACCTTCTTCCTTGGCTTTGATGGCTATGGGCAAGGCCCCTTTTATTGGTTGCAGGCTTCCGTCCAACGACAGTTCCCCCATAATTAAGTAATCCTGTATTTCTTCGGAATTGATTTGGTTGGAGGCTGCTAGTATCCCTAGCGCCAAAGTGAGGTCGTAAGCGGAACCTTCCTTACGCAAATCGGCTGGGGCCATATTAATGGTAATCTTTTTACCGGGAATTTTGTAGCCAATATTCTGAAGGGCAGCCGCAATACGATAATTACTTTCCTTAATGGCATTATCCGGGAGACCCACCAAATGATAACCAATCCCTTTATCTACATTTACTTCTACCACTACAGTTGTGGCCTCAATGCCAAAAACGGCACTTCCATAAACTTTTATGAGCATTTAGTATTTTTCTTGTTAAACGAGAACGAAAAAGTAAACGATCTCACTCAACTATCAGCCCCCTTTTGACGGATACCGGGTTTCCATTTGACGTAAACCCTTCTAGAACCAACTCGTAGGTTCCAGCGACATCTGAGGTATAAAAAACAATCTCTTGTGTTTTCTTAGATAAATCCACGTTCGGTTGCCAAAGCAATTGGTATCTAAAATCCGGAATGTGTGCTTGTTCATCACCTTCAGTATATTCTTGTTTAAAGTACTTTTTTTGTAATTCAGGCTTGAACAATTCTGCGCTCTTAATATCGGGAGAATAGTACTCATTATAAAAGTTCCCTTCTATAGTTTTAAAAGAAAGTATCCCTTGAAAAGCTTGTGAACCAATCATTACATTATCCCTTGAGAAACTGATAGACTTTACTTTTTTGGCACTATACCCGATAAAATCCTCATGTTTTTTAATGAAAAGTCCATCCACAAAGACCGCTGCAGTAAGGTTATCATTGGACAATCCCACATTGGGGCGTACTTCAAAAATCCTGTTTCCATCATTCAGCGTCTTGATGGAAAGATGATCTGTGACCTCAATTATTGTTTCCGTGAGCGTATTGAACCTCGTATATGCGTCCAAATCATACACTATGGGCAGATCCCTGTAAAATGGAGCGATCTGTTCTACATGAATCACTGAATCCAATCTAATTTCACTATAAGCGTTTTCAATCTGATTATGAACACTTCGCTGTAAAATGGATTTTTCCAAGATTTGTGGAATTACAAACTCTGGAAAGACCAGATCATTATACTCATTTGCTCCTGCATCCAAATTCACCTCATATTGGTCCGCATCTTCGGCCATCACCTGAAGAGCTGCTGCTGTATTATTGTATTTCCTATCTAAAATAAAACTGAACTTGCCCTCTTCATTAGAGGTTGCCACTTTAAAAAGAAATGCCTCTCCCGGGAGAGACAGGCCAATCCTCTGGTTCTCCACAGGCAACCGCGTATCCTTCTTTACAATGGTTCCAGAAATTACTTCTCCCCGAATCTCTGGGAGGTGAAAGTCTTCTGAATGTGTTTCTTGACCTATTCTTCTGTTGAGGTCTCTTAAAAAGATTTCTGAAGACAATGGCTTTCCAAAAGAAACAGAATCTTTTTTTCTAACGGAAATGGAGTAGCTACCAGTTATTTTGGATTCATTTATTCCTTTAAGGGAGATTGTAACCTTATCTCGTTTTGCAGCGCGACTTTTATCCAAGACCATATCTATGAAAGGGCTGTTTTTTACTTGTCCGGTAGCAGCAAAACTTTTGAGTTTGGATGGGGTATTTTCTTGGAGTGAATCAGCGGATTTCTCCAAATATGCCTCTGGTATGGTCTCATATGGATTTATGATAAAGATGTCGGCCTTAAAAAAGTTTTTCTGACCAAAGTTTTGCATCCACTGGGTATAGCCCAATAATTTATAGGTTCCTGTGGGAAGAGAGACTGGAATAAAAAAATCACCAGAACCCGAACCAGATTCCAGTCGTATTTTATGTGAGAAAACAACTTTTCCAATACTGTCAATGAGGGAAACGTAGCCTATTTTACTGATTTCAGTAAGTTGTTTGGTGGTGTTGTCCAGACCATAGAATTTGTACAAAAGTTCCTCACCAGAAAGCACTGTTGATTGATTATAGTGTACATAAGTACTTTCTTGTGGCAGGGTCTGTAACAATTGCGCATTGGATTGCCCGAACAGTAAACTTTGAGCCATGCACAAGAGAGCCATAGTTACGATATAGTTATTTTTCATAGTCTTTACTTTTAATCTATCCAAAATTCCGGGGCTTCAGACGGGCCCAATACCGTACAGTCGCCACAAACACGATCCACAACAATATATGGCCCTGGCCTATACAAATTTTCGCCATCATAATCCTTAACATATTTTACAAGATTATATCTTACCTGATCGATCAAAAATCCGCGTAATGGAGCAATTATCTCACATGGACTTACATAAGGCGGTAGGGATTCTCCAGGGAAAAAATCAACATAATTGAAAAAAATCCGTTTTTCATCTACAGAAGCTACATCAAAATAGCCCAAGACTTTTTCATTTCTATCCTTTTGGGAAATTATATTCCCTATTAAGTAACCCGGCTGCGTTTCTGAAAAAAGGCTTTCTGATGTTGCAAAATTTTTCAGTGTCTCATAAAACCTGTATGCTGTTTGTGAATGCACATACTGTTTTACCAAAATACTGTACCTGTACGAAAGGATATAGTCTTCACTGTTGATAAAACGGACATTATAGTTTTCGAATCGATCTATGCCTAAATCTTCTGTGTCATTAAGCAATAAATTGGTTGAACGATGTGAAGGATAACAAACAAACTCATCTGGCGACCTTGGCCCAAATTCTAAGATTGGGGGCAATGGAGGAGACTGATCCACTACTATCAAATCTTCATCCCTAAACATTGGTGCTACAACCTTATAGGTTTCCTCATATTCATATTGATAATATCCTGGATCATCCCCTGAACTGGAACCGTCCACAAAAACACCCATGCCATCCTCCCCAAAATCGTTCAACATACGAACGGCATAGAGACTATCAATGCTCGATTTCCCAGCCATTTGGACCGTATGGGAAGCATATTGGCGGCCATCTTTGGTAGTTATCTCCAATGTGTAATCCAAGTTAGGCTCTGCCGAAAATAGTTGGTTGGATACATATGTGCCTGCCTCTCCTTCGGTAAAATCATAGGCATTTCCATTTCCTGTCAACACCTTAACCCTTGCTCCCGATTCTCCTGTTGGCCCGTCGGCTTCAAACTCATAGGTGCGTGAAATATAGATTTCCTGGTGCTTGGGTTCATCGGTGATGGTCGCATCTATAACTAGGGCACTTTCAAAATCTACATAGGAAGTGTCAAAAGGTTCAATACAACCAGATAGTAGTATCATTCCGTACCCTATGAATAGTGACCCTAAGTTCCCTGCTTTTTTCATTTTTCATCTATTCGGTCCAAAATTCGGGTACCTCTGCGGTGCCCAATACGCTGCAATCCCCACAAATACGGGGTGCAATAAAATAGGGGCCTTCATTAGCTCCCGGTGGAGCATTATGACCTACAAAGGCAGCTGTTCCGCTTTCTAAAATAGGACGTAAAACACATCCTCCTGGGTTAGCTATTACCGGGGCGCTTGGGCTACAATTCTGTACGTAGGGTGGCAATGGTTCATCCGGATAAAAATCTGAATAGTTAAAAAATATTCTTTTTTCATCCACAGCGGATACATCAAAATAACCCAAAACCTGCTCATCCCGGTTTTCTCTGGAAAAAACATTGCCCTGTAAAAATCCAGTTTGGAGTTGGGAAAATAGATTTTCAGTAGTTGATATTTCTCCAAGTGTTCTATAAAAGGTATAAGCCTCGTTGGATTCTACATATTGTCGTACTAGAATGCTATAGCGATAAGAAATGATATAATTGTTTCTATCTATAAAACGAACCCTAAACTGATTCACCCGATCTTCCGCCAAATCTTTGGTGTTGGTCAGTATTATTCGGTTGGAAAACGCTGTTGGGTAACAGACCTCCTTATAATCTTCATTTACCGCTTCTAAAACCCCACATCCTCCTTGTGGATCTCCAATTAAGGTTAAGAAGTTCCAATCTGGAGCTACAACCCGATAAGTTTCCTCATATTCATATCTATAGTTAACTGAGTTTCCGGTAGGATCATAGCTATCCACAAAAATGGCCATCCCATCTTCCCCAAAGTCGTTTGTGATACGCTCAGCAGTAATTTGGTCAATTGTGGTTGTGCCCGTGGTCAGTTGCACTGGTTCCGATCCATACGCCCTCCCATCTTGGGTAGTAATGGAGAGTTGATACTCCACTCCCAACTCCGCAGCGAAGGCCTGGTCTGAAAAATAGACCCCGTTTTCACTATCCGAAAAAGTGTAGGTATTTCCGTTTGAGTCCATTACAGTAACGTTGGCATTTGATTCTGCAGAGGGTCCCTCTTCTTCAAACTCATAGGTGCGGGTCAAAACAATGCGTTGTTGTTTCATGTCATTGGTTAGCACCGCATCGATTACCAAAGCGCTTTCAAAATTCACATAGGAGACATCAAAAGGTTCAATACATGAATTGATTAAAACCGATACAGACACCCAAAACATAAGTCCATATTTTCTCTTGAAATCCATAGTCCTAAAACTTAAAATTATAGGTTATTGTGGGCACGGGAACGGAAAATATAGAGCTTTGATATGCCTTTATATCCCCATCTTCAGTGACAAAAAACACGGAATAGGGGTTGTTCCGCCCCAACACATTGTAAATGGAGAAACTCCAAAAGCTGTGTGCAAATTTTTTAATCTTATGGTTGCCTTCCATTTGAAAACTAAGGTCCAAGCGATAATAATCCGGAATTCTGAACTTGTTCCGGTCGCTGTAAAAAACATATTCAGAATTGTTCAGGGCAAAACTTCCAATAGGAAAAGTCACCGGCCTCCCCGTTTGATACACAAAATTGGCTGAGGCACTGAACCTTCGGGTAAATTTATAGTTTGCCACCAAGCTGATGTCGTGCGGCTTATCATAGTTGGATGGAAAAAATTCACCGTTGTTTATGCGTTCTTCATTGAATTCGCTGTCCAATTTCACAAACGAACGGGAATAAGTGTATCCCAACCAGCCATTCAATTTACCTTCGTTCTTTTTGATAAGAAATTCAATACCATAGGCTTTTCCATCGCCTTGAAGCACCTCGGCCTCAATAGTCTCATTCAGTAAAAGCTGGGCACCGACCTTATAGTCCAAAAGATTTTTTTGCTTTTTGTAGTAACCTTCCAGACTCAGTTCATATATACTTCCGTCAAAATTTTTGTAAAAGCCCAAGGTAGCCTGATAAGCTTCCTGTGGTTTTATATTGATATCCGATAATTTCCATGTATCCGTTGGGGACACTGTGGTATTGTTGGAGAGCGTATGAATATATTGGAAAGCATTGTTCAAGCTTGCCTTTACCGAAAAATCTGGACGAATGAAATAACGAGCAGAAAGCCTAAGCTCGGGGCCGCCATACGTTTCTATGACCTCATTCTTATCAAATTGACGGGTTTCTTCCAATGTTTCTTCATTTTTTGGGGCATCGTCTTCGTAAATACGCTGTTCTCCTTCGCCCAATGAGGCATAAAAGGAATAGCGAAGGCCCATACCTATCAACAATTTATCATTGAACTTAAATTGATCGGAAAGAAAAAGTGCCGACTCCAGCCCCTGTTCCCTGGGTATGATCAATGTTGATACATCTGAATCAGGGCCCATGGGGTCCTTTCTCCCAGGGTTCACCACATAATACTTGCTGGCTATTCCAAAATCCAAAGTGTGCTTGTCATTGTACAAATACTTCATTTTGTATTTGAACTCGGTTTCATTGTTTTTGTACCCCAAATCAAAATCGTCATTGGCCTGCCCATCAAATTCAATCCCAAATTGGTACTCACTATTCGAAAGAATAAGGTTACTAGTGATCTTTTCACTGAATTTATGGTCCCAACCCAATGAAAATAATCTATTGCTATAATCGTATATGGAATCTGAGGTTATGCTGAAATCATCATGGCTGTAATACCCCGTGGCTTTAATTTCATTGTTCTCATTGATGGTGTGGTTGTATTTGGCCATGATGTCGTAAAAAGATGCGGAACTGTTGCTCAACTTTTTTTCATCCAGTGCTCCCAAAATCCAGTCAGAATATGTTGCTCTACCGCCAACCATAAGAGCCGATTTATTCTTTATGATCGGAGTTTCCAACACCACATTTGCTGTAACGGGCCCTATGGAAGCTTCTCCCGAAAATTTTTCTGTATTTGCATCTTTGCTTGTAATATCAAAGACTGAGGAAAGCCGCCCTCCGAACTCCGCAGGGATATCGCCTTTATAGATTTCCGCTGACCCGGTTGTATATGGATTGATGGTTGAAAAGATTCCGAAAAAATGTGCAGGGTTATAGACTACACCGTTATCCAATAATATAAGGTTTTGATCTGTTCTCCCTCCCCGAACATTGAACCCAGACGCTCCCTCACCTGCTGTAGTAATTCCCGGCAGAGCGACAGCGGCTTTCAAAATATCCCGTTCACCCAAGACTTGGGGAATGTTTTTTATGCCTTCCACATCTATAACTGTCACCCCTGTGGTTACTGCCTCCACATTTCGGTTGCGGTTGCCTTCCACAACCACCTCATCTAGGCTCTCTACACTTTCATTCAGTTGAAAATCATGTGAACCATCTCCATAAAGTATGATTCTGGTTCGTGAATCTTGAATGGCCAATCCTCTGGTTTGAATGATATGCTCTCCGGCAGATAGTCTCAAGCTGTAGTTCCCGTTAGAGTCCGTTGAAGTTCCAATATCTTCCCCTTCAACCAATATGGCTAAATCTGGTATTGGTTGGCCGTTTGTTTGGTTTATCGCCTTCCCTTGAAGCGTAAATGTCGTTCTCCTATTATTTTGGTCGGCCCTTCCTATTCGAACAGTTTCCATTACACGAACAGCATTTTGGTCTGTTTGGACAAATACAGGGGCTACTGGTTCCAAGTCTTCGTCAACATTTTCCTGATCTTTAGATAATTGTTCTCCTCCTTCTCCAAAAAAACCCTCGGGTAAACCGGCATAAATCTGACTGTTCCTTAGCAGAAACACCCTGCCATTATCCATAATAAAATAGTTGATGACGGTCTCTTTTAAAAGGTCATCCAAAACAGTGGTTACGGCCACATTGTCAAAAACTCCCGATACCCGTATCTCCGAAACCCAATTCTCAAGGTAAAAAAAGGATAACCCGGTTTGCTCCTCAATATCCTGAAGCACCTCTGTGAAAGACCTATTGGTAAATGAAAGGGAAACCTTTGGAACTTCATTTTGTCCAAAAATGAATTGAATGCTGAAGAGAAGTATGATAAAAACTATTTTATTTCTCATGCTTACTCTGTATTTAGGGCTCGATTCATAAGAAGTTCAATACGTTTAGCCAAACTGATTTTAAAACCATCAGGGTCAGATTTGCTCTGTCTTCTGGCCAAAGCGTAAAATGCTTTAATTTCCTTTTTTAAATCAGGAAATAAGTCAATCGCTTCTTTCTTGGAGTTAAATGAATGGTATTGACCTTTGTAGAAAAGTGCATATTCACTGGGCCCATCCAAAAACTCATAATAGAGAAATCTTCTGTCTTTTTTATCGAAACCTCTTTTGGTATACTTGGTGTAGAGCGTAAAATAGGTCCCTTCCATGGAAATGGTATAGAATCCATGCTCATTTAACAATGGTGCTTCTTCTTCCAAAATTTTCACAAAGTGTTCCCCATCCAAAACAAAACCTTCCAAATATTCCTTATACAGCTGCATAGTGCCTCCTCCTGCTTCTGTGATCAATCGTAATAGAACCTCGTCATCATAGACGTCATACTTTAAAGCTAGGTTATAATACCATTGACCAGCATAATGGACACTTCCTGGAAAGAAGTCCACTCCTTTGTAAAAATGTACCCTTTCATTGATGGTCCTATATTTTTCCACATATACCATCCCTTGATAAAGTCCCGTGTTTTCAACACCTACTGCTTCGTCGAAGGAATTAAGCTGCTGTATTTGGGACAAATCTTGCCCATAAATTGAGATAGAGAAATTGAAAACTAGGAAGAGAAAAAAATGATTTACGCTATGACTCATTCGTGTTCTGAATTGAATTTATGGCATGAAACACCGGTTCAAAATCAAAAAATATTGGTGGGGGAAGTCTTAAAACATTTAAAATTTAACCCATTTCACTGAATCGTCACAGAATAAAGAAAGTTTTTTCTGTCTTTTAATTAAAAAATAATGGTTTCGTAATAAAAGATAAGGTTTATTGGGTATTAGTGAAGGTCAAAACCGATTCTGCCCTTTCATGGATTTCTTCGGTGTTCATCATCATTTTACGGAACTTGCCTTGGATGTACATTTCAGCCTGGTCTTTGTAGTGCTTACTGAAAGGATTACCTGATTGCCCCGTTGGCAATATACTAATACTGTTCTCAATGTCCGAAAAATCGATGATGCGCCGTGTGGATGGGCCAGAATTTACTTTATAATACCCTGTGCTGTCATAAGGAAACCCCATATTGTTAATGACTTCCCGGGTTCCATTTACAGGGAATGGTCCAACGTTAAAGTATTTCCGAAGCGATTCCACTTGACCTATGGGATGTTCGTGCTCCAAGGTATGCACTTTGTCCCATGTCCATTGGTTGGGATCGGGTCCAAAATCTTCCACCAAGGAATTCCATGCATCGGAAAAAGATTTTAAAATAATGTCTTGTCGGGTTTCCACCCTGTCCGTTGTATGGATATTATCCCACCACTTTCCATTTTCCATTTTGGCGCCCCATGCAATCTGTCGTTTAAAGAGGTGGGTGGTTAAAAACTGATTGAACAGTTCCGGACCCAATTCATCTTCCATGGTGTTTTTGGCCACAAAATATTCACACCGGTGGTACAGGGTTGGGTTTGTGCTTTTCAATGAATAATGCCCGTCCCAATTTTCCAAAGAATCCACCTGCACCAATTGCTCATTGGACAACTGGGTGACATCAAAAAGTTTGATGAGTTCTGTGATCAATAAAGGGTTGACCGAAGAGGTTGCATCCAAAATCATTTCAGAAGTTGATTCCTTGTCCCAATCATTCCTGGCCTCCAAAAACTGGACAATCCGTTTTGCCCTGTTTTCCGGCAAATAGTAACCGGGATAGAGCATGCCCGCAATGGAATCGGGTTGGTTATTTGCGGAATACACATAATACCAAGGCGGATTTATGGCACTTGGGTTTTCTGAAAAATCCAAGAACCGTATCGGTTCTTCTTTTCCCGAAGTACCATCCAAAATGAATTTTGTGGACACGCTGTCCGGCATTTGGTACAATTTGGCCGTGGCCCACCACGCCACATTCCCTTCAGCGTCACCGTACATTACATTGAGGCCCGGAGCGTGGATTTTGGGCAGTGCACTTTTGAATTCATTGATATTGGTAGCATGGCTGATACCATACAATCCGCCTAGTATCTCATTTTTCTCTTTGGTATAAATCCAAGACATGGCTACAGGTCGCTCTCCAGAAATTTGATCGGCAATGTGATTCAAAACAGGTCCATGCTGTGTTCTGGAGTAGGTGAATTCCACATCTTCCCCATCCTTTACTTTGATGGTTTTGGTTACATATTCAAAATTCTTCCAACCATCAGCGGTTTTATATTGTGTGCTATCGGAGGGATTGATCTCTTCATAATAGAAATCGATGTCGTCATTCTCGAACATGGTCAATCCGTAGGCCAAATCTCTATTGTGACCCAACAAAGGAAAAGGGACCCCTGCCAAATGGTATCCGTATTTTTCATAGGTTGGCGTATTCACATGGGCCTCGTACCAAACAGAAGGTTGCGCAAAACCAATATGGGGGTCATTAGCCAAAATCACCTTTCCGCTCTTGGTCTTTTCTGGGGCTATCACCCAACTATTACTCCCAATAAATTGGGGAATGGGGAGTTTGTCCAAAAGAGCTGTCACCGTTGCGCTAATGTTCCCCGCCAAGGAGTCAACATCATTTTTTGTATAGTTTTTTATCCAAACTGTTGAGCTATCTGAACCAATAGCTAGGTCATTCAAATATTCCTCCCCCAACTTATCCCGTATATTGGTCAACAAGGGGTCGGTTTTGTGTGCCATGGCAAAACTGAAGGCCATATATCCCACTGCATTATGTACATCCTCCAAAGTAAAGGTTTCTTTTTCCAGTCCGGTAAGGTAAAACTCAATTGGGGTAGGTCCTTTTTCAATGAATTCGTTGATGCCGTCCAAATAGGCTTGGGAAAGTGAAACCATCTTACTTTGCCTATCCAAATTAGCTACGGTTTCGGACGTATGGTCATCTATACCCAAGGAAAGAAAGAATTTGTCAGTCTTTACCAAATCCTGTCCAAAGACTTCCGAAAGTCTCCCTTTGGCCACCCTCCGCAACAATTCCATTTGCCACAATCGGTCTTGTGCGTGCACATAGCCCAATGCTTTTAGGGCATCGGTTTCCGTTTCTGCATAAATATGTGGAATGCCGTAGGCATCATAGTAGACATTGACCTCACTCTGTAGTCCCGGAAGTGTTTTTTTTCCTGAATAATCCGGTTTTAAGGCGTTGATAAACAGAGCTATACCGATGACTGTCAATAGAACAAGACCAGCCAGCACCAAAAGTACTTTTTTAAGTTTTTTCACGGTTTTTTAGGTACGTCAATTCGTCTCGAAGGTAAACTATTTTCCGAAATCGAGGATAAAAACACGTTGAAAAACCAACTCACTTATTCATGGAAAGTTGATGTTTCTCCAAACCTGATTTGAGCCACGCTTCATACGTTTCCACATCTACATATTGAACGGCATCGTTCAATATTTCCAAATTTGGGGATAAAAGTACGTAATAGGGTTGCGAAGCCGCATTGAAATTCACCGTTTGGAACGTGCCCCATTTTTGACCTATGGTCTCAATGGATTTTATCCTTCCAGAATCGAATTTAAAATCAAATTTTTCGCTCTCTGGGAGTTCCTTACGGTCGTCCACATATAATGAAATGAGCACGTACTCATCTTTTAACAAGGGATAGACACTGGAATGGCTCCAAACATTTTCTTCCATTTTCCTGCAATTGACGCAGGCCCATCCTGTAAAATCCAACAGAATAGGTTTGTTGTTCTCCTTGGCATAGGCCACCCCTTCCTCAAAATCCTTGAAGCAATCCAATCCCAATGGACAATCGCTCTCGGTTTCGACCACACTATAAAAATCCGGTGGGGGAAATCCGCTCAGCAATTTTAAATGCGTAACGTTCAACACGCCCAAAATTAAATAGACTGAAAAAGCCAAACTCAACACTCCAAATAATTTCCGGGTTGGAGAAAGTTTCTTTTTGGGACCATCATGTGGAAATCTAAAAATACCGAACAGGTACAGCGTCATCAATACGAAAAGTACGATCCAAATGCCCAAGAAAATTTCCCGTTTGAATATGCCCCAATTTCCCACCAAATCGGCATTGGAAAGGAACTTAAAGGCCAAAGCGAGTTCCAAGAAGCCCAATACCACTTTTACGGTGGTCATCCATCCTCCCGATTTCGGCAAGGAATTCAACCAAGTTGGGAATAGCGCAAACAAAGCAAATGGCAGCGCTAAGGCCAACCCAAAACCTACCATTCCCATGGTGAGATTGGTGGCTACGTTACCCTCAGCGAGCGTTGTACTTCCCAGAAGTCCTCCCAAAATAGGTCCAGTACAAGAAAAAGAGACAATGGCCAGGGTCAATGCCATAAAAAAGATGCCCAAGCCTCCTCCCACTTTTGAGGATGCGGAATCCATTCTATTGGCCCATGAACTGGGCAGGGTCAACTCAAAATAACCGAAAAAGGAAAATGCGAACACTACAAAAACAACAAAGAAAAAGATATTGAGCCAAATGTTGGTAGCGATGGTATTGAGTATCTGGGAGTCCACCGAATTAAACAAATGGAACGGCAAACTCAACAGAAAATAAATCAATACAATGAAAAAACCGTAGAGTACCGCATTGGCAATTCCCTTGGATTTCTGCTGGGACTGTTTGGTGAAAAAGGAAACGGTCAATGGAATCATCGGGAAAACACAAGGTGTCAACAAAGCAATAAGCCCTCCCAAGAAACCCAGACCAAATATCATCCATAGGTTCGAATTGCCCTCAGAATTGGTTAAACCTCCTTGGTTGAGCAAGTTCTTGTTCTTTAAATCCAACTTTAAGGACTCACCAATGGCCAAACTTTTTTCATCGAGCTCTTTTTGGGCTTCTACAAAGGCTTTACCATCTAAGGAAATTTGAAAAAGATAATCTTTGGGAATACAGACTTCCTTACAGATTTGATAGAATAGATTCACGGAAACCTGCCTTACTTCAGGGTTTAAAAGTTTGATTTTTTGGGTGAAGATGGCTTCTTTTTTAAAAAAAGTCTCCTCTACCTCAAAAATATCACTGTACTCCTTTATGGTCTCGCTTTCTTCAGTTTTTCCAACAAGCTCGTAATCCTCTCCAGCTTTTTCAAAGGTAAACTCACTCGGAAGGGAACCTCCCTCGGCCGTATATTGGGAATATACATGCCAACCATCCATGATTTTTCCTTTAAAGACCAGTTCATATTCTGTGTCGGAAATTTTGTTTACCTCATGGCTCCAAACCGCTGGGTTGGCCTCGGTTTGGGAAAAGATATAAAAGGGAATCAGCAAGAATCCTAAAAGGGGGACTAAAATTCTCATGCAACAAATGTAATCTTTATAATAGTTTGGGTCGATTCATCAACCTTAAAACGTTCATCCGCTCTACGGCCCACCACCCAAACAATTTCGTCGTTGGAGCAAAGTAGCCATTGTTTCTCCTTGGAAAATACGTCCATCTTCTCATCTTTGAAAAATTTGGACAGTTTTTTTCCGCCTTTCATCCCGTAGGGATAAAAATAGTCGCCTTTTCGCCAATTTCTTAACACTAAAGGAAAGTTTAACTTTTTCTTATCCAAAAAGATAGTGTCTTGGTCTGACTTTTCAGCGGTTTTTACGTTTTCCAGTTTTAGTTTTATGGGAAATCTTAATAGACCTTCCCTGTTAAAGACAGGATAGGATTCCTCTACCCTATTTTTATTTTCTGAAAGTATTAAATATTCCCGGTCTTTCAACAACCTATGGGTCTTGGAAATAACCTCTTTACCGCTCATGGCATTCAGCAAACCTTTTACATCTTCCCATTGGGTGAAACCATATTCCTTGAAAAGTCCATAGAGATAAGCTTCAATTGGGTGTAACTCTTTTAAAGGTTCAATCGCTATTCTGATGACATCCCCGTCATCAGCAAACAACATGGATTTGATTTCCTGAAGGTGGTTTTGTACGAGAACTTGAGTGTCCTGTAAATGAATCTGGGTCCGCTTGAAATTTTCCAGAAAAGCGGGGTGCAACTCCTTTAATTTAGGAACAATCTCCAACCGGATTTTGTTCCGAAGGTATTTTTTGTCCGAGTTACTGCTGTCTACCCGCCATTGCAAATTTTCCCGTTTCGCATAGTCTTCAATGTTTTTTTGTGAAAAATCCAGCAAAGGCCGAACCACTTTTCCATTTTGTTCCGGAATCCCGGAAAGCCCATCGATACCAGTTCCGCGGGACAAGTTGATGAGAAAAGTCTCCAGACTGTCATCCAGGTGATGGGCCGTTAACAGATACTCAAAACCTTTGGCTTCCAATAGTTCATTAAACCATTGATACCGCAGTTCGCGTGCTGCCATTTGGATGGAACCTCTGTTTTGGTCTCTAAATTTTTTGGTTTTGAACGATTTTACCTCTGCCTTAATGCCCAACTTCTTGGCAAAATTCCGAACAAAATGCTCATCGCCATCACTTTCCGAACCTCGTAAATGAAAATTACAGTGGGCCAAGGTCACATTTAACCCAGCATGAACGGCAAGGTGAGCCAGAACCACGCTATCCATTCCTCCACTACAAGCAACCAACAACCTTGCTTTCTGCAGGAAAGGCAAATTGGCTTTTAAATGTGCTTTGAACTGTGGAAACATACTGCAAAATTACAAATAATCATCCGCCTGTTTCCAAAACACTCCGCATGGCCTTGGCTTTCAGCAAACATTCTTGGTATTCCCGTTCAGGGTCCGACTTGGCCGTAATGGCACTCCCCACGGAAAAGGAGACATACTTGTTGGTTGCGTTGTACAGAATGCTTCGGATAACTACGTTGAAATCGAAATTGCCCTCTGGGTCAAAATACCCCACAGCACCGCTGTACAGCCCCCGTTTGGTCTCTTCCAATTCTTCAATAATCCCCATGGCCGAAATTTTAGGGGCACCCGTCATACTACCCATTGGAAAGGTTTCTTCAATGAGTTCCACAGGGTTTTTGTACCCTGTAACTTTGGCCACCACAGTTGAAATCAGTTGATGAACTTGCTTATAAGTATATACTTTGCACAATTCTTCCATCACAACACTGCCCTTTAGTGCACTTTTGGAAAGATCGTTCCGTACCAAATCGGTGATCATAATGTTCTCGGCGCGTTCCTTCTCATCAAGGGCGAGTAGTTGCTTCAACTTTTCGTCCTCAGCTTCATTTTCATCCCTCCGGGCCGTGCCTTTAATGGGTTGTGAGATGATTGTTGTTCCCTGCTTCCTGATATATCGCTCGGGAGAGGCGCACATTAAATAGTTTTCCCTCAATTGCATAAAAGCGGCAAAAGGCGGTTCAGAAATGGCATTTAAACGCTTATAGGTTTGCCAAGGATTGATGGATACGTCTTCGGCATAGAATTCTTGACAGAAATTAGCCTCATAAACATCACCTCTGTGAATGTGTGCCAAAAGTTTGTTGATTTTTTCAAAGTAGGCGTCTTTATGAATCCGCATTTTTATTTTGATGGGGTCATGCACCCCATTCGTTTCCTCAAAACCCATCAGTGCTTTGATCTGGGCATGATCTTCTTGGATTGCATTGGCATACTCATCCAAATACAAGAAATGAATTTCTTGCCCGATACACTTGATAATCTTACTAGGCTGAAAAAAATGAAGGACAGGAAAGTCCAGTCCATCAAAATTATGGGAAACCAGGTCTTCCAACTCATTTTTCAAATCATAGGAAAAGAAACCGAACAGCCAATCCTGTTTTTTACCCACAAAGCTCTTCAGTGGGCTCAGGGAATCAAAAGAAATGGACTTATCAGTCTGTTCATGAACCGCAACCAAAAAATCGAACGAGCTATATTTTGCCACATGCTCATTGCCATCCAACCACACCACTTTCTTAAATGCCTTAGACCATTCAAAAAGTGCATTTTTATATCTGAATGGGTTTGAGATTGTGAAAGAGCAGTGTCGCCGCAAGTGGAACTTACTTTAAGGTGTCAAGAAAAGTGTCCAAAGCAGATGCATGCTCTTTTTTAAGAGCTTCATCTTTAATGTCCTCCTTTGCAAAATTTTCATGGAAAGAGGGAAGGGAAAATGTTGTTATAATCTCACCGCCAAATCTTGGCAAGAGGTTTTGGGTAACTTCAAGAGCACCTTTTGCTCCTCTTTTTCCACCGGAGGTTGACATGAGGAACACTTTTGTGCCTTCCAAAAATTTACGGTCCAATCGAGACAACCAGTCCAACACATTCTTAAAATAGGCGGATGGGTTTCCGTTATGCTCATTCACGGAAAGAATAAGCCCCTCCGCTTTTTGGATATCACCTTTCAACTCAACCAAAGAATTGGAATACCCCTTTTGCTTTTCATCATCCTCACTGTACATGGGAAATGGGTATCGCGTCATGTTTAGGAGTTGAAAATCGTGCTCTCCCAACAAAGAAGTAGTGTATTGTACAAGTCTGTAATTAATGGATGTTGAAGAATTGCTTCCGGCAAATGCCAAAATTGCAGCCATATAGAAAAATATTTGATTGTTTTGCTAAAATACCCCAATTGATGCTTAGATGCGAGTATTTTGTATAATTTTGGCACCGAAAGCATCCAAATACACTGTTAAACAAGTATATAGGGTATTGATTATTGCATGAAACCACAAACAAACAGATTGTTTTTTATTGATGCCATGCGTGCATGGGCCATCTTGATGATGCTTCAAGGTCATTTTATTGACGGGCTATTGGACCCTATTTTTCGGGACCCGGGAAATATGGGCTTCAATATTTGGCTTTATTTTAGAGGAATCACCGCACCTGTTTTCTTTACGGTTTCAGGGTTTATTTTCACCTATTTGTTGATTCGTGTACCCCAGAAAGGATTTGATAATCCAAGAGTGAACAAAGGAATCCGCCGCGGTCTACAATTACTGTTTATTGGGTACCTGCTTCGGTTGAACCTCTTTGGACTTTTTAAAGGGGAGCTTTATAATTCATTTTACCAAGTGGATGTGCTCCACTGCATTGGGTTGTCCATTTTGGCCTTGATTGGCGTGTATTTGTTCTCCATCAACCGAAAAAAGTTTCTTTTTCCAACGTTGCTAATGGGTATTACACTGGTACTTTTCTTGTTTGAGCCAATCTATAAACAATGGTCGTTCTCATTTTTGCCCGACCTTTTTGCAAACTACCTTACTAAAGCCAATGGCTCTGTTTTTACCATTATACCATGGTTGGGCTACACCACACTGGGTGCATTCATTGCGGTGCTATTTACCCGATATAAAGATTTCAAATATTTGTACCCGGTTGCCATTTCCACTGCAGTGCTGAGTGGTTCCGCTCTGATTTACCTTTCCTCGCTAACATTTATTGCACTTTATGAGTGGACAGGACTGGAATTGTTCCAATTGATTCAGGATAACAATTACCTGTTCATCCGATTGGGGAATGTCCTTATTGTTTTTGCGGTTTTTATGCTGTTGAGACGCTTTTTGACCAACAAAACAGTGTTGCAGCTTGGAGCCAGTACACTTTCCATTTACATAATTCACTTTATTATTCTTTATGGAACCTTTACAGGACTGGGTCTGTATCGCTTTTTCAACCACTCCCTAATGCCCAGTATTGCAATACCTGGAGCATTGCTGTTCATGATCGCCTGTTCCTATTTGGCCTTGAAATACAATCGACATGAAGCAGAAATCAAATCACAGATTTCCTTGGCCTTTATCACTGCCAAGATTCAATTGCTCGAATTCAAGGACGCATCCATTCCTGTTCTTAGAGAGCTTATCTCTCGGATAAGGTTAGTACTTAGAAGGGTTTTTAGAACCGTCCGAAGCTAAAAATATATTCACAAAAAAAGCACCCAACCAAGTTGGATGCTTTTTTAGAATATCAAATTCTTCCGAATTTAGAAACTTCTATGCGTGTATTGCTCTATCCGCAGTGGCGGCCAAAGCAGCTTCTTTCACCGCTTCCGCATAAGTTGGGTGGGCATGGCTCATTCGGGCAATATCCTCTGCAGAGGCCCTGAATTCCATGGCCGTAACACCTTCCGCAATCAAATCTGCGCAACGTGCCCCAATCATATGGACGCCAAGAACCTCATCAGTCTTTTTGTCAGCTAAGATTTTTACAAATCCATCCAAGTCCATACTGGCTCTGGCCCTACCCAAGGCACGCATGGAGAATTGACCTACTTTGTAGTCAACCCCCGCTTCTTTGAGTTCTTCCTCAGTTTTACCCACTGCTGCCACTTCAGGCCAAGTGTAAACAACACCGGGTATCAAGTTGTAGTTGATGTGCGGTTTTTGACCTGCCAAGATTTCGGCCACCATGGTTCCTTCTTCCTCGGCCTTATGGGCCAACATGGCCCCTTTAACCACATCTCCAATGGCATAAATGTTGGACACACTGGTCTGTAGATGATCGTTGACTTCTACTCTACCCCTGTCATCCAATTTAACCCCTGTGGCTTCGGCGTTCAAGCCATCAGTATAGGGTCTTCTTCCGACGGAAACCAAACAATAGTCACCTGTAAACGTTACTTCTTCACCTTTCTTATCATCAGCTTTTACAATGACTTCATTCCCTTTACGCTCAACGGATTTTACCTTGTGGGACAAATTGAACTTCACCTTCTGCTTTTTCAATACCTTCATCAATTCCTTTGAAAGCGCACCGTCCATCCCTGGGATAATTCGGTCCATGAACTCTACCACGGTAACCTCGGCACCCAAGCGCTTGTATACCTGGCCCAATTCCAGTCCAATGACACCACCTCCAATAACAATCATATGCTTGGGCACTTCCTTAAGCTTTAGGGCTTCTGTTGAAGTAATAATGCGTTCCTTATCCAATTTGATGAACGGCAAAGTGGATGGTTTGGAACCTGTGGCGATGATAGTATTCTTCGCTTCTATAGTTTCGGTCTTTTCATCCTCTTTATCAATATTGATGTGTGTGGCATCCTTAAAACTGCCCAAACCGTGGTACACATCAATCTTATTTTTATTCATCAAAAACTCGATGCCCTTGGTGTTTTGGTCAACCACATCTTGCTTTCGGGCAATCATTTGCTTCAAATTGACCTTGACTTCTCCAGGAATGTCAATTCCATGCTCCTCAAAATGCTTTACCGCATCTTCATAGTGGTGCGAAGAGTCCAGCAGTGCTTTTGAAGGAATACAGCCCACATTAAGGCAGGTGCCCCCCAAGGTTGGATATTTTTCAATGATCGCGGTCTTCATTCCCAATTGGGCGCATCGAATTGCCGCTACATAACCTCCAGGTCCGGAGCCAATAACGGCCACATCGTATTGATTCATAGTAAATGCTTAGAGATAATTATTCGTTCTATTATCAGCACAAAAATAACAATGTTTCTCCGATGCACCATGCTTTCCCTTAACATATCCTTACCAATAAGTTATGCAATTTTGCCTGTATATTTACCTTATGCGAAGTTTACGGTTAAATCAAGAGGTGGAAGTTTTTATTGCAGGAATTGCAGCGGCCCAGAGTTTTCTACTTTCGATTTACAGCTTTTTTGAACGGAAGAAGGATTTTAGGAATCTTTTGCTTTCGGTCTTTTTTATGGCCATTACGCTTCGTTTGGGCAAATCTATTCTTTGGGTCTATTTGGATGATTCCCCACTTTGGATGATTAATTTGGGATTTACGGCCCATGCCATTACTGGACCCATTTTGTTCCTGTATACTTTATATTTTCTGTTTCCCCGCAAATGGTCGCGATGGAATTGGGCGCATTTTGTACCGGCCTTTTTTATGCTGGCTGAGAGTGACTCCCTTACCTTGGATGGGTTTTGGTACCACGGTGGGTATACCGCACTACTTGCCCACCAGTTGGTCTACAGCGGCCTTACGCTTTATGTATTAGGGAAATACTTTGGGTTGAAACAAGCAAGGGTTCCAATGAGTCGGTCTGCTCTTTTTTGGATCATTGCCCTTGTTGTAGGCACCACAGTTTGGCAACTGTTGTATTTCTCCAATTATTTTCTGGGATGGACCCCTTATTTGTTAGGCCCTATAATTTATCTCCCCTTTGTTTATTTTATGGCCTTTTTGTTGTTCAAGAATCCTACGCTCTTAAAACAACCACTAAAGACCAAGCACCAAAATATTCGGCTGACCCAAAAGGAACTCGATGGGCATGCCATAGAATTGGAGAACTGCATGACCGAGAAACAACTCTATATGGATTCCAATTGTACGCTGTCCACGGTGTCCAATGCCATGAAACTACCGCCTTATCTAATTTCACATGTGGTCAATAATGGTATTGGAAAAAGTTTTCCGGATTTCTTGAATGGCTACCGTATTGAGGAGATAAAACGTAGATTGGCCCATCCTGATTTCCAAAATACCAAGATTGCCAATATTGCTTATGATTGCGGCTTTAACTCGCTTTCCTCATTCAATAGCGCCTTTAAAAAAGCCACTGGCACCACTCCTTCTTCCTATTTAAAGCAACACCTTCCCATTTAGCGATTCATAAATCCGTCAGACTTTTTTATCAACCTTTAAGGACTTTGGTTTTTAAGCGTGCAGTTTCGTGTTGAAATTTAGCCTGCACCTGTATGAAGTCGAATTTTTCAAAGAAAATCCATACGCTTTTTCATAGCTCCAAAAAAAATGAACTAACCGTAGTAGCCCTCTCTTGCTGCTACTTTTTCTGTTTGCTTTGCGCCTATTTTATTTTACGTCCGCTAAGGGATGAAATGGGGATTGTAAACGGTGCCGTGAACATGCAATGACTGTTCACTGGAACATTTGTTTGCATGGTTTGTCTAGTTCCCATTTTTGGCTTTTTCATTTCACGAATGTCCCTTAAAAATCTATTGATCTATACGTATTCCTTTTTCTTGGCCAATCTCTTGATTTTCTTTTTCTTTTTTGAAACCTACGGTCCCTTTAAAATCTTGGCCATAACCTTCTTTATCTGGCTCAGTGTGTTCAACCTTTTCATCGTTTCGCTTTTTTGGAGTTTCATGTCAGATGTGTTCAGTAGTCTTGATGCAAAAAAATTCTTTGGAATCATTGCGGCAGGTGGCAGTCTTGGAGCATTAACAGGTCCCATAATTGCACGTTGGCTGAGTACTTTGCCATCCTTTGGCACACTCTTGCTTGCCGCTATTTTCTTTTTGGCTATGGGGTTGTGCTGCGTTTTGGGAATTTTTGGTCTTTCTGCAAAAAAGTCCCATTTCACCCAAAAAAAACAGGCTTCAAAAATTACTTTGGGTGTTGTCTTGGAGGGAATTCAACACATCGCCAAGTCCTCATACCTACAACGCATTGTAGGTTTTATTCTTTTGTACACCTGTATCTCCACAGTACTCTATTTTGAGCAGGCCCATCTTGTGGAAAGAAGTTTGGGGGATTCTGCGGAACGAATCCGCTATTTTTCCAGCATAGACCTTACCGTCAATACCATTGCCATTTTTGGGCAGTTCTTCCTTACAGCCAGAATCATACAAAAAATAGGACTCTCCCTAGTAATGGCCTCCATTCCTTTTCTAATGGGATTGGGATTGATTTTTTTGGGATTCCATACTTCATTGGAAACTATTGCATTTTTAATGGTGCTTCACCGAGCGGGAAACTTCATTTTGCTGCGCCCTGGAAGGGAAATTTTATTCACCGTCACATCAACCTCGGAAAAATACAAGGCCAAAAACTGTATTGACACTGCAGTATATAGAGGTGGGGATGCGTTAGTGGGTTGGGCTTTCTCTGGCTTGGTCGCCCTTGGATTGGGTTTGGGAGCCATAGCATTTTTAGCTATTCCATTAGCTTTTCTTTGGAGCGTTTTAGGATACAAATTGGGGAATCATCAGGCTGAAAAAGAGAATGTAGTACCTTTAAAACAAATCCGTTATGAAAACAAAATACAATCGTAGGGAAGCCCTGCAACTATCGGTATTAGCAGGTTTAGGATTATCGCTGAGCGGTTATTCCTCAGCATTCAACAAACCGGGAAAAATTCAAATGCGGCCCATACCTTCTTCCGGTGAGCCATTGCCCATAGTTGGTTTGGGTACCTGGCAATCTTTTGATGTAGGCAACTCTAAAGAGCAAAGAGATGTTTTAACACAAGTGTTGATTGAGATGAATCGTCTGGGTGGTAAAGTTATAGATTCATCGCCCATGTATGGAAGTTCAGAACGGGTTGTAGGAGATTTAACCTCTCAATTGGATTTTGGGAACGAACTTTTCTATGCCACCAAAGTTTGGACCTCCGGGCAAACTGCAGGTATTCGTCAAATGCAGGATTCCATGGCGAAAATGCAGCGAAAATCCATGGATTTGATGCAAGTCCATAATCTAGTGGATTGGAAAACCCACGTAAAGACCCTTAAAGGCTGGAAAGAAGAAGGGAGGATTCGATATTGGGGCATTACACATTATGTAGATTCAGCGCACAATACTTTGGAAAACATTATTAAGACGGAACGGCCAGATTTTGTGCAATTCAACTATTCCATAAGCTCTAGACATGCCGAAACATCACTTTTTGAAACGGCTGAAAAATATGGTGCGGCCACCATTATAAATCAACCTTATGAAAGTGGATCATTGTTTAGAAAGGTAAAAGGAGAATCACTTCCACAATGGGCCAAAGAAAATGACATACACAGTTGGGGACAGTACTTTTTGAAATTCATTTTGTCCCATAAAAACGTAACCTGTGTTATTCCTGGCACCTCAAAACCCCACCACATGATTGATAATATGACTGCGGGCTTGGGACAGATGCCGGATAAGGACTTCAGAAATAAGATGGTTTCTCACCTGAACTCCCTCTAAAACTATCTAAACAGGTGCCAACGGAAATTTTTCAGCGCCATACCAACCCAACCAAAGCCCTGTCAAAAGTGAGAAATGGATGCCCACTTCAAACCACAGGGGTGCACCCCACTGGGCACAAAGTGCTGCAACTGAAAGCTTACCAATGATGAAAAGTGAAATAAAAAAATGTGGCCAAAAATTATCCCTAACCACTATCAATGATGCCAAAAATCCAGAGAAAGTAGCCGAAATAAACAAGGCCATGGTACCCAAGGCCAAATCGCTATTGGAGGAAGTGCAGAACTGAATCCCATTAAAAAGAACATCTTTGGAAAGTGTGGTATACAACTGCAGGGAAAGCCCGCCAATTACCGTTGCCAAAACGATGAGGAAGATACGTGTACGCAGTTTCATGACGCTTTTTTGATGATTGATGGTTACTTAGCATCGTCAAATTAGCCATCCCGCACATAGAGAAGCATCATTTTAACATCGCTTTAGGTTAAAGTTTGCTAAATATAAACCGATGGGCGGTTCTTCACCTCACTGATTACAAAAGAACTTTGGGTGTTTCCAATATTGTTGATGGCCGTAAGCTTGGTCACCATAAACTCCCTATAACTTTTCATGTCTTCCACATTGATTTTTAGGATGTAATCGTAATCACCACCCACATGAAAGCACTCCGATACTTCTTCCAGCTTTAGCACCTCTCGTTCAAACTTCAAGACATTTTCTTTGGTGTGCTGCACCAATCTGATTTGACAGAGTACCGTAAAATCACGTTTTACCTTTTCCTTGTCCACTAAGGCCACATAATCGGTGATGATACCGGTTCGTTCCAATCTCCTTATCCGCTCGTATACTGCGGTTTTGGATAATTGCAGTTGGTCAGCATAATATTTAGTGGTCTTCTTACAATCTTGCTGAAGTAGTTGTATCAGTTGTTTATCCAAGGCATCCATGACGAATATTCTATTTTATTGAAATCAATTCTACCGAACTAGTATATAATTCTATATAAATAATTAAATATAGACTTATATTCTTTAAATATAGCTATTAATTGACTTTCAAACCAGTATTTTCTATTTTTACGAAAATGGACAACTATGGACTACAAAGCATCAGAACACATTCAAGATCTTCAATATTTTGGTGAATTTGGTGGGGTGAACCCTTCCATTTCTGATTCATCCACCTACACCTTTCTTTCGGCCAAAACCATGTTCGATACCTTTGAGGGAAACACTGAGGGCTGCTACCTCTACAGCCGGCACTCCTCCCCTTCCAACCTGTATTTGGGTGAAGCCATGGCGCAATTGGAGGGAACCGAATCGGCCAATGTGTTTGCCAGCGGAATGGGAGCCATTACCTCGATTATTTTTCAATTGTGCGATGCTGGGGATCATATTGTTTGTAGCCGAACCATTTACGGAGGCACCTATGCCTTCCTGAAAAACTTTGTGAAAAAGTTTAATATCTCCACTTCGTTTATCGACATTACGGATTTGGATGTGGTTGAAAAGTCCATCACCCCAAAAACCAAAATGATCTATTGTGAGGCCATCAGTAACCCCTTGTTGGAAGTGGCCGATATTCAAGCCCTGTCTAAACTGGCTAAAAAACATGGTATTCCTTTGGTCGTGGACAATACCTTTTCTCCGTTGAGCATCAACGCGGCCCAACTGGGAGCTGATATTGTGGTGCACAGCCTTACCAAATTCATCAATGGGAGCAGCGATTGTGTGGCCGGTGCGGTTTGTGCTTCTTCGGATTTTTGCCTCGGACTAAAAGATGTTAATGATGGTGCCGGAATGCTGCTGGGCAGTACATTGGACAGTTTGCGGGCGGCTTCCATCCTAAAAAACATGCGAACGCTTCACATCCGTATTAAAAAACATAGTGAAAATGCCTTCTATTTAGCCCAACAATTTGAAAAAGATGGACTCAAAGTGGTCTATCCCGGATTGAAAAGTCATCTTGGACACCAAACCATGAAAGCCCAAATGAATAAAGAATATGGATTTGGCGGACTCCTTACTTTGGATGTAGGCTCCTTGGACAAAGCCAATGCGCTAATGGAGATGATGCAAAAAGAGAAGTTGGGCTATTTGGCCGTGAGTCTTGGTTTTTACAAAACCCTATTTAGTGCATCGGGATCCTCCACTTCTTCGGAAATTCCTTTGGAAGAACAGCAAGCACTTGGATTAACGGAAGGTTTAATCCGATTTTCCATTGGATTGGACAACGATATCCATGAAACCTACCTGGCCATGCATAGATGCATGGAAGCCTTGGGAATTATGGCCAACAATACCACTTTAGCTTAATGGGAAGCTGTTAGCTGTTTGGAGAACATGCTTCAAAGTTGTAATATTACTTCTTAACAAACTCAGACCACATGCCAAACCAAGAGGAAGAACCTAAGTACAGGGAAAATGAACACATTGTAGAAAATAAAGAACTCAATATTTGGGAAGCCCTCATTCCCGTTTTTGCCTTGGTAGGTATGTTGGCCTACAATGTTTTTGTCTTTGGCGATGATGCGCTCAGTGGTTCCAATCAATTTATCTTGTTATTGGGAGGTGCTGTGGCCGCCATAGTTGGTTTTTTCAATAAGGTCTCCTATGAAAAGATGATTGCGGAAGTGGCCGAAAACATCCGTTCCACTACCGGAGCTTTGCTCATTTTGTTGATGGTCGGCGCCCTTTCGGGAACGTGGTTGGTCAGTGGTATCATTCCTGCCATGATTTATTATGGACTTCAAATTTTGAATCCCACCATTTTTTTGGCGGCCTGTGTGGTAATTTGCGCCATCATTTCAGTAGCCACGGGAAGCAGTTGGACCACTGCGGCTACGGTTGGGATAGCCCTCATTGGCATTGGTGAGGCATTGGGCATTTCACTCGGCATGACGGCAGGTGCCGTACTATCCGGAGCCTATTTTGGGGATAAAATGTCACCTTTGAGCGATACCACCAATCTGGCTCCAGCCATGGCCGGCGGAGATTTGTTTTCCCACATAAAGTACATGGCCTTGACCACAACCCCCACCATTATTGTCACCTTGATTGTGTTTATTATTCTTGGGTTTACCATCGATACAACCGGCGTTGCCGACACCAGTTCCATTTTGGAAAATATAAGCGGAACTTTTAATGTGAGTGGATGGCTTTTTCTAGTGCCTGTAGCGGTTATCTTTTTGATTGTAAAAAAAGCACCTCCGCTTTTGGCATTGTTGATTGGTACGCTATTAGGAGGGCTTTTTGCTGTGTTTTTTCAAAGTCAAATCATTTGGAGTAATGGTCTCAAGTATAGCATTAATTCAATTCCTTCGGATTTACAGGAATATGTACAATGGGATGCAGGTAAGAAAAACTTCTATGGTCCAGGCATCTATGAACTTGTAAAAAGCAAGGAAAATGTGAGTTTAGAGAATAAACTCATATTGGAATTGCCAACATCTAAGACTGAAGTAACTCAAACCTTTAGTAAGACATCCAAGGTCTATGTTGATGGCAACTTAGTTGGCGAATATCATGCAACTGCAACTCCAACTTCATTTTTACAGAGTTCTTATTTTGCAGTCATCGATGCCATCACTGTAGATACCAATATAGCTACAGATGATCCCGCATTGAATGATTTGTTTTCTTCCGGAGGTATGTCTGGCATGTTGGGTACCATTTGGCTGATCATGTGTGCCATGGTCTTTGGCGGTATCATGGATGGCATTGGAGCCCTGGAACGCATTACGGAGTCGCTCTTGAAAATGGCCAAGACCACTTTTGGGCTTTTTGCAAGTACCGTGGGAAGTTGTCTGGCACTCAACGTCACCGCATCTGACCAGTATTTGGCCATTGTGGTTCCCGGGAAAATGTTCTCCAAAGCTTATGAAGAACGCGGATTGGCCCCAGAGAACCTTAGCCGGACCTTGGAAGATTCTGGAACAGTTACATCGGTACTTGTGCCGTGGAACACCTGTGGTGCCTACCACAGTAGTGTATTGGGTGTGGGTGTTGGCGAATATGCATTGTATGCCATTTTCAATTGGTTGAGTCCATTCATGACACTCCTTTTTGCAGCATTGAAGATTAAAATCAAGATGTTGACAACTACCAAAGTGTCCTAACCAATAGCCCGTAATTTTTCAAAGAACCTTTTCCAAATCAGTCTAAAAGAAGGTTTTTTTTAAGTATTTTTGGCCTCGAACCAAAATATAAAAACATGGCTACTGTTACCTTAAAAGGAAACGAAATACATACGCTTGGCAACCTTCCAAAAAACGGTTCCCAAGCCCCCGATTTTACATTGACCAAGACAGACCTTTCCTCGACCTCGCTTTCAGATTACAAAGGAAAAAAGGTGGTCTTGAACATTTTTCCAAGCATTGATACTGGAACTTGTGCCCAATCGGTTCGTCAGTTCAACCAAGAAGCCGCTGAATTGGACAACACCACCATATTATGCATCTCAAAAGACCTTCCATTTGCACAGGCACGTTTTTGCGGAGCTGAAGGAATCGACAAGGTGGAAACCCTTTCTGATTTTAGGGATGGTAACTTCGGAAAAGCATACAATGTGGAATTCATCGATGGACCTTTGCAGAGTTTGTTGTCTCGTTCCGTTGTGGTCTTGAATGAAAATGGCGAGGTAATCTATTCGGAACAAGTCTCTGAAACGGTGGATGAACCCAACTATAAGGCTGCGCTTGAAGCATTGATGGATGCCTAGGGAATCTTTTTTTAAGAATAGGATTCGCAGTGTGGGCTTCGCACTGAAGGGGATGTTTTTGCTCCTACGAACCGAGGCCAGCATACAAATCCAATTTTGCATTGCCATTGTAATGACCATTGCAGGATTCTATTTTGAGATTTCCAATACGGAATGGATTCTGCAGCTCTTTGCCATTGGTTTGGTCATGGGCATTGAAGGGGTCAACACGGCCATTGAGAAAATATCGGACTACATTCAACCAAAAAACGACCCCAAAATTGGTTTGATAAAAGATATTTCCGCAGGCGCCGTTATGATAGTGTCCATTGTGGCAAGTATCATTGGACTCATCATCTACGTGCCCAAATTAATGTAAGCAACGGCAAAGCTTAATTGAAGCATCGTAAATTTGTAAATTAGCCCCGCATAAACCATGATCAATGGCAAAAAAAAGGACAAAATCTAAATCCAAACCTACTGCTGCCAAAAGGAAGGTTTCCCTGAAACCCTCCAAACAGAACAAGATTATCTTTGGCAGTTTACTTATTGTCCTCAGCATTGCGCTGTTCTTTTCCTTCATGTCATACTATTTCACTTGGCAAGCGGACCAAAGTTTATTGTCCGAGTTTGCCAACAGAAATGCAGAAGCCAGCAACCTCTTGAACAAGTTTGGCGCCAGTGTGAGCCATTTTTTCATGTACCGTGGGTTTGGACTGGCCTCATTTGCTTTTCCGGTATTGTTGGCCGTTACGGGACTCTACCTCTTTTTAGGTTTGAGTGGCAAGGGTCTTATTGGAAAATGGATTTGGGGATTGGTCGGAGTTATTTGGATTTCTGTTGCTCTTGGTTTTTTTGCGATAGACCAACCGCTTTTGGGTGGACTTATCGGATATGAAATGAACGATTTCCTTCAAGATTACACGGGTAAGATCGGAGTATTTCTCATTTTGGTGTTTGTATTGATGGTGATTTTGGTGCGACTGTTCAATTTCACCCCCGAAGGTGTTGCCAATTTCTTCCGCAAGCAACGGCAACAGATTAAATCCGACTTTCAAAAAAATGAATCAGTTTCTGGTTCCGAAAATGCAGAAGAATCCGAAGAGCACAGTCTTGACCTGAGTACTGATGACGATACCCCCATAAAAGTGGACACGTATACCCACAAAAAAGATATTCCTCCCTTAAAAAGTGAGGCAGGACTTGATGTAAACCTTCCCGAAGAGGATGAAGTGGATATCAGCTTGGAAGTGGAAAAAGTTGAAGAGGAAAAAGAGGAAAGCGACATTAAATCCGAAAAACTGGTCAAGGATTTTGGGGAATTCGACCCCAAACTGGAATTGGGCAATTATAAATTCCCTCCTTTAGACCTTTTGGATGCCCACGGTGCTTCTGGTGGCATTACCATTAACCAAGAAGAACTGGAAGAAAATAAAAACCGGATTGTAAGTACCCTTAAGAACTACAAAATCGGGATTGCACAGATCAAAGCCACTATTGGCCCAACGGTAACCCTTTACGAAATTGTCCCTGAAGCGGGTATCCGTATTTCCAAAATCAAAAACCTCGAGGACGACATTGCGCTTTCTTTAGCAGCATTGGGTATTCGGATTATTGCTCCCATTCCCGGAAAAGGAACCATCGGTATTGAAGTGCCCAACAAGAATGCCACTGTGGTTTCCATGCGTTCGGTGATTGCATCGAACAAATTCCAAAAGGCCGAGATGGAACTTCCCATAGCTTTCGGAAAGACTATTAGCAACGAAACTTTTGTGGTGGATTTAGCCAAAATGCCACACTTGCTCATGGCTGGAGCCACCGGTCAGGGTAAATCCGTAGGGTTGAATGCCGTAATCACGTCTTTACTTTACAAAAAACACCCTGCGGAGGTTAAATTTGTTCTGGTGGATCCCAAAAAAGTGGAGCTGACCCTGTACAACAAAATTGAGCGTCATTTCTTGGCCAAACTTCCAGATTCGGAGGATGCCATTATAACGGATAACAATAAGGTCATCAATACCTTGAATTCACTCTGTATTGAAATGGATAATCGGTATGAGCTGTTAAAAACGGCCATGGTCCGAAACATAAAGGAATACAATGTCAAGTTCAAAGCCAGAAAGCTCAACCCGAATGATGGGCATAAGTTCCTCCCCTACATTGTTTTGGTGATTGATGAGTTCGCAGACCTGATCATGACCGCCGGAAAGGAGGTGGAAACACCCATTGCCCGATTGGCACAATTGGCCCGGGCCATCGGAATCCATTTGATCATTGCTACACAACGCCCTTCTGTTAATGTGATCACGGGTATCATCAAGGCGAATTTCCCTGCACGAATTGCATTTCGAGTGACCTCAAAAATAGATTCCAGAACCATTCTGGACGCCCAAGGCGCTGACCAACTTATAGGCCGTGGTGATATGCTCTACACCCAAGGAAACGATGTTACCAGGCTTCAATGTGCCTTTGTGGACACCCCTGAGGTGGCCAAAATTACCGATTATGTTGGTTCGCAACGTGCCTATCCAGATGCTCACTTACTGCCAGAATATGTGGGTGAAGAATCTGGCACAAGTCTTGATAATGATATCGCGGACAGGGATGCCATGTTCCGTGAGGCCGCTGAAGTTATTGTAACGGCACAACAAGGTTCTGCTTCCCTGATCCAACGTAAATTGAAATTGGGCTACAACAGAGCAGGTAGAATCATAGATCAGTTGGAAGCTGCAGGAATTGTTGGCCCTTTTGAAGGCAGTAAGGCGCGTCAGGTGTTGATACCCGACATTTACTCTTTGGAACAATTGTTAGAAAATGAATCAAAATAAAACCATGATCAAAAAACATATTCTTTTAATCGGATTTTTAACGGTAGGTCTTTTTTCGTTCGGGCAAAACTCGGACAAGGCCAAAGCATTGCTGGATGAAGTGTACAGCAAAGTAAAAAGCTACGATAATATTTATATTGATTTTAGGTCCACTCTGGAAAATACTGAGGCCAACCTAAAACAAGAAACCAACGGTAATGTTACCTTGGATGGTGAAAAGTATTTCCTGAATTATTTGGGGGCACAACAACTTTTTGATGGAAATAAAGTGTACACCATTGTTCCCGAAAATGAGGAGGTTACCATAGAGGATGTCAACGAGGACAATGATAACGTTAGCCCATCAAAAATGCTCACGTTCTACAAGACAGGTCACAACTATCAGTGGGACATCTTACAAAATGTAGATGGAAGAAAAATCCAATACGTAAAATTGATTCCCATTGATTCCAATACGGAAATCAAGTCTGTGCTGTTGGGGATTGACACCCAAACCAAACATATCTACAAGCTTATACAGACCGGGAACAATGGCACCAAAACCACCATCACCGTTAATTCTTTCAAAACCAATCAGCCACTTTCGAGCACACTGTTTACCTTTGACGAGAAAAAATACGAGGACAAAGGGTATTACATTACAAGAAACTAGGGATTGAAAATACTAGACCAGTATATATTACGAAGATTTCTATATAATTTCTTCAGTTCATTTTTCATCTTGATCGTCATATTCATCTTTCAGGGAATATGGCTATTCATTGATGATTTGGCTGGAAAAGGTCTGGGCATTGTCATTATTGGAAAGTTCATTTTCTACTTTATCCCCACCTTGGTGGACAAAGTACTCCCACTTACCGTTCTATTGTCCTCCATCCTAACCTTTGGAACCTTTGCCGAAAACTATGAGTTTGCCGCCATGAAGGCTTCGGGAATCTCCCTCCAGCGTGGTATGCGCAGCTTGATTGTATTTGTACTCTTTTTGGGTGTGGTCACTTTTTTCTTCGCGAACAACGTTATTCCAAAATCCGAACAAAAAATATTCAACCTTAGGCGAAATATTGCCAAGGTAAAACCCGCCGCTGCCATTACGGAAGGGGTTTTCAGTGATTTTGAAGGCACCGGCGAAGGAATGAACATAAAAGTGGACAAAAAATATGGGGAACAGGACCGTTTTTTGGACAATGTCATCATCCACAAAAAAACGGACCAAAACATAAACAGTACGGTCATCAAGGCAAAAACAGGAGAATTGATCAGTAGTGAGGAATCCGATATCATTCAACTGGTGCTAAAAGATGGGCATTATTATGAAGAACTAATTCCCAAGGATGCCAAAGAAAGAAGGAAACACCCCTTTGCGAAATCGGAATTTGAGACCTACACCATTAACATTGATATCTCTGAGCTCAACAATCAAGACTTGGAGGAAGATGGGAACATTACCACCGACAAGATGAAGAATGTGGGCCGTTTGGTAAAGGATATTGATTCTTTGGCCAAAAACAACTTGGAAAAAGTAGAGGCCTTCTCCAAGAATATTGTCAACCGTATGGGTGCCTTCCCTGAAAAGAATCTTAAAACGGACAGTATTCGCCTTATTGCAGCTGTAGATACCTCAAAAACCAAAATAGCAAAGGACACCATAAAAGATGTTGATGACGTCCTGGCCACACTTGAAGAATGGCAACGGCTTCAGGTTATAAACAATGCCAAAAATTCCGTATCCGGGATTTTAAACACGGTCATCTCCAAAAAGGAAGAACTCCAAAAACGATACAAGTTCTACAATAGCCACATCCTTTCGTTGCACAATAAATATGCACTGGCATTTTCCTGCATTATTCTCTTCTTTGTGGGAGCTCCATTGGGCGCCATTATTAGAAAAGGAGGGCTTGGTCTCCCTATGGTGATTGCCATTGTCTTATTTTTGACGTATTATTTTATTGGGGTATTTGCTGGAAACTACGCCAAGGAAGGAAACATACACCCAGCATTTGGGGCTTGGCTTTCCACCTTAATCATGCTTCCGTTGGGTATCTCGCTCACTAGAAGGGCCACCGCAGATAGAGGGCTGTTCGGGTTTGGAAATATTTTTGACCGCATTAAATCCCTGTTTAAAAAGAAAGAAAAAGATTCTGAAGTATAATGGTTGCCAAAGAAAAAAAGATACAGCTAAACGCCATAGAAGAGGCCATTGAGGATATTCGTCAAGGGAAGGTCATCATTGTGGTGGATGATGAAAACCGTGAAAATGAAGGTGATTTCTTGGCCGCTGCGGAACTCATTACCCCGGAGACAGTAAATTTTATGGCCACCCATGGACGTGGGCTTATTTGTGCTCCTCTCACAGAAGGAAGATGCAAAGATCTCGGGCTCCACAAAATGGTAACCCACAACTCCGATCCGTTGGAAACTGCTTTTACCGTTTCGGTGGATTTAAGGGGCAATGGGGTAACCACCGGAATTTCAGCTGCGGATAGGGCCAAAACGGTTCTGGCACTGACCGATCCAACCACAAAACCCCATGAATTGGCCCGTCCAGGGCATATTTTTCCATTAATTGCGAAGGAAGGTGGGGTTTTGCGCAGAACAGGCCATACCGAGGCCGCTATAGATTTTGCCCGATTGGCCGGTTTGGAACCCGCTGGTGTTATTGTGGAGATCATGAACGAGGATGGCAGTATGGCCCGATTACCGGAACTACTGGAAGTGGCCAAAAAGTTTAATCTGAAAATTGTATCCATCGAGGATTTGATTGCTTACCGCATGGAGCACGACAGCCTTATTGAACTCAAGGAATCTTTCAGCATAAAAACCCGCTTCGGGGAGTTTCGGCTACGTGCCTACCAACAAACCACAAACAATCAAGTGCATATTGCTTTGGTAAAGGGAAGTTGGAAATTGGGGGAACCGGTACTAACCCGAATCAATTCCACCCTGGTGAACAATGATATGTTGGGCACTCTGACCAATAACCCAGATGAGGCCTTACAACGCATGTTCAATGTATTGAACTCCCAGGAAAAAGGTGCCATGATTTTTATCAATCAAGACAACCAATCCATGAATTTGTTGAGTCGCTTGGCTGAGTTTAAAAAATTGCAGGCCCAAGGCATCACCAAAGCACCTAAAATTGATATGGACGCCAAAGATTTTGGCATCGGGGCACAAATTCTGCACGATTTGAACATTTCCAAGATTCGGTTGTTGTCCAATTCCGGGCAGACCCGTCGCGTGGGCATGGTGGGTTACGGTTTGGAGATTGTGGAGTACGTTAACTACTGATTCAGGTTCAAACTCAAAACGCAAGTTCAAGTTCAATCAAGGCCAGAATTAGTGGATATTCGTGTAATTTGTGTCAAGCCCACCACTTCCCAAAATTAGATTCTTCACTAGGTTCAGAATGACCAATTGGTTATATGAATGATTGGATAACTTCTATCATTTTTTTGGCTCTTTCCTTCATTTCCTTTTCGGTCCAGCCCAATTTTATCAAACAAGAAATGGTTCGTCCTACCCAAAGGTCGGATGCAGAAAAATCCACATTGGCATAATCCGGAAGTCCATCAGCTACTTCTTGGGGAAGATTTCCCAAGGATTTTAAATGTGTAAGATGTTCCCATTTTCGATAGTAGTGCCAATTGTTGTTGTACCAATAAAAACAGGCATCCACTCCATTGGCTCCCAAAGCCTGATGTACATTTTGGGCCACATCTTCTGAAGGAAGGAAGAAACTCAAAAAGGAATAATTTTCCTCGCCTCCCTCGGGAACTCTTCTAAACGTTACCTCGGGAATGGTTGACAGGGCTTTACGTAAAATGGTATAGTTTCTTTTTTGCAGGTTGATGAATTCGTCCAATCGGGAAAGTTGGGCCAAGCCCACAGCGGCATTTAACTCTGAAATACGAAAATTATACCCCAAAAATGGATGCTGCTCTGCTCCCCTATCATTTCCGATATGGTCATGGCCATGATCCGAATATTTATGAGCATTTTGATAATAGCCTTCGTTATTCGTGATTACAGCTCCACCCTCACCGCAGGTAATGGTTTTTACATAATCAAAAGAAAAACAGCCTAAATCCCCAATACTGCCCAAGGGTTTTCCTTGATAAGTACCACCAATGGCCTGACAGGCATCTTCCAAGAGCAATAGATTGTATTTTTTACATAAACTTTGAAGCGCATCCAAATCGGCCATGGAACCGCACATGTGTACGGGCATGATTACCTTGGTTTTTTGGGTAATGGCCTTTTCCACTGCATCAGGGTCCAACGTCAAAGTGTCATCCACATCCACCAAAACCGGAATGGCGCCAAGCGCCAAAATGGATTCAAAACTGGCCACAAAAGTAAAGGTGGGCATAATCACCTCATCCCCTGCTCCAATTCCAGCAGTGGCCAAGGCCACAGTAAGCGCGGCAGTACCGCTACTTACCAAATGCACGTATTGGGTCTGCATCCTTTGGGACAAAGCAGCTTCAAGCTCCTTGGATTTCCAATGTCCGTTGCGCATTCCATCAAATCCATAGCGCATCAATACGCCTGAATCCAGCACATCCTGTACCTGTTTCCGTTCCTTATCTCCAAAAAGTTCAAAACCCGGCATTCCCTATCATTTTAAATTTTAAAAAAACCACAATTTTATCGCCATGGCGATTACGGCCACAATCAAAAAAGTCTTGATGAATCCATCGCCCTTTTTTACCGAAAACCGACTGGCCACCCAAGCTCCCGTACCATTACCGATGGCCAAGATAAAACCCAATTTCCAATTGACCTTGTCATTGAACGCAAATACGGCCAGTGCGGAAAGCATATAAATAAAGACCACAGCCACTTTGGTGGCATTCACACGGACTAGGTTCATTCTATTGACGAAATGCAGGAACAACATCATAAGAAATCCGAGTCCTGCATTGATAAATCCCCCATAAATCCCAAAAAAGAAGAACACTATAATACTCAGCCACAGGTATTTTCCGGTGAAGCGCTCCTGCATTTCCTCCAACCTCATTTTGGGTTTAAAAATGATAATGAGCACCACAGCCACCATAATGATGGCCAGAATCCTATTAAAGGTTTCCCCTTTAACATCAATTGCAATATAAGCCCCTAATATGGAACCAAAAAAAGCTGAAACCCCCAAATACACATTGAATGGATAGGTGGAAATGCCCTTACTTTTAAAACCCGCGGTAGCCAAAGCAGTCTGAATAACAATGGCCACTCGGTTGGTCCCGTTGGCCACCGGCGCAGGCAATCCCAAAAATATGAGGGTTGGCAAAGATAATAGGGAGCCACCGCCTGCCACAGTATTAATAAAGCCTACTGCAAAGCCTACAGCCACCAAGAGTGGATAGTGATACCATTCTTCCATTGGTGTAAAAGTACTAGGTAATTTTAGAAACTTTAGAAGGAAAAATTTAAAGTTTATAAACTTTTATAGAACCAAAAAAGCTTTATATATTTGCACCCGCCTACGCAAAAGGCTTCGGCGGGCAAGCCCGCAATTTTTTGGAGGAATGGCAGAGTGGTCGAATGCGGCAGTCTTGAAAACTGTTGAGGGTCACACCTCCGGGGGTTCGAATCCCTCTTCCTCCGCTGAGAGACACCATCTCAAAACAAGAAACCCTGTAAATTATTGATTTACAGGGTTTTCTTTTTTTTATGGTTTTAAATGATACCTTTTGAAATCATGTTAAAAAGTGCCCGTTTCGGTGCCCCTTCAAATCTCATCAAAAAGGGGCACCTAATATCAATTATCATATTGTAATTCAGTCACTTATAACAATTATGTATTAATATTTTTTTCCTAATTTCAAGGCAAATAATGTTAAATTCGGTGTCACTTTTATGGTATCTCTTCTATTCTATCTTAGAAAATACAAAAAAGACCGCGTTGGCCGGTCAACTATTTATGTCAGGATTACAATCGATGGAAAGCGAGCGGAGTTCAGTTCTGGACGCAAGGTTCATCCCAGTACGTGGGACGCGGCATATGGTAAGGTGTTGGGATTTTCCCAAGAAGTACGGCAGCTGAATTCCTATTTGAGCAAGATACGCACTGATTTATATCAGCATGCTGACAAGTTAAAAGATAGGGATGAACCACTTACTGCAATGTCACTCAAAGAGGCTTATTTGGGATTGGACAAGCCCTGTAAAATGCTCTTGGAGATATTCCAGGAACACAATGACCAAGTGGACAGCCTGGTTGGAAAGGATTTTGCCGAAGGAACCGCCGAACGTTACCGAACCGCAAAAAGCCACCTCAGTGAATACATCCAAAATGAACATAAAAGGAATGATATTCCGGTTCATCATGTCAACTATGCTTTTATATCCGGGTTTGAATACTATCTAAAGACTAAAAGAAAATGCAGCCACAACACGGCAATCAAATATGTGGTCAATTTTAAAAAAATCATTCGTGTTGCCTATGCCAATGGGTGGATAACCAGAGATCCTTTCGCCAACTGGAAGGCCAGGTTAAAGAATGTTGAACGTGAATTTCTTACCGAGGAAGAATTACAACGTTTAATGCATTATCCTTTTAGCAATGAAAGACTGGACCATGTTAGGGATTGCTTTGTTTTCTGTTGCTTTACGGGATTGGCCTATGCGGATGTAAAAAAACTGACACATGATGATTTTGTCATTGGAATCGATGGAGACCTTTGGATAAACACCAAACGAACCAAGACAAAAACAAAAAGCAATATTCCTGTACTGCCCACAGCTTTGATGATACTCGAAAAATATGAGCATAGTTCTCTATTGGTTGACAAAAAGGTGCTGCCGGTACTGACCAATCAAAAGATGAATGCCTATTTAAAGGAGATAGCTGACCTGAGTGGGATTAAAAAGCATTTAACGACCCATTTGGCCAGACATACCTTTGCAACCACTGTAACCCTTTCAAATGGTGTCTCAATCGAATCGGTAAGTAAGATGCTCGGCCATAAAAATCTGCGAACTACTCAGCATTATGCCAAGATTCTAAACAGGAGGGTTAGTGACGATATGCAAATGTTGAGGAAGAAGTTGAAACAGAAAGAGAGAGTTCAGAGTGCTGGTGAAAGGATTGACATGAGGAAATAAGGATAGAAGTAATGGATAAAATCATAACTCTACATCATCTTTGGTAAAATATTTGGTTTCAATTTTGTTGAAGCCTACAAAAATGTTTTTCTCGCTATGATAACCCTCATTTTTGAGATTTGTAGCTTTATCGTCTTTATCAAAATATTTCCTTCCAATTAGCCTTCCGTACTCATCATAATATTGCCTTCTTATTGCATATCCCCTTGAGTTATGTGTTAAACTTCGGTTTTCATCTAAAAACTTCGCTTCAACTAATTGTCCTATTTCATTATAGATTCCATTGAAAACAGTCCAATCCACTTTATCGCCCACTTTCAAAACCTCGCCTTTTTTATCAAATTTTACTTGTTCTATTATGTTTCCTTTACTATCATATTTATTTTTAAATCCATGATAAGAGTTAGTACTATGAATGATTGGATTAAGACTCGTACTAAAAAGTCTGACTTCAGATAACCTGCCATACTCATCTCTTTTATAAGTGTATCTATGAATACCGAATTTGTCTGCTGTTGGAACATTATTTATATCAATAAAACTCTTGCTTATTTCATAGCCTTTCTCATCATATTGAAAAGAAACTTTTTCTTCTATCTCTTCATCTACTCCACTTTTGACTATTGTTAGGATGAGGTTGCCAAAATCATCATATTCGTTCTCTTCATTTGATATATCAACCAGTTCACCTGTTTTAGCATCGTACTCTCTTTGCTCCCAATCCTTAGTTTTTCTAAAACGGTTATATGTCCAGCGCTCTTCAGAAGTAACTTCACCTATACTATTTAGCTTTTTTCTTGAAGTTAAATCTCCGAAAGAATCGTATTCGTAAACAAAACAATGCTCTAAATCTCCATTTATTGCTTTCCCACCTTTGTCAAAGAAGCACTTTTTTTTCACTTGGGAATCATTGGTATCATAGAATTCCTTGATAACATAAATATTTGGCTCTATTTGAGGAAAAGGTTCCATTAAAGCATTAAATGCTTTTTTTGTTACTATTCTGTTTACATCATCATAAATAATTTGTTCAACAACCTTTGAATTATTGTCCATAGCTGAATCTCTGGCAATATATCTTTTTTCAGTCTCTCGGTTTTTATTGTCGTATTCTATTTCGACTACTCTGGAACCATTAACCAATGAAATAGCACCTATATTTAGGTCCTTCCCCAAGTAGACTCGCCTAACAAGGTTATGATTGATATCAAAACTATCTTTTACACCATAAATTCCTTCGATTCCCCCTGAATCTTTAAAAGCGATTGCCTCCCCTTTTTCATTAAAGTAGACTCTTTTAATTATGTTCCCCATTTCATCATACTGGTGGGTTCTTTTTGCGATTCCGTATTTATTTGGTTTTAGATTATCATCAAAATCAAATAACTGGATAGCACTTATATAACCCCTATCATTAAATGTGTGCCGTATTGCGAAGACCCCTTCGTCATCGTAACTAGGGTTACCAGATTTGTCATAACCTTTTGCTTCTATCATATTGCCCTTGTCATCATACCGATATTCAGTAAAAGACGTTTTCCAGGTAACAGAATTTATTGGTTGCTCATGAATATCTAAATATTCCATCTTTATATATTCGCCTTTTGCATTATGTTCATATCTTCTAACCGCTACTCCACTGTCATCATAAATTAATTGATTTTCAAATCCATAGTATTTGTGAGTTGACTTATTCCCAAATGAATCGTAAATGTAACTTACTCTATGCACTCCCTTTTTGTTACTTATAGGTTTATTAGATAAATCAAAATACGATTCAGAAATTCTGTTACCATTCAGGTCGTGTTCCCACTCTAATTTGAAAAATCCTTCTTTTTCGATGGGGGACCCTAAATCATCAAAATAGGAAACCGATGTGTTGTTCCCATTAATGTCGTATGAATAACTTTCTTGAATACTTGGTTTGCTTTCGCCATCGTAGAATTTTTTTGACTTTATATTACCTTTCGAATCGTAGACTAATTCAAAACCTGAAAAGTCGGATTCATCCTCAATTGGATTCATCAAATAATCTTTATATATAACCTTATTTAAAACATTACCTAGTTCTTTAATATAGGTATATCCTGTTTCAATTGCGCTAACCGATGAACCTTGTTTTGAGCATGGCTTTCCAGAAGGGTATTCAATTTTTATGTTGTTGCTAGAATTTAAGTAACGTAAGTCCATAATGACATTACCATTGTTGTCATAGTATGACTCATTTGTTAATTTATTCATCTGGTTATAGGAAAACCTAACACCAATCAAGCGTTTCCTCGAACATTGATCATTAAAAAAGTCTCCAAAAATTACAGGTAAATCTTCAGTCTTTAAATTTCCAGGGCCCTTTAAGTATTCAATAAGTACGGGTTTACCAAATCTTCCTTTCAAAGCAAATTTGAAGTAGGAGTTTAGATTGTTCTTTTGTTTTGGACTGATTTCCTTGATTCCAACCCATTCAGAATCAGTTATATAAAAAGAACTAAAGAATAATACATGTCTTTTAAAGTATAAATCATATATGACATAGATGCTAGATAGGCTCAGAGTGGCAAATAAGGCAAGGGATAAAGCAAATAAATTTAGTCTCCTTCTTGAGGTGAATTCTCCTTCTTTTTTTTTTCAGCAGTTTTATAAATAGAAACCCCATATAAAATTGCTCCGATAAATAACATCGTAAAAGCGATTATCTTAAGAAGGCCGTCTTCAGAGACAAAAAAACCATAGGAAACACTAAACAATAAAATAATTATTAACGCAAAAATTCCTAAAGGACTCTTTGATGCCTCTCTAATTATTTCTGGAATATTTGTCAAAGAATTATCCATTTTCTTAATTTTTTGAAAAGAATTTCTTAAATGTAGAATAAAATATGTTAAATAAAAAATCAACAATCTAAATTCAGAAGATCCTTGCGGGTAGTTAAAAGTTCTCGATTCTTTATAATCGTCAAAATGGATTTCTGGACTATTTTTAAAAGTAGTTTATGCCGATTTGATTAATATCTAGGAAAGGCATATTTTATATCTCAATAATCTGAGACAGGTATAAACCTGCCTCTGGATAAAAACGAATACATTTTGGTTGTTTGAATTATTTAATCCCGTAAAGTTTAAATCCCAAATCCTTACCCTTAAACTTTGCGCACGGATCCTGTCGGGTTTTTGTAGTGTTCAGGAAGATAAGCGTAAAGCAAAAACCCGATAGGGCGCATCCTACTTTTTGCTAGGCAAGGAATCTTGTTTCCTCGACCATCTTTGAAAATCCTTATAGATAATAGGGTGGTCATCAAAATAACTCCTAAGTTCGGAAATGGCTTCTCTCCTGCCCTGTATAAAAGCCTTCTTCCTATTTTCCTCAAATTGAATGAAATGATAGCCAAAATACCCGAGGGTCAAAACCGTGATCGATAACACAACAAAGAATAGGGCGGTAAGCCATTTCGGGAACAACATTGCCGATTTTATTTTTTGAGTAATTTCCCCTACCTTCCTTTCATAGGTTGCCATTGCTTCCTGTTGTTGTCCAATAAAGTCCTTGACATAATACTCGATTTTGGAGGAATCCACTTTTATCGTTGTATTATCTTGTTTCTTGTAAAGGTCTTCCAGTTTTTCAATCGAACGGTTGAACCCATCGATTTCCTCGGTCAGCAATTCCATGATCTCATCCATCTTTTTCATAATATGTTTTTTTATTGGTGTTCAAATCCCTATTCCTGTTTCCAGTGCTTTTTTTATTGTTTTCTTTATCACTATTTTGGCAAGGTGCATGGCTATGCTGGCACTCAACTCCACAGTCTTGCCCATAAGCTGGACGGCATTTGAACCTTTAATTAGAATACCCTTTTCATTGTTCTTGGACAGTTGGGCGGCCAAGTTGTTGATCGACATCGAACGGTGCACTTCACTGCCCTTTAGGTTATGGCCTTTGTACTCGTACCGAAAACCTTGCAGCTTGTTCGATTTGTTGATATAAGGAATGACCTTTACTTCTTTCTGTTTCATGTATTTGATGTACTGGCCAAAATCCTTTGGTCTTTTCTCTTCCATTACCTTTTCGTGGATTCGTTTGATTTCGCTTCGTATTCGCTTTATCTCGTTCAGTTTTTCTTGTTGTACCTCTTTTACGGTCGTTAGACCCATTTTTTTGGCAACTTCTTGAGCGGCCAATTGACTCCGTTTTCCAATAAAGCTGTCGTTGTATGCCCTTCCATCAAAACCTATTCTATTGACATATAAGTGGATATGGGTATGTAGTTTGTCCCTATGCACAAAAGCGATGGCCTGATTGTTTTTTAGGTTCATTCGCTTGATGAACCTTTGGGTGAGTTCCTTGAGTTTCTTTTGGTTTAGCTCCTTGCCATCTTCGATTGTCGGACTCAATACAAAGCTGAGGGTATTGTTCTTGCACCTCATGTTTTGCTGTTGTATAATCTTGAACTCGTCTGTAATTTCCTTTGGTGTCTGCCCTGCCAAATGTTGGCTATGGATAATCTCGGCATTCTTCTCTTGGTTCCATCCGTAGCCGATGGATGCCCTGGTATGTGATATGGATCTGCCCTTGCCGATCATTTCTTGAAAATATAAAGGTGCTTTCTGATTTCCTCGGCCAGTTGTTTCACTTCCTGTTCAAGTTTGGGGTTGCGCTTTTTGAACATGTTCCCAATTCTTGTGAAGTTGTTCTTGTACTTTACCAGCATGGCGTAATGGGCCAATTGTTCCGCTGTCAAACGTTCGATGATATTGTTGCCAAAAGCGGAACTCCGGCAATATTCCGATAGGGAAACGCCCGCTCTTTGTGCCCTTTTTTTGAGCAGCTTCTTTTCGTATATGGTACATCTAAATTTGATATAGTCCCTTTTCATTTTTTTTCTTTGCGACCATCGGGAGCAAAGCAAGATTGTCTTTGTTGCCACAAAGACACATCTTGAATTGCCTACGAATTTCAAATTAGACAACAGTATAAGTAACAGTGGCGAAAGGAAATTTTTTAACTCTATAAAGAAGGTTTGCTTAAAGAATTTTCAATAAAAATCAAGAATTCTTGGAAAGTTTGAGGGATATTGGTCCATAACAAATATGAATCATAAGACAACTAATAGCCAATATCAATTACTTACTTTGATTGTTAATGAGATAAAATCAAATAGACATTAGAAAGAAATATCTGGAAAAGGTATGGTTACTTTTAAGTAGGTTTGCAGATGTCGTTCTTAAATAACTACAATCGTGATAGCTCAACCTAAAATCTTGATTATTGGAAATGGCTTTGACCTACACCATAAAATGCCAACTTCATACGCAGATTTCGCAAACCACTATATTGAAAAAAGAATAATTCCCGAAATTGAACAGGTTGTCGTAAACCTTGCAAGGAGAAATGAACTCTTAAACTCCCTTTTTGTTGGGAATTTGGTTGAAACCAGAAAAAATGGTCACCATCATGATGCCTTTATCAATAAGGTTTACATGGATATTGCAACAGGTCAATTATCAAGTGCAGCACAATATCTAAAAGATAACTCTTATAAACTTGACACAGTTATATCCAACTCATTTCTCGGTAAACTATATAAAGGTGGATACGACAATTGGTTTGATATTGAAAGGGCGTATTTCCATGAGCTTTTAATCCATAAAGAAACAGCACAAGGAGGGAACAGGGCAGCTGCCAAAAAAGACTTATTGAAGCTGAACATGGAGTTTGACGAAATTAAAAAAGCCCTTGTTGAATATCTCAAAACTATACCCATTGCCAAGGATCCAAAAGTCCAGAGATTTTTTGACACTCATATCAGAGGGGTAAAAGATGTTTACATCCTCAACTTTAACTATACCTCAACCATCGAAGATTATCTATTGGTGTAGACTTCCCTTAGATAGAACTGCTTATTTTTCTAAAACTTCATCAAAGTTATCGTTTTTAATTCCTTGTGCGGTACCGCACAAGGAATTGAGTTCCAGATATTGTTTAGGGGACACATATCCAAGGGCCTTGTGTGGCCTGTAATTGTTGTAATCGTTCATCCAAATCCGTGCCTGTTCCCTTACTTGGTCGATGTCCTCAAAGATGAACCTGTTGAGGGTCCCCCTCCTAAAACTGCCGTTGAACCTTTCCACAAATGCGTTCTGGGTCGGTTTTCCCGGTTGTATATATTTGAACTCTATTCCGTGCATCTTGCTCCATTGGGACGTTAGCTTAGCGATGAACTCAGGACCGTTGTCCATGCGTATGCGCTTGGGCTTTCCCCTTCTGTTGATCAGATGGTTCAACACCCAGACCACACGGTTGCTGGTCAGGGAAAAATCCACTTCGATGTGCAGTGCCTCCCTGTTGTAATCGTCCATGATGTTCAGTGCCCTGAAACGGCGTTTGTTCTCCAGGACGTCGGTGACAAAATCCATGCTCCAGGTGTGGTCGGCCTCCGCCGGGACCTCCAAAGGCTCTTTCACACGTGCCGGAAGGCGTTTCTTCGCCTTTCTTCTCAAGGGCAGTCCCAGTGCCCTGTAGACACGGTGGACGCGCTTATGGTTCCATGGCATTCCCTCTGCCCTCAAACGGTGATAGGCCATCCAGAAACCCTCCTCCGGATGTTCCCTGGCCTTTTCCCGCAAGGCCTTCTCGATCTCCCCGTCATCCTTTGGCAACGGACTGTAATAGTAAACGCTCTTGCTCATGTTAAGGACACGGCACGCCCTGCTGATGCCGTAATGGGCAAGATCTTTGCCAATGCTGCGCTTGCGGCAGGGCCTCAGAGCTTTTTTTCGATGACCTCCTTGGCCATTTGGTGATCCAGGGCCAGAGTGGCGTACATCTGCTTGAGCTTGCGGTTCTCCTCCTCGAGCTCCTTGATGCGCTTGAGCTCCTTCCCGCTCATACCGGCGTACTTCGAACGCCACTTGTAAAATGCGGCGGAGCTGACCCCATGGTCACGGGTTATCTCGGCAACGGACTTGCCGTTGTCAAACTCTTTTAAAATCTTTGCGATCTGTGTTGGTGAAAATTTGCTCTTCCTCATAATGCTGTTTAAAATTAAGATTATTATTCTACTTTTAAACAGTTCGGTTTTAAGGGGAGCTTACATTGGAGTACCAGACAAAACAGAATATTGAAGTAAATTATATTCATGGATCTTTGGAAAATGATTGGATAGTGTTTGGGTACGGCGATGATACCGATGAAAACTATCAAATCATGAGAGATTTAGAAATCGACGAGCTAATTGAAAACTATAAAAACCAAGCATACAGCAAATATGACAACTACTCACAACTTTACGAACGTGCGTTAAACAAGTACAATGAGTATGATGTATTGGTAATTGGTCATTCTTTGGGAAAAACAGACAAAGCGTTATTAAGTGAAATAATAAACTCTTCTAAACTGGGGAAGTTTTATTGCTTCAAAAGAAAGGATTTAGAACACACCCCTGAATTTGTGGAAAAAGAATTTGATGTTCTCAATAAAATGGCAAGTAGAATTTTTTCCAATGAACTGGACAAAAGAAAAAAAATGGTTCCCTTATCGAAAAGTGCTTTTTTCCCCTAAATTGAAAGCTCCCTAAGCCCTCTTTAGTGCCTTCTATGAAAAATGATGCGTTTTATTTAGACGGTTACAGGCATGCTCTGGATAATGCAAAATCTTTGTTGGATATTGCAACATGTGCGTCTGAAATGAATAACCGTGGAGCTGGAACATCACTTTGTATCCTTTCAGCAGAAGAATCTATAAAAGCAGTGTTTATATTACAGCAAAGTGTCAATCCAAATCAAAAAATAAGTGATTATGAAGATATATTCAAAAGCCACAAAACCAAACATGAGTATATCGTTGAACTCTTCAAACAAATGGATCGATTCAGATTCAAAATTTTAGAGGAATATGGGAAAGTTAGGCATGATCGAAAACTTAGAAGAAAAGTAGCCCGAAAAAACCCCAAAATAATGAAAACTGTAGATTGGGCCTTTCAAAATTTTAAATCCATACCTGAAATGATGGATACTTTTGATTGGTTCGAAAAAGCAAATGTTCAAAAAAATTATGGCCTGTATCTGGGTTTAAATCAGCAAAAAGGTGCATGGAACATCCCAATTAAAACAGAAGCGATTGTGTTTAAAAGAGCATTGAGAAACGCCAAGAATATCTATGAATATGCAGTCTACAGTAAGGAGATATTAACAGATCCAAGTGTTATTAAAAAGCATCAAACAGAGTAGCCACACTGCCTATTATTACTTTTGAAAATCCAAAAAGTTTAGTAAAAAAATAAAGTTACATTTTCTGCTGGATAAAAATGAATATCGCCTTGCTTAGTAAATTAGTTTGGTAAGTTTTGGGACGATTGCAGCGCGAAACCTTGTTTCGCTCGCTGTTGTGTTTTACCAAATAAGGAAGTCTTCTAAAAGATGGTCTTCTTTTGCAATTAAGGGGCAAAAACTAAGGATTGCCACGCATGACACATCTTAAGAGAGAGTTGAACTTGGGTTTACCTTGCTTTACAATAGAACAACCGTTTCAAATGTATGTAACTTAATCAATTTATCTCCGAATTAATCCTTTAAATATTCCTTCAATATTAAAAGTCATACCTTCTTTCACTACGATTGGGTCGTGATTTTGATTAATTGATTCCAGTATACATACTTCATTAGTTACCCTACGAAATTTTTTTATTCTAACTCCTCCATCCAAGCTGCAGACTACAATTTCACCATTCTCTGCAGATTGCTGTTTTTTCGCTATTACTAAATCTTTATTTCTTATTTCTGGAACCATTGAATCTCCCTCGGCTTGCACTAAAAATGCTTGATCGACAGAAAATGAAATTAAACTTGAAGGTAAAGGTATTCGCGTAATTGGGTTACCAGAAAGAATCGTTCCGTCAGGACCACATTTGGCTGGCCCATAAAGGTTTAGAAAAGTAATTGGTTCCTCAGGCGTAGATAAAATTTGATAATCAGAAGGGTTGCTAGGATTTCTTTTAAGCAGTCCTTTACTCTCTAATTGGTTAATATGGTGGTAAACAAGGCTAGGAGATGACAGCCCTAGCTCTTCCTGTAAGTCTCTCATTGATAATGGAGAGTCGAGATTTTTGGAAAGCAAATCTAGAAGTCGCTCTTGGGTTCTGTGAAGATTCATTGTTAATAACTTTTTGTTCAACTTTTTTTTGAACAATTGAAATTTATTAATTATTGAATAAATTTGAGTGTTCCAATAATAATAGAACGAATATATCAATTTAATCTTATCGTCATGGCAAAGAAAACAGTAAATTATAAAAAAGAGAGCATAAAAAATCTTCCTAATAACAAGCCTGTGGTATATAAGATTACGACAGCAGGTGGGACAAATAACTACACTGGAACAGCAAAAAGAGGAAGGGTTCAAGAAAGAATCGGAGAACATCTAAATGAAATTCCAGGAGCAAAAGTGCAAATTGAACAAATGCCTTCAATTGAGGATGCTAGAAAAAAAGAAGTCAATATTATTAGAAGATCCCAGCCCAAGTATAACAAACAAGGAAAGTAAGATGCCAAAAAGAATGACAGTTTCGCAATACAATAACTATGTGCGAAAACTACAAAGAGAACAAAAGAAAGCCATTGATAACTATAACCGTCAAGTAAAGGATTATAATAAAAAAGTCAAAAAGTCAGTTGACGACTATAATCGTGAGGTAAATGCTTACAACCAACGGGTTAAGTCAAATCGGAGACGTCTTCAGACTGAACTGAACAAATTGAGCCGGATTTCTACGACTTCAAGATATACAGTTTACCAAAGTTCCGTTGTAACACTGAACACCTATTATGAGTATCTTGACCAAAAATCTGGTCATGGCAATCTTAGCGAGCGATATAATCGCTATGTAGATTTATCCGAAAGAGAAGCAGCCAATAGTGCAGAGGTATTTAACGCTTTGGTTGATTCAGAACAATACGACCTGGATTCTGGATTAAATACTTCCACCATAACAAGTGAACTAAATAGAATTTCATTGGATTTGCACAGTAGATGGCAAGGAGCAATATTTTCATTAAATCCGAGAAATCCTGATGCTGCTAGGCATTTCTGTACTAGTGCTAGAGAAATCATCACCCAAATACTTGAAATTAAGGCGCCAGACTCACATGTTATATCTTTACTTCCAGATTGCGATTTGACAGATAATGGAAAACCTACTCGACGATCCAAAATCAGATTTCTGCTTTCCCAGAAAAACTTGTTAGACAATGATTTCGAAAACTTCGTTGAAGAAGATATGTCAAATATAATTGAGTTATTCAGGTTATTTAATGACGGAACGCACGGTTCTTCAGGGACCTTTTCCTTAACACAGCTTTCAAAAATTAAGAAACGTGTTGAGGATGGGATCATATTTCTTTCCGAGATAGCCAATTAAAACTTATTGATCATAAATTTCACAGTCAATCTTTAAAGTGAGTAAATCGGTGAGTAATATAAATTTAATATCATTAAATTATTAATTATCAATAATTTATAATTTAAGTTCTTGTCCCTCTTCCTCCGCTGAGAGACACCATCTCAAAACAAGAAACCCTGTAAATAATTGATTTACGGGGTTTTATTTTACAGCACATTTTTCACCAAAAGGAGCTTCCAAAATCGTTTAAAGCATTTTTAATCAATCATTTACATTGTTTTGCTTGGTATTCTTCTACAACTCCAGCCTACCACAAAGCGTTACCATTCATCTATTTTTCATCCTATTCAAACTATAATAAGTTGAA